>NZ_JAPNLJ010000002.1:340439-363199 GCF_026627445.1 Streptomyces sp. H27-H1
GCGTCCGCCCCGGCATGCGGCTCCTCGTACACGCCTCCCTGGGCGGCACGGGTCTGCGCGCCGAGGAGTTGCGCGACGCCCTCCTCGCGGCCGTCGGCCCGCACGGCGCCCTCGCGGTGCCGGCCTTCACCCCGGAGAACTCCAAGACCTCCAGCGCGCACCTGGCCCGGATCTCGGGCCTTCCCGAGGAGGAGGTACGGGCCTTCCGCGCGCGGATGCCCGCATTCGACCCGGCGCGCACCCCGAGCCACGGCATGGGCGTCCTCGCCGAGGCGGTCCGTACCGCCCCGGGGGCGGCGCGCAGCGGGCACCCCCAGACCTCTTTCGCCGCCCTCGGCGAAGGTGCCCTGACGCTTTGCGCGGAGCATCCGCTGACCAGCCATTTGGGCGGGGATTCACCTCTGGGAAAGATGTGCGGGGAGGGATGGCAGGTACTCATGATCAATGTGGGATTTTCCGTTTGCACTGCTTTCCATCTCGCGGAGTATCTAATTCCGCAGCCCCCCTTGCGCATGTACGAGTGTGTGGTGAAGGTGAACCTTCCGGGGCTTCCGGGGGGGCATCCCGGCGAGTACGAGGGGGCGCCGAAGGGGGAAGGGTGGACCGCGTACGAGGACATCGCGCTGGATGACAGCGATTTCACCGAGATCGGCAGGGCGTTCCCGGAAGACCAATTGCACCGGGGACGGATCGGCGGGGCATCGACCGTGCTCTTCGCCCTTCCGCATGCCGTTGATCACGCGCTTGAATGGATGACCGAAAACAGACGCTGATTGACTGAACGATGAGGGGATGTGGCGGAGCAGCTCCGGAATGATGTTTCTTCGCTCGCATCTTCGGGACGGGGGTCGTGTGCCCGCATCAGTGCAGCCGTACTTTTTTCTCAGTTATGCGCATACACCGAGGTTCGGGGCGGGAGGACCGGACCCGGACATGTGGGTGGAGCGGCTTTTCCGCGACCTCTGCAGCCATGTCATGGCGCTGACGAATCTGCCCGCGGGAGCCGAGGCCGGCTTCATGGACCGGGAGATACGCAGCGGTGAGGGCTGGTCGGAACGGCTCGGGGCGGCACTCGCCACCTGCCGGGTCTTCGTCCCCCTGTTCTCGCCGCGCTACTTCGCCAGCGAAATGTGCGGGAAGGAGTGGTTCGCCTTCGCGCAGCGCACCATCCACCACGTGGCGCTCAGCAACCAGCCTGCCGATGCCATCGTGCCCGCGTTATGGGTCCCGGTGCCTCCTTCCCAACTGCCGCTTCCAGCTGAGCGGTTGCAGTTCAACCACAACACCTTCGGAGAGCGGTACGTCACCGACGGCCTGTACGGGCTGATCAAACTGCGCGGTTACGCCGAGCAGTACGAGAGCGCCGTGTACGAACTCGCCAAACGGATCGTCCGGGTCGCCGAGACCGTCCGGCTCGATCCGATCCGGCCGCTCGACTACCGGCTGGTGCCCAGCGCCTTCGGCTCACCGAGCAGCACCACCCGCACCCTGCACGTCACCGTGGCCGCCGCTTCCCGGCACGATCTGCCGGAGGGCCGCAGCCCCGAGTACTACGGGGACAGCGCGCTGGACTGGAACCCGTACCACCCGGTCTCCCAGCGGCCCATCGCCTACGTGGCCGAGGACCTGGTCCGCAACCTCAACTACCAGACGACGGTGGGGTCGTTCGACGAAGAGGCCGGACACTTCGACTCCAAGCAGCCGCCGACCCGGCCCGAGATCCTCATCGTGGACCGGTGGGCGGTGGAGGACGAGCAGCGCCGGCAACGCCTCGCCGCCTTCGACCAGGAGTCCCGGCCGTGGATCAACGTGGTCGTGCCGTGGAACCGGTACGACCACCAGAGCCGCGCGAAGGAGAGCGAGTTGGCCCACCGGCTCGAGGACACCATGCCCGTCAAGATGAGCCAGGGCCGGGCCGCCTGCCGGGCCGCCGCCAACGGCGTGGCCAACATGGAGACGCTCGGGCAGATCCTGCCGCAGGTGGTGGAGGCCGCCGCCCAGCAGTTCCTCAGACACGCCCAGGTCTATCCACCGGCCGGCAGCCCCGCGGCCGGCACCGAACGGCCCCGGCTGGTCGGGCCGATGGGGATGAACGGGCCGCCGGCCCCGCCGCCCGCCCCCTTCCCGCCCACCGCGGGCGAAACGGCACACGAGTACGGCGCCGGCGCCGACCACACCAATGACAACGACCGGGGGGACGCGGATGACATCGAGTCGTGACAGCCAGAGTCGTGACAGCCAGCACAGCAGCAGTGACGACCACCGCGAGGGACGCATCGTCACCTTCTACTCGTACAAGGGCGGCACGGGCCGCACCATGGCGCTGGCCAACACCGCCTGGATCCTCGCCGCCAACGGCAAGCGGGTCCTCGCCGTGGACTGGGACCTGGAAGCGCCCGGCCTGCACCGCTTCTTCCACCCCTTCCTGGACCCCTCCACCCTCGGCGCCACCACCGGTGTCATCGATCTGATCAGCGAGTACGCGTGGGCGGCCACCAGCCCGGTGCAGCGCCCCGACGACTGGCACAAGGACTACGCGCGGATCCAGCCGCACGCCGTCTCGCTCACCCCCGAGAACCTCGGCTGGGAGTTCCCCGACGGCGGTACCCTCGACTTCGTCTCGGCGGGCCGGCAGAACCGCGAGTACTCGGCGACCGTCTCCACCTTCGACTGGGACAACTTCTACGACCGGCTCGGCGGCGGTCTCTTCTTCGACGCCTTACGGGCGGACATGAAGCTGAACTACGACTACGTCCTGATCGACAGCCGCACCGGCCTCTCCGACATAGCCGACATCTGCACCGTCCACCTGCCCGACATCCTGGTCGACTGCTTCACCCTCTCCGACCAGTCCATCGACGGCGCCGCCTCCGTGGCCCGGCAGATCGACGAGCGGTTCAACGACCGCGGCATCAAGATCTACCCGGTCCCGATGCGCATCGACGAGGGCGAGAAGGAGAAGGCCGACGCCGGCCGCGCCCTGGCCCGGATCAAGTTCGACCGCTTCCCGGGCGGCCTGGTCGGGGACGACCTCACCTCCTACTGGGGCGCGGTGGAGATCCCGTACCGCCCCTACTACGCCTACGAGGAGACCCTGGCCACCTTCGGGGACGAGGCCGGGCTCACCAACTCCCTGCTCTCCGCCTTCGAGCGGCTCACCACGGTCGTCACCGAGGGCGACGTCACCTCGATGCCCGCCATCGGCGAGGAGGTGCGCCTGCGCATCCGCGACGCCTTCACCCGGCGCCGCCCCGCCCTGCCCGCGGACCTCTTCCTCTCCTACGTCGCCGAGAACCGCATGTGGGCGGACTGGATCGAATCGGTGCTCACCCGGGCCGGCTTCCGGGTCGTCCCGAGGGACGTCTCCGCCGAACGCACCCCGGCCACCGCCGCCGGGGACACCCTGGGCGGAGCCGGGATCAGCGTGGACACCGCAGCCCGGACCGTGGTGCTGCTCTCCAGCGCCTACCTCAAGTCCGCCCGCGCGGTAGACGTGTGGGAACGGGCCGCCGCCGAGGACCCGACCGGGGGCCGGCGCCAGCTGGTGCCGCTGCGGGTGGGCGACGTACGCCTGTCCACCCCGTACATCGACCGCAATCCCGTGGACCTGTTCCGCCTCGACGAGGTGCACGCCACGACCGCGCTGCTGCGCGCGGTGGAACGGCCGATGGCGCTGCCCGACACCGTCGCCAGCGCCTCCGCGCCCGGCCCCCGCTTCCCCGGGACGGTCCCGAAGATCTGGAACGCACCGCCCCGCAACCCCGGTTTCACCGGCCGCTCCATCGTGCTGGAGCGGATGCGCGACCAGCTCGGCGGCGGCATGGCCGTGGTACTGCCGCAGCCGCAGACCCTGTACGGCCTCGGCGGCGTCGGCAAGACCCAGGTGGCGCTGGAGTACGTGCACCGCTTCATGGCCGACTACGACCTGGTGTGGTGGATCTCCTCGGAGCAGACGGACGACGTGGTCGCCGCCCTCGCGGAACTGGCCGTACGCCTCGGCGCGCAGACCGGCGAGGACATGTCGGCGGCCTCCCAGGAGGCGATCGACCTGCTGCGGCGCGGAGTTCCCTCCTCGCGCTGGCTCCTGGTCTTCGACAACGCCGACGATCCCGAGACGCTCAAGCGGTACTTTCCGCCGGGCGGCCCGGGGCACGTGCTCGTCACCTCCCGCAACCAGTCCTGGTCCCAGTACGGCGACGCCCTCCCGGTGGACGTGTTCCTGCGCGAGGAGTCCATCGAGCACCTCCAGCGCCGGGCCCCCGGACTGAGCAAGGACGACGCCGAGCAGGTGGCCGTCGCGGTCGGCGACCTGCCGCTCGCCGTCGAACAGGCGGGCGCCTGGATCGCGGAGACCGCGACGCCGGTGTCCGCGTACATCGAGCAGCTGGCGCAGCAGGCCGCGCGCGTGCTGGCGCTGAACCAGCCGCCCGGCTACCCGGAGCCGGTGGCCGCCACCTGGAACGTCTCCATAGAACGGCTCCAGTCCCGCTCCCCCGCGGCCGTGCGGCTGCTCCAGCTGTGCGCCTTCTTCGCACCCGAGCCCATCTCGGCGAACCTGCTCTACAGCAAGGAGATGATCGACGCCCTCAAGCCGTACGACTCCTCCCTCCAGGAGAAGCTGGTGCTCGGCCGCGTCATCCGGGAGATCGGCCGGTTCGCGCTGGCCAAGGTCGACCAGGTCAGCAACAGCATCCAGGTGCACCGCCTGGTGCAGGCGGTGATCCGGGCGCAACTGTCCGAGGAGGAGCAGCGCGAGGCCCGGCACGCGGTGCACCGGATCCTGGCGGGTGCCCGGCCGGACGACGACGAGCCGATAGACAACCCGGAGACCTGGCCGCGGTTCAACACCATCTGGCCGCACCTGACCCCGTCGGAGGCCCGGTTCTGCAAGGAGCCGGAGACCCGGCGGCTGCTGATCGACCGCGTCCGCTACCTCTGGAAGCGCGGTGACTTCAAGGCCGCGTACGCGCTGGGCGAGGAGCTGCGCGAGACCTGGCGCGAGACCCTGGGCGGCGATGACCTCCAGTACCTCTACCTGCGCTTCCACCTCTCCAACATCCTGCGCTCGCAGGGCCGGTTCATGGAGGCGATGGAGCTGGACGAGGGCACGCTGGAGCGCCAGCAGGCGGCGCTCGGCGCCTCGCACCCGCACACGTACATGACCACCAGTGGTCTGGCGATGGACCTGGGCGCCCTCGGCCGCTACGGCGAGGCGATGGAACTGGCCAACGCCGCGCACGAGGGCTTCGGGCAGATCTTCCACGAGGCGCACCCGCGCACCCTGGCCGCCGCGAACAACCTGGCGCTGAACCTGCGCATGATCGGGCAGTACGCCCGGGCCAGGGAGATCGACCAGGAGGTCTTCGACCGGCGTACCGAAGTGCTGGGCACGGACCACCCGTACACCCTGTCCTCGGCGCAGAACCTGGCGCGCGACCTGCGTGAGGTGGGCCGGTACGACGACTCGGTGCAACTGCTGAGCCGGACGTACGAGATCTACAAGCGGACCCTGGGCCGGGCCTTCCCCGGCACCCTGTCGGCGGCCAAGAACCTGGCGGTCTCGCTGCGCAGGGCGGGCGACGTGGAGGACGCGCTGCGGCTGACCACGGCGACCCGCAACCGGTACCGGGCCAAGTACACCTCGGTCAACCCGGACCTCCTCGCCTGCGAACTGAACCTGGCCGCGGACCTGTTCGCGACCGGGGACCCGGGCGGGGCGCGGGACCTGGCCCAGGAGGTGGTGGACGAGTACGTCAAGGTGCCGGGCGAGCGGCACCCTTACACCCTGGCGGCGGTCAACAACCTCGCGGTGTTCCACTGGGGCACCGGGGCGGCGGAGACCGCCGAACCGATGCTGCGCCAGACCATCCGCCACATGGGCGAGGTGCTGGGCGACAACCACCCGCACACCATCTTCGCCAACCTCAACCTGGCCAACGCCCGTGCCGACCTGGGCGATCCGGAGAGCGCCCTGGAGCTGGAGCGGCTCTCGGTGATGCGGCTGCGCGAGGCGCTGGGCGTGCACCACCCGGAGACCCTGGCGAGCGCCTCCAACATGGCGGTCAGCCTGGACATGATGGGCCGCAAGGAAGAGGCGAACCGGGTGCGGTCCGAGGCGGTGGCCGAGCTGACGCGGCTGCTCGGCGAGGACCACGGGCTGACGCGGTACGCCCGCGACGAGCGCCGGGTCCACCGGGACCTGGAGCCGCTGGCGGTGTGATCCGCGGGGGCGGCTCCCGCCGGGAGCCGCCCCGCACCTCCCCGATACACGCAGAAACAGCAGACTGGGGGGTTCGCTGTGAGTGACAGCAAGACCTTTCGCAACGAGGACCTGCCGGCCCTCTTCCACCACACCGATCAGGCGGCGATCTCCCGGCAGCGGGAGTCGACCCAGGCCACCCGCGCCCAGCTGATGCTGCTCGTCGCGGCTGCCGGGGCCGCCGCCCTGCCCGAGGGCCCGAAGCTCGGCTCGATGCACCTGTTCGGGCTCCTCAGCGTGCTCGCCTACGCCGGGGTGCTGGGCGTGGGCATACGGGCCACCCGGCGCCGGGCCCGCCCTCAGTGGCAGCTCAACCGCAGCGCCGCGGAGTTCATCAAGTCGCTGGCCTGGCGGTACGCCGTCCACGGCGCGCCCTTCGGCAGCGACGTCCCGGGGGTCGAGGAGACCTACCGGACCCGGCTGGAGGCGGGGCTGAACGAGCTGCGCAAGATGGGCTGGGAGGATCCGCGGACCGCCGGCCTGGTGCCGGAGGGCGGGGAGATCACCGGTGCGATGTTCCGGCTGCGCGGGCTCGGCTACCCGGTGCGGCGGGAGACCTACGTCCGTGACCGGCTGATCGAGCAGCGCAACTGGTACCAGCGCAAGACGGAGGTGTCCCGGCGGGCGACGGCCCTGTGGTCGTGGTCGATCGTGCTGCTGACCTGTCTGGCCCTGCTGTTCGCCTTCTACGGGGCCTTCGGTTCGGGTCCGGGGCCGGCCCTGACCGGACTGCTGAGCTCGGCGGCGACGGCCGGGATCGCGTGGAACGAGGTGCGGCGCCACCACCCGCTGATCGAGGCGCACACCCTGATCGAGCAGGATCTCTCCGCGATGATGGTCGTGATGCAGACCACGATCACCGAGACGCAGTGGCCGGCCTCGGTGTACGAGACCGAGCGGTACGTGTCTCCGCAGCACACGGACTGGCTTGCCCGGCACAGCAGTTGACGGCGGGCTGAGCCCGATTCGGCCGGTGTGTGGCGTGGCCCTCAGCCCCGGGTCACGCCCTCCCGCCAGATCACGGTGACCGGCTTTCCGAGCGCGCGGGCGTAGGCGACGATCTCGGCGGTGCCGCCGTGCCCGCGGGCGGGCAGGCCGTCCCAGACGGCGACGAGGCGGTCGCAGGAATCGGCGATGTAGGTGCCGGCCGCGTAGTAGGCCTCGTCGGTGGAGCGGGCGAAGTCCATCCGGACCTCCTGGGAGGCCCGGCGCTTGAGCCCCAGGTACCGGCCGAGCGCGCCGGTGTCCCCGAAGCCCTGTTCGTAGTCCCCGCTGGGGATGACCACGGTGAGGTCGGCGCCGCATTCCAGCGCGATGGCGGCGAACAGCTGGTCCGCTCCCTCGGCGAGGCTGGAGAGGGCCTCCAGCGGCCCTTCGTGGCCCTCCAGTACGGCCCGTAGGCCTTCCTCCACGTGGCCGAGCAGCTCGTCCGGAATCGACCGGTGCCCGGTCACGCCGATTCGCTTCATGCGGAAACCCGCTCCCCCCGTGGACACGAACGCCCCTGGACATCCTCCCAGAAGGCGGGAGGACGTCCAGGGGCGCGGCGGGGGCGCATGGGCCCGCCTAGTACACGCTGACCCCGTACGCGTTCAGGGCCTCGACGACGGGCTGGAAGTACGTGGTGCCGCCCGAGGAGCAGTTGCCGCTGCCGCCGGAGGTGAGGCCGACCGCGCGGGTGCCCGAGTAGAGCGGGCCGCCGCTGTCACCGGGCTCGGCGCAGACATTGGTCTTGATCATGCCGTAGACGATGTCGCCGCCGCCGTAGTTCACGGTGGCGTTGAGCCCGGTCACCGAGCCGCTGTGGATGCCGGTGGTGGAGCCGCGGCGGGTGACCGACATGCCGGTGGTGGCGTTGACGGCGCTGGTGATGTCCTGGTTGCCGACGGTCCCGGGGTGGGTGACGGAGGTGTTGTCGTAGCGGATGAGTCCGTAGTCGTTGGTCGGGAAGCTAGAGCCCACGGTGGGGCCGATGACGGTGGTGTGGGAGGAGTTGGTCCACCAGGTGCCCGCGCCGTCGGTGCAGTGGCCGGCGGTCAGGATGTAGTAGGTGGTGCCGCTGCGTACGTTGAAGCCGGCCGAGCAGCGCCAGCCGGAGGCGTAGATGGCGTCGCCGCCGGAGACCAGCTTCGACAGCTTGCCGGGGGTGCGCTCGATGCGCAGCGCGGCCGCGTTCGTTCCGGCCTCGCTGCGGATTCTGGCGATGGCGGCCGCCGAGACGGTGGAGTCGGCGGTGACCACGAGGGTGCCGGTGGCGGGGTCGGTGTGCCAGGCGGTGCCGGCAACGTCGGCTCGCAGGACCGAGGCGCCCGCGGAGGCCAGCCGGTCGGCGCTGAACCCCCCGTCGGCGTGCGCGGCCGTGGGGGCCGCGAGGGCGGCCACGGCGGCGAGGCCTGTGGCCACGGCGAAGAGCCTGGAACGGATGATGCGCTTGATCGTCACTTGTCGTCCTCCCGGAGGGGATCGGAGGCCCGGCCGGAGTGGGGTGCCGGAGCCCGTGGAGGGCGGTCAGGGGCACGGCGAACGAGAAGTCGTTCGACGTGCCCCTGACAAGCCCCGAGAGACGCTGACGGGAGTCTCCTGGCGTCAGATACCGCTAGCAAGGGCGCCTTTCAGCCGCCGCTCGCCCGCCTCGATCCCGAAGGGCAGGGTGTTGCCGGGCGGGGGGAAGGGACAGACGAAGTGGTCCGCGAAGGCGCACGGGGGCAGCTGGACCCTGTTGAGGTCCACGGTGATCGAGCCGTCGGCGGCCGGGGTACCGGGCTTGAGGAAGCGGAACCGGTAGCTGGAACGGCCGCCGGTGGCGTCGCCGATGACGGCCCAGAGGCTGCCGTCCTCCTCGTCCACCGCGACCCGCAGCGCGTGCCGGGCGCCCCCGAAGTCGAAGGCGAGCTCACCGCCCAGGCCCAGCCCGCGCGCGCGTCCGTCCACGTTCTCGACCTGGACCGTCCGGTCCTGCGCGTACGGGCTGAAGTGCCCCGGCACCGCGTACGCCGGGTCGTACGCGGTGGCCTCGATCCCGGTGAAGGCCGCGCGGCCCGGCGCCGCCGGGTCGAAGACGCGTACCGCCCAGTCCCCTTCGCGCCGGACCACGACGAGCCGTACGTCGCCGGTTCGGAGCCGGGAGTGCGAGGGCGGGGCCTCGTCGGCGGCGAGTACGGCGGCGCCGGTGAGGGGCTCGCCGTCCAGGGTGATCCCCTCGTCCGGCCCGGCGGTCAGAGTCACCCCTGCGGCGGTGGCGCACCAGTGCCCTGGAACGGCCGGAATTCGACCTTCCGGGTAATCGGCGAGCCAGTGGGTGCCGGTCAGCGAGAGCGGCCCGTAGGGGGCGGAAACGACTGCCACCCGGTGCTCGTGCCACTGCTTCCAGGCGGTGGCGGGGTCGTCGGGGTCGGTCGAGTCGGCTGTGCCGGCCGGGTCGGCGCTCATGCCGCTCAACCCTTCCACACCAGCCGGGCCGGAAACCGCGAGGTACTCCGTCCGGGCCTGGGAACACGGATGCCCTGGACACCCTCCCGACAGGCGGGAGGACGTCCAGGGCTGTGGCGCAGGTGCGTGTGCCTAGTAGACCGAGGGCCTAGTAGACGCTGACGCCCCAGCGGGCGAGCGCTTCCTTGACGGGCTGGAAGTAGGTGGTGCCGCCCGTGGTGCAGTTACCGCTGCCGCCGGAGGTGAGGCCGAGGGCGTGGGTGCCGGTGTAGAACGGGCCACCGCTGTCGCCGGGCTCGGCGCAGGCGTTGGTCCGGGTCAGGCCGTAGACGACGTCGCCGTCGCCGTAGTTGACCGTGAAGTTGAGACCGGTCACCTTGCCGGCGCGGGTACCGGTGGTGGAGCCGGTCCGCTTCACGTTGTAGCCGATGACGGGGTTGATCGCGTCGACGATGTTCTGGCTGTAGACGGCACCGGAGTGCGCCAGGGCCTTGTTGTCGTAGCGGATGATCCCGTAGTCGTTGCCCGGGAAGCTGGAGCCGGCGGTCGCACCGATCTTGACGCTGTGGGCCTGGTTCGTGTACCAGGTGCCCGCACCCTGGGTGCAGTGACCCGCGGTCAGGGCGTAGTACATGGTGCCCCGGCGCACATTGAAGCCGAGGGAGCAGCGAATCTGCCCGGTGAAGATCGCCTGGCCGCCCGTGGTCAGCTTCGAGAGCTTGCCGTGGGTCCGCTCGATGCGCACGGCCGAGCCGTTCGACCCGACCTCCTTCTTGATCTTCTCCAGGCTGGCGTCCGACACCGTGGAGTCGGCGGTGACCACGAAGGCCCCGGACTCGTTGGTGCCCCACGCGGTGCCCGCGACATCGGCACGCAGAACCGAGGCCTCGACCGCGGCGAGGCGGTCGGCGTTGACGCTGCTGCCGCTCGGGGCCTCGGCCGCCGCCGCGGGACCCGCAAGGGTGGCCACGGCGGTCAGACCGACGGCCGCCGCGAAGAGCCTGGAGCGGAAGATGCGCTTGACTGTCACTTATTGTCCTCCCAGAAGGGATAGAAAGGCCCGGAGTGCAGGTGTGGTGCCCAGGGCCCTGTTAGGGCGCCCGGAAGCAGGACGGACGGGTCACCGTTCGCCGTGCCCCTGACAAACCTCGTAAATGTTATCGAATGTTTGCTGCCGTCAGGTGCGCTCGGCAAGACCGTATTTCAGCCGCCGAAGGCCTTAGAGGCGCCTGCCGGCCCGGTTCGCCCCAGTGGCGACCGGGACAGACGATCCGAAACGGACTGAATTCGACCCGCACGGCAAGGATCGGGCCGGGTGACCGGCGGGCCCAGCTGTTGCACAGTCGGGACAAAGACGGGGCCCAGATACCGGGCATACGACACACAGGCGCCCCAAAGGCGGCGCACAGGAAGAGCGCCGGGCACGGCGTCAGCAGTCGCAGCCGCACCCGTCGCAGCAGCAGCCGTCACAGCAGCACCCGTCCCCGCACCCGTCGCACGGGCAGTCGCAGTCGCACGCGTCGCACCAGGGGTCCCGCTTCTGCCTGGACCAGGGGCCCTCGTGCTCCGTGCAGCACAGCTGGCAGGTGCAGAACAGCCCGAGGGCCACCGCACACCCCGACAGCAGGTCGCGGCGCGGCTTGAGCGGGGGCGGCGGCGGGCCGAAGTCCATCGGGGGCGGGCCGAAGCCGCCCTGGCCGGCCGAGCCCGTCACGGCATGGCCACAGCTCGCGGTTCCGAAGGCCCGGTCCACCGAGGTGCGCAGCTCGTGCACGAGCAGCCGGTGGGCGAGCCCCGCATCGGCGAACTCCACCTCCCGCAGCGCCAGCCTGATGCCCCGCAGCGCGTCGTCGCACAGCCTGCGCGCCTCGGTACGGGGGGTCCCGGTGGCGGTCAGCGGGTTCCAGGCCCCCGCCGCCGCGTCCGCCGCCTGGTCCTCGACGGCGTCCAGCAGGTGCGCGAGCCTCCCGAAGTAGCGCCCCGCCTCGGCGAGCGCGGAAGCGTTGCCTGGCCGTCCGGCGAGGGTCGCGGTATGGGCGAAGGCGGCGGCCGTGGCGGTCTCGGTCGGCTCGGTCACCACGAGCACCGGCGTGCCGGCTCCGGCCAGGGCCTCGATGCCCGCCTGCCGGTCCACGGCGTCGACGAGCACGGCCGTGTCGAAGCCGACGGAGGCTCCGGTACGAGCGCCGGCCCGGTCCCAGCCCCGGGCCACCCGGCGCGCCGCGAGGGCGATCGGGGCGCGGGCCAACAGGCCGTCCCGGTCCGCCACGTGGTCGCGCACCTTCGCGGAGGCCAGGACGAGCGAGACCGCGGCGGCGAGCCGCGCACCCTCGCCGTTGGCCACCGAGGCCGTGCGCATCCCGCGCAGTGGACAGGGGCCCGCGGTGCGCCGGGTCCCGGAAGCGGCTCCGGACTGAGCCTCCGTCAGAACGGAGACGAGCAGCCCGTCGTAGTTGGTCACGATCCTCGCGAACTGGCCGTGATCCCCACGAAGTGCCAGGCACAGCCCGCAGAGATGGGCCATCCATTCCGCCTTGAACCGCTCCCCGAGCCGGTGTGTGCATGGTCTGACGATGCCGAACAAAACGATTCCCCCGTGTGTCATACGCGTGCTCGACGGGCATCGTAGCGAGACCGCCCGTCACCCGTACGTCCCCTTCGCTCACCCGTACGGCCGCACTGGTCGTATTTTCACTCAGACAGCAGCGGTAGCCGCCGGGATCCTTGACCGTGCAACGGATGTTCTGCACCAGTACCGTCACGAAACCCCTGCGCGGCGACTATCCACTTGGCGCGTTGTCAGCATCATGGACGACGATAGGGACGCGGAAGAGAAGACAGAACTGACCGCGATGAAAGGAGGCGTCCATGGGTTCGGTGCGCAAGGCGAGTGCCTGGCTGGGTCTCGTAGAGGACAGCGACGACGAGCGATACTACGACGACGACTACGCGGAGGCCCCGCAGGGGGGGTCGGTGGTCGGCCCCGGCGAGCAGTGGGTCACCGACCCGCGCGTCAAGGTGGCGTCGGAGTCCGCCGTCGACCAGGGCCGGCGCATCGCGACGGTCACCCCGGACGGTTTCCGTGACGCCCGTGGCATCGGCGAGCTGTTCCGCGACGGTGTCCCGGTCATCGTGAACCTGTCCTCGATGGACCCGGGCGACGCGAAGCGCGTGGTCGACTTCGCGGCCGGTCTGACCTTCGGCCTGCGCGGCTCGATCGAGCGGGTGGCGACCAGGGTCTTCCTGCTGACCCCGGCCGACACCCAGATCGTGAGCGGCGAGTCCGGCGGCCGCTCGCGCGACTTCTTCAACCAGAGCTGAGCCCGGGGGCACCTCCAGCGTCGGCTGGGGGACCCTCACCGGCCGCCTCCGGTTCCTTCCGGCCCTCCCGGCACCTCTTGGCCCTGCCCGGCCTAGCGGAAGGCGTCGAGCCCGGTGAGCGCCTTGCCCAGCACGAGCTGGTGCATCTCGACGGTGCCCTCGTAGGTGAGCACCGATTCGAGGTTGGTGGCGTGCCGCATGACGGGGTATTCGAGCGAGATCCCGTTGGCACCGAGGATCGTCCGCGCGGTGCGACAGATGTCGATGGCCTCGCGGACGTTGTTGAGCTTGCCGAAACTGATCTGCTCCGGCCGCAGCGTCCCCGCGTCCATCCGCCGCCCCAGGTGGTGGGCGAGCAGGATCCCCTTGTGGAGCTCCAGCGCCATGTCCGCCAGCTTGGCCTGGGTGAGCTGGAAGCCGCCGATGGGCCTGCCGAACTGCTCGCGCGTCTTCGCGTAGTCGAGCGCCGCCTCGAAGCTGGAGCGCGCCGCGCCCATGGACCCCCAGACGATCCCGTACCGCGCGTGGCTGAGGCAGCCGAGCGGCCCCTTGAGTCCGGTGACGCCAGGGAGCACCGCGTCGGCGGGCAGCCGTACGTCGTCCAGGACCAGTTCGCTGGTCACCGAGGCTCGCAGGGACCACTTGTGCTTGATTTCCGGGGCGGAGAACCCGGCACTGTCCGTGGGGACGGCGAACCCGCGGATCCCCTCCTCGGTCTGCGCCCATACGACCGCCACGGCGGCCACCGAGCCGTTGGTGATCCACATCTTGCGGCCGTTCAGCACCCAGTCCGAGCCGTCCCGCTTGGCGTGCGTGCGCATGGCGGCGGGATCGGACCCGGCGTCGGGCTCGGTCAGCCCGAAGCATCCGATGAGCTCGCCGGCGGCCATGCCGGGCAGCCACCGCTGCTTCTGCTCCTCGGAGCCGTACTTCCAGATCGCGTACATCGCCAGCGAGCCCTGTACGGAGACCAGTGAGCGGATCCCGGAATCGGCGGCCTCCAGTTCCAGGCAGGCGAGCCCGTACTGAACGGCGCTCGCGCCCGCGCAGCCGTAGCCCTGGAGCGACATCCCGAGCGCCCCGAGGGCGCCGAGCTCCTTGGCGATCTCCCGGATGCCGGGCAGCTCGCCGTTCTCGTACCACTCGGCGATGTGCGGCAGCACCCGGTCGGCGGCCCAGCCGCGGACGGTGTCCCGGATCGCGAGGTCCTCGGGCGTGAGGAGCTCGTCGAGCCCGAGCGGGTCGGTGGGAACGAAGGACACTGCGCCTCCTGGCAAGCCGGGGTCACAAAACCTAGCGCCGCAAGTTTGTCGTCCCGCCCGGCCGCGGTCCACCCGCTTCGGGTGTGACCCCGGTCCTGCCGTGCGGGCAGACTGCGGACATGCTCGATACTTCCGCGCGGCTGCTGCGCCTGTTGTCGCTCCTGCAAGCCCACCGGGAATGGACGGGGGCCGACCTCGCCGGCCGGCTCGGCGTGACGGCGCGGACCGTGCGCCGGGACGTGGACCGACTGCGGGAGCTCGGCTACCCCGTGAACGCCAGTCCGGGCACCGGCGGCGGCTACCAGTTGGGGGCCGGGGCCGAGCTGCCGCCGCTGCTGCTCGACGACGACGAGGCCGTCGCCGTGGCCGTGGGGCTGCGGACCGCCGCCGGGAACGGCGTGGAGGGCATCGGCGAGGCCTCCGTACGGGCGCTGGCGAAGCTGGAGCAGGTACTGCCGTCGCGGCTGCGCGGGCGGGTGTCCGCGCTCAACCGGTTCACCGTGCCCATGCTCCGCGGGGCGGGCGCGTCGACCGTCGACTCCTCCGTGCTGACCGAGCTGGCCGGGGTCTGCCGCGACGCCGAGCGGCTGCGCTTCGGCTACCGGGACCATGGGGGAACCGTCACCCGCAGGACCGTGGAACCGCACCGGCTGGTGTGCAGCGAGCGCCGCTGGTACCTCGTCGCCTGGGATCTGGACCGGGAGGACTGGCGGACCTTCCGCGTCGACCGGATCGAGCCCAGGCCCCCGCACGGACCGCGCTTCACCCCGCGCCCGCCGCCCGCCGAGGACCTCGCCGCCTACGTCTCCCGCGGCATCTCCCATCGGGCGTACACGGCCCGCGCCGTCGTGCGGCTGCTGATCCCGGCGGCGGAGGCGGCCCGGATCGTCGGGCCGGCCGACGGGGTGCTGGAACCGCTCGACGAGGAGAGCTGCATCCTGCGCACCGGGGCGGTCAGCCTCGATGTTCTCGTGATTCACATCATGCTGATCGGGTGTGAGTTCGAGGTCGTCGAGCCGGCCGAGCTGACGGACCGGATCCGGGCCGCTCGAGATCTGCTCAGCAGGTCTCTGGAGCCCCGCAAAGCAGCCGGAGAAGTGAAGGAGTTGTAAGGAACCGGAGGGGGTTCGGAGCGCTCTCGGGCCGTAATTCCGGGGAGTTCCGGAGGAATTCGAAAGAGAATTCATCCCGGGCGTGTCACGGGACGGGAAATAAAAGGTCCAGACGAACTCGACCACCGAAGACTGTCGACAATCCGTGACACAAGCGTGACCCGGCATGGAGGAACGTCCGGGCGCGCCGCTGACGTTCCGGCCCTTTCGGGGCCGGGGCCCGCCCCGGACGCGCCACGGCGGGCCCCGGTCGTCGACCGGGGCCCGCCGTGGATGCGCGAGCGGAGGGGGTGCGTACCGTCCGGCTCAGCCGCCGGTGGCCGGGCGGGGCGCCGCGCCGCGCGCCGGGGCGCGGTCGGTGTGTGCCGGGCGGCGACTGCCGGCCGGGGTGGCCGGGGTCCGCTCGGAACGGATCAGGTACGGACGGCCGGCGAGGTGGACGGCGGGCCGGACGGCCGGCTGGCGCCCCGCGGGCTGGGCGGAAGCGGAGACCGAAGCCGCGGCCGGGACCTGCCCGGTATCGGCCGGCTCCGGCTGCCGCAGTACGACCACGGCCTCGACGGGCTGCACGGCCGGTACGGGGCGCCGCCCGGCCGGTAGGGGCTGCCGCTCGGACGGATCGGCGGCGGCGGTCCGCTGGAGCTGCCACTTGCCGCCCGCCGAGAGCAGCGGGACGAGCGGGCCGGTGAGGACCTCGGGCACCTGCCCGGCCTCCACGAGGCTGCGCAGCCGGGCGCGCAGGTCGAAGACGTATGCCTCGACCAGTGCGATGAGCGGCTCGAACCACGGCAGCGCCAGCAGCACGAGCAGACCGGCGAGCCAGCCGAGCAGAACGTCGCTGAGCCAGTGGGTGCCCAGGTAGACGGTGGTTGCGCCGACGCTCAGGGAGACCACGGCGGACACCAGGGAGAGCACCCGGCGGGTGACCGTGGTGGAGGCCAGGTAGGCCAGGATTCCCCAGGTCACCACGGCGTTGGCGGTGTGGCCGGAAGGAAATATATCGCCGCCTCCGAAGAGCTCGGCGGAGCCGATCTCGGTGGCGTAGTGCGGACCGAGCCGGCCCAGGCCGAGCTTGACGGCTCCCACGGTCATGTTGAGCAGCAGCAGCGCCACGCCGAGGGTGATCAGCGGGCGGAGGGTGTGCTGCCGCCAGGAGCGCCAGCCGAGCCAGGCGGCGACCATGACCGCGGTGGGTCCGCGCTGGCCCAGGACGACGAGGTAGTCGAGGAAGGCGTGCAGCTGCGGCCACTGCTCGTACGGCCGGAAGAACATGACCTGCCAGTCGAAGCGGACGAGCCACGAGGTGGTCAGGACCGCGACGACGATCGCGAGGTAGAAGGCGAGGCTCGCTCCGAGGAGCACGACGCGGTGCCGGCTCATCCGCGGGGTTTGCAGATGAGCCGGTCGCTCTGGTTCCCGGTCCAGCCGGGCGAACACCCGCTCCAGTCTGGGCGGGATTTGGTCGGTACGCACTCAATCGACGTTACCGCGCGTCGATGGGCGGCCCGGTCGAATCGCGGGCTTTGTGATGACCATGTGATGTGGAGTAGGTCTCACACGGTCTCACGCGGGACTTAATTCCCGCTATTCATACTTTGGTTGGAGCCCGGAAGGTCCCTTCTTCCGCGCTTTCGTCGCACACTTAAGTGACGTTTATAACGCCTGCTCAATTGTTTTACTCAAAGATGGAACGGATTGGCCCATTCCGTGATCTTGGCACGTGCGGGCAGGCCTACGGCGGCCCCGAGCCGTTCAGCCAGAAGGCCCCGTACACGGCCGAGGCTGCGGCCACCGCACCCAGCACCGCGGCCGCCCGGCCCGTCCGCCACCGGGCCAGCGCCACGGCCGGCGGGAACACCAACGGGAAGGCGGGCAGCAACAGCCGGGGCTTGGAGCCGAAGTAGCCGGAGGCGCACAGGGCGAGCGCCACCACGATCCCGGCGTACACCAGGAGCGGCGGAGGCTGGCGCCGCCGCACGCAGAGCGCGTACAGCCACAGCACCAGTGCGACCCCGGCGATCAGCCCGATGCCGGCGGGGAACGCCGGGGAGGCCAGCCGGTCCCCGATGAACCGGGCGAACGCCCGGCCGCCGTCGAAGCCGTTGCCCCAGCCGCCCTGGACGTCCAGGTACCCGGTCAGACCTCCGCCGGTGCGCGCGCCCACCCACACCACGTACGCCGCCGCGCCGAGCGGGGCCAGCAGCGCCCCGGCCACCGGCCGCCAGGACCGCTCCCCGCCCCGCCGGGCCGACGCGGCGGCCACCCACACCGCCGCGACCACGGCGGCTCCGACCGGCCGGGTCAGCCCCGCCCCGGCCGCGAGCAGGCCGGCGGTGAGCCAGTGCCCGCGCAGGACCCCGTAGAGGCTCCAGGCGGCGAGGGCGGTGAACAGCGACTCGCTGTACGCCATCGACTGCACGATCCCGACGGGCAGCGCGGCCCAGACCCCGACGGCGAACACCCCGGCCCGGCGGCCGTGGAGGAACTCGGCGACCGCGAAGATCCCCCAGGCCGCGGCGAGCCCGGCGAGCGCCGACACCACCAGGCCCGCGGACCCGTGGCCGAGGCCCGTGACGGCCGAGACCAGCCGCTCCAGCCAGGGCAGCAGCGGGAAGAAGGCCAGGTTGGAGTGGACGTCCCCGTTCGGGAGCGCCACCTCGTACCCGTACCCCTCGGCGGCGATCCGGGCGTACCAGAGGGAGTCCCAGCGCGCCGAGAGCAGGGTGTGCGCACTGCTGCCGGCCACCGCCCCCCACACCGCGAGCACGGTCAGCCCCAGCAGCCGCACCGCCACGAAGACGGCGAGGGCGGGCGCGGCCCGACGAAATCCAAGATCTTTCACGGGCATGATTATCGAGGCCGGGGGCGGTCATGCTCCGGGAGGAGGGGCCGGGGTGGAGCGAGTGGCGCACACCACAGGGCAGCCACTGCGGTGATGAGAGCTTGACCACGTGTCGGACAGCCGAACTCGCGTACGCTGACTCTCCACTCGCGTGTCGACGCCGGACCCCGTAGGACGCCACCCTCCCCACCCGTGGCCCCGAAAGACGCTGGTCCGCCGAGTGCGAGGGACCACCTGGGAGGTACATGCATGTCGGGGACGAACGTGACCGGCGACAGGAACCCTTCCCCCTGGCAGCGACTGCGGCGACTCGGCGCGGACTCCGGCGGGGCCAACCGCTGGGCCGTCCTGGCGGTCCTCTGCGTGAGCCTGGTGCTCGTCGCGCTCGACGCGACGATCCTGCACGTGGCCGTTCCCTCCGTCACCGAAGACCTGCGGCCCGGCCCGATGGAACTGCTGTGGATCGTCGACGCCTACCCGCTCGTGTGCGCCGCCCTCCTCATCCTCTTCGGCACCCTCGGTGACCGCGTCGGCCGCCGCCGCGTCCTGCTCCTCGGCTACGGGCTCTTCGGCGCGGCCTCGGCCCTCGCCGCCCTCGCCGACAACGCCCAGGTCCTCATCGCCGCCCGCGCCCTGCTGGGCGTCGGCGGCGCGATGATCATGCCGGCCACCCTGTCGATCCTGCGCCAGGTCTTCCCCGACCGGCGCGAGCGGGCCCTCGCCATAGGGATCTGGACCGCGGTCGCCGCCGTCGGTGCGGCCAGTGGGCCGGTCCTGGGCGGCTTCCTGGTCCAGCACTTCTGGTGGGGCTCGGTCTTCCTCATCAACATCCCGCTCATGATGATGCTCCTGCCGCTGGGGCGGTGGCTGCTCCCCGAGTCCAAGGGGTCCTCGGACGGGCCCTGGGACGTGGTCGGCGCGCTCATGGCCGCCGGCGGTGTGCTCGGCGCGGTCCTCGGGGTCAAGCGGATCGGCGCGGAGCGCCAGCTCGCCGACCCGCAGGCACTGATCCCGCTGCTGGTCGGCGCGGGGCTGCTGGTGCTCTTCGTACGGCGGCAGAAGCGACGGGCGCACCCGCTGATCGACATGCGGCTGTTCTCCCGGCCGGCCTTCACCACCTCGGTGGGCTGCATCGTGCTGGCCATGCTGGCGCTGGTCGGTCTGGAGCTGATCGCCGTCCAGTACCTCCAGCTGGTGCTGGACCTGAGCCCGCTGGAGACCGGGCTGCGCCTGCTCCCGCTCACCTTCGCCGCGATGGCGGCGGGCGCGACCGGCTCCTACACGCTCGCCCGGACCGGACCGCGCAGGATGGTCTCGCTGGGCTTCGTGCTGACGGCGGCCGCGGTGCTGCTGCTGACGTTCATGGGACAGCAGGACCGGCCGGTCCTGCTGACGGCCGTCTTCGTCCTGCTCGGCTTCGGGCTCCAGACCACGCTGTTCGCGGCCTACGAGTCCATGCTGAGCGAGGCCCCGGCGGCCACGGCCGGCGGCGCCGCCTCGATCGGGGAGACCTCGTACCAGCTCGGTGCGGGGATGGGCATCGCGCTGCTGGGCAGCGTGATGAACGCGGCCTACGCGCCGGGCCTGGCCACCGTTTCGGGGGTGTCGGCGGCCGACTCGGCCGGCGCCTCGCACTCACTGGGCGAGGCCTACCAGATCGCGGCCCGGCTCGGCGGACCGGCGGGCGAGTCCCTGTACTCGGCCGCCCGGCACTCCTTCGTCCACGGTCTGCACGTCACGCTGGTCGTCAGCGCGGCGCTGCTCCTGGCGGGCGCGGCGATCGCGCTGAAGCTCCCGCGCGCGATGGAGTGCGCGGAACCCGAGGCCTCCCCCGTACGCCTGCCCGCCCAGGCGGGCCCCGAAGCGGCCCCGACCGGAGCCCGCATCCCGGCCCAGCCCTCCCCCGACCACGACCCGGCACTCGGCCACCCGGCCTGACCCTCCCGGCCCACGCACCGAATGCGGTACCGGTCAGCCGGACGGGGCCGGAGCCGGTGCCGGAGACGGACCAGTTGCCGGACTCGCGGACCGACTCGGAGCCGGACTCACGGCCGGTGCGGCCCCCGGCCCTTCCGGCGCCCGTGCCGGCGGCGACGGCGTGACCGGGGTCGCGGCCGGAACCGGAGGCTTCCCCTGCGAAGGCGGCAGCGTCAGCAGCGTGCCGATCCGCAGCGCTTCCGGGCGCGGGCCGATCACCGTTCGGTTCGCCGCGTAGAGCGCCTGCCAGCCGCCCCGCACCCGGTGCCTGCGCGCGATCGCCACCAGCGTGTCCCCGCTTCGCACCACGTGCATCCGCCCCGCCAGCCCGTACCGCTTCGCGCACACGGGCCACGCCTCCCAGCCCTGGCTGCCCAGCACGTCCTCGCCCACCCGGATCTGCTGCTCCCGCGTCGCCAGGTCCGCCCTCGGCGCGAAGGCCCGCCCGCCGTGCTCCTCCCACGTCGGCTGCCAGAACTGCAGTCCGCCGTAGAAGCCGTTCCCCGTGTTCACCGCCCAGCGGCCCCCGCTCTCGCAGTCGGCCACACAGTCCCAGGGCCACTGCCCGCCGGGCCCGCAGTCCACCGCCCGGCCGGGCGCCCCCGGCGCGGGCGGCGGCGGCGCCGCGACCGCCGCCGACGCCGACGCCAGCACGAGGAGCAGCGCCGCCGCGCCCACCCCACCCGGAACCCCGAAGTTGCGCATCGCGTCACGCTACGCAGCTCCGTACCGCCTCCCGCGCTCGCCACACCGCGCCCCGCGCGCCCCCACCCGCTCGGCCCACGACCCAAACGACCAGCACCGGCCATCAACTGCGCACAACCAAAAAAGAGTTGGCACGAAAACAACGGCCCGGTCGGACCGTTCACTCCTTCGGGGGTCCGGTTCGATTCCGTTCCCTCAAACGGCGTGACCCCGGCCGCCACTCCTCCGTTGATCCCGGCGAGCCGGAACCCCCGGCCCCGCACGCCTAGTCCGAGGAGCCACCCCGTGCCGCGCATGCTCGAAGTCAGTGATGAGGTACGTGCAGAGATCGGCGACGAGGAGGCCGAGCGGCTGCTCGCAGGTGACGGATCCCCGGGCAGTTACGACTGCACCTCCTGCCGCACCCCCGGCGACTCCGAGCGCGAGCAGACCAGCACCGTGCTGTTCGTCGGCGACGAGACGGCCGTTCTGGCCTTCGCCCACGCCGGGTGCATCCCCTCGCAGGTCGTCGCCGTACCCGAGGCGGACCTCCAGGGCGCCGTCCGCTCCATCACCGGCGACAGCCCCGCCTCCGCCGGCGACGTACCGCAGTCCGTGCCCGGCGGCCAGGCCGTCCTCGGCATCACCAGCGGCCTGATCCTGATCAACGGGGATCTGCACCCCGCCCTCGTGGTGGAGCCGACCGCGCCCATCGCCCGACCCGGCACCACCGGTCCCGGCGACGACTTCCTGCCGCTCCTCATCGAGCAGGGCTTCATCCCCATGACCGACACCGAAGAGGTGCCGCAGGCCCTGAGCGGCTGGTCGATCCTGCTCGCCGCCGGCCAGCTGCACTCCGTGCTCCAGCCCGGTCAGGTCGCCTGGTGGCAGGCGCACCGGCCGCTGTCCGTCACCGACGGCTGGCGGGCCGCCGTCAACAAGACGCAGCGCGTCCTGGTCTACGCCGCCCCCGTCGGCACCATCGGCCAGCAGCCCCGCGAGGACCTGCTGCGCGACGCCCTGGACAAGGCCGCCCGCAACGGCAAGCTGGTCGCCGCCTCGATGCCGCTGGCGGGCACCCCGGGCGCCTGAGGCCCCGGCTCCCGCCCCTGCTCTGCCTTCCGTCCCCGAGACGGCCGTCCGCCCCCGCCATGGGGGCCGGGCGGCGTGCGCCGGGGGTGCGCGGTCCGTCCCGCGCACCCCCGGCGATCTGCGTTTTCCGCCCTGCCACCCCGCATCTGCGGGCCGCCGGTTTCGTTGGCTGATACGTGCATTCCTACGATGTCTCCCGCGCCCCGTCCTATCCGAGCAGCGTCCCCCCGATGCGCCCCGTACGGGAGCTGGGGAGCTCTCCGGCCACCTCGCACACGCCCATCTACGACACGCTGTACTCCGAGTACCTGCGCGCCTTCCGCGCCCTCCCCGGCGACCGCACGGGCGAGGAGGACCTCGGTTTCACGGCGTTCTCCTACGGAGGCCCCTACAACGGCACGTACGGCAGTGGCACGGGCTCGTACGGAAGCGGCTCCGCCGCGGCCTCCATGAGCTCCTACGGCAGCGGCTGGAACGCTTCCGCATGGCAGCAGGCGGCGCAGCACCCGGGGCAGCAGACGGACCCCTGGCAGCCCTCCCCCGCACCGCAGCCGCAGTACTCGTACGCCGGAGCCGGATACGCGAACGGGCGGCAGCACCAGACCGGGATGCAGCACATCCCGGCGGCCCTGCCGCCCGCTCCGCGTCGGGGCCACTAGGTCCTGTCTGGAGTCCGGATCGCGAGTTCGGTAGATCGCCTGCGCGTGGAGGCCCGGTCTTGATAGGCCATCAGTCATGGCGCGAGGCGATCTCACCGACGAGCAGTGGACTCTGATCGAGCC
>NZ_JAPNLJ010000030.1 GCF_026627445.1 Streptomyces sp. H27-H1
GGCTCGATCAGAGTCCACTGCTCGTCGGTGAGATCGCCTCGCGCCATGACTGATGGCCTATCAAGACCGGGCCTCCACGCGCAGGCGATCTACCGAACTCGCGATCCGGACTCCAGACAGGACCTAGGGGTCTGCCGAGGCTTCTGCGTCTGCCGGGTCCGCGGCGGCCGGCGGGTCCGGGTCCAGTCGAGGAGGTCGGCCTCGGACCAGGTGTTGACGATGCGGTCGGCCGTCACCCCGCATTCCAGGGCGCGTTCGCAGCCCGGGATCTGCCAGTCGAGCTGGCCCGGGGCGTGGGCGTCGGTGTCGATCGCGAAGAGGGTGCCCGCCGCCACGGCGAGCCGCAGCAGACGGCGCGGCGGGTCGAGCCGCTCGGGCCGGCTGTTGATCTCGACGGCGGCGCCCGACTCGGCACAGGCCGCGAAGACGGCCTCGGCGTCGAACTCCGACTCCGGCCGGGTGCGGCCCGTCACCAGCCGCCCGGTGCAGTGGCC
The DNA here is from genome assembly GCF_026627445.1 of Streptomyces sp. H27-H1. Lineage (GTDB taxonomy): Bacteria > Actinomycetota > Actinomycetes > Streptomycetales > Streptomycetaceae > Streptomyces. Next base: position 495 of record NZ_JAPNLJ010000030.1, read on the forward strand.
GAGGACGTCGAGGTGCGGGTTGCGTACCGCGGCGACCATCCGCCGGGTCATGGCGGGGGCGTCCATCCGGAGCTTGGAGTGGACGGAGCCGACCACCAGGTCCACCTCGGCGAGGAGTTCCGGTTCCTGGTCCAGCGAGCCGTCGGGGAGGATGTCGCACTCGATGCCGGTGAGCAGCCGGAACGGGGCCCAGGTCGCGTTGAGTTCGGCGACCGTCCGCAGTTGTTCGCGCAGCCGCTCCGGGGAGAGTCCCCGGGCGACGGTCAGGCGCGGCGAGTGGTCGGTGAGCACCGCCCAGTCGTGCCCGAGTGCGGCCGCGGCCCGGCCCATCGCCTCGATGGGGCTGCCGCCGTCCGACCAGTCGGAGTGCATGTGGCAGTCGCCGCGCAGGGCGGCGCGCAGGGCCAGGGCCTCAGGGCTGGGCGGCGGGCCTTCGGGGTGGGCCGCGACCTTGTCCTCCAGGCCCCGCAAGTACGCGGGGATCGCTCCGCCGAGGGCTTCGCGGATCACCTGGGCGGTTTTCGGGCCGATGCCCTTGACCGCTTCGAGGGTTCCCGCTCCGACCCGTTCGGCCAGCTCGCCCTCGCCCATCCGGCCGACGGCGGCCGCGGCCGTACGGAAGGCCTTGACGCGGTAGGTCGGTTCCTGGGCGCGTTCCAGGAGGAAGGCGATCCGGTCCAGCGCGGCCACCGGGTCCATTGCGTGCTCCCTCCGTGGAACTCCGGCGCGGGGAAAGGGGAAAGCGGCGGAGAGGGGGCCCGGGTCGGCGACCCGGGCCCCCTCTCCGCCCGGGTCAGGCGCCGTCCGCCGGCTCGGCCGCCGGACGGAACTGCAGGGCCAGGCCGGCGAGTACGGCGCCGGCCGCCGCGCTCAGCACCACCGTGGTGCCCGCCCAGTCCACGGAGCCGCCGACCGCGCCGCCGAGCGGGTCGAACCCGGCGGCGCCGCCGACCACGTGGAGCACGGCCACGCCCAGCGCGACCACCGCGGCGGCCCGCCACGCGCCGGCCGTGTCCCGTAGCGCCAGCAGCGCGCCGGCGGTCAGGCAGAGCAGGGTGACGGCCAGGGCGACCAGGCCCCCGGGGGCGCCGGAGGTCAGACCCGCCAGATCGCCGGGCACGTGCAGCCCACCGCAGAGGAGCAGTGCGAGCGCCACCGGCCAGCGCAGTATGTGGCGCAGCGAGCCGCTCCACGACCGTGCCGTGCCTCGGGCCGGGGCCTGCGCCGGGGCCGGAGCCTGTGGCGCGGGCGGGTGTGCGGCCGTCCGTACCCGTTCCGCCGGCTCGGGGTGGCCGTGCGCGGGCTGTTCGCCGGAGCCGAGGATGCTGACGAGCAGGGCCACGTCCTCGATGGGCCGGCCGAGGGCGGCGGCCCGCAGCGTGATGTCGGTTTCGACCACCTCGTGCGGGGGCTCGCCCAGCAGCGTCACCATCTCGCGCACTTCGTGGACCGGCCGGGCCACGGCGGCCGCGCGCAGCGCCGTGTGCCCAGGGTTGGGGACTTGTCCGGAGTCCTTGAGGAGGCTCACCAGATCGGCGACTTCCCGGACGGAGCGACCGGTGGCGGCGGTCTCCAGGAGTGTGCGCGCGGGGGCCGCGGCGGGCCGGTGGGCCGGGTCCTGGCCGGGTGCGGCCACTGCCTCGGGTCCGGCTTGGGGACCGGCCGGCGGACCGGCTCGGTACCCGGCCCCGGGGCGGGTCCGGGGTCCGGCCTCGTACTCGGCCTCTGGACGGGCCTCGGGACCGGCCTGGTACTCGGCCTCTGGACGGGCCTCGGGACCGGCCTGGTACTCGACTTCTGGACGGGCCTGGGAACCCGCCTGGTACTCGACCTCTGGACGGGCCTCGGGACGGGTCTGAGAACCGGCCTCGGGACGGGGGGCCTGGGGTCCGGCCTGGGCCGCCGGAGCGGTCCCGGACTCCGGCTCGGGGCCGGAGGCGAGGGCGTCCGCATCGGGGACCGGGTGCCGGACGTCCGTGGTGTCGGGGAGCCCGCGCGGTTCTTCGTAATCCGTCGCGGCGAGCGTGATCGGGTCATTCATGGAAAGCTCCGTTCGCCGACGCGCGGGTCTACACATCGCACGCCGGTCATCGTGCGTCATGGGAAGCGCACGCTTTGTTACATTCAGCGGCACCCGGATCCGCTGCGCCATTCGGGGCGGGCAAACGGGGGTCCCCCGCAGCGCCGCGGGCCCGGTCGGCACCTGCCGTGGGCATGGTGGGGGCATGAAGGGTACGGAGGTACTGGCCGACGCGTTCGGCCGGATCCAGGGCGTGGTGCACGAGGCCGTCGAGGGCCTGGAGCCCGAACAGCTGAACGCGCGGATCGACCCCGGCGCGAACTCGATCGCCTGGCTCGTCTGGCACCTGACCCGGATCCAGGACGATCACGTGGCGGACGCCGCCGGCCGGCAACAGGTCTGGCACGCGCAGGGGTGGGACGAACGGTTCGGGCTCGAGCTGCCTCCCGGGTCGACCGGGTACGGGCACACCGCCCGCGAGGCCGGCGCCGTCCGGGTCGGCTCGGGCGAGCTCCTGCTGGGATACCACGACGCCGTCCACGCGCAGACGGGCCGGTTCCTTCGGGGGCTGTCCGCCGCCGACCTGGACCGGGTGGTCGACGAACAGTGGGACCCGCCGGTGACCCTCGGGGTACGGCTGGTCAGCGTGATCGGCGACGACCTCCAGCACGCGGGGCAGGCGGCCTTCGCCCGGGGCGTGCTGACGAGGGGCCGCTGATGGCCTCCCGGAGAGCGCTGCTGCTGGCCCTGCTCCTCCTCGCCGCCAGGCCGGCGGCCACCGCAGGCCCGCTCGCCGGGGCCGCAGCCGCCGCCCCCGGAGCGGGGGCCGGCTCCCCCGCCGGCTCCCCCGCCGGGGCCCGGGCCGCCCGGCACGGAGCCGGACCCGACGCGGGCCCCGGCGAGCGGCCCGTGGTGGAGACCGATCGGGGTGCGGTGCGCGGCCGGGAGGCCGCCGGGTACCGCACCTTCGAGGGGATCCCCTACGCCGCCCCGCCGACCGGGCCGCTGCGCTGGACGCTTCCGGAGCCCGCCGCGCGCTGGACGGGCGTACGGGACGCCGGCGCGCCCGGGGCCCGTTGCGTGCAGCTGCCCGCGGTGGGGCCGGGCGCTCCGAGCGGCTCGGAGGACTGCCTGTTCCTCAACGTCACGGCCCCGAGGGCGGCGGCAGCCACCGGCACTCCGCCCGCCGCCGGGCCGCCCCGGCCGGTCATGGTCTGGTTCCACGGTGGCGGGTTCATGAACGGCGCCGGGGATCTGTACCGGCCGGGCCGGCTGGCGTCGGCGGGCGGGGTCGTGGTCGTCACGGTCAACTACCGGCTCGGCGTCTTCGGGCTGTTCGGGCATCCCGCGCTCGGCGGTGCCCCCGATTTCGCGCTCGCCGACCAGCAGGCGGCCCTGCGCTGGGTGCGGGCGAACGCCGCCCGCTTCGGCGGCGATCCCGGCAACGTCACCGTGTTCGGCGAGTCCGCCGGCGGTCTGAGCGTGTGCCTGCACCTGACGTCTCCCGCCTCGGCCGGGCTGTTCCACCGGGCGATCGTGCAGAGCGGCTCCTGCTCGCTCAGCGTCCCCCCGCACTCGTGGCTCCCCACGATGGGCGCCTACGAGCCGTTCGCGGCGGAGCGCCGCACCGTGGCCGAGGGAACCGCCGCGGCGGCCCGGCTCGGCTGCGGCCGGTCCCCGCAGGGCGCGTCGGACGCGGAGGTCCTGCGGTGCCTGCGCGGCCTGCCGCCCGGCGCGCTGGCGACGCCCGAGCTCATGATGCTCTTCTCCCCGGTTTCCTACGGCACCCCGTTGCTGCCCACCGAGCCCCGACGGGCCCTGGAACGCGGGGAGTTCCACCGGGTCCCGGTGGTGCAGGGCTCGGCCCGCGACGAGATGCGGATCTTCCTCGGGCAGACCCTGGCCGCCTACCCGGTTCCCGACCCGCAGGCCTACCGGTCCCGGCTGCGCGCCGCGTTCGGGGCGCGGGCCGGCCTCGTCGAGGCCGCCTATCCGGTGTCGGCCCATCCGACGCCCGCGCTGGCCTTCGCCGCCGTGCTGTCGGACGCCTCCTTCGTCTGCCCGCAGCTGCGGGACAGCCGTTCGCTGGCGCGGCACGTGCCGACGTACGACTACGGGTTCGACGACCGGCAGGCGCCGGACTTCACCGGGCTGCCGCCCGTGCCGGGTTTCCCGTACGGGGCCTCGCACGGCTTCGAACTGCCGTACCTCTTCGACACCGGACTCCCGTTGAGCGCCGCGCAGCGGGTCCTCGCGGAGCGGATGACCGGCTACTGGACCCGGTTCGCGGCGACCGGCGACCCGAACGGTCCCAGGGCGGCGCCCTGGTGGCCGCGCTCCCCCGCCGTACTGTCCCTGGCGCCGGGAACCGCGGGCGGCATCCGCCCTGTGGACGCGGCGGCCCGGCACCACTGCGGGCTGTGGGACTCCGTAGCAGAACCTCTCGAAAGGGCGGGCTCGTGACCGGTTTGACCGACATCCTTCAGCCGTACGTGGACGACGGCACCCTCCCGGGGGCGGTGGCCCTGGTGGACCGGGGCGACGGCCGTGAGCCCGAGGTGGCCGCCGTGGGCGGCGCCGACGTCCGGGGTGAGGCCCCGATGGTCCGTGACTCGATCTTCCGGATCGCCTCTCTCACCAAACCGGTCACTGCCGCGGCCGTCATGATGCTGGTGGAGGACGGCCGGTTGGCACTCACCGACACGGTCGCGCCCTGGCTGCCGGAGATCGCCGAACCGATGGTCGTACGGACTCCCGCGAGCCCGCTCGACGACGTGGTCCCCGCGACGCGACCGGTGACGGTCGAGGACCTCATGACCTTCCGCGCGGGGTGGGGATTCTCCTCGGACTTCTCGCTCCCGGCGCTCGCACCGCTCCTCGGCGAGCTGCGACAGGGGCCGCCGCGGCCGCAGGACGTCGCCGGCCCCGACGAGTGGATGGCGACCCTGGGCCGGATTCCCATGCTGCACCAGCCGGGCGGGGCCTGGCTGTACAACACCTGCTCGGACGTCTTGGGAGTGCTGATCGCCCGGGTGGCGGGGTGCTCGCTGCCTGAGTTCCTGGCGGAGCGGATCTTCGAGCCACTGGGCATGGCCGACACCGGTTTCACCGTGCCGGCGGGGCAGTCGGGCCGGTTCACGCACTCCTACCGGGCCGGCGCGGACGGGGGCCTGGACCTCGTGGACGCCCCCGACGGGCAGTGGAGCGCCATGCCCGCCTTCCCTTCCGGCGCGGGCGGGCTGGTCTCCACGGCGGACGACTACCACCGCTTCGCCCGGATGCTGCTCGACGAGGACGGCCCGCTGCTCACGGATGGTTCGGTGCGGCGGATGACCACCGACCAGCTGACCCCGGCCCAGCGGGCCGGCGCCGAACTGTTCCTGCAGGGCCAGGGCTGGGGGTTCGGCGGTTCGGTCGACGTCACGGCGGCCGACCCGTGGAACGTGCCGGGCCGCTACGGCTGGATCGGCGGCACCGGCACCGCAGCCCACATCGTCCCCTCGACGGGGGCCGTCACCATCCTGTTGACCCAGCGGGAGCTGGCAGGCCCGTCGCCCTACCCGGAGCCGATGCGCGCGGTGTGGGCGTACGCGGCCTCGTAGCGGCCGGCGTCGGGCTACCGCCCGGCCTGCGGGTACCGCCCGGGGCGGTACCCGCAGGCCGCGCCGTCAGTGGTTCTCGGTCGGCCGGAGGTCGCGCGGGATCAGCGTCCAGGTGGTCGCCGCGGCGACCAACGCGAGGGCGCCGGCCATCAGGAACGCCGGGGTGATCGCGAGGGTGTAGGCCTGCGAGGCGGCCTCGAGCAGGGTCCGGCCGACGCCGCCGCCGAGCTGCTCGGCGGTGTGGGCGGCCTCGCCCACGGAGTCCCGTACGGCGGCCAGCGTGCCGGAGTCCAGGTCCAGGGCCGGGAGGTTGCCCCGGTAGAGCGCGGCGGCGGTGGAGCCGAGGATGGCGACGCCCATGGCCGAGCCCAGTTCGTAGCAGGTCTCCTCGATGGCGGCGGCGCTGGAGACCTGGTCCGCCGGGGCCGTGGAGATGAGGGTCACCGAGGCGACGGTGGTGGCGATGCCCGCGCCCAGACCCATGATCGTCAGGGCCACGGCGAAGGCGGGGTAGCCGAGGCCGGTGAACTGCTGGAGGGTCCAGGGCAGGGCCATGCCCGCGGCGAGGACCACCAGGCCGCCGCCGAGCACGTGCCGGATCGCGAAGCGCTGCATGAGGGTCGGGGCGACCATCGAGGCGCAGATCAGCGCGAGCGGGGCGGGCAGCAGCCGCAGGCCCGCCTCCAGCGGCGTGTATCCCTGGCCGTACTGGAACCACTGGGTGACCAGGAAGAGGATCGCGCCCATGCCCACCATGGGCAGGAAGATCGCGGTGGCGGCGACGCTGAAGGCGGGCTTGGTGAAGAGCCGGACCTGGAGCAGCGGGTTGTCCACGCGCAGCTGACGGCGGACGAACAGGGTCAACGCGACGCCGGCGAGGACGAGCAGCGCCCAGGGCAGCGGGTCGGCGACTCCGCTCTTGCCGAGCTGCTTGATGCCGCCCGCGAGGGCGAGCATGCCGACGATCGACTGGCCGACGCCCCACCAGTCCCACTTGCCGGTGGAGCGCGGGGAGCGGGATTCGGGGAGGTAGCGCAGGCCGGCCGCGACGATGAGCGCGGTGACGGGGAGGTTGAGGAGGAAGGCGGAGTGCCAGCCGTAGTCCTGGACGAGCAGGCCGCCGACGACGGGGCCGAAGGCCATGCCGCCGCCGAACACGGCGGCCCAGACGGCGAGGGCGAAGGCGCGTTCCTTGGCGTCGGTGAAGACGCCGCGCAGGATCGACAGGGTGGAGGGCATGATCGCGGCGCCGCCGACCCCGAGGAGGGCGCGGGCCGCGATGACGTGCCAGGCCTCGGTGGACAGGACGGCGACGACCGAGGCGAGGGCGAAGATCCCGAAGCCCGCCATGAGCAGCCGCTTGCGGCCCCAGCGGTCGCCGAGGGCGCCGGCGGTCACCAGCAGTCCGGAGAGGGCGAGGGCGTAGATGTCGATGATCCACAGCTGCTGTACGGCGCCCGGCTGGAGGTCGCCGACGAGCGAGGGGAAGGCCACGTTGAGGATCGTGGTGTCCATCGAGATGAGCAGGAGGCTGCCGGAGAGGATCGCGAGCACGATCCATCGGCGCGGGTCCTGCGTGGGGGTGTGCATGGGGGTTCCGTTCACGGTCGTATCACGGTCGCGGTCGTACGCGGGAGGGTGCGGGGTCAGGCCGCCGGTGCGGGCCGGGTTCCGCTGAGGAAGGAGGCGAGGACGAGCCGGCCGATGTCGCGGCGGGCGAGGTGGCCGTCGCGGACGCCCTCGGCGGCGGCGTCGAGCAGCCCCCACAGCGAGTACCAGATCCAGTACGCGGGCAGGTCGACGCGGAGTCGGCCGAGGCGCTGGCCGAGGGCCAGGAAGGCGAGGGCCCGCTGGTCCTGGCGCTGGATCCCGGCCCGGAACTCGGGGTCGGCGAGCACCGTGGCGTCGCGGGAGGTGAACCCGTACAGGTGCGCGGCGGGCAGCAGCCCGGTGACGAGCCGCTCCAGCGCGGCGTCGAACTCGGCTGCGCCGGCGGTCCCGGGCAGGTCGGCGGGGGCGAGGCATCCGTCGACCACGTCGATGGCCCGGACGGCGACGGCTTTGAGGAGCGCCTCGCGGGTGGCGTAGCGGCGGCTGAGCGTGGCGCGGCTGGTGCCGATGCCCGCGGCGATGTGCGCCATCGAGGCGCTGTGGTCGCCGGCGAGTACGCGTGCGGCACCGTCCAGCAGCTCTTCATCGTTCATCACGCGATCCTCCTTCGTATCAAACGATACAAATTTGTCTCACATGAAGCAAATCTGATCCACGCCGGACAGCGTGCGCCCGTCCGCAGGTACGCCCGTACGCTGTTCGCGTGACGACGGACGAGCACGAGAACGAGGACTCCGAGCGGGCGCGCTCCGCCGCCGCGGCGGCGAAGTACGAGAAGTGGAAGGAGAACGGCGTGCTGCTGCGCGCGTTCTTCTACATCGCCGGCACGCACCTCTTCCCCGGCTTCGTCTGGCTGCTGTTCATGCTGGGCCAGCACGCCGAGAAGTAGCCGCCCGGCCCCCGGCCCGCAAAGCCGCCGGAACTCGGTGGCGGGCCCGGCCGGTCACGGACGACCATGGGCCGCATGAGCGACGAAACCGAGCGATGGACCAAGGCCACCGTCTACGCCGACATGTGGACCGATCCGGCCGATGATCCCCGCGAAAGCGAAGGAGCCGGACCCGAGGGCGAGCCGGCGACGCTGCAGGACTACCTGGCGAGCTACCGCCTGACCCTGCGGATGAAGTGCGAGGGCCTGGACCCGGAACAGCTGGCCCGCCGGTCCGTCCCGCCGTCCACGATGTCCCTGCTCGGCCTGGTCCGGCACCTCGCCGAGGTGGAACGGGACTGGCGCGGCTGGATCGGCGACGCCGACCCGCTGCCGAAGCTGTACGGCGCGCGCGACGCGGACTTCCACGGAGCCGTCGCCGAACAGGCCGTCGTCGACGCCGCGTACCGCGACCTGGAGCGCGAACAAGCCGAGACCGACGCCGCGCTGGCCGCGCACCCGGACCTGGGCGAGCGCGTGGGCAAGGACGACATCTCGATCAGGGAACTCCTGGTCCACCGCATCGAGGAGTACGCCCGCCACTGCGGCCACGCCGACCTGCTGCGCGAGTGCGTGGACGGCAGGGTGGGCCAGTAGCGAGCCCGCCGCCCCCGGAAAGCCCTCCGGGTGGCGGCGGACCCTGCACCACCCGATGACACCCGGACGCCCGACGCGGTCAGTAGCGGACCTCTATCGCCTCGTACCCCCTGGGCCCGGCGGTGACGAGTGCGGGAACGAGCGCGTGCAGGTACCAGGCCAGGTCGGTGAACTCCGGTGCGGTGGAGATGCGGCGGCGGTTGATGGTGGGGACGAAGGAGACGCCCGTGCGACCGGGCATGAACATGAGCATGCCGCGTCTCTGGATTCCCACGGGGCCCTCCGGGCAGGGTGAGTAGTCCCCCGCATACTCGCCCTTGGGTGGGGGCCGCCGAAACCCTTTTTTTCGGCACGGCCCCCGCGCCGCCGGGTGTCCGGCCTCGGTGCTGTTAGAGGTTGAGTTGGCCCTGTCCAGTCACCGGTTCACAGAAAGGATCGCGGCATGTCCAGCGACCGTCTCATGCGCATCCACAGCGCCGAGTTCCAGGCCATGGCCGAGAGGGTCCTGCGGGTCACCGAGCTCACCTCCCGCCTGAACCTCCTGCCCTTCGAAGACGAAGCGGGCAAGGCGGAACTGTTCGAACAGATCCTTGGCAAGCCACTGCCACCGAGAGTCACGATCTACCCGCCCTTCTACACGGACCATGGCCTGAACCTCGACCTCGCCGAGCGCGTCTTCATCAACCAGAACTGCACGTTCCTGGACTATGCGGGCATCCGGCTCGGCGAGCGCGTGATGATCGGACCGAAGGTCACGTTCATCACCAGCGGCCACCCGGTTGATCCCGGGGAGCGGCGGCTGTACCTCACCGGCGCACCCATCGACGTGGCGGAGAACGTGTGGATCGGTGCCGGTGCCACGATCCTGCCCGGCGTCACCATTGGCCGTGACGCCGTGGTTGCCGCCGGCGCGGTCGTGGCCGATGACGTTCCACCGGCCAGTTTGGTGACCGGCAGCAAGGCAACCGTGCACCGGAAGTGGTGACGGCCTCTTCCGGGCCACGCCGAGCCCGATCGCGGGCAGCCATACACCACATCGGAAGCCTGGAGTCTCTCCCCGAAACCACTGGCTCCGGTCCAGGGGGCAAGAGACCCTCCGCTCGCTCACCGACTCCTTGGATCGACCATCTAGTGCTGTGACCGGAAAGGTTCACCGCGTCGCGGCGCCCGGCACGGCACCTCTCCCCCAGCTACCGCTGGGAGGTGCCCCCTGCGTTGTCGGACCACGCCGGTACGTCCAGTACGGGTCGCGGTCCTCCGCCTTGCGATGCGCCGCACCGGACACCGCGACCCGGCAAACCTTTCCGGCCACAGCACTAGCCCTGCTCCTCCGTCCCCCCTCGGGCGCGTGCCCCCGAGCGGGTGCGGCCGGGGGTCTGGGCTCGGTCCGGGTGGCGGCGTACGTATTCGCGCTCCAGCTCTTCCATCCGCCGGGTGTGTGTGAGCAGCGCGTCCTGCGAGCCGTGCAGCAGGGTCTCGTGACGGGTGCGGTGGATGGCTTCGAGCTCCTTCATCAGGCGGCCCTCTTCCAGTCCGTCCGCCTTCGGCCCGGCCTCTCGGGCCTCGCGCTCCGCCATGGCAGGTCACCTCTCCCTCGGCCGGGCCGGGCGCCTCGCCCGGCCACGCTTTCCCATCATCCCCGAAGGGGAGGGATAGACACTGTCTACGGCCTCCTGGTAGACAGTGTCTATGCAACAGGACAGCGGGCTGCGCGAGCGGCTGATCGACGTCGGCGTGGAGCTCGTGACGACCGAGGGCAGCTCCGCGCTCGGGCTGCGGGAGATCGCCCGCCGCGCCGGGGTCTCGCACGGGGCGCCCCGGCGGTACTTCCCCACCCATCAGGCGCTGCTGTCCGCCATCGCCCGGCGCGGGTTCGAGGATCTTGGTGCCCGCTTCCCGGTCGGCCCCGCGGCCGACGGCCCGCGCGGGCAGGTGCGGGCGCTGGGGCACGCGTACGTCGGGTACGCGCTGGAGCACCGCGGGATGTTCGAGCTGATGTTCCGCCATGACCTGCTCGACGGCAGCGGGCAGGAACTGCCCCCGGGGTCCCGGCTCCGGGAGTTCACGCTGCCGCTGTTCGAACTGCTCGTCTCGCTGGTCGCCCGGTGCGACCCGGCGGGAGCGCCCCGGATCACCGCCGCCGCGCTCTGGGCCAATCTGCACGGCATGGCTCAGCTGTGGGCCTGGGGCAGTCTGCCGCTCGCCCTCGACGGCGACCCGGAGGCCTCCGTCGAACGGATCGTCGACGCAGCCCTCGACGCCCACCTTCCGAACCGCCCGTGAGGCCCCGTCTCGCGCTCTTCGTCAGCGCGGCCGCAGCGATGCTCGTCGCCCTCGACGGGACGGTGCTGCTCATGGCGCAGCCCAGCCTGCGGCGGGACCTCGGCGCGAGTCTGGCCGAGGTGCAGTGGACGAGCGGCGCGTACCTGCTGAGCGTGGCCGCGTTCCTGGTCCTCGCCGGACGGCTGGGCGACCGGTACGGGCACACCCGACTGCTCTTCACGGGGGTACTCGGCTTCGCGGCTGCCTCGGCGGGCATCGCGCTCGCTCCCGGAGCCGGCTGGGTGATCACCCTGCGCGCGGTCCAGGGAGTGTTCGGGGCACTGCTCCAGCCGGCGACGCTGGCCCTGCTGCGGCTCGCGTACCCGCCCGAGCGGATCGGCGGACCGGTCGCGGCCCGGACCGCGGCGATCGGGGTGGCCGCGGCGTCCGGGCCGCTCCTGGGAGGTGTGCTGGTCGAACACTTCGGCTGGCGTGCGGTGTTCGTGGTCAACGTCCCCGCCGCCCTCGCGATCGCCGCCGCGGCGCTGTTCGTACGGGTCCCCGTGCCCCCGTCCACGGGGTCCGGCCGGATCCGGCCGGGCGGGGCGGCGCTCCTCGCGACGGCCCTCGCGGTGCTCGTGCACGCGCTGGCCGGCATACCGCAGCACGGCTGGGCGGGGCCTCGTACGCTGGCCGGATTCGGCGCGGCGGCCGCGCTGGCGGCGCTGCTCGTCCGGTCGGAGCGGCGCTCCGCCCAGCCGTTGGTGCCGCGGCCGGTGGCCCGCTCCGTTCCGGTGACGGCGTCCGTCCTGCTGCTGGCCCTGGTCTCCGCCGCCCTGTTCGGGGCCCTCTTCGGGGCCAGCTTCGCGCTCCAGGACGCGGCGGGGCTCGATCCCCTCGCGACCGGGCTTCGCGTGCTGCCGATGACGGCCGCCATGGTCATCGGCGCACCGGTGGCGGGGGCCGCGCTGCGCCGGTTCGGCGCCCGCGGGACGGCGCTGGCGGGTACCGGGCTGGTGGTGCTCGGGATCATCGGACTGGGTCCGGGCTGGGGTTTCACGGTGCTGGGCGCGGGCTTCGCCGCCGTGATGGTGACGGCCACCGGGACGGTGGTCGGGGACGCCCCGGCCGGGCACGCGGGGGTGGTGGGCGGGCTCAAGCAGACGGCGATGAACATCGGTCCCGCCCTCGGCATCGCGGTGGCCGCGGGGACCGGGGCCTCGGTCGCGGCGCTGGCCGCGCTGGCCGCCGTAGGACTGCTGCCGGCGTCGCGACTGCCGGCGTCACGCCCCTGCGGGCCCGCTCGCGCGGGCCACGCAGGTGCGGGCCACCTCGTCGGCGAAGGCGCGGGCGAGCGGGGCGAGGGCGGACCAGCGGCGGACGGCCCAGCCGACGGCGAGCGGCGGCAGGGCGGGGACCGGCACCAGGCGCAGCGGTCCGTCTGATCCGGGGACCCGCCAGCCGGGCAGTGCGGGTACGACGGCGTGGCCGAGGCCCAGTTCGGCGAGGAGGAGGGCGGTGTCCCAGTCGGCGACGCTGGTGTCGGAGCTGATCCGGATACCGGCTTCGGCGAGGGCGGCGTCGAGGTGGGCGCGGGAGGTGGAGTTCTCGGGGAGCCGGATGTGGCGGATGGCGCCGAGGTCGGCCGGCTCCAGGCGGGAGCGGGTGGCGAGGGGGTCGTCGGCGCCGACCGCGAGGACCCAGGGCAGCCTCATGACGGGGCGTTGCTCGATGCCTCGTACGGGGGCGCCGATGGTGATCCACGCGAGGTCGAGGTCGTCGGCGGCGAGGGCTTCGAAGCAGCTGCGGCTGGAGTTCTCGGTCTGGAACTCCAGGCTGACCCGGGGGTGGCTGCGCCGGAAGGCTACGACGGCCTCGGCCATGAAGTGCCGCACGGTGGTGGCCCCGGTGGTGATGCGGACCGTTCCTCCGTCGCCCCGTACGAGGGTGTCGAGGCGGCGGAGGGCTCCGTCGAGCCCGGCGATGCCGTCGGCGGCGGCCGCCTGGAGGATGAGGCCGGCCCCGGTGGGCGAGACTCCGCGCGGGTGGCGCTCAAGGAGCACGGCGCCGGTCTCCTTCTCCAGGCGGCGGATGTGCTGGCTGACGGCGGGCTGGGTGCGGCCGAGGTCGCGGGCGACGGCGCTGAGGCTGCCGGCCCGGCAGACCGCGACGAATACGCGGAGGTCATCCAGGGTCACAACCCCAAGGTATCCCTTGGGGGTTACCAGAAATTCGTAGGATTGACTTGGGATTCCGGTCGGTCGATGATCAGTTCACGGCCCAGGGCGGCAACCCGTTCCCTCCATCGCGAGGGAGGGAACGGGTGCCGACCCGCTGCGACTAGCGCGTGGCGAGTTTGGCCATCACCCGTTCGCGGAGGATCTCGTACTCCGTGCGGAGGCGGCGCATGTCGCTCTCCTGTGGACGGGGGACGACGACCCCCTCGCCGATCTTCTCCTCGGGCCCGAACTGCTCTCGGGTGAGGTCGATTTCCACGCCCATGCCCAGGCGGTTCCACCAGTGGTAGTCCACGCGCTCGCCGTCGACGAGGACCTCACCGCGGATCAGCTCACCGCCGAGCAGGTCGTGGAGGACGAGGGCCGTCACACCGCACTGGTCGCGCGCCGGATTCTCCCGGGTCCACCGGTCGCGGTACGCGGGGGTGCACGTCTGCTCGCTCCAACTGCTGCGGACGGCACGGTCGATGTCGGCCAGAAGTAAGGTTGTCATGGCCCCATTTTCGCAACCGGCACCGGCAAAGATCCATCCCCTGGCCGGCCGGGTTCAGCCCACCGCCGCTGCGGTGGCGAGGAGTTCGCGCAGTACGTGGCGGGCGATCGTGGCCATGACCGGGTTGGTCTCGCGGTAGTGACCCAGCTCGGGAAGGGCGATCGACAGGGCCCAGCCCCGGCCCCGCGTCCAGGTCGCGTCGTCCGCACCCAGGGCCGCCCGGAAGACGGGCCGGGCCGTGGCCGGGAGCAGGTACCAGGCCGCGATCAGGTCGACGGCGGGGTCGCCGAGGCCGGCGCAGCCGAAGTCGATGACGGCAGCGAGCCGGTCGTCGGCCAGCAGCACGTTCCCGGGCTGCAGGTCCGCGTGGATCCAGACCTGCGGGCCGGACCACGGCGCGGCACGCAGGGCCTCCTCCCACAGGGCGGTCGCCGTCTCGGCGTCGACATCGCCGCTCGCACCCAGTTCCGCGATCACGGCGCGGGTTTCGGCGTCCCGCGCCGCCAGGGTCCCGCTGCGGTAGGAGAGCGGCGCGTCCACCGTGTCGGCACCGTGCAGCGCGGTGATGAACTCCGCCAAGTCCTTGGCCAGCAGGTCCGGTGCGGCGATCTCTCCGGTCACCGGATTCGCACCGGGGAGCCAGCCGTAGACGGACCAGGGCCAGGGATAGCCCTCGGCGGGCCGCCCCGCCCCCACCGGGACGGGAACGGCCACCGGGAGCCCCGGGGCCAGCCGCCGCAGCCAGATCTGCTCAGCCCGGACGTCGGCGGCCGATCCCTGCGTACGCGGGAGACGTACGACCATGTCCTCGCCCAGCCGGTACATGGCGTTGGACGTACCGGCCGAATCGACCCTTTCCACGGGAAGCCCTGCCCACCGCGGAAATTCTCCGGCGATCAGCCGGATCACCAGGGACGTGTCGATGTCCGGTTCGTCGACGTGCATCTTTCCGGCGGGCATGAGCACCTTCCTGAACGGTCTGACGGGCTGGGGGCTGACGCGTTGACGGGCTGACGGTCTGACGGGCTGACGGGCTGGGTGTCCGAGGGCTCGGACTCCAACCTATCCGCCGGTCGGGCGGGTTGGGCAAGGGCGAGCCCGGCCCGGCGGGATGCCGGGCCGGGCTCGGTGGGGGGTGTCGGGCGGTACGGGGGTGTCGGGCGGTACGGGGGTGTCAGGGAGTGAACGTCCAGCGTTGGGCCGGGGTCGTGGCGCACGCGACTCGGGTGAGCCCGGTGCCGTTGGCGGTGGCGGAGCCGGCCGGGGTCAGGCATTGGCCGGAGTTGCGCAGGCTGCCGTCGGGGCCGGTCTGCCAGGTCTGGCCGGAGCTTCCGTTGCAGGTCTGGACGGCGACGGCCGAGGCGGTGGCCGCGTCCAGGCAGACTCCGCCGAGTCCGGTCAGCCGGCCGTCGCCCTGCAGGGTCCAGCGCTGGTTGGGGCCGCCGTGGCAGCTGTAGAGGGTGGGCCGGGTGCCGGGGGTCGTAGCGCTCCCGGGGAGGTCCACACAGCTGGCCGAGGCCGCGTTGACCAGGGTCGCGGAGGCCGGCAGCGGGGTCGGCCGGCCGGTGAGGGTGATCTCGGCCGCGCTGCTCCAGGGGCCCCGGCCGCCCGCCTCGGTCAGTGCCTTCAGGCGGAGGTAGCGGCCTGCCTTCGCGGACAGGGAGACCGATTTCAAGGTCGCCGTATCGGCGAAGGTGCCGGTCGCCACCGGGGAACCCCAGTCGGTGGTGGTGTCCGAGACGTACACCTCGTAGCCGCCGATCCGGCCGTTGACCCCGCCGTCCTGGCGGGGCAGGTAGCCGAGGCCGTCGGCCGTGTAGCGGGCGCCGAGGTCGATCTGGATCTCGTGCGGGAGCGGCGCGGGGACGCCGTCGGACCAGGCGGTGTGCCAGATCGTCCCCGTGTTGCCGTCGAAGGCGCGCGGGGCGGCGCCGTTCTCGCTGCCGGTCTCCTGGCTGTCGGCGGAGACCAGGGTCCAGGCCGACTGCGGGACGGGGCTGGAGGTGATCGGGATGGGCTCGGCCGCCGGTACGGAGGTGCCGGTGGCCGAGACGCTGAACGCGCCCGCCTTCGTACCCGTCTTGGTCCACAGGATGCCGCCGCGGTCGGCGCCGTCGAAGTACCAGCCCGTGGCCGCCGCGTCGTAGGCGGCCTTGCTGGTCAGCCGGGTGAGCGCCGCTCCGTCGACCGTGAGCGCGCCGGGGGCGGTGGCCACGTGCAGGCTGAACTCGTATCCGCGCGAGGCGGATTTGCCGGTGTAGCTGCCGGCCGGGGCGGAGACGGACACGGTGACCGTGCCGGAGCCGGAGGCGGGGGCGGTGACGCCCACCTGCTGGCGGGCGAAGGCTCCCGACTGGTAGGCGCGGGTGGTTCCGTCGTCCTCGTAGAGGCTGAAGGAGCTGTTGCCGCGCGGGTGGATGTCGTAGGTGAGGGTGGAGACGGGCTTCTCCCCCGTGTAGTTCATCTGCGGCCACATCGGGACGACGGCGCCGCCCTTGACGAAGAGGGGCAGGGTGTCGAGCGGCGCCTGATAGCCGTTCAGCCAGCCCGGCCCGGCATAGGTCTTGCCGGTCCAGTAGTCCGTCCACGTGCCGGCCGGGAGGTAGATGCCGTCCCGTACGGAGGTGTCGGAGACGACCGGCGCGACGAGGAAGGAGTCGCCCGCCATGAACTGGCCGCTGGTCAGATTGCCGCGTGCCACCGGGTCATTGGGGTACTCCAGGACCATCGCGCGGGTGCTCGGGACGCCGGTCTCGTGCGCGGTCCGGCTCATCGTGTACAGGTACGGCATCAGCCGCATCTTCAGCTGGAGGTACTTGCGGTTGATCGAGAGGTACGGCTCCGCGAACCGCCAGGGCTGCTTGTCCTGGTAGCCGGCGGAGGGGCCGGTCGCGCCCCAGCCGGACATGGTCATGAAGGCCGGGGTGAAGGCTTTCCACTGCAGGTCGCGGGCGTACGTCTTGGGGCTGCCGGCGAAGATGCCGTCCACGTCCCCGGAGGCGTAGTTCAGGCCGGAGAGGCCCGCGCCGGTGATGGCGGGGACGTGCCAGCGCATGGCGTCCCAGGTGCCGCTGGTGTCACCGGTCCAGACGACGGCGTTGCGCTGGGTGCCGGCCCAGCCGTCGACGGTCCAGACGTAACGGCGGGCGTCGGAGTTCTTCTCTATGCCGTCCACGGCCTGCTGGACGCCGGAGAAGGCGGTCTTGTACCCGCCGCCGATCCAGGCGACGTCGGTCTTCACGCCCCGGGAACCGGCCACCCCGACCTCGTCGTCGATGTTGCCGAGGCCCGTGGAGGTCCACAGTCCGGTCTGGAAGCCCTTGGCCTTCAGCGCGTCGACCGTGGACTTCAGGGGCGCGGTGTAGCCGCAGCCGTAGCCGTCGTTGGGCAGGAACCAGCCCGAGGGCATGTCGGCGGCGCGGGCGTCCGTGGCGTAGCCGACGACGTCCGGGGTGGTCTGGTGGCGGAGCCGGTTGTGATCGCCCTGGTAGGCCGGGTTGGAGGCGTTGAAGCAGTCGGCGTTGCCGAGCTCGAAGCCCCACGTCGGAGCCATGAAGGGCTTGCCGCTGACGTCGGTGTAGGCGTCGAGGACGGTTTTGAGGGAGTCGCCGGTGAAGTACCAGGCGTCGAAGCGCGTCTCGTTGTGGGTGAGGGTGGTGGGCGCGTTGAAGCCGTACGAGCCCGGGGCCCAGGTGTTGCGCATCACGCCGTAGTTGTTGGTCGACACGTAGAAGGGCGCGGGGCTGGCATTGTCGTTCTCGCGCCACTTGTTGTCGACGGCGATCGGGACGGTCTTGCCGCGCAGCGCCCATTCGCCCAGGCGCAGGCCCGTTCCGTAGAACTGCTCGTCCGCGCCGCGCGCGAGGTACTGGGTGGTCTGGCCGCCGGTCCAGGAGGTGGGCTGAGTCTCCTGCCAGACGAGGGTGGAGTTGTCGGCCCGGTAGACGGAGAACCGCAGCGGAGCCTTGTTGACCCGGATGGACAGCGAACCGGTGGTGATCTTGTAGTAGGTGCCCGCGTCGGCCCAGAGGGCGCTCACGGGACCGAACTCGGTGGTGGGGGCGAGGTCGGTGCCGGCCGGGTCGTTGGTGAAGGCGCCGTCGGGCGAGAGCCAGAGCCGGAAGATGTCGGCGCGGGCGACGACCACCCGGGCCTTGGCCCCGCTCGCGGTGGCGACGGTGAAGGTGCTGCCGGACTGGGTGAGGCCGGTGACGTTGCCGGCCGTGGCGGGGGCCGGCGCCGCGAGGGCCGCCGAGGCCGGGGAGGAGAGGGGGCCGGCGGTGGCCAGACCGGCCACGGCGAGGGCCGCGGCGAGCACCGCGGCCATCGGCGTGCGCCGCCGCCGTGGGCTTCTGCGGATGCTGATGAGTCTCATGGGGCGGCTCCTCGTGCGGTCCGGACTACGGACACACCATTTGGCATGCACCGGGCAACATAGCGCCCCAGAGGCCTCATTTGAAGGAAGATGCTCGCAATGGCTTGTCAACGAGCATCTTTGAGCATTCATACCTTCGCGGGTCCCTCACCCGTGTGGCCCACCCGCCCAGCGTGACCGGCCCCCCGCCCCGACCCTGAAACGAACTACGGACTTTCCTGGAGGGCCCGGCACCCATGGAACAGGCGCAACAGCCCGCATCGCTCCGTCAGCTCCTCACCGCCCCCGGGACCCTGCGGCTGCTGGCCCTCTCGGCGCTCATCGGCATCCCGGTCTCGCTGTTCGCCTTCGGCTTCGTCAGCCTCGAGCACGAACTCCAGCACTGGGTGTGGCGCACCGCCCCCGACCTGCTCGGCTACGCCCGCCCCCCGTGGTGGTGGGGGCTGCCCACGCTCGCCCTCGCCGGGCTGCTGGCCGCGCCGATCATCACGCGGATGCCCGGCGCCGGCGGGCACGTCCCCGCCCACGGCTTCGGCGGGCCGCCGACCATGCCGCGCGAGACCCCGAGCGTGGTCCTGGCCGCGCTCGCCTGCCTGCCGCTCGGCGTGATGCTCGGACCCGAGGCACCCCTGATGGCGATGGGCAGCGGCCTGGCCCTGCTCAGCGTCCGCGCCGCCAAGCGCGCCACCCAGCCCGAGCTGGTCACGGTGCTCGGCATGGCCGGATCCACCGCCGCCATCAGCACGATCTTCGGCAGCCCGCTGATCCCCGTGGTGATGGTGCTGGAAGGTGCCGCCCTCGTGGCCGGGGGACCCCGCCTGTTCGTACTGATCCTGCCCGCCCTGATCGCCAGCGGGGTCGGGGCCCTGGTCTTCACCGGCTTCGGACACTGGACCGGGCTCGAGATCGGCGCGCTGGCCCTCCCCCAGGAACCCGCCGCCGGCCTGCCCGACGCCGGCGACTTCCTCTGGGGCGTGCCCATGGCCGCCCTGATCGGCGTCGTCGTCGCCCTGGGCAAGTCCGCGGGCCTGCGGGTCCACAGCTGGACGGGCACCTCCGCGAAGCGGATCGTCCTGTGCGCGCTGGCCGTCGCCGTGTGTGTCACCGGCTACGCCCTGGTCACCGGACGCTCCCCCGACGAGGTGGCCCTGTCCGGCCAGAACACCGTCGGCATGCTCGCCGCCGAGCCCTCGTCCTGGGCGGTGGGCGCGCTGGTGGCCCTCGCGGTCTTCAAACTGATCGGCTGGAGCATCGCCCTGGGCAGCCTCCGGGGCGGCCCCATCTTCCCGTCCATCATGATCGGGGCCGCGATCGGCGTCGCCTGCGGCAGCCTTCCCGGATTCGGCATGGGACCCGCGCTCGCGGCCGGCATCTGCGCTGCCGGAGTGGCCGGTACCCGTCTACCGGTGACCGGTGTCGTGCTGGCCGCCGCCCTGCTGGGCAAGGAGGCGCCCACTCTCATGCCGCTGCTGGCCATCGCGGCGGTGACGGCACTGCTGGCCTCGGCCCTGATCGACCGCCAGCGCCCCTCGGACCCGGCCCACCTGCAGCCCGCGTCCGCCACTGACGCATGACCGGATGACCGGATGACCGCGCTGGACCGGCGCGATCACGCGCGGTCCCGTCCCGGGCCCGTGACCGCCACGACCGGCGCCGCCGGGGACATGTGCCGATGGCCGCAGGGGTCGAAGACCAGGAGCACCGGCTCCCCCGGGCGCTGACGCCAGGAGATGCGTTCCGGGGCGCTGCCGCACACCGGACAACAGGGCAGCGGGCTGGGCTCCGGCCGGCACTCGGGGGCGGCCGCGAGCGTCGTGGAGTGCGGATCGCGCATGGAGACTCCCTGGTCGTGCGGTTGGACTGCTCGCACTGTGCCATGGACCTGCCCCTTTCCGCACGGGCGAATCCTCCAGTGTTCGGGCGGCATTCCGGCAGGTCAGGAGTGTACGACCGGGCTTCCGCCGTCCCCCGCAGGGGACTTGACGCTCAGCGCGGCCCGTCGGCGACCGCCACCACACCCGATTCGTATGCGGCGATGACCGCCTGGGCCCGGTCCCGAACGCCCAGCTTGCCGAAGATGCCGGTGATGTGGTTCTTGACCGTGGAGACGCTGATGTCCAGTTCCGCGGCGATCTCGGTGTTGTCGAGGCCGGTGGCCAGCAGCTGCCAGATCTCGCGCTCCCGCGGAGTGAGTTCGGCCGGGACCCCGCTCGCGCGCGGGGCGGGCCGCGCGGAGGCACGTACGTACGTGGAGATCAGCCTGGTCAGCAGGCGCGGCGCGACGGCGGCCTCGCCGGTGTGGACGGTGCGGATCGCCGCGGTCAGCTCCTCCGGGGAGATGTCCTTCGGCAGGAATCCGTAGGCACCGGCCCGCAGGGCGGCGACCACGTACTCGTCCATGTCGAAGGTGCTCAGGGCCAGGACCCGGCACTCCGGCAGGAGCCGGGACAGTTCCGCGGTGGCCTCGACCCCGTCGAGGACCGGCATCCGGATGTCCATGACGACCACGTCGGGGCGCAGCCGCTCCGCCAGGGCCACCGCCCCGGCGCCGTCCCCGGCCTCGCCGACGACCTCGAACTCCGGGTCGGGGGCCAGGATCAGGGCCAGACCTCGCCGGACGAGCGGCTGGTCGTCTGCGATGAGCACACGGATCATCGGCGGTGTTCCTCTCCCTCTCCCCCGGACGCGCCCGCGCCCGGACCCGGGCACGGCGGCGCCGGGAGGCGCGCGGCCACCCGGAATCCGCCGCCGGCGAGGGCGGCCGCTTCCAGGGTGCCGCCCTGCAGGGCGACCCGTTCGCGCATTCCGATCAGACCGTACCCGGAGCGCGCCGCCGACCGCGAAGGCGCCTGCCGGTCCCCCGACCCGTCGTCGCGCACCTCCACCGTCAGCTCGTCCGGACGATACGTCAGCCGTACGTGGGCCCGGGCCGGGCCGGCGTGCTTGCGGGTGTTGGTCAGGGACTCCTGCACGATCCGGAACACCGTCAGGTCCAGGGCCGGCGGGAGCGGGCGGACCGGGCCGTCCACGGCGAAGGCCGTCTCCAGGCCGCCGATCCGGGAGTCGGCGATGATCCGCTCCAGGTCCGCGGTTCCCGGCTGCGGGGCCGGCGGGGTGTTCTCCGGTTCCTCCCCGGCCCGCAGCACGTCGAGCAGCTGTCGCATCTCGCGCAGGGCGAGCCGTCCGGAGCCCTCCAGGGTGACCAGGGCCTCGCGGGCCGTCTCCGGATCGTGCGAGAGGTTGGCCCGTGCCCCGCCGGCCATCAGCTGCATGGTGGTGATGTGGTGGGCCACGATGTCGTGCAGCTCCCGGGCGATGCGGCGGCGCTCCTCGGCCACCGCCCGTTCGGCGAGCAGGGTCCGCTTGGCCTCGGTCTCCTGCTGCCAGCGCCGCGTCAGCAGGGCGGCGGCGACGACGATCAGGGCGGCGACCGCGTTGCCCACCACGCCCATGACACCGATCGTCCCGGCGTAGTCCCTGCCGATCACCGTCAGCGGCACGGCGGCCAGGGCGGCGGCCGCCGTGACCGCCGGGCCGCGCACACGGGCCACGGAGTAGAGCGCGACGCTCGCCCCCGCGGAGAAGTGCGGGCCCTGCGCGGTGGTCAGGTTGAGTACCGCGCCGAGGGCGAGGACGACGCAGAGCACGGCCACCGGGCTGGTCCGCCGGGCCAGCAGGCAGGGTGCGGTCAGGACCACCAGGACGAGGGCGGACACCGTGAGGGGCCGGCCGTACTCCGCGGCGCCGAGCGAATAGCCGATCAGGTCCACCACCGCGGCCCCGATGGCCACGAGCGCGTCGTTGCGGGTCCAGTTCAGGGCCCGGCCCCAGTCGGAGCTCCGGGCCCGCTCCAGGGCCCACGTCCGGGCCCGGTTCGCGGCCCGGGCGGGCGGGCGCGCGGCCGGCCCGGCGTCTGTTGTGCGTATCGGCATTGACCCATCCTCCCATCGGGCGGAGCCCGCTCCGCGGGCCCGGAGGTGGAGCGCGGACCAGGACCCTGGTCCGGGTCGGGGGCCCGGTCCGGCCTCCGGTCCCGGGTGCGACCTCCTCCCGCGACACGACGTTTCGGGGCGTGGACGCTGATGAGCTGGTGAGCAGCCGGTGATCCCCGGTGGCCGCCCCCGTTACGGAGGACCCTTTGATCCGCGCCCTGACCGCCTTCGCCACTCGAAGTCCATGGAAGGTCATAGCCCTCTGGGCGGTGCTGGGCATCGCCCTGTCGGTCCTCGGCCAGGCGCTCGTCTTCCGCGCCACGCAGCCGAGCACCGGCGAGTTCCTGCCCGCTTCCTACGATTCGGCGGCCGCGCTGAAGGTCGCCGAGGAGCATTTCGGGGTGAAGCCCAATGCCAATCCGCTGACCGTTCTGGTGGCCCGCGCCGACGGTGCGCCGCTGACGGCCGACGACGAGCGGCGGATCGACGCCGAGGCCGCGAAGCTGACGCGGCAGCGGATCGCCATGCCGCGGTCGAAGGACGACCCGGCCTTCCTGGTGCAGGACCACTCCCAGTCGCCGCGGATCAGCCCGGCCATGACGGCGCCCGACCGGAGCTCTCGGCTGCTGTCGGTCGAGTTGACGGGCAACCCCATGGATCCCGGGATGCAGGACCTCTACCGGGCCTTCCGGGAGCACAGCCGGGCGGAGTTCGCCGAGGCGGACTTGCGGACCGGGTTCACCGGCGGGCTGGCTGACACCGTGGACACCACCGACGCGGAGGAGACCCGGTCGACGATCGTGGGCGTCGCCATGCTCATGGTGATCGTGCTCCTGCACGTGCTGGTGTTCCGCAGTGTCATGGCGGCGCTGCTGCCGCTGATCGCGGTCACCATCATCGGCGGCGCGGCGGCCGGGACCGTGATCGGTACGGCGTTGCTGACCGGGATCGAACTCGACGCCTCCACACCCCAGTTGATCAGCGTGGTCCTGGTGGGCATCGGCATCGACTACTTCCTCTTCCTGCTCTTCCGCTTCCGCGAGCAGTTGCGGAGCCACCCCGAGCAGTCGGGGCGGGCCGCGGCGGCCGAGGTCGCCGGCCGGGTCGGTACGGCGATCACCTGTGCGGCGCTGACCATCGTCGCCGCGTTCTCCACCCTCGCGGTGGCCACCTTCGGACAGTTCCGGGTGCTGGGCCCGGCCATCGCCGTGTCCGTACTGGTGATGCTGCTCGGCAGCCTGACCCTGATGCCGGCCATCCTCGCGGTCACCGGCCGCAAGATGTTCTGGCCCTCGCGCGCCCTGAAGCGCCGGACCCGCGAGGGCGTGGCCGCACGGACGGGCGAGCTGATCGCGCGGCGGCCGCTGACGCTGGTGCTCGCCTCGGTGGCCCTGCTCGGGGCGCTGGCCGCGGGGATGATCGGAATGCGGGTGGACTACGGACAGAGCAGCGCGGGCGGGGAGCGTACGGCTTCGGCGGCGACGGCGGCCGAGATCGCCCGCGCGCTGCCCGCCGGGGTCTCCGATCCGACCAGCGTGTTCGTGACCTCCTCGGACGGCTCCGCGCTGACCGCCGAGCGGCTCGGCGGGCTCTCCCGGGCGCTCGCTTCGGTCGGCGGGGTCGGCCAGGTGGCGCCGACGGTACTGAGCGAGGATGCCCGGGCGGCCCGGATCGACCTGTTCCCGACCGCCGATCCGCACGGGCAGGAGGCCCGCGACCTGGTCTCCGGCCCGGTCCGGGACGCGGTGGCGGCGCACCGCCCGGACGGTACCGAGGCGCACGTCGGCGGCACGGCGGCGATCTTCTCCGATATCGCGTCCGCCGTGGACAAGGACTTGAAGGTGGTCTTCCCGGTGGCGGCGGCGCTGATCGCGCTGATCCTGTTCCTGCTGCTGCGGAGCCTGCTCGCGCCGGTGGTGCTGATGCTCTCGGTGGGTCTGGGCTTCGCGGCGACGCTGGGTGCCTCGACGCTGGTGTTCCAGCACGCGGCGGGCCGGCCGGGCGTGGACTTCTCGCTGCCGCTGGTGCTGTTCCTGTTCGTGGTCGCGCTGGGCACCGACTACAACATCCTGATCGCGGACCGGATCAGGGAGGAGATGGACCGGCCCGGTCCGGCCCGTGCGGCCGTGGCCCGGGCGGTGCGGCACACGGCTCCCGCCATCGCGAACGCGGGTCTGGTGCTGGCCTTCTCCTTCGGGAGTCTGGCCGCGAGTCCCGGCTCCGCCACCCAGCAGATCGGCTTCGCGACGGGCCTGGGGATCCTGCTCTCCGCGTTCGTGCTGTCGATCGTGCTGGTGCCGGCCCTGGCCGCACTGCTGGGCCGATACCTGTGGTGGCCGCTGCGGCCCCGGCCGGCGGCCGGGCGGCCCGCGGCGCGGCGTGCGCCCGAGCGGGTCACGACCGGCTGAGGCGCGGACCGGCCCGTGCGGGGCCGGCGCGCGAAGCCTCGTAGCAACGGCTTCGCGGACCGGCCCCGCACCGGCTCACGCCAGCTTGGCGACCTCGGGGTGGTCGGCCAGCCAGGCGCGGACGGCCTCCTGCTCCTTGCCCTTGCCGGTCTCCTGGATCTTGGCTTCCAGTCCGGTCAGCTGGTCCTCGGTCAGCTTGAACGAGCTCAGCCACTGGGCGACCTTCGGCTCGTCGGCCGCGAAGCCCTTGCGGGCGACGTTGTGGATGCCGTCGCCCTTGCCCCAGGCGCCCTCGGGGTCCGCGAGCTTCGTCAGGTCGTACGTGGAGTACGCCCAGTGCGGCGACCAGAGCACGACCGCGACGGGCTCCTTCTTCTCGTAGGCCCGCTTGAGCTCGGCGAGCATGCCCGGAGTCGATCCGTCGACGACCTTGTACTCGTCGCCGAGCCCGTACTGCGGCAGGACCTTGTCCTTGAGGATGCCCATCGCGCCCGCGCTGGGCTCGATGCCGATGATCCGGCCCTTGAACTCCCCCGACTTGCCCTTCAGGTCGGCGAGGGTCTTCACGTCCTTCATGTACGAGGGGACGGCCAGCTCGATCGAGGTGGGTCCGTACCAGGAGCCGAGGTCGTCGAGCTTGTTCCCGTACTTCTTCCAGTACTCGGCCTGCGTCACCGGCAGCCAGGAGTCGGTCTGGAAGTCGACCTGCCCGTCCGCGAGGCCCGTGTAGAGCGCGCCGAGTTCCAGCTGACGGGCGTCGACCTTGAAACCGCGGCGCTCCAGGAGCTCCTTCCAGAGGAAGGTGGAGGCGATGCCCTCGTCCCACGGGATGTAGCCCATGCTGATCTTGCGGCCCTTGCCGATGTTCTCGACCCCGGCCCCGCCGACCGCGTTCACGTTCGACTTCCCGGAGTCGCCGAAGATTCCCAGGCCGCCCGCGACCAGGGACAGCACCACGGCCGAGGCCACGGCGAAGACGGGCTGCGGGCGGTGACTCCATACCTTGGCGGTGCCGGTGGCGGCGGAGCGCGCCTTGGCGAGGGCGCGGCGGCCCAGCGGGGAGACCTGGCGGCCGAGCGCCCCGGTCATCCGGTCCAGGTACATGGCGAGGATGACGATGGAGATGCCCGCCTCGAAGCCGAGGCCGATGTCCACGCTGCCGATGGCCCGGTAGACGGCGCCGCCGAGGCCGCCGCCGCCGACCATGCCGGCGATGACCACCATGGACAGGCCGAGCATGATGACCTGGTTGATGCCCGCCATGATGGTGGGCAGCGCCAGCGGGAGCTGGACCCGTACGAGGGTGTCGCGCGGGGTGGTGCCGAACGCGTCGGCGGCTTCGACGAGTTCGGGGTCGACCTGCCGGATGCCGAGCTCGGTCATCCGGACGCCGGGTGCCAGCGAGAAGATGATGGTGGCGATGATGCCGGGCACCACGCCCACCCCGAAGAAGATGATGCCGGGGATGAGGTAGACCATGGCCGGCATGGTCTGCATGAAGTCCAGGACGGGCTTCAGGACGGCGCTGACCCTGTCCGAGCGCGAGGCCCAGATGCCCAGCGGGATCGCGAAGAGCAGCGTGACCAGGGTGGCGACCAGGACCAGCGCGAGCGTGGACATGGCGTCGGGCCACAGGGCGACGGAGTCGACGAGGGCGAAGCCCGCGAAGGCGAGCAGGGCGGCGAGCAGACCGCGCAGCCACCAGGCGGCGACGGCGAGGACTCCGGCCAGCAGCAGGGGGTTCGGCGCGGTCAGGACGGCTTCGATGCCGTCGTAGAGCCCGGTGACGAGCGCGCTGATGGCGTCGAACAGCCAGGACAGGTGGCTCTGGAGGAAGTCGACACCGCTGTCGACCCAGGCGCCGAGATTCAGGCGGGGCATCAGGCGGCCACCTCCACGCAGTCCAGCGGGGTGCGCCGCTCGTCGCCGATGAAGGCGACGAGGCGGCCTTGCGGGACGGTGCCGACGACGGAGCCGTCCTCACCGGTGACGGCGACGGGGTGCGGGACGCGGGCGCTGACCGCGCACACGTCGGCGAGCGGGGTGCCGGGGGCGACGGTGGGGCAGTCGCAGTCGGGCTTGCCACCGGGGGCCCCGGTCATGACGGCGTCGGCCGTCAGCACGCGCGAGCGGTCCACGTCCTGGATGAACGAGGCGACGTAGTCGTCGGCGGGGCGGGTGAGGATGTCCTCGGCCGTGCCCTGCTGGACGATGCGGCCGTCGCGCATGACGGCGATGGAGTCGCCGAGCCGCATGGCCTCGTTGAGGTCGTGGGTGATGAACACGATGGTCTTGCCCAGGCTCTGCTGGAGTTCGAGCAGCTGGTCCTGCATGTCGCGGCGGATCAGCGGGTCGAGCGCGCTGAACGACTCGTCCATCAGCAGCAGGTCGGCGTCGGTGGCCAGGGCGCGGGCGAGCCCGACGCGCTGCTGCATACCGCCGGAGAGCTCGTCGGGCCAGGACTTCTCCCAGCCGCCGAGCCCGCAGAGGGCCAGCGCTTCGGCGGCCCGCCGTTCGCGCTCGGCCCGGGGGACGCCCTGGACCTCGAGTCCGTAGCCGGCGTTCTCCAGCACGTCGCGGTGCGGGAACAGCGCGAAGTGCTGGAAGACCATGCTGATCTTGGTGGAGCGTACGCGGCGCAGCTCGGCCGGCGAGAGGGCCGTGAGGTCCTCGCCGTCGAAGAGGATGCGGCCCGCGGTGGGCTCCAGCAGGCCGTTGAGCATGCGCAGCAAGGTGGACTTGCCCGAGCCCGACAGACCCATGACGACGAAGATCTGGCCGGGCTCGACGCGGAAGGAGGCGTCGATCACAGCGGCCGTCGTTCCTTCGGCGCGCAGCTCGTCGCGGTCGGTCGCGCCGCTTTCGAGCGCGCTCACCGCCTTCGCGACGGCCGCGCCGTTGTCGGGTCCTTTACCGAACACCTTGTACACATGCTCGGCTATGAGCGTGGACACATACACCTCAAGGGTTGTACCGGAAACGGCCCACCGGCGTGCGTGCGACCGGCGGGCCGTGGAG
Organism: Streptomyces sp. H27-H1; assembly: GCF_026627445.1. GTDB lineage: Bacteria > Actinomycetota > Actinomycetes > Streptomycetales > Streptomycetaceae > Streptomyces. The sequence continues at coordinate 27,978 of NZ_JAPNLJ010000030.1, forward strand.
CGGGACGGGATCTGCCCGTCGCCCGCGCCCCGGCCACTGTTCCGGCCGGCGGACGGGTCCGCTCCAGGAGCGCTACTGCCCGCACTTAACTCACGCAAACAGTGAAGTGAGTCATGTCACTTACGCTGCGTCGACCTTGGCGTCGGCGCCTGCGCCCGTGCAGCCGGATTCCGCTTGCTGTGGGGCCGCGGCTCCGGGCCACTCGGGGTCGGCGAGCATCGAGGCCCGCAGATGCGCGAGCACCCGGGTCAGGAGCCGCGAGACCTGCATCTGTGAGATGCCGAGGGCGGCGCCGATCTGGGCCTGGGTGAGCTCCTCGCCGAAGCGCATCGACAGCATGCGGCGCTCGCGGTCGCTGAGGCGTTCCAGCAGCGGCGCCAGGGTCTGGATGTCCTCGACGCGCCCCAGCGCCGGTTCCTCGGCCCCCATCGTCTCGGCGAGGCTGTGGCCGTCGGCGGGGCCGTCGGTGTGTTCGGAGTGCGGGGCGTCGAGGGAGCCGCTGGTGTGGCCGTTGGCGGCGACGAGCCCCTCGATGACCTCCTCCTCGGTGATCGAGAGGTGTGCGGCGAGGTCCGCGACCGTCGGCGGCCGGTCGAGCAGCGCGGTCAGGTCCTCCTTCGCCTTGGCCAGGCCGATGCGCAGTTCCTGGAGCCGGCGCGGGACGCGGACCGCCCAGCTGGTGTCACGGAAGTGCCGCTTGATCTCGCCGGTGATGTACGGCATGGCGAGGGAGGCGAACTCCACCTCGCGGGCCGGGTCGAACCGGTCGATGGCCTTGATCAGGCCTATGGTGCCGACCTGGACCAGGTCCTCGAGGTCGACTCCGTCCGCGCGGCCCCGGAAGGGGCGGACGGCGAACTGGACGAGCGAGCAGTTCATCTCGACGAGGGTCTCGCGGACGTACCGGTACTCGGGGGTGTCCTCGTCGAGCTCGTGGAGCCGTCGGAAGAAGAGTCTCGACAGTTCGCGCGCGTCCGCCGGGGCCACCTCGCGGGGCTCCGCGATCCGTGGCGGGAGCACAGTGGCGGCGGGCTCGCGGCCGGCCGCGGTGGCCGGGACGGAGCCTGCGGGCGAGCCGGGGCAGGGGGCGGTACGGGTGCCTGTACGAGGCCCGGTACGGGGACCGGGAACGGGGCCGGGAAGGGGACCGGCGAGGGGGCCGGCGGTATGGGAGAACGGGTCGGACATAGACACGGGGTCGCTCCTTGGGCTGGTCGGCTTGCGGCGCATGACCTTGATGGGCGTCCACCCTAGCCGGTTCCGGATCCCTTCCCCAGCTCCCTTCCTTCCACCTCAATCGGGCAGATTCCGGCCGTATTTATGGCAGGGCCGCGTTCCGGTCGCACATCGGCCGTCCGGTCGCGGCCTCCACGGCCGTCCGGTCAATTCCCTTCGGTGGCGGGCCCGGAGGCGGCCCGGGAGATGGCGCCCGAGGGGTTCCCCGAGGTGGTTCCCGCGGTGGTGCGAAGCGCCCGGATCAAGGCCTCGACACCCGCATGCGCCTTGGCGCGCGGACAGCCCACGTTGAGGCGTACGAAGCCCGCGCCCTCGGGCCCGTAGGCGGTTCCGGGCGTGATCGGCACCTTCTCGGTGTGTATCAGCTCACGTTGGAGCACCTCGTCGGGAATCGCGAGGGGCCGCAGATCGATCCAGGCGAGGTAGCCGGCCCGGGGCGGCTGCCAGTCGAGCCCGGGGAAGGCCTCGGCGAGGCGTTCACCGACCATGCGCAGGTTGCCCCGGACGTACGCGTTGAGCGCGTCGAGCCACGGCCCGGCCTCCGCCGGGGCGGCCGTACAGCGCCCAGGGGCGGTGCCGATGGGGGGGGCGGGCGCGAGGCCGGAGTGAGTCTCATCACTAGGCGATGCCGTCCTGCTCCACGGGGGTGTCGTAGCGGGTGGCGTACCAGTGCCGGACCGCGGAGAGGAACTCCCCGTGGCGTCGGCGGGAGTAGTCGAGTACCCCGTGTTCCAGGCGGCCGCGCAGGACTGCGAGCACCTCGGGGGCGGTCTCGAAGTCCATGTCGGAGATGGTGAAGGGAAGCAGGTCCGGAGCCCCGAAGCGGTCCTCGACGTAGTCCCAACTGCGTGGAGAAGGGCCCCCATCCGCAAGGCCTGATTCCTCCCGCACGGGGCCCTTGTGCGGGACCTGCGAACGCAGCACTCTGAGCGGACGACTCAGGGGGGATCCCATTTTCATGATCATGAGATCGCACTTATCGCGGCGCTGTGCAGCCGCGCTGGCACTCGCCTCGGCGCTCGCGCTCGGGGTGGACACAGGTGCCTCGGCCGCGACCCCGCCGGAGGGGGCGGTCCTGTACGCCGGAGCGCCCGGGGCCGTCAGCGGCAGCTACCTCGTCCTACTGAACCCGGCGCCCGCGGGTTCCCGTACGGACCGGGGCCGGGCCGCGGTCGAACGGTCCGGCGGCACGATCCGCCGGACGTACGACTCGGCGGTCAGCGGCTTCTCCGTCCAGATGACGGAGCGCCAGGCCCGGCGGCTCGCGGCCGACCCGGCCGTGGCCACGGTCGCGCAGAACCGGAAGCTGCGTCTCGACTCCACCCAGCCGACCCCGCCGTCGTGGGGCGTGGACCGGATCGACCAGCGCAGGCTTCCGATGAACGACGCGTACACGTACCCGAGTTCCGGTGGGCTCGGGGTGACCGCGTACGTCATCGACACCGGTGTCAACATCGCCCACAAGGACTTCGGCGGGCGCGCCTCGCACGGCTACGACGCCATCGACAACGACTCCGTGGCCGAGGACCTGCACGGGCACGGCACACACGTGGCCGGGACGGTCGCGGGAACCACGTTCGGTGTGGCCAAGCGGGCCAAGGTCGTGGCCGTCCGGGTCCTCGACGCGGCCGGAGAGGGCACGACCGAGCAGGTGGTCGCCGGAATCGACTGGGTCACCCGCAACGCCGTGAAACCGGCCGTCGCGAACATGAGCCTGGGCGGAGACCCCGACGCCGTGCTGGACGCGGCCGTCCGGGGCTCCATCGCCTCCGGCATCACCTACGCGGTGGCTGCCGGCAACCAGGGCATCGACGCCTCCAAGCACTCGCCGGCCCGGGTCTCCCAGGCGATCACGGTCGGGGCGCTCAGCGACCACGACTCGCGGTCCTCGTACTCCAACTACGGTCCGCTGATCGACCTGTTCGCCCCCGGTGACTCCATCACCTCGGCGGTCTCCTGGGACGACGAGTGGAGCACCGTCATGTCGGGTACGTCGATGGCCTCCCCGCACGTGGCGGGCGCGGCGGCGCTGTACCTCTCCCTCCACCGCACCGCCACCCCGGCCCAGGTGGCGTACTACATCAGGGCTTCGGCCACCACCGGGGCCGTACTCGGCGCCGGAACCGGCTCCCCCATCCGCTCGCTCTACGTGGGGAGCGCACCCAACCCGGTGATCAGCAAGCGGTTCGTGAACACCGCGAACTACGCGGTCGGTGATCTGAAGACCGTCCAGTCCCCGATCACGGTCAGCGGGGTCACGGGCAAGGCCCCGGCCCAGCTGGACGTGGAGGTGTACATCGCGCACCCGGACTCCGGGACCCTGAAGATCGACCTGATCGCACCCGACGGGACGGCCTATCCGCTCAAGGACGAGTACACGGGCTGGGGCGAGAGGAACCTCGTCTCGCTGTACGGGGTGAACGCGTCCTCGGAGACGGCGGCCGGGGTGTGGAAGCTGCGCGTGTTCGACGCCTTCGCCGGAAACACCGGATACATCAACGGGTGGGCGCTGCGGTTCTGAACGCCGACGGCCGGCGCGCTCCGGGGCAGCTGTCCCCGGAGCGCGCCGCCTTGTACGTAGGCCGGGCCCGGGTCAGCCGTTGGGGACGTTGTCCACGAAGGCCGTGCCGGCCGTGCGGTAGCCGCCGACCTTGGCCGCGACCTGGGCCGGGGTCAGGACCTGGTCCTTGACGTGCAGGACGTAGTCGACCTTCTGGTCGTAGGCGCGGGGGGTGGAGCCCGGCTGACCGTTCAGGTCGATCAGCCACTGGTTGAAGTTGATCGACATGGGCCGCTCGGGCAGGTACTTGGCGTCGTGCGTGCCGAACACCTGGCCGTCGACGTAGTAGGTGATGGCGTTGTTGTCGATGGTGAGCACCAGGTCGTGCCAGCCCGCGTAGCTGATCCGGGACTCGCTGTGCTGGTTGACGGCCTCCCACGGGTCGGGGCGGTACGTCTCCCAGGACGTGGTGTAGAGGATGTTGGCGGGCTCGCCCCAGCCTCCGTTGGGGAGGTACTCGAAGTCGTACTCGGCGTAGTCGTCGGCCATCGGGGCCTTGAGGTCGTTGATGGTGAAGAAGGTCTGTACGAGGTGGTCGCCGTCCGGGCCGTACTTGGGGGCGTCGGAGAACTTCACCCGGGCCGCGTACGTGCCGTTCTTGAACTTGGACGCCTTGGTGAGGACTTCGGTCTGCTTGGTGCTCTCACCCGTACCGGCCGTGGAGGTCTCCAAGTTCATGATGGAGTTGCCGGCCTCGGCCGCGAAGGTGACGTTCTCGGGCGCCCAGGTCGCGTTCGGGACTCCGGGGCCGCCGGAGTTGGAGCGCACGCTCCAGCCGTGGGCCGCTATCGCCGGGTCGGTGGACGAGGTGTAGGTGAAGTCGTCGAAGAGGGTGGCTCCGGAGGGGCCCGGGTCGGTCGGGGTCGGGCTGGGGGTCGGTCCGGTCGGGGTCGGCGTCGGGTCGGGGGTGTTGCCTCCGGGCGCGGTGCCCCAGACGGTGTTGGGGCCCAGCCGGGCGGTGACCTTGTCCCAGTCGCCGTACGCCGTGCGGGACGCGCTGAAGGAGTAGTCGTCGGACTGGTTCAGCGTCTGCCAGTCGGCGCGGTAGAAGCGCAGCTGCATGTCGCCGGTGTCCGCTCCGGGGGCGAGGGAGCCCGCGCCGCCGGTGAAGGTGACCTCCAGGTAGCGGTCGGCGGTGGCCGTCGGGGTGGCCAGGGTGCCGAAGGTGCCGGTGATGTTGGCGCAGCCCTTGACCGCCCACGAACAGGCGTACCGGTATTGGGTGTTCGGGCCGTCCGCCTTGAAGTAGTAGCGGAAGGTGACCTGGTTCAGGGCGACGGTGGAGGAGCCGTTGTTGACCACCTTGAACCAGGGCTCCGCCTGGTCCGCGGTGGCTCCGGTCGCACTGGTGCGGTACTGCACCTTGACGGAGTCGGCCGCGGCGGTCGCGGGCAGGGCCGTCAGGGCGGCCGAACCGAGGCCGGCGGCCAGGGCGATGGCCAGGGCTACGGCCGTGCGGCGCTTGTGGGCTCGGGTTCGGGTCGGGGTGCGCATGGTGCGTTCCTCTCGGGGTGGGGGGGAAGGGATCGGCCTCGCACGCCCAGGGCGTCGAGCCGGGTCTGGTGGTGGCCTTGTCTACGGAGGTAGTCGGGCCAGTCGCGGTGCGCCGACCAGGCGGTGTCGGCCAGGGCGCACAGTCGGGGGAAGGCCAGGTATTCGAGTTCGGCCGGGGTGCGCGCGTACTCGGTCCACAGCTGCGCCTGGGTGCCGAGGACCCGGCGTGCGGCCTCGGGCTCCCAGTGCGCGGGGGCGGGCTCGTTGTCGTAGGCACCGCGCAGGTCGAGCACGCCGTCCTGGCCGCGCGGTTCGCCGGGGTCGGCGGACTGCGGGTAGTCGAGGTAGGTGGAGCGGTAGGGGGCCATGATCACGTCGTGGCCGCGCAGTGCGGCGGCCCGCCCGTGTTCGGTGTCTAGCCAGGCCATGGCGGTGAAGGCGGTGGGCAGCTCCGTGCCGGTGCCGGTCCAGCCGAGGGGGCGGCGGCCGAGCTTGGCCAGGTGCTCCGCGGCGGCGCCGAGGAACCAGCCGTGGAGCGCGCCGGGGCCGGCCAGCCCTTCGGCGGTGATCCGGTCGCGGGCGGCCGGGGAGCGTTCCCATTCCACCCGGGGGCATTCGTCGCCGCCGAGGTGGACGTAGGGCCCGGGGAACACGTCCGCGACCTCGTCCAGCACTCCCCGGCAGAAGTCGAGCACGGCGTCGTGGACCCCGAAGACGTTCTCGCAGACCCCCCAGCGGGTCCACGGTTCCAGCCGGACGCCGGGCAGGTTGCCGAGTTCGGGGTAGGCGGCGAGGGCGGCGCGGGCGTGGCCGGGCATCTCGATCTCGGGGACGACGCTCACCCCGCGCCGGGCGGCGTAGGCGACGAGCCCGGCCAGCTCGGCGCGGGTGTAGGCGCCCTCGTGCGGGACCCCGTCACCTTCGCTCTCGGCGCGGCGTCCGCCGATCTCGGTGAGCCGGGGGTAGGCCGCGACCGGCATCCGCCAGCCCTGGTCGTCGGTGAGGTGCAGGTGCAGGACGTTGAGCTTGTGCAGGGCGAGCAGGTCCACGAAGCGGCGTACGTACGACACGGGCTGGAAGTAGCGGGCCACGTCCAGCATGGCTCCGCGCCAGGCGAACCTCGGCCGGTCGGTGATCCGCACGCAGGGCAGCGACCAGCCGGAGGCGGGGGTACGGGGCCGCGCGCCCCCGGCGGCCAGCGCCTCGGGCGGCAGCAGCTGCCGCAGGGTCTGGATCCCGCGGAGCAGCCCGTCCGGGCCGGCGGCGCTCAGCAGGACGGAGTCGGGACGGACGGTGAGGACGTACCCCTCGGCGCCCAGGGCCTGCTGCCCGGAGGTCAGCAGGAGTGAGATCCGGCCGCCGGCATCCGGCGCCAGGGGCAATCCGGTCGTGGGGGTGAGCAGTTCACGCAGCAGGTCGGCGGCCGCCTCGGCGCCGGGACCGGCGCGCAGTCCGGTGTGGTGGTCGAGGATGAAGCGCCCGGGCAGGGGGGTGACCGAGTCGGGGCGCGGGACGAGCGCGAGATCGGGTCGGAGGGAAGCGGAGGCGGCATCGGTCACGGTGTCGGAGATTCCTCACCTGGCTGTTCTGCCAACTGGGACCAAAAGAACTGGAGTTGACCAACTGACCAATTGGTTAGCTGAGTGGCTAGAAGGTGACACGGCCCGTATGCGCCGTCAACCCCGCAGGTACCAACAAATTTCCGCGGACTCCTCGCGCCACTCCCGACCGAGTGGTTAGATGCACATGACCAGTTGGACAGGTGAGCAGAGAGAAATGGGGGCGGGCCATGACAAAGGACGCAACCGACTCGTCGGGATCCGTACTCAAGCGCGAACGGGTCCGCGAGCACCTGTTGGGGCTCATCGACATCCGGCGGCCCGGCGACGCGATCCCCTCCGAGCGCACCCTGTGCGCCACCCTGGAGGTCTCCCGCCCCACCCTGCGCGCGGCAGTGGACGAGCTCGTGGCCACGGGGCTGCTCGTGCGCGAGCACGGACGCGGGATGTTCGTCGCCCCGGCCAAGATCACCCAGGAGCTGGCCGCCGACGAGGCGGCGTTCGCGATGAGGCAGGCCTCCGGCCACTGGTCCAGCCGGGTCCTGGAGCACTCCACCGTCCAGGCGGGCGCCCGGATCGGCCGCCGGCTCCGGATCTCCCCCGGCGCGCTCCTGCTCTACATCGCCCGGCTGCGGCTGGTGGACGGGGCCCCGATGGCCATCGAGCACCTGCACATCCCGGCCGATCTGGTACCGGCCCTGACCCCGGCGGAACTGGAGGCCGGGGACCTCTACGAGCACCTGCGCGACCACCACGGCGTGTACGTGCACGAGGCGCAGCAGTCCATCGAGCCGACGGTGGTGAACGAGGCGGAGGCGGGCCTGCTGGACGTCCCGCTGCTCTCCCCCGCCCTGCTCATCGAGCGGCTCACCACCGACTCCACCGGCCGGCCCGTGGAGTACGTGCACTCCGTGTACCGGGGCGACCGCTACCGGATCGTCTCGCGCCTGGCCCTCGGGGTGTCCCCGGGGCCGCCCCCCGGCCCGTCCCCGGGAACCGCGCTGTCGGGCGGCCACCACCCGGGGATCCCGCCGGGCGACCTCGGCCGGCGGGCGGTCATCACCTCCACCACCACCGGGGACGTCCACACGAGCCCGAGATGATCGGGGTGGTGACCCGGGCGACGGCGGCGTTGTTGTTGCAGGCGTCCCCGAGCGGCTGCCCGTCCCCGGTGTTCTCGGTGTTCGCGTACTGGTTGACGGCCGAGCAGGGCCCGCCGCAGGCCGAGGAGTACGCCATCAGCGTGTGGTACTTGCGGTCGGGCGTGATGTAGCCCGTGCTGTAGGGGGTGGTCAGGTAGGGCCGGTAGTCGGCGCCGCCCGTCTGCTGGTCCAGGGGTCGCGCGTACGAACGCACGTCCCACCGGTCCGGGTCCACGGCGACACCCGGTCCCGGGAGCCCGCCACCCGGGCACCCCGCCCCGGCTCACCCCGACGACCCCGGTCCAGCCCGGCCCCCCAGGGGTTCCGCCCGGCCCCCCAGGGCGCCCGGCCCAGCCCGCTCCCCCGGAGGCCGGGCGGCCGGTTACGTCACCCGGAAGCCGATGGCGGCCGGTGACCTGTCGAAGGTCAGCCGGTCCCAGGAGGGGAAGTCGAGATCGGTGACGGCGAGCAGCCGGCCGGAGGCATCGTGCAGGGTGCGGCGTACGGAGAGCCCACCGGCCGGGGCGGCGGTGTGGGGGGAGGTGGTCCGGGTCATGGTGATGGTCTCGGCGACCCGGCCGGCCCGCGCGGCCCCCTCCAGCCAGTGGTGCAGGGGACCCAGGTCCTCGTCCCGGACGCCCGCCGTCAGGCGGTCCCGGTAGCGGGCGAGTTCGGGGAACCTGGCGACGGTGCGGGGACAGAGGTACGTCACCGCGTGCCGCCGGGTCTCACCCGTCGGGCCGCTTTCGCGGTGGTGGTGGACGAGGGTCTGCTCCCCGCCGCGCATGCCGAGCTGCTCGGCGAGCGCCGGAGCCAGGGTGACGAGGGTGAGCCACGCCCGGGCGGAGACCCCCTCGGGCACCGGCGCGGCCGCCTGGGCCGGGGCCGCGTCGTGGGCCGCGGCCGCGTCCTGGGCCGGGGCCGGGGGCCGTGGCGGCAGCGCCTGGAAGGCCGGCCGGGTGCCGCGCCGGCCGGTGACGACGAGGCCGTCCTCCCTCAGGTGCTGCAGGGCGGCCCGGATGGTCTGCCGGTTCACCTCGAAGCGGGCGGCGAGGCTGCGCTCGGAGGGGAGCCGGGCACCGGGATCGAGTGCGGTGAGGTCTATCTCGCGCCGCAACGCCGCGGCGATCCGCTGGTACTTGGGCAGGGCGGCCGGGTGGTACTCGGGCATGGCGGTCGGGCCGCCGCCCCGTGAAGGGGAGGGCATGGCTTCTCCTCTGACGGGAGGTCAAGGACTGCGCGGTCTGCTCGACCAACGTAGCATTGGTCTATACCTGTGAACGAGGTGAGATCCGGTATCCGAACCTCTTTGGCCGGAACCACACGCCCCCTCAGGGCCGCAGCGGGTTGGGAAGCGGCAGGTAGCGGGCGTCGCCGCCGTCGGCGCGGGTCCAGCGCAGCAACAGGTTGGTCTTGGCCGGGAGGGCCGGGGCGGCCAGCAGACCGGCGATCTCCGGCAGGTCGTGGGCGGCGCCGAAGCGCCGGAACTCCGCGCGGGCGGCGGGCCACAGCTCCCCCGCCGCCTCCGGGTGGCTCTGCGCGAGCGTGCCCGCCACCTCGGTCAGGTGGTTGACCACCAGGCAGTAGACGAGGCGCTGCCAAGCGGCGTCCCGGCCCAGGTCGGGGAGGAGTTTGACGCCCTCCGCGTCCCGGAAGAGGGCCTGCGCGGGCATGCCCTCGGCGTCGACGGCCACCAGGGTGTTCTGGAGGTGGGCTTCCAGGACGACGCCGTGCCGGGCGAAGAGGTGCAGCACGGGCGGCACCACCTGGCGCAGGTACGCCCGCCACCACGCGGCCGGGTCGGCCGTCGCGGCCAGCGGGCTGTCCGGATACCCCTCCGCCAGCGCGGCCGCCAGCAAGGGCGTGAGCCCGGGCTCCGCGTGCGCCTCCAGGCCGTCACGGACCAGCACGGCCAGCTCCTCGAAGGCGAAGGCGGCCGTCCGGTACCCCCGGTCGGACAGCCAGGCCGCGCCCGACCCGGACCGGCGCAGTTCGGCGAAGCCCGCCTCGACCGCGGCGTCCGTGCGGCGCAGTTTCAGCAGGTCGTGCCGCCACAGCCGGCGCACGTCGTTGGTGATCCGCACATCGAGGCTGAACTTCACGAACAGGTCACCGGCCGGGCCCGCGCCGGGCACGTACAGGGTCCGGATCGAGGCGGTCGGCCAGACCGGCACCCGGCCGGTTCCCAGCGTCAGCAGCCTCCCGTCCGCGAAGGCCTCGCGGACGGCGGGCCTGCCCCCGACCAGGTCGAGCTGCCAGGGGTGGGCGGGCAGCAGCCGGTAGCCGGCCGGGGGGCGCGGCCCGCCCAGTGCCTCCGCGAGCGAATCGACCGCGGCGGACGCGGCCGGCCCGCCCTCCTGCGCCACCTGGTCCTCGCGCAGCCCCAGGAAGACCAGCGGGAAACGGGCGTGCGCCTCGGGGGCGTACGGCAGCCAGCCGGTCACCGGCCCGCCGCCCCGGGCCTTGGGCGCCGGATGGTGGGGGTGCCCCATGACCAGGGCCTGTTCGGACCGGACGTACGGGTCGGCCGCCGGCGTGGTGGCCGCGCGGACGGCCAGCAGTGCGGCGATGGTCTCGCGGCTGTCGCCGATCTCGACCGGGAGCTCGTCGTTGGACACCCCGGTGTACTGGCGCAGTTCGTCGGAGACGAGTTTGACCAGCTCGGTGTGGGTGAGCGGGTGCCAGCCGGCCTCCGTGCGCAGTTCGGGCCGCTCGGGCCGGCGCCCGGCTCGCACCCGCAGCAGGCGCCCGCTGCCCGACAGCCGGTACACGCACCAGCCGCCTCCCTCCGACCCGGCGGGCTCCCCCGAGCCCGCGGACTCCCCCGACCCGGCGGGCGGGACCGGTTCGGCGGCCTCCCGTAGCAGGCAGTTCAGGAGCGGGGCGGCCGCGTAGGTGTCGGCGGCGGCGTTGTCGGTGGCGTTGAGGTCCACGGATTCCATTCGGTCCATCCTGAGCGCCGGAGGTGCGCGGGGCGTACCACCGGCCGTGATCTTCAGTATCCGCGATGATGAAGTGATCATCACGTCATCCGAGAGGACCAGGGCCCTGGACCCCAGCATGTACCTCCCCGCCACCACGGCCGAAGAGGCCGTCGCCGCCGAACTGGCCGGGCTGTCCGAAACCGCCCCGGCCGGAGTCGCCCGGCCCGCCGCGCCCATCGGGCCGACCAGGCCTGCCGGGCCCACGGGGCCGGCCGGACCCGCCGGCCCCGCGTCCCCGGCCGGGGACCGGCCCTCGCTCGGGCCGGCGTACGCCGCCGCGCTCCCCGGTGCGCGCGCCGCGGTGCTGACCCGGCTGTGGCGGGCGTTCGCCTTCGAGCCGTTGCCGTGGATCACCCGCCGGGAGCGGGGTTCCGGTGTGCTCGCGCTTCGCCTGGCCTCGGGCGCCCGGCTGGAAGGCCCCCTCCCCGACCCGTACGCGACGACCCACTCAGCGACCCTTTCGACCGCGCCCCCCGTCACCGAGCTGCTGCTCGACGGCCGCCCCTACCGGCAGGCCGCCCCGCTGATGGCCGCGCTGGGGCTGCCGTACGGGGAGGAGTTCGCCGCAGAGCTGGACGACAGCACGTCCTCCCTCGCCCTGTCCCGCGCGGGTCAGCCGGCCGGCCCGAGTACCGGCGCCGGGCCCGGCGCCGGGCAGCTCGCCGCCTGGGAGTGGGAGCAACGGGTGGTCGACGGCCATCCGTACCACCCCAACTGCCGCTCCCGTCCCGGATTCACGGTGGCCGAGCAGTTGGCGTACGCGCCCGAGCACCGGCCGGTGGTCACCCTGGGGCTGGCCGTCGTACGGGCGGCGGAGTGCCGGGTGACCGGGGAGTGGCCGGACCGGTGGCGGGAGGCCGGGCGGATCCTCGTACCCGTCCATCCCTGGCAGGCCGAGCACGTGGTGAAACAGGGGGAGCCGCATGGGCACGAGCTCCGGCCCGGTCCCGCCGCGCACCCGTTGATGGCCTTGCGCACCCTTTCTCCCTGGGACGGCGGGCCGCACGTCAAGACCGCGCTCAGCACCCGGCTCACCTCCTCCGTGCGGGACATCTCCGTCTACTCCATCGACACGGCCGCCGCCGTCTCCGCCTTCGCGCAGAGCCTGTCCGAGCGGCTCGACGGCCGTCTGCACATCACCCGCACGCTGGGCGCCGTCACCGCCGGCACCCCGGATCTGGCCGCCGTGCTCCGCGAGCCGCCCGAAGCGTACGCGGACCGGGGCGCGGGCGAGCGGGTCCTGCCCGTGGCGGCCCTGGCGCTGACCCCGTACGCACGCTCGGCCCCCTGGCGGGCCGGTTTCGCCCGCCTCGCGCTGTCGGTGTGCCTGCGGGTGCTGGAGCTCGGAGTGGCCCTGGAGGCGCACGGCCAGAACCTCCTGGTCGTCCTGTCCGCCGACGGCGCCCCGCTGCGGCTCGTGTACCGCGACCTGGCCGACATCCGGATCAGCCCGGACCGCCTCGCCCGCCACGGCCTGTCGGCGCCGCCGCTGTCGGGGCGGCTGATCACCGATGACGTGACCCTGCTGCGCCGCAAGCTCTTCGGATCGCTGGTTGCCGGGGCGCTCGGTTCCACGGCGGGTTCGGCCACCGCGCTCGCGGCGGATCTGGCGGCTGCCGCGCCCGGCCTGCCCGCCACCGCCGACACCCGGGCGCTGCTGACCGGGCCGCTGCCGACCAAGGCGCTGACCCTGATGCGGCTGAGCCCGGGCGTACCGGGCGATCAGTGGGCCGAGCTCGACAATCCACTGGCCGGGGGCTGAGTCCGGGGCGCGGGCGGGCTACTGTCCGGGGGCATGTCATCGACTTCGCACTTGAACTCCGTCCGGTCGTCGTACGACGCCGTCGCCGGGGACTACGCCGCGCTGCTGGCCTCGGAGCTGGAGCGCAAACCGCTGGACCGGGCGATGCTGGCCGCCTTCGCGGAGTGCGTGCGCGGGGACGATCCGGCCGCAGGCCGGGCGGTGGCCGACCTGGGCTGCGGCCCGGGCCGGGTAACGGCGCACCTCGACGGCCTCGGGGTACGGGCCTTCGGAGTCGACCTGTCCCCCGCGATGGTGGCGGTGGCCCGCCGGACCTATCCGGGGCTGCGGTTCGAGGTCGGTTCGATGGGCGCGCTGGACATCGCGGACGGGGTCCTCGGCGGGGTGCTGGCCTGGTACTCCACGGTCCATACGCCGGCGCCCGAACTCCCCGCACTGTTCTCCGAGTTCGCGCGGGTACTGGCCCCGGGCGGGTACCTGCTGATCGCGTTCAAGGCGGGCGACCGGCAGCTCCGGCTGGAACACGCGTACGGGCATCCGGTCGACCTCGACGTGTACTGGACCCCGCCCGGGCATCGGCCGTTCGGGGGGCAAGCGGGCCCCCGTGGGCCCGCCTTCGCCCCGAACGGGCAAGGCGGTGGCAGGAAGGCGGGATGACCCTCCACCGCCGCCAGGTCCTCGCGGGAGCCGCCACGGGCGTGCTCGCCTCGATCGGCGCGACGCCCCGCGGGACGGCCCGGCGCACGGAGCCGGACTACGGTGCGCTGGCCAGGTCCCTCGACGGCCGGGTGGTGGCGTCGGGCGACCCGGAGTACGACGAGGCCCGGCAGCTGTTCCAGCCCCGTTTCGACTCGGTCCGGCCGGGCGCGGTGGCCTATCCCGCGCACCCGGACGACGTGGCCGCCTGCCTGGACTTCGCCCGGCGTTCGGCCGTCCCCGTGGTCCCGCGGGGCGGCGGCCACGGCTATGCGGGCTGGTCCACCCGCGAGGCCGGGCTCGTCATCGACACGGGAGCCATGGCGGAGGTGGCCGCGGACTCCGGGACCGGGGTGCGGATCGGCGCGGGCGCCCGCCTCGGGGAGGTCAACGCCGTCCTCGCCGCGCGCGGCCTGGCGATCCCGACGGGGCTGTGCCCTTCCGTCGGCATCGCCGGTCTCACCCTCGGCGGCGGTCTGGGCCTCTCCTCCCGGTCCTGCGGAACCACCTCCGACCGGCTCACGGGGGTGACCGTCGTGACCCCCGACGGGACCGTCCGCGAGGTCGGCGCCGACGACGAGCCCGACCTCTTCTGGGCCCTGCGCGGCGGAGGAGGCGGCAACTTCGGGGTGGTCACCGGGTTCCGCTTCCGTGCCCACCCGGTCTCCGACTGCGCCTTCGCGGAGCTGCGCTGGTCCGCCGCCGACTCCCCCGCCGTGCTGCGCGGCTGGCAGCGCTGGCTGGAGGCGCTGCCCGACCCGTTCTGGAGCCAGGTGGAGTTCACCGTCGACGGCGGCCCGGTCGTCGCCCCGGCCCTGCGGGTGCTCTGCCTGGACGGCGGGCACGCCGAGCTGGAGCGGCAGCTGACCCGGCTGTCCGATCTGGTGGGCGGCCCGCCCCGGGACAGCTGGACCGTCGTACGCGGCTACGCGGACACCGTCCGGGCCATGGCCGGCTGCCTGGACCGGAGCCCCGCCGAATGCAGGCCGGCGGGCAGCCTGCCCGGACACAATCCCCAGGGGCGCCTCGGCCGTGCCTCCTACGCCGCCAGGTCCGACTTCTGGGCCCCGGGCGGACTGGGCGAACCTGCGGCCCTGGCGGTCCTGGCCGCCCTGCGGCGCTACGCCGGGAGCGTGCCGCGCGGCGGGTTCGGCGTGGTGCAGTTCGACGGGGTCTGCGGCGGAGCCCTGGGCCGGGTCCCGGCGCGGGCCACCGCCTTCGCGCACCGCTCGGCCGGCTTCCTCGCCCAGTACCTCGTCCACTGGCCCGGCCCGGCCCCGGCCGCCGGCATCGCCCGGCACCAGGGCTGGCTCGACGGACTCTGGCAGGACCTGCGGCCCTGGGCGAGCGGAGCCGCGTACCAGAACTACGCCGACCCGAAGCTGACCGGCTGGCGCGAGGCCTACTACGGGCCGAATCTCGCCCGCCTGGAAGAAGTCCGGCGCCGCTACGACCCCGACCGGCTGTTCCGCTTCCCGCAGGCCGTCTAGTGCTGTGGCCGGGACCTGGCAGACCTTCCCGCCAGGCATCGGCGCTCTGGCCGGGAGCAGCACCAGCCCCTGCCTCCCATCCCCGAAGAACCTGCCTCCCATCCCCGAAGAAGGAGACGGACATGCGACGTACGTTGACGGTGGCGGCGGCCACGGCCGCCCTGCTGCTGCCCGCCGGGCCCCTGCCCGTGGCCGAGGCCGGAACCGCCCCGGCGCCGGCGTCGGCCGCCGGCCGGTGGTCGGCGCGGGAGGCGGAGTCGTTCTGGACCCCCGACCGGATGGCGTCCGCGGTCCCGATCAGCCGCGGCGGCGCCCCGGCCGCGGCCGACGGGACCGGCCAGGACTTCGACGGGATCCCGGTCGTGGGCCGGATGTTCGTCATGAAGAGCGGCGGCGCCTACTTCTGCACCGCGAGCGTGGTCTCCTCCCCCGGCCACGATCTGGTGCTCAGCGCGGCGCACTGCCTGCTCGGGACGGACGCCCGGCAGGTGGCCTTCGTACCGCAGTACACGGCGCAGAACCCCCAGCCGTACGGAATGTTCCCCATCCTGCGTGACGCGGGCGGCCGCTCCAAGGTGTGGATCGACCCGCGCTACCGGCGGCTCGGCGCGGACAAGGGCGCCGCCCTCGACGTGGCCTTCGCCCAAGTCGGCCCGGACGCCGACGGGTTTCCCGTGGAGGACGTGGTGGGCGGGAACCGCCTCGTCACCGGCGCCACGTACGCGCACAAGAAGGTCTCCCTGATCGGCTATCCGGCCTCCGCCGCCCGGCCCCGGCTGTGCGTGAACCGGACGGCGAAGTTCACCAGCACCGATCCGGGGATCCCGGGATCGTTCCTGCGGATCGCCTGCACGGGCTACCCGGGCGGCACCAGCGGCGGTCCGTTCCTGACCGGCTTCGACGAGCGGACCGAGACCGGCGACGTGGTCGGCGTGATCGGCGGCTGGAAGACCGGCGGGGACACCCCCGACACCTCCTACAGCTCCTATTTCGGGGCCGACATCAGGAAGTTGTACGAGACTGCGCTTGCCGGGGCGCGGGTGGCATGAACACCCTCGCCCGGCGGGTGCGGCGCGGGTTGCCCACCGTCCGCGGGGTCGCCGGCAGCCCCTGCGCGGTCAGCGGTTCGGCGGGCCCGAGGCCGAGCTGACGGCGCAGGTCCGCGAGGGCGGTGTGCACGGGCCCGAGGATGACCTCGGCACGCGGATGGGCGTACGCGAGGGCGTGCGCGGCCGTCTCGATGGCCTCGGCGGCGTCCTCGGCGGCGCCCCGGCTCCACCCTCCGGGCGCGGTGTGACCCCAGGGCGCGAGGGTGTCGTAGAGGTGGCAGGCGGCATCGGCCACGGCGTCGGCCTGTTCACCGACGCCGGGCGCCGCGATCGACGGAAGCTCCATGCCCGCTCAACGAGCGGAGCCCGCCGGGGGAACGACGCCCCCGAGGTCACCGGGACAGCAGCTGCAGCCAGAGCGGCAGCAGCAGGAGGCAGACCAGCGAGCTCTTGATCACGACGGCGGCGGAGAGGTCCACGCCCACGTCGTAGCGCTGGGCGAAGATGAACAGGTTCTGGGGCGTCGGCATCGCGGCGATCAGCACGAGGTACGTGAGCCACTCGCCCCGGACCCCGAACAGCGCCCCGCACACCGCCCACGCAAGCAGCGGGAAGGCCAGGCACTTGAAGCCGATGAGCGCCAGCTCCTCGCGGGTGGTACCCCGGACGTCGAGGCCGATGCCGCCGAGGTGCAGGCCGAGGGCGAAGAGCGCCACCGGGGAGGCACTGTCGCCGACGAAGGCGGCCCCGTCCAGGACCACCTGCGGGACGTGCACGGAGAGCAGGTTCAGCAGGATCCCGGCGTTGCAGGCGAGGACCAGCGGAGTGACGAGCGAGGCGCTGACGGCGCGGGCCAGTCGCCGGCCGGGGCCGCCCGCAGCGGGGCCGGAACGGCCCAGTTCCATGATGGCGATGACGACGAGCGACAGGACGCAGACCTGGAAGAGCAGGACCGGGAAGATCGGCGCCGCCGTCCCGAAGAAGGTGATGAAGACGGGGACGGCGAAGTAGGCGGTGTTGACCTGGACCCCGGCCATCACCCGCAGCGCCACGGCCCGGGGATCCCGCAGTCCGGCCGCCGCCGAGACGGTGGCCACGGCCGCGACCGCGAGCGCCGCCGCGGCCGCGTAGCCGCCGATGGCCCGCCAGTCGAAGAGGGCGGACAGGTTCGCCTCGTAGATGTTGCCGAAGAGGTAGCACGGGACCGCGAAGAGGAAGGCGTAGTCGGCGAAGGCCTTGGAGGCCTCGGCGGGGACCGTCTTTCGGCGCGCGAGGAACACGCCGGCGCCGAAGGCGAGCGCCACCGGTATCAGTTTCTCCAGCGCGGCCGCCCCGCCCATGCGTACCCGCTCCCCCGCCGTTCGCGACCCGCTTTCCGGGCCGGGCGCAGTCTATGCCGACCGTGGGAGGCGGCCTCGCGGGAGCGGGATCCGGCTCGCCGCCCGCCCCGAAGGGCTGCCCGAGCGGGCACACTTCGCCGTCGTCGAGGTGCCACTGCGGGAGCCCGGGCCGGGCCCCGGGCTGGTCCTCGTACGCAACCGTCACGTTGCCCGGCTGCGGATCATCCGCGATCTGCCGGCCCACGGATTCACCGTCGAGGACCTGCGCGGCGTGGCGACCGGCTCCACCTGCTCGCGGCGGATCCCGCCGCCGCGCTGCGGCTCGGGCGGGATCGTCGCGCACCGGCCCGGCGTGCTCGACGCCGAGATCGGGCGGCTCACCCGGTTGCGCGCGGCCCTCGCGCAGCGGGCGGGTGCCTCTCCCGCGGGCTCGGCTCCCGTCCCTGGCGGCCGGCCCGGCCGGTGAGCACCGTACGGGGCCGTGGCGGGTCGCGGGCACATACGCTGGGCCGATCATGAGCGACCGACCCCGAGCCCGAGCCCGCTTCCGAGCACGCTTCCGATCCGGATCCGGATCGCCGTCCCGATCGCCGTCCGGATCCCCGTCAGGATCCCCGTCCCGATCCGAGTCGGTCACCCCGGACGCCGCCTCCGCCGCCCGGACTCCGCGGGTGGCGGCCCAGTTCGCGGTGGCGCTGCGCACGCCCGCACGGGCCCGCGAGCCACTGTTCGCGCAGGCCCCCAAGGCTTGGCAGCGGATGCTGCCGTACGCCGTGACCGCCATCTGCGTGATGACGCTGCTGCCGGTGACGATCGTGGTGCTGACCAACGGCTACAAGGCGGGCGGCGGCTGGGCCGGGGCGCTGGGCGTGGCCCAGACCTTGCCGCTGCTGCTCGCCGTGACCCGGCCGCTGCCCGCGTGGGGCATGGTGCTGCTCGCGGACACGGCCGGGGCCGCCGTACTGACCCAGGCAGACCAGGTGGCCGGGCAGGCCTGGCCCTGGACCCCGATGGTGATCATCGGCTACCTGGTGCTGATGGCCTGCCTGGGCCTGCGCGAGTCCATCCGGACCCTGGTCGGGGTGTGGCTGGCGACCGGGGTGGCGGGCTCGGCGCTGAGCGGCTTCCAGCCGGACGGAACGACCAATACGGTCGCCCTGCTGTTCGTGCTGGCCGGGGTGGTGCTCGCGCTGACGGGAGCGCTGCGCGGGCTCGGCGACGCGCGCCAGAAGATCGCCGAGCAGGAGAGCATCAGCGAGGCCGAGCGGTCCAGGCGCACCCTTCTGGAGGAACGGGCGCGAATCGCGAGGGAGTTGCACGACGTGGTGGCCCACCACATGTCGGTGATCACGGTGCAGGCGGATTCGGCGCCGTACCGGCTGCCCGGCATGGCGGAGCCGGTGCGGGAGGAGTTCGCGGCGATCGCGGCGAGCGCGCGCGAGTCGCTGGGCGAGATGCGGCGGCTGCTGACGGTACTGCGCGGGGACGAGGCGAACGGCGCCGACCGGGCCCCGCAGCCGGGGCTCGGACGGTTGCAGCAGCTGGTGGAGGCGACCGTACGGGCCGGGCAGCCGGTGGAGTTGGCGCTCGCCACCGGGGCGGCCGGGGCCGCGCCGCCGGCCGTGGACCTGTCGGCGTACCGGATCGTGCAGGAGGCGCTGGCCAATGTGGTGCGGCACGCGCCGGGGGCGCCGACCCGGGTCTCGGTGACCTTCGACGAGGAGGAGGTCCTCGTGCTGGTGGTCAACGGCCCCGCACGGGACGCGGTGGTGGCGCTGGAGACTTCGGGCACCGGGCACGGCCTGGTGGGGATGCGGGAGCGCGTACGGTTGACGGGCGGGACGCTGGACACCGGCCCGCTGCCCGACGGCGGCTTCCGGGTAGCCGCCCGTATGCCCATCAATACCCCGTCCGAGGAACCAAGTTGACCATCCGCGTGATCATCGTCGACGACCAGGCCATGGTGCGGGCCGGTTTCGCCGCGCTGTTGTCGGCGCAGGCCGACATCGACGTGGTGGGCGAGGCGCCCGACGGACGTCAGGGGATCCAGGTCTCCCGCACCGTCCATCCCGACGTGGTGCTGATGGACGTCCGGATGCCGGAGATGGACGGGCTCAGCGCCGCCCGCGAGCTCCTCGATCCCCCGCCGGGCGTGGAGCACCGGCCGAAGGTTCTGATGCTGACCACCTTCGACATCGACGACTACGTGTACGAGGCGCTGCGCGCGGGCGCCTCCGGATTCCTGCTGAAGGACGCCCCGCCGGCGGATCTGATCGCGGCGGTACGGGTGGTCGCCTCGGGCGATGCGCTGCTGGCTCCGTCGGTGACCCGGCGGCTGATCGCCGACTTCGTCGACCGGCGGCCGGCGCCGCGCCGCAATCCCGCGCTGCGGCTGAACGGGCTGACCCCGCGGGAGACCGAGGTGCTGGAGCTCATCGCGCGCGGACTGTCCAACCAGGAGATCGCCGGCCATCTCGTGCTCGCCGAGCAGACGGTCAAAACGCACATCGGGCGGGTGCTCGGCAAGCTGGACCTGCGGGACCGGGCGCAGGCCGTGATCTTCGCGTACGAGGCGGGGCTGGTGCGGCCGGGCGACTCGAAGGCCTGATCCAGCCTCCGGAGCCCCGCTCGCGGTCCGGGCCCGGACCCACCTCGCGGCCCGGCCCGGACCCTCGTCCGCCGCCCGGCCCGGGGGGATCTCCTCCACCCCCTACCGGGGTATGACATCCGGTTTGGCTCCACGGTGCGACGCCCCGTGCGTCACCTTCTCCTTACCTTCCTCCTCGTCACGAGGAGAGGAGAAGGGGCATGCGCCGCTTCGCAAGGACACTGGTCACGGCCGCTCTGGCCACGGCCGTCGTCGCCGGAACCGCCGGATGGGCATCCGCCGGCTCGCAGTCGGCCGTCACCGGGCCGCCGCCCGGCAGCGCGGCATGGCGGGCCGACACGGTGTCCGGGCGCCCCCTGCCGGATCCGGCGCGGGCGACGCCGTCGGAGGTCGCGCGGTTCTTCGCCGCGCTGGACGACTCCCTGGCGCTGGGCCTCGTACGGTCCCACCCGCTGGTGGCCGGCAATCTGGACGGCGCCCCGCTCGCGCTCCGCTACGAGGCCAACCGGCTGGCCGTGCTGGCGACGGGCGAGCCCCGCTTCGCCTCGCTGGCCGCGCCCGGCCGGCAGATCCTGGCCTTCGACCCGCGCGGCCGGGGCACCGTCGCCGAGGTGTTCGGGGACCTGGGTCGGGCCGCGCACGTGTCGGTGGTCGTGCCGGGCTCGGACAACGACGCCACCACCTACGACCGGCCCCGGGCCGCGTACACCGGCCCGGCGGGCATGGCCCGCTCCCTGCGGTCAGCGACCGGGGAGGCGGCCGCCGTGATCGCGTGGACGGGCTACACCACGCCCGTCGGGGTGGGGCTGGACACGGCCCGCGGGCGCCTCGCGGAGGCGGGCGCGGTCCGCCTGGCCCGGTTCACCGATGGGCTGGACGCCGTCGGCGCACCCGACCCGGTGCTGTTCTGCCACAGCTACGGCTCGGTGGTCTGCGGACTGGCGGCCCGGCACACGGACGCCACCGACATCGTCGCCTTCGGCTCCCCCGGGATGCGGGCGGGCAGTGTCGCGCGCCTGCACACCGACGCCCGCGTATGGGCGGCGCGCGGGCCCGACGACTGGATCTCCGACGTGCCCAACGTGGAGTTCGCCGGGCTCGGCCACGGCGCCGATCCCACCTCGGCGGCCTTCGGCGCCCGCCGGATCCCCGCCGCCGACGTGGCGGGCCACACCGGCTACTTCACCCCCGGCACCCAGTCCCTGAAGGCCTTCGCCTCGATCGCCGCGGGAGCGGGCCGATGAGCGCGCCCGGCACCATCCTCACCAGGGCACGGGAGGCCGCCGGCCGGATCGACGCGAAGACCCCCGCCCACCGGGACCGGGCGGTCGACGGGCTGCGGGCGCTGGCCCTGCTGGCCGTTCCGACCGGGCACTGGCTGCTCGGCGGGTTCACCCTCGACGACGTCGGGGCCCTGCACAATGCCAGTCCCCTCTCCGCCTTCGGCGGCCTGGCGCCGGCCAGTTGGGTGCTGCAGATGCTCGGCATCTTCTTCCTGGTCGGAGGCTATGCCTCGGCGCTCTCCTTCCGGCGCCGCACCGGATCGGCCGGGGCTTGGCTGAAGGGCCGGACCTCCCGGCTGGGGCGGCCGGTGCTCGGGGTCACGGCGGTGTGGGCGCTGGCCGCGCCCGTGCTGTACGCGGCCGGGGTGCCCGAGGCCACGCTGCGGACAGGGGCGAAGCTGGTGATCCAGCCGCTCTGGTTCGTCGGGGTGTACCTGCTGGTCACCGCGCTGACCCCGTACTGCGTGCGGGCCGCGCACCGGCTGGGCGGCTGGGCGGCCGCCCCGCTGCTCGCCTCGGTCGCGGTGGTGGACTTCCTGCGCTACGGGCCCTTCGCGGACTCGGTGCCCGGGTGGGTGGCGCTGGTGAACATCCTGCCGGGCTGGCTGTTCGCGTACCAGCTCGGTGTGGACTGGGGCGAGGGCCGGATCGGGCGGCGCGGCGGGTGGCTGCTGCTGGCGGGCGGGGGCGCACTGTTCGCGGCCCTGCTGGTGGTCTTCCACTACCCGGCGTCGATGGTCGGCGTGCCGGGCAAGACCCGGACCAACTCCCATCCGCCGTCGCTGCTGGTACTGGCCCTGGCCTCGGCCCAGTCGGGAGCGGCGATCCTGCTGCGGGACCGGCTGGCGCGGCTGCTGGCCCGGCCGCTGCTGTGGGCGCCGGTGGTCGTGGTCAACCTGTGCGCGATGACGATCCTGTGCTGGCACCAGACGGCGATGCTGGCGGCCGCCGTACCGGGTTCGTTCGCGGGCGGGCTGGCCGGTCTGACGACTGCGCCGGACAGTGTCGGATGGATCGTGGCGCGGTTGGCGTGGATGCCGGTGTTCGCGGCGCTGCTGGTGGGCATCGCCCGCTACGCTCGCCGGTTCGAGCAGCCCTGGACGAGGGCCACGGCGGTGCGCCGTACCGTGGCCGGCCTGCTGGCGGCCGGGTTCGCGGTCTTCGCACTGGGCCTGGCTTAGTCCGGCAACGGCCCTTGCCGGTTCGCCCCTGCCTCCGGCACCCCGGCGGGCTGCGAACTCGTGGACGCGCAGACACCGGGGCCCGGCCCGGAGTGAAATCGCGGTGCACGTCCGCGCGGCGGGTGCGAACCCGGTGGACCTGATATCCACGACGGGCGCCAACCCGGCGAAATTCCCGGGTCCGCGGGTCAGGAGGCGGCCTGGCCGGTGTCGATGACGCAGAAGCGGTTGCCGTCGGGATCGGCGAGCACGACGAAGTCGGCATCGGCGGGATAGAGGTCCCACTCGACCCGCTGGGCGCCCAGCGAGACCAGCCGTTCCACCTCGGCCAACTGATCGGACGCATCGGCTGCGTACAGATCCAGATGGGTTCGCGGATGGTCCCGGACCGGGGTCACGCTCAGACTGAGCGACAGCTGGACTCCGGCCGCCACCCCTGGGGCCGGAACCAGAACCACCCAGTCGTCCTCCATCTCCTCACGCGGCACGTACCCCAGGGCCGCCCCCCAGAAGGCAGCCGCACGCGGCACGTCCGAGACACCCAGCACAACGGATCCGATACTCAGCATGCGTCGATTCTGACGCACGGGAACATCGCTCCCAGGTGGGCCCGTCCGGAGCACCCGTACGAAACGAGAGCGCCGCTCCCTCCGGGGAGCGGCGCTCTCGTGTGTGGCGTTCGGGCGGGCGCGGGCCGTCAGGCGATGGAAGCGGCGACGATCGCGGCGACCGCGAGGTTGCAGGAGGCCGTCACCCATACGGCGGGGTGCGGCTCGGGGTCGACCACGATCGCGCCGAGCCTGCCCGGGGTCACCAGGTCCAGCAGCAGGAAGGCCACGGCCATCAGGACCAGGCCGAGGATTCCGAAGGCCGCCGTGGAGAGCAGGCCCTTGCCGAAGCTGTCGTACGTGGTCCAGATCGAGGTGAAGACGATGCCGCCGATGCCGAGCAGCGCCGACGAGAGCATCACGGAGGCGTTGCGGTTGCGCTCCTCCCAGATCTGCTTCGGCAGTTTGCCGGGGGTCAGCACGTCCACCAGGACGATGCCGAGGATGAGCAGCACCAGACCGACGCCGCCGAATGCGCTGGTGCGGCCAAGTCCGTTGATGATGTCGCTCATTGGGAAGCCGTCTCCGGGTGGGGTAGGAAGTACGTCGCGTGCCTGTCGTCGCGGTGGCCGAATCTATCGCACGCCATGGCACCCGACCATGGGGAGGTCTGGAAATGGCGGAGCTCAGGGCCGCGCGGCCCGGGGAAGCCGAGGCGTTGACGGATCTGGTCATGCGGTCGAAGGCGCACTGGGGGTACGGGGCGGGGTTCCTCGCCGCGTGCGCTCCGGAGTTGCGGATCGAGGCCGGGGACGTGGAGCGGCGGCGGATCGTGGTCGCCGGGCCCGGGGCCCGGTCCGGCGGCGGCCCGGCCGCCGTGCTCGGGCTCGCCTCCCTGGACGGGGAGCCGCCGCTCGGACGGCTGGGGCTGCTCTTCGTCGAGCCGGCGGCCATCGGCGGGGGCGTGGGGCGCCTGCTGTACCGGGACGTGGTGCGTCGCGCCGCCGAGCTGGGTTTCCGCCGGCTTCTGATCGACGCCGATCCGCACGCCCGCGGGTTCTACCGGGCGATGGGCGCGGTGGGCGAGGGCCCGGGCCCGGGCCCGGACGCTCTCGGCGCGCTCGTGCCGTTCGAGGTGGCGCCCGCGCCCCTGGCCGACTGGGCCCGGGCCTGGACGGGCGGCGCGGCGGCCGTACACGTGGGCAATGTCGCCGAGTACAACGCACAGTTCGCCGACGCCTCCCTGGACCGGGGACAGACGGCCGCCCACCACTACGCCTGTCTGGCCGCCTTCTACAGTCCCCGGCCGGCCGCGCTGGTGCTGCCGCGCCCGGTACCGCAGGGCTGGATCTCCCTGCTCGGACGCCAACTGGACTGGCCCGCCGGGGTCGAGGTGTACGACGGGCTGGCGGAGCGGGACCCGGATCTGTCGGACGCCGTACGGGCCCGGCCGGCGCTGGCCGCGCGGCTGGCCGGGACCGGGTCCGTGACCGGAGCCCTCGCCGGGGCGCCCCTCGTGCCGTGGGGGCTGACCGCCCCCTTCGCGCGTCTGGCGCGGCGGCCCTGGCGGCCGGAGGAGCTGCGGTACGAGTCGAAGTCGGCGGCGCACGGGCTGTTCGGGCGGATCCTCGCGGAGGGCGGGCATCCCGCGATCACGCTTCCCGCGCAGTGGCGGGCGCCGACCCGGCGGGCGGCGGTCCGGCTGCTGGCTTCGCGTACCGGGGCGGGCGAGAGCACCGTCCTCAAATCGGAGCACGGGGTCGGGGGTTCGGGCACCACGGTGGTGACTCCCGAGCGGATCCGCGCGGCGGGCGGGGCCCGGGCCGTGGTGCGGGCGTTGCCGCGCGGTCCGCTGCTGGTGGAGGAGTACGTACGCGGCCCGGCGGATCCGGACGAGCCGCGCGACCTCACGTATGACGGGTTCGTGGACGCGCGGGGCCGGGTGCACGAGGTGGGCGGGGCGGTGATGGACGTGGCGGACGGCGGGTACCGCGGGGCCACGGTGGGGCCGGGGGTGGTCCCCGGGTGGGCACAGGAGCCTCTGCTGGCCTTCGGCGGGGCGGTGGGCCGGGAGCTGTCGGCCGCGGGCTACCGGGGCTGGTTCGACGTGGATTTCGTCGCCGACGGTGCGGGACGGCTCGCGCCGACGGAGACGAACCTGCGGCTGACCGGGCCGTCCGTCGCCTTCGTGGTGGCGGCCCGGCTGGACGAACTGCGGGGCGCGGGGCACTTCGTACGGATCGTCGACCGGGTGGAGCTGGGTGCCCGGCTTCCGGAGGCTGCGTTCGACGACCTGTGCGAGCGGCTGGTTCGCAGGTGCGCCGGGACCGGCGCGGTGTTCCTCCCCGCCATCCCCACCGGCGCCTTCGAACCGGCGCCTTGGATGGGCGCCCTGGTGGCCGCGGCCGGCAGGGAACTGCTGGACGCGGCCGAACGGCTGGTTCGGGCTGAGGCACTGTCCGTCGGGGCGATGTTCGAGCAGGCGGGCGGGGCTCAGCCGGCCGGGCCGGAGGCCGCTTCCCGGGCCGGCGCCGGTTCCGGGTTCACGTCGAAGGCGCTGAGCGGCGGGCGGGAGGCGTAGACCGCCACGATCCCGGCGGCGATCATCAGGGGGATGTTGAAGGTGTAGACGAGGGCCGCCTGTTGGGGCCAGTCCTGCTTGGCGGCGAGCCGGTAGAGGTTGTCCTGCGGCCACCAGGCGGCCAGCAGGTAGACGATCGCCAGGTGGGCGGCCGTGGTGATGCGGGGGCCGCGGCGCCCGTGGCGGAGCATCCGGGAGCGGCCGATGAACAGGAACAGCACACCGGCCGCGAAGGCCCAGGACTCGGCCAGGTAGAGGATGAAGAAGAGCGTCGCGTACGGGTTCGGGACGCCGGAGAGGTCCGTGGATCCGGGCCAGAACATCGCGGTCAGGAGCATGGCGACGCCCCCCAGCAGCAGCAGCCCGAGCACGACGAAGAAGACGAGTCCAGCCCATCCGGAGGCATGGGGCCCCGATGAAGACCTCGCGTACTTGGTCCCGCCCCCGGTCGGCCCGTCTTCGGCGGGCCCCGGGGGCAGCGGGAGCGCGCTGCGCTGCTCGCGGCCGGCCTTGTCCCGGGGGATCCGGGGCAGCCGGAACACGGCGCTCGGCATCATGGCTCCCGGGAGCCTGCCCGCCAGGTGTCGGCGGAGCTCCGCGCCGTCGGGGAGGTCGGAGCCCGGTGGCCGGCTGTCGTTGTCGGCGGGCGGGGCGAGGAAGGCGATGAGCGCCGGCCTCGCGTTCACCCCCGTACCGGCGCCCTTGACCTCGGCCAGGACTGCCCCGCCGACCGCCGCATGGCCGCGGATCGCCGATTCGACGGGATGCGGGT
Source organism: Streptomyces sp. H27-H1 (assembly GCF_026627445.1). Taxonomy (GTDB): domain Bacteria; phylum Actinomycetota; class Actinomycetes; order Streptomycetales; family Streptomycetaceae; genus Streptomyces. The sequence continues at coordinate 54,263 of NZ_JAPNLJ010000030.1, forward strand.
CGAGGGGTTTGCCGTCCACGGTGAGCCGGTCGCGGATCCGGCCGCGGAACTCCAGCAGCCCGTCGGGGCGCAGCGCACCGAGATCGCCGGTCGGGACCGGTTCGCCGCCGCCGGGCACGGTGAGGTGGATCTCCCCGTCGCACAGGTCGAGTTGGCAGCCGGGGAACGGGGAGCCGATCAACGAGAGTTCCTCGGACCCGTCCAACGGCCCGGCGAGTTGCGGGAGTTCGAACCGGGCACCGATGCCCACCGCCTCGGTGGGACCGTAGACGTTCAGCAGCCGGGCGCCGGGCCGCAGCCGGGCGAGCAGGGCGGCCTGCTCGTCGAGGTAGAGCCGGTCGCCGGTGACCGTGACCATGCGCAGGGAGCGGAGCCCTTCGTCGGTGCGGCGCAGGGTCTTCGACAGGGCTGCCTCGCGGTCGCGCAGGAGGAGCTGTGTGGCGGTGCCCGGGTCGGCGTGCAGGACGGTGACCCGCTCGGCGTCTACGGCGCGGCGCAGCGACTCGGCCGTCCAGCGCGGCCCCTCGGGCAGGACGAGGGCGGCGCCCTCGCACAGGGCCCGCGTCCATCCGGCGGCGAAGCCGGTGAGGTCCGGGGCGGCGGCGATCAGGTGCCGGTCCTCGGGGACCGGCCCCGTCACCCGGGCCCAGCCCTCGTGGGCGGCGAGGAGCCGTCCGTGGCCGATGGGGACGGCCCGCCGGTCCGCGCCCCCGGTGAACAGCACGGCGGCCGCGTCCCCTCGTACGACACGCTCCGGCGGGTCGGCGGGCAGCCCGCCCGCCTCGTCCGCGTGTGCGCCGAGGCGGATCACCCGCAGATGGCCGCCGTCGCCGCCGTCGTCGAGGCGGGCCCGGTCCGCGGCGTCGGCGAGCAGGGCGAAGGGCCGGGAGGCGGCGAGCTGGCGCTGCCCGGTGCGCGGGTTCTCGATGTCGATGACGGCGTAGGCGGCGCCGGCCTTGAGAATGGCGAGGAGCACGGCGAGGAGCTCGGCCCGCGGGGCGCAGGCCACGGCGAGGACGGACCGGTCGGGCAGTCCGGAGTTCAGCAGGTGGTGGGCCAACCGGTTCGCGCGTGCGTCGAGTTGTCCGTAGGTGAGGCTGTCGGTGCCCGCGGCGACGGCCTGGGCTCCCGGGGTGTCGCGTACCCAGCGTTCGAAGCGGGTCAGAACGGTGTCGTCGGTGCGTCGGCCGGAGTGCGTGAAGGACTCTGATCCGTGCGTCATGGACCGATTCTGTCACCGGGCACCGACAGTCACGAAGGGGAGGAAAATCGCCCTTACGAGCGGGAGTTGGTCCTGAATCGGATCATGTGGGGCTCCACCTATTGACCTCAAGGTTGGTTGAGGTCTTAGCGTTCGGCTCATGGATATGGAAGTAACCGCCTGGACATCGCTGCACAGCGCGATCAACGCCCAGCAGGACCGGCGCCCGCTCTCGCGGGCCGGGCTGCGCCGCGTCGCCGCTTTCGCCCGCCCGCACCGCCGCGGGCTGACGCTCTTCCTGCTGCTCAGTGTGGTGACCGCACTGCTCGCGGTGGCCACCCCGGTACTCGCGAGCCGTGTGGTCACCACGATCGTCGAGGGCCGCGAAGGCGGTACGGTCACCCGCCTCGCCCTCCTCATCGCGCTGATCGCGGTCGCGGAGGCGGCGCTGGGGCTGATCGTCCGCCGACTGTCGTCCACCCTCGGCGAGGGGCTGATCCTGGACCTGCGGACGGCCGTCTTCGACCACGTACAGCGGATGCCGGTGGCGTTCTTCACCCGGACCCGCACCGGGGCGCTGGTCAGCCGGCTCAACAACGATGTGATCGGCGCGCAGCGGGCCTTCAGCAACACCCTGTCGGGAGTGGTGGCCAACACCGTGACGCTGCTGCTGACGCTGACCGTGATGCTGAGCATCTCCTGGCAGATCACCCTGCTGGCCCTCGTGCTCCTGCCGGTGTTCGTCCTGCCCGCCCGCCGGATGGGGGCGCGGATGGCGGCGATGCAGCGGGAGGCGTCGGCGCTCAACGCCTCGATGGGCACGCAGATGACCGAGCGGTTCTCCGCGCCGGGCGCCACGCTGGTGAAGCTGTTCGGTCGGCCCGCGGAGGAGTCGGCGGAGTTCGCTGCGCGGGCCGCCCGGGTGCGCGACATCGGGATCCGGACGGCGATGGCCCAGTCGGCCTTCATCACCGCCCTCACCCTGGTCTCCGCGCTGGCCCTGGCGCTCGTGTACGGTCTCGGCGGCCACTACGCGCTCGCCGGCACCCTCGACGCGGGCTCGGTGGTCGCCCTGGCCCTCCTCCTCACCCGGCTGTACGCGCCGCTGACCGCGCTCGCCGGGGCGCGGGTGGAGGTGATGAGCGCGATGGTCAGCTTCGAGCGTGTCTTCGAGATCCTCGACCTGAAGCCGCTGATCTCCCAGAAGCCGGACGCCCGCCGGGTGCCGGAGGGGCCGGTGACGGTGGAATTCGACCGGGTCTCCTTCGGCTACCCCTCCCCCGACAAGGTGTCCCTCGCCTCCTTGGAGGAAGTCGCGATCCTCGACTCGCGGGGTGGCACCGAGGTGCTGCACGAGGTGTCCTTCCGTGCCGAGCCCGGGCAGATGATCGCCCTGGTCGGTTCTTCGGGCGCTGGAAAGTCGACCATCGCGCAGCTGCTCCCCCGGCTGTACGACACGGACTCGGGCACGGTGCGCCTCGGTGGCATCGACGTACGGGACCTCACCGCGGACTCCATCCGCGAGACGCTGGGCATGGTCACGCAGGACGGGCACCTCTTCCACGAGTCGGTACGGGCCAACCTGCTGCTGGCCCGCCCGGAGGCGGACGAGGCCGAGATCTGGGAGGCCCTGCGCCGATCCCGCCTCGACGGGCTCGTGGCCTCGCTCCCGGACGGGCTCGACACGGTCGTCGGCGAGCGCGGCTACCGGCTTTCGGGCGGCGAGCGCCAGCGGCTGACCATCGCCCGGCTGCTGCTGGCGGGACAGCGGGTGGTGATCCTGGACGAGGCCACCGCCCATCTGGACTCCACCTCGGAGGCGGCGGTCCAGGAGGCCCTCGGGGAGGCCCTGGCCGGGCGGACCGCCGTGGTGATCGCGCACCGGCTGTCGACGGTGCAGGCGGCCGACCTGATCCTGGTGGTGGAGGAGGGCCGGATCGTGGAACGCGGCACGCACGCCGAGCTGCTGGCGGCGGCCGGACGGTACGAGGAGCTGTACCGCACCCAGTTCGCGACGTCGGGCCCGGACGGAGACACGCCGTCGGCGGATGCCGTCGCGGGCGGCGCGGCGGCGGTCTCCGGCGGATGATGGCCGACGGGGTGGCCGGACCGGCCCCCTGATCCACTGGTACACCGGAGTCAGGAGCAGCCGATGGACATCAAACTGGAACTGGTCGCCGTACCGGTCACCGACATCGACCGGGCCAAGGCCTTCTACGAACGGCTGGGCTTCCACGCCGACCACGACGTCACGGTCAGCGAGGACATCCGCTTCGTCCAGCTGACCCCGCCGGGCTCGGCCTGCTCGATCGCCATCGGCAAGGGCCTGACCCGGATGACACCGGGCTCGCTGGACAACATGCAGGTCGTGGTAGCGGACATCGAGGAGGCCTTCGCCGACCTCAAGGGCCGGGGCATCGAGGTGACGGAGATCGAGGACATGCCCTGGGGCTCCTTCGTCTACTTCTCCGACCCCGACGGCAACGGCTGGGCCGTCCAGCAGACCACTCCGCGCACGGCATCGGCGGGCTGAGGGGGAACCGCCCCCGCCGGAACGCGTCCTCTCGGCGGCTCTCCCGATGGCGAGTTGTGGCCCCGTCGGCGTGACCGGGTCCCACGGCCGTGGAGACTGGCCCCCGGGGTACGCCTGCGGAATCATCGGAGAGGGAGTGGCGCCATGAGCGTCGTCGCACTGCTGGGGACCGGAATCATGGGATCGGGCATGGCCCGGAACCTGCTCAAGGCCGGACTGGAAGTCCGCGTGTGGAACCGGACCCGGGAGAAGGCGGCCGCGCTGGCCGCCGACGGTGCGGTGGTCGCCGACGGCCCGGCCGACGCGGTGGCCGGGGCCGATGTGGTGATCACCATGCTGGCCGACGGGGCGGCGGTGTCCCGGGCCATGGCGGCGGCCGTGGACGGCCTGAGCGCCGGTCAGGTGTGGGCGCAGATGGGTACGGTCGGCCTGGCCGCGCTCGACGAACTGGCCGCCTTCGCGGCGGACCACGGGCTGGTCTTCGTGGACGCCCCGGTGCAGGGCACCCGTCAGCCCGCTGAGGACGGGACCCTGGTGGTGCTGGTCGGCGGCCCGGCCGATCCGCGGCTGGACCCGGTCTTCGCCGCCCTCGGGGACAAGGTGCTGCGGGTCGGGGACGAGCCCGGAGCGGCGACCCGGCTGAAGCTGGCCGCCGTGGGGTACGCGATCACCGTGACGGCGGCGGTCGGCGAGGCCCTGGCACTGGCCGAGGGACTCGGGGTGGACACGGAACTGTTCGCGCGGGTCGTGACCGGCGGGCCGATGGACAATCCGTACCTCCAGGCCAAGATGCGGGCCGTACTGGAGCGGGACTTCACGCCGAGCTTCACGGTGCGCGGCGCCGAGAAGGACACCGGCCTGATCGCCGAGGCCGCGGCGCAAGCCGGGATCTCGGTGGACCTGGCGGTCGCCGCGCGGGCCCGTTTCCACCGCGCCGACGAACTGGGCCACGGCTCCGAGGACATGGCCGCCGGCTACTTCGCGAGCTTCCCCAACCAGCCCTGACCGGCGGGCCCGTGCCCGCGGTCCGCGGAAAATGGATGTCGTCCCGCGGGAACGCCCGGCTACGGTCCGGTCATGCACAGGAGCCGCAGGCGCGATCACCGTCCGGCCCGGCCGCGGTCCGGGCGCACGTCCACCCCGCTCCCGCTCCGGCAGGCCGGGTCCGTACTGGCCGAAGGGACGGGAGTGGTGCTCGTCGGCTACTTCTCCGGCAAGCGCAAGGACTTCGCCTCGGTCATGGACACGGCCGCCGCCGTACTGGCCGCCCGGGGGATCCGGGTCCTGGGCCGCGCCGTCCAGCGCCGCGGCGTCTCGGACGGCGGCGTGCGCAAGATGTCCTGGCCGCTCTCCTCGCAGACCCTCATCCGGCGCGGGAAGGCCCAGGAGGTGCTGGTGCTCCGCGAGGCTGCCGGAGCCGACGCGGTCGTCTTCGTCAATCCACTGACGGGCCACCAGCGCCGGGTCCTCACCGAGCTCTTCGGCTGCCCCGCCGTCAGCCTCGCCGACGCTCCCGCCGACCAGCCGCCTCGCACCCCGGGCCCGGCCCCCCGCCGGCCTCGCCCCGCCCGCGCCCCGACCTCGCCCCGCCCGCGCTCAGCCTTCGTACGGTCGCGGGCGTGTCGGAGACGATCCGCGCGGCCAGCGGCCGCCCGGCCAGTAGGTGGCTGAGGCCCAGCAGGTATGCCGCGTCCAGCGCCGGCCCGGAGTCATCCCCCTCCAGCCCCGCGGCCAGGGCCTCGCAGCCGACGGCGATCCGGTGGGCCTGCTCCTGCTCGCCCTGGAGCAGGGGGCCACCTCCAGCGCCCGGATCCGCGGGGCCACCTCCTCGGGCCGCGCGGCGGCGAGCGCCCGTTCCACGTAGCCGCGCGCGGCGTGCAGGTGGCCGCGGCAGGCTACGAGGAGCAGCCGGCGCTCGCCGATCCATTGCCGCACCGCTGCGGCCGGGGTCCCGGCCCGGTCAGGGTGATCAGCCGTTCTTCACGCAAAGCCCTTGTGCGGCCGGTTCACCGGTCCGGCCCCACGGAGGAAGCGGAGTCACCGCCGTCGTACCCGTCGGCCTTGACCTTCACGTCGTTGCCCCGGACGGCAGGGGCGACCGTGCGGACGCCGGCGGGGCAGCCGGTGACCGGCGCCACGATGAGGTCGGTCCGGCTGAAGTCGCCACTGACACGGCGGTCAGGGCCGGGCCGGCCGTCAGGCGTGCACGTGCAGTCCGAAACCCTTGCGGCCCGTGGGCTCCAGTCCCTCCTTCAGGTGCAGCGAGGGAATCTCGTAGTCGCCGGAGTTCTGCCGCCGGAACGGGATCGGTTCGGTCGACTCCAGTGTGAGCAGGCGCTCTTGCCAGGCCTTGGCCACGTCCGCGTAGTCCTCGTCCGACATCCGGTCGGTGCCGTACTGCACGAACGGCGGCAGCACCTCGATGCCCGGGTAGTAGAGGATGCCGTGGTGGATCGGGAACAGCAGGTCGTCGATGGGGCCGTTGATGCCGCGGGCGGCGTAGTGCGACTCCGGGCCTCCGGCGGTCACCGACAGCAGGGCCCTGCGGCCCGCGAGGGTGCCTTCACCGAAGCGGTCGCCGTACTTGGTGTCGCTGTGCTCGCCGACACCGTAAGCGAAGTGGTAGGTGAACACCCGGTCCACCCAGCCCTTGAGGATCGCGGGCATCGTGTACCACCACAGCGGGAACTGGAAGATGACCGTATCGGCCCACAGCAGCTTCTCCTGCTCCGCGAGGACGTCCGGGGTGAGCGTCCCGGCGTCGAAGGCCCGGCCCGAGTCCAGGGCGACCTTCAAGGGGCTGGAGGCCTCGGAGCCGTAGTCCGTGGCGTCCACGACGGCCTTCCAGTTCATCGCGTACAGATCGCTCACCCGCACCTCGTGCCCGGCGGCCTCCAAGGTGGTGACGGCGAGGTCCTTCAGTGAGCTGTTGAGCGACTTCGGCTCGGGGTGGGCGTAGACGATGAGCGTCTTCATGGGGACTCCTTCGGATCGGATGCCTTGATCCTGGGGCCCTCGGCGCCCGGTGTTCAGGGGCGCTCCTTCCATCGGACGGGGCTTCCTGGTACTGGCAGTACCACCTTCACGGGCCCGGGCGAGGCCATACTGGGCGACATGGACGATCTTGCGGGCTTCCTGCGGACCCGGCGCTCCCGGGTCGACCCTGTGGCCGTCGGCATCCCCACGGACAGCCGCCGCCGGGTCGAAGGCCTGCGCCGCGAAGAGGTCGCGCACCTGTCCGGGGTCAGCGTCGACTACTACGTGCGTCTGGAGCAGGGCCGCGCGACCCAGCCCTCCGAGCAGGTCCTCGACGCACTCGCCCGCGTCCTCGGCCTGGACGTGACCGAACGCGGGCACCTCTACCGGCTCGCCCGGCAGCGCCGCCGACGTGCGAAGGCGCCGGGCGGCCGGGTCCGGCCGGAGCTGCTGCGCGTCCTCGCGCTGGTCGCCGACGCACCTGCGCTGATCATGGACCACCGACTGGACGCGCTCGCCGGGAACCGCATGGCCGGACTCCTCTTCGGCCGGCCGATGCCGGGCCTGAACATCGCCCGGCACATGTTCCTGGAGGAGGCCGAGTCCGGCCTCTACGCGGATTGGGAGACGTGCACCCTCGATGTCGTCGGGCACCTGCGCCTGGCCGCCGGCCAATACCCCGAGGATCCCCGCCTGGCCGCGCTCATCGGCGAGCTGGCGATGGGCAGCGAGCGGTTCCGCCGCCTCTGGGCCCGTGCGGACGTGCGCGCCCGCACCCATGGACGCAAGGCGTTCCGCCACCCGTTGGTCGGACTGCTGGAACTGCACCAGGAGAACTTCGCGCTGCCGAACGAATCGGGCATGGAGCTGCTGGTGTTCTCCGCGGCCCCCGACAGCCCCGCCGAGGACGGGCTGCGCCTGCTCGCGGGCCTCGGCGCAGACAGCGCCGAGGGCGAGGGCGAGGGCGACGCCGAGGGCGGGCGTCCGACGATGGACGCCCGGGTACGCGAATAGCCGGACGGGACACGCCCACCGACGGAGCCGGGGCCGGGGCCGTACAGGCCCGGCGCCCTACGGTGCGAGCACGTCCAGTTCCTCCAGCGCGCCCGTCGCGATCTGCCGTGTCAGCGCCTCGGCGCCGGCCGCGTCCCCCTCGCGTACGGCCTCGGCCACCCGCACGTGCAGGGTGACGGCCGCCGGGTCCGGATCGTGGAACATCACCGCGTGCTGGGTGCGCCCGGTCAGGACCTCGGCGACGACATCGCCGAGGCGCGCGAACATCTCGTTGCCGGAGGCGTTGAGCACGGTCCGGTGGAAGGCGATGTCGTGGTGGAGGTACCCGTCGAGCTGGTGGCCGCGTGAGGTGCGGACCATGCCCAGGGCCGCCTCGGTGAGTTCGGCGCACTGCTCCGGGGTGGCCCGGAGGGCCGCGAGTCCGGCCGCGACCGGTTCGACGGCCGAGCGGAGCACGGTGAGGGAGCGCAGCTGACGGGGGCGGTCCGTGCCGGCGAGGCGCCAGCGGATGACGCGCGGGTCGTAGACGTTCCATTGCCCGGTGGGGCGGACGGTGACGCCGACCCGGCGGCGGGACTCGACCAGTTGCATCGATTCCAGTACGCGGACCACCTCGCGGACCACGGTCCGGGAGGCGTCGAAGCGTTCGGCGATCTCGTCGGTGCGCAGCACGCTGCCGGGCGGGTGCTCCCCCGCCGTGATCGCGAGGCCGAGGGTGTCCAGCACATGGGAGTGGAGCCCTTGGCCGCCCGGCCCGCCCGGTTCGCCCGGCCCTTCAGTGGTCATGGCGTAAGCGTACGGTGACTCCCCGATGGACAAAAAATATGACGTTTTGCCATGCACCTCTTGAATAAGTACTACGTAATAGGCTTCAGTAATGCCAGGTCCTAACGGGCCGAAGTCAACGAGGACAGCGAAACGAGGTGCGCGATGACGCGCGTCATTGTGGTGATGGGCGTGGCCGGGACGGGAAAGACGACCGTGGGCCGGCTGCTCGCCGACGCGCTGACCCTCCCCTACGCGGAGGGCGACGCCTTCCACCCGCCGGCCAACGTCGCCAAGATGTCCGCCGGCATCCCCCTGGACGACACGGACCGCTGGCCCTGGCTGGACTCCATCGGCGAGTGGATGCGCAACCGGGCCGGTCTCAGCGGCGGGGTCATCGCGGCCTCCTCGCTCAAGCGGGCCTACCGCGACCGGCTGCGGGCCATCGCGCCGGGCACCGTCTTCGTCCACCTCACCGGCGAGCGGCCCCTGATCGAGGAGCGGATGGCGGCGCGCAAGGGCCACTTCATGCCCACCACGCTGCTGGATTCGCAGTTCGCCACCCTCGAGCCGCTCCAAGCGGACGAACTCGGCGTCCTCGTCGACGTGTCCGGAGCCCCGCAGGAGATCACCGCTCGCGCGCTGGCCGCCCTGCGCCGCCTCCCGGCGCCGGTCACCTGACCGCGCAGGCCCACGACCACCCCCGCCCGCCCCCTCCTCCCCGTCCGGGAACGAGAACGAAGGAACCGTCACCGTGACCAGTCTCAGCGTCGAGACTCTGGCAGCGGCCGCCACCGAGCCGATCACCTCGGCCGGCAACACCCAGCTGGGCATAGCCGTCCTCGCGGGCATCGCCGTCATCGTCCTGCTCATCACCCGCCTCAAGCTGCACGCCTTCCTGGCGCTGACGCTCGGCTCGCTCGCCCTCGGGGTGTTCGCGGGCGCTCCACTGGCCAAGACCATCTCCAGCTTCACCGCCGGACTCGGCGCCACCGTCGCAGGTGTCGGCGTACTGATCGCGCTGGGGGCGATCCTCGGCAAGCTGCTCGCCGACTCGGGCGGCGCGGACGAGATCGTGGACACCATCCTGGCGCGCGCCAAGGGCCGGGCCATGCCCTGGGCGATGGTGCTGATCGCCTCGGTGATCGGCCTCCCGCTCTTCTTCGAGGTCGGCATCGTGCTGCTGATCCCGGTGGTCCTGCTGGTGGCCAAGCGGGGCAACTACTCGCTCATGCGGATCGGCATCCCCGCGCTGGCCGGCCTGTCCGTGATGCACGGGCTGATCCCGCCGCACCCCGGTCCGCTGGTCGCCATCGACGCGCTCCACGCCAACCTGGGCGTCACCCTCGCGCTCGGTGTACTCGTCGCCATCCCGACCGTCGTCATCGCGGGCCCGCTGTTCTCCCGGTACGCGGCCCGGTGGGTGGACATACCGGCGCCCGAGCACATGGTCCCGCAGCGGCCCTCCGCGGAGCTGGAACACCGTCCGCGCTTCGGGGCGACGGTCTTCACCGTCTTGCTGCCGGTGGCCTTGATGCTGATGAAGGCCTTGGTCGACATCGTGGTCGACGACCCGGCCAACGCGGTCCAGCGGGTCACCGATGTGGCGGGTTCGCCGCTGATCGCCCTGCTCGCGGCGGTGCTCGTGGGCATGTTCACCCTGGGCCGGGCGGCCGGATTCACCAAGGCGCGGCTGTCCGTGACGGTGGAGAAGTCGCTGGCCCCGATCGCGGGCATCCTGCTGATCGTGGGCGCGGGCGGCGGCTTCAAGCAGACGCTGATCGACGTGGGCGTCGGCCGGATGATCATGGATCTGTCCCAGAACTGGGCGATACCCGCCCTCCTGCTGGCCTGGCTCATCGCGGTGGCCATCCGCCTGGCCACGGGTTCGGCCACGGTCGCCACCATCTCTGCGGCCGGCCTGGTGGCCCCGCTCGCGGCCGGCATGTCGACCACGGAGACCGCCCTGCTGGTCCTCGCCATCGGATCGGGGTCGCTGTTCTTCAGCCACGTCAACGACGCCGGGTTCTGGCTCGTGAAGGAGTACTTCGGCATGACGGTCGGACAGACCCTCAAGACGTGGTCGGTGATGGAGACCATCATCTCGGTGGTCGGTCTCGGCTTCGTCCTGCTGCTGTCGCTGGTCCTCTGACCCCCGCCACGCCGGCACCCCGGCCCCGTCCGGTCAGCCGGGCCGCCGGGACCTGCCACCGGTCCCGTCCTGGGGCCCGGGGCGGGCCAGTTGGGCCGCCGCCAGCTCGAAGCCGCCCGCAGCGGTGGCGCAGCGGTCGGCCAGGGACGCCACCTCGACGCGGAAGGCGTCGGCCCCCGGGCCCTGCCAGTTCAGGTCGCCGGCGGCGATGCGGAGCCGCTCGGCGTGCGAACGCAGGGCGGCCGAGTGGGCGCGCAGGCCGGCGGCCGGGGCCGGACCGGTCCCGGCTCGGGGCCCGGGCCCGGCGGTGTCCGTGTCCGTGTCCGTCACTGCGACCGCCCCGGTACGAAGACGTCGGGATGGCCCGGCAGGCGTACGAGGTGGCTCCCGGTGACCCGGCCCCGGAAGGCGGCGAGGGCCGCCGCCGGACCCGGCTCGGGGCCCGAACCCACCCAGGTGACCCGGTAGGCGGCCGTGAACTCGCGGCTCGCGGCCAGCCGTCCGGCCGTCCGGGCGCCCGGGCCGTGGCCGAGCAGGGCGAGTTCGGTCCCGGAGGGCACGAGGCGGCGTACGGTCGCGGCCACTTCCCTGACGTGCGCGGCCGACTCCTCGTACGGGGCATCGGCGCTGCCGGACTCCGTTGGTGGGCCGGCGAGTTGGAGCACGCACCGCTCGCACCCGTCCGGGCCGACGACCTGCTGGAGCAAGGCCGCCCCCGGGGCCCCGCCGATCCGGTCGGCATTGCCCCGGTACCCGGCCGGGGTGCCGGTGGTGTCCAGCTCCTCGAGGAGGCCGTTCCCCGGCTCGGAGCAGGCGGGTCCCCGGTCGAAGAAGGCCCGGAGTGCGGCGCCGATGCCGAGGAGCGGCTCGGCGGCGACGGCCCTGCCGGTGGCGACCTGCCAGCCGGCGTGGTCGTTGAACGGATTGTCGTCGGTCAGCGCCTTCCAGGCCAGGATGTCGGCGAAGGCGGGCTTCAGCAGGGCGAAGGCGGGACCCTCGCCCCGCCGGCGCACGAGGTCGCGGAACGCCCGGACTGCGTCCGCCTGCCGGCCCTCCTCCACCGCGAGGAACACCTCGGCGGCGGCCGGGTCGGCCGACCTCTGCGGGTTACGGGCGCTCGCGACCCGGATCCGGCCCTTGAGGCCGCACACCGCGAGGCTGACGGCCAGGCTCTCCCGGCGGGTGAAGACACCGGCGAGCCACCCGGCCCGCGCGACGCCACGGCCGAGGGCGGCCCAGCCGAGTCCGTCCGGGTCGGTGAGGGCCCGCAGCAGCGTACGCCAGGCCGCGCGGCGGCGGCTGCCGAGGCCCAGCGCGGTGACCGGCAGCCGGGAGCCGAGGGCCAGCCGGGAGGCGTAACGGGCGGCTTCGCCAACGGCGTCGGCTGCCTCGGCCAGCTCCCGGCACAGGGCGTCCAGTTGGTCGGCGTCCGGGTCGGTGGACGCGGAGGTCGCGGAGGTCCCGGGGGTCGGGGCGTCGGACATGGATTCCTCGTCGGGTCGGGTGCACGTCGGGCAGGACAGGGGCGGCAGGCCGGGCAGGAGCGGTCGGGACGGAGGGCGCCCGCGGCTCCGCCGGGTTACGCGGGAGGCCGGTGGTGGGGTCAGCGGCGGGTCAGGCGCAGGCGGATGTTCTGCGGGTCCAGGGCCGCGGGGAGCGGGCCGAGGGGGTCGAGCAGGGGCCGGACGGGCCGTACCCGGTGCCCGCGCAGCACTTCCGCGCAGAGCGCCGCGGTGACCAGCAGCCCCAGCTGTTCGCCGGGGCAGCGTCCGCCGGCATGGCCGAACGGGGCCATCCGGACGTCCCGGTCCGCTTCGCGCGAAGCCCACCGGCCAGGCACGAAGACATGCGCGGCGGGCACGTGGTCGGGGTCGCGCTGGTGGAACAGCACGGGGAGCAGCACACGGGTCCCGGCCGGATGCCGCACACCCCGCCATTCGGTCTCGGCCCGGGTGGTCCTTATCAGGTCGGGCACGGTCGGATAGAGGCGCAGCGATTCCCGCACGCAGGCGCGCATCCGGGGCAGCGCGCCCGGGGCGGCGCCTCGCGCGGACCCGGCGGCCCTCGCCTCGGCGGCGACGGCGTCCTGTTCGGCCGGGTGGGCGCCCAGGAGCAGCAGGGTGCGCAGCAGGACGCCGGGCACGAGGTCGAAGGCCGCCAGCCACTGGCGGACCTGCCCGACCTGGTCCGGCCCGAGCCCGTCCGGCCGACCGAGGGAGTCCGTGTGGCGGCGGGCCCGCCCGACGAGGGTGTGTGGCTCCGCGAGGTCGGCGTACGCGGCGATCCGCGCGCCGGCCCTGTCGTGTGAACGGCCGGGTCGGCGCCCGAGTTCCACGTCCTCGGCGGCCGCGTCGCCGAGGACGATGCGCCGGGCCGCGCGGGCCACGACGTACCGGACGCGGGCGGGTTCGAGGGAACCACCGGCCGTCAGGCGGCGGGCCTCGTCGGCCAGGACCGAGAGGAACGCCCCGCACGAGGGGTGCACGCTCTGCCCGGTGGCGAGCACGGAGTCGTCCACCGCCCGCCGCTCGACGCGGAACCCGGTGTGAGCGCAGCCGTCCGTTCCCGTGGCGGGCAGGGCGAGGGAGCCGACGGGTTCCGCGTAGAACTGCCGCATGTCCTGCGGATCGAGGATGAGCAGGACGGTGCCGCCCAGCCCGCGTACGAGCACGGGCGCCCCGCCGTGCCGCTCGCGCAGGGCCCGCAGGGTGGCGGCGGACCAGCGCGGCCGGCCCGGCCCGGCGTGGCCGCGTGCCGCACCGGGACGGGCGTTCACGAAGCCCCGTACGAGGGCGGGAAGGGTGTGGGCGGCGACGAACCGGGCGCGCTCGCCGCGCCCCGTCCGGGCCGTCGTCCGGGCCGTCATTGGGGGGCCTGCGCGGCCGGGTCCGGTGGCGTGCGCGCATCGAGGGCGGTCTCGTGGGCCGTACGCATCCGTGTACCTCCGCGCAGCCTGGGACTCGTCGGTCGGTGATCTCGCGCTCACCGTACGTCGACCGTCCCGGGACCGCGCCCCGAGGACCGCGAGGGGGCTACGGGCGGGCCACGCGAGGTCCTACGGGTGGGGCGCCACCGCGGATCCGGGACCGGGATCGAGGTCGACGAGCAGCGCGGCGACGTCCGGGCCTGCGGCGAGGTACTCCGTGAAGGTCTCGTTGTGCAGGGCCCAGGGGGAGCGTCCGAGGCGGACGAGGCCGATGGCGGCGGTCGGCGCGAGACCGCCGTCGACGAGGCACTGGGCGACGACGAGCCCGGAGCGGTTGTAGCCGGAATGGCAGCGGACCAGGATCCTGCGTCCGGAGTCGAGGGCCGTGCGGGCGGCGCCGGCCAGCCGCAGGACGGTACGCAGTTGCGCGCCCGTGAGCGGGGCGTCGGGCACTTCCCCGACCAGGTGTTCCACGAACGGGTCGGGGCCGTGACCCTGGCGGGTGAAGAGACTGATGACAAGGTCGAACTCGGATCCGACAACGACCGGCCGCAGCTCCCCGGCCGGGTCGGTCCAGAAGTGGCCGCCCATCCAGAGGCCGGGGGCGATCTCGTCCCAGGGACTCTGCGGACCGGGTACGTCGCGGCCCTTGCGGTGGGTCTTCTTCATTCGGCTCCGAGGATACGACTGCCTTGCCGCGTAAGGAAGTTCAGGAGAAGGCCGCGTCACCGAAGGCGGTACGGAGCGGGGCCGAAGGGATGCCGGGGAGGAGGGCCGCCCAGCGTCGCCCGCGCGGGGAGATCCACAGGGCCGGGCCCTCGCCGTGGGACCAGGATCCGTGCGCGGCGGGATTCCAGAGGAGGCCTCGGGCGGGAAGGAGTTCGCCGGTGCGGATGCGCAGCGACTGCGCCGTCCAGGCCGGGCTGACGGGGCCGCCCGCCGGGGCGAGGAGGTGGCTCAGGAACCGGCCGAGGTCGGCGGCCGGCGCGTGCAGGGTGCCGTCGGCGGCGAAGCCCGTCCGGGTCATGCCGAGCGGGCCCCAGATCCGCTCGGCGGCGTACCCGGCGAGGGGGCCGCCGCACAACCTCTCGGTGAGCCCGATGAGGGCGGGCGACACCCCCGGACCGTGGGTGAGCAGGTGGTGCGCGGTGGTACCGGCGGGCAGGCCCGCGCCCGCCCCGTAGGCGGCGAGCGGGGTGTGCAGGGCCAGCTCCCCCGCGTCCACGAGCAGGCCGATGACGGGCCAGACGGCCAGCACGCCCACCAGCCCGCCGACGTCGGAGCCACCGGACCGGTCCGCGGCTCCGATCTCGGCTCCGGCTCCGGCTCCGGCCTCAGCACTGACCCCGGCCTCGACCACCGCGTCCGGACCGTCGGGGCCGCCGACCGCCCAGCCGGCCCCCGGGTCCGCGTCCCGTACGAGAGCCTCGATCCGGTCGGCGTACCCGGCCGGCGCGCGGTGCGCGACCGGCTCGCACTGCTCGGTGTGCCCGCAGTGCACGGTCTGCCCGCACTGCTCGGCCTGCTCGCCCTGCCCGGCCCGGTCGCTCTGGAGCGTCATGGTCAGCCACGGTACGGCGCCCGCCGCACCTGCCCCGCGCGTCGCCCGGCCCGGCCGCGGCCGGCCACCCGAATGCCCCGCACCGGCCCGGCAGGGCCGGTCGGGTACCGGGCGACTCGGCCCGTCCCGGGCTCCCCCGGACCCTTCAGGCCCCTTCCCCCGGCGGTTCGGCGCGGATCCCGGTGACGACCACTGCACGAGGTGGTACGGCGGCACGGGCCGCTGCCGGCCCGCACGGTCCTGCCGCTCCGGACCGTCCGGAGCCGGCCGAACTGATCGCCTCCGTACGGGCTCACCCCCTGGTGGGTCCACGGCCGGAGTTCATCGAAGGCCGGCTGCCCGGGCCGGTCCGGGAGGTCGGGGGCCGGGGACACCGGATGGCCCGCCCCGGCGCCGTTCCAGGCCACCAGAACGGCCACCGCACGGCCGGGCCCGCCGGCCAGCGCTCCCCCTTTCCCCGGGGCGGCCATGGACTCCGGAGCCGGACCCGGCGGCCGGACAGCGGCACCCACGCCCCCACCCGCACCGGCACCGGCCCCCGGGCGGGGCCGCGGCGTGCCTGGACGCGGGCGGCGGTTCGCGCTGCCGGCCCCGGCGGTGGCTGTTGCCCTACGGCTCCGTCACGATCCTCGGGGACCAGTACCGCCGGAGCTGAAGCGCGGGAAGGGCGGGGCGCGTGGAGCGCCCCGCCCTTCTGAGTACCGCCGGGGATCAGCTCTTGTCCGGGCGGTCCGTCACGCGCAGGGAGTTCAGCAGGGGCTTGCCGAAGCGGGTGTGGGTGACGGAGCGGACGTGCAGGGTGCCGTCGGTGACCGTGACCGTGTAGGTGCGGGTCAGGGCCGTGTACGTGCCCGCCTCCAGGGCGATGTCCAGCGAAGGCAGTACCTGCGTGCCCTCCGCGAGGACGTCGAAGACGCGCTTGTCCGGCTTGGTGGAGGAGAGCTCCGCGAAGCCCAGTTCCACGGTGCAGGTGCCGTTGGGGACGTTGTCGAAGCGGCATTCGTACATGCCCCCACGGGCGTCGCGGAAGAGCTTCTGGTCGTTCGTGACCGTGATCGTGCGGCTGGTGGACTGGGCGGAAGCATTGCCCTGGTAGCCGTACGAGCCCGTCGTGTACTTGCGGTCCGGGGACCAGCCGTCGCCCAGCGAGTCGGTGCTCGCGCCCGTGGAGCCGGCGTCCAGGGCGACCTGGTAGCGCGGGACGACGAGTTCGACGGGGACGGTGAGCACCGGTCCGGCCACTGGCCGAGGTGATCTTCAGGTCGGTCGTGAGGACGGTGCCCGGGTCAGGCCGGCCGTGTCCACCGACAGGGTGAGCGGGGCCTTCCCGCCCGTCGGGAGGTCGCCCGAGGCCGGGGAGACCTTCAGCCAGGCCGCGTCCTCGGCCACGGTGAAGGCCGTGCCGAGACCCGGGTTGGCCAGGTCCGGGGTCCGTGCCCGCTGCCGGCCCGGCGGCAGGACGATCTCCACCGCCGGCTTCGACGGGGTCACCTTGCCGGTGCGCAGCGACCGGGTCACCAGGGTGACGTCGGCCGCCTTGACGTCCACGGTGCCCGCCGCGGGCTCGTACTGGGCCGCGGTCACAAGAGGGCCGGATGAGCCGTACCGCCGACGCCGGGTGGCTGTTCCCGGCCACGGGGGCGAGCCTGGGGGGATGACCGATCCCGTATCCCCGCCGCCGTCCCCCGGGGTACGGCTCGGGACCGCGCAGGGCCGGTGGATCGTACTGACCACCGTGCTCGGGTCCGCCATGGCACTGCTCGACTCGACCGTGGTCAATGTGGCGCTGCCCCGCATCGGACGGGATCTCGGCGCCGATCTGGCGGCGCTCCAGTGGACGGTCAACGCCTACCTGCTGACCCTCGCGGGCCTGATCCTGGTCGGCGGGGCGCTCGGGGACCGGTTCGGGCGGCGCCGGATCTTCGTGCTGGGGGTGGTGTGGTTCGCGGCCGGCTCCCTGCTGTGCGGGATCGCGCCGAACGCCGGGATGCTCATCGCCGCCCGCGCCCTGCAGGGCGTCGGCGGGGCACTGCTGACGCCCGGTTCCCTCGCGCTGATCCAGGGCTCGATCCATCCCGACGACCGGGCCCGCGCGGTGGGCCTGTGGTCGGGGTTCGGCGGGGTGGGGGCCGCCGTGGGGCCGTTCCTGGGCGGCTGGCTGGTGGACGGGCCGGGCTGGCGCTGGGTGTTCCTGCTCAACGTGCCGGTGGCCGCGCTCTGCGTCCCGGTCGCACTGCGGCACGTACCGGAATCACGGGATCCGTCGGCGCACGGACGGTTCGACGTGGCCGGGGCGATCCTCGGCGCGGCCTCGCTCGCGCTGCTCACCTACGCGCTCATCGAGGCCCGGTCGGGCACCGCGCTCGTGGCGGGCACCGCCGTGGGCGGCGTACTGCTGGGCGGGGCGTTCGTGGCGCTCGAGCGGCGGCGGGCCGATCCGATGGTGCCGCCGGACATCTTCTCCTCGCGCCAGTTCACCGCCGTCAATCTGGTCACCCTGTGCGTGTACGCGGCGTTCGGCGGCTTCTTCTTCCTCGTGGTGCTCCAGCTCCAGGTGGTGTCCGGCTACTCCGCCCTGGCCTCCGGGGCCGCCCTGCTGCCCACCACGGCCCTGATGCTGTTCCTGTCGGCCCGGTCGGCTCAACTCGGGGAGCGGATCGGCCCGCGCATCCCGCTGACGCTGGGGCCGCTGCTGTGCGCGACGGGAATGCTGCTGATGCTGCGGGTGGGCCCGGAGGCCTCCTACGCGCAGGACGTCCTGCCGGCGCTGATCGTGATGGGCATGGGCATGGTGGCCTTGGTGGCTCCGCTGACGGCGACCGTCCTGTCCTCCGTGGACCCCGGCCGGGCGGGCCTGGCCAGCGGCATCAACAACGCGGCCGCGCGCGCCGCCGGGCTCCTCGCGGTGGCCGCGCTGCCGCTGCTGGCCGGGATGGGGCCGGACGCGTACCTTTCGGCCGGGGCCTTCGACGCGGCCTTCGGGCGGGCGATGTTCTGGTGCGCGGGGGTGCTGGTGGCCGGAGCCGTGGTGGCCTGGGCCACCGTACGGTCCCCCGCATCCGGGGCATGTCACCCGCAGTGCCGTACCAACTGCGCGGTGACCGCTCCGCCGCTCGAACCCCCGGGAGCGGCGAAGCGGTGACCCCGTCGGCGGAGGAACCCCTACCAGGGGCTCGGCGCCGGTGGTGCGACGACCGGCGGGCGGTCGTCGCAGGTGATGGTGTTGGGGAGCTCCCAGCCGGCCAGCCAGGGGCCGGTCGTACCGCCGCCGTCGTTGCCGCCCCGGTCGACGAGGGTGAACTCCGAGCCGGTGGCAGGGAAGTTGAAGGAACCGCAGTTGTTGACGCCGACGGCTCCCACGCCCCGGGCGTCCACGTTCTCGAAGGTCGCCGAGCCGGCCGCCCGCGCGCTGACCACGGAGGTGCCGGTGCCGTCCACCCGGATGTCCTTGAAGTGGACGTTCTCGATGCGGACCTTGTCCTTCACCGGCCAGTCGCTGACCAGCATGACCGCGTTGTAGGTGCTGTCGAGGAAGGAGTTGCCGGTGACCTGGACGTCCGCCAGGTCGATGCTGCGGTCGAGGGCGTAGAACCAGATCGCGCCGAGCCCGATGTTCCAGTTCAGTTCGTACGTGCCCGCGCGCACGGTGGTGTTGCCATCGATCCGCAGACTCCCCGTGAAGGGTTCGGCTCCGAAGCGGGAGCCGACGTGCAGGGCGCTGCCCTCGCGGACCGGGTCGGCGACGAGGTTGGCGCTGACGGTGGTGTCGGCGCCGCCGTAGATCGCGATGCCGTTGGCGAGGGTGGGGCTCTGCACGGTGTTGTGGTCGAAGGTGTTGCGGGCGTTCGTGGTCTTCTCGGCCCACATCGCGAGGCCGTCGTCGCCCGTGTTGCGGACGAAGTTGTCCTGGACGAGGGAGTCGGTGACCCCGGTGTGGAAGTTCAGGCCGTCGGCGATCTGGTCGGTGATGACGTTGCGGGTGACCTTCACGTTGCTCATCGGGCCGTCGAACCAGAGGCCGACCTTGGTGTGGTGGATGTAGAGGGAGTCGATGGTGGAGTCGCTCATCGCGCCGCCGACTCCGTTGACCTGGTCGGTGTCCACCCGTTCGCGGACGTCGCCCTCGATGGCGAAGCGGGAGAGGTGGACGCCGCGGCTGCCGCCGTCCGCGGCCTCCTTGCCGTAGAAGCCGACGCCCTTGCCCTTGACGGTGGTGTACCAGCTGCCCGCGCCGGTGACCGTGACCCCGTCCACGATGATGTGGCGGTTCACCTGGTAGGCGCCGGGCGGCAGGTAGACCGGGAGCCGGTGGCGCTTGGCGAAGGCGACGGCCCGGTCGATGGCGTCGGCGGAGTCGCGGCGGCCCGTCGGGTCGGCGCCGAAGAGGAGGGCGTTGGCGGCGGCGGTCTCCACGTGCGGGGCGCCGACGCGCTGCGAGTCGAGGAGGTCGATGACCGTCCAGGCGGCGGGGCTCCCGGCCGGGACGGTCAGCCGGATCTTGTCGCCCGCCTGGTAGGTGCGGCCCAGGAGGAGGCGCTGCTCGTCGTACATGTGGGTGGGGCGGAACGGCTTGGCGATGACCGGGGCCGGGGTGGTGGCCGCCGGGACGCACCCGCACTCGGTGATCCACCAGTCGGGGTGCAGGAGGCCGGCCTGCGGGTCGTTGCTGAAGGGGTACTGGTTGTACATCCAGGAGTACTGCGAGGTCAGCGTCATGGAGCGGCGGTTCTTGCCGTTCGCGGTGACGTCGAGCGGGGCGGTGATGCCGCCGCCGGCCGGGGCGTCGGGGAGGCTATAGCGGACGGTGAGCGCGTCGGCCGCCGCGGGCAGGGTGAACTCCACGTACTGGCCGGGTGCCAGCTTGACCGCCTTGCGGCCGGAGGCCTCGGCGGGCAGCGAGTACGCGGTGCGGTCGGGGCCGATGAGCGTGCCGGAGGTGACGGCGTTCTCCGCCTCCTGTTCGGCGAAGTCCACGCGGGCGCCGCGGCCCTCGGCCAGTGCGGGGTCGAGGGCGGCCCGGGTGACGGCCGTGGCTGCCGCGCGGTCCTCGCCGGCAGGCCGGGCTTGGGCCGCGCCCGCACCCAGGGCGCCGAGACCGAGGGCGGACGCGGTGAACGCCGCCAGCACGGTGGCGGCCCGCGCGGGGACGGCTCTTCTTGCGGCTCTTATTGCGGCTTTTCTTGGGGGCATGGCCGGGACAGTAGGACCCCGCACGCAAACACAGCAAGACTCGTGCAGAAATCTTCTGTGTTCTGTCGAATTTTTCCAGACTTTCGTGGTGTGGCAGACGTCCGCACCTCGGATTTACCGTGAGATCGGGAGGGCGTCATGTGCTGGAGCGCGACGGCCGATCTGACGGCGGGCACGGTCATCACCGCCATCGGGATCGCCTGCCTGGCCCGGACCCGACGCGCCCGGGACCTGCCCGTTGCCGCGCTCCCGCTGATCCTGGGCGCGCACCAGCTGATCGAAGCCGCTGCCTGGCACTCCGGAGCGGGCTGCGGCCCGGCCTCCACCGTCTGGGCGGCGATCACCCTTCCGCTGCTGCCGGTGTGGGTGTCGCTCGGGGTGCTGCTCGCCGCCGCGCCCGAGCTCAGAACCCGTCTGTACTGGCCGGCCGCCGCCGGACTCGCCACCGGCGCGTACCTCTCGTACTGCCTGGCGACCCGCCCGGTGACCGCCGAGATCCGCGGCCACGTCCTCGGATACGGCGTGAACGTCCCGTGGATGCCCCTGGCCCTCGCCGGCTACCTGTTCGCCACGATCGGCGCCCTGCTCATCTCCGGGGACCGCCTGCTGCGCCTCCTGGGCCTCCTCATGAGCGCCGGGGCCCTGGCCTGCGCTGCTCTCTGGAGGCTCGAGTTCGCTTCCACCTGGTGCGCCTTCGCGGCGGCCGCATCGACGCTGATCCTGGTCTGGACCGGCGACCGTGCGCGTTCCCCTTGTGTACACGAGATCGCCGGCCGGGGTGCGCCGAACCTGTAACGCCGGCCCGGGTGGCGAACAGAAGCACCTGCCGAAGGTAAAAAGATTTGGCCGCCGACCACGGGCCCACCTTGCGGTTTGTCGCTTTTCGGCCTCGGGGCCCGTGGGATGCAGCCACGACGGAGTGGCTGGGTGCGCCAAGGCCTCCACCGGCTCCGGACGAGGCGGCCTCCCGTAACGCGTTCGACTTCCGACGTGGTGGATTCGACCGCGCGCACCCCGCCGCCCGGCCCCTCCCGCAAGGGCGCGCGCGTCACTCAGGGGCCACCGGCCATCCACAGCCGGCCGTCGTTCCCAGCGTCCGATGGGACTTTCAACGCCCTTGCGCGGACCAAGGATTGAGGCCGTCCACGGCGGCAACTCGCGAAAGATACCTCGACGTATCTAGTGACTTCGCAAGCACTCGGCAGTAGAACTCGTTCTCATTCCGCCTAGAGTGAGGAAGCTCACATGAGCGACAAAGGCCTGCACAAAGCGAGCCAGAACGGCGTATCGCGTCGAGGGTTCCTCGGTAGAACTGGTTCCATTCTGGGTGCGATGGCCCTCGCGGGTCAGATCGCCCCGTCTCAGGCCCAGGCCGCCACGGCCGGCGCGGCCGCCGCCGGCCCCATCGACAACGGAGCACACGTACCGGCCCTCGTGATCGGTACCGGGTACGGCGGCTCCGTCGCGGCCCTGCGGCTCGCCCAGGCCGGGGTCGACGTCCACATGATCGAAATGGGCATGGCCTGGGACACCCCCGGCTCGGACGGCAAGATCTTCTGTAACACGACCACCCCGGACTACCGCGCCTACTGGCTCCGCACCAAGACCAAGGCGCCGCTGAGCAACTTCCTGGGCTTCCCCATCGACAAGGCGGTCCCGCGCTACACCGGCATCCTGGACGCCGAGGAGATGGGCGGGATCATCGTCTACCAGGGCCGCGGCGTCGGGGGCGGCTCCCTGGTCAACGGCGGTATGGCGGTCACTCCGAAGCGCGAGAACTTCGGCGCCGTCCTGCCGACCGTCAACGTGGACGAGATGTACAACACCTACTATCCGCGTGCCAACGCGGGCCTGGGCGTCGGCCTGATCGACCCGGCCTGGTTCGACACCGTCGACTGCTACCAGTTCGCCCGGGTGGGCCGCAAGCACGCCCAGCGCGCCGGATTCCCCTTCGTCTTCGTCCCGGACGTATACGACTGGGACTACATGAAGCAGGAGTCGGCCGGGACCGTCCCCAAGTCCGCCGTCGCCGGTGAGATCCTCTACGGCAACAACGCCGGCAAGAAGTCCCTCCAGCAGACCTACATCGCCCAGGCGAAGGCCACCGGCAAGGTCACCATCTCCCCCCAGCACAAGGTCACCTCGGTCTCCCAGGCCGCCGCCGGCGGGTACACGGTCGTCATCGACCAGATCAACACCACGGGCGACACGATCGGGACCAAGACCGTCCGCGCGGACAAGGTGTTCTTCGCGGCCGGCAGCGTCGGCACCAGCAAGCTGCTCGTCCGGCTCAAGGCCACCGGAGCGCTGCCCAACCTGAACGGCGAGGTCGGCAAGGGCTGGGGCGACAACGGCAACGTCATGTGCGGCCGGGCCAACCACATGTGGGACGCGACCGGCAAGGTGCAGGCGTCCATCCCCTGCGGAGGCATCGACAACTGGGGCGCGGGCGGTGCGTTCGCCGAGGTGGCGCCGCTGCCGACCGGCATCGAGACGTACGCCTCGTTCTACCTGTCGATCACCAAGAACCCGAACCGCGCGGAGTTCACCTACGACGCCGCGTCGGGTTCGGTCAAGTTGAACTGGCAGACGGCGTGGAAGCAGCCGTCGATCGACATGGCGAAGACCATCTTCGACAAGATCAACAAGACGGAGGGGACGATCTACCGGACCGACCTCTTCGGCACCAACAAGATCTGGGGCGACCACCTCACCTACCACCCCCTCGGCGGCGCGGTCCTGGGCAAGGCCACCGACAACTACGGCCGCCTGCACGGCTACACCGGCCTGTACGTCATCGACGGCGCACTGATCCCCGGCAACACCAGCGTCAACCCGTTCGTCACCATCACGGCGCTCGCCGAGCGCAACATCGAGAAGATCATCGCCACCGACCTGTAGGGGCGGCGGACAGCACGAAGACCGGGGCGGTCGGATTCTCCGACGGCCCCGGACCCGTGTGCGCCGCGCTCAGTGGCCCGGCAGCACGCAGACACTGTCGAGTCCGAGCACGTGGTTGAGCCGGCCGAAGGCCAGCCAGGACCCGATGCTCATCGTCAGCTCCACGATCTCCACCTGGCTGTAGCGCGCCGTCATCCGCTCCCAGAACTCCTCGTCCAGGCCGTGGTGGTCCTCGCAGTACCGCTCCGCGTACTCCGCTGCCAGCCGGGTGCGCTCGTCGAACCGGTCCGTGGTGCGCCAGTCGGTGACGGCCTCGGGGAACTCGTTCTCGACCTTCTCCCCGTCCCGGTCCGTCCGCCAGTCCAGGCAGAAGACGCAGCCGTTGATCTGCGCGACGCGCAGCCGCGCCGCTTCGAACTCCCGCAGCCCCAGGGTGGTGTGGGCGTAGACCGACAGCGAGAAGTTGGCGGCGGCCATCCCGATGCCGGGTACCAGATCGCCCCACACGTACTCGATGGGGTGCTGGCCTTCGGGTACGTCGATCCTCATGACAGTTTCCTTCCGAGTTTGCCGACGGCGGGGCGCAGGGGGACGTCCAGGGCGTCATAGAGCCCCGGTTCTGCCTCCACCAGCCAGTCGATGGCTCCTACGAGGCGTCCGACGGCGGTGGCGTTGCCTCCGGCGGAGCGGTTCTCGCCCTCGTCGGTGGCCTCGATGGTGACCTCGATGTGCGGGCGGCCCTCGATGATGACCCGGTGGGCGCCGTCGCCGCCGTCGGGCGGGGTCGGCCAGTCGGGGGCGCAGGAGGCGTGGATGCGGGTGACGTGCTCGATGACGATGCGGGCTTCGCCCTCGACCATCCCCTGCACCTCGAAGCGGATGGCGCCCTGGGTGCCTCCCTCGAACTCCCCCATCGTGCGTGTGGTGACGGTGGTGTCGAGGGCGCGGCGCTCCACGGTCTCGCGGATGTCCTCGAGTTCGACGCCCAGGGCGCGGGCCATCATCCGGATCTGCCCGCCCCACACCATGCTCGGGATCGACGGCATGAGCATCATCGGCTCGAAGTCCATGGGCTGGCCCATGCCGATCAGCAGGCGGACCGAGTCGGGCTGGTCGTAGGTGGAGTAGTCGAAGATCTCCTGGCAGCGGATCACGTCGATCCGGGTGCCCAGCCCGCTGAGCAGCAGCGGGAGCACGTCGTTGCCCCAGCCGGGGTCGACGCCGGAGGCGAAGAGCGAACCGCCGCCCTCCGCGACGGCGGCGGTCACCGGGTCGAGGAACTCCGGTGGCGCGCTGCGGTAGTCGTAGAGCGGATAGAGGGCGGGGCTCACGACGACGGCCCCGGCGCGGATCGCCCGGGAGATGTCGGCGAGCGCGTCGTCGGGGCGGATGTCGCCCGACGCCGCGTAGACGACTGCCTGTGGACGGGCCGCGAGGACCGCCTCGATGTCGTCGGTGGCCGCGACCCCCACTTCGTAGTCGAGTTCGCCGAGTTCACCGGCGTCGCGGCCGACCTTCTGCGGATTGTGGACGATGACGGCGGTGAGCCTCAGCGCCGGATGGGCCTCTACGGCACGGATGGCCAAACGGCCGACGTTGCCGGTACCCCAGACAACCGTGGAAATCATGCGCGGAGGGTAACTTCAGGACCTGTAGGTTCCTAGAGCCGTGTACGGAAATTCCGGCCCGCTGTCACTGCTTTTGCGGCACGATCCGCCTCGCTGGTTTCGCTTCACTCGTTTCGCGTCACCGCCCCCGCGTCACCGCTCCCGCGTCACTGGTTCTCTGCGCCCAGGACGAAGAGCAGGTACACGAAGAAGGCGAAGAGGTGGCCTACGAACAAGTAGGCGACGAGCCGGATGATCAGACCGCGCGGGAATTTCGACTCGATGCGCCGTACAACGGTCGGAGCTGGCTGTGCCCGGAGCTGTGACTCGGGCTCCGACCGGGGCTGCGACTGGGGCTGCGACTTCGGCTGCTGCGTCTGGGGCATGGCGTACGGCTCCTCGCCTATCGGTGGTGTGTGGTCGTGCCGGTGCCGCCGCCGAGGCACAGGCCGGCGAGGCTGCTCTGCAGCAGGGTGTGGACGAACAGCAGCTCCGCCCCGGCGGCCGAGGCCGCGCCGATCCTGTGCGCGGTGAGCGAGTCGAAGTGGGCGCTGTCCCCGGGCTCCAGGAGGTACTCGCTCTCCCCCAGGTGCAGCCGCAGCCGCCCCCGGAGCACGTGCAGCCACTCCTCCCCGGGGTGGACCCGGACCAGCTCGCCCTGGCTGCGGCCGTGTGGGACGTGCACGCGCAGCGCCTGCATCCCGCGGCCGGATCCGCCGGCCTGCCAGTACGTCCAGCCGTCGGCCTCGCGGGCGCCCGGACCACCGGCCCGTACGATGGGATCGGCGACGGCCGGGGTCTCCCCGAGCAGCTCCGAGACCGTCGTACCGTAGGTGCGGGCGAGTCCGAGCAGCAGCGGCAGCGAGGGCTGGCGCCGGCCGGTCTCCAGCCGTGACAGGTGCGCCGGCGAGAGCCGCGCCCGGGCGGCGGCAGCCTCCAGGGTGAGCCCCGCCCGGCGGCGCAGGTCGCGCAGCTGCGGGGCCACGGTGGGCAGCTCGGCCTCGTGGGCGAGGTCGCCGGGGCTGCTGGGGCCCGGGTACGGGTCGGCCGCTTCGCCGGGGCCGGGGGCAGGACCGGTTGTCATGCCCCGATTGAGCCAGATTCTTACCTGCCTGGCAATCCGCTTTGCCTCTGAGGCAAAGCCAGCCGTTCAGGCCCCTCCGGCCAGTGGGCCGCCGAGCACCGTGTCCACCGTGTCCGCGTCCTGCGCCCCCTTGTCCGGGCGGTGGCGCAGGACGCGTGCGAAGCGCAGGGCCACCCCGGCCGGGTAGCGCGGGGAGCGCTGGAGACCGTCGTAGGCGATCTCCACCACCAGTTCGGGGCGCACCCGCACGGTGTGGCCGTCGTCCTCGACCGCGAGCTCGCCGAGCCGCTCGGTCTGCCAGCGCAGCATCTCGTCGGTGAGTCCCTTGAAGGTCTTGCCGAGCATCGCGTAGCCGCCGTCGGCGGTCCGGGCGCCCAGGTGCAGATTGGACAGCAGTCCGGTGCGCCGGCCGTGGCCCCGCTCCACGGCGAGCACCACCAGGTCCAGGGTGTGTACCGGTTTCACCTTCAGCCAGTGTTTGCCGCGCCGGCCGGCCGCGTAGGTGGAGTCGAGGGCCTTGAACATCACGCCCTCGTGACCCCGGCTCAAGGTCTGCGTCCAGAACTCCTGCGCCTCGGCCGCCTGCGCCGCCGGGTCCTCGACCACCAGCCGGCGGACCCGGGACTCCTCCGGTACCAGGGCGGTGAGCGCCGCGTACCGTTCGCGCACCGGCAGGTCCAGGAGTACGCGATCTCCCGCCGCCAGCACGTCGAAGAAGTAGGGGGCGACCGGGAGGGTCCGCCGGGCGGCCTTGACGTCGATGCGGGAGCCGACCCGGCTCGCCACCTCCTGGAACGGCACCGGCCGCCCGTCCGCCGCGGACATCCCGATGACCTCCCCGTCGAGGATGAACCGGTCCCCCGGAAACGACCTCGCCAGCTCCGCCACTTCCGGCAGCCGGTCGGTGATCTCGTCCAGGGAGCGGGTGTAGACCCGTACGTCGTCTCCCTCGCGGTGGACCTGCACCCGGATCCCGTCGAGCTTCTCCTCCACCACGCACGGCCCGATCACGGCCAGGGCCTCGGCCACCGACTTGGCGGTGTTCGCCAGCATCGGCTGTACGGGCTGCCCCACGCGCAGGGTGACATCGCGCAGGGCCGCCGCCCCGTCGGCGAGCACGGCCGCCGCCACCCGGGGCAGGGAGCCGTCCAGCATGGCGGCCCGGCGCAGTGCGGCGGCGGGCACCCCGGCCGCGGCGGCCACCCCCTCCAGGGCCACGGCGTCGAGCGCGCCCTGGCGCACCTCCCCGGAGAGCAGGCTGCGCAGGAACCGCTGCTCGGCTTCGGTCGCGGCGCCGAACAGGGCGTCCAGGATCCCGTGGCGCGCGGCCTGGGCACCGGCCCCGGCGACGGCCGCCAGCCGGGTCACGGCCTGGTCGACGGCGGTCACGGTCAGGGTGGGCCCGGCGGCCGGCTGCGTCTGTCGGGCGAGGGCGCGCCAGCCGATGCCCGGGCGTCCCTGCGGAAGCCGCCCGGCGAGGTAGGACACCACCAGGGCGGCCTCCTCGGCGGGCGCGGCGGCGAACACCTCCGCGAGCAGGGCGGTCTTCCCCGACCTGGCGGAGGTTTCGGAGACCTCCCGGGACACGCGCGCGACCTCGGCCAGCAGCATGCGGCCATCCTCCCGCCGGCCGGCTCCCGGCGCAGCTCGACGCCGGGGGCGCCCACCCGCGCCCGCCGCCGCACCCCGCCGCGTGTACCGCAGGCGCGGTACGCGCGCCGGTCCGTGTAGTCCTTGAGAACGTCGGCAGTTCAGCCTGCGGGAGCGCGGACGGCGCGTGCTTGGCGCTTAGGGTTCCCGTATGAAGCTCCGACTGCCCCGGCGCCGCCGAAGCCGCCTGCTCGCGGGCGCTGCCGCGCTCGCCGTCGTCGCGGGGGCGGGCACCCTCACGGCCACCGCCGCGGCCGGCGACGCTCCGTCCGTGCGCCGCGAGGACCAGGTCCTCGACATGCCCGGCGCCGGAATCGACATCTCGTACTTCACCGCCGGGGATGGCGGGGGGAAACGTCCTGCCGTTCTCCTCGCACATAGTTTCGGCGGCAGCAAGGAGGACGTGCGTCCGCAGGCCGAGCGCCTCGCCCGCGACGGGTACGCCGTACTGACCTGGTCGGCGCGCGGCTTCGGCCGGTCCGGCGGGAAGATCGGGCTGAACGACCCCGACTACGAGGTCAAGGACGTCGCCCGGCTGATCGACTGGATCGCCGCCCGGCCCGGGGTGCGGCTCGACGCGGCGGGAGATCCGCGCGTGGGCCTCGCGGGCGGCTCCTACGGCGGGGCCATCTCGCTGCTCGCCGCCGGTCACGACCCGCGCGTGGACGCCATCGCCCCCTCGATCACCTACTGGAACCTCGCGGACGCCCTGTTCCCGAACGGCGTCTTCAAGAAGCTGTGGGCGGGCCTCTTCTTCACCACCGGTTCCGCGGGCGGACTGCAGCCGGGCGCCCCGGGCCCCGGCAGCGCCCCGCGGGCCGCCCCGGCCGCGCCCGGCTGCGGACGCTTCCAGCCGGAGCTGTGCGCCATGTACGAACGGGTCGCGGTGGCCGGCAAACCGGACCCCGAGGCCCGCGCCCTGCTGGAGCGGCGCAGCCCGTCGGCGGTCGGCGGCGCGATCAAGGTGCCGACCCTGATCACGCAGGGCCAGGACGACTCCCTCTTCCCCCTGGACCAGGCCGATGCCATGGCCGAGGCGATCGCCGCCAACGGCGCGCCCGTCTCCGTGGACTGGGCGGCCGGCGGGCACGACGGGGGCATGCTCGAGGCGGACCGCGTCGAGGACCGGGTGAAGTCCTGGTTCGACCGGTACCTCAAGGAGGACACGGCCGTGGACACCGGGCCCGCCTTCCGCGTCTCGCGCTCCGGCGGCATCGACTCCACCGACGGCCAGGTCACCCTGCGCGGAGCCAGTGGCTCCACTTATCCCGGGCTGCTGTCGGGGCCGCGCGAGTTCGCCCTGACCGGCCGCGAGCAGACCTTCGGCAACCCGGCGGGCGGAGCCCCGCCCGCACTGTCCGCGCTGCCGGGCATCGGCGGGCAGCTCGCCGCCCTCGGAGGCGGGCTCTCACTGGACTTCCCCGGGCAGAACGCCCGGTTCGATTCGGAGCCGCTGACCGGGGAAACACGGATCACCGGGACCCCGACCATCACCCTAAAGGTGAGGTCTACAGCTGCGGACGGTTCGGCCGTCCTGTTCGGCAAGGTGTACGACGTCAGCCCCGACGGGCGCCAGCAGGTACTGCCGAGTCAGCTGGTGGCCCCGGTACGCATGGAGGACGCGCAGCAGGACAAGACCGTCGAGCTGCGGCTGCCCGCGATCGACCACGCGGTCGAGGCCGGGCACCGGCTGCGGCTCGTCGTCGCCGCCACCGACCTCGGCTACGCGTCCCCGGCCGCACCCTCGGCCTACACCGTCTCGGCGCAGGGCCCACTGGCCGTGCCCGTCGCGGACGGGGTCCGCACGGCGTCTTCCGGGCTGCCCGCCTGGACCTGGTGGATGCCGCTCGGGGCGGCGCTGCTGGCCGCGGCGCTGGTGGGGATCCGCAGGACCGGCCGGGGGCCGGGCGGGGGCCGGGCGGGCACGCAGCCCGAACCCGCCCTGGCCGACGTACCGCTGGAGATCACCGGGCTGACCAAACGCTATGCCAAGGCCCAGGACCGCTACGCAGTACGGGACCTGTCCTTCCGGGTGGAGAAGGGCCAGGTGCTCGGCCTGCTCGGACCCAACGGCGCGGGCAAGACCACGACCCTGCGGATGCTGATGGGCCTGATCACTCCGGACGCCGGGGAGATCCGGGTGTTCGGGCACCAGGTACGGGCCGGCGCGCCCGTGCTCTCCCGGGTCGGGGCGTTCGTGGAGGGCGCCGGTTTCCTGCCGCACCTGACGGGTCGCGCCAACCTGGAGCTGTACTGGCAGGCCACGGGCCGCCCCACCGGGGACTCCCACATGGAGGAGGCCCTGGAGATCGCCGGCCTCGGCGACGCGCTGGAGCGCGCGGTACGCACGTACTCCCAGGGCATGCGCCAGCGCCTCGCGATCGCGCAGGCCATGCTCGGCATGCCGGACCTGCTGATCCTCGACGAGCCGACCAACGGTCTGGACCCGCCGCAGATCCGCGAGATGCGCGACGTGATGATCCGGTACGCGGCCGCCGGGCGCACGGTCATCGTCTCCAGCCACCTGCTGTCCGAGGTCGAACAGTCCTGCACGCACCTGGTGGTCATGGACCGCGGCCGGCTCGTCCAGGCCGGCGAGGTCGCCGAGATCACCGGCGGCGGGGACATCCTGCTGGTGACACTGGGCGGACCGGTGGACGAAGCGGCGGTCGGGAAACTCGCCGCGTTGGAGGGAGTGGAGTCCGTGCAGAGCGCCGCTGACGGTCTGCTCGTACGCCTCGACGGCGCGAGCGCCGCCGAGCTGATCGCCGAACTCGTACGGCTGGAGGTGCCGGTCTCGGGAGTGGGGCCGCACCGTCGGCTGGAGGACGCGTTCCTCACCCTGATCGGAGGTGCGGCGTGAACGCCGTGACGGACCTGGATGCGAACGACGGCGTGACGCCGGCCGGCATCGGCCGCGAGGTCGCGCCCGGCTACCGGGCCGGCCGGACGCTGCCGCTGCGCGTGGAGGCGCTGCGGCAGTGGCGGCGGCGGCGGACGCTGGTGATGGGCGGGATCCTGGCCGCCCTGCCCTTCATCCTGATGATCGCCTTCGCGGTGGGCGGCGGCCCGGGCAGTCGCGGCGGCGGCGACGGCCGGATCACCCTCATCGACACGGCTACGGCCTCGGGCGCGAACTTCGCGGCCACCTGCCTGTTCGTGTCGGCCGGGTTCCTGCTGGTGGTGCCGGTGGCGCTGTTCTGCGGGGACACGGTGGCCTCGGAGGCGAGCTGGTCCTCGCTGCGCTATCTGCTGGCCTCGCCCGTGCCCAGGGCCCGGCTGCTGTGGAGCAAGCTGGTGGTGGCGCTCGGGTTCAGCCTGGCCGCGATGGTGCTGCTGCCGTTGGTGGCGCTCGCCGCGGGTACGGCGGCGTACGGCTGGGGGCCGCTCGAACTCCCCGCGGGCGGCTCGCTGCCGGCCGGGGACACGGTGGGCCGGCTCGCGATCGCCGTGGCGTTCGTCTTCGTGTCGCAGCTGGTCACGGCCGGGCTGGCGTTCTGGCTGTCGACGCGCACGGACGCACCGCTGGGCGCGGTGGGCGGGGCGGTCGGGCTGACGATCGTCGGCAACGTGCTGGACGCGGTGACGGCGCTGGGTTCCTGGCGGGAGTTCCTGCCGGCGCACTGGCAGTTCGCGTGGGCCGACGCCTTGCAGCCGCAGCTGGAGTGGGGCGGGATGATCAAGGGGACGGTGGTATCGGTGTCGTACGCGCTGGTGCTGTTCGCGCTCGCGTTCCGCGGGTTCGCGCGCAAGGACATCGTGTCCTGAGTCTCCGGTCCTGAAGCCCGGGGCCGTACGGGCCCCCGCCCGCGGGGCCGTGCTCCGACGCCCGGTCCCGTTCGGCCGTAGGGGGCCAACCCGGGGGCCCACGCGTGTGCCTGCCGCCCCCTCGGCCCGCGCACCCCAAGAATCGGCCTCGGTCAGGACGTACGGACGCGTCCGAACGGAACCGAGGGGTACGAACGATGGACAGAGCAGGACTTCCGCCTCGCAGGTTCGTGCTGACCGGGGGCCTCGCGGCCACCGCGGCCCTGCTCTCGGGCTGCTCGGCGAAGAGCGCCCCGAAGGCGACGACGGCGGCGCCGGAGCCTCGGCCGAGCACTCCCGCCGGCGCGTACAGCCGGCTGATGGAGGGCAACAAGCGCTGGGTGAGCGGCAGCCTCAACCACCCCGACCGGGATCCCAACCGCCGCCAGCTGGTGGCGGAGGCGCAGGATCCCTTCGGCGTGATCCTGGCCTGCATCGACTCCCGGGTGCCGCCGGAGCTGCTCTTCGACACCGGACTCGGCGACCTCTACGTGCTGCGCACCGGCGGGCAGGCGGTCGGCCCGGTGGTGACGGGGTCGGTGGAGTTCGGCCCGATGACGGGGGCCACCCCACTGATCATGGTCCTCGGGCACCAGCGCTGCGGGGCCATCGACGCTTCGTACAAGGCCTTGCGGGAGGGCACCTCGCTGCCCGGCAACCTGGAGGCGATCGCCAAGGCCCTGGTGCCGGCCTATGACCTGACCGTCAAGGACCCGGGCGACGACCCGGTCGACACGATGATCCGCAATCAGATCAAGGTGACGGCGGACGAGCTGCGGGCCAACACGGACCTCGCGCCCCTGGTACGGAAGGGCGCGCTGGCCGTGGTCGGCGCGTACTACTCGCTGGACACCGGCCAGGTGGAGGTACTGACGGGGGCGCCGGCCGGGACCGCTTCCGCCAGTACGTCGGCCAGCCCGTCGGCCAGTAACTCCCCCAGCGCCTCGCCGACCCCGTCGGAGTCGGCATCCGCATCCGCATCCGCATCCGCATCCGCATCCGCATCGGAGTCGGCCGACGCGTCCTGAGGGTGCGCGCCCGTCAGCCGACTGCTCCCGCGACGGCGTCGACCTCCGCCAGGAGTTCGGCGTCGAGCGGCCGGTCGGCGACGGCCGCGTTGGCCCGTACCTGCTCGGCGGAGGTTGCGCCCGCGATGACGGAGGCGCAGCCTGGCTGGGCGGAGAGCCAGCCGATGGCGAGTTCCAGGACGCTGCGGCCGTGCTTGTCGGCGAGCGCGGCCAGGGCCTCCACGATGTCGAGCCGCTCGTCGGTGAGGTAGGCCTCGCGGCCTTCGAGGCGGGAGCCGGCCGGGACGGGGGCGCCCCGGCGGATCTTGCCGGTCAACAGCCCGTTGGCCAGCGGGAAGTACGGCAGCACACCGACTCCGTAGTGGCGGGCGGCCGGGACGAGCTCACGCTCGGCCGACCGCTGGAGCAGCGACCATTCGTTCTGGGCCGACACGAAGGGTGCCGCGCCGGTCTCGCGTGCCACGTGGGCGGCTTCGGCGAGCTGCCAGCCGCTGAGGTTGGAGTGACCGATGTAGCGGATCTTGCCTTCGGTGACGAGCTCGGTGAGCGCGGCGAGGGTCTCTGCGACGGGAACGGCCGGGTCTGGGCTGTGGAGTTGGTAGAGGTCGATGTGGTCGGTCTGCAGACGGGTCAGGGACGCCTCGACCGCACGCCGGATGTAGGCGCGGCCTCCGCGGGAGCCTGCGGCCGGTCCGTAGCCCATGTCCACGCCGTTGTAGCCGAACTTCGTGGCGAGGACGACCTGGTGCCGGCGGCCCTTGAGGGCCTCGCCGAGGTGGGTTTCGGAGCCTCCGCCGCCCCCGTAGATGTCAGCGGTGTCGAGCAGGGTGATGCCCGCGTCGAGGGCGGCGTCGACGACTTCGCGGGTGGCCCGGGCATCGAGCCGGCCGCCGAAGTTGTTGCAGCCGAGCCCGATCGCCGAGACCTGAAGACCTGAACTGCCCAGGGGGAGATGGCGCATGGGTTTCGTTCCTCCGCACTCGTCCGGCACTTGATCGACCGGACGGCAGTGTAGATCGCCCAGCGCCCCGGGCGGGGGACGGGGCGTGCCCACGCCCATTCGGAACACCCCCGGGCTCGGGCCTCAGAAGAGGTCGGCGAGCCGCTTGCCGATGGTCCAGCCCTCGTCCACCGAGCAGACCGCTAGGTCGGGATCGGCCGCGACGGCCGCCTCGGCCAGTTCGGTGGTGGCGTAGAAGTTCACGCGATTGCAAAACACTTCGCGGATGTCGGCGCCGGTGGCCGGGGCCAGCGTGAGGCAGGCGGACGCGGGGGTGAGGTCGCGGACTCCGTCCGGGGTGACGGTCAGCGAGATCGGCGTGCCGGTCGTGGCGCAGCGGCCGGTGACCCGGCTGGACTCCTCCTTGAAGACGACCGGGAACATCAGGATGTCCATGACGCACCAGCCGGTGACGCGCTGCCCCTTGAGCTCCATGGCGTACGGCCGTTCCGCGTCGAGCGAGACCCCCGCGCCGACGATGTCGCCGCCCGCGTCCGTCTCCAGACCGAAGTCCATGGCACGGAAACGGTCGAGGACGTGCTCGGCCGGCCAGCCGAGCACGTCGCCCGCCTTGGCCGGGGAGAGCGGTCCGACGTTCAGCAGTCCGCCGACGATGCCCGCCCCGGCGGCCATGAGCTTCACTCCCTTCGGGGAGGTCCACTTGGCGACCAGCTGATCCGACAGGTCCTGCACGCGGGGTTCACGTGTTTTCTCCTTGTTGGCGGGGTTTTGTCCCGCTCCCAAGCTATCGGATCACGGGGCGACCGGGCGGCTGTGAACTGCCTCGCAGTTCGCCGGATCCGCCCACGTCAACGCCTCAGTAGTCGATGTCGACGATCTTCGGGCGGCCGAGGTCGGGCTGGTCGCGCAGGGGCAGTTCCGTGCCCGGCCGCTCCAGTTCCAGTACGACGATCTCGTTGGCGCCGGCCCGCCACAGCGGGGCGGGTGCGTACAGGGTGCGCTGGGGACCGCGGGGCGTGTCGTAGTGGCCCAGGAGGAAGCCGTTCAGCCAGATCAGGCCGGTGCCCCAGCCGGAGAGGTCGACGAAGCCATCGGCCGGGGAGCCGGTGAGGGTGTGGGTGAAGCGGTGGAAGGCGGGCTCGCCGGGCTGGGGGGCATCGGGCTCTGCGGCGCCGGATTCCGGGGTGTCGGATTCCGGGGTGTCGGATTCCAGGGTGCCGGCAGACCACTTCAGTGAGGTCAGGTCGGCGAGCGGCAGCGGCCGTATCTCCCATTCGAAGAGGTGCTGGTGGCCGTGGCGCACGGCGCGCGAAATGCCCTTGCGGTCGTCGAGCAGCGGCCCGTAGTTGACCCGCCCCTGGGCCCGGACGAGCAGGTCGAGGACGACTCCGGCCTCGCCGACGGGCAGGTCCAGGCCCTCGTCCGGAGCGTTGCGGTCCAGGGTGCCGAGCGGCACGCCGTCGGCGAAGACGTACGCACGGTCACCCAGCCCGTCGATCTTGACGGGCATGGCGGGGCGCGGGCCGGTGACGGTGGTGCGGTAGTGGATCAGGCCGTGGTCCTGGCCGAGATTCTCCATGGACTCGGGCGCGGGGCGCAGGAGCGGCGGGCCGGCGAGGAGGTCGAGGTGCGCGAAGAGCGGTGCGACGCCCTCGGCGGCGGCGAGGGCCGGGGCCATCCGGGGTTGCGGCTCGGGCAGCGGACCGTCGGGCAGCGGCACGTACTTGCCGATGACCTCGCGGAACGCGTGGAACTTCGGTGTCAGTTCGCCGGCCTCGCCGATGGGGGCGTCGTAGTCGTAGCTGGTGACGGTGGGCTGGTAGCCGGGGTCGCCGGGACGGGAGCCGGTGTGGTTGGCGCCGGCCCAGAAGCCGAAGTTGGTGCCGCCGTGGGCCATGTAGAGATTGACGGAGGCCCCGGTGGCGAGGAGTTCGTCGAGCGAGCGCGCCGCGTCCTCCACGGGGCGTACGTGGTGCTCCTCGCCCCAGTGGTCGAACCAGCCGATCCAGAACTCCATGGCGGTGAGCGGACCGGTCCGCTGGTAGCGGCGCAGGGAGGCGAGGCGTTCAGCGGGCTTGGCGCCGAAGGTGGCGGTGGCAAGCCGGCCCGGGACCATGCCGCCCTGCAGCATGGCGTCCGTGGGGCCGTCGGCGGTGAACAGCAGGCAGTCGACGCCGCGTTCGAGGAGCGCCTGCTCGATGTGGGCGCGGTAGCGGGTGTCATTGCCGTACGAGCCGTACTCGTTCTCGATCTGGACGGCGACGACGGGACCGCCGCGGCTGGCGAGGTACGGCAGCACCTCGGGAAGGACGAGGTCGAACCAGCCGTCCACCTCTGCCTCGAAGCGCGGGTCGGAGCAGCGCAGCCGCAGGCCGTCGACGGCGAGGAGGCGGGCCGGCAGGCCGCCGAAGTCCCATTCGGCGCAGATGTACGGGCCGGGGCGGACGATGACGTCGAGGCCGAGGTCCTGGGCGATGCGCAGGAAGCGGCCCAGGTCGCGCCAGCCGGTGAAGTCGGCCTTGCCCGGAGCGGTCTCGTGGAAGTTCCAGGGGACGTAGGTGTCCACGGTGTTGGCGCCCATGGAGCGCAGCCGGGTCAGGCGGTCCTCCCACAGGTCGGGGTGGACCCGGAAGTAGTGCAGCGCCCCCGAGACGATGCGGTGGGGGCGGTCTGCTCGCCGGAAGCCGTCCTGGTCGTGCGTGAGCATGCGCTGACTCCCGGGAGAGGTCGAGATGCTGCCGTGAGGTGCGGGACGTGGCCGAATATATGAACGCACGGTCCACGCCGTCAATGACCGGTTGATCGGATTCGATCGAATCGATCGTTTCGGTTTTCTGTGGTGGAATCGAGCCGCACGCGCGCGACGGACCACGCAGACAGCAGGGGGATCCTTGAGACCACATGTCGACCAGCGCCAGGCCCGGGTGCTCGCCCTCGTCCGGGCGCGGGGCAGTGCGCGCGTCGCGGACCTCGCCCGGGAACTCGGCATCTCCCCCGTGACCCTGCGGCGGGACATCGAGGCGATGGCGGCGCGGGGCGAGATTCAGCGGATGCACGGGGTGATCAGCCGGCTGGAGACCGTCCCGGCGGGCACGGAGGCCGGGACCGGAGCCGGGACCGCGGGCAGGGACAGGGGCAGGGGCACGGGCGCCGACGCCGGCGGGCTGGTGGTCGGAATGGTCGTGCCGACGACCGAGTACTACTACGCCGACGTCGTACGGGGGGCCCGCGAGGTGGTCGAGGCGAGGGGTGCACGGCTCACCGTGGGGCTGACCCGGTACCTGGCGGGCGAGGACCGCACACAGGCGGAGCGGCTGCTGTCCACGGGGGCCGACGGACTGCTGCTGACCCCGAATTGGGAAGCCGGAGCGCCCGGACCCGGCGAAGGGGCGTGGACGGCGGAACTGCCGGTGCCGGCCGTCCTGGTGGAACGGTGGGCTCCGCCGGGACATCCGGCCGCCTCCCTGGACCGGGTGGCCTCCGACCACGCGGACGGCGCGGCGCGTGCCGTACGGCACCTGGCGGGGCTGGGGCACCGGCGGATCGCGCTGGCCAGCCGGGAGACCCCGACGTCGGGACGGCTGCGGACCGGCTTCGCGGCGGCCGTGGCCGCGCTCGGGCTGGAGCCGGCGCCGCCGTGGCCTGCGGCCGGGGCGGGTGCCTCTGCCGGGGCGGATGCCGCTGCCGGGGCTGCTTCGCTCACGGAGGCGGAGGCGTTCGCGCGGGCCCTGGAGTACCTGTGCGCGGCGGTGACCGAGTCGGGCGTGACCGCCGCCCTCATCCACAGCGACACGGACGCCATCATGCTGATCCCGCGGCTCCAGGCGCGGGGGGTGCGGGTGCCGGAGGACCTGGCGGTGATCACCTACGACGACGAGGTGGCCGGCCTGGCCGACGTACCCCTGACGGCGGTGGCGCCGGCCAAGCGCGAGGTGGGGGCGCGGGCGGCCGGCATGCTGCTGGACCGGCTGGAGGACCGCGGGACGGGGCGGGAGGGGCCGCGGCAGCATCTGGATCTGCTTCCCCGACTGACGGTCCGCCCGTAGCGACGCCCGGGGGTATGGCGGGCCTCGGGCGCGGACCGGTCCCCGATCCGGCTCCCGCCACCGAGCCACCACTTCCGACCGGAGTGAACGTTTCGATCGAATAGCGGATTCGCCTTGACGATGTGATCACCCGGCAAGAAGGATGAGGCTCGAAGGGCTCCGGGGCCGCCTCTTTGGGGGAGCGGCGGCCTCGGGGCCCCATCCCGCCCCGGCGGAACGGCTCGGCTCCGCCCACGTGTCGTTCCCGGCGCCGCGGCCGGGGTTTGTGACCATCGTCGTGTTCACCCTCGCGTTCGCCCTCGGGGACGCCTGGCCGGGCTTCGGACCTCACCTCAGGAGCCGTCAAGTGACCCACCCCGCCTCCGGTTCCGGCCCCTGCCCCTCCGCGCCGCCGCGCCGCCCCGTGACGGTGCTCGCCATGGGCCCCGATGCCCGAGCCGCCGTCCTCGGTGAGCGGATCCTTACGGACCTGGTCCGGGTCGCCGATGTGGACCCCGCGCTGCTCGTCACCGACTTCCGCTCCATCTGCTCCGAGGACGCCGTGCGGCGGCGGCTGGCCGCGGCCGAGGTCCTGTTCACCGGGTGGGGCTGCCCTCCGCTGGACGCGGACGCGCTGGAGCTGATGCCGGAGCTCCGGGCGGTCGTGCACGCCGCCGGCAGTGTCAAACACCATGTCACCGAGGCCTGCTGGGAGCGCGGGCTGCTGGTATCCAGCGCCGCCGCCGCGAACGCCCTGCCGGTCGCGGAGTACACGCTCGCCGCCATCCTGTTCGCCAACAAGCGCGTACTGGACTCCGCGCACGCCTACCGGGCGGCCCGCGGCCATGTCGACCCGCTGCGCCGCTATCCCGCCGTCGGCAACTACCGCCGTACGGTCGGCCTGGTCGGCGCCTCCCTCATCGGGCGCCGCGTACTGGAGCTGCTGCGCCCCTTCGACCTGCGGGTGCTCGTGCACGATCCGTATGCCGATCCGGCCGAGCTGGCCGCTCTCGGCGCCCAGGCCGTAGCCCTGGACGAACTGCTCACCCGCAGCGACGTGGTGAGCCTGCACGCTCCCGAGCTGCCGCGGACCCGCCGGATGCTGGACGCGCCCCGGCTGGCCCTGATGCCGGACGGGGCCACTCTCGTGAACACCGCGCGCGGCTCGCTCGTCGACACCGCGGCGCTGACCGAGGAGCTGGTCTCGGGGCGGCTGCACGCCGTGCTCGACCACACCGAGCCGGAGGTGCTGTCCGCCGACTCCCCGCTGTACGACCTGCCCAACGTGCTGCTCACCCCGCACGTGGCCGGCGCCCTGGGCGGGGAGCTGGACCGGCTGGCGGCGTCGGCCGTCGAGGAACTGGGGCGCTACGCCCAGGGGTTCGCCTTCCGCCACCCCGTCGACCGGGACCGGCTCGGTTACTCGGCCTGACGGTCGGCCGCGCGGACCAGCCCCTCCAAGTACTCCCGGCCCGGCCCCAGCCGTCCCGCCAGTTCGCCGGCGCCCGGATACCAGCGCTTCTCGTACTCCCAGCAGAGCCAGCCGTGCGGCGGTACGAGGGCCACCGCCTCGGCGAGCGGCAGCGCTCCCCCGCCGAGCCCGAGCGGGGTCAGCTCGTGCGCGGACGCCACGTCCTTGACCTGTGCGTAGCCCAAGTGCCCGGCGAGGGCGCGGCTCGACTCCTCCGGCGACTCGCCCCCGAGCCAGGTGTGCAGTACGTCCCACAGCGCGCCCGCGCCCCGGTGCGCGACCTGGTCGAGCACCCGGGCCGTGGCGGTCGCGGTGCGGTGCGAGTCGTGGGTCTCCAGCAGGATCCGCACCCCCTGCCGCTCGGCGAAGGGCGCGGCGGCCCGGAGCCTGCGGACCGCGTGGGCGTCGGCGGCGGCCGGGGGCAGTTCACCGCCGCCGGGGAAGACCCGTACGTAGGGGGCTTCGAGGTCGGCGGCGAGCCGGACCAGGCTCTGGATCTCGGCGAGGACGGGCTCGTCGGGACCGGGGGCGGCCACCCGGGCGTAGCCGGCGACCGTGAGGACGGCGACTCCGGCGGAGGTCAGGGTGCGCAGGCCGGCCGTGCGGTCGCCGGCGGGGCTGGCAGGATGCAGGGGCTCCTCCGGGTGGGCCCGCAGTTCGAGGCCCTCGTAGCCGTGGGTGGCGGCGAGGGCCGCGCTGCGCTCCAGCGGGGTGCCGGGCAGGCCGAGAGTGGAGAAGGCGTACTTCACGGATGCCCCCCTTCGGTGGCGGCGGACGGCGCGGTCGCGGGTGGCGGCGCGGTGGAGCCGCGCACCATCAGCTCGGTGGGCAGTGTGGTGATACCGCCCGGGGGCAGTGCTCTGCGGCCCGTGACGAGCTGGGCGCAGAGCACCCCCGCCTCGCGCAGCGGCACCCGGACGGTGGTGAGGGCGGGGGCGGTGTCCACGCAGACGGGCAGGTCGTCGAAGCCGGCGACGGAGACGTCCTCGGGTATCCGCAAGCCGGCTTCGCGCAGGGCCGCGGCCACTCCGGTGGCGACGGTGTCGTTGGCTGCGGCCACGGCGGTGAAGGGCGCCCCGCGGCGGAGCAGTTCACGGGTGGCATCGTATCCGGCGGAGCGCTCGAACCCCGCGTGCACGGTGAGGCCGGCGCAGTGCCCGGGGAGTGCGGGGTCGTGGTCGCGCAGCGCGTCCTGGTGTCCGGCGAGCCGCTCGCGGGTGGTGCTCAGTCCGGGCGGGCCGGCGACGTAGGCGATGTGGCGGTGGCCGAGTGTCAGCAGGTGCTCGGTGAGCCGGAAGGCGCCGCCCCGGTCGTCGAACATGACGGTGGCGACAGGGAGTCCGGCGGGCATGGGCAGCGGGGGACGCCCGCACAGCACCACCGGGGCGCCGGTGGCCGCGATGCGTGCGAGGCGGGCGGCCAGCGCCCGGGTGTGCTCCGGGTCCTCCACGGCGCCGCCGGTCAGCACGACTCCGCCGGCCCGCTGGCCCTCCAGGAGGGCGAGGTAGTCGAGCTCGGCGGCCGGGGCCCCCTCGGTGTTGCAGACGACGGCGAGCCGGCGCGCGTCGCCGTGGCCACCGGGGGCCAGCGCGCTCTGCAAGGAGCCGGCGAGGATCCCGAAGAAGCTGTCCGCGACGTCGTGCACGAGGACGCCGATCAGGTCCGAGGTCGCGGCGGCGAGGGCCCGCGCCGGGCCGTTGGCGATGTAGCCGAGGTCCTCGACCGCCCGCTCCACGCGGGTCCGGGTGGCGCCGGCCACCGGGTAGCCGCCGTTGAGCACGCGCGAGACCGTGGCGGGCGATACGCCCGCCTGCGCCGCCACTTCGGCGAGTGTGACCGCCATGAGCTCCTCCTTCCGATCCGTCCCGAGTCATCGTCTCATCCGGTGTGGATCTCCATACTCGCCGAAAAAGAAAGCGCTTTCCATCACCCGTAAGAGTCTTGCACCGAAGTGTTGCGCGGCCCTAGCCTGAACGGAGGGAAAGCGCTTTCTATGCTGCTTCCTCGAAAGCTCCGTACAAGGATCACCGCACAAGACAAAGGAGGGGGACACCGTGCAGCGCAGGACGATCAAGATCGCCATGAACGGCGTCACCGGGCGGATGGGATATCGCCAGCACCTGGTCCGCTCCCTGCTCGCACTGCGCGAGCAGGGCGGGCTCGACCTCGGCGACGGCACGGTGCTGTGGCCGGAGCCGGTGCTCGTCGGGCGCCGGGAGGCGGCCCTGCGGGCCATCGCGGAGCGGCACGGGCTGGAGCACGTGAGTACGGATCTGGCGGCGGTGCTGGCTGATCCCGAGGTCGAGATCTACTTCGACGCCCAGGTCACCAGCGCCCGCGAGGCGGCCGTGCGGCAGGCCGTGGCGGCCGGCAAGCACGTGTACTGCGAGAAGCCCACCGCCCTCACCTTCGAGTCCTCGCTGGAGATCGCGCGGCTGGCCGACGCGGCCGGCGTCAAGCACGGGGTGGTGCAGGACAAGCTGTTCCTGCCGGGCCTGCTGAAGCTCAAGCGGCTCATCGACGGCGGCTTCTTCGGCGAGATCCTCTCCGTGCGCGGGGAGTTCGGGTACTGGGTGTTCGAGGGCGAATGGCAGCCCGCCCAGCGCCCGTCGTGGAACTACCGGACCGAGGACGGCGGCGGCATCGTCGCCGACATGTTCCCGCACTGGGAGTACCTGCTGCACGAGCTGTTCGGCCGGGTCCGCACCGTCCAGGCCCTGACACGCACCCACATCGGCCGCCGCTGGGACGAGGAGGGCAAACCGTACGAGGCCACTGCGGACGACGCGGCGTACGGGATCTTCGAGTTGGAGGGGGGCGCCGTCGCGCAGATCAACTCCTCCTGGGCGGTCCGGGTCAACCGCGACGAGCTGGTGGAGTTCCAGGTGGACGGGACCCACGGCTCGGCGGTCGCCGGGCTGCGCGGCTGCCGGATCCAGCACCGCGCGGCGACGCCGAAGCCGGTGTGGAATCCGGACCTGCCCCTGACCGAGCGGTTCCGCGACCAGTGGCAGGAGGTCCCGGACAACAGCCCCGCCGACAACGGCTTCAAGGCCCAGTGGGAACTGTTCCTGCGCCATGTCGTACGGGACGAGCCCTGGCAGTGGGACCTCCTGGCCGGGGCCCGCGGGGTGCAGCTCGCCGACCTCGGGCTGCGCTCCTCGGCCGAGGGCCGGCGGCTCGTGGTGCCGGAGGTGGCGCTGTGAGCATCCGGCTCCCCTCGGTGGACGGCGGGCTGCGCCTCCACTCGCCGGGCACCGCGCCGCTGGCGCTGCTCACCTGCGGCCCGGCCCACAGCCGCACCTTCTTCTCGGCCGCGCACGTGGTCGCCGACCCCCTCTTCGCCTCGGCCGAGTCCGGACCGGTGATCGACTGGGAGAGCACTCTGGCCTTCCGGCACACGCTGTGGAGGCAGGGCCTGGGGGTCGCGGAGGCCATGGACACCGCGCAGCGCGGGATGGGACTGGACTGGCCGGGCGCGGCGGAACTGATCCGCCGTTCGACCGCGGAGGCCCGGTCGGTGGGGGGCCGGATCGTCTGCGGGGCGGGCACCGACCAGCTGGCCCCGGACACCGCGCATTCCCTGGCCGCCGTCACCGCCGCGTACGAGGAGCAGCTGGCGCACGTCGAGGCGTGCGGGGCACCGGCCGTGCTGATGGCCTCGCGGGCCCTGGCCGCGGCGGCGCGCGGCCCCGAGGACTATCTGTCGGTGTACGGAGGGCTGCTGCGGCAGAGCTCCCGGCCGGTTGTCCTGCACTGGCTGGGGCCGATGTTCGACCCGGCGCTGGAGGGGTACTGGGGGCACGAGGACCTCGACGAGGCCACGGACGTCTTCCTCAAAATCATCTCGGAGTATCCGGAGAAGGTCGACGGCATCAAGGTCTCGCTGCTCAACGCGGGGCGCGAGGTGGACATCCGGCGGCGGCTCCCGGCGGGAGTGCGCTGCTACACGGGCGACGACTACCACTACCCGGAACTCATCGCGGGGGACGGCGAGCTGGCCAGCGACGCCCTTCTGGGGATCTTCGACCCGATCGCCCCGATCGCGGCGCGGGCCGCGCTCGCCCTCGACCAGGACGATCCGGCCGGTTTCCGGGAGCTGCTGGATCCGACGGTGGCCCTGTCCCGGCACCTGTTCGCCCCGCCCACCCGCTACTACAAGACGGGCGTCGTACTCCTGGCCTGGCTGGCTGGACACCAGGAGCACTTCGCGATGGTGGGCGGGATGCACTCGGCCCGCTCGCTCCCCCATCTGGCCACCGCGTACGAACTGGCCGACCGTCTCGGTCTGTTCCCGGACCCTGAGCTCGCCGAGGCCCGGATGCGACAGTTGCTCGCGCTGCACGGGACCGCGTCGTGAGCCCGGCGACGGCGACGGCGCCGGCCCGGTTCAGCCTCAACCAGGAGACGATCCGCCAGTGGTCCGTCCCCGAGCTGGTGGCCGGGTGCACCGCGGCCGGGGTCGGCGCGGTGGGCCTGTGGCGCGATCCGGTGCGGGGGTTCGGGGTGCGGGAGACCGCGAAGCTGGTCGCCGGGGCCGGACTGCGGGTCAGTTCGCTGTGCCGGGGCGGCTTCTTCACCGCCGCCGATCCGGCCGGGCGCGCGGCCGCCCTCGAGGACAACCGCCGCGCCGTCGAGGAAGCCGCGGAGCTGGGCGCCGACACCCTGGTTCTGGTCTCGGGCGGCCTGCCGGACGGAGACCGGGACCTGGCGGGGGCCCGGCGGCGGATCGTCGACATCCTGGGCGACCTGGCCCCGTACGCCGCCGGGCACGGGGTACGCCTGGGGATCGAGCCGCTGCACCCCATGTACGCGGCGGACCGCTGTGTGGTCTCCACCCTCGGTCAGGCCTTGGACATCGCCGAAGAGTTCCCCGCGCCACAGGTGGGGGTGGTCGTCGACTCCTACCACCTGTGGTGGGACGAGCGGCTGCCCGCCGAACTGCGGCGGGCCGGCGAGGCCGGACGGATCGTGTCCGTCCAGGTCGCCGACTGGGTGACACCGCTCCCCGAGGGCGTGCTGCTGGGGCGGGGACAGCTGGGCGACGGCTCGATCGACCTGCGGGCCTTCCGGGAGCTGACCGACGCCGCCGGGTACGGGGGGCCGGTGGAGGTGGAGATCTTCCATCCCGGGCTGTGGGCCCGGGACGGCGAAGAGGTGCTGCGGGAGGTGATCGACCGCTACCGCGACCACGTCGCATGAGGTGAAGGGGGATGCGTGAGAAGGGACCACGGGGGACCGGAGCGTTTCAGTCAAAGGAGACTGCGATGACAGATGTGTGGAACCGACGTGCCTTCCTCACGGCACTGGGCGGCAGCGTGGTGCTGCTCGGCGCCCCCGCCTTCCCGGCGACCGCCGGGACGATGACCCCGGTGCACGCCGCCATGCGCGCGGTGTGGCAGGGCCTCGTCCTGGGGACCGTGTCCTCCCCCACCGCGGAGCCGTTCCGCACCCGGCTGGCCGCGCTGGGCGCGCAGGCCGGCCAGTGGCGCTCCTCGATGGCCCCGACGACCGGTTCGCTCTGGCCCGACCAGGTCTTCACCACCGACCCGGAGCAGCTGGCCCAGAGCTACTACCGGCTGCGGAGCATGGCGGAGGCCTACGTCAGGCCGGGCACGGGGCTCACCGGCGACGCCGGACTCAGTGCGGCCGTGCTGACCGGGCTGGACCATCTCCACGACGAGGTCTACCACGCCGGCCAGGCGCGGTACGGAAACTGGTGGTGCTGGCAGATCGGCGCCCCACAGGCGCTGCTCGACACCATGGTGCTGATGTACGGCCGGCTGTCGGCCGCCCAGCTCGACGGCTACTGCGCCGCCGTGGACCACTTCGTACCCGATTCGTCCGTCGGCGCGTACACGGGGACCAGTACCGGGGCGAACCGGGTGGACCTGTGCCGAGTGCTCGCGTTGCGGGGAGTGGCCGGCGGTGACGACGCGAAGATCGCTCTCGCCCGGGACGCGCTCACGCCGGTGTTCCCGTACGTCACCTCCGGCGACGGGCTCTACCGGGACGGCTCCTTCATCCAGCACACCTACGTCGCGTACACCGGCTCGTACGGTTCGGTGATGCTCGGCGGACTGGGCATGCTGTTCGGCCTGTT
Organism: Streptomyces sp. H27-H1; assembly: GCF_026627445.1. Taxonomy (GTDB): domain Bacteria; phylum Actinomycetota; class Actinomycetes; order Streptomycetales; family Streptomycetaceae; genus Streptomyces. The sequence goes on from NZ_JAPNLJ010000030.1 coordinate 99,218, forward strand.
GAAGGGTACGGCGTGGGAGGTCACCGCCCCCGGCGCGCAGATCGTCTTCGACGCGGTCGAGCACGCGTGGGCGCCGTTCCTCTTCAACGGGCTGGTCATGGACGCCGTATCGGGGCGGGCCCCCAGCCGGGGCGTCCAGCTGGCCGATCCGCTCCGGGCGCAGCTGGACGACCACACCCGCGGGCACTCCGTACTCGCCGCGATCCTGCTCCTCGCCGAGGGTGCGAGCACCGCCGAACGGACCCACTGGCGATCCCTGGTGAAGGGCTGGACGGCGCGGGCCTACTACAGCCCTCCGATGGCGGACGTCACCCAGACACTGTCGGCCCTGGCCCGCCTCTCCGAGGTCTTGGCGGACAGCAGCGTGCCGGCCGCGCCCGAGCCGGTGGCGCACCGGCTGTTCCCCTCGATGGACCGGGCCGCGCACCGCAGGCCCACGTGGGCGGCCTCCCTGTCGATGGCCTCGAAGCGGATCACGCACTACGAGACGGGCAACGGCGAGAACCTGCGCGGCTGGCACACGGGCAGCGGCATGCTCTGCTGGTGGGGTTCCACCTATGGGAACGGCCAGTACTCGGACGCGTTCTGGCCGACGGTCAATCCGTACCGGCTGCCCGGGACCACCGTCTCCCGCAAGGCGCTGGCCGACGGGGCAGGGGGCGACTGGGGTGCCTCCCGGCCGGACGCCACCTGGGTGGGCGGCACGACCGACGGGGAGTTCGCCTCGGTGGGCCAGCACCTGAAGGGACTGGGCAGCACCCTCACGGCCCGCAAGTCGTGGTTCTTCCTCGACGACACCGTGGTCTGCCTGGGCGCCGGGATCAGCGCCACCGACGGCGCCGCGGTCGACTCCGTCATCGACAACCGGAATCTGGGCGCGGCCGGCGCCCATGCCCTGACCGTGGGCGGCACGGTCCAGCCGGCCACGCTGGGCTGGACCGCTTCCTTTCCCGCGCCCGGCTGGGCGCACCTGGCCGGCTTCGGCGGCTATGTGATGTCGGGTTCGGGCACCTTCAGAGCGTTGCGGGAGGCGCGCACCGGCCGGTGGAGCGATATCAACCGGATCGCCTCCACCACGGCCCTGACCCGGCGCTACCTGACCCTCTGGTACGACCACGGGACGGACCCGACCGCCGGCGGCTACGTCTACCAGCTGATGCCGGGCGCCTCGGCCGCCCAGACCTCGGCGCGGTCCGCGGCCACCGGATGGCTCACGGTGCTCGCCAACAACGTGACCGCCCAAGGGGTGGCGGTGGGCTCGCTCGGTTTCACCGGGGTGAACTTCTGGCAGCCCGCGACGATCGGAGCCCTGCAGGCGAGCGCGCCGTGCTCGGTCACGGTGCGGGAGCGCGGCAACGGCACGGCCGTGGTCTGCGTCTCGGACCCGACGCGCACGCTGACGGGGCTGACCCTCGTGTGGAACCGGCCCGTCGCGCAGGTACTGTCCCGGCCGGCGAGCGTGGTCTCGGCGACCACGGGGACCCGGCTCCAGCTCGGCTTCGGCAGCCTCACGGCGCTGGAGGGGGCGAGCCAGGTGGTGGAGGTGAAGCTGGGGTGATCCCCGACCGCCGTATGGTGCGGCGCCGTGATCTCCGGACGGCACGGGGGCGGTCGGGCGGACACCCCGCGGGGGCGGTAAAAGCAGAGGCCACAGGGTGACATAACGTGCCCTGTATGGATCAGGAGCACATATCCGGGGACGGCGAACGCGCGGGCCGGCGGCGGTTCCTCGCCCTGGCGACGGGGGCAGCGGCCACCGCCGCCGGGCTGGGGGCCCTGGCCGGCTGCGCCGACGAGGACACCGGTGAGGCGGACGGGGCCGGGCGCGGCGGGAGCCCGGAGCCGTCCGGTCCACCGGCGAAGCCGGAGAAGGAAAGGCCGCGCGGTTTCGACGTCAAGGCCGAGAACGCCCACCCGGGGAACGCCGACTGGCAGGTGACCAAGGCCGGTCCGGCCCGGGCCATCGAGGGCTTCGCAGACCGGGTCAGTGTGCTGCCCGGCGAATCCTTCGGCCTGCACGTCTCCACCACCGCGCCCCGGTTCACCGTCTCCGCCTACCGCATGGGCTGGTACGGCGGCGCCCGGGCCCGCCTGGTCTGGCGCTCCGAGTCCTTGCCCGGGGTGCGCCGGCCCGACCACACGGTGGACTCCGCGACCCGTACGGTCCGCACCCGGTGGGCCCGTAGCACCACCGTCGAGACCAAGGGCTGGCCCGAGGGCTGCTACCTCCTGCGCCTCGATGCGCAGGGCGGCGAGGGCCAGAGGTTCGTACCCGTCACCGTGCGGTCCGCCACCACGGCCGGACGTACCGTCGTGGTCAACGCGGTGGCGACCTGGCAGGCGTACAACCGCTGGGGCGGCTACGGCAGTTACGACGGCCCCGGCGGCGGATACGCCTCGCGTTCGCTCGCCGTGACCTTCGACCGGCCCTACGAGTACGACGACGGCGCGGGCCTCTTCCTCGTGTACGAGGCCCCACTGCTCGCGCTCGCCGAACGCCTCGGCACCCCCCTGGCGTACACGACGACCACTGACGTGGCCCGGGAGAAACGACTCCTGGAGGGTGCTTCGGCGGTCCTCTCCCTCGGACACGACGAGTACTGGTCGCCCGAGCAACGAGCCCACTTCACGGCGGCCCGCGACGCGGGCACCAACATCGCGATCCTCGGCGCGAACTGCTGTTACCGCCGGATCCGCCTGGAGGCCTCCGACCTCGGACCGGACCGTACGCTGGTCTGCTACAAGTCCTCCTTCGAGCAGGATCCCGGCTTCAAACGCGGCCACCCGGCCACCGTCGACTTCCGGTCCCCGCCCGCCGCCGACCCGGAGAGCACGCTGCTCGGCGTGATCTACGACGGCTACCCGGTGGACGCCCCGTACGTGGTGACGTACCCCGGCCACTGGCTCTTCGAGGGCACCGGAGCGAAGGCGGGCGACAGCTTCCCTCACCTGGTCGGCGTGGAGTACGACAAGGTCAACACGGGTTTCACGACCCCGCGCCCGATCGAGATCCTGGCCCACTCCCCCGTGGTCTGCGAGGGCCGCCCCAGCCACCAGGACACGGCGTACTACACGACACCGAGCGGGGCAGCCGTCTTCGCGACCGGGACGATGCGCTGGGTGGAGGCCCTCGACGCGACGGGCGACGGCCGCAGCCGGGCCAACCACGGTCTCGACGCACGTTCGGGCGCCCTGACCACACGGGTGACGGAGAACCTGCTCCGCGTCTTCGCGGCGGGCCCTGCGGGACGGACGCGTCCGGCGCAGGACAACGTGAAGGCGGTGTACGGAGGTTCGGGTGCGTGAGCTCCACCGCTCGACCCAAACGCACTGGACTCCACCCGTAAGGGGTGTTTAGGATCATGTCGCGGCATCGCGTGTCGGTCACCGGCTGGGTGAGGCATGGAGGTGCCGGGACGTGCCTTTCGGAGGCATCCACTCATGACGGTTCAGCTCAACCACACGATCATCCACGCCCGTGACCGCCGGGAGTCCGCCGAGTTCCTGGCCTACTTCCTCGGCCTGGAGGTCGGAGCCCCCTGGGGCCCCTTCATCCCCGTCGAGCTCGCCAACGGCGTCACCCTGGACTTCGCGGCCATCCCGGCCGAGTCCATCACCGCACAGCACTACGCGTTCCTCGTCTCCGAGGCCGAGTTCGACGAGGCCTTCGAGAAGATCAAGCGGGCGAGGATCACCTACTTCGCCGACCCGCACGGGCAGCGCCCCGGCGAGATCAACCACAACGACGGCGGCCGCGGCGTGTACTTCGAGGACCCGTCGGGCCACGGCATGGAACTGATCACCGTCCCGTACGGCGGGTTCAAGAAGTAGGACAAAGGGCTGGGACGAGGGCGTAGTCGGCATGAAGGTCGGCGCCCGGCGCGAGCCGACCACCCCGAACCGCCTTGCGTACGGTGACAAGTCCCCCTCCCGATGGCCACTGCCGTGGACTGCCGGCACCACACCCATGGAGAGACCCCCGACGCAGAAGGCGCCGGGGGTCTCTTCGCGTGCGAGAGTGCGCGCCTGGGCTAGGTTCTGTTTCCTGGATCTCCTGACGTGATCATGCTTGTGAGGCCAGGCTGGTTGGCGTGGTTGGTCGAGGGGATCTGACGAATGCGGAGTGGGGGCGGCTGGAGCCGCTCCTGCCGCGCTGTG
>NZ_JAPNLJ010000031.1 GCF_026627445.1 Streptomyces sp. H27-H1
TGCCCCAACTCGCCCCGGCGCCCGGCGCATCGATGGCCGACGAGCCGTAGCGCCTTGACCTCAAGCTGAGTTGAGGTCATAGGCCCCGGTGTGGCGATCAAGGAATACTCGCAGGATCGGCTCGCGGCCCAGCCCGTCGGCTACTGGACGCGCGAAGCCGCCGACCTCGCCATAGGCGGCATCCGGGCCGCGCTCGCGGAGGACCGAAGCGGGCGAAGCCGGCCGCCTTCGCGCGCACGAGCGCAACGCGAAGGTCCATGAGCGGATGCGGGTGGGCATCGGCGAGGCCGAGTACGCGGCGGCGATCGACGTCCTGCGCCGGCTCGTGGCCAACCTGGGCGGCAGCGGCGACCTGCCCTAATCGGCACTTCGGCCCGGTGCGGGCGTCCACGAGGGCGGTTCTTCGGGTATCGCGAGGGTGCGCTCCGCGATCGGGAGCTTGATATGCATTCGCCCGGTTGGTCGGCATTCGACGCTGCGCTCACCGTGACGAGTGAAGATCGCAAATCCTATCCGCGACCTTGAATTCGAAGGAGAAGTACCCCGAGTCGGATTCGAACCGACGCTGAATGGGTTTTGAATCCATTGCCTCTACCGCTGGGCTACCGGGGCCCCTTCGAAACAAAGGATACCGAAGACCCTCCGTGTCACAAACATACAGGAGCTAGGTAGGCTCGTGGGAGCTGAACCGCCTTGCAACGAGGAGCCCCCCGTGACCGCCGAGCACGAGTCGACGCCCACGCCCGACGCCGACCAGTCGCACGTTCCGCCGCTGACGACGCGCGTCGTCATCGCCGAGGACGAGGCGCTCATCCGTCTCGACCTCAAGGAGATGCTCGAGGAGGAGGGCTACGCCGTCGTCGGTGAGGCCGGAGACGGTCAGACCGCCATCGAGCTGGCCCGGGAGCACCGCCCCGACCTGGTGATCCTCGACGTGAAGATGCCCGTCCTGGACGGGATCTCCGCCGCCGAGAAGATCGCGGAGGAGTCCATCGCCCCCGTGCTGATGCTGACCGCGTTCTCGCAGCGCGACCTCGTCGAGCGGGCCAGGGACGCCGGGGCCATGGCATACCTCGTGAAGCCCTTCAGCAAGAGCGACGTCGTCCCCGCCATCGAGATGGCCGTGTCGCGCTTCGCCGAGCTCCGTGCGCTGGAGAAGGAGGTCGCCGACCTCTCGCTCCGCCTGGAGACCCGCAAGCTGGTGGACCGCGCGAAGAGCATCCTGCAGACGCAGTACGGGCTCTCCGAGCCGGCCGCCTTCCGCTGGATCCAGAAGACCTCCATGGACCGCCGTATGTCCATGCAGCAGGTCGCCGAGGCGGTCATCGAGGACGCCGAGGAGAAGAAGGCCGCCTCCGGCAAGGGGGAGTAGTACCCCGTAGCGCCCGGCAAACAGTGAGGCCCGCCTCCGGATCCAGAGATCCGGGGGCGGGCCTCACTCGTACGAGTACGAGTACAGGTACGACTACGACTATGAGCGCGAGGGCTCAGTCCTCGCCGAGGTACGCCTTGCGGACGTCCTCGTTGACCAGGAGCTCGCGGCCCGGGCCCGACAGGACGACCTTGCCGATCTCCATCACGTGGCCCTGGTCGGCCAGCGAGAGCGCCGCCTGGGCGTTCTGCTCGACCAGCAGGATGGTGGTGCCCTGCGACTTGAGCTCGGAGATGGTCGCCATGATCTTCTGCATCATGATCGGCGAGAGGCCCATGGAGGGCTCGTCGAGCATCAGCAGCTTCGGCCGGGACATGAGCGCGCGGCCCATGGCGAGCATCTGCTGCTCACCGCCCGAGAGGGTGCCCGCGGCCTGCTTGCGGCGCTCGCCCAGGATCGGGAAGAGGTCGTAGGCGCGCTGGACGTCCTGCTGGATGCCTTCCTTGTCCTTGCGGAGGAAGGCACCGAGCAGGAGGTTGTCCTCGATGGTCATGCGCGGGAAGATGTGCCGCCCCTCCGGGGAGTGGGCGAGTCCGAGCGCGACGATGTCGTGCGCGGGGATCTTCTTGAGGGACTTGCCCTGGAACTTGATCTGGCCGCCGCGCGGCTTGATCAGGCCGGAGAGGGTGCGCAGGGTCGTCGTCTTGCCGGCGCCGTTGGTGCCGATGAGGGTGACGATCTGGCCGGCGTCGACGCTGAACGAGATGCCCTTGACGGCCTCGATCTTGCCGTAGGCGACGCGGAGGTCCTCGACCTCCAGGAGTGCGGTCACCGGTCTTCTCCGTCCGTGCTCGTCGTGCTGTGCGTCGTCTCGCTGTGTGCGGCCTCGCTGTGTGCTTCGGCTGCTTCGACCTCGGCGAGTTCTTCGGCGCCGGGGGCGCCTTCGAAGGGTTCGCCGAGGTAGGCGGCGATGACGCGTTCGTCGCCCTGGACTTCGGCGGCGGTGCCCTCGATGAGCTTTTCGCCCTGGACGAGGCAGGCGACGCGGTCGCAGAGGTTGAAGATGAAGCGCATGTCGTGCTCGATGACGAGGACGGCGATGCCCTGGTCGCGGATGGCGAAGATGAGTTCTTCGGTCGCCCGGGTTTCCTGCGGGTTCATGCCGGCGGTGGGCTCGTCCAGGAGGATGAGGCCGGGGTCGCTGGCAAGGGCGCGGGCGATTTCGAGCTTGCGCTGCTCACCGTAGGGGAGGTTGCGCGCGAGGTGCTCGGACTTGTGGGCGAGGCCGATGAACTCCAGGAGTTCCATGGACCTCTTGCGGCTCGCCGCTTCTTCCCGGCCGAAGCTGGGGAGGCGCAGGAGGGAGGCCCAGAGGCCGACCTTGGTGCGGGTGTGGCGTCCGACGAGGACGTTTTCCAGCACCGTCATGTTGTTGAACAGACGGATGTTCTGGAAGGTACGGGCGACGCCGGCGGCGGTGACCTTGTACGACTTGGGCGGCAGGACCTTGTCCTTGTACCGGACTTCACCCTCGGTGGGGATGTACAGGCCGGTCAGGCAGTTGAAGAAGGTGGTCTTGCCGGCGCCGTTGGGGCCGATGAGGCCGACGATCTCGCCGCTGCGCACGGTGAGGTCGACGTTCTTGACGGCGGTGAGGCCGCCGAAGCGCATCGTGACGCCGCGTGCGTCGAGGACGGTCTCCGCCGTGGTGGCGGCGGGCGTGTCGGTGGTGGTGGTCGTCATGGGTTCAGACCCCTGCCTTGCCGAGGACCGTGGGCGCTTCCATCGACTCGTGGAGTTCGAGCTGGTTGCGCTTGTTGGGGATGATGCCTTCGGGGCGCAGGCGCATCAGGACGATGAGGGCGAAGCCGAAGACGAGGAGCTGGTACTCGCCGAGGAACTGGAGCTTGTTGGGGATCAGGAAGAGCAGTGATCCGCCGACGAGGGGTCCGGAGATGGTGCCCATGCCGCCGAGGACGACCGCGGCGAGCAGGAACGCGGAGTTCGGGGGCACGGCGTTGGCGAACTGGTACTGGTCGGGGGTGACCGTGTACTGGACGTGCGCCTGGACGGCTCCGGCGAGGCCGGCGAGGGTGGCGCCGAGGGCGAAGGCGATGAGCTTGACGCGGAAGCCGTTGATGCCCATGGCTTCGGCGGCGGTCTCGTCCTCGCGGATGGCGACCCAGGCGCGGCCGATGCGGGATTCCGCGCTGCGGCGGAACACCAGGATCACGATGAGGGTGATCACGAGCATCAGCAGGAAGTAGTTCGCGAATCTGCCGATGGTGAATCCGGCGATCGTATGTGTGGCTCCGAAGTCGAATCCGAAGAGGTTGACGTTCGGGATGTTCGCGATGCCGTTGGGGCCGTTGGTGATGTCGGGGCCCGAGACGCCGTCGAGGTTGTTCATGGAGATGCGGAAGATCTCACCGAAGCCGAGCGTCACGATGGCGAGGTAGTCGCCGCGCAGTCGCAGGGTGGGTGCTCCGATGAGGACGCCGAAGACCATGGAGGCGGCGGCGCCGATCAGCAGTGCGGCCCAGAAGGGGAGGTGCACTCCGAAGGGGGAGTTCGGGGAGCCGGAGACCAGGGCCGCGGTGTAGGCGCCGACACCGAGGAAGGCGACGTAACCGAGGTCGAGGAGGCCGGTGAGGCCCACGACGATGTTGAGGCCCAGCGCGACGGTGGCGAAGATCAGGATGTTGACGCCGAGGTTGGCGTACTGGTCGTCGGTCTGGGTGAGGGGGAAGGCGGCCGCGGCTGCGAAGGCGCCGACGAGGGCGACGTTGCGGTGGCGGGTGGTGAGGGCGGTGAAGCGGGCCAGGAGGCCTGCCTTGTTCAGCGCCGCGGCACCGAATCCGGCGGTGATCAGGAAGCCGACGAAGAGTTCCTGGTACGCGGTGGTGATGCCGTAGGTGAAGACGGTGAGCGCGAGCCCGAGGACGACGGCGATCAGGAGGATCTCGGCCCAGGCCGGCAGGGTGCGGGCGGGCTTGAGGGGCCCGCTGGCGAAGGCGGCCTTGAAGGTCGTCCAGCGGTTGCCGGCCTCGTGCTTGAACTTGTCCCAGTCGGTGTCGTCGGGGTCGGGGCCTTCGAGCGCGGGGCGCTCGAAGGGGAGTCCGAAGGCTCCGACGACGGCGAGGAGGCTGACCAGGGCGGCGATGCCGGCACCGGGTTCGAGGTCTACGAGGAGTCCGAGTTCGAGGACGATCGAGACGACGGTGTACCAGGTGGTGACGAAGGCGGCGAGGGCGGCGAGTTTGATCGCCGCGTCGGCGCCGGCGGGTGTGAGCCAGCCCAGGCCCTTGGTGCCGTAGGAGGCGAGGCCGAAGAGGGCTGTGAGGGCGCCGCCGATGAGGACGAGCCACTGGAGGCCGGCCGGGGAGCCGTAATAGGTGAGGTCCCCGGGGAAGGCGGTGCTCCAGGTCCAGGAGAGGAACGCGGAGACTACGGTGAGGGCGCCGCCCGCTGTGGCGAGGGCGCGGGCCGTCTTCTCGGGGAGGGGGATGAGTCCCTTGGCCGGTGCCTTGGTGTTCGCGGTGGCCGCGTTGTCCGCGGTGATGTTCGTCATGGAGATCACACCCTGTCCGCCACGCGCTGGCCCAGCAGGCCTTGTGGCCGGAAGAGGAGCACGAGGATGAGAAGTACGAACGCCCAGGTGTTACCCCAGGACTGGCCGCCGAGCTGTTCGAAGCCGGGGATGTCGGCGACGTAGACGGTCGTCAGGGTTTCGGCGAGGCCGAGGACGAGGCCGCCGACCATGGCGCCGTAGATGTTGCCGATGCCTCCGAGGACGGCGGCCGTGAAGGCCTTGAGTCCGAGGAGGAAGCCCATCTTGAACTGGACTTCGCCGTACTTGAGGCCGTACGCGACGGCTCCGATGGCGGCGAAGACGGCTCCGAGCGCGAACGCGGTGGTGATGATGCGGTCGGTGTTGATGCCCATGAGCTTGGCGGTGTCGGGGTCCTGGGCAGTCGCCTGCATGCCGCGGCCGGTGCGGGTCTTCTTGACGAAGAAGCCGAGGAAGGCCATGGAGATGGGGGCTGCGATCAGGAGGAAGACGTCACCGGTCTGGATGGTGACGCTGCCGAGGTGGAAGGGGCCGCCGGGGATCTCGGGGAAGATCAGGGAGGCTTCCGCTCCGGGGTACCAGGCCCATACCGCCTGCTGGAGGGCGATGGAGAGGCCGATGGCGGTGATGAGCGGGGCGAGCCTGGGAGCGTTGCGCAGGGGTCGGTAGGCGAATCGTTCGGCACCGACGGCGATCAAGGTGGCGACGACGATCGCCCCGATGATCATGAGCGGGAGGGCGATCCACATGGTGGTGCCCCCGGGGAGCATCAGCCAGACGGTGAGGGCCCCGAAGCCGCCGGTCATGAAGATCTCGCCATGCGCGAAGTTGATGAGCTGGACAATGCCGTAGACCATCGTGTAGCCAATGGCGACGAGCCCGTACATGGATCCCAGTAGCAGGCCGTTGACCAGCTGTTGCGGCAGTTCGTGCACCGCAGGTCCTCCGAGTCTTTCGACGGATGTGACTCCGCGCGGGGCGCTTGTTGTGCGCGCCCCGCGCGGCAGGTGTGGTGGTGCTCCGGTGATGGCCGGCCGTTCGAGCGGACTACCGGCTACCGGATGGTGAGCGTGAAGGTCAGCCGCCGAAGGTGCCGGACTCGACGGACTTCCACTCGGTGCCCTCGACCTTGTAGACGGTGAGCTGCTTGTTCGTGGCGTCACCGAACTCGTCGAAGGAGACCTTGCCGGTCACACCGTCGAAGGAGACACCCTGGACGGCGGTGAGGACCTTGGCGCGGGCGTCGGCGGGGAGCTTGCCGTCATTGGCGTCGACAGCGGCCTTGACGGCCTCGATGATCGCCCAGGCGGAGTCGTAGGAGTAGCCGCCGTAGGCGGAGAAGGGCTCCTTGTATCCGGCCTTGGTGTAGTTGGCGACGAAGTCCTTGGCGGACGGCAGGCTCTCGACCGGGGCGCCGACCGAGGTGGCGAGGTCGCCCGCGGCGCCGGCGCCGGCGAGCTCGATGTACTTCTTGTCGTAGATGCCGTCACCGCCGATGAGCGGGATGTTGGTGCCGGAGGCCTTGATCTGCTTGCTGAGCGGACCGGCCGCCGGGTACTCGCCGCCGTAGTAGACGACGTCGGCGCCCGCGCTCTTGACCTGGGTCACGATCGCGGAGAAGTCCTTGCTCTCCGGGTCGATGTGGCCCTCGCCGACGACCTGGCCGCCGAGCTTGGTGAACTCGCCCTTGAAGGTGCCCGCGAGGCCGGAGCCGTAGGTCTTCTTGTCATCAATGACGAAGACCTTCTTCTTGCCCGCCTTGTTGAAGAGGTACTGCGCCGCGAACGGGCCCTGGATGGCGTCCGTGGTGGCGGTGCGGAAGTAGCTCTTGTAGGTGCGGGTCTTCTCGCCGGTGGCCCACTTCGGCCCCTGGGAGAGGGACGGGCTGGTGTTGGCCGGGGAGATCTGGGCCAGCTTCGCGTCGTCGAAGACCTTCTGCATGGACTCCGAGACGGAGGAGTTCAGCGGGCCGACGACACCGAGGACGTCCTTGTCGGCGACGAGCTTGGTGGCGTTCTGCTGGCCGGAGGAGGCCTGCGCCTGGTCGTCGAGGGCCTGGATCTTGAAGGTGACGCCCTTGACGTACTTCTTCTCGTTGGCCTGCTTGGCGGCGAGGTCGGCGGAGTTCTTGATGCCGAGGCCGAGGGCGGAGAGGTCGCCGGTCAGCGGGGCGTCGACGCCGATGACGACCGTGGTGTCACCGCTGTCGGCGGTGTCGGCCTTGTCTCCGCGCGATCCACAGGCGGTGAGGGTGAGGGCACCCGCGGCGAGAGCGGCGGTCACGGCAATGAGAGAACGCTGACGCACGATCAGTCCTTTCCTGGCACTGCGTCCCCCGTGGGACGCACCGTGTCGAACGCGGGGAACCGAACTGCGAGGAATCCGGCTGGTCGCGGTGACTGGCCGTGACTCTAAGCGGGTCTTGGGACGTTATGGAGGGCTGAGGCCAATGATGTGACTCTCTTGTTATGCCACGGCGTAATACATAGCGGATCTCTGGGGGTGGAACGGGGGAATTCCGGCCGGTTCGTCTTGTCCGCATGTTGAGACAGGTGAGGACCATGGTGCGGTTTGAGTCCTGTCGCGCCAGGACTCTGGGGGCTTTTGCTCATGACGGCGAAGGGGTGCCCGCGTCTCGATCTACGGGACAGGCCCTGGTCAGAGCTGTGGCGAGATCCCTCGCATAGCGGTCGCCGGGGATGTAGCTGTGATCCTCTTTCTCAAACCCATTACTTAGGGTTACTTCGAGGAAAGGGAGTCCGGAATTCCGTGCCACATGCACGCAATCCGTGACGCGAATCCGTACGGCGAGGTCACGGGCTTCCCCGGGGGCGAGCGTGGCCGGAAGTGGTGGCCGGACCTCCACCGCCAGCGCCCGCGAGGACTGCCCCAGCCGCTCCAGGGTGAGGGTCGGCCCGGCCGCGGCGCGCACACGGACGGTGAACGCGAAGGCCGCGCCGGAGGGGGCCGGCTCGACCGGCTCGATGTAGGTCAGGGAGAACGCCTGCGAGGGCGCGGGCGGCGTGTACGGGGCGGGGCGCGGCCGGGCCGCGTACAGCGCGGCCCCGCCGGCGACCACGGCGCAGGCGCAGATCAGGGCTCCGAGAGCCAGGAAGGCCCGCCGGTGGCCCGCGTAGGCCTCGCGCGCCCGCAGGACCGCCGGGGGCGTGCGGGGAGCGGGGCGGGGGCTCTCGTGGGCCTCGGTGCCCTCCCCGGGCTCCACCGGGCCGATGCCGCCGCTCACTGCCAGGGACCGTCCGTCGGGGCGCCCGACCGGTAGCGGTCCGCGCAGCGCCGCTGCGCCTCCCGGGCGATGAGCCGGTGCGCGGCTGCCGGGTCCTCGGCGCCCTGCTCGGCGCGGGCGTCGGCGAGGACGGCGCGCAGGATGTCGTTCTGGCCGCCGGACAGGCCCATGGACTGGTAGTCGAGCCGGACGGCGTCCCGGCCCTCTCCGGCGTCGAGGATCACGCCCGCCCAGTGGGTGATCAGGAGGGTGCAGACCTCCTGGGGCGCGGACGGGGCGCCGGCGCCCGCGGGAGGGGTCTTCGGGCCGTCGCCGGCGCAGCCGAGCGGTGCGGCGGCCAGCAGCGCCGTCGCCGCCGCGGCCAAGGCGCGCAGCGGCGCCGGTCCGGATCCCATGCGGGAACGCTAGACCGGCGCCGCTGCGAGGGCAACGGCTAGTTGTTGCCGTCCTGTTGCGGGTTCACGTCGCGCAGCAGGCAGGTCAGTCGGGCGGTGCAGACCCGGCGGTCCTGTTCGTCCGTGATGACCACCTCGTAGGTGGTGGTGGACCGGCCCCGGTGTACGGGGGTCGCCACGCCGGTGACCAGGCCGGAACGGGCGCCGCGGTGGTGGGTGCAGTTCAGGTCGACGCCGACGGCGACCTTGGTGATGCCGCCGTGCATCATCGCGCCGACCGAGCCGATGGTCTCGGCGAGCACCGCGGAGGCCCCGCCGTGGAGGAGCCCGTACGGCTGGGTGTTGCCCTCGACGGGCATGGTGGCGACGACGCGCTCGGCGGAGGCTTCGAGAATGCGGATGTCCATCCGCTTGCCGAGATCGCCCGCCGAGAACAGCGCGGGCAGGTCGATGCCCAGGGCCGTGTACTCGTCGAGGACCTCCTGCGGGAACTTCACCGCGTGCTGCTGCTCGCCCATGGGCTTACTCCGCTCGTCAACGTTCGTTAACCATCTTGTCCTCGGGTCGTTCTATCAGGCCGGCTCGAAGCGCACGACGACGGACTTGCTCGCCGGGGTATTGCTGGTGTCCGCCGTGGAGTCGAGGGGCACCAGCACGTTGGTCTCGGGGTAGTAGGCGGCGGCGCAGCCGCGGGCGGTCGGGTAGTGCACGACACGGAAGCCGGGGGCGCGCCGCTCCACGCCGTCGTGCCATTCGCCGACGAGGTCGGTGTACGAGCCGTCGGCGAGACCGAGTTCGGCGGCGTCCTCGGGGTTGACCATGACGACGCGGCGGCCGCCGGTGATGCCGCGGTAGCGGTCGTCGAGGCCGTAGATGGTGGTGTTGTACTGGTCGTGGCTGCGCAGGGTCTGCAGGAGCAGGCGCCCCGCCGGGAGGCGCGGGTACTCCACGGGCGCGGCGGTGAAGTTGGCCTTCCCGGTCCTGGTGGGGAAGCGGCGCTCGTCGCGCGGGGCGTGCGGGAGCTGGAAGCCGCCGGGGTGGGCGACGCGGGCGTTGAAGTCCTCGAATCCGGCGACGACGCGGGAGATCCGGTCGCGCACGGTGGAGTAGTCCCGCTCGAACTCCTCCCAGGGGGTGCGGGAGGCCTCGCCGAGGACGGCGCGGGCCAAGCGGGCCACGATCGCGGGCTCGGAGAGCAGGTGCGGGGAGGCGGGGGCGAGGTTGCCACGGGAGGCGTGGACCATGCCCATGGAGTCCTCGACGGTCACGAACTGCTTGCCCGAAGCCTGGACGTCCTTGTCGGTGCGGCCGAGGGTGGGCAGGATCAGGGCGTGCTTGCCGGTGACCGCGTGGGAGCGGTTGAGCTTGGTGGAGACGTGCACGGTCAGGGAGGCGCGGCGGATCGCGGCCTCGGTGACCTCGGTGTCGGGGGTGGCGCCGACGAAATTGCCGCCCATGGCGAAGAGCACCTTGGCCTCGCCGTCGCGCAGGGCCTGGATGGAGCGGACCACGTCGAAGCCGTGCTCGCGGGGCGAGGTGATGCCGAATTCCTTGTCGAGGGCATCGAGGAAGGCGGCCGCGGGCCGCTCGAAGATCCCCATGGTGCGGTCGCCCTGGACGTTGGAGTGGCCGCGGACGGGGCAGACGCCGGCGCCGGGGCGGCCGATGTTGCCGCGCAGCAGGAGGAGGTTGACGACCTCGCGGATGGTGGCCACCGAGTGCTTGTGCTGGGTCAGGCCCATGGCCCAGCAGACGATGGTGCGCTCGGAGGCCAGCACCATGGCCAGCGCGTTCTCGATCTCGGGGCGGGTCAGGCCTGTGGCGGTGAGGGTCTCGGCCCAGTCGGTGTCCCGGGCGGTGGCCGCGAACTCCTCGTAGCCGTGGGTGTGTTCACGGATGAACTCCTCGTCGGTGGCGCCGCCCGCCTCGATGACCAGCTTGTTCAGGAGGCGGAAGAGGGCCTGGTCGCCGCCGATGCGGATCTGGAGGAACAGGTCGTTGAGGGCGGTGCCCTTGAGCATGCCGAGGGGGTTCTGCGGGTTCTTGAACCGCTCCATGCCGGCCTCGGGCAGCGGATTCACCGAGATGATCTTCGCGCCGGCGGATTTGGCCTTCTCCAGGGCCGAGAGCATGCGCGGGTGGTTGGTGCCCGGGTTCTGCCCGGCGACGATGATCAGGTCGGCCTGGTGGAGGTCCTCGAGCGAGACGCTGCCCTTGCCGATGCCGATCGTTTCGTTCAGCGCGGAGCCCGAGGACTCGTGGCACATGTTCGAGCAGTCGGGGAGGTTGTTGGTGCCGAACTCGCGGACGAACAGCTGGAAGAGGAAGGCCGCTTCGTTGCTGGTGCGGCCCGAGGTGTAGAAGAGGGCCTCGTCGGGGGAGTCCAGGGCGCGCAGCTCCTGCGCGATGACCGCGAAGGCCCGCTCCCAACTGACGGGCTCGTACCGGTCGCCGCCCGCCGGGAGGTACATCGGCTGGGTGATGCGGCCCTGCTGGCCCAGCCAGTAGCCGGAGCGGTTCGCGAGATCGGCCAGCGGGTGCGCGGCGAAGAACTCGGGGGTGACCCGGCGCAGGGTGGCCTCCTCCGCGACGGCCTTGGCGCCGTTCTCGCAGAACTCGGCGGTGTGCCGCTTGTCGCCCTCGGGCCAGGCGCAGCCGGGACAGTCGAAGCCGTTCTTCTGGTTGACCTTGAGGAGGGTGCGGGTGGCACGGGCCAGGCCCATCTGCTCCTGCGCGATCTTCAGGGTGTGCCCGATCGCGGGCAGGCCGGCGGCCGCGTGCTTGGGGGGCGCTACCTGCGGCGCGTCCTGTACCGGATCACCTGTGGGCGGCTTGGTGGCCATGTCGCTCCCCTTTGAGCAGTCTTCTTCGTACACATCCGATCCTGTCACGCTCCGTCCGGGCCGCCGACGCCGGATTTGCCCGGGGGCGTCGCGCGGCGGCATCGAGCGGCCGCGCAGCCCGTCCGGATTTGTCAGCGGCGGCGCCTAGGATCGGGGGCGTGGCAGATTCAGCGAAGAAGACCGACCAGCCGACCGCAGCGGACCGCCCCCGCCTGATGCTCATGGACGGGCACTCCCTGGCGTACCGGGCGTTCTTCGCGCTGCCCGCGGAGAATTTCACGACCGCGACGGGGCAGCCGACCAACGCCATCTACGGGTTCGCGTCGATGCTGGCGAACACGCTGCGCGACGAGGCGCCCACGCACTTCGCGGTGGCGTTCGACGTGTCCCGCAAGACGTGGCGCTCGGCGGAGTTCCCGGAGTACAAGGCGAACCGCTCCAAGACCCCCGACGAGTTCAAGGGGCAGGTCGAGCTGATCGGCGAGCTCCTCGACGCGATGAGCGTGCCGCGCTTCGCGGTCGACGGTTTCGAGGCCGACGACGTGATCGCCACCCTCGCCACGCAGGCCGAGGCCCTCGGCTTCGACGTGCTGATCGTCACCGGTGACCGGGACTCCTTCCAGCTGGTGTCCGAGCACACCACCGTGCTCTACCCGACCAAGGGCGTCTCCGAGCTGACCCGCTTCACCCCGGAGAAGGTCGAGGAGAAGTACGGGCTCACCCCCCAGCAGTACCCGGACTTCGCGGCGCTGCGCGGCGACCCGTCCGACAACCTCCCCGGCATCCCGGGCGTCGGCGAGAAGACCGCCGCCAAGTGGATCACCCAGTTCGGGTCCTTCGCGGAGCTCGTCGAGCGCGCCGAGGAGGTCAAGGGCAAGGCCGGACAGAACTTCCGGGACCACCTGGACGCCGTGAAGCTCAACCGGGTCCTGACCGAGATGGTCAAGGACGTCGCCCTGCCCAAGACCCCCGCCGACCTGGCCCGCGCCCCCTACGACCGGACGGCCGTCACCGGAGTCCTGGACGTACTGGAGATCCGCAACGCCTCCCTGCGCGAACGGCTGCTCGCCGTCGACCCGGGCGCCGCCGAAGCAGAGGCCCCGGCCCCCGTGGCCGCCGCCGTGGAGCTGGACGGCTCCGTGCTCGGCGCCGGCGAGCTCGCGCCCTGGCTGGAGAGCCACGCGGGCGCCCCCCTCGGTGTCTCCACCGTCGACAGCTGGGCGCTGGGCGCCGGCAACGTCTCCGAGATCGCGCTGGCCGCGGCCGCCGGCCCGGCCGCCTGGTTCGAGCCGTCCGCGCTGGACGAGACCGACGAGCGGGCCTTCGCCGCCTGGGCCGCCGACGCGGCCAAGCCCAAGGTGGTGCACAACGCCAAGGCCCTGATGCGGGTCTTCCCGGAGCACGGCTGGACCCTGGCCGGAGTCGCCATGGACACCGCGCTCGCCGCCTACCTGGTCAAGCCCGGACGCCGCTCCTTCGCGCTGGACGTGCTGTCCCAGGAGTACCTGCACCGGGAGCTGGCGCCCGCCGCCGCCGACGGGCAGCTCGCCTTCGGCGCCGATGACACCGCCGAGGCGGAGGCCCTGATGGCGCAGGCCCGCGCCGTGCTGGACCTCGGCGACGCCTTCACGGTGAAGCTGCCCGAGGTGGGCGCCGCCGAGCTGCTCCACGACATGGAGCTGCCCACCTCCGAGCTGCTGGCCCGGATGGAGCGGGCGGGCATCGCCGCCGACCAGAGCCACCTCGAAGCGATGGAGCAGCAGTTCGCCGCAGCCGTGCAGCAGGCGGTGAAGGAGGCGCACGCGGCGGTGGGCCACGAGTTCAACCTCGGCTCGCCCAAGCAGCTCCAGGAGGTGTTCTTCGGTGAGCTGGACCTGCCGAAGACGAAGAAGACCAAGACCGGCTACACCACGGACGCCGACGCGCTCGCCTGGCTGGCCACCCAGACCGATCACGAACTGCCCGTGATCATGCTCCGCCACCGGGAGCAGGCCAAACTGCGCGTCACCGTCGAGGGCCTGATCAAGACCCTCGCCGCCGACGGCCGGGTGCACACCAGCTTCAGCCAGACCGTCGCCGCGACCGGACGCCTGTCCTCCACCGACCCCAACCTGCAGAACGTGCCGGTACGCACCGACGAGGGCCGGGCCATCCGCCGGGGCTTCGTCGTCGGCGAGGGCTTCGAATCCCTCATGACCGCCGACTACAGCCAGATCGAGCTGCGCGTCATGGCCCACCTCTCCGAGGACGAGGGCCTGCTCGAGGCGTTCCTGTCGGGCGAGGACCTGCACACCACCGTCGCCTCCCAGGTGTTCGGCGTGGAGCGCTCCGAGGTCGACGCCGAGATGCGGCGCAAGATCAAGGCCATGTCCTACGGTCTGGCCTACGGGCTCTCCGCCTTCGGTCTCGCCCAGCAGCTGAACATCGAGCCCGGCGAGGCCCGCGGCCTGATGGAGACCTTCTTCGAGCGGTTCGGCGGGGTCCGGGACTACCTGGGCCGCGTCGTCGAGGAAGCCCGCGCCACCGGGTACACGGCGACCATCCTCGGCCGCCGCCGCTACCTGCCCGACCTCAACAGCGACAACCGCCAGCGCCGCGAGGCCGCCGAGCGGATGGCGCTGAACGCCCCGATCCAGGGCACCGCCGCCGACATCGTCAAGGTCGCGATGCTGCGCGTCGACAAGGCGATCACCGGAGCGGGGCTGAAGTCGCGGATGCTGCTCCAGGTCCACGACGAAATCGTGCTGGAGATCGCCCCGGGCGAGCGGAAGAAGGTGGAGGAGCTGGTGCGCCGCGAGATGGCCGCCGCCGTCGACCTGCGGGCGCCCCTCGACGTGTCCGTGGGCGTCGGCCCCGACTGGGAGTCCGCCGCGCACTGATCCCGTACGACCCCGCGCCCGTGGTCCGGGCAGCGCCCGTCCCCGCCTACGCGGTGGGGACGGGCGTTCTCGTGTCCTCGTCCGAGCGGTCGCGGACCCGCCGGTGGCGCAGCCGCACCAGGACCCCGTACAGCAGCAGCGCCACGACGAGGCCGCCGCCCGCGCCGAAACAGATGCTCGGGATGATGTCGAGCGGGGTGCGGATCCGGTCGAAGAAGGTGAAGAAGCGCAGCACGCGCAGGGTGACCCCCACCCCCACGCAAACGAGGACCAGCGCGAGCGCGCCCCACACCTCCGCCCGGCCGAGCACCGGGACGGCCGCGGGGGCCGGCGCGTCCGGCAGCCGGCGCAGTGCCGTCACCGTGAACCAGACCAGCGCGCAGGCCGCGATCGCCGAAGTGCCGTACTGCAGGTACGAGTAGAGGGGCAGGCCGAGGGCGAGCGGCTCGCCCAGCTCCGGCAGCGTGCGCGTCCCGAAGCGGTCGACGTGCGTGAAGGCGTCCCACACCACGTGGGTCAGGGAGCCGATGACCGCCGAGAGGTAGAACCAGAGCGCCAGCGCGGGCAGTCGGCGCCCACGCCACTCCTCACCCCGGACGAAGGAGTGCACCCTGCCCTGGCGGTGGCGGGGCAGGAGCGCGACCAGCGGCTCGCGCAGCAGCAGCCAGCACGCCGCGAGGACGGCGGTCAATGCCGCGTCCGCGGTCAGAACGCCGGGCAGGGAGTGCGTGAACGTGCCGTAGGGCCTGAGGCCCGAGAGGACCGTGTCCGCGAAGTAGAAGGTGTCCGGAGCGAACGACCCGAGCACCAGGGCCGAGCCGACGAGGGGGCCGCGCGCACGACCGGTCCGGCGGATGGCCGGAAGTACGGCGGCGGCGTGGCTGAGTGTGAACGGCATGGGACCTGGTCTCGGCTCTGGGCTGGTGTGGGTTCGGTGCTGTCGGTGCGTCCAGTATGGGCGGCCTGGGGAGCTCATGAGGAAATCGTGAATTCCGGCCCGCGATGCGTGCCCTGCGCAGCGAGTTGACGTAGGGTCACGCGCACGTCGAGGGGGAGGGGGTCCGGCTCATGACGGCTCGGATTCGGATACCGGGACGCGTGTCCGCGGGGATGACGGCCGGGTTCGGCCGGGTGGTGGGCAAGGGCGGGGCCGCCGTGCTCGTCTCCGCGCTGGTGGCCGCCGTGCTGACCGCCTCGCAGGGACCGGTCGTGGCCCGCGCGGAAGCGTCTCCGGTCGCGGAGACCGCGCCGGAACCTGTGCCCGACGGATCCGCGGGGGACGGCTCCTACTTCACCGCCCTGCCGCCACTGGTGAGCCCCGAGCCGCCGGCCGTGCTGCTGCCCGAGGACGGTGCGTCGCCGCCCGCGTCGCCGGCCGCCGCTGGTCCGGGGCCGCGCAACGAACCGGCGGCCATGGGCGGGGCGGAGGGCGCGCAGGGCATACCGGCGAGCGTGCTCGCCGCGTACCGCAACGCGGAACAGACGGTCGGGAGGACCGACCCCGGATGCGGACTGCGCTGGCAGCTCCTCGCGGCGATAGGCAAGGTCGAGTCCGGGCAGGCGCGCGGCGGCCAGGTCGACTCCGCCGGTACGACGCTGCGGCCGATCCTGGGGCCCGTCCTCGACGGCAACGGCTTCGCGAACATCTCGGACACCGACGGCGGGGCCTACGACGGGGACTCCCGCTTCGACCGTGCGGTCGGGCCGATGCAGTTCATCCCGTCCACGTGGGCCTCGTGGGGCCAGGACGCGAACGGCGACGGCCGGCGCGACCCCAACAACGTGCACGATGCCGCGCTCGCGGCCGGCCGTTACCTGTGCGCAGGCTCCCGCGACCTTCGGGCGGCCGCGGATCTGGACCGGGCCGTGCTGTCGTACAACCAGTCCTCCGCGTACCTGCGGACGGTGCGGTCGTGGTTCACGTACTACCTGAAGGGCACGCACGAGGTCCCGGACGGCCGCGGCAGTGGTGGCGGCAGTGGCGGCACCCCGGGGGTGACACCCCCGAAGCCGAGCCCGAGCCCGAGCCCGAAGCCGAGCCCGAGCCCGAGCCCGAAGCCGAGCCCGAAGCCGACGCCTACGCCGAAGCCCACGCCGACGCCGAGCCCGACTTCGCCCCCCAGCCCTTCGCCGAGCCCGACGCCGACTCCGACGCCGAGCCCGACACCCACGCCGACTCCGAGCCCGACGCCGACTCCAAGTCCGACTCCCACGCCGACCCCGAGTCCGACTCCGAGCCCGACCCCGACCCCCACGCCGAGCCACACGCCGACTCCGAGTCCCAAGCCCACCCCGAGCCCGACGCCCAAGCCCAAGCCCACGGCTTCGGTCTCCCCGTCGCCGTCGCCCAGGCCGTCGGCCAAGCCGTCGCCCAAGCCGGCTCCGAAGCCGTCACCGTCCGCGCCCGCCGCGACTCCGGCGCCCACCCCGACGCGCTGACGCGCGCAGCCCTTCGCCCCCCGCCGCCACTCCGTGGTGCGGGGGGTCTTCGGTGCGTGCCGCCCCGGGGGGAGCGGGGCTGATTCGATACTCCGGCCCAGAGCCCCACCTCCACCGAACCGCTGCCCGCGCGGGCGGAGGCGGTGGTTCCGCAGCACGTCCCATCCCGTCGAAAGGCCCCGCCGCCGGGCCCCCGCGAGGTCCCCGCGCGAGCAGTGGCGCAAACGGTTCTCATCTGTCACCCGCATTGCTACGGTGCCCACTCCCTGACGACCAATCAGATTCCGGAGGCCCCGGCATGCGCGCATTCGTCGCCGCCGCCAGCGGTCTCGTCCTCGCGGCGCTCCTCGTCCTCGCCATCACGGCGACGGGGGCGCCGGAAGGCAAGACCTCACCGAAGCCCCTGCTCACCACCGCGCCCGCCGCGCCCGGAAAGTAGAGGAGGGCCCGGCCATGCGACGTAGAGCAAGCCTCGTCCTGCTAGCCGTAGCCGTGTTCTGCATAGCCCTCGCGCCGCTGCTGCGCTGGTACGCGTACCCGAGGCTCGCGAAGATCCCGCCGAACCAGTACCAAGAGGTGGTCCTGGAGGCGAAGGACGCGACCCTCCTCGACTACACCGCGGGCATGGAGCCCAAGAAGGTCGACAAGGTCACCATCGTCCAGACCCTGAAGGGGAACGTCGAGGCATCGAGGGAGATCGAGGCCAGCGCCGGCAAGGACGTGGTCGTCTGGGACACGCTGACCCACATCATGGGCCCGGACGGGAAGATGGTCTCCCAGATCCCCGAGCGCTACATCTTCGACGCCCACACCCAGGCCCCGGTGCACGCCACCGGCGAAGCGGTGGACGGGGACCCGGTCAGGCGCGAGGGCATCGAGTTCAAGTGGCCCTTCTTCACCGAGCCGCGCGACTACCTCTACTTCGACCAGCAGACCCGCAGCTCCTCGCCGATCCACTACGTCGGCCCGCGCACGTTCAAGGGCATGGACGTCTACTACTACGAGCAGATCATCCCCTGGACGAAGGTCTCGCTCCCGAAGAAGATGCCCATCGAGGGCATCGACCCGGCCACTTTCGAGCAGACCACCGGCACCTCCCTCTGGTACTCGACCAAGGCGATGTTCTGGGTCGACCCGGTGACCGGGGCCCCCGTCAACGCCGAGCAGGAGATCAAGCAGGAGATGCGCGGCGGTATCGCCGCCGGAGCACCCGACGGCAAGCTCACCGTCTTCGCCGGACACGTGAAGATGCGAGAGGACTACAGCGAATACACCGTCGACCTGGTCAAATCCAACCGGATCATGGTCCTCACCCTGCACACCTACGCCCCGATCGGCCTGGCGCTCTTCGGGCTCGCGCTCTTCGGGCTCGCGCTCTGGCTGGAAGCACGCGGCCGGCGCCCCCGGGAAGAGGAGCCGTTCAGCGCCTGAGCCTGGAGTTGGTGTGCCGGGTGGGCTCGGCGGTCGCAGGGTCCTCGGGCCACGGGTGCTTGGGATAGCGGCCGCGGAGCTCGGCGCGGACGGCGCGGTAGCCGCCCTGCCAGAAGGAAGCCAGGTCGGCCGTGACGGCGGCGGGACGGCCGGCGGGCGACAGGAGATGGACGAGTACGGGGACCCCCGCGACCCGGGGGGTCTGCGCCAGCCCGAACAGTTCCTGCAGCTTGACCGCCAGTACGGGCTGCCCGTGCTCGGCGGCGTAGTCGACGCGGATCCGGGAGCCGCTGGGCACCTCGATCCGCTCCGGCGCCAGCTCGTCGAGCCGGGCGGCCTGGCCGGTCGCCCAGGGCAGCAGCCTGTTCAGTGCCTGTCCGGCGTCGATCCGTGCCAGGTCGGTGCGGCGGCGGGCCCGCGACAGCTCGGGCTCCAGCCAGTCGTCGGCCCGCTCCAGCAGCTCCCGGTCCTCGGCCACGTCGGGCCAGGGCGCGCCCAGCGTGCGGTGCAGGAAGCCGAGCCGGTCCCGGAGCGCTCGCGAGTCCGGGGTCCAGCGCAGCAGGCCGAGTCCCTCGACGCGCAGTCCGTCGAGCAGGGCGGCCCTGACGAGGGCCCGGTCGGGGTCGCGCAGCGGCCGGGCGGCGAGCTCGATCGCGCCGAGCCGCTCCACGGAGCGGGAGACGAGGTCCCCGTCCTCCCAGTGCACCTCCTCGCCCGAGCGGAACAGGTGGCCGGCGGCCGTGCGGGCGGTGTCCTCGTCGATGAGGGCTCCGAGCCGGACGCGGGCGGACGCGGAGTGCGGGGGCCTGTCGGCGACGGCGACGGCGAGCCAGGGCGCGCTGCGCAGGCCCGATCCCTCGCCGAGCTCGGCTCCGGTCCCGGAGGCCATCAGGAAGGCCCCCTCGCCCTTGGCCTTCGCGACCCGCTCCGGGAACGCGAGCGCGGCCACGAGCCCGGCGGCGGCGTCGTCGGGGAGGGTGCTTTCCCCCGCCCCTCCCCTTCCCGAAACCTGGCTCTGCCCGGACCCGGCCCTCGAGCGGCGGGCCGGCTGAGAACCGGCCCCGCCGGCGTGTGCGGCGTGGGCGTCCTGCGGCGCAGCCCCCGCAGGGTCTCCTCCAGCGGCGGAGCGCTCCAGTCGCCTGGCCTCCGCGCGCCAGCGGGAGCCGTACGGGTCGCCGCCCGCGCGGGCCCGGCGCCAGGCGGCGGCCAGGTCGTCCCCGTACTCCCGGGGCGGCTCCTCGCTCAGCAGGGCCACCAGCTCCGCTGCCCGTCGGGGCCCCAGCGCGGCGCTGCCGTCGAGCAGCGCCCGGGCCAGCCGCGGGTGCAGGCCGAGCCGGGCCATGCGCAGCCCCCGCGGGGTCGGGCGTCCGGCCGGGGACAGCGCGCCCACCGCGAGCAGTACCTCCCGCGCGGCGGCCATCGCCCCGGCAGGCGGCGGGTCGAGCAGGGCCAGCCCCGTCGCGTCCGGGTCGCCCCAGCAGGCGGCCTGGAGGGCGAACTGGGCCAGGTCCGCGATCCGGATCTCGGGGGCGGGGTAGGCGGTCAGCCGCCCGTCCTCCGCCTCGGCCCAGCAGCGGTACACCGTGCCCGGGGCCTCGCGCCCGGCCCGGCCCGCGCGCTGGCGGCCGGCCGCACGGGACGCCCGTACGGTGGCCAGCGCTCCCAGGCCCCGGGCGTGGTCGACCCGGGGTTCGCGGGCCAGCCCCGAGTCCACGACGATCCGTACCCCGGGCACGGTCAGGCTGGATTCCGCGACGGCGGTGGAGAGGATGACCCGGCGGTGCGGCGCGGGGGCCAGCGCGGCGTCCTGGACGGAGGCCGGGGCGCGGCCGTGTATCTGGAGGACCTCCACGCCGGCCGCGCCGAGCTGCCCGGCGACCCGGGCGATCTCACCGACGCCGGGCAGGAAGCAGAGGACGTCGCCGGAACGTTCCGCCAGCGCCCGCCGCACCACCGAGGCCACGTGCGTCAGCTGCGCCGGATCCACCCGCATCCCGTGCGGCGGCCGCACCGGGCGGGCCGGCGGAGCCCAGACGGTCTCCACCGGGTAGGAGATGCCGGCGGCCTCCACCACCGGGGCGCCGCCCAGCACCCGGGCCCAGCCGGCCGCGTCCGTGGTCGCCGAGGCCGCGAGGAGCCGCAGCTCCGGGCGCAGGGTTTCCCGTACGTCCAGGAGGAAGGCGGCGACCGTGTCAGCGTCCAGGTGCCGTTCGTGGCACTCGTCCAGGATCACCAGGTCGGTGCCGGAGAGCTCCTGGTCGCGCTGGAGCCGCTGGAGCAGTACCCCGGTGGTGACCACCTCGATCACGGTGGACGGTCCGACGACCCGCTCCCCGCGCACGGTGAAGCCCACCGAGGCGCCGACCTGCTCGCCGAGCAGCCAGGCCATCCGCCGGGCCGCTGCACGGGCTGCGATCCGGCGGGGTTCGGCAACCACGATCCGGCGACGCGGCCCGCTCGCCGATCCACTGCCCGCCGGCCCCACCAGTCCCGCCAGTACTAGGGGCACCAGCGTGGTCTTACCGGTGCCGGGAGGGGCGCAGAGCACGGCGGCCCCGTGGTCATCGAGCGCCGAGACGAGTGCGGGCAGGGCTTCCCGTACGGGAAGGGAGTCGAGGTCGGCCGTACGGATCACGCGTTCAGTCCCGCTCGCACACGAAGATCGCCGTACCGGGGATGAGGTTTCCGCGCAGCGGGGACCAGCCGCCCCACTCCTGGCTGTTCCAGGCGGGCCACTCGGGCTCGACCAGGTCGACGAGGCGGAAACCGCCCGCCACCACGTCCCGTACCCGGTCGCCGAGGGTGCGGTGGTGCTCCACGTAGACGGCGGCGCCCTGCTCGTCCTGCTCGACATAAGGGGTTCGGTCGAAGTAGGAGGCGGCCACGGACAGCCCCTCGGGACCCGGCTCGTCGGGGAAGGACCAGCGGATGGGGTGGGTGACGGAAAAGACCCAGCGGCCGCCCGGGCGCAGGACGCGTCGCACCTCGCGCATGACGTTCGCGGGATCGGCGACGAAGGGGACGGCGCCGTAGGCGGAGCAGGCGAGGTCGAAGGAGCCGTCGCGGAAGGGCAGCCGGCCGGCGTCGGCCTCGACGAGGGGCAGGCCCTCGCCGATCCGCAGGGCGTGCTGGAGCTGGCGGTGCGAGAGGTCCAGGGCCACGGGGCGAGCGCCCTGGGCGGCCAGCCAGCGCGAGCACTGGGCGGCGCCGGCGCCGATCTCCAGGACGTCCTTGCCCTTGAGGGAGGCGACGGGGCCGAGGAGGGCCGCGTCCGCCTCGTCCAGGCCTTCGGGGCCCCAGACGAAGCGGTCGTCGCCGAGGAACGCCCCGTGGTCGCTCTGGTACTCGTCGGCGTTGCGGTCCCACCAGCCGCGACTCGCCCGGCTGCTCTCCGCTTCCCCCGCGTCACGCCGCGTGGCCTCTGAGTCGTCCTCGGCGGCCGAGTCGGCTTCGTAGCCTTCTTCGGTGGCGCAGTCCTCTTGGTTCATGGGGCCCGTCGTCGTAGTCTGCGAATGTCTGCGGAAAGCGGGCGGGAAGGGCCATCGGCGCCTGCCCGCCCACTAATTGTGCCGGTTGTGTGGCGATCCGCCCGGGGTGTGCGCCTTCGCGCATTGACCCTGTCCGGCTGCCCCCGTATGCTACAAGTTGCGCTGCGAGCCTGTGCTCCTCAGACCTAGCAGGCTGCGCTTGCATCTGTTGATGACCCTCGGTTTTCGAGGCCCCCACCCCGCATTTCGCGGAACTGGGGCTTCCTTGGCTGTCCGGCTTCTTCGGCAGATGCCGATAAGGGCTCCCGGCGTAGCAGTACCTACGACTTTCTGTCCGTAACCGGAGCCCTTACCCACATGACGAGCAGCACCGAGACCACCGCCACCACTCCGCAGGTTGCGGTCAACGACATCGGTGACGAGGCAGCGTTCCTCGCCGCGATCGACGAGACGATCAAGTACTTCAACGACGGCGACATCGTCGACGGCGTCATCGTGAAGGTGGACCGGGACGAGGTTCTCCTCGACATCGGTTACAAGACCGAGGGCGTCATCCCGAGCCGCGAGCTCTCGATCAAGCACGATGTCGACCCGAACGATGTCGTCAAGGTCGGCGACGAGATCGAGGCTCTTGTTCTCCAGAAGGAGGACAAGGAAGGCCGTCTCATCCTGTCCAAGAAGCGCGCGCAGTACGAGCGCGCCTGGGGCACGATCGAGAAGATCAAGGAAGAAGACGGCATCGTCACCGGTACCGTCATCGAGGTCGTCAAGGGTGGACTCATCCTCGACATCGGCCTCCGCGGCTTCCTGCCGGCCTCCCTCGTCGAGATGCGTCGCGTCCGCGACCTCCAGCCCTACGTGGGCAAGGAGCTCGAGGCGAAGATCATCGAGCTGGACAAGAACCGCAACAACGTGGTCCTGTCCCGCCGCGCCTGGCTCGAGCAGACCCAGTCCGAGGTTCGCCAGACGTTCCTCACCACCCTGCAGAAGGGTCAGGTCCGCTCCGGCGTCGTTTCCTCGATCGTCAACTTCGGTGCCTTCGTGGACCTGGGTGGCGTCGACGGTCTCGTACACGTCTCCGAGCTGTCCTGGAAGCACATCGACCACCCGTCCGAGGTTGTCGAGGTCGGCCAGGAAGTCACCGTCGAGGTTCTCGACGTCGACATGGACCGCGAGCGTGTCTCCCTGTCGCTGAAGGCGACGCAGGAAGACCCGTGGCAGCAGTTCGCCCGGACGCACCAGATCGGTCAGGTCGTCCCGGGTAAGGTCACCAAGCTGGTTCCGTTCGGTGCGTTCGTCCGTGTGGACGAGGGCATCGAGGGTCTGGTCCACATCTCCGAGCTGGCCGAGCGCCACGTGGAGATCCCGGAGCAGGTCGTCCAGGTCAACGACGAGATCTTCGTCAAGGTCATCGACATCGACCTTGAGCGTCGCCGGATCTCGCTGTCGCTGAAGCAGGCCAACGAGTCCTTCGGTGCCGACCCGGCGTCGGTCGAGTTCGACCCGACCCTGTACGGCATGGCCGCGTCGTACGACGACCAGGGCAACTACATCTACCCCGAGGGCTTCGACCCCGAGACCAACGACTGGCTCGAGGGCTTCGACAAGCAGCGCGAGGTCTGGGAGGGCCAGTACGCCGAGGCGCAGACGCGCTTCGAGCAGCACCAGGCCCAGGTCATCAAGAGCCGCGAGGCCGACGAGGCCGCCGCTGCCGAGGGTGCGGCCGCTCCGGCCGCCGGTGGCAGCAGCAGCAGCAGCGCTGGTGCGGGCATCTCGGGTGGTTCGTACTCCTCCGAGGGTGCGGACGAGACCTCTGGCGCCCTGGCGTCGGACGAGGCCCTGGCCGCGCTCCGCGAGAAGCTGGCCGGCGGCCAGAGCTGATCGCAGCAGCCCGGGCACACACCGCGCCTCGCGTACGGTGTGAGCTGAGCTGAAGTTCCACGGTAAGGCCCGTCCCCTCAGGGGGGCGGGCCTTACCGCGTTGTACGGGTTCCGCTTTCGCGGGGGGTGTGTTCGCGTGAATACCGCCAACTGGGGAATGGTCACGGCTCCTTGGATGTTCTTGCCAGGGAACGCGGCGGAGGAGGAGTGGTGGCGGTGCTTGATCCACAGGGTTTGTACGAATGGGACGCCAAGGGCCTGGCGGTGGCCGACCTGGCGCTGGCCCAGGACTCGGCCGGGCTGGTCATGCTCTACCACTTCGAGGGGTACATCGACGCGGGCGAAACCGGTGAGCAGATCGTCGAGCGGCTGCTCGACACGCTGCCCCACCAAGTCGTGGCCCGCTTCGACGCGGACCGCCTGGTGGACTACCGGGCGCGCCGTCCGCTGCTGACCTTCCAGCGCGACCACTGGACGGAGTTCGAGGAGCCCCTCCTCGAAGTACGCCTCGTCCAGGACGCCACGGGTGCCCCCTTCCTGCTGCTGTCCGGCCCCGAGCCGGACGTGGAGTGGGAGCGCTTCTGCGTCGCCGTCCAGCAGGTCGTCGAACGTCTGGGAGTGCGTCTCTCCGTCAATTTCCACGGCATCCCCATGGGCGTCCCGCACACCCGGCCCGTCGGGATCACCCCGCACGGCAACCGCACCGACCTCATGCCGGGACACCGCAGCCCCTTCGACGAGGCGCAGGTTCCGGGCAGCGCCGAGTCGCTGGTGGAGTTCCGCCTCGGCCAGGCCGGGCACGACGTGCTGGGCGTCGCCGCCCACGTACCGCACTACGTCGCGCGCTCGCCGTATCCCGACGCCGCGCTGACCGCCCTCGAGGCGATCACCGCCGCGACGGGGCTGGTCCTGCCGTCGGTCGCGCACGCGCTGCGCACCGAGGCGCACCGGACGCAGACGGAGATCGACCGGCAGATCCGGGAGGGCGACGAGGAGCTGGTCAGCCTGGTGCAGGGGCTGGAGCACCAGTACGACGCGGCGGCCGGCGCCGAGAGCCGGGGCAACATGATGGCGGAACCCGCGGAGATTCCGTCGGCGGACGAGATCGGCCTCGAGTTCGAGCGGTTCCTCGCGGAGCGCGAGGGCGAGGGCTGAGGACCCGCCTCCCCTCGGGGGGCTGTACGGGCCCCAGGGCGCGGGAGCTAGTCTGCCGGGCATGTTGAAAGTTGGCCTGACAGGCGGAATCGGCGCCGGCAAGAGCGAGGTCTCGCGGCTGCTGGCGGGGTACGGGGCGGTCGTCGTGGACGCCGACCGGATCGCGCGGGAAGTCGTGGAGCCGGGTACGCCCGGGCTCGCGGCGGTGGTGTCGGCCTTCGGGGAGTCCGTACTGACTCCGCAGGGCGGGCTGGACCGGCCGAAGCTGGGGTCGATCGTGTTCGCCGACGCGGCGAAGCTGCGGATCCTCAACGGCATCGTGCACCCGCTGGTCGGAGCCCGGTCCGCCGAGCTGGAAGCCGCCGCGGGGACCGACGCGATCGTGGTGCACGACGTACCGCTGCTCGCGGAGAACGGGCTCGCGACGCTGTACGACCTGGTCGTCGTGGTGGACGCGGCGCCCGCGACCCAGTTGGCGCGGCTCACGGGGCTGCGGGGCATGGCGGAGTCGGAGGCCCGGGCCCGGATGGCCGCGCAGGCCACGCGGGAACAACGGCTGGCCGTGGCCACCCTCGTGATCGACAACGACGGGCCGCTGGAGGCGCTGGAGCCGCAGGTGCGCAAGGTGTGGGAGGAGCTCACGGAGCGAGCGGCGGGCGGCGGGGCCTGACGAGTTTGCGTGAGGTGTCGCCCGGGGCGCGTAGCGCGTGAGGTGTGGCCTGTGACGCGTGGCTCGTGATGGCGGACCTGTGCCGCATGACCCGTGCTGCGTGGCCTGTGCCGTATTACCCGCGCTGCGTGGCCTGTGCCGCACGACCCGTGCTGCGTGACGTGTTCACGGAATAGCGGACGGTGCGCGGGGCGTTGAACGCGCTTGTAGAGGGAAGGATCAGACCGTGTCCGACACCACGCCGCAGCTCCCGCCTCCGTCGCGGTCCTCGTCGCCCGAGACGCACGTCATCGACTACCGGGCCGCGGAGCAGCTCCTTGCCGCGCGTGACCCGCGCGGTGCGGTGAAGCTGCTCGACTCGGTCATAGCCGCCCACCCGGAGAACACGGCGGCCCGGCTGCTGCGTGCCCGAGCCTTCTTCGCCGCTGCCCAACTGCGTCCGGCGGAGCTGGAGTTCGAGATCGTTCTGGAGCGGGAGCCGGACAACGCGTTCGTCCACTTCGCGCTGGCCCGCACCCACGAGCGCGCCGGACGGCCGGAGCGGGCCCGCAAGCACTTCCGCCTCGCGGCGGCCCTCGACCCCCAGCCGGACTACCTGGCGGCGGCCCGCTTCGAGAAGTAGCCGGCCCGGACGCCGGAAGACCGACGCCCTATCGGCCCGGGGGGTCGTACGGGGGGACGTCGCGGCCCGGCTGGTAGTGCGGGCCCTGGTGGATGCGGTGGAGCACCACACCCAGGTCCACGGCCGCGAGCACCGCGACGGCGGCGCAGGCCGCCGCCCAGCCGGGCCGGGCGGCGAGCGAGAACGCCGCCGCCCCGGCGCCGGACCAGAGCAGACCCCACAGGCTCAGCCAGAAGCGCAGCCGCAGCGCGCTGCGGGCGGTCACCGGCTCGTTTCCGGTTCGCATGGCCATCGCCGCCTCGACGTCGTCGCCCACCCCGGCTTCCCCGTCCCCTCCATGGTCCCACCGGGGGCCTGACGTGTCAGGGGTTGAGCTTGTTCACGGCCTTCACGGTCGTCTTCTTGAAGGCCGGGACGGGCCCGTCGGCCAGGTACCCCATCTGCCCCCACGTCACGAACGTCACGGTGGAGCCGTCGCGCCCGATGCCGTACAGGTGCACGCCGGGCTCGGACTCCGGCATGGAGGTGTGCACTCCGTAGACGTGCGCGCCTTCCTCGACGGCGACCTTCCCGTAGTCCTGCCAGGAGGCCGTACCGCCCGGGGTCCTGCGCAGCCAGTCGGCGGCGCAGGCCGCCACCTTGCGCTCCAGGGCCGCGGCGAGCTTGGTGGCCGCGGCGTCGGAGGAAGTGCGTACCGACACCTGTACGGCGCCCGTGTCGAACTCGGTGGAGAAGACGCGGTGCCAGCTCCCGGTGGCCGGCAGTGCGCCTTCCGCGCAGAACGGCGCGAACTCGGGCAGCCCCTTGGTGACCTTCCCGGAGTACCAGGCGGAGGAGGGGTGCGGGGGCAGGTCGGTGCCGCCCAGGAATCCGGGCGCGGTGACGGCGGCCGTGGAGGTGGTGGAGGCGGCGAGTACGAGGGCGGTGGCGGCGGCCGCGGTGGCCGCCAGGACGGCGGTGGTCCGGTTGGCTCGATTGGTCCGGGCGGTCCGGGCGGTGCGTCGGAACATGGTCGGTTCTCCCCGTGTCGGTCTGTGCGGTGGTGTGTCGCTAGAAGGCTGTACCCCGCCTCGGGCCCGGGCCGACCGTTCGGGACGAACTCGGGACAATGGAACGGTCGTACGCACCGTCAGCTGCGGGAACATCGTTGGCATGGAACGGAAGTCCGGGACGGGGAGATCGGCCGAGGCGCAGGTGTTCGCGCGGTCGATGGGGGAACTGAAGGAACGGAGCGGGCGGAGCTACGGCGCACTCGCACGGGTGCTCCACCTGAGTACGTCGACCCTGCACCGGCACTGCAGCGGTGAGGCGCTGCCCGCGGAGTTCGCGGTGGTGGACCGCTTCGCGCGGGCCTGCGGGGCGACGCCGGCGGAGGCGGTGGAACTGCACCGGGCCTGGCTGCTGGCGGACGCGCGGCGGCGGGCGGTCGTGGTGGTGGAGCCGGTGGAGACTCCGGCGGCGGCCGGGGGAGACGGGCCGGACCCGGAGGAGGCGGAGGTGGCGGCTGCGGATCCCGATGTTCCGGGTCCGGCCGCGGCGCGCCGGTCCGGTCGCCGCCTGCTGCTGACCGGGGCGGCGGTGGCCGCGGTCGTGGCCCTCGGGGTGGGTGGCGGATGGCTTGCGCAGGCGGGTCCGGACCGGCGGGCGCCCCAGGCCGGGTCGACGGCGGCATCCACGGCCACGGCCACGGGGACAGGGGTGGAGCCCGGGCCGACGGCGCCGGAGTCCGGGCCGGGGGAGACGGCAGCGACAGGGTCTTCGGCTGCGCCGGCGGAGACCGGCCCGGTGGCGGGCGCGCCGACCGGAGCGACGGCCGCGGCTTCGGGGCCGGCAGCTTCGGGGCCGGCGACTTCGGCGGGCCCCTCTTCCGCCTCCCCGCCGCTGCGTGCGGCTGTCCGGTCGCACGTGTGGGCGGCGGGCTGCGACCACGCGTACCTCGCCGAGCCGGCTCCTTCGGCGGTGCCCCCGCCGCCGGTGGAGGCGGACGCGCCCGCGTGGGCGGCGGCGCGCAGGGCCGTCCACGCGGGGACCCAGATCGTGGAGGTCACGCTGCTGGGCACGGGTCCGGACCCGGTGGTTCTGGAAGCCATGGAGGTACGGGTGACCGGGCGGCGCTCCCCGCTGCCGTGGAACGTCTACGAGATGTCGCAGGGCTGCGGCGGAGGGCTCACCCCGGCCGGGTTCGCGGTCAATCTGGACGCACCGCGCCCGCTGGCCCGCCCTGTGGCCGGCAACGACGAGGGGGAGGCGATCAAGGCCCCGGCCTTCCCGCTCCGGGTCTCGGCCGCCGAACCGGCCGTCCTGCGGGTCGAGGCGAGGAGCACGGGATGTGACTGCGACTGGTACCTGGACCTCCGCTGGAGCGGCCCCGCCGGCTCCGGGACCCTCCGCCTCGACGAGAACGGCCGGCCCTGGCGCATCTCGGCCGCCTCCTCGGACCGTCCGGTCTACGGCTACGCCAACGAGCGGGGCCGCTGGGCCCGCTGAACGGTCCGCTGAACCGCGGGATCCCCGGATCCCCGGATCCCCGGAGGCCCGGGGGCCCGGGGGCCGGACCTCCGGGGATTCCGAACCATCGGACTTCCGTGCTTCCGTGCCCTCGGGCTTGTGGACCTCCGGGAAACGCGCAGCTCAACCGCATTGTCAGTGCTCCCGCCTAGACTCGACGGCAGACGGGATCCGTCTGACCGCGAAGGTGACGACGAGGACCGCGAGGACCGCGAAGGGGGGACACGATGGGCACGCCGACTACGGGGCGTGCACCGGCGCAGCCGCCCGTGCACGCCTCCGCTTCCGCCCTGCCGAGGCACGCCGCCGTGTTCCTCCCCGCCGCGGTGCCCCGCGAGAGCCGCATCGCCTTCTGGGCCCCCGACGGGGACGCCCTGCCCGCCGAAGGCACCCCGGCCACGCTCCAGGTGGTGCGCCCCCATGGCGAGGGAATCCGTACCCGTACCGTGCCCGCCGTCACGCTGACGGTCACCGGCGCCCTGCCCGTGCTCGTCCGGGCGGTCCGCGGGCCCGCCGCCCATCCCGCGACCCGCGCCTGGGGGACCGCTGCCGTCCAGGCGCTCGCCCTCGTCGCCCGGGGCCGTCTGCTGCCGGGGCTGACCCCCGACGGCGTCGACGCCTGGCGGGCGGGGCCCCTTGACGCACAGGACATCGGGTATCTGCGCGCGGTCGCCGCCGCCCTGCCCCCGGAGGGGTATGCCACCCCGCTCGCCGGAAGCCGTCCGCTCCACCTGCCCGAACCGGAGGCACTGGTCAGGGCGTTCCTCGACGCCGTCGCCGACAGCTTGCCCCGGACACCCGCCGCGTCCTTCGCCGCGGGCCGGCCGTTCGCCGCCCGTGAGCCGCAGCAGGTCCCGGGGATACGGGACTGGGCCGCGCAGGTCGCCTCGGGCGCGGACACCGGGGTCGGGATCTCGCTCCGCCTCGACCTGTCCTCCTTCCGCCTCTTCGACGAGGCCGAGGGCGGGGCGGGACACGGGGAAGAGGTGCGCCGTGCCGGGGCCGCCGTCGTGCAGGTGCACAGCCTCGCCGACCCGACCCTGGTCACGGACGCCGCCGTGCTCTGGGCGGGCGCCGCCGCGGCCGGCTTCGGACCCCGCGCCCGGATCGACGCCGTACTCGCGCTGCGCCGGGCGGCCCGTGTCTGGCCGCCGCTGCTGCGGCTGCTGGACCAGCCGGTCCCCGATGTCCTGGCCCTCTCCGACTCCGAGCTCGAAGACCTGCTGGGCCGGGCCGCGACCCGGCTGGCGGAGGCCGGAGTCCTGGTCCACTGGCCGCGCGACCTGGCTCGTACGCTTCAGGCGACCGCTGTCGTACGGTCCACCGCGCCCGGTTCCGCCACGGACGGCACCGCCTTCTTCGACGCCGAACACCTCTTCGCCTTCTCCTGGGAACTGGCACTCGGCGGGGACCGGCTCACCCCGGGTGAGATGGACGCGCTCGCGCAGGCCCACCGGCCCGTGGTGCGGCTGCGCGACCAGTGGGTGCGGGTCGATCCGGAGCTGGTGCGCAAGGCACGCAAGCGGGAGCTGGGTCTGCTGGACCCGGTGGACGCGCTGGCCGCCGTACTCTCGGGGACGGCCGAGGTCGAAGGGGAGCCGGTGGCGGCGGTGCCCGTGGGGGCGCTGGCCGCCCTGCGGGACCGGCTGACCGGGGAGCTGGCCCCGCTGCCCCAGCCCGCCGGGCTGAAGGCCACCCTGCGCGACTACCAGGCCCGCGGCCTGGCCTGGCTGGACCTGATGACCTCGCTCGGACTCGGGGGCTGCCTCGCCGACGACATGGGCCTCGGCAAGACGGTCCAGGTGATCGCGCTCCACTTGCACCGCGAGCACCCCGAGCCGACGTTGGTGGTCTGCCCGGCCTCGCTGCTCGGCAACTGGCAGCGGGAGATCGAGAAGTTCGCCCCCGGCACACCCGTACGCCGCTTCCACGGCGCCGGCCGCAGCCTCGAAGGACTGGCCGGGGGATTCGTCCTCACCACTTACGGAACCATGCGCGCCGGCGCGGCCCGGCTGGCCGAACAGCCCTGGGGCATGGTCGTCGCCGACGAGGCCCAGCACGTCAAGAACCCGTACTCGGCGACCGCGAAGGCCCTGCGTACGATCCCGGCGCCCGCGCGGGTGGCGCTGACCGGCACCCCGGTGGAGAACAACCTCTCCGAACTGTGGGCGCTCCTCGACTGGACCACTCCCGGACTGCTCGGCCCGCTCACCGCGTTCCGGGCCCGGCACGCCCGGCCCGTGGAACACCAGACGGAGGAGGACGGGGGCAACGAGGCCGCGGTCGCCCGACTGGCCGCGCTGGTAAGGCCGTTCCTGCTGCGCCGCAAGAAGTCCGATCCCGGGATCGCGCCCGAATTGCCGCCGAAGACGGAGACCGACCACCCCGTGTCCCTCACCCGTGAGCAGGCCTCCCTCTACCAGGCGGCGGTCGACGAGGCGATGGCCGTTATCGGCGCGAGCGAGGGCATCGAGCGACGCGGCATGATCATGAAACTGCTGGCCTCGCTCAAGCAGATCTGCAACCACCCCGCCCAGTACCTGAAGGAAGAGGAGCCGCGGATCGCGAACCGGTCGGGGAAGCTGGCCCTCCTCGACGAGCTGCTCGACACGATCCTGGCCGAGGGCGGCTCGGTCCTGGTGTTCTCGCAGTACGTGACGATGGCCCGGCTCCTCGAACGCCACCTCGCCGCACGCGGCATCGCCTCCCAACTGCTCCACGGAGGCACGCCCGTGCCCCGCCGCGAGGAACTCGTGGACCGCTTCCAGGCCGGCGAAGTACCCGTGTTCCTGCTCTCCCTCAAAGCAGCGGGCACCGGCCTCAACCTCACCCGCGCCGCCCACGTCATCCACTACGACCGCTGGTGGAACCCCGCCGTCGAAGAACAGGCCACCGACCGCGCCTACCGCATCGGCCAGACCCAGCCCGTCCAAGTCCACCGCATCATCGCCGAAGGCACCGTCGAAGACCGGATCGCCGAAATGCTCGAGGCCAAGCGCGCCCTGGCCGACGCCGTGCTCGGCTCCGGGGAGACGGCGCTCACCGAGCTCACCGACCGCGAGCTGGCCGATCTCGTCTCCCTGCGCAGGCCCGGATGATCACCGCGAGGGACGACCGCCGCCGCACCTTCGAGAGCGTGCCTCCCGGGGTGGAGGCCGTCAGCTGGTGGGGCCGGGCCTGGGTGTCCGCCCTGGAGTCGGTGGCCCGCGACGGAGCCCGGCTCACCCGGGGACGGGCGTACGCGGCCGAGGGCCACGTCGACGCCGTCACCATCACGCCCGGCCGGATCGTGGCCTACGTACGGGGCAGCCGGCCGCGCCCGTACCGCACCGAACTGTCCCTGCCCGCCTTCTCGGACACCGAGTGGAGCGAGCTGCTGGAGTCGGTGGTGGCCGATCCGACGGCGCTCGCCGCACTGCTGGAGCGGGAGGTCCCGGAGTCCCTCGCCGAGTCCGTCCTGCCCGGTGCGGGAGAGCTCGTGCCGCGCTGCTCCTGCCCGGACGTCACGCTCCCGCCCTGCAAACACGCAGCGGCCCTCTGCTACCGCGCGGCCCGCCTCCTGGACACCGACCCCTTCGTCCTGCTCCTGCTGCGCGGCCGCGGTGAGCGTGAGCTGCTGGAGGAACTCACCCGCCGAAACGCCGCGCACGCCGCGCGCGAACAGCCCGATGAGGCACCGGACTTCCCCGGGGTGCCGGCCCGTGCGGCGCTCGCCCGCGCCGTCCTGCCGCCGTTGCCCGCTCCGCTCAGGGCGCCCACCGCCGTCGGACTGCCGCCCGCGTATCCGGCGGACCCGGCCGCCCCGGACCCGCTCGCCCTGGACCAGCTCGCCGGGGACGCGGCCGCCCGCGCCCTGGCACTCCTGACCACCGCCGAGGACCCCATCGGCGGCCTCTCCCTCTGGCAGGACGCCGTCCGGCTGGCCTCGGCGCACGCCACGGCCGGGCTGACCGGGGCCGCCCGCACCCTCTACCGTGATCTGGCCCGCGCCACGGGGCGCAGCACCACCGACCTGGCCCGGGGTGCGGCCGCCTGGCGGCAGGGCGCCCTGCCGGCCCTGCTCGCCCTCGAAGAGCCCTGGGACCCGCCGGCCGGCCCCTTCGACCGGGCCCGCCCGGCCCTCCTCGCCGCCGTCCAGGGCTCGTTCCGCCCCGACCGAAACCGCCTCACGAGCTCCAACCGCCAGCTCCGCCTCGGCCGCGACGCCCTCTGGTACGCCTACGAGAACCGCCTGGGCGACGACGACTGGTGGCCCAAGGGCCGCCCTTCCCCGGACCCGGTCACGGCCCTGCTGGGCTGATCCCGGCCGCCCAGCGGTCGAGGGTGGTGAAGTCCTGCGGGCGCAGGCCGTGGCGGGGGTGGATGCGCAGGAGGAGGGCCGGGGCCGGGTGGTGGGCGGCGACCCAGGCGCGGTCCCGGGGGGTGATCATGTCGTCGACCCAGGCGAAGGGGCGGCCGGCCGCCCAGTCGAGGAGGGGGCGGGTCTTCCAGGAGAGACCGTCGGGGTCGCGGGCGAACAGCTCCGGCCATTCGATGACGGGAAGATCGGCGGGTAGTCCGATGTGCGGGGCGATCATCGTGTTGGCCTCGTGCATCCAGGTCGTGGCCCAGGTGAGTTCGTAGGGCAGGGCCAGCAGGCGGGCGCCGTGGGCCGGGTGCAGGCGCACCCGCAGGCCGCGCCTGGCGCGGCGGGATTCCGGCGCGCGGTAGGACAGCCAGACCGTGGGACGCATCCGGTGGCTGGTGTAGCCGCGCAGACCTGCGAGGCGGGACCGGAACGGGTTGAGGGGGCCGTCCACGTCGAGGAGGAGCAGCGGGCGAGTCATGAAGTAGGGATTACCCAGTACACGATGGAGTGAAATGCATACCGGCGCTATAACCCGAACGGGGTTACGGCGTTGTTTCCGGTACGGGTGCGATGCCCGTGGACCCCTCCGGAAGGCAGGAAAACTGATGCGTCAGAGTCGTCGGAATGGCTTGGTCGCGGCGGCAGTTGCGGGAGGTGGGCTGGCGGTCGCGGGGATGAGCGGCTTCGCCTACGCGGATACGCAGGCGGACGGTCAGGCGGAACGTTCGCCGGGGGTGCTCGCGGGGAACCTGCTGCAACTGCCGGTGAACACACCGGTGAACGTGTGCGGGAACACCGTGAGCGTGATCGGAGTGCTCAACTCGGCCACCGGGAACCGATGTACCAACGCGGCCCAGGGTGGAGGGCATCCGGGGCAGCCCGGTCATGCCGGGTCGCGGCCCTCGAAACCCGGCGCCGGAAGCGGTGCGGGGAACGGCGGCCGGAGCGGGAACGGTGGAAACAGCGGAACCGGCGGGCACGGCCGGGGTGCGTTCGCCGACGGGCGCGGAAAGGATTCCCCGGGGCTCCTGTCCGGCAACGGGATCCAGCTCCCCATCGAGGTGCCGGTGAACATCAGCGGCAATGCGGTGAGCGTCGTCGGCGTCGGCAACCCCTCCGCGGGCAACACTTCCGTCAACGGCTCGACCCCGGTCGTCGGCAAGCCCGTCCAGCCGCCCGTCCAGCCGCCCGTCACCGTACGGCCCGTCACCCCGCCGGCCCCGGCCCCGGCCCCGGCCCCGGCCCCGGCCCCGGCCCCGAACCACCCCTCGGCGCTCGCCCACACCGGGGCCGAGGGCGTCGGCTACCTGCTGCCCGGTGGTGGCGTCCTGCTGCTCGGCGGAGTGCTGCTCTACCGCCGGTTCCGGCTCAACTAGCCTGCTCCGACGCGTCGGAGACCGCCCGCCAGCCGTCCAGGACCGCGTCGATCCGGGGAGCCAGCCGGGCCCGGGCCGCGAACCGGGGTACGCCCCCCATCAGCAGGGCGTCGTAATCGGTGTCGAGGTGCCGCACCGCCGCCCGTACCGCCGCGTACACGGCCGGCGGGTCCAGGGCCCGGCCGGCCGCGCTGCGGCCCACCCGGCCGCTGCCGCGCACCGCGGCGTGTGCGGCGATGGCCTGGGCCCGGCCGGCGGGGCAGCCGGGGAACAGGCGCAGGATCTCGGCGGCGAAAGCCGCCGTGAACCGGGTGTCCTCGGCCGCGCGGCGCAGCCGGTCGCGCTCCCGTCGGCGGGCCCGCGCCTCGGCGTCCGCCAGGCAGGCCCGCTCGGCGCGGGCGAGGGCGGCGTCCTCGACGAGGATCCCCAGCCGTTCGTAGCGGCGGCGGCGCCGGTGGAAGCGGACGACGACGGCGGACAGCGAACTGGCCTCGTGGGCGCGGCGGGTGAGGGCCGTGTCACCGCGCGGCAGGTAGACGAGGTGTCCGAGGTCGGCGCAGTCCAGGCAGCGGGGGACGCCGGCCTCGCGGACGAGGTGGCGCAGCGGACCCTGCCTGCACTCGGCGCACTGGATCTGCTTGCTCGACTCGAAAACGACCAGGCTCATGCCGAAGTGATACCGCCGATCGATCCGTATATCACCTTGTACGTTCGGGTAGTTGCAGTTTCACAGATCCTTCCCGGACCTCATGATGTCCTCCTACCGTGAGTCGAGTGGGCCTCGGCTGGTCCATGGAGGAGGCAGATATGGCTGGAAGACAGGCGACGGTCGGTCGCCCGGGAGCTGCGGGCCGGCGTCCGAAAACGGAGCTGGCCTCCGACCTCGTGGCGAGAGAGGTCGCCATAGCACCGGGCGGCTGCACCGGCTGGCACTACCACCGGGTTCCGCTGATAGCGGTGGTCAAATCCGGCACCCTGACCCGGATCCTGCACGACGGCACGGTCGAGGTGCATCACACCGGCACCACCTTCGTCGAACCGGCCGGCCGCCGCCACATCCACGTCGGCCGCAACCTCGGCGCCGTGCCCGTCGTGCTCTGCGTGACCGCAGCCATAGCCGAGGGCGACCCCTTCGCCCTGCCCGCAGAGGCGCCGCCCGGGGCCACGCCGTGTGCGTGCCCCACACGTACTCGGTGAACCGGCCGCGGGCCCGCGCGAACCGGCTCAGACGAGTCGGCGGATCTCCCCGCGCACCCGGTAGAAGCCTCCGGACGCCGGGTGCAGCCCGTCCACCACGTACCGGGCGCCCGGCTCCCGTATGCCGCGCGGGAACTGCACGTTCCACGAGGGCTCGAACCCGCCCGACACCACCTGTACGCGCATCCGCTGGCCTTGCTGGACGCACTCCACGACCACACCGCCCGCGGGCATCGACGTCACCGACACCGTCGCCACCGCGGCGGGGGTGGCTGCCGGGGTGAAGACGGGCAGGGCGGCAGCCGACTTCACGTCCACGGCCGTCGGAACCGACCCCTCCCGGGCGGCCGCGATCGCGGCCTCGCTCGCGTCCACACACACCAGCGAACCGTCCGTGGTCACCAGGTAGAGCCGCTCGTCCAGATACTGCATGGACAGCGCGGACCCGCTCCCGGTGCCCAGCTTCCACAGCCGCCGCCCGTCGGCGTCGAAGCAGTACACCGACGACGCGAGGTCACCGGCGAAGACGTGCCGGCCGTCCGGCGAGGTCGCGCACGAGTAGACCGCCGCGTCGCACCGGTACGAGGCCTCCAGCGCGCCCGTCGCCTTCGACAGCCGCTCCACGGTGTTGCGGCCGGTACCCGCGTACACCGCGTGGTCCTCCTGCCAGCCGAACAGCACCGACCCGTTGGTCTGCGTATGCCACAACTCCCGCCCGCCGTCCGGCGCGTAGGCCGTAACCCCCTTGCTGTGCCCGTGGTAGACCGCCCGCTCGTCCGCCCGTACCATCCACGCGTTCGTCCCGGGCGAGCGGCGCGACCACTGGAACTCGTCCTCGTGGTCGATGACGGTCAGCCCGCCGTTGCGGTCGGAGACGTTCAGCACGCCCTCGCGGATGTCGAGCCAGAAGATGTCCACGTCGGCCGCGATGTCGTACGCCCCGAACGGCACCTTCGAGGACAGGTCGTACACCGTGCCGTCGTCACAGCCCGCGTAGATCCAGAACTCGTCCGCCACCAGGCACTTCACCCCGTCCGGCAGCGAGTACCGGGCCAGCACCTCACCGCCGTGGCTCAGCGTGTAGACGTCTCCGGCCTGATTGCCGACCCAGCAGCGGTCCTCGTCCACGTGGATCCCGAAGGCGGAGGACCCGGTACGGAACCGCCACAGGACCGGGGCCACGGCGCGAGCGGTGGACGGGGCCGAGGTCACCTGGCGGCGCGTCACCGAGCGGGCGGCGCGGACTCCCGGCACCGCGGGGGCGTAACCCTTGCGGACCTTCTCCCCGACCTTCTTGGCGGCGGCCGCCCGAGCCTTCTCGATGGTCGGGAAGGAGGAGTTCTGCAGCTGGCCGTCCGCGCCGATGCGCCCGTACCGCACCGAGACGGCGGTGCCGTCGACGGTCACCTCGTAGAACTTGTGGGCACCGCCGTCCTCCTGAGACAGCTCCAGATACGTCGTCTCCCGAGCCATGACAGACCCCTCCCCAAAGCCGGGCCGCCGGCCCCCTGTGCGCCGGTGATCCCTCCTGAAAAACGTTAGGGGCCACCACTGACAATGGGCTGGTGCAGCTGGAAGCGATCACATGGCAGCGGATGGCCGAGCGTCTCGCCGGTCACCTCGACAACGGCCCGGAAGACGGATGGCGGCGGGTGGGCATCGACGGGGCGCCCGCCGCCCGCACCGGGGTGCTCGCGGCGGAGCTCGCCGACGCGCTGCGGCTGCGCGGGCGTTCGGTCCTGGTGGTGGCGGCCGAGGGTTTCCTGCGCCCGGCTTCCCTGCGTTTCGAGTTCGGTCGCGAGGACGTCGACGCCTACCTCGAAGGCTGGTACGACACGGCGGCGCTCTGGCGCGAGGTGTTCGGCCCGACCGACCCCGACGGCACCGGCCGGGTGCTGCCCGACCTGTGGGATCCGGCCACCGACCGGGCGACCCGCAGCCCCTACGCCCAACTCCCGCCCGGCGGCGTGCTCATCGTGCACGGCCCGCTGCTGCTGGGCCACTGGTTCCCCTTCGACCTCAGCGTCCACATCGGTCTCTCCCCGGGCGCGCTCGCCCGCCGTACCGAGGAATCCGCCCGATGGACCCTCCCCGCGTTCGCGCGCTACGAGGCCGACACCGGCCCGGCGGACCGCGCCGACGCCCTGGTCCGGGCCGACGATCCGCGCCACCCGGCCTGGACGGGCCTGCGCGGCGGGCGGTCCGGCTGATTCCGCGGCCGCGGCGGGTCCCCCTGCGTGCCCCCGGGCCGTCACGGAGGTCCGGGAACGGCAACAGGGGGATTCCGGCACGGTGACGATCGGTTCCGGCCATCGATCCGGCCGGAACCGCGCGCTACGTTGGCGGCACGCTTCGACGGCGGCCACCCCGGTGGCGCCTTGGCAGAGGGAGAAGGCAATGCGCGCACACGGCATGGCGGTTCGGGACGCGAGACGGACGCGCGCACAAGCGGCGCTCACCGCGCTGGCCCTGTGCGGGACCCTGGCCCTGACGGCTTGCAACGGTGAAGACGAGGCCGGCGCCGCGGGAACCCCCGCGAGCCCCGCCACCAGCGCGGCGGCCACGGGGACCGCCTCGCCGTCGGCCCCGCAGTCCTCGGCTCCCACGAAGAAGCCGGCTCCGAGCGCCACTTCGGCCGCC
The DNA here is from genome assembly GCF_026627445.1 of Streptomyces sp. H27-H1. Lineage (GTDB taxonomy): Bacteria > Actinomycetota > Actinomycetes > Streptomycetales > Streptomycetaceae > Streptomyces. The sequence goes on from NZ_JAPNLJ010000031.1 coordinate 38,060, forward strand.
ACCCCGACCGCCACACCGGCGGGCACGAAGAAGGCGCCGGCGCCCGGTTCCACCTGCGACCACAAGATGCCGATCTCGCCCGACGAGGTCGCCGTCAACCGCTACACCCCCGAGGGCGGCGTCCACAGCCTGATCATCAAGCACGGCAACTGGGGCTGCGCCGCCCCAGGCGCGGACGCCGCCCCCTTCGAGACGACGGGCAAGGAGACCTACCTCAACATCGCCGACGACGCCAGGATCACGGCCGTCACCCCCATCGTCGCGAGCACCGTGAGCCAGCCGATCACGCTGCAGCAGCTCATCGACTGGCTGATCGCCCACCCCAACCAGGGCCGCGTCTTCCGCTACCACCTGGACGGCACGGGCGTCATCGACTCGCTCGACCAGCAGTACACCTCCTGAGGCGCACGCCCTGACGGCGCTCCTATACGGCCGCTCTCCCTAAGGCCGTCCGCCCAGCCGGGTCACCGCCAGCGCCGCCGCCCGGCAGCCGGCCCCCGCGGCCCACGCCGTGCCCGCTCCCGCCAGCCGGGCCGCGAGGAAGGCGCCGGTGAAGGCGTCCCCGGCGCCCGTGGAATCCACCGCCTCGGCGCTCTCCGCCGCGACCTCGGCCGTCACCCGGCCGTCCTCGGCGATGAGCGCCCCGGCTCCGCCCCGGGTGACCACCACGAGCGCCACCCGCCGGCTCAGTTCCGCCGCCGCCCGTGCGACGCCGGCCGCCCCGGCCGGCCCGTGCACCTCCGCGAGCAGCAGTGCCTCGTCCTCGTTCGGCAGCAGTACGCCGGCCCCCGCCGCGGCGGCCAGGAAGCGCTCCGGACCCAGTGCCGCCAGGAACCCCGCCGACGCGGGATCCACGCTCACCGGTACGTTCCGGGCGCGGGCGTCCCGTAGCGCGACCAGGGCCAGTTCCCGGCTGCTGTCAGCGAAGAACAGGTAGCCCGACAGATGGAGATGGGAAACCCCGTCCAGCATCCCGGGCTCCCAGTCGGCGGGGGAGAGCCGCAGCGAGGCCCCGCTGTCGGTCAGGAAGGTCCGCTCCGCGTCCTTGCCGACCAGCGCGACCACCGTCCCGGTCGGCTCGGCGGGATCGATCACCAGCCTGGGCCGTACCCCGGCGTCCAGCAGCGCCCGCTCGTGCCACCGGGCCGATTCGCCGCCGACCCGCGCGAGGAGGCGTACCTCCAGGTCGCCCGAACGGGCCGCCCAGCACGCCGCGTTGGCCCCCGCGCCGCCCGGCATGGTACGGATCCGGGCAGGGGTGTCGGTACCGGGAGCCAGTGGCTCCGCGTGCACCGCCACGACATCCGTCACCACGTCCCCGACGACCAGCAGCGCCCCCCGCCCGGCGGGAGCGGCCGGTGCGGCGGTCACTGCCGCGCCGCCCAGGCCCGCGCGATCCCGGCCCCGAGGCGCACGTTGCCCCGTACCGCCGCGAGGTTGGCCTCCAGGGAGGCGCCGCCCGTGGCGCGCACGAGGAACCCCAGCAGGAACGGTGTCACCGCCTGCCCCGTGATGCCCCGCTCCCGGCACTCCGACAGCGCCTCGGCCAGGACCCGGTCGTGCAGCTCCGGATCGAGCTGCTGCGACCGCGCCACCGGGTTGGCCACGATCAGCGCCGACTCCGCTCCCGCGAGCAGGTCCTGAGCGGCCATCACGGCTGCCACCTCCTCCGGCCGGTGCACCGTCCAGTCCACCGGCTCTCCGGAATCGGCCAGGTAGAACCCGGGGAAACGATCCGTCCCGTACCCGAGGACCGCCACCCCCAGCGTCTCCAGCCGCTGCAGCGTCGCGGGCACGTCCAGGATCGACTTCACCCCCGCGCAGACCACGGTGATCCGAGTCCGCGACAGCAGCGCCAGGTCCGCCGACTCGTCCTGCGACCGCGTCCAGTCCCGGTGTACGCCGCCCAGCCCGCCCGTGGCGAAGACCCGCAGCCCCGCCCGCGCGGCGAGGAAGGCCGTGGCCGAGACCGTCGTCGCGCCCGTCGCCCCGGTGGCGAGGGCGGGCGCCAGATCCCGGTGGCCGAGCTTGCGCACGCCCTCACCCCCGGCGATCCGCTCCAGCCGGGCCTTGTCCAGCCCGGCGTACGCGACCCCGTCGATCACCGCGATCGTCGCCGGAACGGCTCCCTCCGCCCGGACCAGCTCCTCGAGTTCCCGGCCCACCGCCAGATTGCGGGGGCGGGGCAGACCGTGGGCGAGGATCGTCGACTCCAGCGCCACCACGGGCTGCCGGCGTTCGAGCGCCTCGCGCACCTCCTCCGACAGGACCGGGACCGGGCCCCCGGCCGCGGCGGGGGCCGCGAAGGAGGAAGACGCCGTGCGCTCAGATGCTGTGTGCTGCGACATGTCCCCATCCCTGGCACACGATCCGGGACCCCAAACGCGCGGACGCCCTACCGGCGTGAACCCGCCCGGGTAGCGTTCCCGCATGAGCCCCGAGGACGCGCGCCCCTCCCTGGACCCGCGCGCCTTCTACGACGAACTCGCCGACCGCTACGACCTGCTGTACGCCGACTGGCGAGCGAGCACCGCCCGCCAGGGCCGCGCCCTGGACGCCCTGCTCACCGCCACCCTCGGCCCCGGACCGCACCGGGTCCTCGACAGTGCCTGCGGCATCGGCACCCAGGCACTGGGACTGGCCGCCCTCGGCCACCGGGTCACCGGCACCGACCTGAGCCCCGGCTCCGTCGCCCGCGCCACCCGCTAGGCGGATGCGCGCGGACTCGTCCTGCCCGTGGCGGCCGCCGACATGCGGGCACTGCCCTTCGCCGACGGCTCGTTCGACGCGGTGGTCTGCGCCGACAACGCACTGCCGCACCTGCTGACCGCCACCACCGGGGTACGGGCCGCCCTGGCCGACATGCTGCGGGTCCTGCGCCCCGGCGGCCTGCTGCTCCTGTCCACCCGCCCGTACGGGCAACTGCGCGGAGCCCGGCCACGGAGCGAGGCTCCACACGTGCACACGGGCCCGACGGGCGGACGATCACCTTCCAGCTGTGGCACCGGCACCCCGACGGGACCCGATACGACCTGGAGTTCTTCCAACTGCTGCCCGCCGGGGACACCTGGACGACCCGGGTCGCGCGCACCACGTACTGGGCCGTGGCCGAGGAGGAGACGGCCGCCTTCGCGGCGGCGGTCGGTTTCACCGAGACCGCCTGGCACACCCCGGCGGACACCGGCTTCCACCAGCCGGTGCTCACCGCGCGCCGTCGCTCGACAGGGTGACGGGTGGGGCGGCCGCGCGCTGGACGCTCTGGTCACCCCGGTGCGCGGGGCGCCCCGATTAGGCTCACGGGACATGAGCACAAGTGATCACCGCGACGCCCCCGCCTCCTTCGCCGTCTCCGTGGCGGATCTCCCCGACTCCGAGCTGGAAGCGGACGCTCTCGACCCCGCGCAGATCGTCTCCGGGAATCCCGTCGTCACGGGCAAGGTGCTGTGGGAGGCGCCGGACGGCTCGCAGGTGCGCGGGATCTGGCAGATCACCCCGGGGGTGGTCACCGACACCGAGGCGAACGAGCTGTTCGTGGTGGTCAGCGGTCGCGCCACCATCGAGGTGGAGGGCGGCGGGACCCTGGAGGTCGGCCCCGGCTCCGCATGTGTCCTGCGGGAGGGCGACAAGACCGTCTGGACCGTCCACGAGACGCTCCGCAAGGCCTACCACATCAGCTACTGAGCGCTGCCCCAGGCCGTCTCTTTCGGATCTTGTCGGCCGAGCCCGCGGGGTCTGGTGCCGTGCCTGGCACGGCGGAGGGGCGGTTCGTGTACTGGACGTACTCGGCCGTCCCGACAACGCGGCCAGGTGCGGTGCCAGACTCCGCGGGCCCGGCAAGATCCGAAAGAGCCGGCGCTAGGCCTTCACCGGATGGCGGCGCGAGGTGAACAGTGCGAGCGCCGCCATCGGCAGCAGCAGGGCGGCGGCGACCGCGTTGAGCCAGCCGTAGCCCGCCTGGGACATGACCAGCCCGGCGGCGGCGCCGCCCACCCCGGCGGCCGTGTTCATCGTGAGGTCGCCCAGCCCCTGTACGGCGGCGCGCGCGGGCTGCGGCACCGAGTCGGTCAGCAGCGCCGAGCCGGACACCATGCCGGCGGACCAGCCGAGGCCGAGCAGGAAGAGGCCGGCGGCGCTCTGGGCGTGGTTCCCGCCCGCGGTGCCGGCGAGGAGCGCGGCGATCGACAGCAGCCCCGCCGCGAGGCCGATCACGGACAGCCGGCCGATCCGGTCCGCGAGCCAGCCCATCACCGGCGAGAAGCCGAACATGCCGGCGATGTGCCCGCTGATGACCAGCCCGACGAGCTGGAGTCCGGCTCCGTGGTGGCCCAGGTCCACCGGGGTCATCACCATGATCGACACCATGGTGGTGTGCGACACCGCGATGGTGAGCAGCGCGAGCCGGGCCCGGGGGGAGGCCTTGACGGCCGCGAACCCGGCGCGCAGCGACCGTCCGGCGCGGGTCTGCTCCTCCGGCGGGGCGAGCGCGCGGGCCGTCAGCAGCGGGTCCGGGCGCAGGAGTACGCCGATCAGCGCGGCGGTGAGGAGGAAGACGGCGCCGGCCCAGACGAAGGGCCCCGCCGTCGGGGGTATGGAGGTGCCGGCGAAGCTGCGGCTGGCCGGGGCGGAGAGGTTGGGGCCGAGCACCGCGCCGATGGTGGAGGCCCATACGACGACGGAGATCGCCCGTGCCCGGTGGTCGGGCTCGGCGAGGTCGGCGGCGGCGAAGCGGGCCTGGAGGTTGGCGGAGGAGGCGGCTCCGAAGGCGGCCATGCCGAGCATCAGCAGCGGGAAGCTCTTGATCGAGGCGGCGAGCACGACCAGGGCCGCGCCGGCCGCGCCGATCACGTAGGCGAGGACCAGGCCGGGCCGGCGGCCGCGCGCGGTCATCAGCGCGGCGAGCGGCAGGGAGACCGCGGCGGTGCCGATCACGGAGGCGGTCGAGGCGAAGCCGGAGAGCGACTCGGTGCCGCTGACCTCGGTGGCCAGCACCGGAGCCAGGGCGATGCTGATGGGCACACCGATCCCGCCCAGCACCTGGCCGGCGATCAGCACGCTGGAGGTACGGCGCCGCAGCCGGGGCAGGTCGGCGGGGTCGACCGGCGGTGCGGGCCGGTCGGCGTCGGGTATCGCGGTCACGCGGGACACCCCCGTCGCGGGTGGGTCGAGGGTGCGGAGCCGGATGCGGCGGCAGGAGTGGTCACCGCCGCAGTTTCCCACCCCGCCACCGCCCGGGGGAACCGGATTCGGGTGCCCGCGGAACGGAACCGGACAGCGGGCGCGGGAGGCCCCACCGAGCGGGCCCGCCCGCCCACCGGCCTCGGACCGGACGACAGCGGCGAAACCACCGTCCGGCCGCCGTCCGGCCGCCGCCGGACGGAGTCCGGCGCAGGGGACCGGAGCCGGTGAGGGTCGCCAGGGCCGAGCTGTGCGAGGGGCGCGTGAAGAATGAGGGGCCCGCCAGGGCCGAGGCGTTCGAGGTACGCGTGAAGAGCTAGAACAGCGGCTCGGGGAGTACCCCCTCCAGGGCGAGCAGCCGGCGCTTGGTCTCCACGCCGCCGCCGAAGCCGCCGATGCCCCCGTCGTTCTCCACGACCCGGTGGCAGGCCACCACCAGCGGCAGCGGGTTCGAGCCCATGGCGTTGCCGACGGCCTGGGCCGCGCCCGGGGCTCCGGCCCGCGCGGCCAGCTCGCCGTACCCCACGACCGTCCCGTAGGGCACGGAGCGGTCCAGCTCCAGCAGGACCTGCCGGTTGAATCCGGAGCTGAGCCGCCAGTCCAGCGGCAGCTCGAAGCGGCGCAGTCCGCCGGCGAAGTAGGAGGTCAGCTGGCGTATCGGCTCGGCCAGCAGGACCTCTTCGCCCGGCGGTGGGCGCAGGGCGTCGGCGCCGAGCCGGGAGATCAGCGTGCCGATCATCTTCTCGGCCCGGTCCGGCCCGGCGTGGAACTCCACCCGGACCAGGCCTTCGGGGGTGGCGGCGAGGAGCAGGGGGCCGATGCCGCTGTCAACGACGGTCCATTCGAGGTGCGGCCCGCGGGGCTCAGGAGTGTCCACCCCTTCACGGTACGGCTCCCCACTGACAGGGCCGCTTCCCGCTCGGGTCAGTAGCCGCCGACCGCTTCCCGTACGACGTCGGGCTTGTCGGTGATGATTCCGTCGACGCCCATGTCCTGGACCTTCCGGGCGGTCGCGGCGTCGTCCACGGTCCAGGTGGCCACCTCCAGCGCCTTGCCGTGGGGGCCGGTCAGACCGTGCACCGCGCTGACCCAGTCGCTGTTGATGGTGGTGTGCGCGGGGTTGATCCGGTCGGTGAACTCCGCGTACTGCGGCAGGTCGGCGAGGGCCGGAGTGCCGAGGAAGGCCGTGCTCAGGTCCGGGCGCAGCTCGTGCACGGTGCGCACCGAGGCGGCGCTGAAGCTCTGGATGACCAGGCGGCGGGCCACGCGGTTCTCCTCGAGCCAGCCGGTCTCGCCCAGCACGTCCAGGGTCTGCTGTTCGATCCCCGCGTAGATCTCCGGCCTCTTGATCTCGAGGAGCAGCCGCTGCTGGTTGCGCTGGACCCGGCGCATGTACTCCCGCAGGGTCGGTACGCGGGCGCCCGTGAACTCCTGGCCGAACCAGCTGCCCGCGTCGAGCTGGGCGATCTCCACCGCGGTGAAGTCCTTCACCCGCCAGGGCTTGCGGTCGGGGAACACCTGCTCGACGTCGGTCGTCCGGGCCAGGGTTTCGTCGTGGATCACCACGAGCGTCCCGTCCTTGGTGCGCTGGACGTCGTTCTCCACCCAGTCGAAGCCCATCATCATGGCGAGGTCGATGGCCTCCAGGGTGTTCTCCGGGGCGTACGCCGAAGCCCCCCGGTGGGCGTACACGATCGGGTTGGACAGCCAGTCCGGGCCGGGTGCGGCCGAGGCGGAGCCCGCACCGCACACGGTCAGCGCGAATCCCAGGAATGCGGCGGTGGCCGCGGCGGCGGATCGGACGTACATGCGCGTTCTCCTCGGGTCATGGGCCCTGCTCCTGCCGTCAAACGGGCGCGGAGCGGCATTCGTTGCGGCGATGCACTGGCGGCAGCGCGTTTCCGACGCACTTTCAGGGAGAGCCGCGTACGGCGATCATGGGGTTGGTGATCACCGGGCCGCCACCGAACTACGACAAACGGACCAGGCGCGCGGGTCCCCGCCCGGGGCAGCGGGCGTCGAGTGTCAGTGGGGGGTCGTACGGTTGACCCATGCGGCCCGTATCGAAGATCGAACGCACGGTGGCGCCTTTCGAGGTCGTCAGCTCCTACACGCCCAGCGGCGACCAGCCGGCGGCCATCGCCGAGCTGGAGAAGCGCATCCGTGCAGGTGAGAAGGATGTCGTGCTGCTCGGCGCGACCGGAACCGGCAAGTCGGCGACGACCGCCTGGATGATCGAGAAGCTCCAGCGGCCCACACTGGTGATGGCGCCGAACAAGACGCTCGCCGCCCAGCTGGCGAACGAGTTCCGCGAGCTCCTGCCGAACAACGCCGTCGAGTACTTCGTCTCGTACTACGACTACTACCAGCCCGAGGCCTACGTACCGCAGTCGGACACCTACATCGAGAAGGACTCCTCGATCAACGAGGAGGTGGAGCGGCTGCGCCACTCCGCGACCAATTCCCTCCTCACCCGGCGCGACGTCATCGTCGTCGCCTCCGTGTCCTGCATCTACGGCCTCGGCACCCCGCAGGAGTACGTCGACCGGATGGTCCCCCTCAAGGTCGGCGAGGAGATGGACCGCGACCAGCTGCTGCGCCGCTTCGTCGAGATCCAGTACACGCGCAACGACGTGGCCTTCACCCGGGGCACTTTCAGGGTGCGCGGAGACACCATCGAGATCTTCCCGGTCTACGAGGAACTGGCCGTCCGCATCGAGATGTTCGGGGACGAGATCGAGGCCCTGTCCACCCTGCACCCGCTGACCGGCGAGGTGATCAGCGAGGACCGCGAGCTCTACGTCTTCCCCGCCAGCCACTACGTCGCCGGCCCCGAGCGCATGGAGAAGGCGGTCCGCGGCATCGAGGCCGAGCTGACCGAGCGCCTCGCCGAGCTGGAGAAGCAGGGCAAGATGCTGGAGGCGCAGCGCCTGCGCATGCGCACCACCTACGACCTGGAGATGATGCGCCAGATCGGCTCCTGCTCCGGCATCGAGAACTACTCGCTGCACATGGACGACCGCGAGCGCGGCTCCGCCCCGAACACCCTGATCGACTACTTCCCCGAGGACTTCCTCCTCGTCATCGACGAGTCGCACGTCACCGTGCCCCAGATCGGCGCGATGTACGAGGGCGACGCCTCGCGCAAGCGGACCCTGGTCGACCACGGCTTCCGGCTCCCGTCGGCCCTGGACAACCGGCCGCTGAAGTGGGAGGAGTTCCAGAAGCGGATCGGCCAGACCGTCTACCTGTCGGCCACCCCGGGGAAGTACGAGCTCTCGCGCGGCGACGGCTTCGTCGAGCAGATCATCCGCCCGACCGGACTCATCGACCCGGAGGTCGTGGTCAAGCCCACCGAGGGCCAGATCGACGACCTGGTGCACGAGATCCGCCAGCGGGTGGAGAAGGACGAGCGGGTCCTGGTCACCACTCTCACCAAGAAGATGGCCGAGGACCTCACCGACTACTTCCTGGAGCTCGGCATCCAGGTCCGCTACCTGCACAGCGACGTCGACACCCTGCGCCGCATCGAGCTGCTGCGCGAGCTGCGGGCGGGCGAATACGACGTCCTGGTCGGCATCAACCTGCTGCGCGAGGGCCTCGACCTGCCCGAGGTGTCGCTGGTGGCCATCCTCGACGCCGACAAGCAGGGATTCCTGCGGTCGGGGACCTCGCTGATCCAGACCATCGGCCGCGCGGCGCGCAACGTCTCCGGCCAGGTCCACATGTACGCGGACAGCATCACCCCGGCGATGGCGCAGGCGATCGACGAGACGAACCGGCGCCGCGAGAGGCAGGTCGCGTACAACACGGCCCACGGGATCGACCCGCAGCCGCTGCGCAAGAAGATCAACGACATCGTGGCCACGATCGCCCGGGAGGAGCTCGACACCGAGCAGCTGCTGGGCACCGGGTACCGGCAGACGAAGGACGGCAAGGCCCTCAAGGCACCCGTCCCGGCGCTGGGCGGGAAGGCTGCGACCGCCGCGTCGGGCGGCAAGGCCGGAGCCAGGGGCCAGAAGGGCCCCGTGGTGGCGACCGACCGTCCCGCCGCCGAACTGGCCGCACTCATCGAGCAGATGACCGAGCGGATGCGGGGCGCCGCGGCGGAGCTGCAGTTCGAGGTCGCGGCCCGGATCCGGGACGAGGTCGGCGAGCTGAAGAAGGAGCTGCGACAGATGAAGGAAGCGGGCCTCGCCTGACCCGGGGCCGGTCAGTAGGGTTGGCACAGCCGCAGGTACACGCTGCGCACCCCCATCGGGGGAGGGCTATGGAGAGGGGACAGCGCGTGACGGTCAACATGACCAAGGGTCAGGCCATCAATCTGCAGAAGGCGGACGGAGGCACGCTGACCGCGGTCAGGATGGGCCTCGGCTGGCAGGCCGCCAAGCGCCGGGGGCTGTTCGGCTCGCGGACCCGGGAGATCGACCTCGACGCGTCGGCGGTGCTCTTCGCCGACAAGCAGCCCGTGGACGTCGTATTCTTCCGCCACCTGCAGAGCGACGACGGCTCGGTCAAGCACACCGGCGACAACCTCGTCGGCGGTGTCGGCCAGGGCGGGGACGACGAGTCGATCCTCGTCGACCTGCAGCGCGTGCCGGTGCACATCGACCAGATCGTCTTCACGGTGAACTCCTTCACCGGCCAGACGTTCCAGGAGGTCGAGAACGCCTTCTGCCGCATCGTCGACGAGACTAACGGGCAGGAGCTGGCCCGCTACACCCTGGACGGGGGCGGCCAGTACACCGCTCAGATCATGGCGAAGGTGTCGCGCGTCGGTGCGGGCTGGCAGATGACGGCCCTCGGGAACCCGGCCAACGGCCGTACCTTCCAGGACCTGATGCCGGCGATCCTGCCGCACCTGTAAGCAGGACCGGCAGTACGGCACAACAGCACAGCACGACCGGGCCCGATCGAGGGCCCGGCGGAAGAACGGGTACGGGGGAGGGGCTGCACGATGACGGCCGAACTGGTCCGGGGGCAGAACCACCCCCTGTCCCGGAGCCGGGTGGAGATCAGGGTCTCGGCGGGCACGCCCGTGCTCGCCCTGGCCCAGCTCGGCGACGAAGCGGGCCGGCTCGCCGGCCCCGGTGCGGTCGCCCACCCGGGCGCCCGCACCGTGCCCGGGCTGGAAGTGCCCGGCGCGGCCTCGGGGCAGCACCGCATAGCGGTCGACCTCGACGCGGTCGCACCGGCCGTCCACCGGGTCGGCTTCGTCCTGGTCCTGCCGCCCGGCGGCCCGGGGCACTTCGGCGCGGTCCCCGCCTCCTACGTGTGCGTGGCCGACCCGGAGGGCGCGGAGCTCGCCGGGTACACCCTGACCGGACTGGAGTCGGAGACCGCCGTCGTGGCCCTGGAGCTGTACCGGCGCCAGGGAGCCTGGAAGGTGCGCGCCGTCGGCCAGGGGTACGCCGACGGCCTCGGCGCGCTCCTGGCCGACGCCGGACTGACCGCACCGGCCGCCGCGGAGCTGGCCGCAGGCGCGCTGGGGACGGCGCCGGCCGGGGACATCACCCTGGCCGTCATGCCCGGCGGGCCGCCCCCGACCGTGCCGCGCGGCCTCCGGGCCCCGGCCCCGCAGGGTGTCCCGCCGTCGGCCGTCCCCACGCCACCGGAGCCCCTCCCGGTCTCCGGAGCCCCGTACGCCGGTACGCCGGGCACGGACACCCCGAGCTCCCCGCCCACCATCAGCTACGCCCACCCGCGCCGCCGCACCAGCACCGAGCCGCCCGAACCCGCCCCGCGCCCGGCAGCGCCGCCGCGGCCCGGCGAGCCGCCGCGCCCCGTCGCCGGGGACGCCGGCGGCTGGTCCATGGAGGAGCGGCTCTACAACCAGGTCTGGGGCATGTTCGAGGATCTGGCCCGCTCCGTCGCCGCCTACCGCGGCGCCGTCGAGTTCGCCGACTCCCGGATGGACCGGGAGCTCGACGAGGCGCTGTCCGACCCCCGCCACCGGCTCGGCGGCTCCGCGAACATCGCCCGGGACGCCGCCCGAACCCACCGCGAGGAACTGGTCGCGCGGGCGCAGGAAGCGCTCGACCGGGACCTGGTCCAGCTCGCCGCCGAGTCCGAGGTGGTCGAGCCCGCGCTGCCCGCCGCGTATGCCCGCTGGGACAACCCGGTCTGGCAGGCGCACTCCGTGCCCGCCGAAGCCCCGCTGGCCCTGCGCCTGGGCGACCTCCACCTGCCCGAGCAGCCCGGCCTGCGCATCCCCATGCTGGTCCGGGTCCCGCTGGAGCGCGGCCTGTGGATAGACAACGGCCGTACCGGCTCCGAGGCGGCCATGGCGATGGACACCGACCGGCTGCGCCGGGCCGCCATGGACATGGCCGTCGCGTACGCGGGGCGCATGCTGGCCGTCCACCCCGCCCACCGGTTCGCCGTCCACGTCATCGACGCGGCCGGCGCCGGAGCCGCCTCGCTGGCCCCGCTGGTGCGCGCCGGGGTCCTGGCCGGGGCGCCCGCCGCCGGGGCCGCGGGGGTCACCGAGACCCTGGAGCGGCTGACCCGTCGGGTGGACCTCGTACAGATGGCGGTGCGGGCCGGGGCCCCGGAGGACCTGCCGCCGGATGTGGACACCTCCGACCAGCTGCTGATCGTGCACGATTTCCCGCACGGGTTCGACGATCGTGCCGTCACCCGTTTGCGCTACCTCGCCGACGAGGGGCCGGCGGTCGGCGTGCACCTGCTGATGGTCGCGGACCGTGACGAGGCTTCGGCCTACGGGCCGCTGCTGGACCCGCTGTGGCGCTCGCTCATGCGGCTGTCGCCCGTGCCGGACAACCACCTCGCCGACCCCTGGGTGCATCACGCCTGGATCTTCGAGCCGGACCTGCCCCCGCAGGGCAGCCGGGTCCTTGACCAGGCATTGGAGCGGGTCGCGGCGGCCCGGGGCGGCGCACGGTAGCCCGGGTCCGGGCGGTCGGCAGCCCGCCCGGATGACTGCCCGCTGACCAACCCTTGGCATTCCCTTTACCTTGGGCGCCTCTGGCGGGTACCCTGGTGAGTGCGGAGGGGAGTATTCCTGCTTTCCTGCTACGGCGTGCCCGTCAATACGGACTGCAATCGGTCCCGGGGCGTCGGCCCGTGGCCTCCTGGCCGTCCGGGTGGAAGAGACCTCCGGCAGCGATGACGCTGACAAAGTTCTGAGCCATCTGCCGGAGGCGTGTTAATAGTGGACGTTTCGTTGACCCTCTGGGTGCTGACCATTCTCGGTCTGAGCATCCTCATCGGCGCCGATTTCTTCATCGGCCGCAAGCCGCACGACGTCTCCATGAAGGAAGCCGGGATCTGGACGGTCGTCTGGATCGTCCTCGCCGGCCTCTTCGGCTTGGGCCTGCTGGTGTTCGGGCACGGCCAGGCCTCGCAGGAGTTCTTCGCCGGTTTCATCACCGAGAAGTCCCTGAGCGTGGACAACCTCTTCGTCTTCGTCCTGATCATGGCGAAGTTCGCGGTCCCCTCACAGCTCCAGCAGCGCGTGCTGCTGATCGGCGTGCTGATCGCCCTCGTCCTGCGCGCCATCTTCATCGCCGCCGGCGCCGCGATCATCACGAACTTCTCGTGGGTCTTCTACATCTTCGGCGCGTTCCTCATCTACACCGCGTGGAAGCTGATCCAGGAAGCCCGCAAGGACGAGGAGGAAGAGGAGTTCGAGGAGAACCGCCTCCTGAAGTCCATCGAGAAGAAGTTCGGCGTCGCCGACCGCTACCACGGCACCAAGCTCTTCATCCAGAGCAACGGCAAGCGCATCCTGACCCCGCTGATGGTCGTCATGCTCGCCATCGGCACCACCGACGTGCTGTTCGCCCTGGACTCGATCCCCGCGATCTTCGGCCTCACGCAGGATCCGTACATCGTCTTCACCGCCAACGCCTTCGCCCTGATGGGTCTGCGCCAGCTGTACTTCCTCATCGGCGGCCTGCTCAAGAAGCTGGTCCACCTCAGCTACGGCCTCTCCGTCATCCTCGGCTTCATCGGCATCAAGCTCGTCCTGCACGCCCTGCACGAGTCGGGCCTGCACGTCCCGCAGATCTCCATCCCGGTCTCCCTGGGCGTCATCTGCGGTGTCCTGGTGATCACCACGATCACCAGCCTGATCGCCTCGAAGAAGCAGGCCGAGGCCGAGGCCGCGGCCGGCCCGGAGCACATCGACGCCTGATCCTTCGTCGCGCGACCGGGGTGGCCCGGGCCTAGGCTGGTGAGTCCGCTTGGTCGCCGTACGACAGGAGGCCCTGTAATGAGGCCGTACCGCATGCGTATGCGCCGGGCCTGCGTGGCCGTCTCGGCCGCAGGCCTACTCATCGCCCCGGTCGCCGCGGGTTCCGCGTACGGGGCCACCGCCCCGGCGCCGTCCGTGTCCGCCGCTCCGTCCCCGGACGGCGACACGGGCTTCCCACAGCTCACCCCGGCCGTCGCGGCCCGACTGGACGCGGCCGTGCGCCAGGTCATGGACCAGGCCAAGGTGCCCGGCGTGACCGTGGGCCTGTGGGCCCCGGGCAAGGGCAGTTACGTGAAGTCCTTCGGCGTGGCCGACAAGGCGACCGGTGCGCCGATGACGCCCGACCTCGGTGTGCGCATCGGCAGCGAGACCAAGACGTTCACGGTCACCGCGCTCCTGCAACTGGTCGACCAGGGCAAGCTCGCCCTGGACGACCCGATCGGCAAGTACATCAGCGGAGTGCCGAACGGGGACCGCATCACCCTGCGCGAACTGGCGGGCATGCGCAGCGGGCTCTTCAACTACAGCGAGGACCCGGGCTTCGGCGCGAAGATCGCCTCCACCTTCACGCCGCAGCAGCTGCTGGCCATGTCCTTCAAGCATCCGGTGAACTTCGCGCCGGGTGCGGAGTTCGAGTACTCCAACACCAATCTGATCCTGCTCGGCCTGCTGGTGGAGAAGATGACCGGCCGGCCGCTCCAGGAAGTCATCGACCAGGACGTCGTGAAGGCCGCCGGGCTGAGCGACCGCACCCTCTTCCCGGTCGGGACGCAGTTCCCCGAGCCGCACGCGCACGGCTACACCACCGATCTGCCCGGCGGCAAGCTCGTGGACGCGACCGACTTCAATCCCTCCTGGGCCTGGGCCGCCGGAGCCATGGTCTCCGACCTCCAGGACCTGCGCAGTTGGGCGAAGACCCTTGCCACCGGCACGCTGCTGACCCCCGCGACCCAGGCCGAGCGCCTGAAGACCCAGCCGATCGGCATCATCCCCGGCGCCGCCTACGGGCTCGGCATCTTCAACGTCCAGGGATGGATCGGCCACAACGGATCACTGCCCGGGTACGAGACCCTGACCGTCTACCTGCCGCAGGAGCAGGCGACCATGGTCGTCGTGCTCAACACCGACGACACGTACGAGGGCCAGGAACCCAGCACGCTCTTCGGCGAGGCGATCACCGGCATCGTGACCCCCGACCACGTGTACCCCGGCCACAAGCCGGTCGCGCCCAAGAGCAGCTGAGCGGCTGCACGGTTATACGGGGGCGGCCGCTCCGGCCGCCTCCGTCTCCTTGTCCGTCTCCTTGTCCGCGCCCGGCGCGCCCGTCCGCTGCCGTACGACCGTCGGGTTCGTCTCCGGCAGCAGCGCGAAGCAGGCCAGCGAGACCAGGGCGATCGCCGTCAGGTACACGGCAACAGCCCACGGCGGCCCGGAGCCGTCCGCCAGGGCCGTCGCCACGATCGGGGTCAGCGCCCCGCCCAGGACACCGCCGAGGTTGTAGCCGACGGCCGCGCCCGTGCAGCGGATCCGCGGGGGGTACAGCTCGGGCAGGTACGCGCCCACCACCGCGAACATCGTCACCATGCCGAACAGGGCGCCGACCAGCCCCAGGGTCATCAGCGGCGGGTCCGCGGTGCGCAGCAGCGCCACGAACGGGAACATCCACAGCGCGGACGCCGTGCAGCCCGCCAGGCACAGCGGGCGCCGGCCGTAGCGGTCGCCGAGCACCGCGATCACCGGGGTGGCCAGTCCCTTGAGGGCGACGGCCACCATGATGCAGGCCAGCATCACGGAGCGGTGCACGCCGAGGTGCTCGGTGGCGTACGCGAGGGACCAGGTGGTGACCGCGTAGAAGACCGCGTAGCCCACGGCCAGGGCCCCGCCGGTCAGCAGGAGCAGGCGCCAGTGGCCCCGTAGGACCTCGGCCAGTGGGGCGTCGGCCCGGTGGCCGGTCTCGGCCAGCGCGCGGAACGGCGGGGTCTCCTCCACCGAGCGGCGCAGCCACAGCCCGGTCAGGGCCAGCAGCCCGGCCACCCAGAACGGCACCCGCCAGCCCCACGCGGCGAACTGTCCGTCGGACAGCGCGCTCGACAGGACCAGCATCAGGCCGTTGGCCAGTAGGAACCCGACCGCCGGACCCATCTGCGGGAAGCTCGACCACAGCCCGCGCCGCTGCTCGGGGGCGTGCTCGGCGGTCAGCAGTACCGCGCCGCCCCACTCCCCGCCGAGGCCGAGGCCCTGGAGGAAGCGCAGCAGGACCAGCAGGATCGGCGCGGCCATCCCGATGGAGGCGTACGAGGGCACGCAGCCCACCGCCACCGTGGCCAGGCCGGTGAGCAGCAGGGAGGCGAGCAGCACCGGGCGGCGGCCGTACCGGTCGCCGATGTGGCCGAAGACGGCGGAGCCGAGCGGGCGGGCGAGGAAGCCGACGCCGAAGGTGCCGAAGGCGGCGAGGGTTCCGGCGAGCGGGGAGAAGGAGGGGAAGAAGAGCGGGCCGAGCACCAGGGCCGCGGCGGTGCCGTAGGCGAAGAAGTCGTAGAACTCGATGGCGGTGCCGGCGAGGGAGGCCGAGGCGATCCGGAGCATCGAGGGGTGCGGTGCGTCGGCCGGGACGGCCTGGGTGGGGGGAGCCGGGGAGGGGTCTTGTTGCATGGTGCAGCAATTACCCCGCCCCGCCCCCTCAGGACGTGCGTTCGGCTGTCAATGACCGGAAGGAAGTGCGGTCCGGCGTGAGGTTGACGGGTTGCCCCGCCGCCCCGCCGTCCCGCCGCGCAGCCGTCCGGGCCGGGTACTACCAGCCGCGCTCGCGCCATTCGGCGAGGTGGGGCCGCTCGGCGCCGAGCGTGGTGTCGTTGCCGTGGCCGGGGTAGACCCAGGTCTCGTCCGGCAGCCGGTCGAAGAGCTTGTGCTCGACGTCGTCGACGAGCTGGGCGAAGGCCTTCGGGTCGCCCGAGGTGTTGCCGACGCCGCCCGGGAAGAGGCAGTCGCCGGTGAACACGTGCGGGTGGCCGTGCGGGTCGTCGTAGACCAGCGCGATCGAGCCGGGGGTGTGGCCGACCAGGTGGCGGGCGGTCAGTGTGACCCGTCCGACCGTGATCGTGTCCCCGTCCGCGACGAGCACGTCGGTCGCGACCGGGATGCCCTCCGCGTCGTGGGCGCCCGCGTACGTCCGCGCGCCGGTCGCCCGGACCACGTCCGCCAGTGCGCCCCAGTGGTCGCCGTGCTGGTGCGTGGTGACCACGGAGGCGATGCCGCCGTCGCCGATCAGGCTCAGCAGGGTCGCCGGCTCCGCGGCCGCGTCGATCAGCAGCTGCTCGTCGGTGGACCGGCAGCGCAGCAGATAGGCGTTGTTGTTCATGCCGCCCACCGCGACTTTGGAAATCATCAGGTCCGAGAGTTCGTGCACGTCGGCCGGACCGCCGACCTTGACCGCTCCGCTGTACGTCATACCGGCAATCCTAGAGCGGGGGGAGGCCGGGCAGGCCGTCGCCGGCCAGGACTGCGAGGTGAGCGCCCTGGAGGCCGCGCCCGGCGAGCCAGCCGAGGAGTTCGTCCGCGGGGCCCTCCAGGACGACCGGAGTGCCCTCCGTGCCGCCGGTGTGCCATTCCCGGTCCGTCGCGGACCGCCGCAGTGTGACCGGCGGCACCTCCGGGCGGCCCGACCAGCGGGCGGCGAGGAAGGAGATCTCCCGCTCGCTGAAGTCGTCCGAGAGGTCGGAGAGCTCGTATCCGATGTTCAGGTCGACGTGGTGCAGCTCGACCTCGATCAGGCGGCGGAAGGGCACCCGGGCCGCGGTGTCGGTGACCCCGTTGCGCAGTTCCACGGTGCGGGTCCAGTCCTGCGGGCGCTCGGCCACGGCCTGCCAGCGGTCCCCGGAATTCCGGACGTCTTCGAGCTGTTCCAGCAGGGGACGCCCCGCATCGCGCTCGATGTCGGATTCCCGGGAGGTGGCACTCTCGTACATCGGGCGGCCCTCGAACACCTCGACCAGTGCGTCCGCGTTGCGGGCGAGGTGCGCCAGGACGTGGCCGCGGGTCCAGCCGGGGAGATGTGACTCTTCGGCCAGGGCCCCGTTGTCCAGCTTTGCCGCCGCGGCCAGCAGCCGCTCCGTGGCCTCACGTACCGAGCGCAGGTCGTCCACATGATCAATCATGCGGCCGAGCCTAGTGGTTGAAGGCTTCCGGCCACACGATCGGGTGAAGCCGGTGCCGGAGTGCCAGAAATCGAATGCACGTGCTATACGCTCGGAGTCCAGTCTCCAAGTCCACCGCGGAGCCGCCCCCCAATACCCTGGACCGGGGGCCAGTGCCCCCGCTCTCTCAAGAAAGGTGCGGACCGGCGTGACCGACCGTCTCATCGTTCGTGGCGCTCGCGAGCACAACCTCAAGAACGTCTCTCTTGACCTGCCGCGCGACTCGCTCATCGTCTTCACCGGACTCTCCGGTTCGGGCAAGTCCTCCCTGGCCTTCGACACGATCTTCGCCGAGGGTCAGCGCCGCTACGTCGAGTCGCTCTCGTCGTACGCCCGCCAGTTCCTCGGGCAGATGGACAAGCCCGACGTCGACTTCATCGAGGGCCTCTCCCCGGCCGTCTCCATCGACCAGAAGTCCACCTCGCGCAATCCGCGCTCCACCGTCGGCACGATCACCGAGGTCTACGACTACCTCCGCCTGCTCTTCGCCCGCATCGGCAAGCCCCACTGCCCCGAGTGCCGCCGGCCGATCTCGCGGCAGTCGCCACAGGCGATCGTCGACAAGGTGCTCGCGCTGCCCGAGGGCAGCCGCTTCCAGGTGCTCTCGCCGCTGGTGCGCGAGCGCAAGGGCGAGTTCGTCGACCTCTTCGCCGACCTCCAGACCAAGGGCTACAGCCGCGCCCGGGTGGACGGGGAGACGATCCAGCTCTCCGAACCGCCCACGCTGAAGAAGCAGGAGAAGCACACCATCGAGGTGGTCATCGACCGCCTCACCGTCAAGGACAGCGCCAAGCGCCGGCTGACGGACTCCGTGGAGACCGCCCTCGGGCTGTCGAGCGGCATGGTGATCCTGGACTTCGTCGACCTCGCGGAGGACGACCCCGAGCGCGAGCGGATGTACTCCGAGCACCTCTACTGCCCGTACGACGACCTGTCCTTCGAGGAGCTGGAGCCGCGCTCCTTCTCCTTCAACTCGCCCTTCGGCGCCTGCCCCGAGTGCACCGGCATCGGTACGCGCATGGAGGTGGACCCGGAGCTGATCATTCCGGACGAGGACAAGTCCCTGGACGAGGGCGCGGTCTCGCCGTGGTCGCTCGGCCACACCAAGGACTACTTCCAGCGACTGGTCGGCGCGCTCGCCGAGGAGCTCGGCTTCCGCACCGACATCGCGTGGGCCGGGCTTCCGCTGCGGGCGAAGAAGGCCCTGCTGTACGGCCACAAGACGCAGATCGAGGTCCGCTACCGCAACCGGTACGGGCGCGAGCGCGCCTACACCACGGCCTTCGAGGGCGCGGTGCCGTTCGTGAAGCGGCGCCACTCGGAGTCCGAGAGCGACGCCAGCCGCGAGCGCTTCGAGGGCTACATGCGCGAGGTGCCCTGTCCCACCTGCCAGGGCACCCGGCTCAAGCCGATCGTGCTCGCGGTAACGGTGATGGACCGCTCCATCGCCGAGGTCGCCGCGATGTCGATCAGCGAGTGCGCGGACTTCCTGGGGCGGATGAAGCTCGACGCCCGTGACAAGAAGATCGCCGAGCGGGTCCTGAAGGAGGTCAACGAGCGGCTCCGCTTCCTCGTCGACGTCGGCCTGGACTACCTCTCCCTCAACCGCGCCGCCGGCACGCTCTCGGGCGGCGAGGCCCAGCGCATCCGCCTCGCCACGCAGATCGGCTCCGGCCTCGTGGGCGTGCTCTACGTCCTGGACGAGCCCTCCATCGGCCTGCACCAGCGGGACAACCACCGGTTGATCGAGACGCTGGTACGACTGCGGGACATGGGCAACACGCTCATCGTCGTCGAGCACGACGAGGACACCATCAAGGTGGCCGACTGGGTCGTGGACATCGGCCCCGGCGCCGGCGAGCACGGCGGCAAGGTCGTCCACAGCGGCTCGTTGAAGGAGCTGCTGAAGAACCCCGAGTCGATCACCGGCCAGTACCTGTCGGGCAAGCGGTCCATCCCGCTCCCGGACGTACGCCGCCCCGTGGACCCGTCGCGCAAGCTCACGGTCCACGGCGCCAAGGAGAACAACCTGCAGGACATCGACGTGTCCTTCCCGCTGGGCGTGCTCACGGCGGTGACGGGCGTATCGGGCTCCGGCAAGTCGACGCTGGTCAACGACATCCTGTACACGCACCTGGCGCGCGAGCTCAACGGCGCGCGCTCGGTTCCGGGGCGGCACACGCGGGTGGACGGCGACGACCTCGTCGACAAGGTCGTGCACGTCGACCAGTCGCCGATCGGCCGGACCCCCCGGTCCAACCCGGCCACGTACACCGGTGTCTTCGACCACGTCCGCAAGCTGTTCGCGGAGACGATGGAGGCGAAGGTGCGCGGCTACCTGCCGGGCCGCTTCTCCTTCAACGTGAAGGGCGGCCGGTGCGAGAACTGCTCCGGCGACGGCACGATCAAGATCGAGATGAACTTCCTGCCGGACGTGTACGTCCCGTGCGAGGTCTGTCACGGCGACCGGTACAACCGGGAGACGCTGGAAGTCCACTACAAGGGCAAGTCCATCGCCGAGGTCCTGAACATGCCGATCGAGGAGGCCGCCGGGTTCTTCGAGGCGGTTCCGACGATCTCGCGGCACCTGAAGACGCTGAACGAGGTGGGGCTGGGGTACGTGCGGCTCGGCCAGTCGGCGCCGACGCTGTCGGGCGGTGAGGCGCAGCGCGTCAAGCTGGCCTCGGAGCTCCAGAAGCGGTCGACCGGGCGGACGGTGTACGTCCTGGACGAGCCGACGACGGGTCTGCACTTCGAGGACATCTCGAAGCTGATCAAGGTGCTGTCGGGGCTCGTGGACAAGGGGAACTCGGTGATCGTCATCGAGCACAACCTCGATGTCATCAAGACCGCGGACTGGGTCGTGGACATGGGCCCGGAGGGCGGTTACGGAGGCGGCCTCGTCGTCGCGGAGGGCACGCCGGAGCAGGTCGCCTCGGTGGGTGCGAGCCACACGGGCAAGTTCCTGCGGGACATCCTGGGCGCGGACCGGATCTCCGACGCGGAGCCGGTCGCCCGGCCGGCGGCGAAGAAGACGGCCGCGCGGAAGAAGGCGGCGGCCCCGGCCAAGAAGGCGGCGGCCCCGGCAGCCGCGAAGAAGGCCACGAGGGCCCGCAAGGCGTAGCCCTCGACCGGCGGGGCTGGACTTTCCAGCCTCGCCGGCGTTCGAGGCGCGCGGGGTCCGGGCCGGAGCCCCAGGGGCTCGGGCGCAGCCTCGGGTCGGCGCCGGCATGACGGCCGTCGGCCGTGAGGCTGGCCGGCCGCTAGTCGTTGAGCTCGGACGCGTACGGGGGCTCCGCGCCTGCGCGGGTGCAGGTCAGGGCGGCCGCCGCGGCGGCGTAGGACAGGGTTTCGGGCCAGTCCGCAGGGCCGGCCGAGAGACGGTGGAGCAGGGCCGCGTTCACGGTGTCGCCCGCGCCGATGGTGTCCACCACCGAGACCTGGTGTGCGGGCACCGAGTGCTCCGCTCCCTCCCGCGTCCACACCGTGAGGCCACCGGCCCCCCGGGTGAGCACCACCGCCGAGGGCCCCGCCGCCAGCCAGTCGCCGACACGGCCGCCCAGCCACGCCGCGTCCTCCTCCGACAGCTTCAGCACGCCGACGTACGGCAGCCAGGACAGGAAGCGGGCCCGGTAGGCCGCCGGGTCGGCGATCAGCGCCGGGCGGATGTTGGGATCGAGCAGGGTCAGCAGCCCGCGCCCGGACTCCCGGCGGAGCAGGGCCTCGTAGGCGCCGGCCCCGGGCTCCAGCACCAGGGAACAGGTGCCGAGCGCGAGGGCCCGTACCCCCTCGGGCAGCGCGGGCGGCAGCCGGAACAGCCGGTCGGCCGTGCCCTCGACGTAGAAGCCGTACGCCGCCGAGCCGTCCGGGGCCAGCGAGGGCACCGCCAGCGTGGTCGGCTCCGGTCCGCGCTGGACCAGCGAGAGGTCCACTCCGGCCGCGCGCAGCCCGGCGAGCAGCGAGACGCCGAAGCCGTCCGTCGAGATCCGCGAGCAGAAGGCGACCCGCGCGCCGAGCCGGCCCAGCGCGAGCGCGGTGTTGTACGGTCCGCCGCCCGGCCGGGGCAGCAGTGCGCCCGGCGGCTGCGCGACGGGCACCAGGTCGATCAGGGCTTCTCCACCGACGACGATCACGCGGGGGAAGCTACCCCATCGGGCGGCGGTATCGTCGGGTGGGCCCGCCCGGGCCCGGCCCGGGCGAGCCCAGCCGCATCCTCACTCCGGGAGAACCGCATGTCCGCGTCGCAGTCCACCCCCTCGCTTCGCTGGGAGGTGCCCCCGGCCCGCCGTACCGTCCTCAAGGGCGCCGCCGCGATCGTCGGAGCCGCCGCCGGCGGTGTGGCGCTCACGGCCTGCTCCACCGGGACCGGCAGCGGCGCCGGCTCCCCGGCGGTTCCCACCGAGCCCGTAGAGCTGGGCGCGGCGTCGGAGGTGCCCGTCGGCGGCGCGAAGCTGTTCCGGGAGAAGAAGCTCGTGGTCAGCTGCGCGGAGGCGGGTCAGTACAAGGCCTTCAGCGCCCAGTGCACCCATGCGGGCTGCGTCCTGGACAAGATCGTCGAGGGTGAGGGGAACTGCCCCTGCCACGGCAGTCGCTTCGACGTGACCACGGGCAAGGTGCTGCGCGGCCCGGCCTCCGACCCGCTGCCGGAGGTCCCGGTGCGGGCCGAGGGCGGCAAGCTCATCGCCGGCTGACGGCGTAGCCGCTCCGGCGCTCACTCCCAGTCCCAGCCGATCCCCAGGATCCCGCGCCGCACCCCCTGTTCCACCAGGTGCACGGCCCGGTGCGGTCCGCTCGGGGTGAGGTCCGCGAGCCGCCCGCGCGGTGCGTCCGGCCCGCTGCGCGTGAAGCGGCGGCAGCGCACCGGCAGCGCCGCCTCGTCGAAGCGGACCTGGAGCACGTACTGCCCGCCCGTGTAGCTGAAGCCGCGCACGTACTCGGCGCTGCGCCCGGCGGTGCCGTCCTCGAAGCCGTAGCCGAAGACGTAGGTGTCCCCGGCGCGCAGCCGGGCGTCGAAGAGCAGCTCGGCGACGACGAGCTCGGCTTCGGGGTGGCGGCGGATCCGCCCGGTCCGGCAGTTCTCGTCGGCCCGTACGCGGATCCGCTCCGGGTCGCAGCCCGGGTCCCCGTGGTGGACGGCGATGTACCGGTCGACCCCGTCGCGGTGGGCCCGTACGACGTGCTGCGATTCGCGGCCGAGCAGCTCCCCGGCGGGCCCGATCCGCACCCGCTCGTGGTGGCCGACGGTGTGCAGGCCGCCGTCGGCGGGCAGTTCCATGCCGGCCAGCAGGGTTTCCACGGCCGCGCCCACGCTGAACAGGGCGCGGTACGAACGGGCGGGCGGCCGGGCCGTCCCGGGTCCGGCGGGATCCGGTGCGGCCAGCAGCCGCAGCAGGGCGCCCTCGGGCAGTTCCAGAATCTGCTCCAGGGCCCGTACGGCTTTGAGTGACTCGGGGCGGCGCGGCCGTCGGGCGCCCTGCTGCCAGTAGCTGAGGCTGGTCACCCCGAGCTTGATGCCGCGGGCGGCGAGCCGGTGCTGCACCCGGTGCAGGGGCAGGCCGCGGGCGGTGAGGGCGGCGCGGAGCGCGAGGTGGAAGGGACCTTCGCGCAGCAGCTGCGGGAGGTCCAGGGCGCTGTCGGAGCGGGCGCTGTCCGAGTGGGGGCCGTCCGAGGCGGCGTTGGCCGAGAAGGTGCCGTTCGCGCTGGACCGCATGGCGGCTCCTCCTGTGAACGTTCACGCGGCGGGGTGCGGGCGCTGCGGCGGGTGACGCCCCTGGTCCGGGTGGGTCCAGGTGGGTCCGGGTGGGGTGACGGCAGACGTTCACACTCTGGCCCCACCGTTCACACCGCGATGTCACGCCGTATTGAAGCGTGTTGACCTGTTCCCGACAACACCTGATGCTCCTCCACAGCGTCCGGACGCGCTCCTCCACCCCCACTCCCCACCTCGGGAGGAACGCGATGCGCCATCAGAACCGGCGGCTCACCCTCGCCGCCTTCATCACCGCCCTGCTCCTCGCCCTGCCCACCGGTACCGTCACCGCCGCCGATGCCGCCGCCGGTACGGGCACCACCACCACTGCCACCACCGCGACCACCGCCGCCACCGGGAACACCACAGCCCTGGCGTCGAAGCGGCTGAACATCACCATGCAGGCGCAACAGAAGACCAACTGGTGCTGGGCCGCCGCGGGCAACACCATCGCCACCTGGTTCGGCCGCAGCTACAGCCAGAACCAGTTCTGCAACGCCGCCTTCAACCGCCAGCAGGGCTACGACTGCCCCAACAACCAGGCGAACCTGGCCAATGTGCAGACCGGCCTGCGCTGGGCCGGCATCAGCTCCGGCTCCTACGTGACCGGCTGGCTCCAGTACTCCACCGTCCAGACCGAGATCAACGCCAACCGCCCCGTCGAGACCCGCATCCAGTGGTCCAACGGCGGTGGCCACATGCACGTGATCTACGGCTACGACACCGCGAACAGCTGGGTGTACTGGGGAGACCCGTGGCCCTCCAGCGATCGCTACAACTGGGCTTCGCACGCCTGGTACGTGGACAACAGCACCTTCTCCTGGACCCACTCGCTCTACCGGATCGGGGCGTGACCTCATGAATCCTCGCCTCGCCGTGGCGGCCGTCGCCGCCACCGCCGTACTGGCCCTGGCCCCCAACCAGGCATCAGCGGCGCCGGTTCCACAGCCCCAGAACGCCACCGCCGAGAACCTGGCGGCCGCCGGACGGACGGCCGCGGCCCCCGACACGCTCGCCACCCTGTCCCGCTTCTTCGCCCGCGAGGGCAAGGTCTCGCTCACCGCCGCGCAGCCCCGTATCGAGGGCGAGACGGTGCCCGTGCACTACCTCTCACCGGAGTTCGTCGCGGGGAAGGCGGGCGCGAGCGTGGCCCGGCTGGAGTTCCTCGCCAGCAAGGCCGTCTCCTCGGACGGCCAGCAGGCCGCCCTGTGGACCGCGAAGACGCGAGCGGGCTGGCAGGTGGTGAACATCGCCACCGGCGACGACGAGTTCCGCTACGCACGGCTCGGCTCGGCGAAACTCCCCGGCGGCACGGTGTTCCGCGAACCGCAGATCGACGCCTGGTACGTGGCCGGCGGCCAGCGGGTGCTGCCCCTGGACGAGGACGCGGCGGCGGCCGTCGGCGCACAGGGCACCAGCCTCGCCGCCTACCGGGCGCGGGTCGTGAAGGCCTACGGCGACAAGCTGCCCGGGTCCGCCTACGGCAAGTCCGGGAACGCCGGTGGCTTCGCCCCCACGGAAGCCACGGCCGCCGACACCGCCCGCGACACGGCCGCCTCCGCCTCCGCGTCCCGGCCGGGCTCTCCCTTCGCAGGACTCCCGACGGCCGTCGGGGCCCTGGCCCTGGCGCTGGGCGCGGCCGGCGCGGTGGCCGCGCGGCGCGCCCGGCGGCAGCGGGTGGTGCGGGCGTAGCCACCCGAGGGGCCCGGCCGCCCGGTCGCCTGCCGGGCGGCCGGGCCCTGCGGGGCCGCGGCCCGGTTGTCGGCGGGCGACAGTAGGGTGGTTGGCATGGCCGACCCTTCCAGCTACCGCCCGCAGCCGGGACAGATCCCCGACTCCCCGGGGGTCTACAAGTTCCGCGACGAGCACCGCCGGGTGATCTACGTCGGGAAGGCCAAGAGCCTGCGCCAGCGGCTGGCCAGCTACTTCCAGGACCTCTCCGGGCTGCACCCCCGTACCGCCACCATGGTGACCACGGCGGCCTCCGTCGAGTGGACGGTGGTCTCCACCGAGGTCGAGGCGCTCCAGCTCGAATACTCCTGGATCAAGGAGTTCGACCCCCGGTTCAACGTCAAGTACCGGGACGACAAGAGCTACCCCTCCCTCGCCGTCACCATGAACGAGGACTATCCGCGGGTCCAGGTCATGCGCGGACCCAAGAAGAAGGGCGTGCGCTACTTCGGCCCGTACGGGCACGCCTGGGCCATCCGCGAGACCGTCGACCTGATGCTCCGGGTCTTCCCCGTCCGCACCTGCTCCGCCGGGGTGTTCAAGCGGTCCGCCCAGATCGGCCGCCCCTGCCTGCTCGGCTACATCGGCAAGTGCTCCGCGCCCTGCGTCGGCCGGGTCACCCCCGAGGAGCACCGCGAACTCGCCGAGGACTTCTGCGACTTCATGGCCGGCCGCACCGGCACCTACCTCACCCGCCTCGAACAGCAGATGACCGAGGCCGCCGAGGAGATGGAGTACGAGAAGGCCGCCCGGCTGCGCGACGACATAGGGGCCCTGCGCCGCGCGATGGAGAAGAACGCGGTCGTGCTCGCGGACGCCACCGACGCCGACCTCTTCGCGGTCGCCGAGGACGAGCTCGAAGCGGCCGTGCAGATCTTCCACGTCCGCGGCGGCCGGGTCCGGGGCCAGCGCGGCTGGGTCACCGACAAGGTCGAGGCCGTCGACACCGCCGGGCTGGTCGAGCACGCCTTGCAGCAGCTGTACGGGGAGGAGAAGGGCGAGGCGGTCCCCAAGGAGGTGCTGGTCCCGGCGCTTCCCGAGGACACCCCGGCCCTGAGCCAGTGGCTCACCGAGCGGCGCGGGTCGAACGTGAGCCTGCGCATCCCGCAGCGCGGGGACAAGAAGGCGCTGATGGAGACCGTCCACCGCAACGCCCTGCAGTCCCTCGCCCTGCACAAGACCAAGCGCGCCGCCGACCTCACCACCCGCTCGCGGGCCTTGGAGGAGATCGCCGAGGCACTGGAACTGGACGGTG
Source organism: Streptomyces sp. H27-H1 (assembly GCF_026627445.1). Taxonomy (GTDB): domain Bacteria; phylum Actinomycetota; class Actinomycetes; order Streptomycetales; family Streptomycetaceae; genus Streptomyces. Next base: position 64,381 of record NZ_JAPNLJ010000031.1, read on the forward strand.
CGCCGCTGCGCATCGAGTGCTTCGACATCTCCCACCTGCAGGGCGACGACGTCGTGGCCTCGATGGTCGTCTTCGAGGACGGGCTGGCGCGCAAGGGCGAGTACCGGCGCTTCCAGATCAAGTCCTTCGAGGGGCAGGACGACGTCCGCTCCATGCACGAGGTCGTCTCCCGGCGCTTTCGCCGCTATCTCCAGGAGAAGCTGAAGACGGGGGAGTGGTCCCCCGACGAGGGCGGAGAGGTGGACGCGGCAGAGGAGGACGGGCGGCCCAAGCGCTTCGCCTACCCCCCGCAGCTCGTGGTGGTCGACGGCGGGAAGCCGCAGGTGGCCGCCGCCAAGCGGGCCCTGGAGGAGCTCGGGATCGACGACGTCGCCGTGTGCGGCCTCGCCAAGCGCCTGGAGGAGGTCTGGGTCCCCGGGGAGGACGACCCGGTGGTGCTGCCCCGCAGCAGCGAGGGCCTCTACCTGCTCCAGCGGGTCCGCGACGAAGCCCACCGGTTCGCCATCCAGTACCAGCGGGGCAAGCGCGGCAAGCGCCTGAAGGCCGGCCCGCTCGACGAGGTCCCCGGGCTCGGCGAGAGCCGCAGGCTGGCCCTGCTCAGGCACTTCGGTTCGGTGAAAAAACTGAGACAGGCGACAATCGACCAGATCTGCGAGGTCCCCGGCATAGGCCGCAAGACGGCCGAGACCGTGGCCGTGGCCCTCGCCCAGGCGGTTCCCGCCGGTCCCGCCGTCAATACGGCGACCGGGGAGATCATTGAGGATGAGACCCCCGCGCCCGCGGGAGCAGCATCCGATCGGGGGACCGAGCAATGACCGAGCGCGAAACCCGGCACGACCGAGGATCAGAGCAGGATTCCGGGAGTGACATCGCATCCGAGTACGACCGAGACGGAGCACAGGTGAGTACGGGCACGACAGTGGAGCCCGGAGATACCGCCGAGGCGGCCATCCCCGAGCTGGTGATCATCTCCGGTATGTCAGGAGCCGGCCGTAGTACGGCGGCCAAGTGCCTGGAGGACCTCGGCTGGTTCGTCGTCGACAACCTCCCGCCCGCGCTGATCACCACCATGGTGGAACTCGGCGCCCGCTCGCAGGGCAACGTGGCGCGCATCGCCGTCGTCGTCGACGTCCGCGGACGTCAGTTCTTCGACGCGCTGCGCGAATCCCTCGCCGACCTGGAGACCCGCGGGGTCACCCGGCGGATCGTCTTCCTGGAGTCCTCGGACGACGCCCTCGTCCGCCGCTTCGAGTCGGTCCGCCGCCCGCACCCGCTCCAGGGCGACGGCCGCATCGTCGACGGCATCGCCGCCGAGCGCGACCTGCTGCGCGAGCTGCGCGGCGACGCCGACCTGGTCATCGACACCTCCAGCCTGAACGTGCACGAGCTGCGCGCCAAGATGGACGCCCAGTTCGCGGGTGACGAGGAGCCCGAGCTGCGGGCCACCGTGATGTCCTTCGGCTACAAGTACGGCCTCCCCGTCGACGCCGACCTCGTCGTCGACTGCCGCTTCATCCCCAACCCGCACTGGGTCCCGGAGCTGCGCCCCTTCACCGGCCTGAACGAGGAGGTGTCGGGCTACGTCTTCAGCCAGCCCGGCGCCAAGGAGTTCCTCGACCGCTACACCGAGCTGCTCCAGCTCATCGCCACCGGCTACCGCCGCGAGGGCAAGCGGTACGTGACCATCGCGGTCGGCTGTACCGGCGGCAAGCACCGCAGCGTCGCCATGTCGGAGAAGCTCGCCGCCCGCCTCGCCTCCGAGGGAGTCGAGACCGTCGTCGTCCACAGGGACATGGGGCGCGAGTGACCGGACGTACCATGCGGCTCCGCCGCCTGCGCCGGCTCACCAACGGCAAGGGCGCGGACGGAGCGGGCCGCACCGGCCTGCGCCGCGGCGAGGCCCCCGAGGTGGTCGCGCCCAAGGTCGTGGCACTCGGCGGCGGCATGGGCCTGTCGGCCTCGCTGACCGCCCTGCGCCGGATCACGGGCGAGCTGACCGCCGTCGTCACCGTCGCCGACGACGGTGGCTCCAGCGGGCGCCTGCGCGAGGAGCTCGGCGTACTGCCGCCCGGCGACCTGCGCAAGGCGCTCGCCGCGCTGTGCGGTGACGACGACTGGGGCCAGACCTGGTCCCGGGTGATCCAGCACCGCTTCCAGTCCCAGGGCGAGCTGCACGAGCACGCCGTCGGCAACCTGCTGATCGTCGCGCTGTGGGAACAGCTCGGCGACCACGTGCAGGCCCTGGACCTCGTCGGCAAGCTGCTCGGCGCCCAGGGCAGGGTGCTGCCGATGTCGGCGGTCCCGCTGGAGCTCCAGGCTCTGGTCAAGGGCCACGATCCGGCCCGCCCCGAGGACGTGGACACCGTACGGGGGCAGGCCACCGTGGCGCTGACCCCCGGCGAGGTGCTCTCCGTACAGGTGGTGCCGAGCGATCCGCCGGCGGTGCCGGAAGCGGTCGCGGCCGTGCTCGACGCGGACTGGGTGGTGCTCGGTCCGGGGTCCTGGTTCTCGTCGGTGATTCCCCACCTGCTGGTGCCCGAACTGCTCGACGCGCTGGTCGAGACGAAGGCCCGGCGGGTGCTTTCGCTGAACCTCGCGCCACAACCCGGCGAAACAGAGGGCTTCTCTCCGCAGCGTCATTTGGAGGTTTTGGCCCGACACGCCCCTAAACTCGCCCTGGACGTGGTGCTGGCCGATCAGGCCGCCGTGCCCGATCGCGAGTCACTCGCCGATGCCGCAAAACGGTTCGGCGCCGCGGTCGAGCTGGCGCCGGTTGCCAGGCAAGACGGCTCTCCGAAGCATGATCCGGAGCTGCTCGCCGCCGCGTACGACCGTATTTTTCGGATGCATGGAAGGATCGGCCCATGGCGATGACGCCCGCGGTGAAGGATGAGATCGCCCGCCTGCCTGTCACCCGCACCTGCTGCAGGAAGGCGGAGGTCTCGGCGATCCTGCGGTTCGCGGGCGGGTTGCACCTGGTGAGCGGTCGGATCGTCATCGAGGCGGAACTGGACGCGGGGATCGCGGCCCGCCGCCTGCGCAAGGACATCCTGGAGATCTTCGGGCACTCCTCGGATCTGGTGATCATGGCTCCGGGCGGTCTGCGCCGGGGCAACCGCTACGTGGTCCGCGTGGTGGCCGGAGGCGACCAGCTGGCCCGCCAGACCGGCCTCGTGGACGGCCGCGGCCGCCCGATCCGGGGCCTGCCCCCGCAAGTGGTCTCCGGGGCGACCTGCGATGCCGAGGCAGCCTGGCGCGGGGCCTTCCTGGCCCACGGCTCGCTGACCGAGCCGGGCCGATCCTCCTCGCTGGAGGTCACCTGCCCCGGTCCGGAGGCGGCCCTGGCCCTGGTCGGCGCCGCCCGCAGGCTCTCCATCGCGGCCAAGGCCCGTGAGGTCCGCGGCGTGGACCGGGTCGTCGTACGGGACGGGGACGCCATCGGCGCCCTGCTGACCCGGCTCGGCGCCCACGACTCGGTACTGGCCTGGGAGGAGCGGCGGATGCGGCGCGAGGTGCGCGCCACCGCCAACCGCCTCGCCAACTTCGACGACGCCAACCTGCGCCGCTCGGCGCGGGCCGCGGTGGCCGCCGGTGCCCGGGTCCAGCGGGCCCTGGAGATCCTTGCCGAGGAGGTCCCCGAGCACCTCGCCGCGGCCGGCCGGCTGCGCATGGAGCACAAGCAGGCCTCCCTGGAGGAGCTCGGCGCGCTCGCCGACCCGCCGCTGACCAAGGACGCGGTCGCGGGCCGGATCCGCCGGCTGCTGGCGATGGCCGACAAGCGGGCCCAGGACCTCGGGATCCCGGGCACCGAGTCGAACCTCGACCTCAGTGACAGCGAGGAGCTGGCCGACAACATGGCCGGCTGAGACCACGCAGGACCGAACGGCGGAATGCGCTGTTCCGTAAGGGGCCCGCACGATCACTCGTGCGGGCCCCTTACGGTAGGCCCCATTGACATGAGCATGGGCTGGTCGTGAGCCTGGCGTCCGGAGCTGTCGTGACAGGCGGCAGCTTTCGTGGCAGACGACGCCCAGGGGGGCACATGAGGCACCGCGCGAGATCGATCCTCGCCGCAAGCGCATTCGTCTTCGGCACCACACTGGCCGCACTACCCGCAGCGGCCCACGCGCAGGCCGGTGCGCCGGCGCAGTCCGCCGCCGACGAGGTTCGGGTCTACGACGCCGACATCACCAAGGAGCAGGTCCCGCTGGTCCTGGCCGCGGGCCAGGACGCGCACGAGCTCTCCGAACGCGCTCCGGAGACCGGGACCGCCAAGGTCGAGCTCTTCCTCACCGGCGGCCAGGCCAAGGAGCTGGCGGCCCAGGGGATCGAGCTCGCCGAGCGCAAGGTCGAGGCGAAGGCCGCGGCCCGCTCCCTGGCGGCCGGGGACGGGGTGTTCCGCCCGTACAGCGGCAAGGGCGGGCTCCAGGAGGAGATCCTGCGCACGGCCCGGGAGAACCCCGGCCTCACCAAGGTCGTCTCCATCGGCAAGACCGTCCAGGGCAAGGACATCCTCGCCCTGAAGGTCACCAAGAACGCCAAGAAGGCCAAGGACGGCGACAAGCCCTCCGTGCTGTACATGTCGAACCAGCACGCCCGTGAGTGGATCACCCCCGAGATGACCCGGCGGCTGATGCACCACACCCTCGACAACTACGGCAAGGACCCGCGGATCACCAAGCTCGTGGACTCCACCGAGCTGTGGTTCCTGCTCTCCGCCAACCCCGACGGCTACGACTACACCTTCGCCCCCGACGGCCAGCGGCTGTGGCGCAAGAACCTGCGCGACAACAACGGCGACGGCAAGACCACCGCGGTCGACGGCGTCGACCTCAACCGCAATTTCCCCTACAAGTGGGGCTACGACAACGAGGGCTCCTCGCCCAGCCAGGCGAGCGAGACCTACCGCGGCGCCAAGGCCGCCTCCGAGCCCGAGACCGTGGCCCTGGACAAGTTCCAAAAGCGCATCGGCTTCGACTACGCCGTCAACTACCACTCCGCCGCCGAGCTGATCCTCTACGGCGTGGGCTGGCAGGTGGCCACCCCCACCCCCGACGACATCGCCTACAAGGCGCTCGCCGGCACCCCGGAGAACCCGGCGATCCCCGGCTACTACCCGCAGGTCTCCTCCGAGCTCTACACCACCAACGGCGAAGCGGACAGCCAGGCGGCCAACGCCAACGGCATCATGATGTTCACGCCGGAGATGACCACCTGCCAGACGGCCTCAGGGATCGACCCGGCCGACGCGTGGAAGCCCGAGGACTGCGCCTCCGGCTTCAACTTCCCGGACGACGAGAAGCTCATCCAGGGCGAGTTCGCCAAGAACATCCCCTTCGCGCTCTCCGTGGCCGAGAGCGCCGAGCACCCGGACCGGCCGAAGTCCTCGCTCGGCCTGACCGCCGCGGACTTCACCCTCGACCCCTTCACCACCTCCTACGCGGCCCGAGGCGAGGACCAGACGGTCGCCGTCACGGCCCGCAAGGCGCTGAAGGACAAGGAGCTGCATTACAGGATTGTCGGGGACCGGATCAACGGTGGGCGCACCCACGACGAGGACCTCAAGGCCTGGAAGGGCGGCGAGGTCTACGGCGGCGACGACAACAACTGGTTCGACGAGTACCGGGCCGAGGTCGACGGCGCCAGGCCCGGCGACAAGGTCGAGGTCTGGTTCACCGGCCGCGACCGCGGCGGCAAGCAGGTCGCCAGCGAGCACTTCACGTACACGGTGGCCGAGCGGCCGCGAGCCGACGTACTGGTGGTCGCGGAGGAAGGCGCCCCGGCGCAGCACGCGCAGAAGTACGTCGACGCCCTGCGCGCCAACGGCAAGAGCGCGACGGTCTGGGACGTGGCGGTCCAGGGCGCCCCGCACCACCTCGGAGCGCTCTCCCACTTCCGTACGGCCGTCCACTACACCGGGGCCAAGTCTCCGGGCGGCGACACGCAGCTGGCGGTACGGGACTTCCTGAACGAGGGCGGCAAGCTGATCGAGGCCGGCGAGCTGGCGGGCGGCAACGCCCAGGTCGGCCGCGCCGTCACCAACGACTTCAGCCAGTACTTCCTCGGCGCCTACGGCCGCGCGGGGGTCACCGCCCCCACCGGCTTCACCGGCGCGGGCTCCCTGAACGGGGCCAAGGGCGCCCTCGGCGACGCCACGGGCAACCCGCTCGACCGCCCGGGCTCCTACACGGTCACCTCCGACACCCTGCCCGCGGCGCAGTTCCCGCGGTTCAAGAGTGCGCAGTCGGGCCAGTACGCCGGGGTCGTGAACCCGTACGCCCCGTACGCCGGCGCGTCGATGGCCTCGGCCACGCACGAGGACGACGACTGGAAGCGCCTCACCCGCACCATCGACCTCACCGGGGTCACCGCGGCCGACAAGCCGCAGCTCAAGATGGCCCTGAACTGGAACACCGAGGAGGGCTACGACCACGCGGTCCTGGAGTCCCGTACCGCGGGCGGCGACGACTGGACCACGCTGCCCGAGGCGGGCGGTCTGAGCAGCAGCACCGTGCCGGAGGAGTGCGGGGCCGGGTTCTTCGTGAACGGCCACCCGTTCCTGCGCCGCTACCTCACCCTCGACGCGGGCGGCTGCGTCCCGCAGGGCAGCAGCGGCTCCTGGAACAGCTTCACCGGAGTCTCCGGCGGCTGGAAGCAGGTCTCCTTCGACCTGAGCGCGTACGCGGGCAAGAGCGTCGAGGTCTCCCTCGCCTACATCACCGACCCGGGCTCGGGCGGCCGAGGAGTCTTCGCCGACGAGGCCCGCGTCTCGGTCGGCGCCGTGGACCAGCCGGCCGAGGGATTCGAGACCTCGCTCGGCGCCTGGAGCGCCCAGGGCGCACCTGCCGGAAGCCCCGATGTTCCGGGCGATTGGTCCCGGTCGGGCGAGCTGTTCAAGTCCTACGCCTCCGTCACTACGCGTGACACCGTGCTCCTGGGCTTCGGCCTGGAGCACCTGCCGGCCGCGGCCGACCGCGCGGTACTCGTCGGTAAGGCGCTGCGTTCACTGAACCACTGATCAGAGCCCCCGCCCGCCCTCACCGTGAGTGACAAGGCACAAGGTCCCCGAGGTCCCGCACCCTTCCTGGAGTGCGGGGCTTCGGGGCGTGTCAGAGGATGGCCGATGTCACTCCGAAGCTCACGGAGAGGTAGGGTCGTAAGCGGTCGGGGACATCCCATACAGCTCGCCGGCGGACAGGCCGGCGCACCCAACGAGGAGATCGGTTCGTGACGATCCGCGTAGGCATCAATGGTTTTGGCCGAATTGGCCGTAACTACTTCCGGGCGCTCCTGGAGCAGGGAGCGGACATCGAGATCGTCGGTGTCAACGACCTGACTGACAACGCCACCCTGGTTCATCTGCTCAAGTACGACACCATCCTGGGTCGGCTCAAGGCCGAGGTCAGCCACACCGACGACACCATCACCGTCGGTGGCAACACCTTCAAGACCTTCGCCGAGCGCGACCCCGCGAACCTGCCGTGGGGCGAGCTGGGCGCCGACATCGTCATCGAGTCGACCGGCATCTTCACGAAGAAGGCCGACGCCGCCAAGCACATCGCGGCCGGCGCGAAGAAGGTCCTCATCTCGGCTCCGGCCAAGGACGAGGACATCACGATCGTGATGGGCGTCAACCAGGACAAGTACGACGCGGCCAACCACCACGTCATCTCCAACGCCTCCTGCACCACCAACTGTGTGGCGCCGATGGCCAAGGTCCTCCTGGAGAACTTCGGCATCGTCAAGGGCATGATGACGACGGTCCACGCTTACACGAACGACCAGCGGATCCTGGACTTCCCGCACTCGGACCTGCGCCGCGCCCGTGCCGCCGCCGAAAACATCATCCCGACCACCACGGGTGCCGCCAAGGCCACCGCGCTGGTCATCCCGGAGCTGGCGGGCAAGCTCGACGGCATCGCGATGCGCGTCCCGGTCCCCACCGGTTCCGTGACCGACCTCGTCATCGAGCTCGAGCGCGAGACCACCAAGGAAGAAGTCAACTCGGTCTTCCAGAAGGCCTCTCAGGGCCAGCTCAAGGGCATCCTGGACTACACCGAGGACGCGATCGTCTCTTCCGACATCGTGAACTGGCCGTACTCCTGCACCTTCGACTCCTCCCTGACGATGGTCCAGGGCAAGAGCGTCAAGGTCATCGGCTGGTACGACAACGAGTGGGGCTACTCCAACCGCCTCGTCGACCTGACCGTGTTCGTCGGCGGCCAGCTCTAAGCACCAAGGCAGCAGGCACCACAATGTGAGCACCGGGGCTCGGGCAGCGCGACGAAGCGCTGTGCGGGCCCTGTTGCTTGCCTTGTACCTCTCACCTCGCACGGATACAGGATCCGGCCGGGGAAAAGGAGTAGTAACAGCAATGAAGACGATCGACGAACTTCTCGCCGAGGGTGTTTCCGGTAAGCGGGTCTTCGTCCGCGCCGACCTCAACGTGCCGCTGGCCGGCACGACCATCACTGACGACGGTCGTATCCGCGCCGTTGCGCCGACCATCGCGAAGCTCGCCGAAGCCGGCGCCCGCGTCATCGTCGCTTCGCACCTGGGCCGCCCCAAGGGCGCCCCGGACCCGGCCTTCTCGCTCGCTCCGGCCGCTGCCCGCCTCGGTGAGATCCTCGGCAGCGACGTCGCGTTCGCCACCGACACCGTCGGCGCCTCCGCCAAGGAGACCGTCGCCGCCCTCGCCGACGGCTCGGTCGCCGTCATCGAGAACCTCCGCTTCAACGCCGGTGAGACCGCGAAGGACGACGCCGAGCGCGGCGCTTTCGCGGACCAGCTCGCCGAGCTGGCCGACATCTACGTCGGCGACGGCTTCGGCGCTGTCCACCGCAAGCACGCCTCGGTCTTCGACCTCCCCGCGCGCCTCCCGCACGTGGCCGGCGGCCTCATCGCCACCGAGGTCGGCGTCCTGCAGAAGCTGACCGCCGAGGTCAAGCGCCCGTACGTGGTCGTCCTCGGCGGCGCCAAGGTCTCCGACAAGCTCGCCGTCATCGACCAGCTCCTCGGCAAGGCCGACCGCATCCTCATCGGCGGCGGCATGGCGTACACCTTCCTCAAGGCCCAGGGCCACGAGGTCGGCATCTCCCTCCTTCAGGAGGACCAGATCCCGGTGGTGCTCGAGTACATGGAGCGCGCGCGGAAGACCGGCGTCGAGCTGGTCCTGCCTGTGGACGTGCTCGTCTCCAGGGACTTCCCGGACCTGAAGACCAAGGCCCCGGCGGACTTCATCACGGTCGACGCGGACAAGATCCCCGCCGACCAGGAGGGTCTGGACATCGGGCCCAAGACCCGTGAGCTGTACGCCTCGAAGATCGCCGATGCCGAGACGGTCTTCTGGAACGGCCCCCTGGGCGTCTTCGAGCACCCCGATTACGCGAACGGCACCAAGGCCATCGCGCAGGCGCTCCTCGACAGCAGCGCCTTCACCGTCGTCGGCGGTGGCGACAGCGCCGCCGCGGTGCGCATCCTCGGCTTCGACGAGAACGCTTTCGGCCACATTTCCACCGGTGGTGGCGCCTCCCTCGAGTACCTCGAGGGCAAGACGCTCCCCGGCCTCGCCGCACTGGAGGTCTGAACCGCATGACCACGCGTACCCCGCTGATGGCGGGCAACTGGAAGATGAACCTCAACCACCTCGAGGCCATCGCCCACACCCAGAAGCTCGCCTTCGCCCTGGCCGACAAGGACTTCGACGCCGTAGAGGTCGCGGTCCTGCCGCCCTTCGTCGATCTCCGCTCGGTCCAGACCCTGGTCGACGGCGACAAGCTGAAGATCAAGTACGGCGCCCAGGACATCTCGGCCCACGACTCCGGCGCCTACACCGGCGAGATCTCCGGCGCGATGCTGTCGAAGCTGAAGTGCGCGTTCGTGGCCATCGGCCACAGCGAGCGCCGCCAGTACCACGGTGAGAACGACGAGATCTGCAACGCCAAGGTCAAGGCCGCCTACAAGCACGGGATCACCCCCATCCTGTGCGTCGGCGAAGGTCTGGACGTCCGCAAGGCCGGCCAGCAGGTCGAGTACACGCTGAGCCAGCTCGACGGCGGGCTCCAGGACATCCCGGCCGACCAGGTCGAGTCCATCGTGATCGCGTACGAGCCCGTCTGGGCGATCGGGACCGGCGAGGTCGCCACTCCCGACGACGCGCAGGAGGTCTGCGGTGCCATCCGCGGCCGCCTCGCGGAGCTGTACTCGCAGGAGCTGGCCGACAAGGTCCGCATCCAGTACGGCGGCTCGGTCAAGTCCGGCAACATCGCCGCGATCATGGCGCAGCCCGACGTCGACGGCGCCCTGATCGGCGGCGCGGCGCTGGACGCGGACGAGTTCGTCAAGATCGTCCGGTTCCGCGACCAGTGACGTTCATCGTGAGTATGCGGTAGGGCGGATCCGTCGTACCCTTGCGGGGGCCAGCAGGCTGAACCAGCTGCTGGCCCCCGTGCTCGTAATCGGCAATGCGGGAAAGCCAGTAAGCCCAGAAAGTAGGAATCAGCCGTGATTATGGGGTTCGAGATCGCCTTGGTCGTCTTCAGCGCCCTGCTGATGCTGCTCGTGCTGATGCACAAGGGCAAGGGCGGCGGTCTTTCCGACATGTTCGGCGGCGGTATGCAGTCGTCGGTCGGCGGCTCCTCGGTCGCGGAGCGCAACCTCGACCGGATCACCGTGGTGATCGGTCTGCTCTGGTTCGCGTGCATCGTCGCGCTCGGTCTGCTCATGAAGTCCGGCAGCTGAACCGTTCTGGCCAATCCGGCAGTCCGGTCGGCTCCCCCCGGCCTATCATGAGGTCCTGCGTTCTTGTCTGGAATGGGTAACTCCACTCCTGGACGGGCGTTGGGCCTTACGTAGACTTGGGCGCCCGCGACGGAATCCACTCACGCTTCGCGGCACCATTACGCAGGGGAGTTACGACCGTGGCAAGTGGCAACGCGATCCGTGGTAGTCGGGTCGGAGCGGGGCCGATGGGTGAGGCCGAGCGCGGCGAGTCCGCGCCCCGCCTGCGCATCTCCTTCTGGTGTTCGAACGGGCACGAGACGCAGCCGAGCTTCGCCAGCGACGCGCAGGTGCCGGACACCTGGGACTGTCCGCGCTGCGGGTTCCCGGCCGGCCAGGACCGGGACAGCCCGCCCGCGCCGCCGCGCACCGAACCGTACAAGACGCACCTGGCGTATGTACGGGAGCGTCGGACGGACGCCGACGGCGAGGCGATCCTCGCCGAGGCGCTCGCCAAACTGCGCGGCGAGATCTGACCCGTTCCGACCGAACAGCCGTGTGGCATCAGGCCCGGCCCGCAAGAGTCCTCTCTCTTGCGGGCCGGGCCTGTTTGTGTCGGTTGTGCCGCTTCCCATCCCTTAGGTTGGGATCGGCGGGACGACAGGACGGGAAGAAGTGGGTTTATGTCCGAGATGAACGCAGAGCAGGCCGCCGCGCGCAGCGCGTCAAGCGAGGGTGGTGGCGGGCGACGAGAGGGCCGTACGAGGCTCAACCGGACGCCCGAGTGGCTCGCACTCGGCAAGCACCGGGACGAGTTGGGACAGACCCACCTGCGGGAGCTGTTCGAGGCGGATCCCGGCCGGGGCGCCGGCTACACCCTGCGGGTCGGCGACCTGCACATCGACTACTCGAAGCACCTCGTGACCGACGAGACGCTGACACTGCTGCGCGAACTGGCCGCGGCGACCGGCGTGGCCGAGCTGCGCGAGGCCATGTTCCGCGGCGAGAAGATCAATACGACCGAGGACCGGGCGGTCCTGCACACCGCGCTGCGCGCCCCGGCAGGGGCGGTCGTCGAGGTCGACGGGGAGAACGTCGTACCCGGCGTCCACGCGGTCCTCGACAAGATGGCGGCCTTCGCCGGCCAGGTCCGGTCGGGGGAGTGGACCGGCTTCACCGGCAAGCGCATCAAGAACGTGGTCAACATCGGCATCGGCGGCTCCGACCTCGGTCCGGCGATGGCGTACGAGGCGCTGCGCGCCTTCTCCGACCGGGGTTTGACCCTGCGCTTCGTGTCGAACGTGGACGGCGCCGACCTGCACGAGGCCGTGCGGGACCTGGACCCGCAAGAGACGCTCTTCATCATCGCGTCGAAGACCTTCACGACGATCGAGACCATCACCAACGCCACCTCGGCGCGCGCGTGGCTGCTCGAGGGCGTCGGCGGCGACCAGGCGGCCGTGGCACGGCATTTCGTGGCGCTGTCGACCAACGCCGAGAAGGTCTCCGGATTCGGCATCGACACGGCCAACATGTTCGAGTTCTGGGACTGGGTCGGCGGGCGCTACTCCTTCGACTCCGCGATCGGCCTCTCCCTGATGGTGGCGATCGGCCCGGAGGCATTCCGGGAACTGCTCGACGGATTCCACGCCATGGACGAGCACTTCCGTACGGCGCCCGTCGAGGAGAACGCCCCGCTGCTGCTGGGCCTGTTGGGGATCTGGTACGGGGCGTTCTTCGACGCCCAGTCGCACGCGGTGCTCCCGTACAGCCACTACCTCTCCCGGTTCACCGCGTACTTGCAGCAGTTGGACATGGAGTCCAACGGCAAGTCGGTTGACCGCGAGGGCAACCCGGTGGACTGGCAGACCGGGCCGGTGGTGTGGGGCACGCCCGGCACCAACGGCCAGCACGCGTACTACCAGTTGATCCACCAGGGCACCCGGGTGATCCCGGCGGACTTCATCGGCTTCGCGAAGCCGGTGGCCGAACTGCCCCCGGCGCTGGCGGCCCAGCACGACCTGCTGATGGCGAACTTCTTCGCGCAGACGCAGGCGCTGGCCTTCGGCAAGACGGCCGACGAGGTCCGGGCGGAGGGGGTGGCCGAAGAGCTGGTCCCGCACAAGACCTTCGCCGGCAACCACCCGACGACGACGATCCTGGCGACCGAGCTCACTCCGGGGGCGCTTGGCCAGCTGATCGCACTCTACGAGCACAAGGTGTTCGTCCAGGGCGCGGTGTGGAACATCGACTCCTTCGACCAGTGGGGCGTGGAGCTCGGGAAGGTGCTGGCCAAGAAGATCGAGCCGGCGCTCGCCGAAGGCGCTGACGTACCCGGCCTGGACGAGTCGACGCGCGCGCTGGTGGCGGCGTACCGCTCGCTGCGGGGCCGCTGACCCGCCCGCACCTGACGTGACAGGGCCCGCCCTCCACGCGGAGGGCGGGCCCTGTCACGTCGTACGGGGTCAGGCGGAGGCCGGGGGATACATGGCCGGCGGGAGCTTCGCGGCCGCCGCGCGGTCCAGGAGCCACAGGGTGCGCGAGCGGCCGTACGCGGCGGCCGCCGGGGCCTGGACCTCGCCCGCTCCGCCCAGCGCGATCGCCACCGCCCCGGCCTTGTCCTCGCCGGCGGCCAGGAGCCAGACCTCGCGGGCCGCCCGGATCGCCGGGAGGGTGAGCGAGATCCGGGTCGGCGGCGGCTTCGGCGCGCCGTGGACGCCGACGACCGTGCGCTCGCTCTCGCGGGATGCCGGGTGCTCCGGGAACAGCGAGGCCACGTGCGTGTCCGGGCCGACGCCCAGCATCAGCACGTCGAAGCGGGGGACCGGGCCGTGGTCCTCGGGACCGGAGGCCTTCTCGAGCTCCGCCGCGTAGGAGGCGGCCGCCGCGTCCACGTCGACCCCGTACGGGCCGTCGGAGGCGGGCATGACGTGGACCCGCGCGGGGTCCACGGGCACGGAGTCCAGCAGGGCCTCGCGGGCCTGCACGTGGTTGCGTTCGGGGTCGTCGGCGGGCACGTAGCGCTCGTCCCCCCACCACAGGTCGAGCCGCGACCAGTCGATGGCGTCGCGGGCCGGGGCCGCGGCCAGCGCGGCGAGCAGGCCGTTGCCGTTGCGCCCGCCGGTGAGGACCACGGACGCGGTGCCGCGGGCCGCCTGTGCGTCCACGATCTTCGTGATCAGCCGGGCGGCTGCGGCCTGGGCCATCAGCTCCTTGTCCCGGTGGACGACGACCTGGGGAGTCGTCATACCCATGTGCTGCCGCCTTGTCGTCTGTTCTGGGTACGGGTGGGGACGCCGCTGCGCGGAGCCCTTCCCCCATCCCGCCCCTTCCCGGAACCGGGGAAGGGGCGGGTGGGGGACGGCTCCGCGCAGCGGTCCTGTTCGTGCTACTTGGCCGTGGCCTTCTTGGCCGGCTTCGCCGGAGCGGCGGGGGCCTCGGCCTTGGCCGGGGCCGGCTTCGCGGCCGAAGCCGCGGCCTTCGCCGGCGCCGGAGTGGCGGTCGCCAGCTTGGCGACGCCGAACTTCAACGAGGCCTCGTAGGTGTTGTCCGGGTCCAGGCGGCGGAGTTCCTCCGCCAGGAGCTCGGCCGTGTCGCGGCGCTTGAGCGCCACCGCACGGTCGGGCTGCCCCGGCATGCACAGCGTGGCCAGCGCCCCGTCCGCCCGGTCCAGGACGATCTCGCCGTCCTTGGTCTCCAGCCGGACCGCGGTGAGCCCGGGGCCCGCCGAGGAGGTGCGCTTGACGGGGACCTGGAGCCGGTCCGCGAGCCACATCGCCAGCAGTTCGCAGCTCGGGTTGTCGTCCTCGCCCTCGACCGTCGCCGAGGACACCGAGTGGGTCTGCTGGTCGAGCGCGGCCGCCAGCATGGAGCGCCACGGGGTGATCCGGGTCCAGGACAGGTCCGTGTCCCCGGGCGCGTACGCCGTCGCCCGGCTGCCGAGCGCCTCGATCGGGCCCTCGGTGGAGTACGTGTCCGTGATCCGGCGCTGGCCGAGCGCCCCCAGGGGGTCGCCCGCCAGGTCCTGCGGAGCGCCCTGCGGCCACCAGACGACGACGGGCGCGTCCGGGAGGAGCAGGGGGAGAACCACCGACTGGGCGTGGTTGACCAGTTCGCCGTGCAGACGCAGCACGACCGTCTCGCCGCTGCCGGAGTCCGCCCCGACGCGGATCTCCGCGTCGAGACGGGCGCCCTGGCGGCTGCGCGGCGAGCGGCTGGCCCGCTTGATGACGACGACGATCCGCGAGGGGTGCTCGTGGGACGCGTCGCCCGCCGACTTGAGCGCGTCGTACGCGTTCTCCTCGTCGGTCACGATCACCAGCGTGAGGACCATGCCGATGGCCGGCGTGCCGAGGTCCCGGCGTGCCTGGACCATCGCGGCATTGATCTTGCTGGAGTTGGTCTCCGTGAGGTCGATCTTCATGGCCGGCGCCAGCTCCGTCCGTCTCGTGCGAGCATCTCGTCCGCCTCGACCGGCCCCCAGGTGCCCGACGGGTACTGTGCGGGCTTGCCGTGCGTGTCCCAGTACCGCTCGATCGGGTCGAGGATGTTCCAGGACAGCTCGACCTCCTGGTGGCGCGGGAACAGGTTCGCGTCACCCAGCAGGACGTCGAGGATCAGCCGCTCGTAGGCCTCGGGGCTCGACTCCGTGAAGGACTCGCCGTAGGCGAAGTCCATCGTCACGTCCCGGACCTCCATGGAGGTGCCCGGAACCTTGGAGCCGAAGCGCACCGTCACGCCCTCGTCCGGCTGGACCCGGATGACCAGGGCGTTCTGCCCCAGCTCCTCGGTCGCGCCCGACTCGAACGGCAGGTACGGGGCACGCTTGAAGACGACCGCGATCTCGGTCACCCGCCGGCCCAGGCGCTTGCCCGTCCGCAGGTAGAACGGGACGCCCGCCCAGCGGCGGTTGTTGATCTCCAGGCGGATGGCCGCGTAGGTGTCGGTCGTCGACTTGGGGTTGATGCCGTCCTCTTCGAGGTACCCGACGACCTTCTCACCGCCCTGCCACGCCGCCGAGTACTGGCCGCGCACGGTGTGCTTGCCCAGGTCCTCGGGCAGCTCCACGGCGGTCAGCACCTTGAGCTTCTCGGCCACCAGCGCCTTGGGATGGAAGGAGCCGGGCTCCTCCATCGCGGTCAGCGCCAGCAGCTGGAGCAGGTGGTTCTGGATGACGTCGCGGGCCGCGCCGATGCCGTCGTAATAGCCGGCCCGGCCGCCGATACCGATGTCCTCGGCCATGGTGATCTGCACGTGGTCGACGTACGACCGGTTCCAGATCGGCTCGAACATCGTGTTGGCGAAGCGGAGCGCCAGAATGTTCTGGACGGTCTCCTTGCCCAGGTAGTGGTCGATCCGGAAGACCTCGTTGGGCGGGAAGACGTCGTGCACGAGCTGGTTGAGCTCCTGCGCACTGGTCAGGTCGTGCCCGAACGGCTTCTCGATGACCGCGCGCCGCCAGGAGCCCTCCTTCTGGTCCGCCAGCCCGTGCTTCTTGAGCTGGGCGACGACCTTGGGGAAGAACTTCGGCGGGACGGACAGGTAGAAGGCGAAGTTGCCGCCGGTGCCCTGCGCCTTGTCCAGTTCCTCGATCGTCGACTTCAGCGTCTCGAACGCCTGGTCGTCGTCGAAATCGCCCTGGACGAAGCGGCAGCCCTGTACCAGCTGCTGCCACACCTCTTCGCGGAAGGGCGTGCGGGCGTGCTGCTTGACCGCGTCGTGCACCTCCTGCGCGAAGTCCTCGTCCTGCCACTCGCGGCGGGCGAAGCCGATCAGTGAGAAGCCCGGCGGCAGCAGGCCGCGGTTGGCGAGGTCGTAGACGGCAGGCATCAGCTTCTTGCGCGACAGGTCACCCGTAACGCCGAAAATGACCAGGCCGGACGGCCCCGCGATGCGCGGGAGCCGCCGGTCCTGTGCGTCACGAAGCGGGTTCGCTCCGTTTACAGACAAAGTGTTCAGGCCTCCGTGGGGGCGAGGCGATCAAGCTCCGCCTCGGTCGACTTCAGCAGATCGTTCCAGGACACCGCGAACTTCTCGACGCCCTCTTCTTCGAGCAGCTGCACCACATCGTCGTACGAAATGCCCAGCTTCGCGACCGCATCGAGCTCGGCGCGCGACTGGTCGTAGGTGCCGCGGATGGTGTCGCCGTCGACCACACCGTGGTCGGCGGTGGCCTCCAGGGTGCCCTCGGGCATGGTGTTCACCGTGCCGGGGGCGACCAGGTCCACCACGTACAGGGTGTCCTTGTACGCCGGGTCCTTGACGCCGGTCGAGGCCCAGAGCGGGCGCTGCTTGTTGGCGTGCGCCTTGTCCAGGGCCGCCCAGCGCTCGGTGGAGAACACCTCTTCGTAGGCCTCGTAGGCCAGACGGGCGTTCGCGAGCGCCGCCTTGCCCTTGAGGGCCTTGGCCTCGTCGGTGCCCAGCGCGTCCAGGCGCTTGTCGATCTCGGAGTCCACGCGGGACACGAAGAAGGAGGCGACCGAGTGGATCTTGGCGAGGTCCAGGCCCGCGGCCTTCGCCTTCTCCAGACCCGCCAGGTACGCGTCCATGACCTCGCGGTAGCGCTCCAGCGAGAAGATCAGCGTGACGTTGACGCTGATGCCCTTGCCGATGACCTCGGTGATCGCCGGCAGGCCCGCCTTGGTCGCCGGGATCTTGATGAGCGTGTTCGGGCGGTCCACCAGCCAGGCGAGCTGCTTGGCCTCGGCGATGGTCGCCGGGGTGTTGTGGGCCAGCCGGGGGTCGACCTCGATCGAAACGCGGCCGTCCTGGCCCTCGGTCGAGTCGTAGACCGGGTGCAGGATGTCGGCGGCGTCGCGGACGTCCGCCGTGGTGATCATGCGGATCGCCTCTTCGACGGTGACCTTGCGGGCGGCCAGGTCGGCGAGCTGCTGCTCGTACCCCTCGCCGCCGCTGATCGCCTTCTGGAAGATCGCCGGATTGGTGGTGACACCGACCACGTGCTGCTGGTCGATGAGCTCTGCCAGGTTGCCGGACGTGATCCGCTTGCGGGACAGGTCGTCCAGCCAGATCGCGACGCCCTCGTCGGAAAGGCGCTTCAGTGCGTCTGTCATGGGAATTGCATCTCCTACTGGTCTGGGTACGGGCGTCAGCGCGCGGCGGCGGCGAGCGACTCGCGCGCGGCAGCGGTCACGGCTTCGGCGGTCAGGCCGAACTCGCGGTAGAGCACGGCGCCGTCGGCCGAGGCACCGAAGTGCTCCAGCGAGACGATCCGGCCGGCGTCGCCGACGTAGCGGTGCCAGGTCAGGCCGATGCCGGCCTCGACCGCGACACGCGCCTTGACCGAAGGCGGCAGGACGCTGTCCTTGTACTCCTGGGACTGCTCCTCGAACCACTCGACGGACGGCATCGAGACGACCCGGGCCGGGACGCCCTCGGCCTGCAGCGCGTCGCGCGCGGCGACGGCGAGCTGGACCTCGGAGCCGGTGCCGATGAGGACGACCTGGGCCTCGCCGCCCTCCGCCTCGAAGAGCACGTACCCGCCCTTGGCGGCGTCCTCGTTGCGCTCGTAGGTCGGCACGCCCTGGCGGGTCAGCGCCAGTCCGTGCGGGGCGCCCTTGCCGAAGACCTTGGTGTGGCGGCGCAGGATCTCGCGCCAGGCGATGGCGGTCTCGTTCGCGTCGGCCGGGCGGACCACGTTCAGGCCCGGGATGGCGCGCAGCGCGGCGACGTGCTCGACCGGCTGGTGGGTCGGGCCGTCCTCGCCGAGGCCGATGGAGTCGTGCGTCCACACGTAGGTGACCGGCACGTGCATCAGCGCGGAGAGGCGGACGGCGTTGCGCATGTAGTCGGAGAACACCAGGAAGGTGCCGCCGTAGATGCGGGTGTGGCCGTGCAGGGCGATGCCGTTCATGGCCGCGGCCATGGCGTGCTCGCGGATGCCGAAGTGGATGGTGCGGCCGTACGGGTCGGCCTCCGGCAGCGGGTTGCCCACCGGCAGGAACGAGGAGTTCTTGTCGATGGTGGTGTTGTTCGAGCCGGCCAGGTCGGCCGAGCCGCCCCACAGCTCCGGGATGACCGCGCCGAGCGCCTCGAGGACCTTGCCGGAGGCGGCGCGGGTGGCGACGCCCTTGCCGGTCTCGAAGACGGGGAGCTTGTCCTCCCAGCCCGCGGGCAGCTCGTTGGCGTTGATGCGGTCGAACTCGACGGCGCGCTCCGGGTTGGCGGTGCGCCAGGCGGAGAACTCCTTCTCCCAGGCGGCGCGGGCCTCGCGACCCCGGTCCCCGAGGGCGCGGGTGTGCGCGATGACCTCGTCGGAGACCTCGAAGGTCTGCTCCGGGTCGAAGCCGAGCACGCGCTTGGTGGCGGCGACCTCGTCGTTGCCGAGGGCCGAGCCGTGCGAGGCCTCGGTGCCCTGGGCGTGCGGGGCGGGCCAGGCGATGATCGAGCGCGCGGCGATGAAGGAGGGGCGCTCCGTCTCGGCCTTGGCGGCCTCCAGGGCCTCGAACAGGGCCTTCGGGTCGAGGTCCCCGCTGGCCTGCGGGGCGATGCGCTGGACGTGCCAGCCGTACGCCTCGTAGCGCTTGAGGGTGTCTTCGGAGACGGCCGTCTCGGTGTCGCCCTCGATGGAGATGTGGTTGTCGTCCCACAGCAGCACCAGGTTGCCGAGCTTCTGGTGGCCGGCCAGCGCGGACGCCTCGTGGGAGATGCCCTCCTGGAGGCAGCCGTCGCCCGCGATCGCGTAGATCATGTGGTCGAACGGGGAGGCGCCCGCGGGAGCCTCGGGGTCGAACAGGCCGCGCTCGTAGCGGGCGGCCATGGCCATGCCCACCGAGTTGGCGATGCCCTGGCCCAGCGGGCCGGTGGTGGTCTCGACGCCCGTGGTGTGGCCGTACTCCGGGTGGCCGGGGGTCTTCGAACCCCAGGTGCGGAAGGCCTTCAGGTCGTCCAGCTCGAGCCCGAACCCCCCGAGGTACAGCTGGGTGTAGAGGGTCAGCGAGGAGTGGCCCGCGGAGAGCACGAACCGGTCGCGGCCGACCCACTCCGGGTCCGCCGGGTCGTGCCGCATCACCTTCTGGAAGAGGGTGTACGCGGCGGGGGCCAGGCTCATCGCCGTGCCGGGGTGGCCGTTACCGACCTTCTGGACCGCGTCGGCGGCCAGGATCCGGGCGGTGTCGACAGCACGCTGGTCCAGTTCGGTCCAGTCGAGCTCTGTGGTCGTCGGCTTGGTGCTCACCGTGGGTCAGGGCTCCTCTCCACATGTCTAGTCCCGGTGACGTCGCACCGGCGCGATTCCGAGCCTACCCCCGGGCTACCCCCGCCACAGCGTGCAGCTATTCGAGTACTCGAGGTCCGCTCCGTACGTCTGAGCGCGGACTCCTGACGTCTGAGCGCCGATCGGACCAACACGGGGCGACCCCCGCGCGGGACGAGCCAATGGCTACGTCTAGAGTGGCGTGGTACGCGCAAGCCTTTACGGGGCCTTCATGTTTAAAAAGGTTCACGTCGGAGCTTGCTGGATTCTCTGTCAGGGGTGTGCGTGACGGCCGTCGAATCCCGTCCAGCGGGGGTGCTCGGGACGAGCCCCGGTCACCGGCCGTTCGGGGCCCGGGCCATGGCCTTCGTGGCACTGACCAAGCCGCGGATCATCGAGCTTCTGCTCATTACGACCGTGCCGGTGATGTTCCTCGCCGAACAGGGCGTGCCTTCGCTGTGGCTGGTCCTCGTGACCTGCTTCGGCGGCTACCTGTCCGCGGGCGGCGCGAACGCGCTGAACATGTACATCGACCGCGACATCGACGCGCTGATGGACCGGACCTCGGGACGCCCGCTGGTGACCGGCATGGTCAGCCCGCGCGAGTGCCTGGTCTTCGGCATCACCCTCGGGGTGCTCTCCACCCTGTTCTTCGGGCTGCTGGTCAACTGGCTGTCGGCCGCGCTCGCGCTCGGCGCGCTCCTCTTCTACGTCGTGGTCTACACGATGCTGCTGAAGCGGCGTACCTCGCAGAACATCGTCTGGGGCGGCATCGCGGGCTGCATGCCGGTGCTCATCGGCTGGTCGGCCGTGAAGAACGAGGTCTCCTGGGCCGCCGTCATCCTCTTCCTCGTCATCTTCTTCTGGACGCCGCCGCACTACTGGCCGCTGTCGATGAAGGTGAAGGACGACTACGCGCGGGTCGGCGTTCCGATGCTGCCGGTCGTGGCGGGCAACAAGGCCGTGGCCAAGCAGATCGTCCTCTACAGCTGGGTGATGGTGGCGGTCTCGCTGCTGCTGACCCCGCTGGGGTACACCGGCTGGTTCTACACCTCGGTCGCGCTGGTGGCCGGCGGCTGGTGGCTGTGGGAGGCGCACGGGCTCAACGCGCGCGCCAAGGCCGGCGCGTCGGGTGCGAAGCTCAAGGAGATGCGGCTGTTCCACTGGTCGATCACCTACGTGTCGCTGCTCTTCGTCGCCGTCGCGGTGGATCCCTTCCTCCGCTGACGCTTCCTCCGCTCGTTACCCGCCGGTAGCATGCCTTTCATGGCAGACACCGAGGAGACCGCCCCCACGGCGGACAAGAAGCAGGACCGTACGGCCGCGAAGCTGGCCAAGCAGATCGGCGCGTTCGCCGGGCAGCACGGCGGCGCCGAGGGCCACCTCGCGCACATGGGCCAGGCGGGTACCCGGATCGTCCTCGTCGGCACCGACGGGGAATGGGGCGACCTGGTGGCCCCGACGTACGACACCGCGCGGCTCGCGGCCGAGAAGGCCGGGCTGACCCTCCACGAGGAGTTCGACGGCGAGTTCGCCGCGCGGGTGCGGACCGGGCCGTACGAGTGGACCCGGATGGCGGGCATCCAGCTCGGCGGAACCGCCAACCCGGCGGCCTGACACCGGCGGCTCGACACGGGCGGCTCGATACCGGCGGCCCGTGCGCGGCGGCCTGATCCCGGTCGATCAATGGCCTGATCATTTCGGCGTCACCCGCTCGGTCAACAGCGCGAGCAACACCTCACACCCCGCTCACCCGTTAGGACGTGTGGAAGCCCCTTCCTCACGTCCGCAACGGGATGCCCGGATGATCGAAACGCCGCCCCTGGTGGACCAGTACTGCCAGGGAGTGCTCCGCACGGAGCTCGGCCTCGCCACCTTCGAGGCCCAGCTGATCCCCTCGGCCGGCCCGCCCGCCGCCGGCACCACCTTCTTCGACACGCAGGCCGGCTTCGCGGTGCGCCGCTGGTGCCCGCCGCTGCTCGGGCTCGAACCGCACTGCCCGCCCGCCCGCTACCTCGCCCGGCGGCGCGAGCTGGGCGCCGCCGAGTCGGCCCGCCGACTGCTGCGCGGCAGCGGGGTCGGCGCCCGGCTCGTCGACACCGGGGCGCCCGGGGACCTCACCGGGCCCAAGGAACTGGCCCTGGCCGGCGGGGCGGAGGCCTTCGAGCTGGCGCGGCTGGAGCTGCTGGCCGAGCAGGCGGCGGACACCTCCGGGACCGTGGCGGCCTTCCTGGCCAACCTCGCGGGGGCGGTCCACCACGCCGCCGCCGGGGCGGTGGCCTTCACCTGCGGGGCCGGAGCCGGAGCCGGGGCGGACGGCGCGGCCCGGGCCTGGGGAGCGGCCCTCGAAGCCGGTCCTGAGCCGCCCGGTCCGGGCGAGGTGCGCGGCGCGGCCGGGCGGTGGCTGGCCGGACGGGCCAGGGGCGGGGCGGTACGGGATCCCGTACTCCTGCGGCACCTGGCGTGGAGCGCGGTGTCCTCGGGGCTGCCGCTCCAGCTGCACACGGGCGGGGAGTCGGGGGAGCCGGAGCGGCTGACCGGGTTCGCACGGGCGACCGAGGGCCTGGGGGCGCGGCTGGTCCTGCTCGGCGGGTACCCCCACCACCGGCAGGCGGCGCGGCTGGCCGCGGTCTTCCCGCACGTCCACGCCGACCTCGGTGCGGCGCTGGGGCCGGCCGGGGCGCGGGCGGCCGCCGTGCTGGCGGAATGCCTGGAGACCGCGCCGTTCGGAAAGCTGATGTTCGCCGGCGGCGGCCGGCAACTGGCCGAACTGCACGCGGTGGGCGCGCTGGTCTTCCGGGAGGCGCTCGGCCGGGTGCTCGGCGGCTGGGTCGCCGATGGATCCTGGTCCTGGCGGGACGCGGAGCGGGTGGCGGCGATGATCGCGACGGGCAATGCCCGCCGCGTCTACCGGCTGGACGAACGGGGTTAGGGCGCGTCCTTCGGATCAGGCCGGGTCCTTCGGATCAGGCCGGGCCAGCCGGATCACGCCGAGTCCGCGGTGTCCGGCGGCGCGGGCTGATCCGGTCCGGTCCGAAAGGCGCTCCCTGGGGCCGTGCTCCGGGTCAGACCGTGGTGAGCCGGGCGTCGTCCTGGGCCGGGATCCCGGCCTGCTCCGAGGGGCGTTCGCGCAGGCTCAGCGCCACCCGGAGCACCGAGATCCACACCAGGCAGGAGCCGAGCATGTGGGCGGCGACCAGGGCCTCGGGGACCTCGGTGAAGTACTGGACGTAGCCGATGCCGCCCTGGGCGAGCAGCACCACCAGCAGGTCGCGGGCGCGCGCCCGGGTGTCGACGGGGGCATCGACCACGCGCAGCACCAGCCACATCGCGATGGCCAGCGCGCACACCAGCCAGGCGGAGACCGCGTGGACGTGCGCGGTGGCCGACCAGTCGAACGGCATCCGCTTGATCTCGCTGCTGTCCCCGGCGTGCGGGCCGGAACCGGTGACCACCGTGCCGGCGCCGATCAGCACGACGGTGGCCGCCAGCAGCGCCCACGAAAGCTTCTGCACCGGAGCGGGCACGCGCGGCTTGGCCGGGCCGTCGCCCTCGCGGGTGCGCTGCCAGGTGATCGTCGTCACGGTGATCAGCGAGGTGGCGAGCATGAAGTGCCCGGCCACGCTGTAGGGGTTGAGGCCCGTCAGGACGGTGATGCCGCCGAGGACCGCGTTGCCCATCACGATGGCGAACTGGAGCCAGCCGAGCCGAGTCAGCGAGCGGCGCCACGGCTTGGCGCAGCGGGCCGCGGTGATCGCCCAGCCAACGGCCGCGCAGAGCACGTACGTCAGCATGCGGTTGCCGAACTCGATGGCGCCGTGGAAGCCCTGCTCCTGGGTCACGATCAGGCTGTCGCCGGTGCACTTGGGCCAGGTGTCGCAGCCGAGACCGGATCCGGTCAGCCGCACCGCGCCGCCGGTGACGACGATGACGACGCTCATGAGCACCGCTGCGAACGCGGCACGCCGGACGGTCCGGGGCGACGGCGTCCAGCGGCGGGCGAGATATCCGAGGGGGGTCAACACGGCCCTTATCGTACGCGGACACTTGTGCAAAGTTTCACGAGGGGGTGGCGACCGGTTTCACGAGGTGGGGGCGACCGGCCCGTCCGGGCCCATGACCAGCCGGAACCTGGCCCCGGCCGGGTCGCCTTCAGTGTGCCACCACACGCGAATCCGCCAATGCGCGCCGTCGCCCGGGTAGTCGGCCGAGGTCGCGAAGCGGTGTGCCAATTCAGCGCCTACATCCTGCGCTGTCCTATTTCTTACTTCCGCACCGCTGTGCCAGGGATGCGACTGTACGTTCCACAGCCCGTCGGAGCCTCGGACCTCGATGCGCCACACCGCGACCCAGGGGGTCACCTCCAGCATCGTGTGGACCTGATCGGCCTCCAGGCGCAGCCGCGAGGCGATCGCCTCTTCGGGGACGCCCTGGACGTGGGCGGCCACCACGGCCTGGGGCAGCAGCCGTTCGGGCAGCAGCCCCCGCGTGCGCAGGCCGGTCAGGGAGAGGAAGGACAGGAAGCGCAGCCGCAGTTCGAGCTGGTGGCCGATGTGGTCCAGGGCCTCCTCGGCCTGCTGCGACTCGTCGGAGCCGGGATCGGCGAGCAGCAGCCGCCGGAAGGAGCCCTCCGCGTCGACCGCCCAGGCCACGGATTCCTCGGCGAGGCCCAGCTCCGCGAGCCGGTCGCCGAGGAACACCTTCGCCTGCGCGAGGCCCCGCTGATTGACCGGATCCTCCTGGTCCAGGGCCGCCCAGACCTCCACCGCCGCGAGCGTCAGGTCCCGGGCCCGCTCGCCGGCGGCCCACTCCATGGCGCTCGGGCCGCTCTCGGAGCCGGGGCCCAGGGGGTGCTTCGGCAGCCGCTCCCCGTCACTGAGGGGCCAGGACAGCCAGACGCCCTGATTGATCAGGCCCCAGGCGTACCAGCGGGCGTACTCGGCGTCGTGCCCCGCCGCCTGCTGCGAGAACCGCATCCCCTCCTCGATGGCGGCCAGGGCCCCGGCCCGGTCCCCGCCGGCGAACCGGCGGGCCGCCAGGTCGCTGAGGCGCAGTCCCAGCCGGGCCGCGCACTCGGCGTCGGCGCGGGCCGGCTCGCGCAGGGCGCCGATCAGCTCGGCCAGCAGGGCGTCGGCCTCCGCCGGCTCCGCGTGCGCCGCGCCCGACCGGATCCGTGCCCACTGTTCGTCCAGCCGCAGAACGGCTTCCCGCTGCGCCATGCCGCCCCCCGGCGTCTGTGGTGCGCTCCCCTGTGGAGGCGTCCATCCTCCTGCCGAGCGGGCGTCAGGGGGAAGGGATTCACTCCCAGCGGAACCAGCGTGCGGCGGCGCCCAGGCCGAGTACGGCCCAGCCCGCCAGGATCGCCGCGTCGCCCCAGGGCAGCGCGGCCCCGTGCTGGAGGACCTCGCGCAGCCCGTCGGAGAGCGCGGAGATCGGCAGCAGGCCGAGGATGGACTGGACCGCCCCCGGGAACTTCTCCATCGGCACGATCACCCCGCCGCCGACCAGCAGCAGCAGGAAGACCAGGTTGGCGGCGGCCAGGGTCGCCTCCGCCTTGAGGGTGCCCGCCATCAGCAGGCCGAGCCCGGAGAAGGCGGCGGTGCCCAGCAGGATCAGCACAGCGGCGGACAGCGGGTTGCCGTGCGGGGACCAGCCCAGGGCGAAGGCGATCGCCGTCAGCAGCGCGATCTGCAGCACCTCGGTGACCAGCACGGACAGCGTTTTGGCGGCCATCAGGGCCCAGCGCGGCAGCGGGGAGGCCCCGAGCCGCTTGAGGACCCCGTAGCGCCGGTCGAAGCCGGTGGCGATGGCCTGGCCGGTGAAGGCGGTGGACATCACGGCGAGCGCCAGGATGCCGGGGGCGAGGAAGTCCACCGACTTCCCGGTGCCCCCCTCTCCAGTGGGCACGGTGACGATGTCCACGGCGGAGAAGAGGGTCAGCAGCAGCGCCGGGATGATCACGGTCAGCAGCAGCTGCTCCCCGTTGCGCAGCAGCATCCGGGTCTCCAGCGCGGTCTGCGCCAGGATCATGCGGGACACGGGCGCGGCCCCCGGACTGGGGGTGAACGTACCGGCGCTCATGCGCGCAGCTCCTTGCCCGTGAGTTCCAGAAAGACGTCTTCGAGGGTGTGCCGCTCCACCGAGAGGCTGTCGGGCATCACCCCGTGCTGGGCGCACCAGGAGGCGACGGTGGCCAGCAGCTGCGGGTCGACCTCGCCGGTGATCCGGTACACGCCGGGGTTGAGCTCGGCGGCCCGCGTCCCGTCGGGCAGCGCCTTCAGCAGCGAGCCGAGGTCCAGGGCGGGGCGGCCGGTGAAGCGCAGGGTGTTCTCGGCTCCGCCGCGGCACAGCGCGTCGGGGGTGCCGTGGGCGATGACCTTGCCGGCGTCGACGATGGCGACCTCGTCCGCGAGCTGCTCGGCCTCGTCCATGTGGTGGGTGGTGAGGACGACCGAGACCCCGTCGGCACGCAGTTCCCGTACGAGTTCCCAGGTCGCGCGGCGGGCCTGCGGGTCCAGGCCGGCGGTCGGCTCGTCCAGGAAGACCAGCTCCGGGCGGCCCACGACGGCCATGGCGAGGGCCAGGCGCTGCTGCTGGCCGCCGGAGAGCCGGCGGTAGGAGGTGCGGCCGCAGCCGCCGAGGCCGAGGCGTTCCACCAGGGCGGGGACGTCCAGGGGATCGGCGTAGAGCTTGGCCATGTGGCTCAGCATCTCGACGGCCCGGGCGCCGGAGTAGACGCCGCCGGACTGGAGCATGACGCCGATGCGCGGGCGCAGGGAATCGGCCTGCGTCACGGGGTCGAGGCCGAGGACGCGGACGGATCCGGCGTCGGGGCGGCGGTAGCCCTCGCAGGTTTCCACAGTGGTCGTCTTGCCCGCGCCGTTGGGACCGAGGACCGCGGTGACCGAGGCCCTCCGGACGGTGAGGTCCAGGCCGTCCACCGCGGTTTTGGGGCCGTACCGCTTCACCAGTCCGCGGATTTCCACGGCGGGGTCGTTGCTCATGGGGAGTGAGTCTACGGAGCGGTGGGAGGTGGCCGGGGCGGGGCCTAGGTCCCGCCTCCGAAGGTGCACGGACCTGTGTATTCATGACTTTTTCGTCGGTCCGGGCCCGGGGGAGGGCCCTAACGTCGAATGGTGAACAGCATCGCTCAGAACGTCGAAGCCACCTCGGGGCAGGCCGAGCACAAGGCCCATGACCTCGGGCACCCGCCGCGCTACTTCGTATCGGCGATGCTCGCCGGTGCCTACATCGCCGTCGGGGAGGTGCTGCTCCTGGTCGCGATCTCGCCCTTCGTGGCCAAGGGGTCGCCGGCCGTGAAGCTGCTGGAGGGCGCGGTCTTCCCGATCGCCCTGACCATCGTGATGTTCGCCGGCGCCCAGCTGTTCACCAGCAACGTGATGATCATGCTGGTCGGCGCCCTGTCCGGGCGGACCGGCCGCAGGGACCTCTTCCTCTCCTGGGGGCTCTCGCTGGCCGGGAACCTGGTCGGAGCCTTCGCCTTCGGCGCCATGGTGCACGCCTCGGGCGTGGTTTCCTCGCCCTCCGCGCGGTCCATGCTGACCGAGATGGTGCACGGGAAGACGGCGCTGGGCGGCGGGCAGCTGTTCTGGCGCGCGGTGCTCTGCAACATGCTGGTCTGCCTGGCCATCTGGATGTTCACCCGGGCCCGCGGCGATGCCGCCAAGATTTTCGTCCTGTGGCTGCCGGTGGCTGTTTTTGTCGCCGTCGGATTCGAACACTGTGTAGCGAACATGGCTGTTTTCAGCCTCGCGATCCTGGATGGCTCAGCCGGGTTCGGTGATCTTTTCCGCAATCTGATGTTCACCGTGCCGGGGAACATCGTGGGCGGAGGATTGCTGGTGGGAGCCGTTTACTGGTTCACCGGCGGGGCCCTGCGCGAAGGCGGGGAGCCGGCCTCCCGGTAACGCTCTGTGGATAGATAAGGTAACCCTTAGTGATGGAGGCCACCAGAGGTGGCCTCCATCACGGCTTGTCGGGGCGGGACTAATTACGCAACAATGGCGTTGTGAAATACGGCGAACGGATGAGCGAGGCCCCACAGGGCGAACTCGCGACCGGGGAGCGGTCAACCCGCAACCGGGTCGCGCGGTCGATCCTGGACCACGGTCCTTCCACCGTCGCCGACCTCGCCCAGCGCCTCGGCCTCACCCAGGCCGCCGTTCGCCGCCACCTCGACACGCTCGTCACCGACGACGTGGTCGAACCCCGTGAGCAGCGTGTGTACGGTGCGCGGACCCGGGGCCGGCCCGCCAAGGTCTTCGCGCTGACCGACTGCGGCCGCGATGCCTTCGACCAGTCCTACGACGCGCTCGCCGCCGACGCCATGCGCTGGATCGCGCAGGCCGCCGGGGGCGGGGAGTCGGGCGATGCCGCCGTGGCCGCCTTCGCGAAGGCCAGGCTGACGGCGCAGGCGGAGACCTACCGTGAGGCCGTGGAAGCGGCCGACCCGGCGGAGCGCACCGAGGCCCTTGCCAGGGCGTTGACCGGAGACGGGTACGCTGCTACGGCAAAGAGCGCTCCCGGTCCGCGCAGTGGTGAACAGCTCTGCCAGCACCACTGCCCGGTCGCGCACGTGGCCGAGCAGTTCCCGCAGCTCTGCGAGGCGGAGACCGAGGTCTTCTCCCGCCTGCTCGGGACGCATGTGCAGCGTCTCGCCACGATCGCCCACGGCGACGGGGTGTGCACGACGTTCATTCCGCGAAGCGGAAACGGCGCCGCTGCCACGGGCGCCACACAGACCAATCCCTCAGTATCTGCAAGCACGGCCGGGAGGAACCCCGCATGACCACGGAGACTGCTCACCCTGAGCTCGATGGCCTCGGCACCTACGAATATGGCTGGGCCGACTCCGACACGGCCGGAGCCACGGCCAAGCGGGGTCTGTCCGAAGAGGTCGTCCGCGACATCTCGGCGAAGAAGTCCGAGCCGGAGTGGATGCTGAACCTCCGCCTCAAGGGCCTCAAGCTGTTCGGCAAGAAGCCCATGCCCAACTGGGGTTCCGACCTCTCCGGCATCGACTTCGACAACATCAAGTACTTCGTGCGCTCCACCGAGAAGCAGGCCGCTTCGTGGGAGGACCTGCCGGAGGACATCAAGAACACGTACGACCGCCTCGGCATCCCGGAGGCCGAGAAGCAGCGCCTCGTCGCCGGTGTCGCGGCCCAGTACGAGTCCGAGGTCGTCTACCACCAGATCCGTGAGGACCTGGAGGAGCAGGGCGTCATCTTCCTCGACACGGACACCGCGCTCAAGACGCACCCGGAGCTCTTCCAGGAGTACTTCGGCACGGTCATCCCGGTCGGCGACAACAAGTTCGCCTCGCTGAACACCGCCGTGTGGTCGGGCGGCTCGTTCATCTACGTCCCCAAGGGCGTCAAGGTCGACATCCCGCTCCAGGCCTACTTCCGTATCAACACGGAGAACATGGGCCAGTTCGAGCGGACGCTGATCATCGTCGACGAGGACGCCTACGTCCACTACGTCGAGGGCTGCACCGCCCCGATCTACTCCTCGGACTCGCTGCACAGCGCCGTGGTCGAGATCATCGTGAAGAAGGGCGGCCGCTGCCGCTACACCACGATCCAGAACTGGTCGAACAACGTCTACAACCTGGTCACCAAGCGCGCCGTGGCGTACGAGGGCGCGACCATGGAGTGGATCGACGGCAACATCGGTTCCAAGGTCACCATGAAGTACCCGGCGGTCTACCTGATGGGCGAGCACGCCAAGGGCGAGACCCTGTCCATCGCCTTCGCGGGCGAGGGCCAGCACCAGGACGCCGGCTCCAAGATGGTCCACATGGCGCCGAACACCTCCTCCAACATCGTCTCGAAGTCGGTGGCCCGAGGCGGCGGCCGCACCTCGTACCGCGGTCTGGTCGAGATCGGCGAAGGCGCCCACGGCTCCAAGTCCAACGTGCTGTGCGACGCGCTCCTGGTCGACACCATCTCCCGCTCGGACACCTACCCCTACGTGGACGTCCGCGAGGACGACGTGTCCATGGGCCACGAGGCGACCGTCTCCAAGGTCTCCGACGACCAGCTCTTCTACCTGATGAGCCGCGGTCTGACGGAGTTCGAGGCCATGGCGATGATCGTGCGCGGCTTCGTCGAGCCGATCGCCCGTGAGCTCCCGATGGAGTACGCGCTGGAGCTGAACCGGCTGATCGAGCTGCAGATGGAAGGCTCGGTCGGTTAGTCCCGGCCCGCCTGACGTCCCGCAGTAGATTCTTTAAGGAAGAGAGCAACACGACAGCCATGGCTGAGGCTCAAAACATTCCGGCGGGTTCCACCACTGCCGGCGCGATCGCGGTGGCCGCCGAGTCCACCGTCGCCACCCGGATGAGCGCCCCCCCGTCCTTCGACGTGGCGGACTTCCCCGTGCCCAACGGCCGCGAGGAGGAGTGGCGCTTCACGCCGCTCGCCCGCCTCAAGGGCCTGCACGACGGCACCGCGGTCGCCAACGGCACCATGAAGGCCCAGATCGACGCGCCCGAGGGCGTCACGGTCGAGTCCGTGGAGCGCGGCGACGCGCGCATCGGCAAGGCCGGCATCCCGGTGGACCGGATCGCCGCCCAGGCGTTCTCGTCCTTCGCCAAGGCCACGGTCGTGACCGTGGCCAAGGAGGCCGTCCTGACCGAGCCCGTGCGTGTCTCGCTGCACGGCGAGGGCGGCACGACCTTCGGCCACACCGTCTTCGACGTCCAGGCCTTCGCCGAGGCCGTCGTCGTCATCGACCACACCGGTGACGGCGTGCGCGCCGCCAACGTCGACTTCCTCGTCGGCGACGGCGCCAAGCTCACCGTCGTCTCCGTGCAGGACTGGGACGACACCGCCGTCCACGTCTCCCAGCACAACGCGCTGATCGGCCGCGACGCGACCTTCAGGTCGATCGTGGTCACCTTCGGCGGCGACCTCGTACGCCTCCACCCGCGCGTGGCCTACGCAGGCCCCGGCGGCGAGGCGGAGCTCTTCGGCCTGTACTTCACGGACGCCGGCCAGCACCAGGAGCACCGCCTCCTGGTCGACCACAGCGCCCCGCACTGCAAGTCGAACGTGGTCTACAAGGGCGCGCTCCAGGGCCAGGACGCCCACGCCGTCTGGATCGGTGACGTGCTCATCGAGAAGACCGCCGAGGGCACCGACACCTACGAGATGAACCGCAACCTCGTCCTCACGGACGGCGCGCGGGTCGACTCGGTGCCGAACCTGGAGATCGAGACCGGCGAGATCGTCGGCGCCGGCCACGCCTCCGCGACCGGCCGCTTCGACGACGAGCAGCTCTTCTACCTGCAGTCCCGCGGCATCCGGGCTGACGACGCCCGGCGCCTGGTCGTCCGCGGCTTCTTCGCCGAGCTCGTCCACCAGATCGGTGTCCCTGACATCGAGGAGCGCCTGCTCGCCAAGATCGAGACCGAGCTGCAGGGTTCCGTCTGATGACTTACGTCAAGGCCTGTGCGCTGAGCGAGCTGGAGGAGAACGCCCCCAAGCGGGTGGAACTCGACGGCACGCCGGTGTCCATCGTCCGCGCCGAGGGGGAGGTGTTCGCGATCAACGACATCTGCTCGCACGCGAACGTGTCCCTCTCGGAGGGCGAGGTCGAAGACTGCATGATCGAGTGCTGGCTGCACGGGTCGTCCTTCGACCTGCGCACCGGCAAGCCCTCGGGCCTGCCCGCGACGCGCCCCGTACCCGTATACCCCGTAAAGATCGAAGGGGACGACGTGCTCGTTTCCCTCACCCAGGAGTCCTGAGGTATCCATGGCAACGCTTGAAATCCACGACCTGCACGTCTCCGTCGAGGCCGAGAACGGCGCCCGCGAGATCCTCAAGGGCGTCGACCTCACCGTCAAGCAGGGTGAGACGCACGCCATCATGGGTCCGAACGGCTCCGGCAAGTCGACCCTCGCGTACTCCCTCGCCGGTCACCCGAAGTACACCATCACCGGTGGCACCGTGACCCTCGACGGCGAAGACGTCCTGGAGATGTCCGTCGACGAGCGCGCCCGCGCCGGTGTCTTCCTCGCCATGCAGTACCCGGTCGAGGTTCCCGGCGTCTCGGTCTCCAACTTCCTGCGTACGTCGGCCACCGCCATCCGCGGCGAGGCGCCGAAGCTGCGTACCTGGGTGAAGGAGGTCAAGTCCGCGATGGAGCAGCTCCAGATGGACCCGGCCTTCGCCGAGCGCAACGTCAACGAGGGCTTCTCCGGCGGCGAGAAGAAGCGCCACGAGATCCTGCAGCTTGAGCTCCTCAGGCCGAAGATCGCGATCCTCGACGAGACCGACTCCGGTCTCGACGTCGACGCCCTGCGCCAGGTCTCCGAAGGCGTCAACCGCGTCCGCGCGACCGGCGAGGTCGGCACCCTGCTGATCACGCACTACACGCGGATCCTCCGTTACATCAAGCCCGACTTCGTTCACGTCTTCTCCGAAGGCCGCATCGTTGAGTCCGGCGGCGCCGAGCTCGCCGACAAGCTGGAGGCGGAAGGCTACGAGTCGTACAGCACGAAGGGTGGCGCGACCGCGTGACACAGCTGCCTGGCCTCCTCGACACCGAGGCGATCCGCAAGGACTTCCCCCTGCTGGATCGTGTGGTCCACGATGGGAAGAAGATCGTTTACCTGGACAACGCGGCGACTTCGCAGAAGCCGCGCCAGGTGCTCGACGCGCTGAACGAGTACTACGAGCAGCACAACGCCAACGTCCACCGCGGCGTGCACGTGCTCGCCGAGGAGGCCACGGCGCTGTACGAGGGTGCTCGCGACAAGGTCGCCGCCTTCATCAACGCACCGAGCCGCAACGAGGTGATCTTCACCAAGAACGCCTCGGAGTCGCTCAACCTGGTCGCGAACATGCTCGGCTGGGCGGACGAGCCCTACCGGGTCGACCGCGAGACCGAGATCGCCATCACGGAGATGGAGCACCACTCCAACATCGTCCCGTGGCAGCTGCTCTCGCAGCGCACCGGCGCGAAGCTGAAGTGGTTCGGCCTCACCGACGACGGCCGGCTCGACCTGTCCAACATCGAAGAGGTCATCACGGAGAAGACGAAGATCGTCTCCTTCACGCTGGTCTCCAACATCATGGGCACGGTCAACCCGGTCGAGGCGATCGTCCGGCGCGCGCAGGACGTCGGCGCCCTGGTGCTGATCGACGCCTCGCAGGCCGCTCCGCACATGCCGCTGGACGTGCAGGCGCTCGGCGCCGACTTCGTGGCCTTCACCGGTCACAAGATGTGCGGCCCGACCGGCATCGGCGTCCTCTGGGGCCGCCAGGAACTGCTTGAGGACCTGCCGCCCTTCCTGGGCGGCGGCGAGATGATCGAAACCGTCTCGATGCACTCCTCGACGTACGCCCCGGCGCCCCACAAGTTCGAGGCCGGTACGCCCCCGATCGCCCAGGCCGTCGGCCTCGGCGCGGCCGTGGACTACCTGACCGCGATCGGCATGGACAAGATCGCCGCGCACGAGCACGCGATCACCGAGTACGCGATCAAGCGTCTCTCGCAGGTCCCGGACCTGCGCATCATCGGCCCGACCACGGCCGAGGACCGCGGCGCCGCGATCTCCTTCGTGCTCGGTGACATCCACCCGCACGACGTCGGCCAGGTACTGGACGAGCAGGGCATCGCGGTCCGCGTGGGACACCACTGCGCCCGCCCGGTCTGCCTGCGGTACGGAATTCCGGCGACGACGCGAGCGTCTTTCTATCTGTACTCCTCTCCGGCCGAGGTCGACGCACTGATCGACGGGCTGGAGCACGTACGGAACTTCTTCGGATAAGACGAAGCGACGAAGGCGACGAGGGCGCAGTGAAGCTGGAATCGATGTACCAGGAACTGATCCTGGACCACTACAAGCACCCGCGTGGGCGAGGCCTGCGCGACGGCGACGCCGAGGTGCACCACGTCAATCCGACCTGCGGTGACGAGATCACCCTGCGCGTGAAGTACGACGGCGAGACGCTCACGGACGTCTCGTACGAGGGTCAGGGCTGCTCCATCAGCCAGGCCGGCGCGTCGATACTGAACGAGCTGCTCGTCGGCAAGGAGCTGGGCGAGGCGCGGAAGATCCAGGAAACCTTCCTGGAGCTGATGCAGTCCAAGGGCAAGATGGAGCCCGACGAGGCCATGGAGGAGGTGCTGGAGGACGCGGTCGCGTTCGCCGGTGTCTCCAAGTATCCGGCCCGGGTGAAGTGTGCTCTGCTGAGTTGGATGGCGTGGAAGGACGCGACCGCCCAGGCACTGGGCGACGCCGAGAGGAAGACGGCATGACCGAGAACGCGACGCCCGAGGCGTCCATCAAGCCGGCCACCGAGGAAGAGGTCCGCGAGGCCCTCTACGACGTGGTCGACCCCGAGCTGGGCATCGATGTCGTCAACCTGGGCCTGATCTACGGCATCCACGTGGACGACGCGAACATCGCGACCCTCGACATGACCCTCACCTCGGCGGCCTGCCCGCTGACGGACGTCATCGAGGACCAGGCGAAGTCGGCGACGGACGGCATCGTCAGCGAACTGCGCATCAACTGGGTGTGGATGCCGCCGTGGGGCCCGGACAAGATCACCGACGACGGTCGCGAGCAGCTGCGCGCGCTCGGCTTCAACGTCTGATCCCCGATCGGCGGCCGTCCGACGGCTGAGTGAACAGATGACCCCCGGCACGGGTGTGCCGGGGGTCATCTGTTTTCCCGGCAGCCGGGCCGTGTGCACCGGGAGTTGGCCACAGTGGCCGAATCTTCTCGACGGCCGTCACAACGTGACGGCGCACACGAGAGGACCCTCCGTTGGCCGTTCGCCCTTCACCGGCACGCCGCCTCGGTGCCGTGGGAGCCGCCGGGGCCGCCGCCCTGCTCGCCGCAGGGCTGGCCGCGCCCGCCCACGCCGCCCAGGAAACCGCCGCCGCAGCGACCATCGCGCTCTCCGCCGGGCACCTGTCGGGGGCCGTCGGCGCGACCGGAGACCCGGGCGCCACCGTGGACATCGCGCAACAGGGGACACCCGCCGCCTTCCTCAAGGTCGACGCCCAGTCCTCCAGCAACCCGGCGGTCGCCGGACCCGGCGACGTACGCATCGACCGGACCGGACACGGCGACCGCGAGCTGACCGTCCGCCCGCGGGGCCGGGGCTACACCGACCTGACGGAAGCCGACATCGAGGCCGCCGCCCGGGTCGGCGACACCGTCTACCTGGGCTTCCGCGCCCCGCTCGCGGCCGCCGTGCCCGGCGGCAAGGCGCTGGTCGTGCCCGTCACCAACATCGACCAGGTCGTGGCCGGGGTGGCCAACCCTTTTCGGCGAGCCGCTCGAGATGAACCTCGGCGGGCCGGCGGTTCGTGACATCCGCGAGAACGCGGCCGACCAGTACCTGATCCCGGCCGGCTCCTGGGCGGCGGACGACAACTCCGCCCTCTACGCCCTCTACCAGTGGGACGGCGTCCCGGCCCACGCTCCGGTCAAGCGGGCCGACCTGCCGACCACCGACCCGGGCGGCTGGGAGGCCATCGTGGCGGTCCTGGACCTGTCCGTCGCGGGCGTGCGCGTGCAGCTGGTCACCGACAGCGGCTCCGCCGACCTGTACGGGGACGGCACCGAGGCCAAGGATCTCGGCCGCCCGGAGTCGAAGAAGTCCCGCGCGGCCTGGTTCACGCTGAACTGAGCCCCGCGCACTGCCCGGTGGGCTGCGCCGCCAGATCCTCGCGGCGGATCCGCCGGTGTGTGGAGCCAAGCCCGCGGTGAGCTGCGGGAAGCCGGGACACGCGGATATGTACGGGCGTCCATAACGATGAGTACAGTCGTACGCATGCCCTACATACTGCTCGCCGCCGCCATCGCCGCAGAGGTCGCCGGTACCACCGCCATGAAGTTCAGCGAGGGCTTCACGAAGCTGTGGCCCTCGCTGATCACGCTGGTGGGCTACGTCATCGCCTTCACGCTGCTCGCGCAGACACTGAAGTCGATGTCGGTGGGGACGGCGTACGCGATCTGGGCCGGGGTCGGCACGGCGGCGATCGCCGCGATCGGCATGGTCTTCATGGGGGAGGCCGCGACGGCCGCGAAGATCGGCGGGATCGTGCTGGTCATCGCCGGGGTCGTACTGCTGAACCTTGGGGGGACCACGCACTGATGGCCGGCCGTACCGGTGCCCGGCCGTACTGATGCCCCACCGGGATGTGCGGCGGGGATCAGCGGCGTTACGGCGTGCCGGCCGCCACAAGATCGGTAGGGGAGACATACCTCTGGGTCGAATGGTTGTACGGGGACGGCGCCGGCCCGTGTCCCGCCGCGGTACGACCGGCACGGCGCGGGTGCCTGCCTGTGTACTGTCGTACGCATGCCTCGTCTGTCACCCGCAGCAGCCGCCCGCTGATGGCCGGCTCGGTGCGCCGGTATGACCCGGACCGGCGGGGCCGGATCATCGACGCGGCCATCCGGGTGGTGGGTGCCCGGGGCATCGCGGGGCTGAGCCACCGCAGCGTGGCCGCGGAGGCCGACGTACCGCTCGGCTCCACGACGTACCACTTCAAGACCCTGGACGACCTGCTGGTCGCGGCCCTGCGGCAGGCCAACGAGGGCTTCGCCCGGACGGTGGCCGACTCCGCGGCGCTGGCCGATCCGGACGCGGACCTCGCGGCCGCGCTGGCCGCCCTGCTGGGCGGGTTCCTGGGGGCGGACCGGGCCCGGGCGGAGCTGGAGTACGAGCTCTACCTGGCCGCCCTGCGTCGCCCCGCGCTGCGTCCCGTGGCGGCCGAGTGGTGCGAGGCCGTCTCCGCGGCGCTGTCCGCGCGGGCGGATCCGGCGACGGCCCGTGCGCTGGTGGCGGTGATGGACGGGATCAGCCTGCAGGTACTGCTCAAGGGCGCGCAGTACGACGAGGCGTACGCGCGCGAGGTCCTGCGGCGGGTGCTGCGACCCTGACGGGCGGCCCTCACCGGCGCCCCGGCCGGGGCGCCGTCCAGGGCCCGGGCCCGGGCCCGGGCCGCCGCCCCGGCCGCCGAGGGCTAGGTTCTGTTTCCTGGATCAGGTGCGGAGCCAGATCGTGAGGGCTGCGAGAGTGACTGTTCCGAGGTAGACATAGGCGCGTTTGTCGTAGCGGGTGGCGACTGCCCGGAAGTTTTTGAGGCGGTT
>NZ_JAPNLJ010000032.1 GCF_026627445.1 Streptomyces sp. H27-H1
ACGGACGCGAACACATCCGCCACGAACTCCGCTAACTCCACCCGAAGGTCCTCGACCTGACGCATATCCACACACGTAACATGCTCCTACAGAACATGATCGGGAAGAGGTAACGGAGTCCTACTAGCTGCTGAGCAGCGTGTCGGCTGCCTTCCGCGTCAGGGCCCGGGCGAACAACGCGCTCAGGGTGAGGGCGAGGACGGCGACCACGCAGATCTCCAGGACCTGCTGGGCGACGAGTTTGCTCTTGTTCTCGCCCATGGCCAGCAGCACGGCGAACTCGTTGCGGCGCTGCTTGACGGCCAGGGTGGCCAGCAGCCCCAGGGTGCCGTCCCCGAATACCGGGGCCGTTCACCGTCCGTGGTCGACGGGCCCTTCGGCAGCGAAGGCCGTGGCGGTGCGGGCTCCGGCTCCCAGGGCGCGGACTTCGGCCAGCAGTCGCGCGTTGGTGACGCCTTTGAGGAGGTATCCGGCGACGCCGGCCGCGGCCATCTCGGTGCGCGGTCCCAGGTCTCCGTAGGCCGAGAACGCCAGGATGCGCACGCCGGGAAGGACGCGGATGATCTGCTGGGCCGTGTACGGGCCGCCACCGGGGAAGCGCACGTCGAGCACCACCACGTGCGGCCGACCGGCTGCGGCGAGGCGGATCGCCTCATAGGCGTCGGCCGCGCTGCCGACCAGGACCAGGTCGGGCTGGGCTTGAACCACCTCTGCCAGCGCCGCGCGCAGCATGTCGTTGTCGTCGCAGATCAGCACGCGCAGCGAGTCCGCGGACGTGCTGGGCCGGGTCACAACGGCCCCTGGGGGGTGGCGCGGGAGCCCAGGAGGCCACCGGCGGGTGCACCGGGCAGGGGTTCGTCCACTACGGCGGTCGGGAGGTCGGGTACCCAGAACTCC
This sequence comes from Streptomyces sp. H27-H1, assembly GCF_026627445.1. GTDB lineage: Bacteria > Actinomycetota > Actinomycetes > Streptomycetales > Streptomycetaceae > Streptomyces. Next base: position 898 of record NZ_JAPNLJ010000032.1, read on the forward strand.
ACGGTCGTGCCGGTGCCGGGCTCGCTGCGCAGGGTCCACCAGCCGCCGGCCGTCTCGGCGCGCTCGCGCATCTCCATCAGACCGAAGTGCGCGTGCAGCTTGTGGGCGACCGCGGGGTGACCGTTGCCGTCGTCGGCCACCCGGACCAGCAGACCTCGGTCGACGGTGGTGACGCCAACCCGTACGGTGCGCGCTTGGGCGTGCTTGCGCACGTTCAGCAGTGCCTCCTGCACGATGCGGAAGATGGTGATCGCGGTCTCCGGGGCCGGTTCCGCGACCAGGTCGTGTTCCAGTGACGGCTCGAGGTTCCAGTCGCCGGCCACCACGTCGTTGAGGTGCTGGGACAGCGACTCGACCAGGCCGTGCCGGTCGATTCCGGGCGGGTGGAGCCGGAAGGTGAGGCTGCGCAGACGGCCCACCGCCTCGCGGACGAACTCGTCGAGCCGGGCCAGTTCACGCGCGTGGGGCTCGCCGGCCCGGTCGGCGAGGAGCTGCAGCCGCATGCCGACGGCCACCATGGCCTGGATGGAGTCGTCGTGGACGTCCCAGGCGATGCGGCGGCGTTCCAGCTCCTGGGCCTGCACCATGTGCGCGAACAGGCGGCGGTGTTCGGTGAGCTCCTGCTCCGCGGCGCGGCGCTCGGTCATGTCCCGGGTCACCTTGCCGAAGCCGCGCAGCTCACCGGTCTCGTCGAAGAGGGGGGTGATCACCACGTTGGCCCAGAAGCGGGAGCCGTCCTTGCGGATGCGCCAGCCCTCGTCCTCCAGCCGGCCGTCGGCGATGGCCGTTTCCAGTTCCAGGTGGGGTTTGCGGGCGGCGATGTCCTCGGCCGGGTAGAAGACCGAGAAGTGCTTGCCGGTGATGTCCGCGGCACTGTAGCCCTTGATCCGCTCGGCGCCGGCGTTCCAGCTGGACACGTGGCCCCCGGGGTCCAGCATGAAGATGCCGTAGTCGAGAACGCTCGTGACCAGCAGGGCGAACGCCGTCTCGGTCGGGGCGAGGGCGTCGCCTTGTCCGGGCTCGATCTGCCCGGTCACCGGAGAAGGCCCTCCCGGCGGGCCATGGCGACCGCCTCCAGTTGGGAGCGGGCACCCAGCTTCTCGAGGACCCGCTGAACGTGGTTCCTGGCGGTGTTGAGGGCGACGCCGAGCCGCTGGCCGATCTCGGCGGGGCCCAGGCCGTCGCCGAGCAGGGTGAGGGTCTCGCGCTCCCGCGGAGTGAGGGTGGCGCCCGGCTCGGAGGTTCGGCCGGTCAGCATGTCCAGTGCTCCGCTGAGCAGACCCTTGCTGAAGGCCACTTCGCCCGCCGCCACCATGCGTACGCCGTCCTGGAGTTCGCGCAGGTTGCCGGCTTTGAGGATGAGTCCCGAGCCACCGGCCTCGGTGACGTGCGCGGCCATCGCCGGAGTTCCCTCGCCGGTCAGTACCAGTACCCGGGTGCCGGGAGCGGCGGCCTTGAGCGCGGTGATGGCGTCGATGCCGTCACCGTCGGGCAGTCGCCGGTCCAGCACCACCACGGCGGGGCGCAGCCTGGCAGCGTCGGCCAGCGCGTCCTTCACGGACAGGCTGCGGCCGACCACCTTCAAGTCGTCGGTGCGGTCCATGGCGAGCCGCATCGCCTCGGCCACCATGTCGTGGTCCTCGACGAGCAGGATGGTGATGCGCTCACCGGTTGAGCTCGGCGGAGCGGACGGAGGCGGCGAAGCCGGTGTGGTCTGTGGTGTCGAAGGCATTAGCCGGTCCTCGGTGGTAGGCGTGGCACGCCGGCGACGAACAGTTCGTCGACGCCTGTGAGGGCGAACAGTCGGGCCACCTGCACGCGGGTGCCTTCCACGTACAGCTCGGTGGCGATCCTATCGGCGGCGGCCCTGGCCTCCAGCAGCACGTTGAGCCCCGCGCAGTCACAGAAGTGCAGGTCGCCCAGGTCGAGCACGAGACGGGCGGGCCGCTGTGCGAGGCAGTCGGCGAGTGCTGCACGCAGGTTCGCCGTTCCGTCCCTGTCGAGCGCGCCGACGAGCCGGAGACCTGTCACATTCTCGTCGCACAGGTCCCTGATCTGGAACGACGGACCGGCCGCTCCGTTTCCGCTCATGCTGCAACCCCCAGCCTGGGTAATGGGCACCAGCCAAGAATAGTGAATCTGCACTAGTAGGGAACCACCTGCCCCGACCGGATCACCACACGCGCGGCAGATCGCCGCAAATCCGCAGGAGGGCAAGGGGCGCGAACCCATAAACCCTTCGAGCGGACTGGGTACCCTGCTCTGGGGCAGGCCGAGCGACAGAGCCCCGGCAGGGCGTCGGGGTCACGGTGGGGCACCCGAGCGCAGAGGTACTCAGCGAAAAGAGGGTGGGGATGGAACTCCCGCCGGCCACCCCGCACGACGCCCGCCCCGCGACGGCGCGCATGGACTTCGACGGCGCCCCCGGCTGCATCGCCGCGGCGCGCCGAGCCGCCTCCGCTTTCCTGCGCCATCACGCCGCGCACGCACCGGAAGCCCGCCGCACCTTCCACGACGACGTCGTGCTGGTCGTCTCCGAGCTGGTGACCAATGCCGTCCGCCATGCTCCCGGCTCCTTCGTCATGGAGCTCGGCCTGCTTCCCGACGGGGTCGGCATCACCGTCCGGGACACCAGCCCCGGCCTCCCGCACTTCCGGACTCCCGACCTGACCGGCGGACGCGGCTGGCCCCTCGTCCAGACCCTCACCCGCCGGGTGTGCGTCGTCCCCCTCCCCGACGGCAAGGCCATCCAGGCGGAGCTGGCCTGGTAGTCCCCCGGAAGCGCTTCGCCGTCCGGCTGAGGCTGCGGCCGGCGTTCCCTTCGAGGTACCGGCCCTCGCGCTACGCGCCTTCGCAGACGGGTCGCCCGGCTCCTCCCCACCCTGTGCTCGGGGCAGGACGGACGGAGCGGTGGCGCTGTGACGGGTGGCCGGTTTCAGCATCGTTGAGGCGAGGAGTGCCAGCTTGTCGGCCGCATATCCCGATCTCTGGTTCCCGATCGTCAACGTCCGGCCGAGGGGTGGAACTCGGCTGGGCGCCTGCCCTCTCAGTACAGCAGGATGCGGGTCACGATCACCTGTGGCGGGTCGGCCCGCTCGGCGATGACGTACTCGATGATGCCGATGGCTCCGTCCTCCCCCATCGGCAGCAGCCGGCACTCCGGCCGGTCGGCCGCCGCGGTGCTCCCGGGAACCAGGCCTCGGGCCTCTCCGATTTCGACCATGGCCGCAACGATCGGGCCCATAGCCCACGGAGGCAGCGCCGGATCCGTCATGAAGCGGGCGACGTCCTCGGACAGCACGCACGGCCAGTCCTCAGCCGGCTCGGATCCTTCACTCAACGGGCAGGCCCGCCGCCCGGCGGCGCTCGAGCAGTTCCTCCAGGGACACCGTCTGCATCGCACCGGCCAACGCAGCGGTCACACGCCGTTCCTGATCCGGATCGTTGTCCAGCATCGCCCTGCCCCACCACCGCAGGAGGACACCCTTGGCCTCCTCGGGCGCTGCCGCGAGGAGTTCGGCGTAGAACTCCACTCGGAGCTCCGAAGACAGCGCGGCGGCGATTCCCTGGGCGTTCCGTGCGACGCGGTGCGGCGCGTGCGGGTGGACCGGCTGGGCGCTCATGCCGGTACCTCCTTGTTCGACGACGTGTTCCGCCAGTCTGCCCGCTTCAGGCAGGCGCAGTCGAGCCGCGGTGTGCGACGGGCCTCAATCCGCAGCCTCATGGCCGGGTCCGGTACGCGGCCATCGGACCAGTGGCGGGAAAATTGGACTGCGAAGATTGCGTCGGATTGGTCCCAGTGCTGTGGCCGCCTGGTGCGTAGCGTCGTAGGTATGACGATTGACTCGATGAAGCACCACACCGCACGACTGCCGGAGCACACCCCTCGCTTGGCCTGGGCGAAGCTGGCCCCCGAGGTCTACCAGGCGATGGTCCGGCTGGATACGGCGGCGGCGAGCAGTTCGACGAGGCGGAGCTGGCCCGGCTCATCGCCGTGATCATGACGATCAACGCCTGGAACCGCTTCGGGGTTTCGACCCGTATGGTCCCCGGTCACCACACGCCCGGTTCATGAGGCGGTAGCCCGCCCCTCCGGCCGTAGCCCCTCCCCTCCTCCTGAAACTCGTGAATCAGATGACCACTTCCGCATTCCGTGCCCTGCACCAGGGCCGCACTCCCGATGCCCCGCTCGTCCTCCCCGGTCCCTGGGATGCGGCGACCGCACGGGTCTTCGCCGATGCCGGTTTCCCCGCGCTCGCCACGCCGAGCGCCGCCGTCGCCGCCTCGCTGGGCTACGAGGACGGGGCCACCCCGCCCGAGGAGATGTTCGCCGCGGTGGCCAGGATCGTCCGTGCCGTTGCCGTCCCCGTGTCCGCGGACATCGAGGACGGCTACGGTCTCGCCCCGGCGGAGCTGGTGGGCCGGCTGATGGAGACGGGCGCGGTCGGCTGCAACCTCGAGGACTCCTTCCGGGACGGGACGCTCAAGGACCCGCGGCGACACGCGGACTGGCTGTCGGAGGTCCGTGCGGAGGCAGGGGATGCCCTCTTCGTCAACGCCCGCGTCGACACGTTCCTGCACGGCGACGGAGACCTGGCCGATGCCGTGTCCCGCGCCCGGCTCTACGTGGCCGCCGGCGCCGACTGCGTCTATCCGATCCTGGCGCCCCTCGACGTGCTCCCTGCACTGCGGGAGCGGATCGCCGGTCCGCTCAACATGTTCGCCACGCCCGACGGGGACTCCGTGGCCGAGCTGGGACGCCTCGGCGCCACGCGCGTCACCTTCGGTCCCGGCCTGCAGCGGCACGTGCTGGAGGCCGCCGGCGCTCTTGCGGCGCGCCTGGGGACGCCGTGACTTCGACGTGGTCCCGGGCGTGATCCCGGGCGTGATCCCGGGCGTGACTGCGGTCCGACGACTCCGGCGGAGCCCATGCTCCGGATACGGCCGGCTCCGCCACCGGCGCTGGAGCCACTCCCTCCCCCGTCCACGGAGCACCCATGACGATCCGAGCCGTGCTCCGGGACCGACAGCCTCGCAGTACTCGACCGCCTCGCCGATGACTTCCGGCAGGCCGTCCCGTCGAACGCCCGAGCTGCTGTACGGGCTGGCGCGATAGCCGGCGTACCGGTGCCGGCGTACCGGCGCCGTCACGGCTACGGCATCGCACGGCAGAGCGCGTCCAAGGTGGCCGCCCATGCGCTGTCCGTCGGCCCCGCGAAGTTGACCACCAGCGCGTCCCGCCCCGGTGGCCGGCCCGGGGCCCCCTCGGCGTCGTGACGGAAATCGGCCAGCCAGCTGACCGCGAGGTCCTCCCGGGCGGCCGCCTCGACGACGGATCGCTCGCTGCCCGGGGGAAGTTCGAGAACCGCCTGCAGTCCCGCGGCGATGCCGGACACGCGGACACCGGATGCCCGCCGCGCCAGGGCCTCGACCAGCTGGTCCCGGCGCCGCCGGTAGCGTTGCCGCATCAGCCGCACGTGACGGTCGTAGGCGCCCGAGGCGATGAACTCGGCGAGGGTCAGCTGATCCAGCGCACTCGACACCCAGTCCAAGCCCCCCCCTTGGCCGCCACGATCTCCGGGACCAAGTCGCCGGGGAGCACCATCCAGGCCAGCCGGAGCCCCGGCGCCAGCGATTTGCTCGCCGTGCCGAAGTACACCACTCGCTCCGGATCCAACCCCTGCAGGGCGCCGACCGGCTGACGGTCGTAGCGGAACTCCCCGTCGTAGTCGTCCTCCAGGACCAGCCCTCCGGTGGCGCGCGCCCAGTCCACCGCCGCCGCGCGCCGCTCCGGGTGCAGCGCGACTCCGGTGGGGAACTGGTGCGCGGGCGTCAGCAGTACCGCGCCGACCGCGCCCAGACCAGCCAGCTCACCGATGCGGGCGCCGTGCCCGTCGAGGTCCAGGGCCGGGGTGCGCAGCCCGGCGCCGGTCAGCTGCTCCCGGTAGACGTCCAGTCCGTACGACTCGACCGCCACCGCCCTCACCTGCCGCGCCCTCAAGACCCGCGCGACCAGCATCAGACCGTGATGGAACCCGGAGCAGACGACGATCCTGCTCGGGTCCGCGTGAACCCCGCGGGCCCGTGCCAGGTATTCCGCCAGGGCGGTACGCAGCTCCACCCGGCCCAGCGCGTCGCCCAGCGCGAAGGCATCGTGCGGCGTCGAGCTCAGGGCACGCCGGGCGCAAGCCAGCCACTGCCTGCGGGGAAACTCCGCGAGGTTCGGCGAGCCCGTCAGCAGGTTGTACGCGGGCCGGTGCCCGGCCGGCGGGGCGGGCCGCGGGGCGCCCTCGGCCCGGCGCGGCGCGGCCCGTTCGGCCACCCGAGTACCGGAACCCTGCTGAGCCGTCAGCCAGCCCTCGGCGACCAGCTCGGCGTAGGCGGCGGACACCGTGCTCCGGGCGATGCCGAGATCCGCGGCGAGCGAACGGGAGGGCGGCAGCCCGGCCCCGGGAGTCAGCCGCCCCGTCCGCACGGCCTCCCGCAAGGCATCGATGAGACCCCTGCGCAGCCCACGTCCGCGCAGCTCCAGATGCAAGTCGGCTCCGAGGAGCGCAGCCGGAAGGGCCGCCGAATCGACTGGGTGCTCTGTCACGAAATGGACCTTAGTTGGGCGCGAAGCGAGTACGTGAGAGGGACCTCATTTCTTGATCTCCGCCCGCACCGCACAAACGGCGGATTCCGGTCGGCCTGCGGGCGGGAAATCAGGGTTCGCGGGGCGTCGGTCTTCTCAGAGCCCAGCCCGCTCCTCGGCCCAGGCGCGGGCGGCCGACGCGTCTTGAGTGGCCGTCGTCGGGCAGCCCCAGAGGCTTTCGGCGCTGTGGATCGCTTTCGCGCGCTCCGCCGGGATGTCCGCCGGCCCCACGAAGGCGAGGCCGCGGCAGTAGGCCGTGAGACCGGGGCGGATCGCCTTGAGGGCGCGGACCCGGTCGGTGGCGGGGGCGCCGGCCGGCGGGGGCGTGCGGCCCTGCGGTGGTGCGGGCATCAGGAGCACGGCCGCGAACGGCTGGCCCCTTTCCGTGAGGGCGCGCAACTCATCGAGGACGAGCCCCTGGGCCTGATCCATGGGCAGGCCCGAGGCATCGACCTCGCGCACGTCCCCTCGTTCTTCTTGAACTGCTTCTCGTACGTCCATCGGGCGAACCTAACAGGATTAGTGACCACTGGTCGCTTATTGGGGGCGACGCTCCCTGCGTACGCTTGCCGCGATGAACAGCACCGGAAGGAACGGGCCCGGACGACCGCCACGGCTGAGCCGCGAGCGGATCGCCGAGGCCGCGCTGCAAGGAGGCGTGGCGACGCTCACCATGCGTGAACTGGCGGCGAGGCTCGGGGTGTCGCACTCGTCCCTGTACCGGTGGGTGCCCGATCGCGACGGAGTCCTGGACCTCGTCAGTGCGGTCATGGTCGGGCGGGTGCTGCCCGAGGACGAGCCCGTCGCCGACAACTGGCGGGACTGGCTGGCGCGGCTCGCGTGGGCGATGCACGACGAGTTCCTGGCCGTACCCGGATACGCCGCTCACGTCGCCCGCCCGCACCGCCACCACTCCGAATCCTTCGGGCACCTGCGCGAGAGGGCCGTCGCCGCGTTCCGGGCCGGCGGCGCGGGCCCGGAACTGGCCGAGCAGAACTGGACCGTCTTCGGGCTCGGGGTGGTCCGGTGGCTGGGAGCGGCGGGCGAGGACCCTGGAGAGCCCCCGTTCGGCCTCTACCTCGACACGCTGCTCCGTGGGCTGCCTCGTCACGACGAGGATCAGGATCAGGATCTGGCCCGGCCACCGCACGGCGGGCCCGGCGAACGACCGAAGGCGACGGACGCGGGCGCTCGAGTGCCAGGAGCTTCCTCGGTGCGGCCGCGCCGGAATACGTAGACGACGTGGACCTCACCGACCCCGCCGAGTAGCCGCCTGGTGACGGAACAGAGCGGTCGGCCGCCCGAAGGCCGGAGTGCGACCCCCGTCGCGGCCTCTACTGGCCAAGGCCGCACCCCGTACTACCCAACGTACCCGCCGCTACCACCTGACCCGCACCAATATTCAGCTGATCAGCTTTCTTCGACGGCAAACGATCTTGACGTATCCCCTGCATGTGGAGTCGGATGTGGTGTCGACTTGGCGATGAGAAACGGCACTGCGTAGGGGATCGGCATGTTCATTGCGGAAGAGGGCGTTTTCGATCCTGCCGAGATGCTGAATCTCTACGGCTCGGTCGGCTGGGAGGGCTACACCAGCGACGTCGACAAGCTCTGTCGCGGCCTCGTGAACTCTCACCTCGTCGTCACGGCACGCGATGGATCAGGAACGCTCCTCGGACTGGCCCGAACCATCTCCGATGACGAGCACATCTGCTACGTCCAGGACCTCGTGGTCAATCCCGCCAACCACAGGCGGGGAGTTGGCCGGGCGCTGGTCGAGCACCTGAAGCAGCGCTACTCCCACTGCCGGTTCTTCCTCCTGTCCACGGACCACGAGTCATCACCGGAAGGCGAACGCAACCACGCCTTCTACCGGAGTCTGGGCTTCCTCTCCTACGAGGAAAAGGAGATGGCGGGCTTCGGACTGCCGAGGAGGGCGATTGCAAAGTGATCATCAAAGGCACCTCACCGATGCAGCTTCGCCGGGAGTTCCGGTCAGGGCGATCCGCGCGTCGGCCGCTATGGTGCGCGCGGGTGCGAACCGCAAGACCGCGCCGCCGGGCGGCTCAATGGTCTCGCGCAGCCAGCTCACCCCGCGCACCTGGCAAGGCTTCCTGCGCGGGCTCCGGCTCGCCCCCGGCAGCCGCGGGCTTGCGGACCGGGCGCAGGGCCAGCAGTAGTACAGCCGCGCCGAAGAGCGCGATGAGCATGATCCAGATTGCACCGACGTGCATGGCGTGGACGAACGCGTCATCGGCGGCGTACCCGAGCGCCGGCAGGTGCGAGGTGGTGGCGACGTGCCGGGCCTGTTCGGCGGAGACCCGCGCCTGGTCCCGCACCGGTCCGGGGACACCGTGCAGCGAGGGTTCGATCGCGCGCCGGTACACGATCGACATGATCGTGCCGCCCACGGCGATCCCGATCACGCTGCCGGTCTGGCGCACGGTGTTGGTGACGGCCGATCCGGCGCCGGCGCGTTCCAACGGCAGGGTGCTGATCAACGCCGCTGTCACCGGGCCGATCACCATGCCGATGGACAGGCCCTGGACCAGCAGCAGGGCCTCGATCCAGACGAGGGGAGTGTTCAGCCCGAAGAGCCCGTACGCGCCCATGGTCAGCGCCGCGACGGTGAGGGCCGGCACGGCGACGAGCCGCAGCGACCAGCGATGTACCAGGCGTGCGCCCACGGGTGCCCCCAGGATCGCGCCGAGCGCGGTCGGGAGGCCGGCCAGGCCCGCCTCGATCGGCGAGTAGCCGCGGGCGCCCTGCAGGTAGAACGCGTTGTAGAAGGTGACGGCGGAAATGGCGAACAAAAGCAGTCCGAGGGCTACGTTGCCGCCACCGAACGCGCGCTGGGCGAGAAGCCGGGGGTCGAAGCTCGGCATCTTGCTGCGCAGTTCGACGCGGACGAACACGGCCAGCAGGATCAGTCCGACGACGATCGGCGCCCAGACGTCCGTACGGCCCCAGTCCGCCACCTGCCCCGTGCGGATCAGTCCGTAGGCGAGCGCCGCGAGGCCGCTGATCGACAGCAGCATTCCGGCCGGGTCCAGCGGTCGCACGACGGGGCTGCGGAAGTTCGGGACCAGCAGGGCGATGCCGATCAGCGCGAGGACCACGACCGGGACGTTCACCAGGAAGACCGAGCCCCACCAGAAGTGGCCGAGCAGCACGCCGGCGAGCACCGGGCCCACGGCCATGCCGACGCCGGCGGAGGTCGAGGAGATGGCGATCGCGGTCGACCGCGCCGGGCCGGTGAATGTCCACATGAGGATGGCCAGGTTGCCGGGCATGATCAGCGCGCTGCCGACGCCCATCGCGGCCCGGGCGGCGATCAGCTGCCCCGCGTCGCCCGCGAACGCCGCCCACACCGAGGACGCGGCGAAGACCACCAGGCCTGTTGCGAGCACGGTCCGGTGACCGAAGCGGTCGCCCAGCGCGCCTGCGGTGAACATCAGGGTGGCGAAGGCCAGCGTGTACGCGCCGGTGGCCCACTGCAGCTCGGCCGGGCTGGCGTCCAGCCCACGGACCGGGTCCGCGAGGGTCTCCAGGGTGGTACTCAGAACGGTGTTGTCCAGCCAGATCAGCAGTGAACACATCATGAGAACGGCAAGAATCAACTGCTGCCTGGACTTCGGCAACATGGATGCAGTCATGAATACCTTCGGGGGCGGTTCGGAAAACCTGACGAGCGGACCGTAAGCAACCATCGGGCGGGTGTCAATTCCCTGGCGACCGATAACAGTCTTCGATTTTCCGGCGCACCCGAGGGCACGCCGCCCAGCATTCTGTCAATCTTGAAGATGTGACCGGGCCGGCGATTTAGTCCACTCCCGGGGGCATACCACCAAGCGCTCTGTCAATTCCTGAACCTGCTGTTTGCCCTCGCGGGAATTACGTGTCCCACCTCGCGTTCTGCCTCTGTCCCGCCCCGTGCTCCGTTCCGGGCACGGAGGCGGGACGCGAGGGCGCGCGTGCCCGTCGGCGCGCCTGCTCCCGGAGCCCGTCCTGGTGGGTGTCCTCGGGCCATCGGGAGCGGCAGAGCACCCAGACGGCTACCCCGTGCGGGCGGCCCTTTCGGCCTGCCGAATCAGCGGGCCGAGCGTCTTTCCGCGCCTATCTTCCGGATGGGAGGATGGGAATTACCCCGGGTCAGCGGAACGGAAGTCAGCGGGGTTTCCATGGAGAGGCAAGGGATGACCCTACGGGCCAATGGACGGGATGAAAGCGAAAGCTATGCCTCAGCCCTTATCTCGGGTGCGCATTGGCTTCGGGCCGTCCGGCTCTCCGCCGGCACGGTCAGGTGATATCAGGTGCCGAACCAAACCGCTGCCCTCGAGATATTCCATACGCTGCGTGACAGCGGCGTATCACCCTCCGGGCGACAGTGGCCCCCGGAGGGTGATGGCGATCATGGAATGCGGTGCGCCGTCAGTCGCCTCCGCCGCCGCCCCCGCAGCCTCCACCTCCCCCGCAGGACGAGTCGCTCCCGCAGCCGTCCCCGCCACCGCCGCCCCACGAGCCCCCGCGCCGCCCCCTTCGCGACGGCCCACTGCGGCTCCCCCGCGCGATCGCGATCAGCACGATGAGAATGAACCCAAGGATCACCAGAATGTTCATGTCCCCTCCCCCGTTCACCATTGCGTTCCGGCCGGTCCTCTCAGTGCGATCCGGTCCGTTCAGGGGGAATCCCCCACCGCGGCGCCCGGCCAACCCGACTTGAGGAACTCCAGAGCTTCGGGGGAAGGACTCGGTCGGCAACGGCTGCTGATCTTCGGCATGTCCGGTCGACGACGCTCCGACAGGGCGGCGGGGCCGCCCTGTCGGAGCGTGCCCGTCAGTTGCGGCGTGCGCAGGTCCAGGCCCCCATGCCCTGGATCTTGGCGAGTCTCCTCGCCGTAGCGATCTGTTCGGCCTTCGTAGCGAGGTCGGCGCGTGGAGCGTACTTGCGGCCTCCGGCCGCCTTCCAGCTCGACTGGGTGAACTGCAATCCGCCGTAATGGCCGTTGCCGGTGTTCGCCTGCCAGTTCCCGCTCGATTCACATCGGGCGATGGCGTTCCAGTCGGGGCTCTGTTTGGAGTGGACCGCTGCGGCATGAGCACCGGAGACGTCCAGTAGTGCGACGGCCAACACAATTGTCGAGACGGCCAGTTGGCCGATCCTGCTCCGGCTTCGCCGGTCCTTCCGGTAGCGCGACATCAGTCCTCCTTCGCTGTTGGGGCGGACCTGCCGCTAACAGCGGGCGGGCCCGCGTACGACCGTTTTCGGGTCGTGGCCACAGCACAGCACAAACCGACCTATTTCCAGCGGCACTTACCACCGGCGAAGGGATGACGCCACCCGAACGGACGCTTGCCCTACGGCTCTCGCGAGGTCGCCGCCCCTGCGACAGCCCCCCTCCCGGAAACTGCGGCGCGGCTCCCGACCTGCGCCTTTCGCTGAGCGGACCTACGCTGATCAGGTGACCGCCTGCACCGGCGGAGGGCATGGCGCTGCCGGAGGCCCTCCGGAGGCGGCCGGAGCGAGGTGATGCCCGATGTCTCCGACCAGGACAGTCGCGGCCCGCCGCGCCACCGCCTGGGCCGCCTGCCTGCTCGTGTTCGCGGGCGCGGGTGCGGGCCTGGGCGCGGGCGTCGCCGGTGCCGACGACAACGGCATCGCCGACAAGGAGGCCCCGGCCGTCGCGGATGCCGCCCGCAAGGCCATGTCCAAGGTCACGGCCATGCGGATGGCGGCCAAGGTCACCGACGGGTCGGGCACCATCGCACTGGACCTCCGGTTCGACGAGGGCGGCAACTGCGTCGGCACCGTCGAGCCCGCCGGCGGTTCGGGCGCGGCCGAGGTCATCAAACGCGGTGACGACGTGTGGATGAAGCTCGACGACGAGCTCCTACGAGCCCAAGTGCCCGGCCCCGCCGCCGAGGACGCGATCGCGCTCGTCAACGGCCGCTACGTGCACGGCACTACGAAGAGCCCCGTTCTCAGCGAGTTCGCAGAATTCTGTGATCTCGACTTCTTCAAGGAGCAGTTCACCGCGAAGCCCACCAACGAGCAGCTGACCAAAGGTTCGCGGACCACCGTCGACGGACGTCCGGCCATCACCCTCACCAGTCGGCGCGACGGCGAGACGGGCAGCTTCCAGGTCTCCACGCAGGATGAGCCGTACCTCCTGCGGATCCAGGGCACCGATACGTCCGGCCAGCGGCTGGACGCCACCTTCTCCGCCTTCGACGAAGCCGTCCCGGCCAAGCCACCCGCCCCCGCCGACTCCATCGACCTCTCCCAGCTCCAGTGACGCGGGCCTGACGCCGACCCTGACGTCGACGCGCATCACGATCCCTTCGGATGACATGAGTTCCGCGGAACTGGAAATCCGCGAGGTATGACACACACCTCGCATGCCGGCCATGATCACGAACACGCTCCAACGGACGCCGCCAAGGATCAGGCCAAGGAACCCGGCGCACCGGTTGAACCCGCCCGGCCGGGCCGGCCCGCCGAGAAGCAGGCTCCCGACAAACCCTCCGGGCTGCGGGGACGGCAGTGGTGGGCCGTACTGCGTGGGACGGCCAAGGAGTTCACCGACGACGAACTGAGCGACCGCGCCGCGGCGCTGACCTACTTCGGGGTGCTGGCGGTCTTCCCCGCCCTCCTGGTTCTGGTGTCGCTGCTGGGGGTCGCCGGTGAGTCGACGACCGCGAAGGTGCTGGACAACCTGCGGAAACTGGCCCCCGGCTCGGCCCGGGACGTGATCAGCGACGCCGTCGTACAGCTGCAGGGCCGCAGCGGCGTCGGATCGCTGCTGGCGATCGTCGGCCTGGTCGTCGCGCTGTGGTCCGCCTCCGGGTACGTCGCCGCCTTCATCCGCGCCTCGAACGCCGTCTACGACGTGCCCGAGGGCCGGCCGGTGTGGAAGACCCTGCCGCTGCGCCTGGCGCTCACCCTGACTCTGATGGTCCTTGCCACCGCCAGTGCGCTCATCGTGGTCTTCACGGGGGGTCTGGCGCGTCAGGCGGGCACCGTCCTGGGTATCGGCGACGGTGTACTGGCGGTGTGGTCGATAGCGAAGTGGCCGGTCCTGGTGTTCCTCGTCACGACCATGATCGCGCTCCTGTACTGGGCCGCACCGAACACCAAGGGCCGCGGATGGAAGTGGGTGACGCCGGGCAGCGTCCTGGCGCTGGTGATCTGGATGGCCGCCTCGGCAGGCTTCGCGTTCTACGTCGCCAACTTCGCCTCCTACAACAAGACGTACGGCGCCGTCGCGGGCGTCGTCGTCTTCCTGGTGTGGCTGTGGATCACCAACCTGGCCATCCTCCTCGGTCTGGAATTCGACTCGGAGATGGCCCGCCAGCGCGCTATCGCCGGCGGACTTCCCAAGGACCGGGAGCCCTACGTCGAGCCCCGCGACACCCGCACCTGGAGCGACGAGGAGCGCCGACGCCTGGAGTGACGCCTGCGGATCGCGACGTTTCAGGTCGGGCAAGCGGGTCAGAAGCGGTCGTGTAGGACCGTCCACCACCGCTACTACCGCACAGGGAGTGACCAGCCATGTCGGACGAGCAGAAGAGCGAAGCCAAGGTCGAGCAGGCGAAGGGCAAGATCAAGGAGATCGCCGGCCGTATGACCGGCAACGAGCGGATGGAAGGCGAAGGCCGCGGCGAGCAGGCGAAGGGCGATGTCCGCGAGGCCAAGGAGAAGATCAAGGATGCGTTCAAGCGCTGACCTCGCGCCCCAATGGTGTTTCCGTATGCGGGCCGATCCCCCATGCTGCCGGGGACCGACGGCTCAGCCCATGAAGCCACCGTAGTAGCCGCCGATCCGGCTGTAGTAGTCCGTGTCCCCGACGTGCTTCTCGCTGAAGAACTCGGGAGCCGCCTTTATCTGGTCCTTGGTGCGGTCGACGTAGATCTTCTCCTCCGCCACGTCGACGTGCGTGACCGTGCCCGCCGGCAGGAGCACCTCCCGGCCGAAGATCCACGGCCCGGTGTCCACCACGATGTACGAGGAGCCGACCTCGTCGGAATGCTTACTCACCTTGCCGATGTCTCCGTCGGCCGCCTCGACCTTGAACCCGCCGAGGTCAATGGCCTCCAGACGGCCCGAAGTCTCTCGGTAGCTCCACACGTTCACGTTCACCGGTGCCTCCTTCTTCGCTACGCCTTCGCGCCCGCTCCCCGTTGCCCGAGAGGCCACGGGCGCCTCGGTCGACCGCCTGCCCGGGGACTCCGGTTTCACACGGGAGGTCCCGGGCCGCGGCGGCGTCGGTCCCTGGCCGGGTACCGGCGCCGCGCCGTGTTCATCCCGGCCAGGTGCCCGTGACGCGACGGGTCGCGGCGGCGCCGGACCGGTCGACAGCGGCCTTGACCACGGCGAAGATCGCGCCCTGGAGGCCGGCCGCGATGAGGATCTCCGGCCAGGAGCGGTCCTCGTCGGTGGCGCTCGGGGCGTCGCCCTCACCCTCGATCGCCTTCCAGGCCTGCTTGAACGCCATCCCGGCGATCATGCCGCTGACGGCTCCCAGAGCCAGCCCGACCGGCTTGTACGCGACCTTCGACACCTTCACTTGCGCCCCCGGCCACGCCGGACCCAGAGGATCACTGCCAGGACGGCCCCGAAGGCGATCAGCGGGATCCGGTTGGCCCGGGCAGTGGTCGCCACCTGGCCGGCCGTTTCCAGCACCGGTTCAGGCGTCCTGCCCTTCACCATCCGTGCGGCCTGCTCCTTCACGGTGGCAGCCGCGTCCATGGCGTGGGCCACCGTCTCCTTCGCCTGGGCCTTCACGTCGGCCCCGCCCGCGAGCGCCTCGACGGTCCGGGTCAGCTCGGCGCGGGTGTGCTCCATCCGGTGGCGCAGTTCTTCGGGAGAAAGGGCGGGGATGAATCCGTTGCTGTGGGACCGGTTCTTCATCGTGTTCGTCTCCTTGGTCTCAGCCACGTCTGGCGTGACGCGGCCGACGGTGGGGTCCGGACGCGGGAGGGGGCCCGGACTCGACGAGTCCGGGCCCCCTCCCGCGGAGCATCAGACGGGGCTGCTGCCGAAGGGGCCTGCGGTCCCGTAGTAGGTGCCCAGCTCCTGGTGGTAGCCCGGGTCGCCGAGATGCTTGTCACGTTGGAACTCGGGAGCGTTCTTGATCTGCTCCTTGGTCCGGTCGACGTAGATCTTCTGGTCCTCCGGGTCGATCCGAGTCACCGCGCCGGCCGGGAGGAGGACCTCCTTGCCGAAGATCCAGACCCCGGTGTCCACGACCAGATAGGCGTCACCGACCTCGTCGGAGTGCTTGTCGACCTTGCCGATACCTCCGTCGACCGCCTCGACCTTGTAGCCGGTCAGGTCGGTGCCCGCCAGGTGGCCCGAGGTGGACTTGTAACTCCACACATGCTCAGTCACGCGAAATCAACTCCTTCGGTAAGCGGAGGACGGCGGACAACTCCCTGCCGTCCGTCCTTTTCCGATGTACTGCACGGCGGATGGTGCGTTCCGCCTGAACATCGCCTGCCCCGTCGTTCGGATCTCACGCCCCTGAATTCAGAAAGTGCATAACTGCCTCTGACCTGGCCTCATGTGATGAACCCTCACATCGCCGCGGCTCAGGGTTGTTTACGCCGCAGCCGACGGGTCAGACGCGTAGATACCGGAAGCCCGCACCACCACATCACGGAGCGGGACGCTTTCGGATCGGGCCGGCGCCGTGTGAGACCTCCCCAGGAGGCGCACGAGCAGCAGCCCGGACGCACGACGGGCTGCCGCCCGGATCCGCACGGCACCCGGTTGCCCCCACTCACCCTGAAGGGCGGGGCATTCGGCGAACTCCCGGCGACGACGCCTGCGCTGTCGTCCCCGGGCTCCGGACCCGGGCGGCGGCAGCCCCAGGATCTCCCCCGAGCCCGCCCCGAAGGGGCCTCGCCGAGGGCGCGGGGCCGGCCACCATCCCCCGGCCCCGCGCCCTGCTCCCGTCACTTCCGTCCAGGGCCCTCCGCTCCCGGTACCGGGTCCAGCAGGACGCGCGGCAGGGCGTCCGGGTGCTTCTCCGCGAGCCAGGCGACCAGCTGCTCCCGTAGGGCGCAGCGCACCGTCCAGAGGTCGTCGGCGTCCTTGGCCGTGACGATGGCCCGGACCACGATGGCGGAGGGCGTCGTCTCGGTGACGGCCACATCCCAGCCGCGCCCGTCCCATTCCGCGCAAGCGTGCAGGATCTCCTCGGCCTTGTCCCGGATGCGGTCGACGGGCGCACGGTGGTCGCAGTGGAGGAAGACCGTGCCGGTCATCTGGATGCCGCCGCGCGACCAGTTCTCGAAGGGGCGGGTGGTGAAGTACGAGACGGGCATGGTGATGCGGCGCTCGTCCCAGGTGCGTACGGCGAGGAAGGTGAGGGTGATGTCCTCGACCACCCCCCACTCGCCCGCGACCACGACGGTGTCACCGATGCGCACCATGTCTCCGAAGGCGATCTGGAAGCCGGCGAAGAGGTTCCCGAGGGTGGACTGCGCGGCGATGCCGGCCACGATGCCGATGATCCCCGCGGAAGCGAGCACGGAGGTGCCGAGCGCGCGGAAGCTCGGGAAGGTGACGAGCATCGCGGCGATCGCGACGAGGGCCACGAGCACCGTCACCACCCGCATGATCAGGCTCACCTGGGTGCGGACCCGGCGCACCCGGGCCGGGTCGCGGGTACCGGTGGCATAGCGCGCGTACCCGGACTCCACGACGGCGGAGACCACGGCCACCAGGAGCCAGGAACCGGCGCCGATCAGGGCGAGTGAGAGGATCCGCCCCACGACGGCCGCGTGGTCTTGCACCGGCGGCCATTCGATCTGGCGGTAGGAGCCCTTGAGCAGTGCGGCGAGCAGCACGATCCGCAGGGAGCTGCGGCATCGGCGCAACGAGTTCCACAAGGGTGTTTCGGGGTGGCGTGCGTCGGCTCGACGCAACAGCAGGTCGGCGGCCCACCCGGCCGCGAGGGTGAGCAGGATCGAGCCGCCCAGGACAGTCAGCACACGAAGAGCGTCGTTCATATCTCCTCAGTGAATGTAGGTGACATGGACGATCACGCCCCTGCCCCGTACGGAGGAGTTGACGCAGGACGGCTGGGACCGGCGCATGTCGCCGGCTCCTCCATCACCTTCGTCCCACGTCGAAGAACCACGTCACCCACGGACACGGCGCAGACCTATGCGCCCGTTCCGGTCACCACCTGTCGGCTCGCACCTGCCCGTGCGGGTCGACGGTCAGCGTGACGCGCTCGGCTTCGCGCGTGACGGAAAGAGTGATCCAGACGATGGCCCACAGCCATGTGAAGACGGTCAGGATCGCGTGCAGAGCGTGATTCACGTCCTTGGGCCGGACCAGGACCAGCTGTCCGGGAGCACCCGGCCCGCCCTTCCAGACGTGGCGTTCGTACTGCACGCCGGCCCAGTGCGAGATTGCCGCGCGCTCGCTCCCGCCCGGGGTGTTTTCGTTCAGCGGCTTACCGCGGCGGGTACTTGGGCCGGGTGCCACTGCGGGGCGCAGGCGGGCAGGGGGTTGTCCTTTCGTGCGCGTACCGTCACCGCGGGTGGGGCGGGCGGCCATCACGACGTTGCGTCAGTCGGTGGTGCGGACGGGAAAGGCGAAGGTGTATCCGTGCCCCGCGAACCAGGGCAGGAGCGTCCGCAGGGCTTCCACGGTCTCGCCGCGGTTTCCGCCTCCGTCGTGGAAGAGGACCGTCGGCTGGCTGGGCAGCGAGCCCTCGACACCGTTGATGATCGCCTGGGTGCCCGGACGGTTCCAGTCCTTGGGGTCGACGCTCCAGCCCAGCGGGCGCATGCCGTGCTGACCGGCGATCTGGCGGCTCGCCGGGGTGAAGGCTCCTCCGGGCGCCCTGTAGTAGTCGACCTTCGCGCCCGGGGCGGCCTGCTCGATCATCCGCTGTGCGTCGAGGATCTGCTGGGCCTGGTAGGCGACGGGCTTCTTGTCCATGGTCATGTCGTGGTCGACGGAGTGGTCGCAGAGCCGGTGTCCGCCGGCGACCACGTCTCGGACGAGCCCCGCGTACTTCTGGGCGTTCGTGCCGATCATGCAGAACGTCGCCTTGACTCCGTACGTCTTCAGGACGTCGAGGACCTGCGGGGTCCAGGTGGGGTCCGGGCCGTCGTCGATGGTGATGGCGACGCTGTGCGGTCCGCCCGCGGCAGTGCGGACGATGGAAAGCGGCATGGCCGCTCCGGCCTGACCCGCGCCGGGCGAAGCCGGCGGGACAGCGGCGGTCGCTGCCGAGGCTGCGCTCGCTCCGAGTGCCGAGGCGAGGACGAGTGCCCCTGCAGCGAGTGCGGCCGCGACCGTACGACGCCCGACCTGCCGGCTGGTGATGCTCATGAAACCCGCTTCCGGTGGTGCTGAGCTGCTGCCCTTGCGAACCAGGGGCCGAGCTCAGAGTAGGAAGCAGGGGGTGAGCGGCCCATCCTCCCTTCGGCCAGTTCTCGCCATCGGCCGGAAAGACCACGCCCGTGACGGCGACCTGCGGCAACCCCTCTGCGACGTGCGGCTGAGGGGCCGCGTGGCGACGGAACCTGGACAGTATCCGGGCTCCCCGGTCGGGCCGTCCGGCCAGCGCCTCGCGCACCAGCCGGGTCTTGCCGATGCCGGCCTCGCCCTCGATCAGCACCACGGCGGGCGGGCGGGCCAGGGCGTCGCGCATCGCCCGTATTTCCGCATCGCGTCCGACCAGCACCGATGCGCCCGTTCCCGCAGTCATGCGGGTGGAGTCTACGCATGCCGGCAGAGCCCCGGTAGGGGCTCAACCACCGCTCACCTGCGCCGTCTTCGAGGGGTGCGGACATGGTGCGGGCGGCCCGCTCGGGTGGCTCGCCGGGGTGCGCTCGCCCGGGTGTCGCTCTTGCGCCGGTCGCCGGGGGCGATGCGTTCGCCGTGGCCGGCCACCGGTATGACGACGGCCGCGAAGATGACCACCGCGGTCAGCCGCCGGAGAGCCGGTAGGCGTCCCGGGCCAGGGTCAGTGCGATCAGGTCCCGGGGTCGTGACAGGGATTTCGACGTCAGGTGCTCGAGTCGGCGCAGGCGGTTGAAGACCGTGTTGCGGTGGCAGTACAGGCGGCTTGCCGCCCGGCCCGCCGAGCCTTCCGCCGCCAGCCAGGCGTCCAGGGTCTCCAGCAGCATCGCCCGGTCCGCCGGGTCCAGGTCCAGCAGGGGGCCCAGTACCGCGATGACCAGCTCGGCCGAGAGCTCGGGCTGGCGGACCACCAGGGCCGTGGGCAGCCGGTCGGTCAGCTGCACCAGCGTTCGTTCCTCCTGCCCGCAGGTCCGCAGCGCCGTCTCCGCCAGCCGTCGGGCCCGGCCCAGTTCCGCCAGGCCGCCCACGACCGGGCTGATTCCGCCCGGCCCAGGACAGCGGTCGGCGAGCTCCGCCGCCAGGTCGGCTGGCGAGGCCTCGCCCAGGGCCACCACGGCGAGCTCCCGCTCCGTGCGCATCCGCCAGAACAGCCGCATCCCGCCCGCCGCCGCGACTCGGTGCACCGAGTCGCCCCGGTCCGCGGGCAGTACCACCACCGCGTACCGGCCCTGTTCCGGCAGGTCCAGGGCGAGCGCCGCCTGGGCCGCCAGGGCCGGCGCGGTGTCCCCCTCCAGCAGGGCGTCCAGCAAGGCCTGTACCCGCTCGTCGCTGCGCCGCCGCATCTCCAGTTCCGCGGTCCGGTACGCCTCGGCCGTAGCGGTCGCCTGCTGTTCGATCCCGGCCCACATGGCCCCGGCCGCGCGCGCCAGCACCGGCAGCGCCTCCGGTTCCTGCTCGGTGACGATGTCCAGCAGGGCGTCCCAGGTGAGGCGGCCGGCCCTGCGGTACGCGTAGAGCAGCAGCTCGAGGGGCAGCCCCTGCTCGGCGCGCCGCCGTCCCAGCTCCTCGGCGTACTCGAGGTCCTTGCGCGGGGCGGAGCGCCGTGCGGCGAAGGCCTCGATCCCGTAGTGCATGGCCTCGCTGACCTGCTGCCAGTGTTCGTCGCGCGGAACGGCCAGGTCGAACAGCGGCGAGTGCTTCGCCAGGTCCTCGATGAGCTGGTCGGTGAGTCCGGAGATGGTGCCGAGCAGTACGTCCGCCGCCGACAACAGCACCGACCACTCCTGTTCCGTGCGTGTTCTGCGTCCGCCCATGGCCGCTGAGAATGTCATCCGCTCCGGCCCCCGTCAGCGGCCCGCGCGTCAGGTCTGTGCGTTTGCACAACACAGTCCAGCCGTGGCTGGTCATCCGCATCGATTCGGGTTCCGGACGTGGACGCGCGCCCCGGCCCGGTGCTGGTCTGTGCGCCAGCACAAGGCCGCCCAGAGGAAGGAGAGGACGTGGCTTCGCTACAAGTGCACGCGTTGTCCGTCGGCTACGGACCGGTCCGGGCACTGCGTTCGGTGTCGCTCGAAGTGCCCGCCGGCGCGGTGGTCGTCGTACTCGGCGGGAACGGCGCCGGAAAGTCGACGCTGCTGCGTGCGGTGTCCCGGACGCTCGCGTTCCACCGGGGCGCGGTGACGGGCGGGACCATCAGTTTCGACGGCCGGCCGCTGGACGGGCTCGGCCCGGACCGGGTGGTCGCCGCCGGAGTGGTGCAAGTTCCCGAGGGGCGGCAGGTGTTCACGCGGATGACCGTCGCGGACAACCTGCGGGCCGGGGCCCTGGGACGCCGCACGGCGGCCCGCGCCGACG
This sequence comes from Streptomyces sp. H27-H1, assembly GCF_026627445.1. Classification (GTDB taxonomy): domain Bacteria; phylum Actinomycetota; class Actinomycetes; order Streptomycetales; family Streptomycetaceae; genus Streptomyces. Next base: position 22,215 of record NZ_JAPNLJ010000032.1, read on the forward strand.
CGGCCCGGTCTCTCGCCCGGGTGCACGAGCTCTTCCCCGTACTGGCGCAGCGGGCGCGGCAGCGCGCCGGGCTGCTGTCCGGTGGCGAGCAGCAGATGCTCGCCCTGGGCCGGGCCCTGATGAGCCGGCCCCGCCTGCTGCTGCTCGACGAACCCACTCTCGGGCTCGCCCCCAAAATGGCCGCCACCATCGCGGAGACCATCACCGAGATCAACGCCTCCGGCACCTCGGTCCTGCTCGTGGAGCAGAACGCCGCCCTGGCGCTGCGCCTCTCCTCCCACGCCTACGTCCTGGAGGTAGGCGAGGTGACCCTGGACGGCCCGGCCGCCGAGCTGGCCGCCTCTGACGAGGTCCGCCGCCGCTATCTCGGTATCACCGACGAGGCCGGGCCCGCTCCGGCCTCCGCCGGGGCCGGCCGGGAACTGCGCAGGTGGACCGCGTGAGCGCGCCCTGGTCGCCTCCCCCGCCGCTGACCGTCACCGACGTCACCGTCCGCTTCGCGGGCCTGACCGCCCTCGACCGTGTCTCCTTCACCGTGGATCCCGGCAGCGTCCACGCCGTCATCGGACCCAACGGGGCGGGCAAGTCGACCTGCTTCAACGTGCTTTCCGGGGTGTACCGGGCCTCCGGCGGCAGCGTGCGGTTCGGCGCCGGCGAGCTCACCGGCCTCGCCCCGCACGCCGTCGCGAGCCTCGGTATCGCCCGCACCTTCCAGAACCTGGCGCTGTCCCCGCACACCACCGTCGCCGAGAGCCTCCTCCTGGGCCGCCACCGGCTGATGCGGTCCGGGTTCCTGGCGGCCGGACTGCGGCTGCCCGCCGCCGCCCGTGAGGACCGGCTCCATCGCGAACGGGTGCGGGAGATCGCCGAGTTCGTCGGTCTGGAGGGTGATCTCGGGGCGCCCACGGGCTCGCTCCCCTACGGAAAGCAGAAACTCGTCGAGCTGGCCAGGGCGTTGTGCATGGAGCCCAGGCTGCTGCTGCTCGACGAGCCCGTCGCCGGAATGACCGCGGACGAGCGGCAGCGTACGGCCGCCGTCATCGCGGGTGTACGGGACGGCCTCGGCATCTCGATCGTGCTGGTCGAACACGACATGGGGGTGGTGATGCGGCTCGCGGACGCGGTGACCGTACTCGACTTCGGCAGGCGCATCGGCGGTGGGACTCCCGCGCAGGTGCAGAACGATCCCGCGGTGGTCCGCGCGTACCTCGGAGAGGAGGACCCGGCAGCGTGAGCACCTTCCTCGAACTGCTTCTCGGCGGAATCTCCATGGGATCCGTCTACGCCCTGATCGCCCTCGGCTTCGTGATCATCTTCAAGGCCACCGAGGTGGTCAACTTCGCCCATGCCTCCCTGCTGCTGGCGGGCGGGTACGTCACCGCGACCCTGCACGAGGAAATCGGCTTCTGGGCCGCCCTCCTGGTGGGCACCCTCGCCGCCGCCTCGGTCGGGGCGGCGATCGAGTTCCTGGTGATGAGGCGCTACCGGGGCCAGGACCAGAGCGTGCTGGCCATCGTCACCATCGGTGTCGACATCCTCCTCATCACCGACCTCACCCGGCGGATCGGTACCGACGTGCTCCCGCTCGGCGACCCGTGGGGCGACCGTGTCGTCCACTTCGGGCCGGTCACGCTGGCGCAGACCCGGATCGCCGCCATCCTCGCCGCCGGACTGCTGATCACCGTCTTCCTGCTCGTGTTCCGCCACACCTCCTGGGGCGTGGCCATGCGCGCGGCGGCCGAAAAGCCGGAGACCGCCGCGCTGATGGGCGTACGTCTGGGCCGGGTGTCGATTGCCGCCTGGGCGGTGGCCGGGGCACTGGCCGCCGTTGCCGCGCTCTTCCTGACCGTCTTCCCGACGCCCGGACTGGAGCGGGCCACCTCGCTGGCGGCCCTCAAGGCCTTTCCGGCCGCGATCCTCGGCGGCCTCGACTCCACCACCGGCGCTCTGGCCGGGGGCCTGATCGTCGGAGTCACGGAGGCTCTGGCCACCGGCTACCAAGGGCAGTTGACCTTCCTCGGCCGCGGCATCGGCGACCTCGCACCGTACCTGGTGATGGTCGGGGTCCTGCTGATCCGCCCTGCCGGACTCTTCGGCACGAAGGAGCTCGCCCGTGTCTGACACCCGCAGCCCCGCGGACCACGCCGAGTCCCCCTCCCCCTCCCCCTCTCCCTCCCCCGGCCGCGCGCCCGTTGCCACGGCCACCGCCGGAAACCTTCGGCGCCGGCTCGGCGCCCGGAGCGTGTGGGCGGCGGCCGCGGGTTTGGTGCTCCTCGCGCTGCCGTTCTACCTCGACCGGTTCTGGCTGCAGGCCGGACTGTTCGCCATGGCCGCCGCCATCGGGGCCATCGGGCTCAACCTGCTCACCGGGGCCACCGGTCAGCTGTCCATGGGCCATGCCTTCTTCCTCGCCGTGGGCGCGTACGGGTACTGCGCGCTCGCCGGGGACGGCAGCACGGCGGGGGGCCACACACTGGTCGGGCTCGGGCTGCCGAGCTGGCTCGCCGCGATCCTCGCCGTCGCCCTCGCCGGGGTGGCGGGCGGGCTCTTCAGCCCCATCGCGGGCCGGCTGCGCGGCGCGTACCTGGGCATCGCCACCCTCGCGCTGATCTTCATCGGACAGCACGTGCTCTTCAACGCCACCAGCGTCACCGGCGGATTCAACGGCCGCGCCGTGGAGCCGCTGTCCCTCTTCGGGTTCGACTTCGACGACACCGAGACCGTCATCGCGGCCGTCCCCTTCCAGTCCGCCGAGAAGCTCTGGTACGTCTCGCTCGCCGCGCTCCTGTGCGGCGCCCTGTTCGCCCGCGGGGTGCTGCGGGGCCGGCCCGGCAGGGCCATGAACGCCCTGCGCGACCACAGCATCGCCGCGGGAGTGATGGGCGTGCCGGTGGCCCGCTACCGGGCGTCCGTCTTCGTCCTGTCGTCCATGTACGCGGGGCTCGCCGGCGTACTGCTCGCGCTCATCTTCCAGCGCACCGTGCCCGACTACTTCGGCATGGTCCTGTCCCTCGAGTACCTCGCCATGATCGTGATCGGCGGCCTGGGCACGGTGGCGGGCGCCGTTGTCGGCGCCGCCTTCGTCTCCCTGCTGCCCCAACTCCTCACCCGGTACAGCGACGCCCTCCCCCTGGTGTCCGCCCCCGGGACCGGCGGGGTCTCCCCGGGCGAGGTCTCCCGCTACCTCTACGGGGCGGCCGTCGTCGCAGCAGTCCTGTTCCTCCCCGGCGGCCTCGCCGGCATCACCCGGATCGTCCGGACCCGCACCACACCCACGAAGGAGCGAACGTGAACAGAAGAAGGCTCCCTGCCGCGGCCCTGGCGGCCGCGCTCGTCCTGACCGGCGCCGCCGGGTGCAGCGGCAAGGCAAAGACCGACGACGGGGACAAGACCGCCGCCGGCGGGGTCAAGACCGGAGCCGGGGTCAGCGACAAGGTGATCCGGCTCGGCGCGCTCACCGATATGACCGGTGTCTACGCCTCGCTCGGCAAAAGCGTCACCCAGGCCCAGCAGTTGTGGGCGAAGCAGACCAACGCGGCCGGCGGCATCTGCGGCCGCACGATCGAGCTGACGGTGCGCGACCACGGCTACGACCCCCAGAAGGCGCTGGCCGCCTACACCGAGCTGGAGCCCTCGGTCCTGGGGTACACCCAGTTCATCGGCTCCCCGTTCGTCGCCGCCGTCAAACAGCGGATCGACGGCCAGGACAAGGGCCTGGTCATCCCGCAGGCCTGGTCCGCCTCGCTGCTGGGCAGTCCCTATATCCGCACGGTGGGCGCGACCTACGACATCGAGACCATCAACGCCATCGGCTTCCTGCTCGACGAGAAGCGGATCGCCTCGGGCGACAAGATCGGGCACGTCTACTTCGAGGGCGACTACGGCGAGAACGCGCTCGCCGGCGCCAAGCACGCGGCTTCGAAGGCCGGGCTGACCATCGTCGAACAGAAGATCAAGCCGACCGACAACGACATGACCGCCCAGGTCGCCGCGCTCAAGCAGGCGGGCGTCAAGGCCCTGGTCATCAGCGCCGGCCCCCGCCAGGCCGCCTCGCTCGTCGGGGTCGCGGCGGCGGGCGGCTGGAACGTGCCCATCGTCGGCAACAACTCGGCCTTCTCCCCGCAGCTCCTGGCCACCCCGGCGGGCGCGGCGCTGCAGAAGGACTACTACGTCGCCTCCTCCGCCCTGCCGATCGGCTCCACCGAGGCGGGCCCGGCCGCCCTCGCCGCCGCGTACAAGGCGGAGTACCCGGACGCCGGCCTCGACAACGGCGTGGTGGCCGGATTCACCGCGGGCAGCCTGTTCGGGGAGGTGCTGAAGAAGGCCTGTACCGACAAGGACCTGACCCGCGAGGGCATCCGCAAGGCGCTGCTGAGCCTGAAGGCCTACGACAACGGCTTCGGCATCACCCACGACTTCTCGGACCCGAAGGCGCCCTCCACGCGGGAGAGCGTGATCATGAAGCCCGACGCGGCGGTCCCGGGAGGCATGAAGGTGGTGAAGGAGGCCGCGGCGGCGGCGGCCACGACCGGCTTCTCGTCCGCTTCCTGAGCACGCGCCCCTTACGGGCTTGCGCCCCTTGCGGGCTCCCGCACGACGGAGGGGCTTCGGATGCCTGGCGGCATCCGGGGCCCCTGCCCGTCATTGCGCCGCTGTCACCGCTCCGCCATCCGCAGCTCCACCGCCAGCCGCCCCGGCCGCCCCTCGTGCGCCACCAGCGGCCGCCCCACCCGGGCCGACTCCGCGCACAGGAAGTGCCGGTGCTCCTGCGGCGCGAGGTCCGCCGTGCCGCGGGCGAGTTCGGCGCCCGGGTTCCGGACCACCACCTCGCTGTGGTCGTGGTGGGCGAGGGAGGCGACCCTTCCCAACACCTCGTCCCGCACCGTGGTGACGGGCGCCGGCGCCGTCTGGAACCGCTCCACGTGGTCCACCGGGGTCAGCGTGCCGTCTTCGTCCTCGTAGCGGCGCTTGGTGAGCCCGTCGGTGTGCTCCGGGCCGAGGCCGGCGAGGTGTGCCCGGGGTCCTCGGGGCGGGCGGCGGCCGGGTTTGGCCATCGGGGCCCGACCCACGAAGTCGTGTGGCGGGCCGGCGTGGAAGGGGTCGTGGACGCGGCACACGCCGATCCGGACACCTGCGGTCCGCAGCTGGGGCCGGGTCTCCCCGGCCGCCGTGACGGAGGCGCGCGACGCGGCGCTCGCGGTGCCCGCGTCGGGGGCACGGTGGTTCGCGCGGCGGCGGAACGGCTCGCTCCCGCCCCGGGACGGGCTGTTCGTGGGCCCGTACGCGGTGGCTCCGGCGGAGAACCGTGCGAGCCGGGCGGCGGCGAACTCGGCCCGGCACTGAGGGTGTTGCGGGATCTGCCGGCGCATCCCGTTCCGGAGGTCCGCGACGCGGCGTGCGCGGCCCTCAGCACATGGGAGGGGAACTGACGGGTCCAGCCCCCCTCTGACGGCAGCGTTCCCCGGGGCCGGGGGCCCCGTCAGCGGAGAGGTGCCTCGGCGTCCTCGGTCGGTCCGCGATCCCGCCGCCCTCGCGGACCGACCGACGCCGGAGCGCCGGGCCGGACGAGCGGGGGCCGCCCGGACGGCTGCGCGGAACCGGGCCAGGGCCCAAAGACTCCCCTCCGGGGGTCCAACGGCGGGCCGGGGCCGGGGCGCCCGTGGCTAGGGTCGTAGTCATGACCACTCAGCGAATCCTCGACCTCGACCGCGACGCGCTCGCCGCCCTGCACGGCCGTGATCTGACCCGGGCGGTGGCCGCCGCCGAGGGGCGGACCATGGTGGCCGAGGTCTTCGCCGAGCGTGCCGCGCTCTCCCCGCACCCGGACGGGCGGGGCGTGCACAATGCCGAGCTGGTGGCCGCCTTCGGCGCCGACATCGTGATCCTCAACCTCATCGAGCGGGCCTGGGACGGGGAGCGGCTCGTCATGCCGGGCCTGGGGACCTTCACGTCCTTCACCGATCTCGCCCGCCTGATCGGTCGTCCCGTGGGCGTGAACCTGGAGCCCGGTGACGTCCCGGAGATCCGCCGGGCCACGTCCGAGCATGCCCGCCGTCTCATCGACATGGGCGCCGCGCTGCTGTGCATCACCGCCAATCCCGGCACGGGCGGCACCTACGACGGCATGGCGCGGGTCACCGAGGAGCTGCGCAAGGGGCTCGGTGACAACGCGGCCCTGTGGTCGGGCAAGATGCACCACGCGGGCTGCCCCGAGCGCGTCACCCCGGCGCGGCTGACCGCCCTCGTCGACGCCGGGGCGGACGGGGTCGTCGCCCCGCTGCCGGGCACCCTGCCGGGCGTGACCCGCGAGCTGGCCGCGACCGCCGTGGCGGCGGTCCAGGACGCGGGCGCGATCGTCATGGGCGCCATCGGCACCAGCCAGGAGGGCTCGCACGCGAACGTGGTGCCGCAACTCGCCCTGAACGCGAAGGAAGCCGGTTTCGACGCGCACCACTTCGGCGACTCCTACATTCCCGGTATGTGCGACCCCGAGGTCATGTACGCCTACTCGGTGGCCATCCGTGGACGCCGCCACACCTGGAACCGCATGTCCTTCACCTCCGGCCGCTCCGCCCACGCCCCGGACGCACCGGGCCGCGCTTGGTAACCCACGCGCCCCGGCGGCCTCTCAACGGACTTGCCTCCAGAGGGATTTGACGAATGGGGCGGCGTGGGGCGGGCATCCGCAAGGTATGGACAACTCAGTGCGCGATGCGGAGCGGAAACCCGCGCCGCCGAGAGAGCCGCGGCGGCTGCCGCGGTCGGGACGGGTCGTCGGCGCGCTGGCCGTGCTGGCTGTGCTGGCAGTGGCCCTGCTGCTGGCGGGCCGTTTCAGCCTGCTGCCCGGATTCGGCGATCTGTTCCGCCAGGACACCGTGGACCGTTCGGGGCCGGTCCTGCTCAAGTCCATCCAGGACATGCACCGTTACGAGGGCGCCGCAGGAAACTTCCAGGTCGTGGTGGACCTGGAGAAGGACGCGGCCTACCTGCCCGACTCCGTCCGGGGCACCAGGACCCTCTATGTCGGAGCGGGCTCCGTGAGCGGCTACGTGGACCTCGGCGGGCTCGGCGAGCAGGCCGTCACCGTGAACGAGGAGCGGACCGAGGTCTCGCTCCGCCTGCCGCATGCCGTCCTCGGGACCGCGGCGCTCGACCTGGACCGCTCGTACGCCGTGTCCAAGCAGCGGGGGCTGCTGGACCGGCTGGGTGACCTGTTCACCGACAATCCCGCCGGTGAACAGGCCGTACAGCGCTTGGCCGTTCAGCACATCTCGGATGCGGCACGCGACAGCGGCCTCGTCGAACGCACCGAGAAGAACACCACCACGATGCTGGAGGGCCTGCTCAGTTCCTTGGGCTTCCAGCGTGTCTCGGTCAGCTACGCGTGACGCTGCCGGTCAGCCCCGTCCCGCCCCTTCCAGCCGCCCGACCCGTCCCTTCTCCCCCGCCGCCCAGCAGCCGCCGTCGGCCGTGCAGCTGACCGTGTCGAACGACCCCGAGTCCAGCGCCCGCCAGGTGCGGCCGCCGTCCCCGGTCACGTCCGTGCCCGTCGGGCCCACCGCCAGGGCCGTGCCGGCGCGGTAGGGGAACCAGGCCGCGCCCGACCGGTAGGCCGGCGGCGGGGCCGAGGCCTGGCGCCAGGTGCGTCCCGCATTGGAGGACACCGCCGCGGCCTGTGGGGAGGCCTGCCCGGTGCGGTAGTCGCCGCCGACGGCGAGGCCCCTCGTACGGTCCTTGAAGGCGAGGGCGAAGACCCCGCGGGCCGGGTCGCCCGCCGGGAGGGTGGAGTCGGCCACCTGCCAGGTCAGGCCGCGGTCCGCGGAGTGCAGCACCCGCGCGAGAGCGCCCCCGCCCGTGGCCAGCCAGACGTCGCGCGGCCCGGCTGCCACCAGGCACTGTCCACTGGCCGCGAAGCCCGCCTCACCCGGCAGCGCGTCCGGCATCCCGGCATTCGGGAGCACCCGCCAGCTCCGACCGCCGTCGCCCGTGGACAGGATGCGGAACTTCCCGTCCACCGGGTCGCTCATCGCGAGTCCGTGGCGGGAGTCGAAGAAGGTGAGGCAGTCGTAGAAGGCCCCCGGGTCGGGGTTTCGGAAGGCCTCGGTCCACGTAGCGCCGCCGTCCTCGGTGCGCAGCACCCTGGAGGCCTCGCCCTCGCCGATGGACAGGGCCACGGCGCGCCGCCCGTCGAAGGCTTCGATGTCCCGCAGCTCCAGCCCCTCCGCGACGGCCCCCGGCGGCGAGACGTCCCGCCAGCTCCGACCGCCGTCCGAGGTGCGCAGCACGGTCCCCTTCGAGCCGGCCACCCAGGCCGTGGACCGGCTGACCGCCGCCAGCCCCCGGAAGCGGGCGTCCTTCCCGGTCTCCTTCAGCGCCCAGCGCGCACCCCGGAGGTCTCCCGGCTCCCCTGCGGCCTGCGCCGGGGCGGCTACCAGCCCCAGCAGCAGAGCGGCCGCGAACATGCCAATTCCCAGAGGTCTCATGGCGCCGGAAGCTAACGCACCCCGGCGGCACCGTCCAGGGCGCGATCCTGCCACCGGCTTACGGGCGCGGGCCCGCGCACCCCGGAGAACCCGTGGCCTAGTCGACCGCGTCCCGCGGGCCGCCGATCCGCAGCCGCGCCCCGCGTGTCCGGTACACCCGCAGCTGCTCGACCTCGTAGGACAGTTCCGTGACCGCGGGCTCCGGCGCCGGGTGGTACCTGCCCGCGCAGACCGAGAGGTTGACGATGAGGTAGGCGGACCAGCCGCGGCCCACACCCCGGCCATCGCTGAAGACCCGGGCGCCGTTGATCCACCAGACGACCGAACTCTTCCCGAACTCGACCTTCAGGTCGACCCGTCCTCCGGGCCGGACCGCCGGGTCACGGTGGTAGCGGTGCGCTTCACGGACGTGGTTGGACAGTTCCAGGAGGTCCGGGTTGTCGGGGTGGTACTCGAAGACGTCGATCTCCTGGCCGCCGTCGCGCCAGGTCCAGATCGCGGGCCAGGCGCCCTGCTGGACCGGCAGTTTCACCCGGGCCTCCAGCACGTCGCCGGTGCGTACCTCGAATCCCTCGACGCTGCCCTCGGTGGTGAGGAGCCCGCTGTCCCAGTAGTCGTCGGGGCGCCGTGTCGCCCGGAAGACGCCGCCGCGGCTGTAGGCCGGGTCGGCGACGAGGTGGTCGAGCTTGTTGTCGCCCGGGTTGACCGGCCCGCCGTCGGGATACGCCCACGAGCGGCCGGCGATCCACTGGGTGGGAGAGGCGAAGTCGGCGGTGAAGACGGGGGTGCGGCGCGGGCGGGCGAGGTGCCGCAGTCGTTCGAGCGTGTCCGAGAGCATGACGGTGATGTGCCCACCAGGAGTTCCCGCACACCCGAATCCTCACTCTTTGCTATTGAGTGGTGACTTTCCGTCGCGACATAGGTGTGGGTGCAGGAGCAGGCGCAGGACGCTCAGGCCAGAACGGCGGGCTTGAGCACCTCCTCGCACCACTGGCGGAAACCGGTGGCGGCCGGCGAGGTCAGGGCGGCCTGCTCGGCGTCGTAGATACCGTCGTTCTGAGCGGCGGCCATGTCGACCAGGCCCTTCGCCCAGGCGGCGCTCATGCCGTAGCCCGTCATCGTCGTCTCGTAGGTGTAGAGGTCGCTCTGCCAGACGGCGATCGGCCGGTCCAGGACCTCGGACATCACCTGGGCCATGGCCTTGGGGGACAGGCTGTCGGGGCCGATCACCCGGACGGTGCCCTGTCCGCTCCAGGAGGCGTCGAGCAACAGGGCCGCCGCGGTCGCGGCGATGTCGCGGGTGGCGACGACGGCGAGCGGGCGGTCGACGGCGTTCGGCGTGACGAACAGGCCCTGCGTCTTGATCAATTCGAGCTGGTAGAGGAAGTTCTCCATGAAGTAGGGCATGGCCAGGGACCGGTAGGCCACTCCGGTGCCCTCGATCAGCTCGTCCATCGCGAAGGCCGGCGAGAGCAGCCCGGCGTGCTTGCCGTAGGCGCGGCCCAGGCTGGTGATGCCGACGACGCGCTTGACTCCCTGGGCCTTGATGGCGTCGCAGGCCGGACGGGTGAAGTCGAGGTAGAGGTCCTGGATGTTCTCGGCCTGGGGGTTCGGGGGGACGAGCCACAGAACGCTCTCGGCGCCCTCGAACGCCTTGGCGAGTACCTCCGGGTCGCTGTGGGAGCCCTGCACGACCTCGGCGCGCTCACGCGCCCGCGGGGTCAGTCGGGAGGGGTCCCGGGCGATCACCCGGACGGGTCGGCCGTCGTCGAGGAGCGCGTCGAGGACCTGGTGGCCGATCCGGCCCGTGGGAGCGGTGATTGTGATCATGTTTTCTCCAGGTGGGGGTTGGCGGCGGCGGGCGGCCGCATGACCGGCCACCGCTGTTTCCACTGATAACAGAATCACGTTAACGGGATGCGCGCAAATCGCTAACCGCTTGCCGTTAGCGTTGGTAGTGGCGGGACTCCGTCGTGTCGGGAGGGGGCCGAGCGGTGGGGCCTGCCGGCTCAGGCGACGCCGACGGTGTACGAGGCCCGGTAGCCGGCGCCGTCGGGTACCGGGGCCAGGGTCGTCGCGGCGCCGGATTCCCGGTAGCGGCTGTCCCGGGTGTTGGGGCGCTCCGGCGCCGGGCGGCGGGCATAGGGCTGGAGCTTGTACACCCGCACCAGCAGCTCTTCGGGGAAGAAGAACTGCGAGGTCGTCTCGGTGCGGCGGTCGGGCCGCACCTTGAAGTGGATGTGGGGCGCCAGGCCCCGGTACCAGCCCGGCACGATCGTGCGGAACGTGACCCGCCCCGCGGCGTCCGTCAGCTGGGTGCCGCGCAGGAAGGCGTCCGTACCGCTGGAGTAGGTGCCGGAGACGTCCGCGTGCCAGACGTCGACCGCGGCGCCCGCGACGGGGTGGCAGCCTTCCGATGCCCGTAGCACGGTCAGGTCCAGCCGGAAGGGCACGCCGTCCCGGCCTTCCGTGATGTCGGACCGGACCCGGTCCAGGTCGAGGTAGTAGGGGCCCGCACCGGACTCCGCGGTCAGCACGCACGCCGGGGTGGTCGATCCGGTCGGGGCCGGGTCGGCGGGGGCCGGGGGCCGGCCTGCCGCCCCCCGGGTGCCGGCCGGGCCTGAGCAGGCCGCCGCCAGCGCGGCGGCCCCGGCCGATCCGGCGGCCAGCAGGAGCGTGCGGCGGCTGGTCCGGGAATCGGCGTTCTCCGTCATACGCACCCCTTCGCGCTTCTGGGGCCGCCGCGGCGGACGGCCACCGAACGCGCCCACCGTGCCGGACGGCCGGGGCCTCGACCAGTACCGACACGCCTCGGTGCCCCGCGATCCGCCACCCGGCGGGGCCTGCGCTCCGCCCACGGCACCGCAATGCGATCCCGGCGCCCACCCCGGTGTGCGGGCCCTATGTGAGCAGGGCGTCCACGAGTTCCGTCAGGGCCGCGGCCAGTACGACGAGGCCGGGGCCGGCGGGGCCGCCCGGCTCCGCCATGTACGTGTCCCGGCGGATCTCGACCATCAGCGCGCCGATCCGCTCGTCCTTGCCGTAGTACCTCAGCGGCACGTACGTACCGGCGAAGGGGCTGTCGAGCCCGGTGCCGCCGAAGCCCGAGAACGCCTTCTCGGCGGCGGCGAGGAGGGCGGGCGGGGTGTGGAAGGGGTCCGTGCCCAGGCAGATCGGCGGCCGGTGGCCGGAGCCGTGCAGTTCGTACGGGAGGGGCCGAGCCGGGTACGAGTGCACGTCGATGACCACGGCTCGTCCGACGGCCTCCAGCCGGTCCGCCACGGCCCGCGTCATCGCCTCCGCGTACGGGTGGAAGTAGCGGTCGATCAAAGGCCGGGCGTCGAAGCCCTCGGGACGCAGCCGCTCCCGGTGGGTGGAGTGCGTGTACACCGCTCCCATGCCCACGGCCAGCATCTCCTCGCGCTCGTCGGGGAACCGCTCGGGGTCGACGACCAGCCTCGACAGCCCGTTGACGAACCGCCACGGCGTGACGGCGGAGCCGGCCGCGGCCGCCTCGGCGATGGCGGCGGTGTGGGAGTCGGTGATGTGGTCGAGTTCCCGTTCGAGCGCCTGGTCGTCCCACGGGATCGCACGGCGGACGGACTCGGGTATGACGCGGGAGGAGTGCGGGACGTGCAGGATCACCGGCGACGCGCCGGCGCCGGGAAGGATCTCGAAGGACTCGGTCCGATCGTTCACGTGGTTCACGTGTGCTTCCTCGGTGGGGCGGGCCGCGCTCGCAGGCGAGCTCCCGTGCGCGGGTGACGGGGGCCGCGTCCTCGCCTGCGGGCACCCCGCCGGGGCCGTCAGCCGACCCTGATGCCGATCACGCACGTGTCGTCGTCGGTGTCGGAACGGCTCTCGGCGAGGAGGCGGTCCAGTTGCCCGTCCAGGTCCCCGGAAGCGGCGGCCGCCGCGTGCACCAGGTGGCCGAGCGATTCCTGGACCGAGGAGTCCCGGCGTTCCACCAGCCCGTCCGTGTACATCAGCAGTGTGTCGTCCGGTTCAAGCTGCACCTCCCGCTCGACGTAGGTGACTTCGGGCAGGGCGCCCAGGAGCAGCCCCTCGATGAGCGGGAAGGCCTCGGCCTCGCCACCGCGGACGAGTACGGGCGGCAGGTGGCCCGCGCGGGCCCAGCGCATCACCCTCGTGCGCGGGTCGAAGAGGCCGCAGACGGCGGTGGCCGTCACGTGCTTGGCCAGGTGGTGGGTGACCGTGTTGAGCCAGGACAGCAGCTGGGCGGGGCCCGCGCCCGTGACGGCGAGACCGCGCAGGGCGTTGCGCAGTACGACCATGCCGGTGGCCGCCTCGATGCCGTGCCCGGCGACGTCGCCCACCGACAGCATGATCAGCCCGGAGGGCAGGACCACGGTGTCGTACCAGTCGCCCCCGACGAGCGCCTCGATCTCCGCCGGCCGGTAGCGGACGGCGACCCGCAGGCCCGGGGCCTCGATGGCAGGTGGTGTGGGGGGCATGATGGCGTGCTGGAGCTGGAGGGCCAGCCGGTTGCGTTCGGCGGACTCGGCCTCGCTGTGGGCGAGTTGATCCCTGGTCGCGGCCAGGGCCACCTCGGTCCAGTGCTGGGCGGAGATGTCCTGGTAGGCGCCGCGGACGGCGTGCAGCCGCTGGTCCGCGTCGAGGACGGGCTCGGCGACGACCCGGATGTGGCGGGTGATTCCGTCGGGTCTTTGGAGGCGCAGGTTGACGGAGGCGGGGCGGCGGTGGCGGAGCAGCGCCCGCAGGAAGCGGCCGAGGGCGGCGGAGTCGTCGGGGTGCGCGTAGGCGGGCAGTTCCCTCAGCGGGACCGGGGACGCGGTGGGCGGGAGTCCGTGGAGCGCGTAGAGCTGTGCGTTCCAGGTGGTCTCCCCGGTGACGAGGTTCTCCTCGAAACCTCCGATCCGGCCCAGGCGCTGGGCGTGCTGGAGGAGGTTGGCCAGCCGCGCCGTCTCGTCCTGGACGCGCCAGATCAGCAGGACGGCGGAACCGTGCCGGCTGACGCTGATGTTCGCGACCGAGGTGAGCCGGACCTGATCGACGAGCGCGGTCAGGCTCATGCGTTCGGCGTTGAAGGGCTCGCCCGTCGCGTGGACCCGCTCGATGATGTCGAACAGTCCGTTCTCGGCGGCGGCCATGGGGTAGGCCTCGAGCAGCAGGGCGCCGTTGACGTCGCCGCGCGGCCGTCCCACCGGGTCGACGAACCGGCTGCCGGTGTGCCGGATCCGGAAGTCGGCGAGCCTGCCCTCGGAGTCGAGGATCGGGGTGAGGACGACGGCCGGGTCCTGGAGTCCCTCGGCGAGGTCGATGAGCTCGGCGACGTCCGGGAGGACCGTGTCGGCGGCCGTGGGGTCGTGCGGGGGCGAGGCCTCCATGGTGCGGGCGCACAGTTCGGCGAGGGCCTCCACCTGCCGCTCGATCTGGGGTGACTGCGGCGCCAGCGGCCGCGGCCAGCAGATCTCCAGGACGCCCTGGATCCGTCCGCCCGTCCCCGTCGGCACCGCCATCCGCCCGCCCTCGGGCCACTCGGTGCGGCCGATGGAGGGCAGCCCTTCCCGGTCGAGGGCGGTGAGGGTGACCAGCCGGCGCTCCCCCAGCGCGAGCCGGGCGACGGTGGAGACGCCCGGGGGTACGTGACGCCAGCGGGCGGCCTCTCTGGGCGGGAAGCCCGCGTGGCCGGCGAGGGCCAGCGATCCGTCGGGCACCGCGGTCCATACGGCCACGGCGACCGCTCCCAGGGGGCCCAGGGCGTTCGTCAGGAGGGACTCGGCGACCGCCTGGGTGTCGGCGGACACGGCGAGTACGCCGCTCTCCGCGGTGCGCAGCCGCACCGACAGCGTGGAATGCGGATCGGCCGGGTCGCCGCCGTCCGTGCCCGTGCGTTCGACGAACTCGGCGGCGATCTCGCTGACGTGGTCGCGGGAGGCCTGGTTGACGATGTCGGCGGCGAGCTCGAGGGGGGACATGCCGCTCTCGCGGGACAGCACGTCGAGCTGGCGTGCTGCCGCGGCCGGCGTGCAGTGCAGTTGCCCGATCAGGATGCCCTTGGCCAGTTCGGTCAAGGCCCGCCCGTCGGCGGTCGCTTGTGCCTCCAGCACCTCCAGGCGCAGCCGTTCCACGGTGGCCACGAGGCGGCCCAGCGGCGTCGGGGCCTGGTGCGGGACGTGCGGGACCGTGCCCGCGGCCTGGCCGCCGGCCGGCGTCCCCGGCGGGCGGGCGTCGCCGTGCCGGTGCGTGTCCGCGGTCATCGCGTGAGCCAGCGCCGGACGCGGGCGATGAGGTCGTCGGCGTCCACCGGCTTGGTCACGTAGTCGCTGGCGCCCGCGGCGAGGCTCTTCTCCCGGTCCCCGGGCATCGCCTTGGCCGTGACCGCGATGATGGGCAGGCCCACGTACTGCGGCATCCGCCGGATCTCGGCGGTGGCGGCGTAACCGTCCAGTTCGGGCATCATCACGTCCATCAGGATGAGGTCGACACCGGCGTTGCGGACGAGGGCGTCGATGCCCTTGCGGCCGTCCTCGGCGTGGAGCACGCGCATGCCGTGCAGTTCCAGGACCCCGCTGAGGGCGAAGAGGTTGCGTGCGTCGTCGTCCACGACGAGCACGGTGCGCCCCGCCAGGTCCCCGTCGAGTACGTGATCGGCGTCCCGGCGTCGCGTGTCCCCCTGCACGAGGGGCAGCACGTCCCCCGGCTGCTCGGCGGACAGGTGGAGCGCGATGCGTTCGCGCAGCTCGTCCAGGCTGGAGAGCAGTTCCACGTGACGGGACGCGGACCGCCGGCGCAGCGCCTCCTCCTGGCCGCTCCGCACCCGCGGGTTGTTGTGGGCGAGGACGGGGAGCGAGGCGAGGGCCGGGTCCCCGTCGAGCGCGTCGAGGAAGCGGAGTGCTTCGCCGTCGGGCATGCCCAGTTCCAGGACGACGCAGTGGAAGGAGTGCGCCGCCAGGGCTGCGGCCGCCTCCCGCGAGCTCGTGACGTTGACCACGTGAATGCCGTCCCGGTCCCCCGCCGTCCGGTGGTCGGGGGCGAAGTCCCGTTCGGCGCTCTCGGCCACGAGGGAGAGCAGGCCGTTCGTCCGTTCCTCGATCACCAGCAGGCGGCGGGTCCGGCGCTGCTCCGGGAGTACGGGCTTGCCCGCACGGCGCAGCTCCGCCGCCCTCGAGGAGGCCCCGGGCGGGAGCGCCAGGGAGGCACCGGCATAGGAAGCGTCCTCGTAGTCCGCGCGGCTGACCGGCAGGTACAGAGTGAAGGTGCTGCCCTGGCCGGGGGTGCTCTCCGCAGTGACGGCCCCGCCGAGGAGCTGGGCGATCTCGCGGCTGATGGAGAGCCCGAGGCCGGTGCCGCCGTACTTGCGGCTGGTGGTGCCGTCGGCCTGCTGGAAAGCCCCGAAGACGGACTCCAGCTGCTGTTCGGGGATGCCGATGCCCGTGTCGCGCACCCGGAAGGCCAGCATCGGACCGCGCCGGGAGAGCCCGGTGGGGACCTCGGGGGCCGTGGCCGGTTCGATGCGGAGTTCGACGCCGCCGCGCTCGGTGAACTTGACGGCGTTCGACAGCAGGTTGCGCAGGATCTGGCGCAGCCGCGAATCGTCGGTGAGCAGGTCGTCGGGGGCTCCGGGGGCCGTGGTGACGGTGAACTCGAGGCTCTTCTGCGTGGTCATCGGCCGGAAGGTGGCATCGACGTACTCCAGGAGCTGGGGCAGGTGCACCCGCTCGGGGTTGACGTCCATCTTCCCGGCCTCGACCTTCGACAGGTCGAGGATGTCGTTGATCAGCTGGAGCAGGTCCGAACCGGCCGAGTGGATGATGCCGGCGTACTCGACCTGCTTGGGGGTGAGGTTGCGAGCGGGGTTCTGGGCGAGCAGCTGGGCCAGGATCAGCAGGCTGTTGAGCGGCGTGCGCAGCTCGTGGCTCATGTTGGCCAGGAACTCGGACTTGTAGGTGGAGGCCAGCGACAGCTGTTGCGCGCGGGTCTCCAGCTCCTGCCGGGCCTGCTCGATCTCCAGGTTCTTGGCCTCGATGTCGCTGTTCTGGCTGGCGAGGAGGGCGGCCTTCTCCTCGAGCTCCGCGTTGGAGCGCTGGAGTTCCTCCTGCTGGACCTGGAGTTCCTCGGAGCGGGCCTGGAGCTCCCCGGTCAGCCGCTGGGACTCGCCGAGGAGTTCGTCGGTGCGGGCGTTGGCGACGATCGTGTTGACGTTGGCGCCGATCGCCTCCATCAGCTGGGCCAGGAAGTCGCGGTGCACCGGGTTGAAGGTGGTGAAGGAGGCCAGCTCGATCACGCCGAGGACCTGGTCGTCCACCACGATCGGCAGGATGATCAGGCTGCCCGGGGTGGTGTGGCCGAGCCCGGAGGAGATCACGTAGCCGCCGGGGACCTGGTCGGTGGCGATGATCCGGCGGCTTCGGGCAGCCTGGCCGACGAGGGACTCGCCGAGGGCGAAGGCGGCGCCTTCCTCCGCGGCGGAACGCCCGTAGGAGCCCACGAGGGTGAGCACGGTGCCGCGGGGGCGGTCCTCCGCGAGGTAGAAGGCTCCGTACTGGGCGGCGACGAGCGGGGTCAGTTCGTCCATGACGAGCTCGGCGACGGCCGCGAGGTCGCGGTGGCCCTGCATCAGGCCGGAGATGCGGGCCAGGTTCGACTTGAGCCAGTCCTGCTCCTGGTTGGCCCGGGTGCTCTCGCGGAGCGAGCCGACCATGGAGTTGATGTTGTCCTTGAGTTCGGCGACCTCTCCGGAGGCGTCGACCGTGATCGAGCGGGTCAGGTCGCCCTCGGCGACCGCACTGGCGACTTCGGCGATGGCCCGGACCTGACGGGTCAGGTTGCCGGCCAGCTCGTTGACGTTCTCCGTCAGGCGCTTCCAGGTGCCGGAGACACCCTCGACCTCGGCCTGGCCGCCCAGGCGGCCCTCGCTGCCCACCTCACGGGCGACGCGGGTGACCTCGGCGGCGAAGGCGGAGAGCTGGTCGACCATCGTGTTGATGGTGGTCTTCAGCTCCAGGATCTCCCCACGGGCGTCCACGTCGATCTTCTTGGACAGGTCGCCGTTGGCGACGGCCGTCGTGACGAGGGCGATGTTGCGGACCTGGCCGGTGAGGTTGTTGGCCATGGAGTTGACGTTGTCGGTGAGGTCCTTCCAGGTGCCCGCCACATTGGGGACCTGTGCCTGGCCGCCGAGCCGGCCCTCCGTGCCCACCTCGCGGGCCACCCGGGTCACCTCGTCGGCGAAGGCGGACAGTGTGTCGACCATCGTGTTGATGACACCGGCCAGCGCGGCGACCTCGCCCTTGGCCTCCACCATGATCTTCTGCGAGAGGTCGCCCCGGGCGACGGCGGTGGCCACCTGGGCGATCGAGCGCACCTGGCCGGTCAGGTTGGACGCCATGACGTTGACGTTGTCCGTGAGGTCCTTCCAGGTGCCGGAGACCCCCCGGACCGTGGCCTGGCCGCCGAGATTGCCCTCGGTGCCGACCTCGCGGGCCACGCGGGTGACCTCGTCGGCGAACGCGGAGAGCTGGTCGACCATCGTGTTGATGGTCTCCTTCAGCTCCAGGATCTCCCCCCGCGCGTCCACCCGGATCTTCTGGGTCAGATCGCCCTGGGCCACGGCGGTGGTGACCTCGGCGATGGAGCGCACCTGGGCGGTCAGGTTGTCGGCCATGACGTTGACCGACTCCGTCAGGTCCTTCCACGTACCGGAGACCCCCTGCACGTCCGCCTGGCCTCCGAGCCGGCCCTCCGTGCCCACCTCGCGGGCCACCCGGGTCACCTCTCCGGCGAATCCGGAGAGCTGGTCGACCATCGTGTTGATGGTCTCCTTCAGCTCCAGGATCTCCCCCCGTGCGGTGACGTTGATCTTCTGCGAGAGGTCGCCCTTGGCCACGGCGGTCGCGACCTGGGCGATGGAGCGCACCTGGGCGGTCAGGTTTCCCGCCATGAAGTTGACCGAATCCGTGAGGTCCAGCCAGGCGCCGCCGACTCCCGGTACGTCGGCCTGGCCGCCCAGCGTTCCTTCGGTGCCCACTTCGCGCGCGACCCGCGTCACCTCGGAGGTGAACAGGGACAGCTGGTTGACCATCCCGTTGAAGACGGTGGCGATCTCCCCGAGCAGCCCGTCCGCCGCATCGGGCAGCCGGGTGCGGAAGTCCCCGTCGCGTACGGCGGTCAGCCCGGCCAGCAGCCTGCGCAGCTCCGCCTCGCCGATCTCACCCTCACCCGGGGACGCGGAGAACCCGTCCGCCGACCCCGTGCCCGCCCGCTCGGCCATCCGCCCCAACCTCACACTCGTAACCGACACTCCGACCTACGGGACAAAAGGACCCCTGGTGTCAGGGCGCAGCGGTGCGCCCTGCTCCACGGGGATCCGGCTTCGCCGCAACACCGGTCCGGAGAAGGCTAGCGCCGCCGAAGGGACCATAAGGCACGGTCGATCACACCGGGGACGGCGCATCCTGGCTGCGGAAAGGGGAGATGGGCACAGGCACGACCGGGCCCGTCCCGAACGCGCCCTGCCGCAAGGAGTTTTGGGAGAATCCGGGGTGCCCGGACGGGTTGCGGGTAGACGAACCGGTGACACTCGCACACAAGGGAGGAATCGGGGTGAAGGCGATGGCGGTCAAGGCAGTGGGCTGGGCACGTTCGTTTCCCGTCTCGGAGGGCGTCCGGGCGGCTCGGGAATGGACCGCGGAGCATCTGGAGTCGCTGCCGTGGAGCGGTTCGGTGGCCGACACCGCGTACTCCGTGCTGGTCTGCGTCTCCGAACTCGTCACCAACGCGCACCTGCACGCGGTCGCCACCGCGCACCTGGTGCTGACCTGGGACGGCCGCTGTCTGCACGTGAGCGTCGCGGACGGCGATCCACGGCTGCCCAGGCCCCGGGAGCTCGAAGCCGACGCGGCGGCCACGTCGGGCCGCGGGCTGGGGATCGTCAACGCACTGGCCGATTCGCTGGACGTTCACGCGAGCCACGGCGGCAAGGCGATCACCGCGTGCTTCCGGCCCGCCGGCGGACCGGACCCGCACGCGCAGGCCCCGGACACCGAGGACGCTCACACGCAGGGCCCGGACCGCAAGGGCCCGGACCGCAAGGGCCCGGACCGCAAGGGCCCGGACCGCAAGGGCCCGGACCGCAAGGCCCCGGACCGCGAGGGCCCGCACGTCGAGGGCCCCGACGGCGCCTGAGCGGCTCCGCGGCAGGTCACCCGTGCGGGTTCATCCCCCGGCGGCGTCCTCGACGCTCGCGTGCAGGGACAGGACCGTATCGGCCCCGGTCACCGCGAAGAGCCGCCGCAACTGCTCGCCCGGGGCGGCGACGCGCAAGGTGGTGAGGTGGTGCAGCCGCAGGAGCAGGTTCAGGAAGGAGGAGTCGCCGAAAGTGACGGAACCCACGTCCAGCACCACCAGCGGGTGCAGGCCCGCGGCCGCGGTGAGGGCCTCCTCCAAAGGAACCAGCGTGTCCTGGTCGAGCTCTCCTCGGGCCACCACCACCCATCCGGCCCCAGTCTGGTAGCCGTCCCCGACCACACCCTGCCGGTATCCGTCCCCTGCTCCGGTCATGTCCGCCTCCC
This sequence comes from Streptomyces sp. H27-H1, assembly GCF_026627445.1. Lineage (GTDB taxonomy): Bacteria > Actinomycetota > Actinomycetes > Streptomycetales > Streptomycetaceae > Streptomyces. The sequence goes on from NZ_JAPNLJ010000032.1 coordinate 42,253, forward strand.
CGGATCGCCAGTCGTACGTGCTTCCAAGGGAGTATGCCTGGTCGTCGCGCCGGCACCGCCGCCGCGGGTCTGGCACCCTTGCCCCCGGGGTCCTTCACGCGCCCCGGGGAAAAACTCCTGCGTCGAAGTGTGTAGACCCTTTGATGCGGGGCAGAAGCGCCCCGGCAGCCGTCAGTCGATCGGGAGGGAGCGGCCACCATGCATGACTCGGCCACCGTTGTACGCCCCATTCGTGCAACAGACGCTGGAGTACGTTCGTGTGACCGGGAGTCCGGGGAAGCACAAACGCAGAGCGAGGACCTGTTCCATGTGGAGAACGCCCGGGAGATAGCGCCCGGCGACGCACGGGAGCTCTCGCGGCACTTCTTCGTGAGACTGCGCACCCTGGAAGAGGGGACGCGCGAGTACCAGTACACCCGCAACACGCTGATCGAGATGAACCTCTCTCTCGTCCAGTTCGCCGCGCGGCGCTTCCGTGCCCGCGTGCTCGGCGGCGGTCTCGACATGGACGACATCATCCAGGTGGGAACGATCGGCCTCATCAAGGCCATCGACCGTTACGACACCGAGCGCGAGGTCGAGTTCTCCACTCTCGCCCTCCCGTACATCACGGGTGAGATCAAGCGCTACTTCCGCGACACCACCTGGGCCGTGCACGTACCGCGCCGCCTGCAGGAGCTGCGAACGGAGCTCGCCAAGGCGCAGGAGTCGCTGAGCGACGTCCTTGGCAGGGCGCCGACCGTCAAGGAGGTCGCCCAGCACCTGGAGCTGACCGAGGAGGAGGTCATAGACGGGCTGGTGGCCGCGAACGGCTACACGAGCAGTTCCCTCGACGCCACCACCTCCGACGGCGACGCGCCGTCCGCGGCGGCCCGGTCCTCCCGGCCGCTGGCGGAGCGCCACGGCACCGTGGACCCGGGCATGGAGCTCTTCGAGGAGTTCCACACCCTGGCACCCCTGCTGGAGCAGCTGGACGAACGCGACCGGCTCATCCTGCAGATGCGTTTCGGCCAGGAGAAGACCCAGGCGGAGATCGGCGCCGAACTCGGTGTCTCCCAGATGCAGGTCTCCCGCATCCTCTCCCGGACCCTCGCCCGCCTGCGCACCGGCATGCTCGCGGTGTAGGAAGGGCTCATGACCTCCTCTCGCAGACCCGACCGGTCCGCCTCCCCCGCAGGCGCCCCACCGCGCCCGGACACCGCGGTGGGGGCGGACCCGGTTGCAGGGTGCGGGGAGGCGGGGGCCGGACCGCAGTCCCGGGCCGGAGCCGGACCGGGCGCGGACACGGACGCGTCGGCACCGCTGACCGCCCGGCCGCTCCGGGGCCGCCCGGGTGCGCGCCTGAGCGGCAGCTGCGACCTCGACACCCGGCATTGCCTGTCCTCCGCGCTCGGCGCCGTGACAGCGATTCCCGGCCCCGTCGTCCACCTGGATCTTTCCGCCGTGCTCTTCCTCGACACGGCCGCGGTCGCCGCCCTGGTACGGGCGGCGGCCGCCCTCAACGGGCAGGGGCGGCGCCTCTTGCTCCACGACCCGCCCTATTCATTGCGTAAGGTCGTGGAGATGTTCCCGGACGAATGCGCCGCGCTGGAGGTCGCAGCATGATCACTGTTCCTGAGCCCACCGGGCCCGGGGCCTTCGTCCATCCCGGCCTCTTCTACCAGGACCTCGACGAGTACCTGGCCGGCGTGGGCGGTTTCGTACGCACCGCCCTGTCGGCCGGGGATCCGGTCCTCGTCGCCGTACCGGGCCCGCACCTGGACGCGCTGCGCGAGAGCCTCGGCGGGAGCGCGACGGACGTCACCTGGACGGACATGACGGAGCTGGGCCGCAATCCCGGCCGCATCCTGGCCGCCCTGCAGGACTTCGCCGACCTGCACGTGAGCCGGGCGGCCCGGATCGTCGGCGAGCCGATCTGGCCCGGCCGCTCCCCCGCCGAGGTCCTGGAGGCCACCCGGCACGAGGCCCTCATCAACACTGCCTTCGCCGGCCGGCCCGCCACCATCCTGTGCCCGTACGACATACGCGGGCTGGCGCCCGACGTACTGGCCGACGCCCGGCGCACGCACCCCACGCTGATCGAGGAAGGCCGGGACCTGGCGAGCCCGGCGTACACCGACGCCTCGAGGGTCTCGGCGGACTGTGACCTGCCGTTGCCCGAGCCCGAAGGCGAGGCGCTCCGGTTCGAGTACTCCCACGGAGGACTGGCCGAGGTGCGCGATCACGCCGAGGTTTGGGCCCGCACGACCGCGCTGACCCCGGCGCGGCGCGGCGACCTCGTGCTGGCCGTCAGTGAGGCCGCGGCCAACTCCCTGTCCCACGGTGGCGGCAAGGGCACGCTCCGCCTGTGGAACAGCGTCGGCGCCGGTGCGGGAGTCGTCGCCGAGATCCGCGACGCGGGCCTGCTGGCCGACCCGCTCGCGGGGCGCCGGCGCCCCTCCCTGGCATCGGCCAACGGCGGTCGCGGCCTGTGGATGATCCACCAGCTCTGCGATCTGGTCGAGGTCCGGGCCACGGACGACGGCTTCACGCTGCGGCTCCACATGGCAATGCCCTGACACCGGGGGTCCCATACACTCGGGTTCAGGCCCGGGTGTCCTCGGGCCGCTCGGGGGCATACGGACAGTCCGGGACGTCGACCGCAAGCTCGTCGGACAGTCCCCGGGAGCAGCGAGTACAGCGGTATCGGCACGGGGGTGCGAAAGCATGGTGGAGACCATCGGAGCGGAAACGGGAGATCCAGTGAGCACCGGCCTTCCCGGCGGCGGACAGCGTCGCCGCCTCGCCCTGGCGGGCGTCGGCGGTTCGGTGTCCAAGGGCCGCGACTTCACCCGCCGGGCCCTGCGCGACTGGGGCTGGGACGGGACCGAGACCGCCGAGGACGTCCTGCTCCTCGTGTCCGAGCTGCTGACCAACGCCTCCCTGCACGCGGGCGGCTGCCAGGAGCTCGTCGTCACGTCCGGACAATCGCTCCGCGTCGAGGTGTTCGACGGTACGAGGGTCCTGCCCCTCCTCAACCCGGCCCCGCGGCGCGGCGTGCCGGGCGGCCACGGTCTGCACATCGTGGAGCGCCTGTCCGATCGCTGGGGTACGGACACACACGAACACGGCAAGGCCGTCTGGGCCGAGATCGCTGCCGCCCGGCTGTTGTCCGGCAAGCCTGCGGAACACTGACAGGCCTGGTGCCGGCCGCACGCCGACCGGCCCTGCTCGCGGCCCTGCGTCACGGCCCCGGGGGGCATGCCACCCGCCCGGCCGTAACGCGCGGCAGCGCGTCGTTGCGGCCCCGGGGGGCAGACGCGTTTCATGACCCCTCATCAGCTCACCACCCTTTCCCTGGCCCCGGCGATCGGCCCCTCCTGGGTGCACCTGCTCGTCATCGCCTTCGCGCTGTTCGTCCTCGTGCACACCCTCATCCGACACCCGTAGGGCCGCGCGGGCAACGCGGCGTCCGGCCCGGGTGACCCGCGCATGGGGTTCCGGGAGGCGGGTAACCGCGCCCCTAGACGTCCTGACGGACCGTCCGCACCACCGGGTGCGGAAGCCGCCGTCACTACGGAAGGGGTAACACATGTCGCACGTCGAGGAGTACGTCGAGGTCAACGTCCCCGTACGCACGGCCTACAACCAGTGGACGCAGTTCGAGGACTTCCCCGTATTCATGGAGGGGGTCGACCGCATCGTCCAGCGCACGGACACGCTCACCCATTGGGTGACGAACGTGAACGGCGTGCAGCGCGAGTTCGACGCACAGATCACCGAGCAGCTCCCGGACCGGCGCGTCGCGTGGATGACGGTCGACGGAGAGGCCCGCCAGGCCGGTCTGGTCACTTTCCAGCCGATCGACGCGACCACCACCAAGGTCGTCCTGCACATGAACTGGATTCCCGAAGGACTGGCCGAAGCGGCTGCCGACAAGCTCGGCTTCGTCAAGCGTCAGGTCGCGGGAGACCTGCAGCGGTTCAAGCTGTTCATCGAGTCGCGCGGGGTCGAGACCGGCGCCTGGCGCGGCGAGATCTGACCGCGCCGAGGAGCAGCGGGCCCGGCCTTCAAGGGGGTATCGCGCCTAAGCGGAGCGAGAATCCCCGGGCTTCTCGGCCAAGTTGCCCGTGCGCCCCTGCACGCCCCCCGCAGTGACGTTCCATCACCCCGATACGGGGGCAGCCGCGTGGAGCTGCTGGATCGTCAACCTAGGGGAGCACACGATGACGAAGGTCCTCGTCCTGCACAGCGTCAGCCTGGTCCGCTCGGCTCTGGCCGCACTGCTGAGATCCGAAGGGTCTTTCGAAGTCACGTCGGCGGGCTGGCGGACCGCTGTCCGCCAGGCCGAGTCCTTACGGCCAGACGTGACGGTCGTCGACTTCGACTGTCCGGGGACGACGGCCGTGCTGGCCGGCCACGCACGTGCGGACCGCCAGGTCCTCGCGTCCCCGTCCTCGGTACTGGTGCTCGCGTCGACGGGTGCGCCGGGTTCGCTGCACCGGGCGTTCCGGGCCGAGGCCCGCGGCTACGTGGACAAGGACGGCTCGCCGGGGCGGCTCGTACGGGCGGTCCGGAAGGTCGCCGCGGGGGAACGGTTCATCGACGCCTCACTGGCGTCGGCGTTCCTGGAGGCCGATCCCGTACCGCTGAGTCCCCGCGAGCTCAGCGTGCTGGTCAGGGCCGCGGAGGGCGATTCCATCGCGGAGATCGCCCGCACCCTGCACCTGGCGAGCGGGACGGTCCGCAACTACATCGCCGCGGCGACCCGCAAGACCGGCGCGCGCAATCTCATCGACGCGATCCGGATATCCCGCCGGGCCGGCTGGGTCTAACCCCGGGACGGGCGCGGACGGACACGCGGCCGGCGCGTCACTCGTCCGCCGCCCCGTCCCACTTCCCCACCAGATCCCGGTACAGGGCGGATCTGGCCGGCAGCTCCGCGTGCGTGCCGCACACGGCGCGGGTCCCGTCGAGGACGAGCACCCGGTCGGCGCGGGCCGCGGACGAGATGCGGTGGGCCACGACGACCAGGGTGCCGGGCCGGTCCGCGAGGACCCGCTCGGCACGTTCCTCCGTACGGGGGTCCAGGTGGCAGGTCGCCTCGTCGAGGAGGAGCAGCTCGGCCGGCGACAGGTAGGCGGCAGCCAGCGCGAGGTGCTGGCACTCGCCGCGGGACAACAGCCGGGGTGTCACCTCGGCGTCCAGACCGCCGAGCCGCCCCACGAGGTCTTCGAGCCCCAGGGCGGCGACGGCGCGCAGCACTTCGGTGTCCCCGGGTACGGGGACACCGGGCGCGGCGGCCAGGTGGGTGAGGTTGTCCCGGAGGGTACCGGTGAACACGTAGGCCTGCTGGGGCAGCATGGTGCGCCGCGGGTCGGGTCCCGTGACGCCGGGTCCCCGGCGTGCGCTGGCTCCGGCGACCAGGACCGTGCCCGCTCCGGGCGACAGCATCCCCGCCAGCAGGGCGGTGAGCGTGGACTTGCCGATGCCGCTCGGCCCGACGACCGCGAGGTGCTCCCCCGGCCGCACCACCAGGTCGAGGGCGTCGAGCACGGGGGCCGCCGCGGGGCCGTACGCGAAGGTGACACCCCGGAGTTCGGCCGCGGCGGTGACCCGCCGGCCGGCCGGGACGAGCGGCTGCGGCTTCGCCGTCCCGGCGGCGGCCGCAGCCTTGGCCGCCGCCTCGTCCCCGTTCGCGTCCGACGGGATGGGGTCACAGAAGCGTTCGAGGACCACCAGGAGGCGGGTGCCGGCGGAACCCACCGCCGTCATCAGGGTGTGCAGGGCGGGCAGCAGGGCCTGCATCAGGTAGGTGAGGCCTCCGGCCAGCGTTCCGGCGGTGATCCCCCGTCCGAGCAGCCACGGCGCCGCGACGAGCAGGGCGATCACCGGCAGCCGGCCGGCCGTGCCCAGGGCCAGGATGCGCAGGGCCGTCCAACGCGCGAGCTGCCGGGCCAACCGCTCCTGGGTGGCGATGAGGGGCTCCACCCGGGCCCGGGCCGCGGCCTGTCCGCCGCAGGCGACGATGTCGCGCAGGCCCTCGGCCACCTCACCCGCCCGGTCCGAGAGTGCCTCGTCGGTGTCCAGGGACCGGCGCTGTACGGAGGCCATGGGGCGGAGCGTCGCCAGGAAGGCCGCCGCACCCAGCCCCAGCGGGGGCAGCACGACGAGCAGGAGCACGGGAGCCAGGGCCGCCATGCCCGCGATCGCGCCCAGGGCGGTGAACAGGAACGAGCGTGCGGTCAGGACCAGTCCGGCGAAGGAGTCCCGGGCCATTTCCGTCTGCTGGGTCAGCCGGGACACCGCGCCCGTGCCCGCGGCGCGTGCCGGGTCGGCGACCGCGCGGTCCATCGCCTGCCGTACCGCCCGGCGGACCAGCCCGTCCCGCAGCGGCTCCACGAGGTCGGCGAGGCCGGCGAACACACCGCGCAGGGCGTACCCGCCGAGGAGTGCGCCGGCTCCGGCCGCGGCCAGCCACGCCAGTCCGGTGGTGGTCCGGCCGGCCAGGAAGCCGTCGTCGAGGGCGCGGGCCACGCCGTAGCCGCCGAGGAAGGTGTGCGCGGATTCCAGCAGCGACCATGCCGCCAGCCTGCCGAGGGCGCGCCGCCGGCCGCGCAGGAAGCGCCGGCCCTCGGGGGCGACCCGCCGCCAGGTCTCGCTCTCGCTCACCGCGCCGCCTCGTGGTCTTCCCGGGCCGGCTGGTGCTCGTGCGGTTCCGGAGCCGCGGCGAACACCGAGCGGTAGGCGGGTTCGCGGCGCCACAGCTCGCCGTGCGTGCCGGTCGCCCGCACCCGGCCGTCCTCCAGCCATACGACGAGGTCCGCGCGGACGGCGGACGACAGCCGGTGCGCGACCACGATCCGGGTGCCGGGCCGGACCTCGTGGGCGAGGGCCCGTTCGACTTCGCGGGCCGTGACCGTGTCGAGGCTGGAGGTGGCGTCGTCCAGCACCAGGAGCCGGCCCGCGCCACGGAAGGCCCGGGCCAGGCCGAGCCGCTGGACCTCGCCGCCGGACATCGGGGCGTCGGCGAGGCGGGTGCCGTACCCGTGGGGCAGGCGGCGGACGAACGCGTCGGCGCCCGCCGCACGGGCCGCGGCGCGGATCGTGTCCGGGGCGGGGGCCGGGCACGCGCCGAAGCCGATGGCACCGCCGACCGTGTCTCCGAGCAGGAACGGCCGGTCGAAGGCGTACCCGACCTCGCGGCGCAGCGCTTCGGCGGTCAGTTCCCGCAGGGGTACGCCGTCCAGGAGTACCCGGCCCGCGTCGGGGTCGGTGAGCCGGCCGGCCACGGTGGCCAGTAGCGTCTTGCCGGCGCCGGACCTGCCGACCACCGCCACCGTGGTCCCGCCGGGGATGACCAGGTCGATGTCGTGCAGGACCGTCGACCCGCCGCGCACGACCCGGACGCCCTGCAGTTCGAGCGTGCCGGGGCCCTCTTCCGGGAGTTCCGCCCGGCCGTGGTCCATTGCGGGCAGGGCCAGGAGGGCCGCGGTCCGCCGGGCGGCGGACCGCCCCCGGGCGACCGCTGCCAGTCCTCCGGTCACCGCGCCGACTCCGGCCGCGAGGCCCGCGTACCTCGACGCGGCGAGGAGTTCGCCGATGCCGATGGCGCCGGCAGACAGCCTGATGCCGCCGACGGCGAGGACTGCGTAGAGGAGCATCGGCATGAGGGCCGCCGACCGGGCCGTGGTGCCTCCGTAGACCTGCCACATGCGCCGTCCCTCGGTGCCGAGTTCGGGCAGCTGCGCCAGGATCCGGGCGCGTTCGCGGTCCGCGCTGCCGGCGGCGGCGATCGTACGGGCCCCGGCGAGGGCCTCGACGAGGCGGCCGGCGGTGGCGAGCTGCACCTGCTGGTAGCGGGCGACGCTGGAGAGGGTGTCGCGGGAGAAGGCCCGCAGCAGGAGGACCAGCAGCGGAACGCCCAGGAGGAAGGCGAGCGCGGTCCACAGGTCGATGAGGAGGAGGGCGGCCACCGCGCCGAGCGGCGGCAGCAGGGCGGCGAGGGCGTGCGCGACGGCGGCCGGTACCTTCCCGGCCTCCGCCGCGTGCGCGGTCAGCCGGGCGGCGGTTTCACCGGGGGCGTGGCGGGCCGCGTGGTGCGGGGCCGTCGACAGCAGCCCGGCGAACCCGAGCCTGCGCAGTCGGGCGGTGGAGCGGCCGTCCACGTCTCCGGTGAGCCGGGCGGCGGCCGCGTCGAGCGCCACTTCGGCCGCGATGACGGCGGCGCACAGCAGGGTCCAGGCGGGGGCCGACTGGTCGCGGCGCAGGAGCAGGTCGAGGGTGTGGCCGAGGATCGCGGGTTCGGCGAGGGCCGCCGCGGCGGCCGTCACCGTGCATCCGAGGACGGCGGCGGTGCGTCCGCCGCTGTGACGGGCCGCTGCCACGAGCGCGCGGTCCGCGTCGCGGGCCGTGTCCGGCACCGGGGATCCGTCGGTGGCCTCGTCGGGGGGGCTCATCGGCGGATGCCTCCAGTGGTGTGGTGCGGGCCCGGGCGGAGAACCGCCCGGGCCCGAGGTGACCTGGGTCAGTTACAGGTCGTGATGCTCAGGCTGCTGTCGCCGCAGAGCAGCAGGCTGGCACGGCTGCCGCCGCCGGTCAGCTCCGTGGTCTCTTCCTTCGGGGTCTCCATCGACTGCAGGTCAAGAAGCGTCATGATGATTCCTCTTCTTCTCTTTAGTGGTGCGATGGGTCACGGCCCCGGGTGGGGCCGGCTCTGGGGCCGCCGCGCGTTCGCGCAGCGGCGGGAGGAACGGCAGGTGCGCGCGCCCGCCGGGCGCGGCGCTGCCTAGGGCGAGGAGAGCGCCGGCCGTGCCCGTGGTGAGGTCCATGGACAGCCGCATCATCTGCTCGCCGGGGAAGGCCAGGTGGCCCTGGTACGGGACGGCGTGCCGGGCCAGTGCGCCGATCTGGCGGGCGATGGCGCCGGGGCCGGTGCCCGGGCCCGGTGTGGTGGTCCGGGCCAGGTGGAGGATCATCCCGGCGGCGCCGCGCATCAGCCCCGGCTGGGCGTAGAAGGTCGCCTGGGCAGCTCGTACGATCTCCAGCCGGGCCTGTTCGAAGCGCTCGTCGGGGCCGTGTTCCAGCCAGTCGTCGAGCACCATGCCGATGCCTACGCTGCCTTCGCCGAGGTACGGCATCGTGCGCCAGCCCTCGTTCACCTGGAGGGTGCCGTAGGCGCTGGTGACGCAGCGGTCGAGGTCGCGGTGGAGCGCCCGGGCGGCCTGGATCAGGAGCTCCTTGTCGCCGGTGCGCTCGTACAGCCGCACGAGGAGCAGGGCGGGGCCGGAGTTCCCGTACAGCAGGCCCGCGCGGGCGGGGCGCCGCTCAGGCTGGGCGATCAGCTCGGCGCAGCGCAGGGCCGCGGCGTGCAGTTCGCTCTCGCCGCTCTCGCCGGCGAGTGCGTCCAGGGCCAGGCCGATGCCGGCGAGTCCGCTGTGCAGGTCGGGGCCCGTGCTCTCCCAGGGCTGGTGGATCAGCTGGTCGGCGAGGTCGAGGGCGCGGCCGCGGTGTCCGAGCCGGTCCAGGGTCCAGGCCGTGCCGGCCAGGCCGTCGTAGAAGCCGAGCGGAGTGCCGGACAGCGGGTTCCCGGTCCGGTCGAGCAGCCACTGCTCGGCCTCGGGCCAGGGTTCGGCCCCGGTCTCGGCGAGGGCGTGGAGCACTCCGGCGATCCCGTAGCCGAACCCGATGCCCCCGGCGGTGGTCGCGAACTGGGCGATGTCGCCCGGGACGAGGCGGTCCTCGCGGTCGGGGGTGGCGCTCGCGCGCAGGGCGGCGGTCATCGACGTACGGGCGGCGGGCCATTGGCGCGGCTCGACGGGCAGGTACGGTCCGGGCCGCGCTGCGTCCGGCGCACCGGACATGATCTCCTCGACGGCCTCGTCGAGGAACTGCTTCGGTACGGGGAACTGTTCGGCGGCGACGGCGGCCAGGTGGGCGGCCTTGGCCCGGTCGAGCACGAGCAGGCTGGTGAGCGGGAGGAACAGGGCGAGCCGCAGGCAGGCGAGGGCGTAGCGGTCCACGGAGAATCCGCGCCGCTCGGCCGGGGCGACGAAGGCGGGGTTGGCGACGGTCTGCCGCAGCCCCTCGTCGACGTGCGCGGCGGCTTCGAAGTCGAGCAGTGAGACGGAGGGCTCGCCCGTCTCGTCCTCCGACACCATGATGTTGAAGAGGTGGAGGTCGTTGAAGACCACGCCGCGGGCGTGCACGGCGTCGACGGCCTCCGTGACCCGCCGGTGGACGGTGAGCGCCCACTCGGTGTAGGAGGCGAGCTCCGCCGGGCCGGGATCCGCCTCGATCAGGGGGTGGCGGCGGGCGAAGTAGGTGTTGAGCGGTTTGCCCGCGAGGTGTTCCAGTACCAGGAAGTGGTGGTCGCCGACCGTGAACGTGCCGCGGACCGCGGGGACGCAGTCCAGTCCCGCGAGCCTTTCCAGTGCGGCCTGCTCGCGGTGCAGCCGGGTCACGGCGTCGGCTCCGTCGGCGGCGAGCCCCGCGTGCGGCCGGGCCTCCTTGAGGACGACGGACTCACCGGTCCGGGTGTCCTTGCCGACGTAGACGCCGCCGCCGTTGGAGAAGTGCAGCGCCCGCTCCACCGTGAAGGGGATCCCCGTCAAGGTGAGCGCGGAGCGCGCTTCGAGGTGCGGCTTCAGGAATCCGGGCAGTTCGAGCCACTCGGGCGGCTGGAACACGGGTCCCCGGCGGTCCGGCACGAGCCGCCCGTCGGGCGTCTCGATCGCCGGGACCAGCTCGCCGTGCTCGTCGTAGCAGTGGCGCAGGGTGAAGCTGCCGTAGCGGAGGTGGACCGGGCCGGCGCCCCAGCGCAGATCGCTGAGGATGTACGGTCCGACCGCCCCCGCCAGCGCGGTGTCGAGGTCTTCGGCGATCCGCCGGCACTGTTCCCCGTCGGCCGGGTAGACGGTGATGAACTTCCCGCTCGCCGCGCGGTCGGCGTACTTGGCGTTGCGCAGGTGCAACAGGTACCGGCTCGGGACGAACTTGAAGGCGATGCGCCGGGCGGTGCAGTACTCGTACACCGTCGTCAGCAGCGTTTCCGCGTTGTCGAGCGTGGCCGAGACGTGGATCTTCCAGCCCTGTGAGGGCAGTTCGGCGTCCTCGGGCCGCAGTGCGAGCCAGTCGCCGCTCCGGTGGGAGCGCCAGCCCTGCGGGACGGGGGCGAGGGCGGCCCGGTAGCTCTCACCGGCCCGCCGGTACGGCGCGTCGTAGAACCAGCGGTCTGCGTCGCAGAAGGCGGCGTACCCCTTGTTCACTACTGCTCCCTCGGTCGGTTGGCAGTACCGACCGTGTCACGCCCGGCGGATGGGGCGACAGTCACCGCTGTCACCTACGGGGTGTGCAGTACTCACGAGTCACTTGTCGCGGCGAAAGGCCTTGCGCCACCCCGGTCGGCTCGGCTCCGGTTCCCGCCGCGGTTGCGGTTTCGGTTCCGGCCGCGGCGCCGGCACGGGGACCGGCCTCGGCTCCCGCTGCTGTTCGGCGTCGGTGGCGGAGTCGGCGGACGGCCCCGGTCCCTGCCTGGGCCTGCGGTGCCACCAGTGCCTGCGGCGCGGGTGCACGGCCCGGCCCAGCCGGCGGCCGATCAGCAGGTAGCCCAGGAGGGAGCCGGCCGTGTTGAGGATGACGTCGTCGATGTCGAAGACGCGTCCCGTGACGAGGGCGCCCTGGATGAGCTCCACCAGCGTCATCAGACAGACGGTCACCACGGCGACCCGCAGCAGCCCGCGGGCCGGGGGCATGAGGACGGGCAGGAGTACCCCGAACGGCAGGCCCAGCAGCAGGTTTCCGCCCAGCTGGCGCACCGCCTCGACGGTGGACGCCCCGTCCAGGTAGGCATTGATCGAGTGGCCGGGCCGGACGTTGCTGTGCACCAGGTCCACCGAGGCCGCGGACGGTTCCAGCGTGAGCCGCGCCAGGACCACGCTGAACAGGACGGTCCCGATGAAGGCAGCCAGCATGGCCAGCGCCCGGACGGCCGGGTGGGCCGGCCGACGTCGTCGCCAACCGGACGCCACAGCACCGTCGTCGGGCCTCTCACCGCGCCGCAGCGCATATCTCCATGTCATGGCGGCTCGTCTGCCCTGCGAAGGGTCCGGTACGCAACCCACCGCCCGCGGTCCGCCGCGGCGGGGCCGGCCGCCCCGCACGCGGGACCTCGCGGGTGCCTGCACCCCGTACGCGGGACCTCGCGGGCGCATGCACAAGGTCGCGCCGGGCAATCGCGCGGGATGAGCGACATACTCCGCGAAGCGGCAGGCCGAGGCGGGCTGCCGTCCGCCACCCTCACGGCGCGCACCCGCGCCGAGCTGCGGCGTACGGCCATCCGCGTCTGGACCGACAACCTCGCCGACCAGGCCGCCGCCCTCACCTACTACTCCGTGCTGGCCCTCCTGCCGGCGCTCGTCATCCCGGTCTCGCTCGTGGGGCTGGCCGGCGCGGCGACGAGGGACCGGCTGATCGCCCAGCTCACCTCGTACGCGCCGCCCCAGTCGGCGCAGGTGCTGCGCGAGGCGCTCGACGGCCTGGCCGCGGAACAGCCTTCGATGTGGGCCCTGTTGATCAGCGGCGTACTGAGCGCCCTGTGGTCGGCCTGCAGTTACCTCGCGCTGTTCCGGCGCACCCTGCACGCGATGCACCGGGTGCCGGACACGCGGCGTGCGCTGCGCGCCGCCCACATGCTGCTCGTCAATGCCGTGGTGCTGCTGATCCTGCTCGTCGTCGGCGCCGTGGGGCTGGTGGTGTCCGGGCCGACGGCCCGATGGGTGGCACGGACGGCGGGCGGGCCCGGCGCCGAGGGCGTGGCGCTCCTGCGCTGGCCCGTGCTCCTGGCGGTCGTCGTCCTGCTGGTCCTGGTGCTCTTCCGTACCGGCCCGGCGCAGAGCCGGGGCACGCGCCGGGGCCTGCCGGGCGGCGTACTGGCGGCCGTGCTCTGGATGGCCGTCTCAGGGCTCTTCACGCTGTACACGGAGCTGGACACCTACGGCCGGCTCTACGGTTCACTGGCCGGCATCGTGGTCTTCGTGATCTGGCTCTGGTTCGCCAACCTGGCGCTGCTCACCGGAGCCCAGTTCAATGCCGAACGGGCACGGGCGCAGGAGGCAGAGCCCGAGTCGCGGAAGCCGGCCTGAGCACGGGCTCCGGGGCCGGGGCCGTGGCCGTCGGGTCCCGGTGTCCGACGGCTTCGATCTCCGCCCAGACGACCTTTCCGGGGTCACGGGTGTAGGAGCCCCACCGGTCGGTGAGCAGCCGCACGATGCGCAGGCCGTGGCCACCGGGGGCTTCCGGCCGGAGTTCGGTCCGGGGGTGCGGCAGTTCGGCCGAGGCGTCGAACACGTCGATGCGCAAGGTCCGCTCGGCGGCTGTCAGGACGAGCTCCTGACAGCCGTTCGCGTACGCGGCCGCGTTGTTCACCAGCTCGGACACGACGAGCAGGGCGTCGGCGGCGCTCTCGTAGCGGTCCCATCCCCACTCCCGCAGGGTCCGGCGGGTGAAGGCGCGGCCCTCGGCAGCAGGGCCGCGCACACCGCCCAGGGGCAGTCGGCGGCTCTGCCCCGTGACCGGCACTCCCGCACCGCGAGGGTCGACGGTGGATTCTGCGGTCATGTTCACTGTGGCCTCACCCCGGCTGTCGGCTCTGTGGCGGCTGGATCTCCCCCGCACCCTCACCCGTTGGCGCCTCAGGCGCGGGAACGAGCGGTGAGGAGGGATGGGAAGCATGTCGACCTGCATCCCGGTGCCTGCCCGGTGGTCTTCGCTTCCCCTGGCGCGGCTGCCCTGGTGGACACGGCGCAAACTCCTCCCTCCGGCGTCCGCGCCGCGCGGCGGGTGAATGAAGCAACGAAGCCAGGGCAGGCGAGTTTTGGCGGGGCGCGCACAGCGTCGCGTACGACATCGAAAGAGAGGGACGGCAGGCGCTGCCTCGCCGCCCCCTGTCTGGCGAAGGAGTTGTTTTCGCGTGACTGAGCATGTGTGGGGCTACAGGTCCACCTCCGGCCACCTGACCGGTACCGATCTGACCGGGTACGAGGTCGAGGCGACCGACGGCAACATCGGCAAGGTCGACAAGCACTCCGACGAGGCCGGTGATGCCTATCTGGTCGTGGACACCGGGGTCTGGATCTTCGGCAAGGAGGTGCTGCTGCCGGCGAGCACCGTGATCATCATCGACGTCGACCGGAAGAAGATCTACGTCGACGGCACCAAGGAGCAGATCAAGAACGCTCCGGAGTTCCACCGCGAGAAGCACCTCGACGACGTCGGATACCGCGAGGAGATCGGAACCTACTACTCCGTCGGTGGTTTCGGCGGCCGCATCATCTGAACCATCCGACCGGATGTGACCGGGCCCGGGCTCATCGAGCCCGGGCCCGGTTTCGTGTCGTCACCGTGCCGCTCCGCGGCCGCAGGAGCGGGGGGACCGGGGAGTGCGCGCCACGGCGAAGGAGTCTGGGCCATCCGGAGCAACGGGGGCGTGTTCCCTTCGGGTCGCCGTCCGGGCGGTGGATAGTCGGCCGGGTGGGCGGCCGCACGGGCTACCGGCCCCGCGCCCAGGTGACACAGGGAGAGTGGATCCGATGGTGAAGAAGGCATTGCTGACGTACGCCTTGGCGGCCGGAGTACTGATCGGGCCGCTGAGCACGGCCGGTTGGGCGGCCGAGGGCCTCATCGGCGGGCACGCGAAGGACAGGTCCGGCCCCGTGGGCGTGGTCGAGACCCGCGCGCCCCTGAACGTCCGCGAGAAGCCGACCATGTACTCGGACGTGGTGAAGAAGCTGCACCCGCACGAGCGGGTGCTCCTCGTGTGCCAGAAGCGCGGAGGCTGGGTGGACGGCAATCCGGTCTGGTACCGCCTGCACGGCTCGAAGGGCTGGGTCTCGGCCCGCTACGTCCACAACCTCCAGCCGGTCCGCCCCTGCTGAAGCACTCCCTGCCGAGAGCACGAAGCCGGGCACGGCCCCCAAGGACTTGGTGGCCGCGCCCGTTCCTGTTCCCGCCTGGAGCGTTCCTTCACCGGCGGTGTGGTTCAAGCGGTGGAGGGCAGAGCGGCCCTCTTGGCACCCGCGGTATCCAGCCGGCGCCTTTCGTGCTCGGTGAGCCCGCCCCAGATCCCGAACGGCTCCACCACCTCCAGCGCGTGCCGCAGGCAGTCCCGCTGCACCGGGCACAGCGCGCACACCTCTTTCGCCGCCGTGTCCCGCGCCTCACGGTCCGGCCCCTGCTCGCCCGTGGGGTGGAAGAAGAGGCGCGAGCCCAGTTCCCGGCAGGCGGCATCCTCCTGCCACAGCCAGTGGTACTCGGCGCGGCCGGGCAGACGGGACACATTTCCCACCTCGGAACCTCCATCGCAGACGGCCCCCGATCGGGCCGGATTCGAAAGCGTGATCCCTTAGCGTCTGGCCCGGAGTTCTCGGTTCAAACAGTCGGATCCCGTCGTGCACGCCGGCTGCGCCTGGCGAGCAGGGCCGCGGTCAGCACTCCGGAGGCCGTGATCAGCACGGTTCGGTTGCTCCGCGCCATGGTCGCGGCCCGAACGGCCCGGACCCGTGCGGAATCGAGCTTCTTGTCCTTCGTGAGGCGGCCGGCGTGCGATGTGGCCGCCTTCTTCAGCCGCCCGGCGGTCCGCACGACCCGCCCCTTGGCGAAGACGCCCTTCTCATGGACCCGCGCCGACCGGCCGGTCTTGGAGACGAACGCCTCGACCGTCCGTCCGAGTTCCCTTCCGGTCCGGACGGCCTGTCGTCGCAGCGCCCGCGCGCTGGGGACGGACTTGCTTCCCGGTAGTCCGGTCATCGTCATCGGGGTTCCCTCTCCTTCGATTCCTCCGCCTACCCGCGGGCCGGATGTCGTTCGCCCCGCGACGTCTGGTCAACTGGCGTGCCGCGCGGACACCCGGAAACGGGCCGACGGCACGCTGTCTGCAGCTGCCGGGTCATGGGGCCGCCCGCCCCGAACGGGGCGGGCGACGAAAGGCCCGGTCAGTAGTAGTGACGTCGGCCGCCGACCGCGTGCCCGACCGAACCCATGATCCACAGCACGGCCCCCACCACGAGCAGGATGACTCCGATGGTCCACAGGATGGAGATTCCCGTCAGGAACCCGATGACCAGGAGAATGATTCCGGCGAAAAGCATGATGTCCTCACTCACTCGTCGGGAATGCCGCGGAGCCGGGTGGCTCCGCAGCGGTGCCTAGGCTCGCGTCTACCCTCGGGCTCCGCTGTTATCTGTGCCGGGTCGCGTCTTCTGCGCGCGGCCTGCCGGAGCGGTGGGGCGGGGACGGGGGCGAGGCGGGGACGGGGGTGAGGTCGTGGGGCGGTGACGTCGGTCCGACGGTGACGGGGCCCGGCGGTAACGGGGCCCAACGGTGGGGCTGCTCAGCCCGACAGGTCGAGCTCGTAGACCTGCCCGATCAGATCGGCGCCGAAGCTGTGGTGCGGCTCCTCCTCCACGAGCCGGAAGCCGGCGGCCAGGTAGATCCCGCGCGCGGCCACCAGGGTGTCGTTCGTCCACAGCCGGATCCGCTCGTACCCCGCTTCGCGGGCGAAGTCCACGCACCGGTCCACCAGACGGGCACCCAGCCGGTGGCCTCGTGCGGCGGGGTCCACGAGCAGGATCCGGAGTTTGGCGGCGCCCTCCTCACCGGCCACGCAGAACACGCTGCCGACCCGGCGGCCGTCGAGTTCCGCGATCCAGGCCGCTTCGCGGGACGGGTCACTGCCGGCCGCGTAGTCCGCGACGATCCGCGCGACCAGGGCCTCGAAGCCGGTGTCCCAGCCGAACTCCTTCGCGTACTGCTCGCCGTGGGCCATCACCACCCAGCCGAGGTCACCCGGCTCCCCCAGCGACCGGATCACCGCGCGCGCCTCGCTCATGGGGACCCTTCTCTCCTTGATCTACACCAACTGAAACGACTGTTTCAGTAAAGCATAATGTCCGGGTGACCCCTCCTGCCCGAGACGACTCCGCCCGCGCCGACTCCGCCCGTAAGCACCAGCTACTGGAGCTGGCCTACGCCCACGTGCTCGACCACGGGCTGGCCGACATGTCCCTGCGGCCCCTCGCCGAGGCGATCGGCAGCAGCCCACGCGTCCTGCTCTTCCTGTTCGGCAGCAAGGACGCCCTGGTGCAGGCGCTGCTCGCGCGTGCCCGGCAGGACGAGACGGGGATGCTCGAAGCGGTGCACCGGGCCCGGCCGGAGCACGGCCTCGCCCGGACGGGCGAGCTGGTGTGGAGCTGGCTGGCCGACCCGGGGCACCGCAAGGTCCTCATGCTCTGGGTCGAGGGCTACGCCCGCTCGCTCACCGGCGGCGCGGGCCCGTGGGCGGGCTTCGCGGAGCGGACGATCGCCGACTGGCTCGAGCTTTTCGCCACCGCCCAGCCGGCGGCCCGCCGCGACACCCCCGGGGGGCTCGCCGAGCGCACCCTGCTGCTCTCGGTCCTGCGCGGGGCGCTGCTGGACCTCCTGGCGAGCCGCGACGAGCAGCGGACCACCGCGGCCGTGACGGCCCACCTGCGCACCCTCGAGTCCCCCGCCGCCGACGCGCCGGCAGACCGGGGCCGGCCCCGGAAGCGGGCCACGGGCAGGACCGACCGGGTCGGCCGGGTGATCGCGGCACCGCCGGCGGCCGTCTACGCCGCCCTCCTCGACCGCGAGTCGCTCGAAGCCTGGCTCCCGCCGGACGGGATGCACGGGCGGATCGAGCACTGGGATCCCCGGCCCGGCGGCGGGTTCCGGATGGTCCTCACCCACCTCGACCCCACCGACAGCCCCGGCAAGTCCTCGGACGCGACCGATGTCGTCGACGTCCGGTTCACCGGCCTCACGCCGCCGGAACGCGTGGTGCAGGAGGCCGTGTTCGAGTCCGACGACCCGGCGTACGCCGGCACCATGACGATGACCTGGCACCTCGCCGCCTCCGGTGACGGGACCGAGGTGACGGTCGCCGCCACGAACGTACCGGTCGGCATCGACCGAGCGGACCACGAGGCCGGCATCGCCTCCTCGCTGGCCCACCTGGCGTCATACGTGGAGGGGGCCGGATGAGTGCTCGCGCTACGTGCTCACCGAGGTGGGTGCCGTTTCGGTCGCGGGGCCCGACTGGTCCCGCAGTTCGAGCCGCCCCGTCCTGAGGGCGGGGATCAGGGCGGCGACCGCCGCGGACAGCAGGGCGAAGCCTCCGCCCATCAGCAGGCCGGTGCGGAAGCCGGACTCGGATGTCAGCGTGACGCCTCCGACCGTGGTGGTCATCCGGGCCAGGACGACACCGACGACGGCGGCGCCGACAGAGGTGCCCAGGGAGCGCATGAGGGCGTTGAACCCGTTGGCGGCGCCGGTCTCGGCGAGGGGTACCGCGCTCATGACCAGAGCGGGCATGGCCCCGTAGGCGAGGGCGACACCGCTGTTGATGACCATGACGGCGGCCATCAGCCCGACGGCCGATCCGGCGAGCAGCAGCGCGACGCCGTAGCCCGCGGCCAGGACGAGCGCTCCACAGACCAGGGTCACCTTCGGGCCCCGGGCGTTGGTGAGCTTGCCGCCCAGAGGGGATACGACCATCATCATCAGCCCGCCCGGGAGCATCCACAGGCCGGCCGCCAGCATGGACTGGCCCAGGCCGTAGCCGGTGGCCGCGGGGAACTGCAGCAGCTGCGGGACGACCAGCATGCCGGCGTACATGCCGAAGCCGATGGAGACCGAGGCGAGGTTGGTCAGCAGGACGCGCGGGCGGACCGTGGTGCGCAGGTCGACCAACGGGTCGGTGGTGCGCCATTCGAACCACCCCCAGGCAGCCAGTACCACGACGGCGGCCGCGATCAGGCCGAGGGTGGTGGCCGATCCCCAGCCCCAGTCGGCGCCCTTGGACACGAACAGCAGCAGGCACACCAGACCCGCCGCGAGGCCCACCGCACCGACCACGTCGAAGCGTTGACCCTTGGCGGCGGCCGGAACGTCCGGAACGAACGCCACGACCATGACGGCGACGCAGACGGCGAGCGCCGCGGACCCCCAGAACAGGAAGCGCCAACTCGCGTACTGGGCGACGGCCGCGGACAACGGGAGGCCGATGCCGCCGCCGATGCCCATGGAGGCACTCACGAGGGCGATGGAGGAAGTGAGCTTCTCGGCGGGGAGGATGTCGCGGAGCAGGGCGATGCCCAGGGGGATCATGCCCATGCCGACCCCTTGCAGGCCACGCCCGACGATCATCGGGATGACCCCGTCCGACAGGGCGCACACCACCGATCCGAGGATCAGCGGTATGCAGCAGGCCAGCAGCATGCGGCGCTTGCCGAGCATGTCACCCAGGCGCCCGCTGATCGGTACGGACACGCCTGCGACCAGGAGCGTGGCGGTGACGACCCAGGCGGCGTTGGAGTGGGAGGTGTGGAGGATGCTCGGCAGGTCGGCCAGCAGCGGTGTGACCAGCGTCTGCATGACGGCTGCTGCGATGCCCGCGAGTGCGAGTGTCGCGATGACCCTGCCGGTACGGGTGGCGGCCGTGGGCGGCTGTTGCATGAAGAGTCCTAGGGCCTGTGTGATGTCGTGATCAGTCGGGGGTCTTCAGGAGGTCGTCGATCCAGATCATTGCGGCACGGAGATGGACGCCGGCGAGGTAGCTCTCGGGTGATTTGTCGTAGCGAGTGGCGATGCCTCGCCAGGCCTTGAGCTTGTTGATCAGGCGCTCGACGGTGTTCCGCTCTTTGTAGAGGTCTGCGTCGTAGCTGACGGGTCGGCCGCCTCGGGCGCCCTTCTTCCTCCGGTTGGCGGCTTGGTCCCTCTTCTCTGGGATGACCGCCTTGATGTTGCGTTTGCGCAGGTAGGTGCGGTTGCCGCGGGATGAGTAGGCCTTGTCCGCGGCGACCGCGCCGGGCCTGCTGCGAGGACGACCGACAGGCAAGCGGACTCGAACGCGCTTGAGCGCGGGGATGAACTGCGGGCTGTCCCCGGCCTGCCCAACGGTCAGGACCAGTGCGAGTGGGCGGCATCTGCGGTCCGCGGCGAGGTGGAGTTTGCTGGTCAGCCCGCCCCTGGATCTGCCGAGCAGGGCTTCCTTCAGGCGGAGCTTGTGCCTGCGCCGGACGCGCCGGCGCTCGGCCTGTCCGTTCTGTCCCTCCGGTCCGCCCCTTTTTGCCGGGCGGTCTCATGTTCCTGTGCGGCTTCCTCCAGGGCGTCCATGAGGTGCTTGCTGACGCGCATGCCCGCAGCGTCGTGATGGGCGCGAACCGTTGTGGAATCCACGCTGACCAGCGACAAGTCGCTCTGTCCGGCGCGGGCGGCCTCGGCGATCAGGCCTTCCAGGAGGGCGGAGAACACGCCGGCGTTCCGCCAGACCCGGAAACGCCCGTAGACGGTGGCCCATGGGCCGAACTCGGCAGGCATCTCCCGCCACTGACCGCTGGACCGGAACCGCCAGATCACCCCCTCGAACTGCTCCCGCAGCCGCTCGGGGTACGGGCCATACCTACCGATCGGCAGGTATGGATCGATGAACTTCCACTGGGCATGGGTGAGTTGCCTGCGAGTCACGACCGCAGTCCTATCGAATCCACCCCACGAAGAGCACAGAACTCAAAAACTGATCACGACATCACACAGGCCCTAGAGGCGTGGGCCGCAGGCCCGGCCGGCCGGACGGCACGGGGCGCACGAGGTGGGGAGGCGTCTGCCCGACGATGCGTGGGTACCTGGCCGGCGCACACCACAATCAGTAGTCAACTATCACTTCGCGGCGTACGACGTGTCAACTGGATCCGATCGTCGACTATCAGTTGTATTGTCGGCAGCGCGCCGAACGACAACCCCAAACCCCTGCGCGCCGACGCCGTGCGCAACGTAGAGAAGATCGTCGGAGCGGCACGCGACGTGTACGCCGAGGTGGGGCCCGATGTACCGCTCGACGAGATCGCGCGGCGGGCCGGCGTGGGGATCGCCACGCTCTTCCGCCGGTTCCCGGACAAGGCGGCCCTGCTCCGGGCCGTGCTCGACCAGCAGTTCACCCAGGACGTGCTTCCCGCCATCGACCGCGGGCTGGCCGACGAGGATCCCCGCCACGGCCTGACCGCCGTCATCGAGGCCGCCCTGACCTCGGCGGCCGGCGAGCACCACGTACTGACTGCCGCCCGGAACGCCGGCGTCCTCACCGCGGAGACCAGTTCCCGCTTCTTCGACGCGCTCGACCCGCTGGTGACGCGGGGCCAGCAGGCCGGGGTGATCCGGGCGGACCTCGTGCCCGACGACCTGAAGCGGATCATGAGCATGCTCGTCAGCGTGCTGTGGACCATGGATCCGGCCGAGGACGGCTGGCGGCGCTACGTGACCCTGGTCATGGACGGCCTGAACCCGGCTGCGGCCAGCCCTCTGCCCCACCCCTCTCCCCCGCTCTTGCGCAGGTCGCAGGAGTGATCGCCTCCGGGCCGCGGCGCTGCTGAATCCTCGCGGATCAGCCCTTGCGGCGCGCGGCCCAGACGGTGCGCCCGGTACGCACGGCGAGGTCCTCGCGGCGCAGGATGCTCTGGGGGCCGTCGGTGTCGAGCAGCTGGTCGAGCGCCTCGAGGTCCTCGGGCGGGAGCACCTGGACGACGCTGCGGCGAAGGCGGACCAGGCTGCCGAGGGCGTACGCGCCGACGGCCTCGCTGCGGGAGCCCTCGATGTTCACGGTGATCACGCGGTCCCCGTCGAGGGTGAATCCGGCCGCGGTGAGCTTCGGCCCCCAGTCGGCGCCGCGGTGGGGCACGTGCTCGGCGTGGTAGCTCTCGCCGGCGGTGTGGACGCGGTCCTCCAGCCCCGGGCGGCCTTCGGGTGCGTCGGCGGGCAGGAAACGAGGGAAGCCCGCCAGCTCCACGACGGCGAACAGTCCGCCGGGGGCCAGCAGTTCGTGAACACTGCGCAGGGCCCGGTCGGGGTCGGCCATGTGGTGCATCGAGGCCGAGGCCCACACGAGGTCCGGAGTGCCGAGGTCGGGCCAGTCGGTGTGGTCGAGGTCGGCCTGCACGGTGCGGACCCGGTCCTCGACACCCCGCGCGCACGCCTTCTCCCGCAGGCGCTGCAGGTGCCCCGCCGAGAAGTCGACGGCGGTGACGTGCGCGTCCGGGAACTGGTCGAGCAGGGCGAAGGTGCCGGCTCCCGTACCGCAGCCCAGGTCCACGATGTGGCGAGGGGGCTCTTGCAGGGGCAGCCACGAGGTGATGTCGGCGATGTGCTCGGCCAGGACCTCCGCGTCCAGGTCGAGGATCTCCGCCTGGCCGTCGGCCTCGTGCTGGTCAGGACCATGGGCGTGGCCGTGCTGGGCCTCACCGTACTGAGCGTGACCGTGCTGGTCGTGGCCGTGCTGGGGTGTGTGCTGTGCGTGGGTCATGGCTCCACGGTAGGGCGCCCATGCGTTTGCCGCATCGAATCTTGCCGAGTAGGCAAGAAGATGGCCCGGCACACCCCAGGATGCGCAAGACATCCACGCGGGCCCACGCGGGACACCCCGAGCGGGCCCGGAGGGACCGGGGCGCACGGTCAAGGAGCCGAGCCCCGAGAAGCCTCGTCGCCGCCGTCGTCGCCACCGCTGTCCCGCTGGTGGCCGCGCCGGGCGTCCCGGTCGAAGATCCCCAGGATCTCGCACGGTCCCCCCTCGGCGCCGATCGCGTGCGGCATCATCGTGGGAAACTCCGCGGCCTGGTTCGTCTCGATGCGGAAGCGTCGGTGTCCCAGCATGAGGATCGCGGTGCCGGACAGGACCACGAGCCATTCACGCCCGGGGTGCGCGCGCATCCGGGCGGGGTTGTCCGGTGGCGGATCGGTCATCCGCTGACGTACGACGGTCATGCCCGGGTCGCCCTTCACCGGCCAGCGCATCAGCCCGTGGGCGCCGTCGATGATCGGGCTGGTGACCACGTCGTCGGTCGCGGTCTCCACGAGCTGGTCCAAGGTGGTGTCCAGCGCGCGGGCGAGCGTGACGAGGCTGTCCAGCGCCAGGCGGCGCTGGCCGTTCTCGATACGACTGAGCGTGGACTGACTGAGCCGGGCACGCACGGCCAGTTCCTCCAGGGACCAGCCCTGCGCAACCCGCAGAGCACGGATCCGTTTGCGTACCAGGCTGTCCAGATCATCGTCTTCTTGCGTCATGGGCAACATTCTATGCCTTTGCTGCAAGTCGAGGTTAGCGTCGTCGTATGCAGTCCGCCCCGGACCACCGGGCCGGAACTAAGAAGTCACACGGAAGGAGTCCGGCCATGTCCGCGACGAATACCGCCCACGCGACCGACGCGCTGCCGGACGGGACCGTCGACGCCGTGGTGATCGGCGGCGGCGCCGCCGGTCTGAACGGTGCGCTGATGCTCGCCCGCTCCCGCCGCTCGGTCGTCGTGATCGACAGTGGCGCCCCCCGCAACGCTCCCGCCGGGGCCGTGCACGGCCTGCTCGGCCTGGACGGCACCCCGCCGGCCGAACTGTACGCGCGGGGCCGCCAGGAGGTACGCGGCTACGGCGGCCTCGTCGTCTCCGGCGAGGTCACCCGCGCCGAGCCGGCCGCTCCGTCCGCCGACGGCGACCTGCGCTTCACGGTCACCTTGGCCGACGGCCGCGCCCTGACGGCCCGCCGCCTGCTGGTGGCCACCGGCCTGCGCGACGTACTGCCCGAGGTGCCCGGACTGGCCGAGCACTGGGGCGACAGCGTGGTGCACTGCCCGTACTGCCACGGCTGGGAGGTGCGCGACGAGCCGATCGGCGTCCTCGCCACCGGCCCCGCCTCGCTCCACCACGCCCTGTTGTTCCGTCAGCTCACCGACGACCTCGTCTACTTCGCGAACGGCAGCGAGCTGGACGACCAGACCCGCACGCGCTTCGCCGCACGCGGCATCCGCATCGCCGACACCCCGGTCGAGGAGGTCGTGGGGGACCACGAGGGCGGCATCAGCGGCGTGCGCCTGGCCGACGGCAGGATCGTCCCCCGCCGCGTCCTCGCGGTGGCGACCGTGTTGCGGGCCCGCACCGAGGGCCTGGCGGGCCTGGGCCTACCGATGGAGGACCTGCCCGGCGGCGGCCGCCGTTTCGCCTCCGGCCCGGCCGGCGCCACCGACGTGCCGGGAGTGTGGGTGGCCGGCAACGTCACCGACCCGAACGCCCAGGTCGGGGCCTCCGCCGCGGCCGGGGCACTGGCAGGCGCGATGATCAACGCCCTCCTCGCCGTCGCCGACACCGATGCGGCCGTCACCGCGAGCGAAAACGTCACCCTCACCGTCTGACCCGTTCCAGCGCTCGAGCGCCTCTTCCCGCCCTGACCGGCAGCGCCGGACCTGCTCCGGCGCTGCCTTCGGCATGCCCCTTTCGAGAGGAACCCATGGGCACGACCCAGCCCGCACGGGCCGCAGCCGCCGTAGCGAGCGCCGGGGGGCAGTCCCGACGCGCGTCAGCTGCCCACCATCCTGGTCGCCATATGCGTCGCGTTGATGGCCGTCACCGCCTCGGAGTCCGGACTGAACGTCGCACAGCCCGACCCCGTCGTAGAGTTCGGCGCCTCGCAGGGCACCGTCCTGTGGATCATCAACATCTACACCCTCACGCTGGCCGCGCTCCTCCTCCCGCTCGGGGCGCTCGGCGACCGCCTGGGCCGCAACCCACCCTGATCGCCGGCCTGACCGTCTCCGGCGTCGCCAGCGCGCTCGCGGCTCTCGCCCCTTCGGTGGAGGTCATGCTCGCCGCACGCCTGCTCAGCGGTGTGGGCACCGCGATGATCATGCCCGTCACCTCGCCGTGATCGCCTCCACCTTCCCGAAGGAGCAGCGCGGCCGGGCCATCGGCGTGGACCGGCGTCGCGGGCCATCACCAGCTCCCTGCCGCCGGAGCGCCAGGGCGTTGCCTCCGCCCTCAACGACGTCGCCCGCGAGTTCGGCACCGCACTGGGTGTCGCCCCGCTCGGAGCGCTCCTGGCAGCAGGCCATGTGGGTGGGCGTCGCCGTCATGGGCGTCCTGTTCCTCTACGTCCTCGCCCGGGGCCCGAGGAACCGGCCCCGGCGGGCACCCCGGAGCCGGAACCGGCCACCGAGGTCCTCTCCGCGGGCTGACGGCCAAAGGGCCGGCGCACCTTCGGGCCGGTGAGTTCTCCCGGGGCATATGTACCGCTATGCCATCATCGGAATCATGAGTGAAGTCGAGACCCTCCCCCTGCGGCTGACCCACCTCGATGCCGTTCTCGATCTCGGCTACCGGGCGTTCGACGTGAAGGCGATGCCGTACACCTCCTGGTCGCTGTCCTCGGTGGCCGCGCACTGGGACGCTCAGCCGGACGCCTGCTGGATCGCCCGTGACGAGGAGGGGCTGCTCGGTTTCGTCCTTGGATCGCTGTCCTATGACGAGCGCGAGGACTGGGGCTACATGGAGTGGATCGCGCTCGAGGAACGTGCCCGGGGCCGGGGAGTCGCGAGCTCCCTGGTCGAGCACTGCTGCAACGCGCTCTTCGCCGCGGGGGCGTCACGAATCATCACCGACGTGGAGAGCGGCAACGCGGCCTCCGCCGCGATGATGCGGCGCAACGGGTTCACCGAGAAGGTCACCGTCACCCTCTTCGTCCGCCCGAACCCGCGGGAACATGCCGGCACGGCCTCGTACTCCCCCCAGGATCCGGCCCGGTCCCGGCTGCGCCGCGCCGCCCGGGCGGGCGAAACCCGTTCCTCCTCCCCCTCGGGCAGAGGCCCGCTCACGTAGGTGACCGGACCCGCCCGGCCCGGCGTACCGTCGGGCCGCAGGCCCCTAGTACAGCGCGTGCGCGCGCCCGTACGTGCGCCTGCGCGCCTCCGCGCGCCCCCGCAGGAGGGATGACCCCGCCACCGCAGCCCGACGAACATGAAATGCCGCCATTACCCGGGGCAACTCGGCCATCACGGGGGAACCATGGGACGACGCTGGCTGGTCACAGGATGCTCCTCGGGCCTCGGGCACGCACTGGCCACCGCGGCCGCCCGGGCCGGGGACGAACTGGCCGTCACCGCCCGCAAGACCGCGGACCTGGAGGATCTGGCCGCCGCCTGGCCCGGCCGCATCACCACGATCCCGCTCGAACTGCGTGACGCCGCCTCCTGCGAGGAGGCCGTCCGTACCGCGACCGAGCGCCTGGGCGGCATCGACATCCTCGTCAACAACGCCGCCGTCGGACTGTTCGGCGCCGTCGAGGAGGTCTCGGACGCCGAACTCCGCGACCAGTTGGAGACCCTGCTCGTCGGCCCCTGGCGGCTCACCCGGCTCGTCCTGCCGCTGATGCGGGCCCAGGGGCACGGCCACATCCTCAACGTCTCCTCCGTGGTCGGCCGGACGGCCTTCCCGGGTCTGGCGGCCTACACCGCCGGAAAGCACGCCCTCGAAGGCATGAGCCAGACCCTCGCCATCGAGGCCGCGCCGCACAACATCCGCGTCACCGTCATCGAGCCCGGCATGTTCGCCACGCGCTACGGCACCTCCATGGCCGAAGCCGCCCACCGGGTCCCCGCCTACGACGTCACCAACCGCGAGATGCTCGAAGGTGCCCGGGGCCTCGCGGACAGCCCCGAGACCGGGCGCCCGGAGGACTTCGCCGCGCGGGTCCTGGACATCGTGGCCGCCGACGGCCCGACCCCCCTGCGGATCCCCGTCGGCGACGACGCCTACGGCTACCTGGACGCGGAGGAGGAGGCGTACCGCGAGGAATACGCCGCGGCCCGCATCCTCGCGCAGGGCCCGCCCCAGGTCTGACGGCGGGGGAACCCGGCGCGCGCCTTGGGAGTCAGGCCGCCGCGATGGCAGCGGCCTGGCCGCGGGGCAGTCGGATCAGCGGGCGGCGGGGAAGACCTTCAGCCAGGTGCCGCCCGGTCGCGCGGTGGCGTCGGCGTAGCCGCACCCGCCGGCTCGAGCGGCCGCAGCCTCGTAGGAGACCTCGATCCGCACCTTGGGGAAGTCCGCGACGAAGGCGGCCACCGCCGACCGGCCGGCCTGGCTCGGCCCCCGTTCACCGACGAGCTGGACGGCGCCCCGGTCGATGGTGCGGATCCACTGCCGGAAGGACTGCGGGCGCATCTGCTGACCGGGCGCCATCTCGGTCCGGATGTGGTCCGCGACCTGGTCCAGGACGGCGGCCACTTCGTCGATGGGCGCCGCGGTGGCGCTGGGCGCCGGGTACAGGAACGGGGCGCGGGGCTGCTGGTCGACCGCCGTGACCGTGCCCTGGAAGCGGTAGCCGTCCGGGCCGGCGACCTTGACGTCGAAGGTCGCTGTGACCGCGGCCAGGGGGCTGCCGGGATACTTCTTGACCCACAGGCCGCCCTCGCGGCCTCGGAGTCGCCGATGCCGTAACTCCCGTACAGGCCCTCGCCGGCCCCGAGGAGTTGCGCGGTGCCGCCGCTGAACAGGGCGTTGCGGTAGCGGACCTGGAGGGCGAGGGTCGGGAAGTCGCTCCGGAAGTCCTTGAACACCGACCGGCAGGAGTGGCACGGCCCCATGTCGGAGAACAGGTCGACCGTGCCCCTGCGGACGGCGCGGATCCGCGTCTTGTACTGCTCCGTGCTCCGGCAGCCCAGGTGGCGGTAGATCGCGTCGGCGAGCAGGTTCACGACCTGCCGTTCGGCGTCCTTGCGGTGCTGGATACCGCGCAGGGCGCCGGTCCAGTCCGACGGCTCGGGCAGGTCCTGGTAGTAGTTGTCCCCGCGCAGGTCCTGGTGGGAGAAGCTCTCGAACTCCCCTGCGAGATCCGCGTACCCGATGAAGGAAATCGAGTACCGCAGTCTCGCCTTGTTCTTGAACGCCGCCGTGGTCATGGCCCCCCGCTCACTCCCGGCATACGCCGCGACCCGCCCGGACGGCCGGATCCTCCTCGCCGTACCCCGCCTCCCCAGCATGGCGCGGAGCGATGACCGAAGACTGAACGAATGTTCAACGCCCTGCTCTGGTGGAGTGGTCCGGGGTGACGGGGCGGCCGGGGAGGCGTTGTTCCCTCCATGGAAGAGCTGCTGGACGTACTCCTCGACACCGTCACCGAGACGCGGGTGAAGCTGATCAGCCTGGACGAGGCCCGGGCTCTGATGGTTCTCCTAGGCGTCCTCGAGGAACAGGCGTCGTCGGGAGAGGTCCGTGAGGCCGCGGGTGAGATGCGCCTGCGCCTCGGGTCCCGGCTCACCTGAACCGTGAGGCGCACACGGCGGATCCGCGGACGGGGCCGGATTCCTTTCGGGGCCGGGCGGCCGTCACGCCCCACTGGACTCGGATACCAGCCGAGAACGGCTGAAATTCGACCATCTCTACGGAAACCGTGGCGGGGACGGATTCGTTCGACCCTCTGCAAGGGCAGCCAAGGAGCTCTGGCCACACGGCAATTGAAAGTCCCAGTCGAGGAGTAATACCGTGCGCGTTCTCTTCACCGGTCCGGCTTCGGTGGGCCACCTGTTCCCGATGGTGCCGACCGCCCAGGCGCTCCAGGCCGCCGGGCACCAGGTGCTGTTCGCCGGTTCGGCCCCGCTCGACCATCTGCGGCAGACCGGCCTGCCCACCGTCGAGATAGGCGACGGCTCGACGCTGCTGGATGCCTTCAGTCGCGCGTCGAAGGGCTCGGCTCCGCAGTTCGTCACGGACGGCAACAGCTCGCAGGACACCGAGCGGCTGGCCGCGGCCGGCTTCGCCGAACACGGCCGGGTCACCATCGACGACCTCCTCGCGGTCGCCACCGCCTGGCGGCCGGACCTCATCGTCCACGCCGCCTTCCAGGCCGCCGCACCGCTGGTCTCCGCGGCACTCGGCATACCGGCCGTGGTGCACAACTTCGGCGTGATGTCCGGTTTCAGCATGGTCGGCCGCCTCGCCGACCTGCTGGCGGACGAGTACGAGGCCCGCGGCGTCGAAGGCCCGGCCACCCGTACCGTCCTCGATGTCGTACCCGCCTCCCTCGGTGGGGACGGCACCGGCCGGCGGGTCCGCTACGTGCCGTACAACGGCGGCGGCACGGTGCCCCGCGACCTCGTGGCCCGTGGCTCCCGGCCCCGGATCGCCGTCACCCTCGGCACGGTGGTGACCGCGTTCGCGGGCGTCGACCCGGTCGCCCGGGTGATCTCCGAGGCCGCCTCCGTCGATGCCGAGTTCCTGCTCGCGGTCGGCGACACCGACCTGAGCCCGCTCGGCACCCTTCCCGGCAACGTCCGCGCGCTGCCCTGGGTGCCGCTGGCGCAGCTCCTGGACACCGCGGACGCGATCGTGCACCACGGCGGCTCCGGCACCATGCTCACCGCCGCCGCTCTGGGTGTCCCCCAGCTGATCCTCCCGCAGGGCGCCGACCACTTCATCAACGTCGAGGCCGCGACCGGCCTGGGCTTCGCCCTGCGTTCCAGTGGTGACGGCGTGGACGCCGACCTGCTCGGCCGGCTCCTCACCGACGAGGGCCTCCGCAAGGCGGCCGCCGCCACCCAGGCCGAGATCACCGCCCTTCCCTCCCCCACCGACCTCGTCGCCTCCCTCGAGGCCCTGCGCTAGCGCCGGCGGCCTCCCCGCCGACCCCGCCCGGTGGTCCCGCCCCTGACGCCTCGCCAGGGGTGGGACCACCGGGCTGCCCGCATCGCCGGCCCGGCCCCACCGGGTCCGGGCCGGCCGGGGAGCCGAGGGTCAGGGTGCCATCTCGTAGGCGCCCGCCAGGGCTTCCACCCGCTCCCACAGGCGCGCCGAGCGATCGGCGTCGACGGCCGGGCGGCGGACCGCGGCCAGGGCCCAGGCCTGCTGGTCCGCGGTGGCGGAGTCCTTGCCGTGCAGTTCGACCGCGTGCGTGGAGAAGTCCCGTACGAGGACGCCGAACAGTTCGTCGAGCACGTCCTCGTCCAGGCCGGTCAGGCGGGCCTGTTCCAGGACCAGCTGGCCGTGCACGACCAGGGCGAAGAGCTGGCCGACCGCCAGGAGGAGGTCGAGGTCGCGGCTCTGCCGCTCGTCGGGGGCGGAGTTCTCGACGAACGCGCAGAGGGCGTCGGCCTGTTCACGGAACCGTCCGACATTGGGCACGGCGGCGTACGCGTCGTAGGCCGGGCGCCAGTCGTGGAACCGTACGGAGCCCAGGCCTCGGGCCGGGCCCTGACGGAAGAGGAACGCGTCGTCGGCCGGGTCGAGGCGGGTCGGCACGGGAGCGTAGTCGGCCGGTTCCAGCAGGTGGTTGCGCATGAACTTGAGGATGAGCGCGAGGTTGACGTGGACCGTGCCCTCGAGCTTCGGCAGGCCGCGGATCTCGACGGCCGCCTGGGCGAAGTAGGTGTCCTTCTCGAAGCCCTTGGCCGCGATGACGTCCCACATCAGGTCGATGACCTTCTCGCCCTCCGTGGTCACCTTCATCTTGGTCATCGGGTTGAAGAGGAGGTAGCGGCGGTCGTCGGGGCCGGCCGAGCGGAAGTAGTCGACGGCGCGGTCGCTGAACAGCTTCATCCCGACGAGGCGGACGTACGCGTCGGTCAGCTCGCGGCGCACGTGCGGGAAGGCGGTGACGGGGCGGCCGTAGAGGATGCGGTTCTGCGCGTGGGTGACGGCCTCGTACATCGCGTGCTCGCAGATGCCGATCGAGGCGGTGCAGAGGTTGAACTTGCCGACGTTGACCGTGTTGAGGGCGGCGTCGAAGGCAGCGCGGCCGGTGTGCAGGACGTCCGCCCCGCCGACCGGATAGTCCGTGAGGCGGAACTCGCTGACGTACTTGGAGGAGTCGACGACGTTCTTCACCACGTCGTACGCGGGGTGGCGGCTGTCGGCGGCGAAGAAGACGTAGCCGTCCGGGCCCTCGATGTCGGTGCGGCGGCCGAAGACGGAGACGAGTCCGGCGGCGTTGCCGTTGCCGATGTAGTACTTCGAGCCGGTGGCCCGGAAGCCGCCGTCGCCATCGGGCTCCAACAGCATGTCGGTCGAGTAGATGTCCGCGCCGTGGGTCTTCTCGGACAGGCCGAACGCGAACACCTCGCCCGCGTCGAGGAGCTCGGCGGCGCGGTCCCGGGCGGCGGCGTTGCCGCTCTGCCAGACCGGGCCGAGACCGAGGATGGTGACCTGCCACGCGTACCAGTAGTCCAGGCCGTAGAAGCCGAGGATCTCGTTGAGGGCGGCGATGCGCGCGGTGTCCCAGCGCTTGTCGGGCCCGTCCTGGCCGGCGGCCGTCTCCGGGGTCAGGAAGGTCGCGAAGAGTCCCTCCTTCGCGGAGAACGCGAGGAAGTCCGCCAGCCAGGCGCGGGAGCGGTAGTCCTCGAGCAGCCGGCGCTTGCCGCGCTCCTCGAACCAGTCGACGGTCGCGCGCAGCAGCCGGCGGGTCTCGGGGTCGAAGTGTGCGGGGTCGTAGGTGCGCGGGTTGAACAGCAGGGGGTCGCTCATGGGCGTTCGCCTTCCGGTCGGGAGATGAGAGGTGAAGGGGGGCGGGGCAGGAGGGGAGGGGAAAGGTGGCGGCGCCGGGTCAGGGCGCCGTCAGACGGTGGAGCGTGGCGAGTACGTCCTCCAGCCAGGCGAGCTGCATGCGCTCGTAGGCGATGCCGCCGCGGAGCACGACGTGCTGGAGTTCCTGCCCGGCGTCGGGAGGGCCCGGAGCCTGGGGGCCGGTGAAATCGCGCACCTCCCCCGCCAGGTAGTGCGCGAGCCGGTCGGCGTGCGTCCGGTGGTGCCGCTCGACCTCGCGGATCAGTGCGGCCGGATCGTCGAAGGCGGCGCCGCGGATCTTCACGGCGAGCTCGTGCCGGACGCTGTCGGACTGGATCGGCTCGTGGAGCCAGCCCGCGAGGGCGGCGCGGCCGGCCTCGGTGACGGAGTACTCCTTCTTGTCCGGGCGGGCCCGCTGCGGCACTTCGCGGACGTCGAGCCGGCCGTCGGCCTCCATGCGGCTGAGCACGCGGTAGATCTGCTGGTGGGTCGCGGTCCAGAAGTAGCCGATGGACCGTTCGAACCGGCGGGCCAGCTCATATCCGGACCCCGGCTGCTCCAGCAGGGAGACGAGGATCGCGTGCTCAAGTGCCATGCCCCGAATCCTTCTATGCAACTCGTTGCATAGACAAGCGCCCGACCGAGGGTGAGACGCGGCTCACCCGGCGCCTCCGCTAGGGTCGGCGGGACAGCGCATCGCAGCGCGAACCGACGAACCATCATGAGGAGCAGCCGTGAGCCAGCCGGCGTCCACCGCCCTGCAGCAGGAGATCGCCCGGGAGCTCCTGGTGACCGAGAGCTTCGACGCGCTGCGGGAGATCGAGCGCCGGGTGGCGTTCCTGGCCGAGCGGCTCACCTCCACCGGACTGCGCTCCCTCGTGCTCGGGATCAGCGGCGGAGTGGACTCCACCACCGCCGGCAGGCTCTGCCAGCTCGCCGTGGAGCGGGCTCGTGCGGCCGGCCACGAGGCGGCGTTCTACGCCATGCGGCTGCCCTACGGGGTCCAGGCCGACGAGCGGGACGCGCAGCTCGCCCTCGGCTTCATCAACGCCGACCGGGTGCTGACCGTGGACGTGAAGCCCGCGAGCGACGCGGCGCTGGCGGCCGCCCTGGCCGGCGGGACCGTCTTCCGGGACGCCCACCACCAGGACTTCGTGCAGGGCAACATCAAGGCCCGCCAGCGCATGATCGCCCAGTACGCGGTGGCCGGCGCACACGACGGGCTGGTCGTCGGCACCGACCACGCCGCCGAGGCGGTCTCCGGCTTCTTCACCAAATTCGGCGACGGCGCGGCCGACCTGGTGCCGCTGACCGGCCTGACCAAGCGCCGGGTACGGGCCTGCGCGGACGCCCTGGGCGCACCGGCCGAGCTGGTGTGGAAGACGCCGACGGCGGACCTGGAGACCC
The DNA here is from genome assembly GCF_026627445.1 of Streptomyces sp. H27-H1. Lineage (GTDB taxonomy): Bacteria > Actinomycetota > Actinomycetes > Streptomycetales > Streptomycetaceae > Streptomyces. The sequence goes on from NZ_JAPNLJ010000032.1 coordinate 75,016, forward strand.
TCGACCCGGGCAAGGCCGACGAGGACGCGCTGGGTGTCACGTACGACGAGATCGACGACTTCCTGGAGGGAAAGCCGGTCGGGGAGCGGGCCTTCGACACGATCGTCCGCCGCTACCGCCTGACCGAGCACAAGCGGCAGCTGCCGATCGCCCCGTAGCAGCACCTCCGTTGGAGGCGGGCGGCGTGTAAGTCCGCCTCCCCGGGGTACTGGTCGGTGACGGCGAGCACCACCTTGCCCGATTCCTCGAGGTGGTGCCGTTCCACACCCGAGGAGTCCGCGTGGCCGTCCTCAGTACGATCGTCGTGGTCCTGGGCGCCTGGTGCGCCGCCAGCGTGGCCACGGCCGCCCTGTACTTCGCCCTGCGACGCCTCCATGTCCGCCGGCAGTGGGCGGCTGCGGCCGTCCCGGGCGGCGCGGGTGCGGCCCGGAGCCGCGGGCCGGGCGACCGGCCCCTGCGAACCGCTCACCCGTCCGGCCGCTCCGGCTGGGGCCGCAGGGTCCCACCGCCGGATCTCCAGGCGGGCTGAACGTCACGATCCGTGTTTGGCTGACCGCATGACGTCCGCCAGCGGAATCTCATCCGGCCCCATGTCCGCCGCCGCGCCCCGGACCGCTGGCGGCACAGCGGCGGCCCCTCCCGACCCCCGCCGCTGGTGGGCGCTGGCCGTCATCGGCCTGGCCCAGCTGATGGTCGTGCTCGACGCCACGATCGTGAACATCGCGCTCCCCTCCGCCCAGCGCGATCTGGGGATGTCGGACGGCAACCGGCAGTGGGTGATCACCGCCTACTCGCTGGCGTTCGGCGGACTGCTCCTGCTCGGCGGGCGCATCGCGGACCTCATCGGCCGCAGGCGGGCCTTCGTCATCGGCCTGACCGGATTCGCGGCCGCTTCCGCCCTGGGCGGCGCGGCGAGCGGACCGGGCATGCTCTTCGCGGCCCGGGCGCTGCAGGGCGTCTTCGCGGCGCTCCTCGCGCCGTGCGCCCTGTCGCTGCTGGCCACCACGTTCGACACGCCCAGGGAACGTGGCAAGGCCTTCGGCGTGTTCGCCGCGATCGCGAGCGGCGGCGGCGCCCTCGGCCTGATCGCCGGAGGCCTGCTCACCGAGTACCTGAACTGGCGCTGGTCCCTTTACGTCAACGTCGCCATCGCCGTGATCGCGATCCTCGGCGCCTTCGCCGTCCTGCGCGACACGCGCCCGGCGGGGGCCGGGCTCGACGTTCCGGGAGCGGTTCTGGGGTGCGGCGGACTCGTGTCCATCGTGTACGGCTTCAGCGAGGCCGCACCGCGCGGCTGGTCCGACGGCCTGGTCATCGGCCTCCTCGTCGGCGGCGCCGCACTCCTCGCCGCGTTCGCCTGGTGGCAGACGCGGGCGGGCGACCCCATGCTCCCTGCGCACATCATCGGGGACCGGACGCGGGCCGGCTGCCTGATCACCATGGCGCTGGCCACCATCGGCCTGTTCGCCCTCTTCCTGTTCATGACCTACTACTTCCAGCTCATCCTCGGCTACTCGCCCGTCCGGACCGGTCTGGCCTTCCTCCCCATGACCCTGGCGATCATCACCGGTGCGACGCAGGTCTCCGCGCGCTTCCTCGACCGGCTCGCCCCCCGCTCCCTGATCGTTCCCGGGCTGCTCCTGGCCACCGTGGCCCTGGTCCTCCTGACCCGGCTGTCGGTCGATTCCTCGTACGCGACCCACGTGCTGCCCGCCATGCTGATCCTCGGGTTCGGTATGGGCCTGGTCTTCATGCCCGTGATGTCGACGGCCACCCAGGGGGTGGCGCGCAGGGACTCCGGGGTCACCTCGGCCACGGTCAACACGGCCCAGCAGGTGGGCGGGGCGATCGGAACGGCGCTCCTCAACACCATCGCGAGCACGGCCGCGACGGCCTACGTCGCCTCGCACCTCTCGGGAGCGGCCGAGTCGGCCCACCGCGTCCCCGCGTCCGCGGCGCATCGGCTGATCGAGGCCCAGGGCCTGGTGCACGGCTTCGGCATCGCGCTCTGGTGGGCGGCCGGCATCATGCTCGCGGGGGCGGCCGTCGCCGCCGTCATGGTCACCGCCCCGGCGCCCCACCGCGAGGCGCGGCGCGCGCCGGTCACGGCCCCGGTCACGGACTGACGGGGCTCGCGGGTCCTACGGGGCCTACGGGGCCTGCGGTGCGGTCGGCGGGAGCAGGGTCGCCGCGATGCCCGCGAGCACCGCCGCGAGGCCCGCTTCGAAGCCCGCGTCCTGATCGCGGAACATCTCCGGACCCGCCTCGGCCGTCAGCGGGTAGCCCGCGAGGCGTTCGGCGCGGGCCTCCAGGTCGTAGCCCCCGGCGTCCGAGCCGGGCGGCGGGCCCATCGACTGCTCCTCGATCACGTACCCGATGGTGTAGGTGTAGGCCGTGAACCAGGCGCGGGCCGCTCCGGCAGCCGTGAAGCCGCCCGCGACGAGCGTCCGCAGATGGGCCTCCATCGGAGCCGCGTAGCTCATGTCCGTGAAATGCGTACCGCTGTAGACCTTGGCTCCGTCCCGGTAGCGCAGCAGGTGCCCGCGCAGCCCCCGCATCGCCGCCTCCAGTGCCTGGGTCCAGTCACGGGGCGGACGGGCCGCGTCCAGGTCCGCCGTCATCCGGCGGAACATCTCGGTGGCCATCTCGTCGAGCAGTGCGCGCTTGTCCTTGAAGTGCCAGTACAGAGCGGGCGCCTTGACGTCCAGCTCCTTGGCGATGGCCCGCAGGGTCAGCCCCTCCAGGCCCACTTCTCCGAGCAGCCGCAGGGCGGTGGCCGCCACCGTCGCGCGGTCGAGCCGGGCTCGTTCGGGTTTCGCTTCTCGTTCGTTGACCACCTTGACAACTTAACAGCGTTAAGCACATTCTCGTACCCATGACCGAACTTAACAACGTTAAGGAAATCGGGGCTCCCGACGTGCTCGTCGTCGGCGCCGGCCCCACAGGACTGGCCCTGGCCCTGGACCTCACCCGCCGCGGCGTCCGCGCCCTGGTCCTCGAGCGGGCCGACACCCTCTTCCCCGGCTCGCGGGGCAAGGGTCTGCAGCCGAGGACCCTGGAGGTCTTCGACGACCTCGGCGTGGCCGACGCGGTGCGGGAGGCCAGCGCCCACGCACCCATCGGACAGATCTGGCAGGACGGCCGGCCCGTGGGCGAGCACGACATGCTCGGCGACAGCGGTGTCGGCGGCCCCACCGACACCGAGCCGCATCCGCGTGCCCGGCTCCTGCCCCAGTGGCGCACCCAGGAGATCTTGTTCGAGCGCCTCACCGGGCTCGGTGGCCGAGTCCGCTTCGGCGCCACCCTGACCGGCCTCGGCCAGGACTCCGGCGGAGTGGACGCACACCTCTTGGACGGCAGCACACTGCGCGCCGCGTACCTGGTCGCCGCCGACGGCGGCCGCTCCACCGTCCGCAAGACCCTGGGCATCGGTATGACCGGCGAGACCGTGGACCCCGCCCCGATGGCCGTGGCCGACGTCCGGCTGCGCCCCGGGGTACTGGACCGCGACCACTGGCACCTGTTCCCGGGCCCGGACGGCGGCTTCGCCGCACTGTGCCCGCTGCCCGGCACCGATGAATTCCAGTTCGTCGCGCGGACCGACGACCTCGACATCCCTGCCGCGGTCGCCGCCCTCACCCACCTGAGCGCGGACGACGTCACCGAGGTCCGGTGGGCCTCCGACTTCCGCCCGCGCGCCGCCATGGCCGACCGCTTCCGGGCCGGCCGGGTGCTGCTCGCGGGCGACGCGGCCCACGTGCACTCCCCCGCCGGCGGTCAGGGCCTCAACACCAGCGTGCAGGACGCCTACAACCTCGGCTGGAAGCTCGGACAGATACTGCGCCACGGAGCCGACCCCGCAATCCTGGACACCTACGAGCAGGAGCGGCGGCCCGTCGCCGCGCACATCCTGGGTCTGACCACGCGGATCCACCGCGGCCAGGAAGAGCGCGGCCGAACCACCCGCCAGCTCGGCCTGGGCTACCGGGGCGGCCCCCTCTCCGAGGGCGCCGCGGGCGCCCTGGAAGCCGGGGACCGCGCCCCCGACGGCCCGCTGCCGGACGGCCGCCGGCTCTTCGACCTGTTCCGGGGCCCGCACCTCACCCTGCTCGCCGTCGGCACGGATGCCGAACTGCCGCCCCTGGGAGCGGAGTTCCTGCGTGTCCACCGGATCGGACCGTACGAGCCGTACGGCAAGGGGCTCTTCCTGGTCCGGCCCGACGGATACGTGGGCTGGGCGGGCGAGGACGCGTCCGGACTCGCCCGCTACCTCGACCGCCTGGCCCGCCCCGGCGGACCGGTGACGGGGAGCTGAAGGGAGGCCGTCCGTCAGCGCAGCGTGGGGATCACATCGCTCGTCTCGTCGACTTCCACAGGCCCGGTGGCGCGCCGGCCGAGCTCCTCCGCCGGCGTCTCGTCCGCACAGGCGGTGCCCCGCGCGGGCAGGGCCAGGGTGGCGAGGTAGTCGTCGACGAGCGCGCTGACGCACGCGCTGCGGTGGTAGGCGGTGTGGCCTTCGCCCTCGAAGGTCAGCAGCCGCCCGTTGTCCAGGGTCCCGGCCAGGGCCACGGCGTCCCGGTACGGGGTGTCCGGGTCCCCGGTCGTGCCGAGGATCAAGATCGGGGCGGAGCCGGCCGCCCGGTAGGAGCCCTCGAAGCGGCTCGGGCGTTCTGCCGGCCACTGCGCGCAGGTGGGCGCGTGGTTGTGGTCGTAGGTGGGCGGCCCCAGGCCGATGGGGGGCCCGAGCAGCGGCGCCGAGGCCGAGTGCGCGCCGACCAGGGCGCCCAGGAGGAGCCGGCTGCTCGGGTAGACCCGGTCGGCGCATTCGACGGCCGTGTTGACGTTGAGGAAGTCGAAGGACGCGGGTGAGGGCGGTGACAGCAGGAAGGAGGTCCTGCGCTGCTGGGCCGCGGCCAGCGCCTCTCCCAGGTAGGGCCAGATCTCCTGGCCCGAGTTGATGTTGAACATCAGGCGGTAGGCGAGCGTGTAGCCGGTGGCCGGGCGTCCACTGGCGGTGACGACCGGGTCGGCATCGAGGTCCCGCTTGAGCTGCGCGAAGGCCTGCCGGGGTTCTCCTTCGCCGAATCCGCAGGTGGCGGCGTTCTGCGCGCACCAGTCGAGGAACCGGCCGACGGCGGAGTCCAGGGCCGTGAACTGCGCGGCGTCGTAGGCGTAGGGGATGTCGGCGTAGCGGCGGGGATCGTAGGCCCCGTCCAGGACCATGGCGCGCACGCGCCGGGGGAACTGCGCGGCGTAGACGGTGCCGACGTAGCTGCCGAAGGAACGGCCGTAGAAGGTGAGCGTCTCCTCGCCGAGGGCCTGGCGCAGCAGGTCGAGGTCCTTGGCGTTCGACGCGGTGCCGATGAACGGCACGAGGCCGCCGGAGCGCTCCTGGCAGGCGGCGGCGAACTCGCGGCCCTGCCGAATGGCGTCCTGCAGGGCTCCGGGGCCGGGGACGCCGCGCGCGGCGTCGACGGCGGCCGCGTACTCCTTGTCGTTCCAGCACTCCACCTGCCCGCTGCGTGCCACGCCCCGCATGTCGTACCCGACGACGTCGAAGCCGTCACGGAGGGCGGCGGGGAGCGCGTCATGACTGTTGCGGGCGAAGTCCACACCGGAGTTGCCGGGTCCGCCGGGGTGAAGCACGAGGACGCCGGTGCGGTGGGCCGGGTCGGCCGCGAGCCGCCGGGTGACGGCCAGCGGGATCGTGCCCCCGGTGGGCTGCCGGTAGTCCAGCGGGACCTGGGCGGTCGCGCACTCGAAACCGTCCCCCCGGTCGTCCGCGCAGGGGCCCCAGGACAGTGCGGGAACGGGCGGGGCGGGGACGGCGGTCGCCGTGGCGGCCCCGGGCTCGACTCCGAGGAGCGCCGTGACCGCGAGCAGGACGAGGGCCATCCCCCACACCGCTCGTTTGCGCGCATCGTCGGCTGAACGGATCTGCATGCGGTGAGCTCCTTCGGCGGCAGGTCGGCGGCAGGGGCGCGCAGGAGGTCGGGGCGGATGGTGCGGACGCGCCGCCCCGCGCAGGGCCGGGCGGCAGTGTCAGGTTCCCACCCGTGGGCCGCGCCGGGATAGACGGCGGTCCGGACGGGATCCGGAACGCACGCCCCCGGCCTGCGGGTTCGGCCCCCGTTCCGGCTTCACGGACCTGCGGGAAGCCCCGCTCCGAATCGCGCCGGGCGTGCGGGATTTCCGGGCGGGGCTCCTCGCGAGCCCGCCGATGGAGACGCCGACCTGCCGCGCCCGACCGTCAGTTCGGGTACGACGCCCGTGTGGATCCGCTCACACCGGAGACAGCCTCTCGTTGTCGCCCCGGACGCTTTGCGGTCCGGCCGCCGGCTCGCCGTCATGTGCGCGGACTGGGAACGGCCGCCCTGCCGGGGCGCGGTCCGATCGCGTCCAAAGGTCACGACTCGACTGGACCTAAGCCCCTTAAATGGGACAACTACGCATAGATCGCGTTTTTAGCTACATAGACACACATACATCATCCGACGGTGCGTCAGTCACACCCGCACGAGGCATAATCGGGGCCGGTCGTCTCCGGAAGCGGTGGGGCCATCGGGGTACTGACCCGCCCCGCAGCCCCGTTCCGTACCCGACCGATCCCCCAAGGCGTTGCAGATGTCGCTGGCCAGCCGTACCCGCCCCGCGGCCCTCCTCGCCGTACTCACCGTCGGCGGCGTCGCCGTGACGACCTGGGCCTACGGATCCGGGACTCCAGCGGAGTCGGCGACTCCCGGAGCGACGCTTCCCGCGAGTGTGACCGAGGGCACGGTCCTCCAGGTCGTCGCGCATCCCGACGACGACCTCTTCTTCATGAACCCCGACCTGAGCCGCTCCATATCGACGGGCATAAAGGTCTCCACCGTCTATCTGACCGCCGGCGAGTCCGACGGCCGCAACGAGGCCCACAGCCGGAAACTGCAGGATCCCGTGCGTCCCGCCGACCACGCCGCCTACGCGGAAGCCCGGCAGAACGGCGTCCGGGCCGCCTACTCGCAGATGGCCACCGGCGACCGCAGCAGCGCCTGGCAGCGCCGCTCCATACCCACGGCCGGCGGCGGGAGCGCCGAGGTGGACGTCCTCGTCGCGCGACCCGAGGTCAACCTGGTGTGGATGCAGTTGCGGGAGGCCCGCAGCATCTCCGGGAACAACCCGGACAGCCTGCGCGGGCTGTGGGACGGCCGGGTCCCCGCCCTGGGCGCCCAGCTGAGCTCGGCAACGCCGGTCGAGCCCGGCTTCTCGTACGACAGGGACCAGGTCATAGAGGCCATCGCCGGGGTCTTCGCGATGTACCGGCCGACCACCATACGGACGCAGGACCCGACGCCCGGCCTGGGGCGGGCCGGCGGCATCTTCCCGGACCACCAGGACCACATATACGGCGCCCGCTTCGTGCAGGCCGCCGCCGAGCGCTACGCGAAGTCCACGGACCGGCCGCACTTCTCGGTCCAGAACTACGTGAGCTATCCCAACACCTCCCTGCCCCCGGCGCTCGGCCCGCAGGCCGCCGAGGAGAAGCTCGGCTACCTCAAGACCTACGCCTGGATGGACCACCGGGACTGGTGCGGCAGCCCCGCCGGCTGCGGCGACCGCAAGACGGCGACCCGCCCCACCGGTGCCGGCTGGACCCGGACCATCCACTACAGCCGGGGCGACACCACCTCCTGGATGACCGAGGGCATACCCGGCCGGCTGTGGGCCTTCGCCGTGCTGGACGGAAGCATGGCCTACTGGTCGCGCAGCGGCACCGAGGCCTCCTGGCAGGGGCCCCAGTTCCTCACCGGCACCGGAATGGACGCGGGCGTGACGGCGACCCGGCTCCCGGACGGCAGGGTCGCGGTCTTCGGTACGCGGACCACGCTGGGCGCCACACCCCGGGAGTACGGCCGCCAGGTGGTGTTCGCCGTCCAGGCGGCGCCCGACGGCGCCTTCGGCCCGTGGCACTCGCTGGGCACCCCGGACACCGGAGACGTGGCCGGCATCTCGGCGATCAGCGCACCTGCCGTGGCCCTGGACGGTGCCGGCCGGATGACCGTCTACGTACGCGACTCCCGGCGCACCCTGCGCGCCAGCGCGCAGCAGACCCCTGACGGCGCCTTCGGCACGTGGGAGTCGCTGGGCGGCACCGGCCTGCAGGGCGACCCGGTCACCGCGACGGACTCGGCCGGCCGGCGCCACGTGTACGCGGCCACGACCCAGAGCGTGCTGGCCTGGGTCCAGAAGGCCCCGGACGCCCCGTTCGGTGCCCCCGTCCCGACCCGGCTGCCCGCGACCACCGGTCCGCTCTCGGCGAGTGCACAGGGCGACGGAGTCTCCCTGTACTTCCGCCGCCCCGGCACGGGCACGGTCGCAACGAGTCTGGCCACCGCGGGCGAACCCGTACCGCAGTTCTCCCAGGTCACCGAGGCGGGCGGCGAGGGCGGCTACGGCTCCGTGGGCGTCGCGGGCGGCCTGCTCGCGGGTCGCGCGAGCGCGGGCACCATCGGCGTGTCGGGCACGGCCGACAACCCGTCCTGGTACCAGTCGCAAATGCACTACACGGGCGCACCGGCGGCGCTGGCCGCGCAGGACGGCACGGTCGTCGGCGCCGTCCTCGGCCTGGACGCCGATCTGCACGTGACCACCGCTCCCCCGGCCGGCCGCCGGCCGCCCTCCTCCCCCTGGCAGCGGGCCGTCCCGCCCACGACGGGCGCGGCAGCCGGCCGCGCGGGCTCCGGGTCGCAGCAGCGCTGACGTCGGAGCCGCCCACGAGGTGGACCGTACGAGGGAGTCGCGCCGGGCCTTCGCGGTCCGGACGCGCTCGCGCCGTGACCCGTACCACCTCTCGCCCGGCCGGGCGCCGGCCGCGGAAGGGGTCGTCTACCGCCGCACGCCGGCCGCGCCGCCGCCGGGTGACGGGACGCGGCGCTCTGAACCCCCGCGGGACCCCTGAACACCCGGACCGCCCGGCCCGCGGCGTACGTACTACGGGCGCAGGGGCTGGGTCGGTAGCGCCGTGCCGTCGAGCGCCACGAGGGACAGCACCACGATGGAGCCCGTCCACGCGAGGGGGGCGACCGACGAGGGCCGGCCCGCCCCGTCCACCTTCTCCGGCAGCTCACCGAGCGAGTTCCGCTTGGAGAGCGCCCAGTCCAGGACCTGTCCCGCCCTCGCGGGCCGGTCCGTGCCGGTCCAGGCGAGGGCGAAGAAGGCCGTACTGGGCAGGCGTACGCGCCCCGGCGCGCCCCCGGGATCGTTTCCCGGGGTCAGCCCGCCGTTGGGCAGCAGCAGTTCCCGGTACGTGGCGTCCAGCGCCGCGGGCAGGGCGGCGGGGGCTTCGTTGAACGGGGGCGCCATGAAGGCCACCGCGCCGTCGTGGCCGTGGCCTCCGTCGGTGGTGCGCTGGTAGCCCAGGGGGAGGAAGCGCGCGGTGATCCCGGCGGACAGCCGCCGCGCCGCGCGGGACCAGCGGGCCGCGTCCTGTGGCCGCCTCGCCCCCGGGCGAGGCCGGCGGAGGCGTTGAGCCCGGCGAGCAGCGGTACGGCCGTACCGATGTTCGCGGTGGACGTCATCAGCTCCCAGTAGTCGGGCGACGCCGGGGGCAGCCCGTCCGCCCGCAGGGAGCCGGCCGCGTGGTCGGCCGCCTTGCGGATCATCGGGTGGAGGGTGGCCGGCCTGGCCCGGCGGGTGGCCCGGGGGGCCGTCCGGTACCACTGCCAGGCGGCCCAGGGGACCCAGCCGTTGGCGTCGAGCTGCTGGCTCCTGGCGTCGGGCGGCCCGGATCCGTCGAGCTTCGTACGCGCCTCCCGGGTGCCGTCCTCGCGCTGGGTCGCGGCGCTGTAGCGCAGGATCCGGTGCGCCTCGGCGTCATGGCCGGTGTGTGCCAGCGCTGCGGCGGCGAAGCTGGAATCGCGCGGCCAGGAGTACATCCGGCCGGGACTCCAGCCCGCCGCCACCGCGCCGTTGGGCCGGAGCAGGGCGCGCATGGCCAGCGGGGCCCGCACGGCCGTCGCGCACTGCTCGGGCGTCTTGCCGGGGACCCGCCCGGAGGCCAGCCAGGCGCGGCTCCGCCGATCTGCTGCCGCGCCGGCGGATGGTCCGGGGCGACCCGGGCCGACGCCGTCCTGCCGTCGGGAAGGTACAGCCACGGGCCGGAGGCCGGCCGCAGGACGTTGCTCCGATGTAGCGCGCGTCCGCGGCGAGGGACTGCGGCACCCCTTCGGCGGACGTCGCATTGGACAGGAGGCCGATGGTGGGGGCGGCGAAGGCGGTCAGGAGCGCGTGGCCCGGAGCGGCCTCGCCAGGGCCCTGGTGGCTCGCGGGCAGGGCGAGCGGCGCCGGCCGCGCCCGGTCCGCCGGCCGCTCGGCTCGCCGGTCGGCCAGGTGCCCGGAGCGGTACCTCATCTGTTGGGCGGTCTGCTGACCTGCGTGGTGCCGGATTTCGTGCCCGGCGTGGCGTCCCGGCTGCCGTGCGGTGGGGTGGCCCGAGGTGCACACGCGTACCGCTACGCTCGCCCGGGCCGCCGCGCCGACCATCCAACGACCGGGCCGGAAACCGGGCATAGCCGCTCCCTCCACCGGGCCCGCGTGCGCGCGGACCCTGGGTCCCCATCCTGGAGAACCGCGCGGAAGGTGCCACGGAACACCCGCCGCGCGGGTGACCGGGGAGTCCCGAGGCCCTCGGGTATATAACCGTCCTGACGCCGCGCCCGACACCCCCGGCGTGCCGGGGACCGCGGGACATGGGCATCATGGATGTCCGCGCGCCGTGCCGTTTTCCGCGGGCGGCGGGCGCGCCGGCCGTTTCTCCGGCCGGATTTGGCTGCGAAGGACGGGTACATGAGCACAGTTCCGGGCAACGGCAAGGGCATCCCGCCCGGGGGCGTCGAGCACGAAGGCGTCGAGCACGGAGGCGTCGAGCACGGAGGCGTCGAACCACAAGGCGTCCAGCACGAAGGCGTCGAGGAGGACGGCGTCGAACAGGAACGCGCCCGCCGCAAGGGTCTGCAGCGCCCCTCCTCCTCTTCCCCTGCAGACGAGGGCGTCGGCCCCCGGTCCTGGTCGCTCCTGCGCGGGGTCTTCCCGGCAGCCGGGGCGGTGCTCGTCGCGGCGGCCGGGGCGCTCGTCGCCGTGGGCAGCTTCCTCGGTCTCTACGTGCGGCCCACCTCCGACGACTGGTGCGCCGCGTGGAAGGCCCGTGATCTCGGTGTCTTCGGCATCACCTCCGACTTCTACATGACGCAGAACGGCAGGATCACCAACGCCTTCCTCAGCGGGATCGTCTACGGCGACGGCCTGGCCGGGACCAAGGTCCTGCCGGCGGTCATCGTCGTCACCTTCACCGTCGGACTGGTCCTGCTGGGCCGCGACTTCGTCCGCTTCCTCGGCGGCACGCCGCGGGTGCTGATCCTGACCGCCTGCGCCCTGCTCGTCCAGGCGCTGGTCTACTTCGCGGGCCCCCGCAGCTACCAGGTACTGCTGTGGGCCCCCGCCACGATCTCCCACACCGTGCCGAGCGTCATCGGCGTGTGGGCGCTGCTGCTGGCCCTGCGGACCGCCAACCATTCCCGTACGGCCGTACGGGTGGCCGGCCTCGTCTGCGCGTTCGTCATCGCCTTCGCGATAGGCACCCTGAGCGAGCCGTTCGCCCTCGTCAGCGGTCTCCTCGCGGCGCTGGTCGGGTTGGTCTGCCTGCCCCGACTCGGACTGGCCCGGAACCTGCGTCCGTTCACCTGGTGCCTGACGTGGTGCGTCGGACTGGTCAGCGGTCTGGTCGTGCTGTACACCTCCCCGGGCGCCCGCTGGCGCCGGGCGCAGCAGCCGGCCAAGGATTCGATGCTGTCCTCGAGCGAGCTCGGGGCCACCTTCCGGGACTGGCTGCACATGTGGGACTCCGTCACCGGCCGGCCGGCCTACCTCGGAGCCGCGGCCATCGGCGTCCTGCTGGGGCTGTCGGCGGTCCTGGCCATGAGCCGGCGCGGACCCGCGCCGGCGAAGCGGGAGCCGCGCCGGACCGTGCCGCGCGGAACGCTGATCGTCGCCCTGCTGGTCCCGGTGCCCGTGGTGCTGCTCGGTTCGTTCGCGGTGGTCGTCGGCCTGCGCAGCGGCTACGGGCCGACCGGGTGGACGTACGCCCGTACCTGGACGAACTACCTGGTGCCGATGGAGCTGGCCCTCTGCGGCTACGGCGCTCTGCTGGGGGCCTGGGGCGGGCGGCGGCTCTCGCAGCGCCGGACCTCCGGCGCGGCGCTCCTGACCGCGGCCGTGGCGGCGGGCGCTCTGGCGCTGGCCTCTGTGGCCGTGCTGATCCCGGAGGTCCAGCGGCTCACGACCACCACGGTCGCCCGCTCGGTGGCCTGGGACGCGCAGAACGCCCGCATCCAGAGCGAGGCCGAGCGGGGTGCCAAGGACGTGCGCTACCGGCCGCTGTACATCGGCAGTCTCGCCGAGCCCTTCTTCACGCGGACCTACGAGCGGGACTGGGTCGCCGCCTGTACGTCGAAGTGGTACGGCATCGACCGGATCCACCGCTGATCCGCGCCGGAGGGCGGCCGGCGCGGCCTGCGCCGGCACGGCCGCTCTCCGGTCACACGGGGGCGAAGAGGTCCTCGTGCGCTTCGTCGAGGATGAATCCGTTGTCGAAGCGCACCCGGACGGTCACCCGGAGCCGCTCCTCCTCGTAGGCGATCCACGCGGGCTCCAGGCCCGCGACCTTCTCCCGCAGCTGCCTCTTGCTCTCCACGGGCAGCTGCGGGCCGAAGTCGTCGAGGAGCGACTTGAGCCGTTCGTACTCGCGGGAGTCCTGGGTCTGCCGGTCGTGCTCGACCACCCGCACCACGGTGCCCTCGGTGCCCTCCGCCAGGGACAGCGAACCGGCGACGGCCTCCGTCGAGGACGAAGGGTCCTGCGTCATCGCGACCCAGTCGGTCAGTCTGGTGTCCGCGGCCAGCCTCACCCGCTGGCCTTCTTTCAGCGCCATCGCTTCGTCATCCATCCGATCGGTACGTGTCGTGCCATTATCCGTCCCGGTCCTCGCGGGCCCTCGGCCGGCCTCGGCCGCCCTTCGCCACCGCGGATCCGGGCGTCAGCGACGTGGCAGGGCATCGGTGGCAGGGCATTGTACGAATGATCTTGGGCAGGCAGCATGGCCTGTCGACGGGGCACCGCGGTCGTCGGAGACCTGCGGCGACCGGACGTTGAAGGGACACACCGATGATCCGGCTGGCGCAGACCCCCATGACCTGGGTGGCGACCGGGGACAGCATCACCCAGGCCGTGCTGCACACCCACGGCGCCCGCGGCTGGGTCGAGCACCTGCACGAGCGGGTCCGGTGGCAGCTGCACCGGCTGACGGACGTCGTGGTCAACACCGGAGTCTCCGCCTGGGGTGCGGCCGATGTCCTCTCGTTCCACGACCACCTCATCGGCCGGTTCGATCCCGATGTGCTGTCCGTGTCCCTCGGCACCAACGACTGCCTCGCCGGGGAGGAGGGGCTGCCCCGGTTCCACGAGGCGATGCACCGGATCGTCTCCGGAGTGAGCCCGCGGACGCAGGTCGTTCTGCACACACCGGCGCTCGTCGGCCTCGCGGGCCGGGAGCGGCGCGGGGCGATCCCCGCGTACTGCCAGGCCGTACGGGAGATCGCGAAGGACACCGGCGCGGTGCTCGTCGACCACGAGACGCACTGGCTGGAGCACCACGGCACGTCGGACCCGATCTCCTGGCTCGACGACGCGGCCCACCCCAACGCGGTCGGTCACCTGCGGATGGCGAACCACACCCTGCGCACGCTGGGGCTGGGCGAGCTGAACCCCCTGTAGGCCGGGAAGGCTCAGCGGGCCTGTCCCCGCCCCCGGTCAGCCGGGCTCGGGACCGGCGATGCGGTAGCCGACCCCGGGGGTCGTCGTGATGACCTGCGGGCTGCCCAGCTTGCGGCGCAGCCGACCGACGGTGACCGCCACCGTATTGGTGAACGGGTCGGCGTTCTCGTCCCAGACCTGTTCGAGAAGGTCCTCGGCGCTCAGGAAGCCCGGGCCGGCCCGCAGCAGCGCCTCCAGGACGGCGAACTCCTTGACGGAGAGCTCCAGTCGGACGCCCTCCCGAAGGACGGTGCGGTGTACCGGGTCGAGTTCGAGGCCGGCGGCGCGCAGCGTACGGCCCCGGGCCGCGGGCCTGCGGCGGGCCAGGGAGCGGATGCGCAGGATGAGTTCCGGGAAGTGGAAGGGCTTGGCGAGGTAGTCGTCGGCGCCCAGGGTGAGACCGCTGACCCGGTCGCCGGGCGATCCGGCCGCGGTCAGCATCAGGACCATCGCGCGTTCGTCCCGCTCCGTGATCATCCGGCAGAGCACGTCGCCGTGGATGCCGGGCAGGTCCCGGTCGAGGACCACCACGTCGTACGCGTTGACATCGAGTTTGGCGGCGCCGGACAGCCCGTCGTACGCGAGGTCGACGGCCATCCCCTGGTCCCGCAGCCCTTCGGCGATGACCTCCGCGAGGGACCGCGCGTCCTCCACGACCAGGATCCTCACGGTGTCCCCCCGTGCCGGCCGTCCGGGGAGTCCGCCGGGGCCATCGCGGCCGTCACCTTCAGGCCGCCCTCCGGCCGGACGCGGAGGTCGAGGCTGCCGCCGTGCGCGGCAACGATCGCGGCGACGATCGACAGCCCGAGTCCGGAGTGCTCCTGCGATCCGGTCCGGTCGGTCCCGAGCCGCTCGAACGGCTGCGTGAGCCGGTCCACTTGATCCTGGTCGAGGACTCTCCCGCCGGTCTCGACGACGAGTCGGGCGCCGGCGGCGCCGCGCCCGGGGGCGTCTCCACCGGACGCATCGCCGTCGCCGGCGGCGTCGTTCCCCGCATCGCCGTCCCCGGCGTCGTCGTTCCCGGTGGTGATCCGGATCCAGCCGCCTTCGTGGTTGTGCACGATCGCGTTGTCGATCACGTTCTGCACCAGCCGGGACAGCAGCGCCGGACTGCCCAGTGTCCAGGCCTTCGACGTCAGCCCGTCATCGACACTGAGGTTCTTCTCGGCGATGGCGGCGGCCCGGGCGGACAGGGCTTGCGCCGCCAGTTCGGCGAGCGATACGGGAATCCGGTCGGGGAGGACACCGTGCTGTGCCCGGGCGAGCACCAGGAAGCCTTCCAACAGGTGGTCCACCCGGTCGAGTTCTGTACGGAGCCGGTCGGCGAGCGCCACTGTCTGCGCGGCGGGCCGGGGTTTGGCCACGGCCACGTCGAGCGAAGCCCGTATCGTCGCCAGCGGAGTGCGCAGTTCGTGCGAGGCGTTGGCGACGAACCGGCGTTGCGCGGCGAAGGAGGCCTCGAGGCGTGCCAGGAGGCCGTCCACCGTGTCCGCGAGTTCCTTGACCTCGTCGTCGGGCCCGGCCACGGCGAGCCGCTGGTGCAAGTTCTCCGCGGAGATCCGCCGCGTGGCCGTCGTGATCAGGCGCAGTGGGCGCAGGACGTGGCCGGCGAGGATCCGGCCGAGCAGGAACGAGCCGGCGGCCAGCACGGCGATCGCGATCAGCGAGCCGAACAGGAGCTGTCTGGACTGCTGCGCGTGCACCTCGGCCAGCTGTCGCTCCAGGTCGAGGACGTGCCGTTCGATGCCCGTGGCCGGCCCGCCCGGCGGCGGCTGTCCGGGGGCGGCCCTTGTCATGTCGGAGCCGGACAGCAGGTAGACCAGGGTGATCAGCCCGGTCCCGGACAGCAGGAAGACCGTGCCGAACAGCATGGTGAACCGCCGCCCGACAGTTTTGTTCCGCATTCTGCCCACGGTTCCTCCCCTGGTCCCGGTCAAACTGGGGTCCAGCATGCCCGGCGGCACCTAACAGCGTCATGACAGCAGCGGTTCGGATCCCGTTACCGGCGTTTGCGTAGAACCGGAGCATGCTCACAGACAACGAAATCCTCCGGCAGGAGTGGACCCGCTTCCGGCGCCCGGGCCGGCTCGTCGCCATGGCCCTGGCGGCCCTGATCGTCCTCGCCCTCGGTCTGCTCCACGCCTTCGGCAACCACGCGTCCTGCGCCGGTATCTGCCCGGCCGATCCGATCGGGCCGGACGGCTCCGCGGTCAGCGACCAGTTCGCCTTCATGCACCGGGATCTGCCGCGCGAGGGCAGCATCACGGTCCGGATGACGTCCATGACGGGCACCATCACCTATCCGCCGCCCCATCACGACCAGATCGTCCCGGGCCTGGTGCCGTGGGCGAAGGCCGGGATCGTCATCAAGGACGGCGTCCGCCAGGGGTCCTCGTACGCGGCCCTGATGGTCACCGGCGAGCACGGTGTGCGGATGCAGTACGACTACGGCCACGACATCGCCGGGAGCTCCGGCAACGGCGGCACGGTCTCGGCGGGGTCGCCGCGGTGGCTGCGGCTGACCCGGGCGGGCGACACGATCACCGGCTACGAGTCCTCCGACGGCGATCGATGGGTGAAGGTGGCCGCGGTGAGGCTGTCCGGGCTGCCCGACACCGCGCAGGTCGGCCTGTTCGCCACCTCTCCCGGAAATCTGACGCTGCAGCCGGCCGGCCTCGGCGGAGCGACGGAACAGGTCCGCTTCACCCAGGCCGTCGGTTCCTTCGACCACATCAGCCTGGAGGGCGCCGTCGGCGGGGCCTGGCGGGGCGAGGTGGTCGGCGAGATGAACACGACCGACTGGGAGAAGCACCACAAGGCGTCCGGGGCGGTGGAGGAAGGCGGCACGGTCACCGTCGCCGGCGCCGGCGACATAGGGCCCGCGGCGTCCGCGGGCGGCAACCCTCTGGAAGGAATGCTGAACGGCCTGAACCTCGCCCTGCTCATCGTGCTCGTGGTGGCGGTGCGGTTCGCCACCGACGGTACCGGTCGCCGGCAGCCGGGGGGCACGGCGCTCACCCGCGCCGCCTTCGGGGCACGGGCGGTCGTCGTGGGAGCCGTGGCGTTCGTGACCGGGCTGCTGGCCGTGGGCATCGTGGTACCGGTCGGGATCACGGTCCTGAAGGCGAACGGCGTGCCCGTCCCGGGGCTGTCCGCGCTCACGGGAGCGCGGCTGGTCATCGGCATCCCGGCGGTGGCGCGCAGCGTGCGGGCGATCTCCGGGTCGCGGACGGAGGGGGTCCGGTCCTCGACGGTGACGAGGAGCCTGTGCGTGCGCGGGCCGGAGAGGCCCAGATCCGCGACCGGCACGTCGGTCCGGCCCGCCAATCGCTTGATCTCCCGGCCGTCGAGGTACCAGCGGACCACGAGCTGACGGCCGTCGGCGCCGGTGAGCCGGGGCACGGCCGCCTTCGCGGTGTGCCGTGCCCGCAGGGTGCGGTCCGTCGGGGTGATCGGGGTGACTGCCCGTGCGTGCTTGTAGAAGCCGGCGATCATCGACTCGACGCCGGGGAGGTTGAAGGGCTTGCCCAGGACCCGCATCAGCGAGTTGTCGGTGGGCCGGCCCAGCCCGGTGACGAAGTAGCCGCCGCCCTCGTACGCGCCGACCGTGCCGCCGTCAGGGGAGGACTCGCCGAGCCAGCGGTACCACTTGGCCCGTTGCCGGGCCATCCGGCCGGCGGTCAGCGTGGAGATGTTGGACTCAGCGGGCTCGGGCCCCGTGTACTTCTCGTAGTCCGGGACCCCGGGGTAGAAGTATTCGTCGGCGAGCTTCCCGAGCGAGTGGCCGGTCTCGTGAATGGCCACCTGCCCGGACTTGGCGTTGTCCGCCGAAGCCGTGGAAATGCCCTCGTAGCCGAGGGTGGCGCTGGGCTCGTTGTAGCCGGCGCCTCCGTACTTGGAGCTGTTGGCCAGGACGATGACCAGGTCGGCTTCCGGCGCCTTCGACACATAGGCGTCCACCTTGGGCTGGTCTATGCACAGGAGCCGCTCGATCTCCTCGCACCAGAAGTAGGCGCCGAGGGCCGTGTCGCGGACGGCCGCCCGGTCGGGGTCGCCGGAGACGCCCGACTCGTGGGAGACGGCGTCGACCGTCCACACGTTGAAGAGGTTCCGGTAGGTGGCGTACGGCTCCACGGCCGTCACCTCGGCCCATTTGGCCCGGGCGTCGGTGTGGAACTTCGCCAGCTCGCCCGCGGTGTAGCCGTCGCCGATGACGACCACGTCCAGCCGGTCCGCGGTGGGGCCGTTGTCGACGAGCTTGGCGACCTCGCCGTCCGCCGCCCGTTCCGCTTCGGAGAGCCGGGCGCCCGCGCCGGCCGGCTGGTGGGCCCGTGCGGGTACACGGGCGTGGCCCGAGCCGGCGTCACCGCCCTGCTCCGGACCCGGGATCTCCACGACCAACCGGGGCTCGGCCGGGGTGCCGGCCGCGCGGACGGGTCCGGCGGCCAGCAGCGCGGCGCTCGCGCAGACCGCCGCGACGGCTGCCCGCAGTACCGAGCGGGCGGCCCGGCCTCTTACGTGGTGCATGAAGTCCTCCTGCGATGAAGGGAGTTAAGTAGATGCGTAAGCGCATTGAACCGGGTGCTTAAATTAGGCGGCGCACGACAGGTGCGCAATGCCCTGCTCCCCCTGAATACTGGGGAGTTCGAGCAACCAGGGGGATCCCATGGACGAACCGGCCGAGATCGGCCGCAGGGTTCAGCGCATGCGCAGCGAACTCGGCCTGACACAGAAGAAGTTGGCGGAGCCTTCGTACACACCGGCCTATATCTCCACACTGGAGTCGGGCAAGGTGCGACCCTCCGAGGCCGCGCTGCGCTTCCTCGCCGGGCGGCTCGGCACCTCCTACGAGGAACTGTCCACCGGACGCCCCGCCCGGCTGGCCACGGAGCTACGCCTCGCCCTCACCGACGCCCAGCAGATCCTGGCCTCCGGCGCGGCCGACGAGGCCGCCGCCCACTACCGGCGCCTGCTCGCCGAAGCGGAGAGCCTCGGGCTCGCCGACGAGCGGGTCGGGGCACTGCTCGGGCTGGGCGACTGCGCACTGGAGACCGGCGAGCTCCCGGACGCCATCAAGTACTTCGAACACGCGGAACGGCTCCTGGCCGATGAGCCGCTCCCCCGCCGCGCCCGCCCGATCCGCGGCCGCGCCGTGGCGCACCTGCTCGCCGGGGAACTGCGCTACGCCTGCTACCTGCTGGAATCGACCATCGACGAGCTGGGGGCGAGCGGACTGGCCGACCCCGAGGCGCTGGTGCTGCTCTACGCCGCGGTCATCGGGCCGTACATCGACATGGGCGCCCACGCCCGTGCCGCGCACGCCGCCGAGCTCGCCCTGACGCTGGCTCCCCGGGTCGCGGATCCGGCCCTGGTGGCGGGCATGCACCGGCAGGTCGCGCGGACGTTCCTGACGGAGGGGCGCGTGGCCGACGCCGACGCCTCCCTGGCCAAGGCCCAGGCCATCTACGGACAGTTGCAGCTGCGGACCGACCTGGCGCACTGCCACTGGATGCGCGGGTACGTACAGGCCCAGGACGGCGACCTCGCCTCCGCCGAGCGGGAACTGCGCACGGCCCGGGACATGCTCTCCGCGGGGCGTGCGGCCCTGTACACCGCCCAGGTGGAGGTCGAACTCGCCGACGTACTGCGCCGGCTCGGCCGGTACGAGGAGGCCGCCGGGCTGCTCTCGGCGCTACTGGCCCTCGGCGACAGCCACGGCGCCGTACACGCGGGAGGCGCGCACCGGCTCCTGGGCCTCATGGCCGAGGAGCGGGGCGCCTACGAGTCCGCCGAGGAGCACTACGTACAGGCAATGGCGCTGCTGGAGCGCAGCGGGGCGACGGGCGACCTCGCGGACCTGTGCCGGCTCCTGGGTGATCTGCTGCGGCGGGCCGGCCGCACCGAGGCGGCGCTGGACGCCTACCGCACGGGCCTGGGCCATCGGTCGGCCCCCGGCACCACCACCCTGGGCCCGGCACCGGCGGCGCCTGCGTTCCCGCCCCATCCGGCCTCGCGGTAGCCCGCCGGCGGCGTGAGCGCGGCCTTGGCGTGGGCGTGGGCGTTGGCCTTGGCCTTGGCCTTGGCCTTGGCCTTGGCCTTGGCCGGAAGGGTTCAACCAACCCCTAGAGGTCGATCCAGTAGCGCCGCTTGGGGCCGATCAAGGTCTCGCGGACGTCCTCGAGCACGCCGCCGTTGGCCTCGATCGTGCGGATCGAGGCCTGGTTGCCGGGGTCGCAGGTGAGCAGCACCCGGTCCATCCCCAGCAGTCGGGCCTCATGCTTGACCTCGGCCAGGGCCCAGGTGGCCAGGCCGCGGCCGCGGGCCGAGGGGCGCACGCCGTAGCCGATGTGGCCTCCCGCATCGAGCAGAAATCCGTTCAGGTAGTGCCGCAGGTCAATGGCTCCCAGGTATTCGTCGCCCTCGGCCATCCACCAGTACGTGGTGGGGACGCGTCCGTGTTCGAGCGGCGCGGTGCGGTCCCCGTAACTCCGCAGCCGCTCCGTCCAGGCGGCGAACCCCTCCCGGCTGTCCACGTCGTCGTCGGAGGCGAGCCCGGCGCCGTCCATGTGGGCGTCGGGCCCCCACTCCTCCTGCGCGGCGAGCCAGGAGGCGTACAGACGGGGGGTGGGCGGGATCAGATCGGGCATGAGCGGACGATAACAGTCCGCGGGAACCGCCCCGGGGCCCGGGAACGTACGGGCTGCCCCGCACCGGAGACCGACCACTGCGGCAATCCCGGCGGCGCCCGCGCACTCGAAGCGGCCGACGGCCCGGGGCACCCGAGGCAGTGCCCGACACCGGGGCCGCCCCAGGAGGGATTTCCTTCCTCCTTGGGGGCGCCGACTGGCCGGGACCGGACCGGCGGCGGAGCGGGTGTTCGCGGCAGCCGCCCGGATGCGCTTCGCACCCCGGGACGCCCCGGGCCCCGACCCCGCCACCCGGCGGGTACTGCTGCAGGAGTGCCCGTACCGGGAACTGGCCCGGGCCCTGCCCGAGGTCGTGTGCACCGTCCAGCAGGGCGTCCTGGACGGCCTGCTGGAGAACAGTGGGACCACAGTGCGGCTGCTGCCCTTCGTCGGCCCGGACCTGTGCGCGGCGGACCTACGCCCGGCCTGACCTCCCCTTGGGCCGCAGGAAGCCGGGCTCAGCCGCGGGGGCGGTTGCGGCGCCGGAACTCGTCCGTCGGGACGCCGCCCACGCCCCAGTCCTCCAGAGCGACCTCGTCGATGAGGACGAACGTGGTCGCCGGGTCCTTGTCGAGGACCCTGACCAGCAGGTCGGTCACGCCTGCGATGATCTCGGCCTTCTGCGACGCGGTGGCGCCTTCACGGGTGATCTTGACGTTGACGTACGGCACGTGCGGTTCCTCTCCTCATGACGGTGACGGGCGGGCGGCCGGGCGGTGACCGGCGGGGGCTGTGACGGGCGGGGAGCCGGGGCGTCAGATACGACGGCCGGTCACGTGGCCGCCGTCCACCCGCAGGGCATGGCCGGTCACGAACCCGGCGCCCGCGAGGTACAGCACGGCGTCGGAGATCTCGGAGACCTCACCGACCCGGTCCAGCAGGGCGAGACCGCCGAAGGAGTCCACGTCGGAGCCCGCGTGCAGGGGGGTTCGGATGATGCCCGGCGCGACCAGGTTGACGCTGATCCGGTCGACGGCGAGCTCGGCGGCGAGGCACGTCGTCAGCGCGTGCACGCCGGCCTTGCTGACCACGGGCGCGGAGGCCGGGAAGCCCGCCAGCGCGTGGTCGACCAGGACGGTGCCGATGTTGACGATGCTGCCGCCGCGACCCTGGGCGCGCAGGGCCCGTACGACCGCCTGCGTGGTGAGGTAGGTGCCCTTGAGGTTTCCCGTCAGATAGCCGTCGAGCTCCTCCTGCGTCACCTCGGTGAACGGCTTCGACTCGAAGGTGCCCGCGTTGTTGACCAGTACGTCGATCCCTCCGAAGCGCTCGAGTGCCGTACGTACGAGGGCTTCGCCGGTCTCCGGGGCGGCGATGCCGCCCGCGACGCACGCGGTGCGCTCCGGATGCCCGAGACCGGCGGCGGCCTTGGCGAGCCGGTCGGGGTCGCGTCCGTTGAGGACGACGTTCGCGCCGCTCGCCAGGAAGGCGCGGGCGATGTCCAGGCCGATGCCGCTGGAGGAGCCGGTGACGATGACCGTGCTGGAATTGGCGCTGTTGCTGGTGCTGGTGCTGGTGGCGTTCATGGCAGGTGTCCCTTTCGTGGGCGGCGGACCGGGGAGCCCCGGTGGCCGACACCAGAAACCTAGGAGCCCTCAACCCATAACACCACGACGTAAATTGGAGCATGTGATAATCCAGCGTTATGGACATGGACCTGCGCGACCTGGAACTACTGGAGGCCACGGCCGAGGCGGGCTCACTGACCGCCGCCGCCGCACGCCTCTACGTCAGCCAGCCGGCCCTGAGTCAGCGGCTCACCCGGATGGAGGGCCGTCTCGGCATGCCGCTCTTCGACCGCAAGGGCCGCCGCCTGATCCCCAACGCCGCCGGCCGCCGGCTACTGGTCGCGGCCCGCCACGTACTCGGCGAACTCGAATCGGCCTCGCGCGACCTTCGGGAACTCCGCGACGGGCGGGACCGGCGCGTTCGGTTCGCCGCGCAGTGCAGCACCACCTTCCCTTGGCTGCCGCCGGTCCTGCGCGCGTTCCGCGAGCGCGAGCCGGACATCGAGGTGCGGATCGAGACCGTGGCCGACGACGCGCCGATTCCGGCACTGCTCGCCGACCTGGTCGACGTGGCGCTGGTGACCAAGCCGGACCTGCAGATGGACCGGGTGTCCCTGACCAGGCTGTTCGAGGACGAGATGATGGCGGTGGTGCCCGCCGGACACCCGTGGGCCTCCCGCGCGCACCTGACCGCCCGTGACTTCGACGGCGCGGACCTGGTCCTCTACGACTTCTACGACCAAAAGCGCATCCCGTCGATGCCGTTGCCGATCCCCGCCGGGGCGCGGCCCGCCCGCATCACCACGATGCCGGTGGTGACGGACCTGGTGGTCGAGATGGTGGCCGGCGGCCAGGGCGTGACGGTCCTGCCCAACTGGGTCGCCGCCCCGTACGCGGCCTCGCACGGGCTGGCCCTGATCCGCATCGGCGTGAAGCCGCTGACACGCACCTGGTTCTGCGCCACCCGGACCGGCCCTCGCCCGCCCCACGTGGAGGCGTTCGTGGAGGAACTCGTCGCCCGCCTCCAAGCACCGGCTTAGGTCCTGTCTGGAGTCCGGATCACGAGTTCGGTAGATCGCCTGCGCGTGGAGGCCCGGTCTTGATAGGCCATCAGTCATGGCGCGAGGCGATCTCACCGACGAGCAGTGGACTCTGATCGAGCCC
>NZ_JAPNLJ010000033.1 GCF_026627445.1 Streptomyces sp. H27-H1
TCGATCAGTAGCGCGGACAGGTACGGAAACAGCTCCAGGAACACATCACGTGAGCACGCGATGCATGATCGCGAACAGTCGGTGTGGTCCGCTCAACCGTCCAGATCACAAGATCGTCGACAGAACCCTCACCTTCACGTGCACGGCGTCGATGAAGACGACCGGGTAGACCGCGTCCAGCGGGCGGGTGCGCCATTCCGCCATCGACTCCAGGGCTTTGTCGGTAATGGTGGAGATGGTCTCCTTCGTCGTGGTCATGCCGTACGTCTGGGCGAGGTGGGAGACGATCTCCCCGGAGGTCAGCCCCTTCGCGGTCAGCGAGATCACCAGATCGTCCAGCGCGCCTGTCCGGCGGGCGTACTTCGGCAGCATCCGGGGCTGGAAGGTGCCCAGCCGGTCCCGGGGCACCTGCACCATCACGGTGCCGACCTCCGTCATCACCTTCTTGCTCCGGTAGCCGTTGCGCGTGTTGCCGCCCGAGCGTGAGCCGCGCCCGCCGGCCCGGCCCGCCTCCGCGGCCAGGTGCTCATCCATCTCGGCCTCCAGCGCGGCCTGCATCAGGTGCTGGGCCAGCTCGGGCAGCAGCCCGCCCTCGCCCATCAGCCGCAGCCCCTCACCATCGCGGACCTTCTCGGCCGCGAGCGCGGCCAGCTCCTCCAGCAGCTCGCTGGACAGACCGTTCTGCGACACCGGCATCGACTTCACGTCGGCACCCTCAGTGCTCGCGCCGACCTCGGCAAGCGACACGCCGTCCACGCTCTCGATCAGGTGACCAGTCGTCGTACCCATCAGGCTCACTCCTTCGAGGAGATCCACACCTGATTCATGACACTCCCCTGGACTGCAACTACAGCGGCGGTGTGTGCGGCACGAGCGCGGCCTTCACTTTCCCTGTCTCGGCGGATGTCCCCGGTGGTGCGTCCTTTGCGCGCATCTGCCTCGATGACGGCAGTGTTGCGTGAGCGATTTCGACCTTCGCTGTCCCATTACGTGAGCGCCGACAGAAGTCTCCGTGTGCGTGGCTGTCCGCGGGCGGGATGGCGTCGTGCGGGTTCCTGCTGGCCTTGTCCTGCTTGTGCGGTTTGCCGGGCTTGTCTGGCCCCGTCACGTCTTCCATAGCGGTACGTGTGCCCGCCGACGGTAGCGACGCGGCCGGGGCTGGCGTGGCATGTTGCGGGGAGTGTCCCACCTCTGGGGTGGTGACTGTGCGCCGTGTCGGGTGGCGGTCCGGCCTCCCCAGGTGGTGGGGGGAGGCCGGAGCGCTCAGGGCGTGTGCCCTGCGGCTGGTTCAGAGGAGGTGCTCTGTTGGCTTCGGCACTGTGGCTGCTGGCAGTTCAGGGGCCTGTGGTGCTCAGTACTCGCCGTGGTGGTCGGCCTTGTGGTGGTCGCCCTTGCCGCCGCCGCTGGCGTTGATGCAGGTGTTGCCGAAGGCCGGGTTGAGGAAACCGACGACGTTGATGGTGTTGCCGCAGAAGTTGATCGGGATGTGGATGGGCACCTGGAGGACGTTGCCGGACAGGACGCCGGGGGAGCCGATGGCAGCGCCCTCGGCTGTGGCGTCCGCGGCCGCCATGCCGGCGCCGCCGGCGAGGATGGCAGCGGTTGAGGCGGTGACCGCTACGGCCTTTGCGATACGCGACATCAAGATCTCCTAAATGAAGTGGACCTGCCGCAGGGAGTACGGCACGTGCGCCCCTTCAAACAGCACGGGCAGGTAGCCGGTTACGGCCGTTGGGCCGGACCGGTGACCCAGGCCACTTCTCCAGTCCTGTCGTCAGGGAGGGTCGCGGTCCGGCGGGGGATGTAGTGCGGGCGCAACCGCTTGGAGCAGGAGGCCGCCGAGACCGCCGAGAAGGCCCGCGGCTGGCGCTCCCGCTTCCGCCTCGGGCAGGCCCCCTGAGAACCGGGTAAGCCTCCCGCCGCCGGTGCGGGCAAGCCTGAGGTGACCCTGGGCAAGCTCCGGCTGTCGGCGGTGGACAGGGACGAGGAGTTGCTGCGCCGGCTGGGTCTGTGTCGAGGCCACGACCGTCTCCGGCTCGGCCGTCGTGGCGTCACGAGCTCGTTCAGGTGGGCTGCACAGGCGGTGTGGAGGAAGGAGATCGTCCTGGCCTTGTTGGAGGCCAGGGCCGGGGGCGAGACCGGCTCGGGGATGGCCTCGCGAGTGATGCGCCCGTTTCAACGATGCCGGCTCACTGAGGCAATGCCGCCAGACGAGGGATGCGCTGTGGTGGGTTTTACCGGGGGAGGAGGGCGCGTACGGTTTTGCCGCCGCCGGGGGTGGCGGCGACGTGGGTGGCCAGGGCGAGGCGGTTGACCATGGGCCAGCCGAATCCTCCCGTGCCGCCGTTCAGGTCGGGGGTGCGCCTGCGCGGCGGGTGCGGGCTGGGGTCGTGGACGGCGACCTCGATGCCGTCCGGGTGTGCGGTTAGGTCCAGCGTGTAGGCGCTCCGCCGTGGCGCAGTGCGTTGGTGACGAGCTCCGAGACGACCAGGATCACGGTGTCGGCGGCCTCGGTTGTGATCGGGTGGACGAGGCGGTCGAGGAAGTCCCGGGTGCTCTCGCGTGCGTCGGCGGGCGAGGCAGTGGGAAGGCCCGTTGCGACGTCGGCGCCCATCGTGCTCATCCGGTCACCCTGATTTCTGACCGCCTACACGCGGCCCAGCCTGCCCAGTGCTTGTGCCCCGCCTGCAGCGGCCTAATCGGGCAAGGCCCGCCTGTGCCCCTCGCCGACTGAGGTCGATTACCTCATGGTCGCCCCGCACCCCCGACGGAGTATCAGTCGGGTCGGCGGACACAGAAGGCCGGCGCAGGACTAGGGCCGGCAGATGGTGTAGCAGTTCCTTCGGGGCCCGGGTGCCATGTGCACCCGGGCCCCTCCATGCGTTTGTGCGAGAGAGGTGCAATGACAGCAGACGACTCGTTCGGCCGTCTCGACGATGACGACTACCCCGCCTACACGATGGGCCGGGCCGCCGAGATGCTCGGCACCACCCAGGGCTTCCTGCGCGCCCTCGGCGAATCCCGCCTGATCACCCCGCTCCGCTCGGAGGGCGGGCACCGCCGCTACTCCCGTTACCAGCTGCGTATCGCCGCCCGCGCCCGGGAGCTCGTCGATCAGGGCACTCCCATCGAGTCGGCCTGCCGGATCATCGTCCTCGAGGACCAGCTCGAGGAAGCCCAGAGCATCAACGCCGAATACCGGCGTACTGCTGAATCGTCGAATCCGACGGCCGCGGCTTGAGCTGGGGCGCGCCCGCCGTTTTCGGCGGGCCGGCGCGCACCTGGTTCCAGGCGTGACGTGAAGCCGTTTCCCTTGGTGACAGCGGGTTGTCGCGTGTACCGTCTGGGTCAGCTGTCGTGGTTCGGAAGTTCCCTAAGTCCACGCCGTAGGCGTGGACGTTTTGCTGTGCTGTGCCGCAGGAACCAGGGCGATCACCTCCGCCTTCCGCATGGTGTGGGAGGCGTACTTGACTGGAAGGCATGTGTCATGGCTAAGGGAACTGTGAAGTGGTTCAACGCGGAGAAGGGCTTCGGCTTCATCGAGCAGGAGGGTGGTGGCCCGGACGTCTTCGCCCACTACTCCGCGATCAATTCCTCGGGCTTCCGTGAACTTCAGGAGGGCCAGGTCGTGACGTTCGACGTCGGCCAGGGCCAGAAGGGCCCCCAGGCGGAGAACATCACCCCGGCCTGACCTTCACCACCCCGCCCGCGGGTACCGGGAGCGATGGGTGCGGATGCCCGTGGGAATTCCGTACCTCCCGCAGCACAACGGTCTCCTGACTTCGATCAGCATCCGGCCGTGCAACGGGGGACTGCCGCATGCCGGGATATAACCGGGCCAGCCCAGGTCCGTCCAGCCTGCGCCTGCCCGTGACGTGGTGGCGGGGGAATCGTCACATCAGATGTCGCCGAACAAATGCACCCGCCCCGGCGGTCGGCGGCTTCCCGGGGGCCCGGAAGCACCCCCTCCCCGCTTCCCGGCCCCCGGGCCTCCCGCTGGACCGGCCAGGTAGCTGAGGTTCCCCCGTTGCTCGGGAGGTGTTGATCAGTTGGTCAGGGAGGGTTGACCGGGTTTCAGGTTCGCTCGTTCGGTCGTTGCCTGTTCGGTGTAGTGCTTCTTCTCGAACTCGACCGGACTGAGGTAGCCGAGCCGTTTCTGGATGCGCCGGCTGTTAAAGAAGCCGTCGGTGGGCGCTGTCACGTTGTCGGTGGCGGGGTGGGATGTTCTTCGGGTTGGCTGGTCTGGGGAGGGGAGCCGGTCGTGTCGGATGCGGTGGCGTCGTTCCGGAACCACCGCTGCCCGGTGGAAGTCATCTCGCAGTGCGTGTGGCTGTGCTTCCGCTTCCCCCTCAGCTGCCGCGAGGTCGGGGGGCTGATGCTCGAGCGCGGTGTCATCGTGTCTTACGAGACGATCCGGCGTTGGTGCTTCAAGTTCGGGCAGGCCTACGCGAACGGCCTGCGCCGGCGACGCCCGCGACCGGGTGACAAGTGGCGCCTGGACGAGGTGTTCATCAAGATCAACGGGGAGCAGGAGTGCTTGTGGCGGGCCGTCGACCAGGACGGCAACGTCCTCGGCATCCTCGTACAGAACCGGCGGGACAAAGCCACTGCCAGGCGTTTCTTCCGCCGCCTCCTCAAGGTGACCGGGTCGGTGCCACGGGTGGTCGTCACCGACAAGATCCGCTCCTGCGGCGCCGCCCACCGGGAGGTGATGCCGTCCGTGGAGCACCGCTCCCACAAGGGGTTGAACAACCGGGCGGAGAACTCCCACCAGCCCACAAGGCAACGCGAACGCGTGATGAAAGGCTTCCGTTCCCCCGGCGGAGCGCAACGGTTCCTGTCTGCGTTCAACGGGATCTCACCCCACTTCCGACCCGCCGGCATCTCATGACCGCCGGCCGCCACCGCTTCGAAATGATCATCAGGTTCACCATCTGGAACCACATCACCGGCACCGCTGGCCTGCCCGCGACACCCTGAACAACAGACCGCCGGCGCCTCTCCGCGCCATCAGACGATCACGCCCCAGATAACGTGACAGTGCCCGGATGAAGAGCTACGAGGAGGTCGCCCGCCGGTCGGGACTCGTCTGACCATTCCCCGGCACGCTATGCCGGGCAGGTCAGACAGTCACTGACAGCTTCCACGCGCGTCGACAAACCGCACTGGGACGTGAATGTGGCTGTGATCATTTTCCACGGCGTGCCCGCCCTCGAACGGCGCCCCCGCGGTGGCTCCCTCAGTACTCCCTGAGTAGGCGGCCGACGCCTGTGATGCGGTCGTCGAGGCCGTGCTCGCGCAGGGCGTGCCACAGCGTGGCCGTGTTGATGGCGACGACCGGTTTGCCGAGTTCGGATTCGAGGGCGTCGGCTTGGGAGACGAAGGAGAGGTTCGTTCCGACCTGGACGATCGCTTCGACGGAGGGGTCGTCGAGTTCGAGGACCATCTCCCGGATGCGGGGCGGCCCGACCCGGGCAATGTCCATGGCGCTCGGGCAGCGCAGCCCGGAGACGGCCGATACGTCGAATCCGGCTTCGGTGAAGAATCGCTTCACCTCGCGGTCGGCGACGGGCTGGTAGGGAGAGAAGACGGCGATGCGTTGGCATCCGAGCGCATGCAGTGCTGCGCGGCAGGAGCTCGCGCCGGTGGTGACCGGCAGCCCCGTCCGTTCGCGGAGCCGCTGTTCGAAGGCGGCGTTTCCTGCGACACCGCCCCAGAACGTCTCCGCTGACATCCCCATCACCATTCGGTCCGGCTCGGCTGTCAGGACATCACGGACGGCCGCGTCGAGCGAGGTTCTGATCTGGGCCAGCAGGGCTTGGAAGTCGTGGTCGCTGTCCATCGAGGGGTGCGCGATGTGCATCGACCCGGCGCGGTAGGTGACACCGGGGATTCGCGCTCCCCAATAGTCATGCTCGACGACGGTGTTGGTGCTCGGCACGATGACACCGAAGACGGCTCGGGGGCCGACGGCATTGGTCATTTCGGGCTCTCCAGTCCGGGGTGGGGGATGTCGTCAAGGCGTCCGGTGCTGTCGGTGCCGATCGTGGCGCCCGACCCCGATGGACTGCCCGCGCTGCGGCGGGCGGGTCGTTGCCGGCGGTGAGGCCGCCCGCCGGGTATCCCCGGCAGGGCCGTCGCCGAACTGCTGCTCGGTGCGACGGGCGCGTAGTTGGGAAACCCGCCCCCCTTCGGCCTGGGTGGCGCCGCCGACGCGGTGTTGTGCCGGGAGGAATAGGAGGCCGCATGTCCGCGCTTGCGGGGCAGCCGCAGGTCCAAGGAGCGGGTCGACAGGGCGGCACTGCTGACGTGGCGGCAATCGGGTCACGTGCGTTTCGTTCTGTGAAGCTGTGTTTCGCAAGGCTGAAGAAGGTCGTCGTGCCGTCAACTGACACCCGGCGTCGGCGCCGTCAGGGGCCGGGAGGCGGCCGTGCGGACCCGCTCGCGCCGAAGCTCTTTGAGGTAGCTCAGGGCGTCGACCTGGATGGTGTGGCGGGTAGAGGCGACGTAGCGCCGTGCCGTCTGCCTGCGATACGTGGCGATCTCACGGTGCATGGCGCCCTGCGCAGGCAGGGCGCAGCGTCCTTGGAGGAGGTCGGCGACCCAGTGGGACTGTGCCTCCGCCAGCGGCATGATCGCGCCGAGCGGCTGGACCAGGCCGATGAAGTACAGGCCCGGGTGATCGGGTGCGGCGACGCGGCGGTAGAGGCTCACCGCGTTGCCGGCGGGGTCGATCAGGTCCTTCGGGAGGAAGGGGAAGGCGATGTCGTACCCCGTGCAGTAGATCACCGCGTCGATCTCCTCCCTGTGGCCGTCCTCGAAGAGGGCGCTTCCCCCGTCGAGTGCGCTGATCATCGGCGTCACGGTGATGTCGCCGTGCCCGAGGCGTGAGAGCAGGTCGTCGGAGATGGTGGGGTGGGCTCCGAGCACGCCGTGGCGCGGTTCGGGCAGGCCGTAGGCGGAGAGCCTGCCGCGGCTGAGCCGCAGGAGGGCGGCCAGGCCGCGGGCTTGCACGGGCAGGGGTGCCCGGGCGAGCCAGGAACCGGTGAGGTGGTCGGTGGGGGAGCCGAACAGGTATTTGGGCAGGATGTGCGCGCCACGGCGCATGGTGAGAAGGGTGCGGGCGGAGACGCGGGAGGTTTCCACGGCGATGTCGCACGCCGAGTTGCCGATGCCGAGGACGAGAACGCGCGCTCCGGCGAAGGGCTCTGGAGTGCGGTAGTAGTGGGAGTGCGTCTGGATGCCTGTGAAGGAGTCCGCTCCGGGCAGTGCCGGGCGCGGCATCCGTGGTTTCCAGTGGTGTCCGTTGGCGACGAGGACCGCGTCGTAGATCCCGGCGGTCACGGCTCCGTCGTCCCGCCGGCGGGCGGTGACCTCCCAGCTGCCGCCGGAGGACTTTGCTACACCGGTCACATCGGTGCGGAAGGCGATCGAGGGGCGCAGGTCGAAGTGGTCGACGAAAGCGTCGAAGTAGCGGGCGATGTCGAAGTGGCTCGGGTAGACCGGGTAATTCTTCGACATGGGGAAGCACGCGTACTCCATCACCTGGCGGGAGGTGTTGATGTGGAGCGAGCGGTAGGCGGAGGACATGCCGTTGTCGTTCAGGTAGCGCCAGTTGCCGCCGACCTGCGACCCGCTCTCGTAGCAGTCGTAGGCGATGCCGCGTTCGGCGAGCACCTGGCAGGCGGCGATGCCGGAGGAGCCGGCTCCGATGACGCAGACACGTTCCATGCGGACCTCCCTTGTGACCACCCGGTCACGTGACCGGGTGGTCACAAGGTTCGTCCGGTGATGAGGTGTTGTCAACGAGGCTGACTGGGTGCCGAGTTGGCGGCAGTTGCCCCGCTGTGCGGGAGTCGTCGGACTCATTGACAGGGATTGCCCGGTCGCCCACTATGACCGGGCGGTCACGTGACCGCCCGGTCACACGGTGGACGCGTGCCCTCGGCCACCATGTGACCGCCCCGGGTCGGTCGCATGCGGGAGCCGTGATGCCCACCTCTTCACCACCGAAAGCCGCTTCACCCAGAAATGGTCCACCGCCCGCCGCCCCGCCCGACGACGTCGACGTGCTCGTCATCGGCTCCGGATTCGGCGGGAGCGTCACAGCCCTGCGCCTGGCCGAGAAGGGCTACCGCGTCGCCGTCCTGGAGGCCGGCCGCCGCTTCGCGGACGACGACTTCCCCCGTACCTCGTGGCGCGTGCGCGACTACCTCTTCGCCCCACGCCTCGGCTGTCGAGGCATCCTCCGTATGACCTTGCTGGGCAGGGTCCTGGTGCTCACCGGAGCGGGTGTCGGAGGCGGCTCCCTCGGCTACGCCAACACCCTCTACGACCCGCCGCCGCCGTTCTACGAGGGAACCCGCTGGGCGTCCATCACCGACTGGCGCACCGAACTCGCCCCGTACTACGACCAGGCCCGCCGCATGCTCGGTGTCACCCCGAACCCCCGCGTCACCCCCTCCGACCGCGTACTGAAGGACGCTGCGCGGGCTATGGGACGCGAAGACACCTTTCGCCCCACCCCCGTGGGCGTTCACTTCGGGCCGCCCGGAACCGCACCCGGAACGACCGTCCCCGACCCGTACTTCGGCGGCGCCGGGCCTGACCGCAGTGCCTGCTTGCACTGCGGGGCCTGCATGACGGGCTGCCGCCACAACGCCAAGAACACCCTGCCCAAGAACTACCTCGGCCTTGCCGAAGCCGCCGGCGCGACCGTCATCCCCGAACGCACCGTCACCGACTGCCGCCCGAACGGCGCCGGAACCGGCGCGCACCCCGGCTGGACAATCACCTCCGTACGCACCGGACGCGCCCTGCGCCGCGACCCCCGCACCACCACCGCACGGCACGTCGTCTTCGCCGCCGGAGCCCTCGGCACCCAGCGCCTGCTGCACCGGCTACGCGCCGACGGCGCGCTGCCCCGCCTCTCCCCGCGCCTGGGCCACCTGACCCGGACGAACTCCGAGGCCATCTTGGCCGTGCGCTCCAAGGACCCCGACGCAGACTTCACCCACGGCGTGGCCATCACCTCCTCCGTGCAGCTGGACGACGACACCCACGTGGAGCCCGTCCGCTACGGCCCCGGCAGCAACCTCCTCGCCCTGCTGGGCGCGACGCTGACCGACCCGGTCCCCGGCCGCCCCCGGCTCATGGCCGGTCTCGCCGCGATGGCCGCGAACGCCCGCAGCCTGCCCGCCCTGCACCGCCCCCGCCGCTGGGCCACCCAGTCGGTGGTCCTGCTGGTCATGCAATCCGTGGACAACTCCCTCACCACCCACCTCCGCCGCGGCCTGCTCGGGCCCCGCCTGACCAGCCGGCCCGGCGAAGGCGCGCCCAACCCCACCTGGATCCCGGCCGGCCACCGCCTGGCCCGCACCGCTGCCCGGCAAAACGACGCACTGGCCTGCGGGACCTGGGGCGACCTGCTCGACATACCCGCCACCGGCCACCTCATCGGCGGCTGCACCATCGCCGCCGACGCCGAGCACGGGGTCGTCGACCCCTACCACCGCGTCCACGGACACCCCGGGCTGCACATCATCGACGGCTCCACCATCTCGGCCAACCTCGGTGTGAACCCCTCCCTCACCATCACCGCCCTCGCCGAACGGGCCACAGCCCTGTGGCCCAACCACGGCGACGCCGACCCCCGCCCCCGGCCCGGCGCACGCTACCGCCGGGTGGACCCCGTCCCGCCGCGCCACCCCGCCGTCCCCGCGCACGCTCCCGCCGCACTGCGCCTGGGCCCCCGACCGCCCGAAGGGCAGGACACCGATGCCGACGTACCCGCCTGAACCCTGGCACCTCGCCGGGCAGATGTACCTCTCCCTATGGCCCGTACCGCGCCGCGCCCTGCCGCCCCTGCCGCCGGGAGTGCGGCCCCTCACCCTCGCCGGCCGGGCCCTGATGGGCGCCGCCTGGGTCCTCTACGAGAACGACAGCGTCCTGCGCTACAACGAGGTCCTCTCGGCGGTCCTGGTCCGCGACGGCCTGCGGCCGCGGGTCACCATCACCGACATCTGGGTGGACAGCCCCCCGTCGATGGCCGGAGGACGCGAACTGTGGGGGATCCCGAAAGAGCTGGCCGCATTCGACGTCAGCCGGGACAAGAGCTTTGACGCCTCTGCCCGCACCGGATCCACGGCGCTGTGCACCGCGTCCTTCCGCTCCCTGACCAGCCTCCCGGGGCGGTGGCCGGTGGCCTACCGCGTCACCCAGCTCCTGGACGGACACCTCAAGACCAGCCCCGTGCGCAGCCGCAGCACCGTAGGCCTGGCCCGCGCGACCTGGCAGATCCCGCCAGGCAGCCCCCTGCGGCTCCCGGCAGACCGCCCACCGCTGCTCAGCCTCACCCTGCACGACTTCACCCTCACCTTCGGCAGCCCCGCCCCGACCCCGTCCGCCCGCACCGTCTGAGCCGCCTCCCCGCCGGGCCGCCGCAGCCGCGCGGCGGCCCGGCGCCCTTCCCGAGGAGCCCGTATGACACCCACGCCCGATCCGCCAGCCACCCTCTGCGAGGCCTTCCAGCGGACCGTTGCCGCCCGGCCACAGGAACCCGCCCTCCTCGCTCTCGCGGGCACCGCGCTGACCTGGGCCCAGTACGCAGAACGCGTGGCCTCCGTCGCCGCAGCGCTGCGCCACCTCGGTGTCCGCCGGGGCGAGCCGGTTGCCCTGATGCTCACCAACCGGCCCGAGTTCCACGTGGCCGACTGCGCCGCCCTGCACCTGGGTGCTGTCCCGTTCTCCCTCTACAACAGCCTGCCCGCCGATCAGATACACGACCTGCTCGCCAACACCGCGGCCCGGCTGGTCGTCACCGAACGCCGCTTCCTGCCGGTACTCCACGCCGCCGCAGCCGGAACCTCAGTCCGGTACCTCGTGACCGTGGACCAGGTTGATCAAACACCGGAGGAGGGCGTCCTCACCCTCGAGGAAGCCGAGGCGAGGGCCCCCCGCCCCTTCGAACTCGCTGCCGCCTTGGACTGCGTGGGGCCCGACGATCTCGTGACCCTGATCCACACCTCGGGCACCACAGGCCGCCCCAAGGCCGTCGAAATCACCCACCGCGCCATGCTGAGCCAACTCTCGGGCAGCCAGCAGGTGTTGAAGGTCACCGACCAGGACAGCCACATCTCCTTCCTGCCCGCGGCCCACATCGCCGACCGGTGGGGCTCCCATTACACCAACCTCCTCTGCGGAACCCGTCTGACCTGCCTGGATGACATCACCCGGCTGTCCGAGGCGCTCGCCCTCGTGCGGCCGACGCTCTTCGGAGCCGTCCCCTCCGTCTGGCAGCGCATGCGCACCACGCTGGAAGGGGCCCTCGCCGAAGCCGACCCCGGGCTCCGCGCCCTCGCCGAGGAGGCCCTCGCCACCGGACGGCGCCACGCCCCCCGCCGGTGGAAGGGCGTCCTCACCCAGGCCGAGCGCAAGGAACTCGACGGGGCCGACGCCGTCCTCGCCGAACTGCGTCGCCGCGTCGGTCTTGACCGAGCCCGGGTCTGTATCACGGGGGCCGCGCCCGCACCTGAAGGTCTCCAGGAGTTCTTTCACGCCCTCGGGCTGCCGCTCACCGACGCCTGGGGAATGTCCGAGCTCAGCGGTATCGCCCTGATCGCCCCGCCCGGAATGCCGCGGCCCGGCACTGTGGGCCGGCCGGTCCCCGGCGCGGAGATCAGGATCGCCGACGACGGCGAACTCCTCGTACGGGCGCCCTTCCTGATGCGCGGATACCGCGGTGAGTCGGAGCTCACCGCGCGGACCATCGACGCGGCAGGCTGGCTGCACACCGGTGACCTCGCCGCCGTCGACGCCCAAGGAGACATCCGGATCATCGACCGGAAGAAGGACCTCATCATCAATACCGGAGGCCAGAACATGGCCCCCGCCCGCATCGAAGGGGTCCTGAGGGAATCCACGCCCCTGATCGCCCACGCCGTCGTCATCGGCGACGGCCGACCCTACAACGTCGCCCTCCTGGTCCCCGACCGGGAGGCAGTCACCGCTTGGGCCAGGCGAACGGGCATCGCAACGGCGGCGCCCTGGGACACCCACGGCGCCGAACTCGCCGC
Source organism: Streptomyces sp. H27-H1 (assembly GCF_026627445.1). Lineage (GTDB taxonomy): Bacteria > Actinomycetota > Actinomycetes > Streptomycetales > Streptomycetaceae > Streptomyces. Next base: position 12,075 of record NZ_JAPNLJ010000033.1, read on the forward strand.
CGCGTTCGCCGGGGCTGTCGCCGACGCCAACGCACGCCTTTCGCGAGCCGAGCGGATCCGCGTCCACGAGGTGATCGCCGACGAGTGGGCGCCCGGTGGACCGGAGCTCACCGTGACGCTGAAGGTCCGGCGGGCCGCCGTCACCGGCCGGTACGCCGACCTGGTCGAGACCTTGTACCGGCGCGGGGCGGCGGACCGGTGATCTCGGCCGGTCTCGCGCTGCTCGCAGCGTTCCAGATATGCCTCGCCGCGGCCGCCTGGCGCACTGGTGCGGCCGGCCGGCTCACCGGTGTCCTCGGCTATGCCCTGGCCTACGATTCCGCCGTCGTGGCCGCCGGCGCCATGCTGGGCGAGGGTCGGCTGCTGGAGAGTTTGAGCGCCGGCCGCTTCATCATCCACGTGTTGGGCACACCCCTCGTGCTGCCCTGCGCCGCCCTCGCCCTGCGGGCCGGCCGCGCCGCCCTCGGCGTGGCTTGGGCCACCGCCGGCGCTCTGGCCGTGCTCGGCGCGGCCACTACCCTGCCGGGCCTGGATCTGCGGCCCCGCAGCTGGGCCGACACCCTGCGCTATGCGGACGCCGATCCCGACGGATTCCCTGTTGCGGCCGTCCTCGCAATCGTGGTGCTCCTGCTGATCGGCATCGCCGCGTGGGTGAGCCGGGGAACACCTTGGATAGCGCTTGGCGCTCTCGCCGTGTTCGCTGCCTCGGCCGCCGCCTTCGCGGCGCCGCCGCTGGGAAACCTTGGCGAAGCGTTCATGCTGGCCGGACTGCTCGTTGGCATGAGGCGGCTGATGGCGCAGCCCAGCGACAGCTGGCGAGTTGTTCCGCCAGAGTGAACGACGTTTCACTGAAAGAAACGTCTCGGCTATTGGCGTGTACGTGTCAGCATGCTGAACTGTCGTACAGCGTTTCCCTCTCCGATACCCCCATAGGAGGGCACTTCCGTGTTGCGCAGTCTCATGCGCGCCGTCCCAGCCATCATGCTGGCCGTCGCCGCCACCCTGACCGCCCCCACCGCCCTGGCGGTCCCCGCCGCCCCCGCCATCGCGGCCGACCCCGCCGCGCCGGGGGCTTACCCCGTCGCCTACGCCGACCTCACCGTCTCCGCCTCCGGCCGTTCCTACAGCGCCCGCGTCTGGTATCCCGGCACGACCGCCGGCGCCAACGCCCCCGTCGCCCAAGGCCTCCACCCCGGCCTCGCCTTCGGACACGGCTTCTTCCAGGACATCTCCAAGTACGAGAGCACCCTGCGCCACTACGCCTCGTGGGGCCTCATCACGGTCACCCCCAAGTCCCAGGGTGGCATCTCACCCAGCCACAGCGGATTCGCCGACGACCTCAACGCCGGCCTGACCTGGCTGACCACCCAGAACTCCACCACCGGATCCCGCTTCGCGGGCGCCGTCGACACCAGCCGCTACGCCCTGTCCGGCCACTCCATGGGCGGCGGCGCGGCCCTGCTCGCCGCATCCCGCAACCCGGCAGTCAAATCCGTCAGCACGCTCGCCGCCGCCGAGACCAACCCCTCCGCGGTCACGGCCTCCGCCGCCCTCACCATCCCGGCCCAGTACGTCGGCGGCAGCAAGGACACCGTCGCAGGAGTCGACGGCCACCAACGCAAGATGTACAACGCGAAGCCCGCCCCGACGCAGTTGCGCGTCATCACCGGCGGATTCCATTGCGGCTTCACAGACAGCGGCGACTTCGGCTGCGACAGCGGCTCGGTCACCCGCGCCGAACAGCAACGCCTCACCCGCGCGGTGACCACCACGTACCTGCTCTACACGCTCGGCCTCGACACCTCCCTCCGGGACCAGGTGTGGGGCGCCGCCGCGCAGAACCTGCCCGGAGTCGTGTACACGGCAAGGCCCTGACCCCACCCCGCTGATCCGCCCGCCCGGAGGAGCACCGTGAGCGAAGCCGCCCCTCATCTCGACCCCGATCGTGAGCTGCGCGCGTTCACCGTGTTCCCCGGGCGGCCCCCGGTCACCGTCCGGCGCGGCGATCCCGCGCCGTTCGGATGGTGGCCGGCCGTCTGCATCGCCCTCGTCGCGGCGATCGACCGTATCGAGTACAACCTCCTCGCCGGCGCCCTGCCCAAGATCCAGGAGGAGTTCGGCTTCGGCGACGCCGCCGGCGGCGCCATCGCCACCGCCGGATCGCTCGCCGCCGTGATCCTGCTGCTCCCGGCCGGCCGGCTCGCCGACACCGCCCGCCGCAACTGGACCATCGCCGGCGTCGTGGCGGTCTGGTCGCTGCTCACGGTCGGAACCGGGCTGGCCGGCAGCTTTCTCACCCTCTTCACCGTCCGCATGTTCCTCGGGGCCGCCGGACAGCTCTACAACCCGTCCGCCTCCAGCCTCCTCGCCGACTTCTACCCCGGCCCCGGCCGCACCCGCGCCTTCGGGTACGAGCGCATGGCCTATTTCGGTGGCCTGCCCATAGGCGTCATCGCCGGCGGCGCCCTCGCCGAGACCGTCGGCTGGCGCACCGGATTCCTCCTCGTCGCCGTGCCCGGCCTTGTCGTCGCCGTCCTCGTCCTCACACTGCGCGAACCGGACCGCGGCACCGGCGACCGTCTCACCCTGTGGTACCGGCGGGATGGCGGGGCCCCGGCCCCTCCGGCCGGTACGGAACGCCGTGCCGACTCCCCGACGCCGCCACCCCTGCGCACCCAGCTACGCGAACTGCTGCGGATCCGCACCCTGCGCACGGTCGTCACCGGCCTGAGCATCCTCATCTTCGGCCTGGGCGGTCTCTTCTACTGGATGCCCTCCTACTACAACCGCTTCTTCGGCCTGGGCGAGGCCGAGGCCGCCGCCGTGGCGGGCGGCAGCGGGCTGGTCGGCATCGTCGCGGGGATCGTGACGGGCAGCTGGCTCGGCGACCGCGAACGGGGCCCGCGCAAAGGCCGCCGCATCGCCATCGGCGGCGCCGGTCTGCTGTTCGGCACCTTCGCCCTGGCCGGAGCCGTCGCGCTGCCGGTCCTCGTGCCACAGGCCCTGTGCTTCACCCTCGCCAACTTCGGATTTGCCGCCGCGCTGGCCAACCTCACTGCCGCGAACGCCGACGTCGTCGCGGCCGAGCGCCGGGGTCTCGGCTTCGCCGTCCTGCAACTCCTCGTCACCCTCGGCGGATCGCTCGGTCCCTGGCTCATAGGCCTGGCCTCCGACGCCACCGGATCGCTGCGCACGGCCTTCCTGGCGGTGCTGCTGCCCCTGCTCGTCGGATCCGTGGTCGTCCTGCGCGGCCGGGGCTCCTACGACGCGGACGCGGCTGAGGCGGCCCGCCGCTCGGCCTGAACCGGAACCGGAACCACCTTCACGTGCGGAGGTCTCGCTCAGCTATTTACAGGAAGCAATGTTCCGTCTAGAGAAACAAAACTCACGCCAATGACAGCGAAGAAGATCGGATCACTGATGGCACACACCCCGCACCGCGCGCCGCGCAGCGTCAGCCGCGCCATCGCGGCAGGCCTGCTCGGATTCGCCCTGCTGACCGCCTCGGGCACCGCGGCCGCCGCCGAGACCCCCGAGAACCCCACCCCCGTCCCCACGCTCGCCTACACGGCCTCGGTCGGAGCGGACGTGGCCGACGTCTACTACCCCGAGACCGGCAGCCTGCTTCCGGTCGTGCTGCTCCAGCAGGGCGCCAACGTCGACAAGAGTCACTACGAGGGATACGCCCGCACCGTCGCGGCGTTCGGCTTCGTCGTGGTGGTGCCCAATCACCTCCGGTCCGTGTTCGGCGTCCCCGGCCTGTGGGCCTCAGCCGACCAGGGCCTGACCACCGTCGCCTGGTCGAAGGCCGAGAACGCCCGGGCCGGCAGCCCCCTCGCCGGCCGAATGGAGCCGACGACCTTCGCACTCCTCGGCCACTCCTTCGGCGGCGCCGCGGGTGTCGCCACCGTCCAGGGCCAGTGCGCGCCGCCGTTCTGCTTCGGCCTCCCGCCGGGCGCGGTCAAGCCCGCCGAACTCAAGGCGGCCGCCTTCTTCGGCACCAACAACGCCCCGCCCGGCGGCGGTCCGGTCGCCCCGGTCAACAACACCGTACCGGTGGCGCTGATCCAGGGCTCCGCCGACGGCGTGGCCGCCCCCGCGGCCGCGCAGGCCACGTACGAGGCCCTCCTGGGCAAGCCGAAGGCGCTCGTCACCGTGGCCGGCGTCAATCACTACGGCATCACCAACGTGCAGAACCCGCCCGGCGCCGCCCCCGATCCCTCGGCCCAGTCCATCGACCAGATCGACGGTATCCGTACGTCGGCCCGCTGGGCGGCGCTGTTCCTGAAGGCCTCGCTGGGCGACGCCTTCGCCCGCTCCTACGTCCGCTACTGGGGGGACGCCGCGGACCCCGCGGTCACCGTCCAGCAGGCCTACTGAGCCCCACCGCACGCCAAGAGGCGGCGTCCGCCCGGTCCACCGCCGGCGGGCGCCGCCTCTTGGCGTGCGGGGCGCGGCTCAGCCGTGCCGCAGCCGGATCAGCACACGCAGGACGGGGCGCTTCCACCACGGCGAGCGCAGCCGGGTCAGGCCGGACCCGGTCAGGTGCGCGCGGCGTACGGTCACGGCCTGGGCCGAGGTGAACTCCCGCAGCCCCTCCCGCCCGTGCACCCGGCCGAAGCCGCTCGCGCCGTTGCCGCCGAACGGCAGGCCGGGAATGCCGCCGAAGGTCAGGACGCCGTTCACCGACACCATGCCCGCCCGCAGGCGCGCGGCGACCGACTCGTCCGCCGAGCGGGAGAAGACGGCGGCGCCCAGCGCCTGCGGGACGGCGTTGGCGAGCGTGAGGCCCTCGTCCAGATCCCGTACCAGCCGTACCACCGCCACCGGCCCGAAGGTCTCCTCCTGTACCGCGGGCCGGCCCTCGGGGACATCGGTCAGCACCAGGGGATCGACAACCCCGGACGTGCGGAACGACTCGGGGCCGCCGAAGAGGAAACGGCCGCCGTGGGCCGTCGCGTCCTCGACGTGGACGCGCACCACCTTCTCCTGCTCTCCGGTCGTCAGACGGCCGTAGTGGAGTCCGGCGCGCACCGGCGCCAGTTCCGCCGTCAGCGCCGCGAGGAACTCCTCGCCGACCGCCCGGGCCACGTAGATCCGCTCCACCCCGGCGCAGGTCTGCCCGGCGTTGGAGAAGGCGCCCCACACGGCGGCCCGGGCCGCGGCCCGTACGTCCGCGTCCGCGGCCACGATCAGCGCGTCGTTGCCGCCGCACTCCAGCACCACCGGCGTGAGGGAGTCGGCGCAGGCGGCCATCACGGCCCGGCCGGTCCGCGTCGAACCGATGAAGGCGACCTTGTCCACGCCCGCCCGGCACAGTGCCTCCCCGGCCCGCGCCCCTCCGGTCAGCAGCCGCAGGGTGCCCGCCGACCCCGGGTTGGCCCGTTCGAAGGCGTCGACCAGCGCCCGCCCGGTCTCCGTCGTGTGCTCGCTCGGTTTGAACACCGCGGCGTTCCCCGCCGCCAGTACGCCGGCCAGCACGCCCAGCGGTGTCAGGGCCGGGTAGTTCCACGGGCCGATCACGCCGACGACCCCCAGCGGCCGGCGCTCCACCCGCGCCCGGTGCTCCGCGGCAAGCAGCCCCGGCGACACCCTGCGCGGGCGCAGGGTCCGGCGCGCGCGGCGGGCGGTCCAGGCCAGGTGTTCCAGACCGACCAGCAGTTCGAGTTCCGCGTCGGCCGCCGGTTTGCCGGTCTCCTCCCGGATGGTGGCGACGAGAGCGGCCCGCGAGCGCGCCAGCTCGGCGGCCCACCGGCGCAGCCGGTGCTCCCGCTCGCCGAAGGTGAGCGCGCTCCAGTCGGCCGCGGCCTCGCGGGACCGCGCCGTCATCCGGTCGACCTGTGATGCGTTCATGGTGATTTCAGCTCCCTGGCCGGGCGGCGGGCATGGGTGACCCCCGGGCGCCGCGCCGCGGCCGGCCCCCGGGGGCTGTGCGGACGCGCCGTCAGTGCTCGCGCAGTAGCGTGCCGAAACCGTGCAGCGTGTCACGGCAGCCGTTGTCCCGCAGCGCCATCCACCACGTGGCGGCGTTGATGGCGATAACGGGCAGGCCGAGCCAGCGTTCCGCCTCGTCCGCGAGTGAGACCATCGACAGGTTCGTCCCGCACTGCACGATCGCCTCGACGCCCGGCAGTGCCGCCAACTGCGCGAGGGCGGTGCGTAGTTCGGCCTCCGGTACATGGGCGATGGACACGGCCGTCGGGCAGCGCAGGCCCTTGATGCCCGCCACCTCGAAGCCCAGCTCGGTGAAGAACCGGTCGACGTTGGCGTCGCCGACCGGCTGGTACGGGGTCACCACGGCGATGCGCCGTGCCCCGAAGAGGCGCAGGGCCCGCTCGCAGGCCTCGGCGCCGGTGGCCACCTGGAGGCCGGTGATGTCGTGGATCTGCTGGACGAAGGCCCGGTTGCCCTCGACGCCGCCCCAGAAGGTCTCCGCGCTCATGCCCATGACCATGTACTCCGGCTCGCAGGTCAGCACCCGCTCGCAGGCTGCGCCGATTTCGTCGCGGATCTGCTCCAGCAGCCGTTCCATGCCGGAGTCCTCGGCCATGTTCTGATCGCGGATGTGGATGCGCGAGAAGTGCGCCGTCACACCCGGTACGGACATGCGGGAGAAGTCGGGTTCGACGATGGTGTTGGTGCTGGGGGCGATCACGCCGAACTTGCGCCGCCAGCCGAGACTGTCCGTCATTCACGCCGCCGATCGGGTCGGGGTGGTGGGGGATGGGGGGAGAGCGCGGCGGTGGCGTTTGGCCAGCCGCCACGCGAGCAGGGCGAAGGCCCCCTGGGTAAGGGTGTTCGCCGACTGCTCCACCCACTGCAGAGCCACGCTCTGGTCGGGACGGGCCGCCAGCGGCCCCAGTACGTACATGCCGGTGAGCCAGAGTCCGCCCGCCGTCGCCGCCGCGGTATCCCCGTGGGAGCGGGCGAGCAGGATGAGCCGGACGCCGCAGACGGTGACGGCCACGATGGTCAGCACCATCAGCGGCGCCGTCGACCCAAGGAGCAGCCCCGCCGCGCCGGCGGCCAGCCAGACCGCGGCGAACCCCCACAGCGGCGGAGGCGTCCGGCCGGCCGCCGGCTCGCGTCCGTTCGCGGGCAGCGTGAGCAGCGCGTGGGCGAGCAGCAGGAACCCGGCCGACAGGCACGGGAACAGCGCCTTGTTCATGACCTGGACGTTGGGACCGTCCAAGGCCACCACGAGCTTCCAGGTGGCTTTCGAGAGTCCGCCGAGGAGGACCAGCGCCGTCCCCGCCGCTGCGATCCGGCCGGTGCGCACGGCGTGGCCGCGCAGCGGCCTGACCAGCAGGGCGGCCCCGACACCCGTCAGGAGGACCGGGACGAAGTCCTCCACCGCGAGCGACAGTGGATAGTCCAGGGCCGCGTTCACGAAGTCCCCTCCCGCTCCTGCGCGGCCGACGATGCCTCGGGTAGCGCCTCGGGCAGGACCGACCGCTTGCGCAGCGCGGCCGCGGCGAAGCGCCCGGCCACCTTGCGGCGCGTCAGCCACGCCACCCGGCGGCCGTTGGCCGTACGGTCGGCCAGCACCCGGTCCGCCAGCCACGGGGTGACCGTCTCCACCCGGTCGGCGAGGATGTTGAGCACGGCCCGGGCCTTCGCGTACTCGTCCGGGGTGTAGTCGTGCAGCAGCAGGTCGGTGACCACGATCCCGGGCGACAGCAGCAGCGCTCGGACGTCATGGGGTCGGGCGTCAGCCTCCTTGCGGAGGTCGGCCGCCAGGGCGCCGGTGAGGTAGCTGACGGCGCGCTTGCTCGCCCCGTACACGCTGAGCCCGGGCATGATCCGCCCGTCGGAACCGAAGCCCTCCATGTTCCACACGCGGCCGCTGCCCTGGCGCAGGAAGCGCTCCGCCGCGACGGCGCTGCCGTTGACGACGCCGCGCAGATTGACCGCCGTCACGCCGTCGGCCTCGTGCGGGCCGAGGCTCCACAGCGGTCTGCGCGCCGTGGTCGCCCCGGCGTTGTTGATCCACACGTCGACCCGGCCGAAGGCCCCCTCGGCTGCCGTCCACAGGCCGGCCACCTGCTCCCGGTCGGTCACGTCCGCCACATGGCCGACTGCGTGCGCCCCGCCCCCGAGGCTCTTGAGCGCGGCCTCCACACCCGCCGCGTCCCGCCCGCAGACGGCGACCCGGCAGCCGCGGTCGAGGAACGCGCGGGCCAGCCCGTGCCCGATGCCCCGGGTGCCGCCCGTAATCACTACCGTCGAGGTCACGACGCGGCCTCCCAGTCGAGTACCCCGTGCAGGACGGCGGCCAGCGCGTTCCCGCCGAACAGCTCGTACGTCACGGCCATCCGACCGCCCGCCGCCATCGCGGGGCGCGCGTCGAGGACGAACTCCCGCCCGCGCACGCGGTGCACGTCCCCGCCGGTGAAGTGCCACAGCGGGAAGTTGGCCCGGCCGAACGCCTGCGCGTTGCCCCAGGCATCCGGGCCCTCCCAGAACTCGCGGGTGCCGTCGCGCCGGCGCTCCACCGTGAAGGACCGGTCCAGGCCGGCCCCGCGCCAGGTGACGTGATGCCGCGCGCGCAACAGGTCCACGGGCCGTACGGCGATCTCCACCTCCACGTCCCCGAGGTGCTTCTGCTCCGCGCTCCACAGCTCGCACGAGCCCGTGAAGCTGCCGGGTCGTTTCGTGGGCAGGATCCACGGCACCGGCCCAGCGTCCGTCTCGGCCGCCACGTGTCGTGCGACGTGTGCGCGGGTGGCCTCGTTGTCGTCGTGGTCGGTGGTGCGGACGTACACGCCGTTGAAGCAGCCGATCACGGTCCAGCCTTGGTAAAGCACCGAGGAGTAGACCTGGGTCAGCCCGTCCGGCAGGACGTGGTTCCAGGTGTTGAGGGCCACCTGCCAGCCCGGCCCGTAGTAGTGGGCGTCGACGAAGGAGCCGTAGGGCTGCCCGCTGCCGTGGAAGTCGGGGCCGGTGTAGAGGCGGTTGTCGTCGGCGTCGGTCACCGCGAAGGCGAACGGCGCGGCGAGCTGGAAACGGCCGGCGAGCGGGCCGCCCTGCAGGAGGCCGCCGTCCATCCGGTAGACGGTCTCCCCGTCGGTGAACTCGGAGGAACGGCGGATGTCCTCGTACCCGCACCAGGTGCCCTGTGCGTCGAACAGCGAGGGCCGGCCGTGCCATTCCCCCGCGATGCGCTGCTGCCACTCGCTCGGCTCGGGCCCGGAGACGTCGCTCATGCCCCGGCCTCCTCGGCCGGCAGTCTGCCGGTGGTCAGCAGCCCGCGCAGGCCGTCGGTGGCGGCCGTCCCCAGCAGCCGGTCCACCTGTGCCCAGACGGGGTCGATCTCCCGGCTGAACAGGGCTTGGCGCAGCCGCCGGTCGCGTACCGCCGCGTCGCCCTCCTTGGCCTCGCCGGCGGCGCCGGCCGGGAAGGCGCGGGTGAGTTCCAGCCAGTGCCGCAGGTACGCCTCGGCGACGGGGGTGATGGCCCGCAGTGCGGCCTCGTCGGCGCGGTGGACGAGCATCCACGGCGACATCAGGGAGCGCTGGCGGGGGCTGATCGCCGCCGGGGTGAGGCCGGGTATCTCCGAGGCCCGGGCGAACGGCGCCGTGAGCGGCCCGTACACGAGGTCCGCGTACGCGGGGCTCACGGCGAGGTCGACGCGCTGGACCAGGTCCAGGTGGAAGGCGTACCCGCCGCCCGCCTGGACGGAGTCGAGGGTGAAGTGCGGCAGCGGGGAGTCCGCGGCGCCGAAGGCGAACACCATGTGGCTGTCGAGGCCGAAGGCGGGCACGACCAGGGAGACGGTGACGACCGCGTCGACCCCGCCCTGGCCCCCGCCGCGGAAGTACCGTACGGAGCCCACCGGATCGGGGGTCGCCGGGGTGGTCAGCGCGGCCCAGGGCGTGGGCCGCTCTTCGAGCGCCGTCCCGGCCAACATCGCGTCCAGGACGGTTCGGGACAGCCGGGCGGCGGGGGTCGCGCCGTCCGGGGCGGCGTCGGGTGCGGGTGCTGAGGACGTCATGCGGCTACTCCTTCTCACTGGCCGGTGCCGGGGACTGGGCCCCTTCGACCGTCGGGTGGAATCCCTGGGCCTTCTGCTCCCAGGCGCGGGCCAGCTCGGGGACCGCGCGCCGGCCGGGGGAGGCGATCACGGTGGCGCTGCGCGCCGGGACGTCGCCGATGATGCGGTCGGCGTCGCTCACCGCCCAGCCCTTGGCGGCGAGTTCCTGGCGGCGCCTGCGGTAGGCGACGGAGATCATGTCGGAGCGCAGGTGCAGCTCGGCTCCGAGGTCGGCGGGCAGCAGCTCGGGGCGGGTCCCGTCCACGACCGGGGCGTCCTGGTCGAAGATCCCCAGGACCCGCTTGCGGGCGTTGTTGTCCGCCCAGTCACCGGTGAAGAAGTCGCGCAGCGCCACCCACTTCACCAGGGTGGTGGTCTCGTCCACGGGGATGTTGGTGTCGTAGATGATCATGTTGCCGAGCGGTAGCCGGACATGCAGTTTGATCATGTTGGGCAGCATCCAGCCCGCCGTGGTCACCACCGGCGGCCGGTCCTTGCCCCGGGACCTGCGGTCCGTGTACAGCTTGGCCCACAGCCCCTTGGCGGCGGGCGGGTTCAGGGCCACGGTGGCGAAGGCCGACCACTCGTCCGGCTGCTCGACCGTGTACTCCTCGACCTCCGGCCGGTCCGGGTTGCCGAAGGCGCCCGCGTGCACGAAGGGAGTGTGCGCGATGTCGCAGCCGTTCTCCAGGATCCGCTCGTAGTTGGAGTGCCACAGGTACTCGCCGGTCACCGCCTTGAACCGGCCGCCGTCCTGGACCAGGTCGTCGAACTCGGGCCAGTACGGGATCGGCGGCCGCTCCTCCTCGGGCAGATCGCCCAGGAACACCCAGACGAAGCCGTACCTCTCCTGCACGGGGTACGAGTCGACCCGCGCCTTCTTCGGTATGCCCCGGCCCGGCTGGTTCGCGGGAATCGCGGTGCAGGCGCCGGCGGGATCGAAACGCCAGCCGTGGTACGGGCACACCACGCAGTCGTCCTTGAGAGTGCCCGCCGACAGCGCGGCCCCGCGGTGCGCGCAGAGGTCCGACAGCGCGACCGGATTCCCGGCCGCGGTGCGGTACAGCACGAGGGACTGGCCGAGGCAGACGACCTTCAGCGGCTTGCGGACGACACGGTCGCAGAACTCGACCGCGTACCAGAAATTCTTCAGCATCGGATGGGCACCTCGCGCTCCGCTAGCGTTTCGACAAGGAAATGAGGAGTGGACATCAGCGGCGCAGCACGGAGACCAGTCCCGGATGCGGCGGCGCCAGCAGCGCGCCGTAGGCCCTGGTGTCCGCGGGGGACGGCCGCTCAGGGAGGGTCGCCGCGCAGAACGCGGCCGCGAGGCGGCCGATGAGGGCGCGCGCCTGGTCCCTGCCCGCCCGCGGCGCCTCCAGGAAGCTCCGGGCGCTGGTCGCGTCCACGGGATCGCAGATCGTGAAGTGGCCCGCCCCGGCGATCTTGACCCAGGCGTGCGCGCCGCCGGCGTCGGTCAGGGCGTCGTGGAAGGTGCGGGCGACGGGGTCGGCGATGGCGGCCGGGGCCGCTCCGTAACGGTCAGTGCTCGCGGCGACCACCCCGTCGTGCTCGCCGGACATCAGCAGGACCGGAACCTCCGCGCCCACCGGCAGGACCGTCCCCGGCGGATGGCCGAGGGCCGCCGCCACCAGCGTGTGGGCGCCGTACGTGAACACCCCGCGCAGCCCCGGTACGTGGGCGGCAGACTGCAGCGCCACTGTGCCGCCGGCCGAGTGGCCGCCCACCACCACCCGCTCCGCGTCCAGCAGACCCGCCAGCGGGGAGGCGGGGGCCCGTTCGGCCAGGGCGGCGAGCACCGCGCCGATCAACGGCGTCGTCGCCCGGCTGCCGTACGCGCCGGGGCCGCAGGCCTCCAGGTCGATGCCCGGCGTCACTCCGTGGCTCCCGCCGAACAACTCCCCGACCAGCTCGGGCGTTACCACGACGAAGCCCCGGCCGGCCAGCAGTACGGCGAGCCACCGGTAGGAGTCGGCGGGCACGTTGATGCCGGGCAGCAGCACGACGACCGGGAACGGGCCGCTCCCGGCGTCGGCCGCGACCACCCCGGTCAGCCGCTCGGCGTCGGACCCGGTGGCGCGGGCGGGGTAGAAGACCCGCAGGTGCGCGGTGTCGAAAGGCTCCTTGAGACCGGGTACCCGGCAGGCCCACCAGAGGGAACGGACCTCGTTCACGAGGGCCTCGGCAGGCCGCGGTCGCCGCCCCACAGGGCCCGTACCAGCCGGTCGGTCGTCCGCTCGCCGAAGTACCGTACGGCCATCACGTTCGCCGGGTCACGCTCCACGATGTTGCGGCGGACCGCCAGGTCGGCGCCGGCCAGCTCCTCGCGTTCCCCGGCCGGCACCGCCTCCGCCTCCTCCACCCAGGCGAGCCAGCGGTCGACGTGCTCGTGCAGCAGGCGGCGGACCAGCTCGATGTGCCGTGCGTCGCGGGGCATGGAGTAGCAGTAGGCGGTGGGGGAGAGGCTGCCGCGGATGAACCCGGAGCGGCTGGTGAACCAGGACAGGTCCTTGTACTCCTCGCGTACCGCGAGCCACTCCTCCTCGGCGGGGGCGTAGTAGCGGTCGTAGTAGTCGCCGTCGGCCACCAGGCTGGCACGCGGCACAGAGTCGAGGTAGAACCAGCCACCGGGCCAGCACAGCAGGGCGATCCCCAGGTGCGGGACGCGGACGTGCGGGCCCAGCCAGACGGTGAGGTGGAGGTTGACGAAACCGTGCTCGGGGTCGCCGACCCAGGAGTGGATCATCCAGTCCACCTCCGGGCCGCTGAAGCCGGCCAGCGAGCCCCGCGGGCCGCCGGTCTCACCGAAGGACTCCAGTTCCTCGGTGGAGGGGTCCCGGTGCAGTTCGAAACGGGCCGCGATCTTCTTCTTGAGCTCGCCCAGCAGCTCCTGCCACTGCACGAAGGTCCCGGTCACATCGGTGGCCGGGGCCTCGTCCGTCATGTCCTGTACAGCCTTGAGTGTCTCTGACACGTCGCTCCTTCACTGACCGGGTAGGGGGTGGGGAACGGGGCTCGGGCCCGGGGCGGGAGGCCGCGGAGACACCAGGGCGTTGGCCAGCTTCCAGGGGCGGCCGTCGACCAGGTCCGTACCGCGCGACACCAGCCGCCTCTCGGCCTGGCGGGGGCGGACCGGGGCGAGGGTGAGGCCGGGGCCGGCAGCCGTGGTGGCGGGCGTGCTGATGGTGCCGTCGAAGGGGCTTTCCCGGGAGCGCCACAGGCCGAACTCCACGGGCAGGGCGTGAATGGCGCCGGCGTCGTGGCCTGCGGTGACGAGGTTGATCCGGTTCTCTGCCGCCCGCTCGGGCAGACCGAGGGCAGTCTCCCAGGGCTCGGCCGTGCCGAGGCAGACCGCCGCGGTGTCCACTCCCATAAGCGCTGCGAGGCGGAGCGTCTCCGGCTGGGCGGCGTCATCGCCCAGGACGACCGCGACCCGGCCCCAGGGCGTGTCGTGGGTGAGCAGCGCCTCCGCTTCACCCGCGCGGGCCCAGCCGTCGTGCCGCCTGCTCTCGTGCAGCTGGCGCTGGGTCAGCACCGGCCCATCGCGGTCGAGCAGCACGGCGCCATGACCGTCTGGCAGCGGGATCGTACAGGCGAGGTACGCCGGACTGCCCTCCAGCGCGGCGCGCAGGGCCAGCAGGACGGCCTGGCCCTCCTCGGTATCCGGCCGCCGCGGGCTGGTGCGAACGCCGCTGGGGTGCCAGAACAGTTCGGGCAGCACGATCAGAACCGCGCCGCGCCCCGCGGCCCGGCGGGCCAGTCGCGCGGCGTCCGCGACGGCTGCGGGGCCGTGGCCGGACGGCCGCACGACCGCGGCTCCGACCTGCTCGGCACGGGTCCCGGTGAAGGTGGGGGCGGGGGCGGGCGGGGAGGCGATCGGCAGGTAGAGGGCGGGCCGCCGCACCGCGAACACGTCCGTGCCGTCCGTCCGGCGCTTGTCGGCGGCCGCGGCCGGCCGGATGTCGGCGACCACAACAGCCTCCCCGCGCCGGGGACCCTTGGCGACGACCGTGCCGTCGGGAGCGACGATCTGGCTCTCGCCCGCCCCGTCCAGGGCCTCCGGCGGCACCCCCATAGCGGCGCTTATCGCGCCGATCCGGTCGGCTGGGAGCAGCGGGCCGACCTTGTTGGCCGCGATCACCCACACCCGGTTCTCCGCGGCGCGTACCGGGATGTGCAGCGCCGCCTCGTCCAGGGCAAAGGAGTTGAGGCTGTTGAGCAGCAGGTGCGCCCCGCGCAGGGCGAGCCCCCGGCACACCTCCTGGATCACTCCTTCCATGCACGAATACAGCCCGACGGGCCCCAGGGCGGTGGCGATGACCGGTCCGGCCTCGATGGCGGGGTCCAGATGGTCGTTCTCACTTCCCATCAGGACCTGTTTCTCCGCCGTTCCGGTCAGAGCGCCGTCCGGCCCGTAGAGCATGCTGGCCGCCGTGATGCGCTCCGCGCCAGGGACCCCGGAGGCCAGCGTGACGTGGATCTTGACGTAGACGCCGTGGCGGGCGGCGCGTTCGGCCACCGGCGCCAGGAAGTCGTCCCCCGGCCGGCAGGCCGCGGCCAAGGCCTGCTGCCGGTCGTCGTACCAGGACAGGTGATTGCAGAACTCCGGCAGGACCACGAGAATCGCGCCTTGCTCCACCGCGGCGTCGATCATCCTGAGACAGGCGGCCAGATTGGCCCTCCGGTCCCGGCCCACGGCGAACTGGGCGGCCGCGACGCGGAACGTGCGCGCTTCGTCCATGGTGAACTCCATTGGTTCCTCTAGCGGAACAGCGTTTCCCGAACATACACTCGGTGGCCCCACCGCGACAGGGGAAGCGACATCGAGCCGAAGGAGCAAGTGCCTTGCTGGTGCACGTCGTTCTGATGCGATTCACCGATCCCGCCCGCGCCCCGGAGGCCGCTGAAAGGCTGCGGGGCCTCGACGGCGCCGTGCCCCAGATCCGGTCCCTGAGCGTCGGCCTCGACGTCACCGGCTCCGACGTCTCCTACGACCTCGTCCTCACCACCCGCCACGCGGACGCCGGCCAGCTCGCCGCCTACCAGCGGCACCCCGAACACCAGGCGCTGGCAGCATGGCTGACCCCGCTGCTCGCCCACCGCGCCGTCGTCGACCACCTGGAACCGACACGTCGTCAAGTTCCGGGACCGCCGACCGGATAGGCCCCCGGCGCCATGCCCCCGCCCCCTGTCCGGAAGGCGGCCGGTGCGTGCGTGAGCACCGGCTGTACGTACTCCATCAGCCCCTCGGCACCGTACTCGCGGCCGTGTCCGCTGCCCTTGACCCCGCCGAAGGCGGCGCGCAGCGCCATCCCCGTCCGGTTGTGGGTGTTCACGAAGCGGAAGCCCGCGTCGAGCCGGGCCGCCAGTGCGAAGGCCCGTGGCTCGTCTGCGCTCCACACGGATGCCGCCAGGCCGTACGGTCCGGCGTTGACCCGGTCGACGAGCTCGTCCTCGTCCTCGTAGGCCAGAACGGGGAGAGCCGGGCCGAACTGCTCCTCGCACACCAGCGGCGCGTCCTCCCTGAGCCCCAGAAGCAGCGTGGGACGCACGAAGTGGCCGCCGGAGAGGTCCGTACCCGGCTGTACGGTCCCCAGCTCGACGGCGCTGCCGCCGCGCGCCCGGGCGTCGGCGATCAGCCCGCGGACCCGGTCCGCGGCCGCCGCGGAGATCACCGGCCCCACGGTGGTGCGGGCGGCCAGCGGGTCCCCCAGCCGCAGTACGCGTCCGGCCGCCGCCACGTACCGCTCCACGAAGGAGTCCAGCCCGGCTCGCGGCGCGTAGATCCGCTTGGCGGCCATGCACACCTGACCGGCCGTCGCGAAACTCGCCAGGACCAGCCGGTCCATGTCCGTGTCCGTCAGCGTGGCGTCGTCCAGCAGCACAGCGGCGTCGTTTCCGCCGAGCTCCATCGTGGCCGGTGTCAGCGCCCGCGCGGCGGCCGCGCCGACCGCCCGGCCCGCCACCGCCCCGCCGGTGAAGGACAGCTTGCCCACAGCCGGATGGCCGGCCAGCCGCAGCGCGGCCTCCGCGTGTCCGTGGCATACCCGCACCGCGTCCGGCGGAAGTTCGCGGGCGGCGCCCTCCAGGAACGCCGAGACGGCCAGTGGGGCCAGCGGCGACGGCTTGACGACCACCGTGTTGCCCGCGGCGAGCGCGGGGGCGAGCTTGACGGCGGTCAGGATCACCGGGGCGTTCCACGGGGTGAGCGCGGCGACCACCCCGTACGGCCGGAAGTCGCGCTCCAGCCGGCCCTGGGCGTCGTCGACCGTGCGCCGCACCAGCAGCGGCGGAGCGTGCTCGGCATACCAGCGCAGCACGGCGCAGGCATAGCCCACCTCGCCCCGGCAGTCGGCGAGCGGCTTGCCGGACTCCCGCGCCAGCAAAGCCGAGAGGTCCCCGGTGGAGGCCTCCAGTCCGGCGGCTATCCGGGTCAGCGCCGCCGACCGGTCCGAGCCGGCCGTCCGGGCCCAGCCGGGCGCCGCGGCGGCCGCGGCCTCAACGGCGGCGTCCACCTCCGCTTCGCTGTGGAGCCGCACGCTCCCCACGGGGCGCGCCGTGCACGCCGGATTCTCCACCGTGATGGCCGCCCCGATCCCGCCCGCCTCCCACGGCAGTGTCACCGTGACCACCGCACGCCGCGCAGCGAGTCGATCATCGAACTGCGCAGCAGTGACCGCCGTGCCGCCGCCGGGTCCGCGGCCGTCGCCCGCAACTCTGCCGCGAGCGCCGCCCGTTCTTCCGGATCCCGGGTGCGCAGCCGCTCCCAGTTCCCGTGCGTCTCGGCCCCGACGTAGCGCAGCGCGCAGGCGCGGCGTTCCTCGGCGCAGTCCGACAGCTCCTCGTCGGACCCCGCGCCCGTCAGGAGGTCTGTCAGCGCGCGGCCCATCAGTACGGCGTCGTGGATCCCGCTGTTCATGCCCATGCCGCCCAGCGGGTTGTTCACGTGCGCGGCGTCCCCGCACAGCAGCACCCGGCCGCTGCGAAAGGTCCCGGCCACCCGCTGGTGGACGCGGTAGAGACTGGCGTGGGCGAGGGCGGGGCCGCCCGGATGCGCGGTGATGTCAAGCAGTCGGCCGGGCAGGCGCGCCAACTCGCTCCGGTCGGACGTGCCGGCCGGCGTGGGCAGCAGGACCCGCCAGTGGTCGGGGGTCTGCAGCAGCACCATCCACTCGTCGGGATCCAGCACGTAGGCGATGGGTGCCAGGTCGGGCAGGACGGCGCCGGGATCCTCGTCCAGCGAGGCGACAAGGAACCGCTCCGGGTAGGTGATGCCGTGGAACTCGGCCCCCACCGAGCGGCGTACGGCGGAGTGCGCCCCGTCCGCGCCCACCAGCCAGCTGCCGAGCACCCTGCTCCCGTCGGAGAGGACCGCGCAGACGCCCCGCGAGGTCCGCTCCACTTCGGCCACCCGCGCCCCGAAGCGCACCTCGCTGTCGGGAAAGCGGCCCAGCGCGTCCACGAGCAGCGGCGTCAGCTTGTTCTGCTCGCACTGGAGCCGGAAGGGGTAGGGGGTGTCCTCGGACAGCAGCGACAGGTCGAGGGTCGCGACGGGCCCGGTCCGCCGGTCGCGGAACTGGAAGGAGCCGGCGATCAGCCCGCGCGCCAGGAGCGCGTCCACGACGCCCAGTTCGGCCAGCATCTCCAGCGTGGGCGGATGGAAGGTGGAGGCCCGGGACTCCGTCGCCAGCTCTGCCCCCGCCTCCAGCACGGTCACGGGCACGCCCCGGCGGGCCAGGACCAGCGCGGCCGTCAGGCCCACCGGGCCGGCTCCCGCCACGAGGACCCGGTCGGCGGCGGGCGTCTGCCGGGTGGCGGTCACCGGTTCTCTTCCCGCCCGTGCGCCGTGCGCGGGGTGAAGTCCGCTTCCACGCCCGTCACCCGGGTGCCGGTGAAATGCAGCAGGGTCTCGGCGCTGCCCTCGTCGACCAGGCCGGACGCCCCCCAGGCCGGGCGGGGCGTGTCCAGGTGGAGGCTCATCACCGAGGACCCGTTCACCTTTACCTCCCCGGCGGTGATGTGGGCAGCCACGCGCAGCCCGTCGTCGGGGTCCGCGGCGCACACGTACCCCTCCAGGCCGTAGCCGGTGGCGTTGGCCAGGTGTAGGGCCTCCTCCTCCCGCTCGTAGGTGTGCACGGCGGCCACCGGGCCGAACAGTTCCCGGCGGGTCGCCTCCTCGGGCGCTCCGGTGATCAGCAGCGGCGCGAAGTGGCTGCCGCGTTCCGGCACCTTGGTCCACGTGTTGGCCTTGGCGCCGGCGGTGGTCAGGGCGTGCACGCCTGCCGTCAGGGTCGCGTGGTGGCGGGAGTGGGCGAGCGGTCCGTAGCCGGTGCCCAGGGCCAGGGGGCCGCCCGCCCGCAATGCGGCGAGCTCGCGGCCTGTGGCCTCCAGCACCTCCGGTGCCAGGTCGGCGGGCAGGATCAGCCGGCCCAGCCCCCGGCACCACTGGCCGTTGAGTGCCGTCAGCAGTTCGGCGGCCATCCGGCCGGCTACCACCGGGTCGGATCCCGGCAGGACGAGCAGCGGGTTGTTGCCGCCCAGTTCGAGCTGCACGGGCTTGAGGGACTGACCGCAGACGGCGCCGATCCTCCGGCCCGCCTCGGTCCCCCCGGTGAAGGAGACGACGCGGATCCGCTCGTCGGCCACCAGGCGGGCTCCGGTCGCGGCGTCCCCGTGCAGCAGTTGCAGGACGGCCGGCGGCGCCCCGGCCGCCGCCAGACCCAGGGCGGCGGACTCCACCAGCAACTGGGTTCCGTACGGGCTGATTTCCGGCGCCTTGACGACCACCGGGCAGCCCGCGGCGAGCGCACTGGCCGCCTTGTGGGCCGCCATCGGCGCGGAGGCGTTGTAGGGGAGCACGCACAGGGCGGGACCGAGCGCGGCGCGCCGCACCAGCACCGGGCGTCCGCCGTGACCCGTGACCGTGCGCCGCAGCAGTCCGGCGCGCAGCTGGGCCGCCGCGATGTGGAAGGCCCCCGAGAGGATGACCCCCAGGCGGGTCGTCTGGGCGAGCGGCACACCGGTGGCGAAGGCCTCCGCCGCCACGATGCGCTCCACCGATCCTTCGACCGCGGCGGCCGCGCTTTCCAGCGCCCGGGCGCGGTCCTCGTCCGGCAGACCGCACCAGGCCCCGGAACGGTGGAGCGCGGCGGCCGCCGCCAGTGCGGTTTCGATCCGCTCGGCGGAGCTGGCGAAGGCCGGCCGGATCCGGTCGCCGGTGTCCGGGTCCTCCAAGTCGAAGCCGAGGCGCAGCTCGCAGGGCTGCCATGTCCCCTCGACGAAGTCGCTCGTGGCAGGCAGGGTGACGGGCGCACCGGCGGAATCGGGGAGACGGGGTACGAGGGTCACTGGCTCTCTCCGAGCGTAGCGAACAGCGCGTTCTCCTGCGCATCGGTGGCGATCTTCGCCGCCTCCAGGCGGCCACGCTCGGCGGGGAAGGTCATCACGAGGCCCATGGCCAGGTCGCGCAGGGTGCGGCCGATGACGCCGTCCAACCGTGCCTCTGAGGTGCCAGACGCCTTCAGGGCGCCCAGGGCGACGCCGAAGCAGGCCTCGGTGACCGCGCCCTTGCCCAGCCGCCACTGGCTGAACACCTCTGACTTGGGCCTGATCGGGGGCTCGGAGGTCTCCAGTTCGAGCTGGCGCCGCAGCCACTGGTAGGCCGTCTCCAGGTTTTGGGTCATGTCCCCGATGAGGACCTGGTGCATGGGGGAAGAGGCGATGGGCCGGCCGGTGTCGGCGAAGGTCTTCCTGGTCAGCAGGTCCAGCGTGTAGTCGTAGACGGCCTGTGCGGCGCCGGTGTAGACGGCTGCGATGGCGAGCTGGTTGCCCACGAAGCTGCCGCGGCTTACCTGGAGCATGCGCGTGAAGGCCCCCGGCACGGTCAGGGCGTCGGGGTCGGCGACGAAGACCTCGTCGAGCCGGATGCCGTGGTTGGCGCTGCCGCGCATGCCGAGGCCGTTCCAGTGCGGGCGGGAGGACACCCCGGCGGCGTCGCGCGGCACGAGGAACATGGCCAGGCCGTCCGCGGTCTGCGTCTTCTCCAGCCGGGCGGTGACCAGGTAGATGTCGGCGACTCCGGTCGCGCAGCCGAAGGACTTCTCACCGGTGAGGACCCAGCCGCCCTCGGTACGGGCGGCTGTGGTCGCAATGGATATGTTCGCGGCGGCGCTCTTGGCCGACTCGCTGGCGAAGTTGGCGAGCCAGGAGCCTGCCGCCATCGTGGTCAGGACCCGCTCGGCGAAAGCGGTGACGGCGGGCGTCTCCTCCTGGGTGAACAGGCCCGCGCGGATGGCCTCCAGGGGCAGCAGACCGCGCGAGGCACTGGTGTTGTGGAAGAAGAAGGCGAGCGCAGTGGAGGGGCAGGCAGTGCCCATGGCGTAGGTGGCTGCCGCGAGGTCGCGCAGACCGCCCCCGATCCCGCCGTACTTCTCGGGCACGACGAGCCCGAGCAGGCCGGCCTCTCGCAGCAGCCCGGTGTGACCCGCCGGGAAGGCGGCCTGCGCATCGGCGTCGGCGGCCGCCGCCCGCAGGGCAGGCAGTACGGATTCGACGCGCTCGGCGCGGGCCCGCTCGGCCGGCGTCATGCGGTCGACGAGCTGCGCGCCAGTGAGTTGATGTGTGGTCATCGGCATTGACTCCTTACTGGGATTCCGGGCCGCGGGAGGCGGCTGCCCGGGCGGGGGAGCAGGGTGCGGGCGCGGCGGGCGGTTGCCGTCGCAGCACACCCAGTTCGGCGCGCAGGGCCCGTACCGCGGCGATGTCCAGGGGGGCCGCGACGCCCATGCGGGAGCAAAGCAGCACGAGCCGCTCGGTGGCCAGCAGGCCGCCGTGGCCGCCGAGGGCGGTGTCGAAGCACCTGACCCCGCTCTTCATCCCGGTCAGGGCGTTGACCAGGCCGAGGCCGTGGTCGTCGCGCAGCGCGAGGCGCAGGGGCACGGGCCCGGCCGCGGGGATCGCGTCCTGGAGCAGTCGGCGCAGTGCCAAAGGTGATGCTCCGTCCGCATCGTCGTGGCCCTCTGCGGGTTCCTCCAGGACGATCTCCCCGCAGCCGGCGGCGGCCAGCCGCTGCACGGTCAGCAGGCCGGCGCGGGCCGCCCCCGGGCGCAGCGCGTCGCGTATCCGGGCGACCACGAGGGTGTCCGGGTGCCCGGCGCCGTTGACCGCCCGGACCGCGTGGACGGCCTCCCCGCCGGTACCGTCCGGTGCGACGGTGAGCTCGACGGCGGGGCAGCCGGCCTCGGCGGCGGCGACGGCGGCCGAGGCGTTGTCGACGTGGACCGAGGAGCAGCTCATACCGGCGGCCCCGGCGCCGGCCGTTCCTGCGCCGTCGAGCGATGTGAGGCGCACCCGTACGCCCGCCCGCCGCAGCGCGTGGGTCAGGCGAGCGGTGTGCGGCGCTGCCACCGCGTCGGTCAGGCCGGTGTCGGCCAGGTCCACGCGGTCGGGGAGCGGATCCGCGAGCTGCCCCCAGGAGCGCGAGTGGAACAGCAGCGGGGAGGTGATGCGCGGTACTCCCGCTGCCACCACCTCACCCAGGAAGATGGAGTGGTCCCCGCCGGGGTAGCGGTGCAGGACGCGGCAGTCGACCCAGGCCGCCGAGTCCGTCAGCACGGGACTGCCGGTGGCGCCGGGCAGCCAGTCGCCCGCCGCGAAGCGATCGGTGACCCCCGGCTCCATGCCCGCGAACCTGCGTCCCAGTGCGAGGTGGTCCCGGCCCAAAACGTTGACGGCGAACACCCCGTTGCGTATGAGGAGATCGTGGGAGCGGATCCCCTGGTCCAAGCAGACCAGGACGAGAGGTGGTGCGAGGCTGACGCTGCTGAACGAGCTCGCCGTCATGCCGTGCCAGCCCTCCTCGCCGGCCGTGGTGACGATCCCCACGCCGCTGGGCCACCGGGACAGCACCTGACGGAAGGTCGATTCGTCGATGACGGTCGTCATCGCACCCCCGCTCAATTATGTTTCCTCTAGTGGAACACTGTATCCATGAGCGTAACGACGGTCGCGTCGCGGTGTCAACGAATCCACCCGCCCCGGGATCACTGTTTCCCCTGGGGAAATCGACGTTATGCTTTTGCCAAGTCGGGGGACGGCCTCGAAACCATCGCGCAAAAGGGGCACCTGTGACCGAGGAGACGAGCAGCAGCAGGTCCATCGCCGCAGTCGAGCGCGCCATGGACGTGCTGCTGATGTTCGGCCGCAGCGGCCGCCCCGACCTCGGTGTCACCGAGATCGCCCAAGAACTGGACATCACCAAGGCCGCCGTGCACCGCGTCCTCACGGCCCTGCGCAACCGCGACCTGATCATCACGGATCCCGTCACCCGCCGCTACGCCCTCGGACCGGCCGCCATCTCCCTCGGCCGCGCCTACTTGGCGCGCACCGACCTTCGGGTCCTCGCGGCCCCGGAGCTGCGCCGGCTCGCCGCCCAATGCGGGGAGACCGCCACCCTCTCCATCCGCCGCGGCGACACCAGGCTCTACGTCGACCAGGTCGTCCCCGAGCAGGAGCTGCGTATGGAGGTGGCCCTCGGGATCCCGCTCCCCCTGCACGCGGGCAGCTCCTCCAAGGCCTTCCTCGCCTTCCTGTCCGACGCCGAGATCGAGACCTACCTCGAACGCCACCCCCTGGACGCGGTCACCGACCGGACCATCACCGACCCCGAGCGCATGCGCAAGGAGCTGTCCGCCATCAAGCGGCGCGGCTACGCCATGTCGGTGGGGGAGCGGCAGAGCGGTTCCGCCTCGCTCGCCGCGCCCGTCTTCGGACACGACGGCCATGTCATCGCGGTGGTCAGCCTGGCCGGCCCGCAGTCCCGGTTCAAGCCGCGCCTGGCCGAGTGCGCCCCGCTGCTCATGGCGAGCGTCGAACGGCTCTCGGCCGAGTTCGGGTACCGGCCAGGGGTCCGGTGACCCGCCTCAGAGGTCGGCCCCGGGCTTGAGCACCCCCAGCGCCGCGGCGGCCAGGACGCACGTCCAGATCCCCGCCACGTACGGGACACAGCCATTGACTGCCCGACGCAGCGTCCGCTCGACCCCGTCGCCTCCTCCCGAGCCCGCCAGGTCGCGGAACGCGGCCCCGAACGGGCGCAGCGTCAGCCGGATGCCCAGCCCGCAGGCGATCGCCGTCGCATACAGCAGGACCTTGGCGCCCAGCCAGCGGGGATCGGTCCGCACCCCGAACGGCTCCGCGGCCAGCAGGGTGTAGAGCCCGACGCCCCACAGTGAGGCCGTCAGTGCGACGCGTATCGCCCAGTCCGCTCGGCGTATCCAGGGGCGGCGGCCCGGACGGTGGTGCTCGCGCACGGTCAGCCACAGCCAGAGCGCCGCGAACACCCAGGTCGCCCCCGCGGACCAGCCGTTGAGCAGGCGCTGCGCCCCGTGCGGCTCCAGCGCCATGAGCGTGATTCCGCTCGGCAGTATCAGCACCAGGCAGATCTTCGGGCCGAGATCCAGCACACTCATGATCGACAGCGCCGTCGAGCGGGCGGCGACGGGCAGGCCCGGCTGCAGGACGTACCGGCTGGAGACGTAGACGCCGAGGTCGCCGCCCAGCCAGAAGACGAATAGCAGGATGTGGAGCAGGATCCACCATCCGTGCGGATGCGCTCCCATGTCTACTCCTCCCCCCGCTCGCCGCTGCGCCCGGACCCGGGGAAGGGGCCTGCCCGGCCCAGCAGGGCGGGCACCTGGATGCCGAGCACGGTGCCCAGCCAGGTCCCCGCCGCAGCGGCCGATTCCAGGTCGATGCCCGGTTCCAGGCCCATCCGCCGCAGCAGGTAGACCAGGTCCTCGGTCGCGATGTTGCCGGTGGCGGCCGGGGCGAAGGGGCAGCCGCCGATGCCGCCGAGGGAGGAGTCGAGCCACGCCGCACCGGCCGCGGCGGCTGCCACCGCGTTCGCATAGCCGGTGTTGCGCGTGTTGTGGAAGTGGCAGCGCAGGACCACTCCGGGCGCCTGTTCCCGTACCGCCGTGAGCAGCCGGGTGACCGCGTCGGGGGCGCCCACGCCGATGGTGTCGGCGAGGACGATCTCCTCGGCGCCCGACTCCGTGGCGATCCGGGCAAGTTCGGCCACGGCCGACTCTGCGGTCTCCCCCTCGAAGGGGCAGCCGAACGCCGCCGCGATGGTCAGTGAGCGCCCGATCCCCTCCGCGTGGGCGCGGGAGGCGATCCCCTCCCACGCGGCCAGCGCCTCGCGCGTGCCTATGCCCTGATTGCGGCGCGAGAACGCGTCGCTCGCCACCACCACGTAGTTGACCTCGTCCACGCCGCTCGCACTCGCCCGTTCCATGCCGCGGGCGTTGAGCACCAGGCCGCTGTAGCGAACACCGTCCGGGCGCTTGAGCAGTCCCATCACCTCCTCCGCTCCCGCCATCTGCGGCACCCGGCCGGGATGGACGAAGGCCACCGCCTCCACCCGCCGCGCGCCCGCGGCCACCGCCCGCTCGATCAGGGCCACGCGCTGCGCCGGGGACAGTGCACGCACCTCGTTCTGCAGTCCGTCACGCGGGGCCACTTCCACCACGCCGGGACCAGTGAGCGGCTTGGCCGCCAAAGAGTTGTCCATGCGTCATATTCTGTCGCGTCGATTCCTCTAGCGAAACAGTGTTTCCCAAACTTACACTCGCCGTATGAGTGGACCCCTCTCCGACATCCGTGTCATCGAGACCGGCACCCTGCTTGCCGGTCCCTTCTGCGGCCAGCTCCTCGGCGACCACGGCGCCGAGGTCATCAAGCTCGAGGACCCCGGACGCGGCGACCCCATGCGCCAGTGGGGACGCGAACGGCCCTACGGCAAGTCCCTGTGGTGGCCGGTCGTCGCACGCAACAAGAAGTCCGTCACCTGCAACCTGCGCCGCGAGGAAGGCCAAGAACTGGTCCGCCGCCTCGTCGCCCGCGCCGACGTCCTCGTGGAGAACTTCCGCCCCGGCACCCTGGAACGCTGGGGCCTCGGCTTCGAGGAGCTCCGCGCCATCAACCCCGGCCTCGTCATGGTCCGCGTCACCGGCTACGGACAGGACGGCCCGTACGCGCCCCGCGCCGGCTTCGGCTCCATCGGCGAGGCCATGGGCGGCATCCGCCACATCACCGGCGAACCCGACCGCCCCCCGTCCCGCGCCGGCATCTCGCTCGGCGACGCCCTCGCCGGCACCATGGCCGCGTACGGCGCCGTCATGGCCCTGCACGCCCGCACCCGCACCGGAACCGGCCAGATCGTCGATTCCGCGCTCTACGAAGCAGTCCTCGCCTACATGGAGTCCCTCCTCCCCGAATGGGAGGTGGGCGGCTACCAGCGCGAACGCACCGGCCCCGTCCTCCCCAACGTCGCTCCCAGCAACGTCTACCCGACCGCAGACGGAGCCGCCGTCCTCATCGCCGCCAACCAGGACACCGTCTTCCGCCGCCTCACCGAGGTCATGGACCGCGCCTACCTGGCCGAGGACCCCCGCTACGCCACGCACACCGCGCGCGGAGCCCACCAAGGCGAGCTCGATGACGTCATCACCACCTGGACCGCCGGGCACGACGCGGCCACCCTGCTCGGCGCCCTGCACGCCGCCGGTGTCCCGGCCGGCAAGACCTTCACCGCCGCCGACATGCTCGCCGACCCGCACTTCGCCGCCCGCAACGCCATCGTCCGCCTCCCGCACCCCGACTTCGGCGAGATCCCCATGCAGAACGTCGTCCCGAAACTCTCCGGCACCCCCGGCGCCGTACGCTGGGTGGGCCCCGAACTCGGAGCCCACAACGACGAGGTGTACGGCGACCTCCTGGGCCTCACTGGGGAAGAGCGTGAGAAGCTCACCGCGGACGGAGTGATCTGACGTGGCCGACACGCCCCTCGCCGATGACTACGAAGCCGCCGGATTCGGCCGCCGCATCGGCTGGGGCGAACACCCCGCCGTCCTCCTCGTCGACCCCGTCCAGGCCTACGCCGTCCCCGACAGCCGCCTCTACCTCGACACGGCGGAACCGGCCCTGCACGCCATGGCGCACCTCGTCCGCGCCGCCCGCCGCACCCAGTTTCCCGTCATCTTCACCGCCGTCCACTACGACGACGAACCGAGCTCCCACGCACCGCACTTCGCCCGCAAGGTGCCCAGCCTCGACGCCTTCCGCGCGGGCAACCCCCTCGCGGCCTTCACCCCGCTCTGCGCCCCGCAACCGGGTGAGATCGTCATCCACAAGCACTACCCGAGCGCCTTCTTCCAGACCCGGCTGCGCGACGTCCTCACGGTCCTCGGCGTGGACACGCTCGTCATAGGAGGGTTCTCCACCAGCGGCTGCGTGCGGGCCACCACCTTGGACTCACTTCAGTACGGGCTGCGCCCCATCGTCGTGCGCGACGCCGTGGCCGACCGGGACACCGGTCCCCACGAGGGCAATCTCTTCGATCTCGACTCCAAGTACGCCGACGTGGTCGATGTCGGCGTGGCCTGCCGCCGCCTGGGGGACCCCGTGCACCCCCGCCCCGGGCGGATCTGACGGCCGTCATCCGACACGGTCCCGGCTCTCCGGTCCCAGCCCCGCCCGTGCCCAGGGCTGCCCTCGGGCGGTGAGGGCGGCGCGGTTCGCCGACCGCACGAACCCGTTCGTGCGGATCCGCTTCCCGCGCCGCCGCCGCTCACGCCCGGCTGCCGCGCCGCAGCAGGACCAGCGTGCAGCCGCCGAGCAGGAACAGCGTGCCGCCCAGCAGGGCGGCCACCGGCAGGCCGTCGGTGGACCCGGTCTGCGGCAGCGACCCCGCCGCGCCCGCGCTGGCCCCCGTCGTGCCCGCGCCGGACGTGGCCGTGCCTCCGCCGGACGCCGTCGGTGCCGGACGGGAGGGCGGCGGACTGCTCGCGCCGGGGCCGGCCGCCCCCACGGCCAGCGGCACCTCAACCAGTTCCTTCGTCGCGGAGATCGACACCGCGATGACGCAGTTCCCCGCCTTGGCCACGCAGTCCGCCCCGCCCGCCTTGGCCTTGACCGTGATCTCGGCCGTGGTCGCGTCGCTGGCCGCGCTGTGCCAGACCCCGGACGCGTCGGTCTTGCCGATGACCGCGGCGTCGGGTGACGTCTCGCAGTCCGTCGGACCGGCCGGCTTCGGCTTGCACAGACCGATCGGCACGAAACCCTGATTTGGGCTCAGCCCCTTCGCCGACACCGTGATCTTGTCCCCGACGGCGAGTCCGGTCGACTTGCTGACGGTCAGTGTCCCGGCGGCGGCGGCCGGCCCGGCCGAAACCGCGACCAGGGCCGAGGCCGCGGCGAGTGCGCTCGCGCAGCGGATTCTTCGTAGCGATGTCATGAGTTTCCTCCAGATGGGGACAGCGGGGACCTTCCGGGCGCCGCCCTCCGGTGGCCCCGGACGAGGGAGAGGACGCCGAGCATGAGGCAGGCGACGGCCACGCCGAGGGACAGGGACCACACCGGGGTCGACGGCCCGCTCCAGTCGTTGCCGCGGCCACCGCTGGGAGCGGCGGCGGATGGCGCGGCCGGTTCGGCTCGGCCGGTGCCGGATGCCTCGCCGGGGACCGTCCCGCCCTCGAAACCGACCGCGACCTGAACGCTGTTGGCGGCGATCAGCGCGGGTGGGGTCCCGGAGGGCAGTGGCGCGACGCCGACCACGCACGGCGTGGAGCGGCAGTCGCCACCGGCGAAGCGCGCGTGCACGGTGAGGGTGACCTGCGGGAGCACTCCGTCGGGGCCGATGGTCACCAGCCGGGCCCCGCCGCCGAGGTCGCAGTCCTTGTTGCCGGTGTAGCCCTTCTTGCACAGGCCGACGGCGACAGACGTCAGCCCGGCGCGGAACCCGGAGCCGTCGACGGTGATCTGCCGGCCCTCGGTCAGCCCGGTTGCCGCGGACACGTGAACCGTGGCGGTCGGCGTATCGGCGGCCCCGGCCGTGCCTGCCGCAGTGGCGGCAGCGGCGAACTGGCCGGACAGAGTGAGCGCCGTGGTCGCCGCGAGGGCCACCCGGCAGCTCCGGCTCTTCGTCGAGATCCTCACGGCATGGCCTTTCTGTTCCGTCGCAAGAGGGCTGTCCGGGAGCCGCCGGACGCGGGGAGCGCGATCGGACGCTGACCGGGGACGGCCTGCGCCGGGGCGGAGGCGACCAGGACCGCCGTCCCCTGGCCTGCGATGTGGCGCAGTACGGACGTGACCGCCGGATCGGCTGCGAGCGGCCCGCAGCCGGGCCCGGTCAGGTCCAGCAGGAGCAGCGCCGGCTGCGCGATGAGGGTCTGGACCAGCCCGAGGACGCAGCGTTCGTCGGGGCCGAGCCGCCCGCAGGGGTCGGCGCCCTTCGCCGCGAGGAACGGGAAGGCCGCGCGGGCGGCCACCGTCAGCTCCGCCGCCCGCTCGGGGTCCAGATGCGCGGCTGCGGCCGCCACCGCGTCCGTCACCGAGACCGCGGGATGACCGGGGTGCAGAGCGCCCGTCCGGGCCGCGTCCGCCGGGTCCACGAAGGCGGAGAGCCGCAGGTCCCACCGGGCCCGCGCCTCGACGCGGGAGACGTCGTGGCCGCGCAGCCGCCAGGTTCCGCCGTCGGCCTTGCGCAGGCCGGCGAGGACCGCCAGTACAGCGCCCGCCCGCCGGCCGGGGAGAGCGTCGGTCAGGTACGCGATCTCGCCCGGCGCCAGCGTCAGGTCGAGACGGCGCACGGGCGGCGCCCCCGCCTGACGGACGCCGAGGCCGCGGACCTTCAGGGGGCCGTCGCAAGCACCGGCGACGGTGTCGTCGTCCGGCTCGGCGCCCTGCCCGCGCCCGTGGTGCGCCAAAGCGCCGGCGGCTGCCACGGCGGGCGCCAGACCGATCACGGTCAGGGTGTCCGCGCCGCCCAGCAGCCGGCCGGACAGCGCGACGGCGGTCATCGCGGCCGCCCCGCCGAACAGCCTGGCGACGGCGTACCCGCCGTGCCCGGCAGCCCCCGCGTGCACGCTGTCCCGCGCGGGGGACGAGCCGGCGCGGGCCGCCGCGGTGGCAGCACCGCTGGTGAGGACGGCCGCCAGCGCGAGGACGAACTGCCAGGGCCGGGCGGCGCTCGCACATGCCGCCACCGCCGCCGTGAGCCCGGCCGCCGTGAACAGCGCCCCACGCAGGCCCGTACCCGTACCCGTACCGGCGCCGGTGATCGGTCGGCGTCGGCCGGCCACGGCGAGGCCGCTTGTCAGGGCCGCCGCCAGCAGCGCCGCGTAGGCGAACGGCCGGGCGCCCGCGCCGCCGAGCAGTTCCCAGCGGAAGACAACCAGGCTCTGGCCGGCGAACACCACGCCGAACACGGCCGCGCCCACGGCACCCGCCGTCCAGTGCGAGGCTGCGGCGTGCCCGGAGTCGTCCGGCGCGGCCCGTGCGCAGGCCGGAGTGAGGAGCAGCGCGGCGAGCGCGCACGCGAGTGCGCAGGCCACCTGGGGGTGCTGCGCGAGGAGCACCACCGCGGCGCCCGCCGCACCCGCGCCCGCCAGGCAGGCGGCGTGCCAGGAGTGCCGAGGCCGGTAGAGGCGGAGAGAGCCGCCGCCGAGGGCCGCGGCCATCACCAGCAGCGCTGCGAACACCAGCGGCGAGGCGAGCAGAGCGGCGGCCGACGGTGCCGCGCCGGCCAGCACACAGGCCGCCAGTGCCCGCCGCGCGGCAGCCGTCGCCCCGCCCGGACGGCCCCGGCCTCGCCGCCGCAGCACCGTGCCGACCACCGCGGCGAGCAGCATGCCCGTCAGGAGGAGGTAGCGGACGGCCTCGCCGGGCATGCCGACGGGCCCTGCGAGCAGCGGCGCCGAGGCGAGGAACACGCCGGCCGCCAGCCCGGCCGCCGCAGCGGCGCCCAGGTCCGGGCGCGGGCGGGTGAGGAAGAGGGGGAAGAGGGGGGAGAAGGCCATTACCGCTCCGTTTCCAGGGGTGACGCCCGCAAGGCGTCGGCGAACGCCCGTAGCGCTCGGAAGTCAACGAGCGCGGCGTCTCCCGCCAGTTCGCGGACCAGCGCCCGGGTACTGACCAGTCCGGGGTGCTCACCGTCCCCCGCGCCGGCCGCGAGGACCTCGGCCAGCCGGCCCGCATCCACGAAGACGGGAAGGGCGGCCGGCGCCGACCCGGGCGCCCGCGCCGGCCGCCCCGCCCGGCGGCGCTCGACGCCGCGGCGTACGGCGACCGCTGCCGTGAACACGGTCAGCAGGGCGGCGAGGAAGGCCAGACCCAGCAGCCCCCAGGGGTAGACATCAGTGCTGACGGCGAACTCGGCCGAGGCGTACCGTCCGCCGACCGAGTAGCGGCCGAACGCCGCGGCGGGAAGCCGTACGGGGATCCGGTAGGTCTGCTCCGCGTGCGGCGGCAGTTCGGCAGTCAGCGGGGTGCCCACCGGGAGGTCGGCGCTGCCGCCGGGCCCCCAGGCGACGATCAGCGGCGCCCGCCCCAGCGGCCGGTCACCAGGGTTGCGCAGGGTTACGGTCAGCGTCCGGTGGGCGGGAGCGCCGAACAGTTCGGCGAACCGCGGCCCGCCGGACAGGGCCGCCGCGACGACATCGACGCGTACGGCGGGCACGGGCGCCGTCGGCGCCGCGTCGGCCGCCCCGGCCAGGGTCAGCGGGGTCTGGGCGCGCACCCCGATCTGTCCGGCCACCGCCCGCAGCACACACGGGCACGCGGCGGGCGGCGCACCCGCGATGAGCGTCAGGCGGAAGGTGCCGTCTGCGGCCACCAAGGCGACCGCGGCGCGCAGGGTGTCGCAGTCGGCGCTGCCGTGCAGCGCCTCGCCTCCGCAGACCTCGACCTGTACGGTCACGCCGGGCTGCCAGCCCGCCCCGGAGGTTTTGACCGGCAGGCCGGGGGCGGCCCGGGGATCGTCCACGGTGACGCTCGGCCCGGTCGCGGCGGCCGGGCCGGCGCCCGCCACCGACAGGACCGCCGCGGTCAGCAGCACGACGGCGGCCAGCGTCAGACTGACGGCGCGGCCCGGAGGTGCGGCCGGTACCTGGCGGCTGGTCATGAGACCGCCCCGGTGCGGCCGGACCGCTTGCGGCGGAGCCAGCCCAAGGCGACCGCGAGGACGGCGAGGAGCGCGGCCACGGCGCCGAGCGTGGGCCAGGACAGGACGACCCGGCCGCTCTGCGTCGAGGTCGCAGGCAGGCCGGGCGCGGTGACGCGTACGGAGGCGGTGAGGTAGTCGAGGCCGGGGGCGTCCGGCCAGTCCGCGCTGATCTCGGCGCTCTGCCCCGGCAGCAGCAGGGGCAGCGTACGGTCGGCGATGACGCCGTGCCGCAGACGGAACAGTCCGTCGACCCGGGGTGAGACGGTGGGGCGCAGCGCCGCGTTGCCGGTGTTGACAACCGTGTACGTGAGCGTGGCGCGAGCCCCCGCGAAAGGCGTGCCCGATGGGTGGTGGCGGACGCGGACGGACCGGACGGCGAGTCCGGGAGTCACCGGCCCCTCCACCGTGAGCTGGATCCGGACGGCGATGGCCCGCTGAATGCCGACGTCGACCCCGGAGGCCTCGCCAGCCTGCTCGACGGCGTTGTTGAGGGCGACGATCCCGCCGACGTGGCTGCCGGGGGTGGCGTCGGCGGGCACGTGCAGCGTGAAGGGGATGTCTGCGGCCCGGCCGGGCGGGATGACCAGGGCGTTCGTACCGAGGGTGAGCCAGCTCCCGAGGCCGGTCTGGGCCTCGCCTGCCTGGCGGTAGGCGAGCGCGCCGTCCCGGGGCGTGTTGTAGGCGTCCGACCCGTAGACCTGGAAGGAGAGAGGGGCGCCGGACAGATTGCTGACGCGCACCGCGTCCTTGACGACCGAGCCGGGCGCAGAGTCCATGACGAAGGCGGGCCGGCCGGTGGTTCCGGCAGGCTGCACCGACCAGGAGCCGGTGCCGGCGCCGGCACCGGCTCGCGCCGCCGCGGCGGCCGCGGGCTGGGCATCCCCCAGCACGGCGGCCGACAACGCGGCCAACAAGGCGGCCAGGCAGGCCGATGCGACGCGGACGGCCGTGCTCACGTGCGTCCCGGCGGGTGCCCTCGGGGCCCGGCCGGGCGGGGGATCACTGCGTAGGGGGGGCATGGTTCCGCTCTTTGCCGGTGGTCCGGCGGCGAGCCCGGGAGCTCGCCGCCGGCACGCTGCTCTGGGGAGGGGGCAGGACGAGGTCAGGACAGGGTCAGGCGCAGCACGGCCGCGTACTCGCCGCTCTGGACGATCTCGGGGACGCGCAGGTTCAGCGCCGCGCCCGCGTCGAAGTGGCCGCCGGTGACGGAGGCCGGGTCGGCGCTCGCCGCCTGGGTGCACAGCGCGGCCGCGGTGGCCGAGCTGAGCGGACCGGCGCTGCCCGGGACGACGGCGGAGGCCGCCGCGGAGCCCGGGTGCACCGCGCACTGCGGGGTCCAGGACAGCTGGGAGGCGGGGATGGCGGCTCCGGCGGCGTTGCGGAAGTCGGTGACCGTGCCGACCAGCGACCAGCCTTCGGTGGTGCCGCGGAAGTCCTTGACCTCCAGGGCGCGCAGGCTGCCGGTGGAGTCGTGCGCGGTGCCGTCCACGGTCACGGGGGAGAGGACCACTTCGCCGGGCTCGGCCGACATGGTCAGCGCGCCGCCGCTGACGACCACCTTCAGCGTCTGGTCGGAGCCGCCGCCGTTGGCGCTTCCCGACCAGGGCGTCTCGGCGGCGTCCCCGCCGTCCTTCTCCGTCGCCACGATCTTCACGGCCCCCACGGCCGGGACGAGAGTGGCGGTGAAGTTGCCCCGGGCGTCGACGGGGGCGGTGAGCCCCGCCCCGCCGACCGGCCGGCCGTCCTTGTCGACGGTGGTGACGCTGACCTGGTCGCCGGGGTCGAAGCTGGCCCCGTTGACGGTGGCGCTCGTACCCGGCCCGCCGCCACCGGGCGTGACCTGGAGTGCACGGCTGCCCAGGACGCCGAGGACCAGCGAGACGGTGGCGGAACCCTGGGTGATCTTCAGGCGGTGTGGCCCGGGGGCGGCGCCCGCGCCGACCGTCACCGTACCGGCCAGCTTTCCGTCGGCGCCGACCCGCAGGTCGGGGGTGAGGTCGGCGCCCGAACAGCCGGTGCCGGCCAGGCTGCACAGCTCGACCGTGCCGATCGGAGCGGCGGCGTTCCAGCCCGTTCCGGCCAGGGTGAGGATGTCCCCGGGGCGGGCGCCCGTGGTGTCCGTCGCCGGGCGGCCCGAGATGCCCGTGACGGCCGCGGTGGTGTTGCCGGCGGCCGGGGTGACGGTCATGGTGTGCAGGGCGGTGGCCGTGCCTTGCAGGGTGCAGCTGAGGGACAGGCCATAGCTCGGGATGTCGAGGGTGAGCTGGTCCGGCGTCAGCGTCACCGTGCCGGGCTGGGCCACGGTGAGCTTGCCGGTCAGGTCGGGTATCGGGATCTCGCCCTTGGCGGGGATCGGCGGGTTCGAGGCCGCGGCGGTGAGCGTGAGCGGCGCCTGCCCCGAAACGAGGATCTTGGCGGAAGGGACGACGCTGCCCGCGGGCAGTGCCACGGGGCCGTTGGCCGGGCCCTTGTCGGCGAGGCTGAGCTTGACGTCCACGCTCTCACCGGCCGCCGCGGTCGCCGGGGCGGTGAGGGTGGCGGTGGTGGTGAAGAGGGAGTGGGAGGAGCTGAAGACGCAGTCGTAGGTCACGGGTGCGCTGCCCGCGTGGGCGGGCGAACCGGCGAGGACCAGTGAGCCGGCCGCCGCCACCACCAGGGCGGCGAGCGTGGCACCACCCCGGGTCCGGGCGGATCTGGCGGGTTGAGGGTGCATGAGCGGTGGGGTTCCTCTCGAAGGGAGCGATGAGTTTCCCTGTACGGAACTTTGTTTCGCTTGTGTTCTCATATGGAGCCCTTCGCCCGCTCGGCGTGTCAAGGGTCGGGGCGTGCGGCGGGGTAAAAGCTGCGTTTCCGAGCCGCGCGTCTCGTGCGAAACGGCGGATCCCACAGCGAAACGAATCCATTGACCCGGCCTGCCCGCGCTCCTAGGGTGGGAAGCCGCCCAACTCCCCGACCGGGCCGCGTCTTCAGCGAATCGGAGAACCGCGCCATGACCGCGAACCAGCTCGCCCCCGTGCCCCGCTCCTACCTCTACGTCCCCGGCGACCGCCCCGAGATGCTCGCCAAGGCCCTCGGGCGCGGCGCCGACGCCCTGATCGTGGACCTGGAGGACGCCGTCCCTGCCTCGGGCAAGGAACGGGCGCGGGAGCTGGTGCGCGCCTGGCTCACTGGCCTCGACGACCACGCCGATGTCCCGCGCGGTACGCCGGAGATCTGGATCCGCGTCAACCCGGGGGAGCGGGGGCGTGCGGAGAGCGCCCTGCTCGCAGCGCCCGGGGTGACGGGCTTCTGCCTCGCCAAGTGCTCCGGTGCCGACATCGCCGCCCAGCACGAGACCCTGGCCGCCGCCGAGGAGCGGCACGGGCTCGCCCCGGGCACCTTCGCCCTCGCACCGCTGCTGGAGACAGCCTCGGCGGTCCTCGACGTACGGCAGATCGCGCGGGCGCCCCGGGTGCGCCACCTTCAGCTCGGCGAGGCCGACCTGTGCGCCGAACTCGGCATCACGTCACCCGATGCGACGGACCCGGCCTGCGCGGCGGCTGGTGCGGCCCTGGCCGCCATCCGCACGGACCTCCTCCTCGCCTCGGCCGCCGCCGGACTGCTGCCCCCGGTCGGGCCGGTCAGCACCGACTTCACCGACCTCGACGCCCTCGCCCGCACCACCCGGGCCCTGCGCGGGCTCGGCTACCGCTCCAGGGCCTGTGTCCACCCGCGTCAACTGGGCACGGTGCACACCGCCTTCACCCCCGGCCCGGAGGAGGTCGCCGCGGCGCAGACCCTGCTGGACCGCTTCGCCGAGGCAGCGCGGGACGGCTCGGGCGTCATCACCGGCCCCGACGGCCGCATGGTGGACGAGGCGGTCGTACGCGCCGCCCGCCGGGTGCTCGCCACCCGCCGCTGACCGGCCACCGGCCGCTCTGCCCGCCCCGCCGCTATCCGATCCGCGTGAGGCCCAGCAGCGCGCCTGCCGCGCCGCGGGGCGCCCCACCCAGGGCGCGTACCGCCTCGACCACCCCGTCCGCGCGGGCTGCTCCGAGCACCGGCTCCGTGTTCAGCCGGAACTTGCCCGCCAACTGGGCCCGCGTCAGTGGCATGCCCGGGCCGCCCAGTGAGCTGGTGACCCGCGACTGCATCACCTGGCCGCTGTGCGTACGCACCCGCAGTACCGCACTGAAGGCCTGTGGGAACTCCGCGTCGCACTGCGGGTCGGCCACCACCTCGACCCGCTCCGCCAGTGCGAGCCGGCGCGGATCGGTGAATGCCTCCGGGGAGAAGTCCGCGTGCCGCAGCCCCGGGCCGGCGCCGTCCACGGCCGTCTCCGACAGGAGCGCCGCCGCCACCGTGTACGGACCCGAGAACTTGGCGTGGTACGGCGTACGGGGGCGCGCCTTCTCGGCGTGCGGCTCGCCGATGGTGCGCCGGGGCGCCGCGGCCACTCCGAGTTGCGCGCTCGCCACGTCCTCGGCGCGCAGCCCGGCCCGGCGCAGGGCCAGTGCGCAGTCGATCCCGGGGTGGGTGAAGTGGTTGGAGGGGTACGGCTTGAACACGGTCCGCGCGTACTGCCAGTTCCCGGCCGCGCCCATCTCCTCCAGGCCGGCCAGCAGCGGCTGCGCTGTCCACCGCTCGTCCAGGAACGCCGTCAGGAATCCGAAGCGGCCTTCGAGCACGGTCGGCGGCCCGGTGACCCCGCCCGCCGCGAACTGGGCGGCGCACACCCCGGAGTGGGCCGCCCACCCGCAGTGCAGGCGTTTGACGCTGCCGCCGGTGCGGTTCGCCTCGATCACCCCGGCGCCCATCGAGCAGGCGATGCCGATGGCGTGCGCCAGCTCGGCCGTGGTCAGCCCATACAGCAGGCCCGCGGCCACGGCGGCGCCGACGGTGCCGCAGATCGAGGTGGCGTGCAGGCCCTTCTCGAAGAACACCGAGTTGCGCAGCCCCGGGTCGTAGGAGGCCATCCCGAGGCGGACGCACACCTCGCCGCCCGCCGCGAGCGCGGCCAGCAGCGCGGCCCCCGTGGCCCCGGTCGCCTCGGCGGCGGCGAGCGCGGCGGGCAGGACGGCGGCCGTGGGGTGCAGGACGGACGGCAGGTGGGTGTCGTCGAAGTCCAGGGCGTGCGCGAGGGTGCCGTTGACCAGGGCGGCCCGGTCGGCCGGCATCCGCATGCCGCTGCCGACGGCGGTGGCCTCCCCGACCCCGCCGGCCGCGCGCGCCAGGGCCAGCGCCGCCGCCTGGGGCGAGGCACCCGCGTCCTCACCGGAGTGGGCGCCGAGTGCCCCCAGACTGTTGCCGAGGCAGTCCAGCGTGCGCGCGGCAGCGTCCGCCGCGATCTCCCGCGGTACTCCGTCGCGGCACGCCGACGCGAAGGCGGCCAGGCGCGCCGCGTACCCCTGACCGCTCATGCCCGGCCTTCCCTGTCGTGGTCGTGCAGGATGGCAAGCGGGCGTACAGGGGAGCCGGTGGCGCCGACGACCGGCAGCGGAGCGAGCATCAGCAGGAAGTCCGCCCGCCTGCGCGAGGCGAGTCCGGCGGGCTCGGTGAGCCCGGTGAGCCGCATTGTTTCGACGATGTGGATGCCCGCCTCGACCAGCAGCAGCCGGTGCACGGGCAGTTCGGCGTGCCCGCGCCCCGGCGGGACATGCTCGAAGGCGATGGTCTCCCCGCCGGTCACCCGCACCCCGCGCTCCGCGATCCAGTCCCCGGCCGCGGGACCGGGGCCCGGCGCCCCGCCCTCCTGGCCGGTGAAGACGCGCGCGTCCGCCCAGTGCCGGGACCATCCCGTCCCCAGCAGCAGCGCCTCGCCCGCCTCGATGTCCACGCCGGCCGCGTCCCGAGCTTTCTCCAGGTCGGCGACGGTGATCTCGTACCCGGCGGGCAGGACGGGGACGCCGTGCACGGCGGCGACGTCGAGGAAGACCGCCCGGCCCACGTACGGCGGGAACTCCTCGATGCCGTGCCGGGA
The DNA here is from genome assembly GCF_026627445.1 of Streptomyces sp. H27-H1. Taxonomy (GTDB): domain Bacteria; phylum Actinomycetota; class Actinomycetes; order Streptomycetales; family Streptomycetaceae; genus Streptomyces. The sequence goes on from NZ_JAPNLJ010000033.1 coordinate 49,089, forward strand.
GAAGCCCTCGTGGCTCTGCACCGAGGCCGCCGGGACGTCCCCGTGCAGCAGCCCGGCTTGTGAGACGTGGGCGAGGGCGTCGACGTGGGTGCCGACGTGGCCGCCGGTGACGATCAGCTCGTTCGCCGCGGAGCCGCCGTCGGCGCGTACGTGGTCGCCGTGGCGGCGTTCCAGGAGCATGCGGAAAGGCGGGTGGTTGGGTGACTGCGGCATGCCTCGGCGCATCGGCTGGGAGAGGTCGATCACGGGAGCGCCGGCGAGGGACAGCGGCCCGCCACGGTACCCGTGGACGCTGTTCATGGGGTCTCCAAGAGGGGGTCAGATCGTACGGTCTGCGGCGAGTTCGTCCAGCTCGCGCGGCGTCAGGCCGAGCCGTGCGGCGTAGACGGCCCGGGTGTCGCGGCCGTGCGGGCGGCCGGTCCAGCGGATGGCGCCGGGCGTGGCGGAGAGCCGAAAGAGGACGTTCTGCATCCGGATCGGTCCCAGCACCGGATCCTCCACGGTCGTCAGCGAGTCCAGGGCCCGGTACTGCGGGTCCTCGAAGATGTCGGCGATGCCGTGCACGGGGGAGATCGCGGCTTCGGCCTCCTCGAACGCGGCGATCACCGTGTCCCGGTCGCGGGCCGCGATCCACTCCCCGACCTGCCCGTCGAGCAGGTCCGCGTGCGCGGCGCGCCCGGCGCCGCCGGCGAACCAGGGCTCGGCGGTCACCTCCGGGTGCCCGACGAGCTTCATGACCCGCTCGGCGACGGACTGCGCCGAGGTGCTCACGGCCACCCACGCGCCGTCCCGGGTCGGGTAGATGTTGCGGGGGGCGTTGTTCACCGAACGGTTGCCCGTGCGTGCCGGCACGGTGCCGAGCTGGTCGTACGCGGTGGGCTGCGGGCCCAGCAGGGTCAGCAGCGGTTCGATGATCGCGAGGTCGACCACCTGCCCCGGCCCGCCGTGCACGTCGCGGTGGTAGAGCGCGGTCTGTACGGCCGAGGCGGCGACCAGCGCGGCCACCCCGTCGGCCAGCCCGAAGGGCGGCAGCGTCGGCGGGCCGTCCGGCTCGCCCGTCAGGGCCGCGAAGCCGCTCATGGACTCGGCGAGCGTGCCGAAGCCGGGCCTGCGGGCGTAGGGCCCGTACTGGCCGAAGCCGGTCACGCGGGCGATGACCAGCCGGGGGTTGGCACGGTGCAGGTCCTGCGGGCCGAGCCCCCAGCGCTCCAGCGTGCCCGGCCGGAAGTTCTCGATCAGTACGTCGGCCTGCGAGGCGAGCCGGAGCAGCAGATCCGCTCCGGCGGGGCGGCTCAAATCCAGGGTGACGGTGTGCTTGTTGCGGCCGAGCATCTTCCACCACAGTCCCTCGCCGTCCTTCGACGGGCCGTGGGTGCGGGCCGGGTCCGGCCGGGCCGGGTGCTCGATCTTGATGACGTCGGCGCCGTAGTCGCCGAGGACCGTCGCGGCCAGCGGCCCCGCGAACAGGGTGGCGCAGTCCAGAACGGTCACGCCACGCAGGGCAGCCGGAGCGGGCGGCGGGGCTGCGCGGGGGAGGGAAGGCTCCATCGGGGCTCACGCACCTTCACGGATCGCTGTTTCTCCTTGTGAAACACTGTTCCGGAAAGCTAGCATGACCCTTCGTCACGAAAAAGGGAAACAGCGTTTCCCGTTAGCCCACGGGTGCGGAAGGGAGGTGCGGGCGGCGCCCCCTGCGGCTGCCCGGCCTGTCATGTCTCGTTACGACCTGCTCATCAAGAACGGCACGCTCATCCAGCCCCACCTCGGCGAGATCACCGCAGACCTGGCCGTGCGCGACGGGAAGGTCGCGGCCCTGGCCGACCGCATCGACACCTCCGAGGCCGCCGAGGTCATTGACGCCTCGGGCCGGGCGGTCTTCCCCGGCGCGGTCGACGCGCACTTCCATCTCGGCATCTACCGCTCCCTGGAACAGGACGCGGCGGAGGAGACCCGGTCCTCCCTGGTCGGCGGTGCGACGAGCGTCCTGTCCTACTTCCGCACGGGCGAGCACTACCTCAACCGGACCGGGGCCTACGGCGACATCTTCCCCGAGGTCCTCGCGGCGGTCGGCGGCCGCAGCCACACGGACTACGGCTTCCACCTCGCCCCGATGGACACCGCCCAGGTGCGCGAGATACCCGACCTCGTGGCGAAGCACGGGGTCAGCTCCTTCAAGTACTACATGTTCTACAAGGGGTTCAACCTGTCCGCCGACTCCCGGGACGCCAAAGGCTTCCGGATGGCCGAGGAGGGCGAGGAGTACGACCTCGGTCACCTTTACCAGCTCATGGAGGCGGTCGCCGCCGCCGGCGCCGCCCGCCCCCACGGCCGCGTCTCGCTCTCCCTGCACTGCGAACAGTCCGAGCTGATGAGGCTGTTCATCGACCGGGTCCGCCGCTCGGGCGACCCCCAGACCCTGCGCGCCTACCACGACGGCCGCCCGCCCCTGACCGAGGAGGTCGCGATCGCGGAGGCGGCCACCCTGGCCCGCGCCACCGGCTGCCCGGTCAACCTGCTGCACCTCTCCAGTGCCGCCGCTCTCGCCGGGGCTCGCGCCGCCCGTGCCGCTTCGCCCGGGCTGGACCTGCGCACCGAGGTGACCCTGCATCACCTGTGCCTGGACCACGAAAGCCTGGACGCCGCCGGATGCGGCCTCGGCGCCAAGGTCAACCCGCCGATCCGCACCCGAGCCGACAATGACGCGCTGTGGGCGGGCGTGCTCGACGGCACCGTGGACTGGGTCGCCTCCGACCACGCCTGCTGCATGGAGGAGTCCAAGGGGGACGCCCTGTGGCCCGCGCTGCCCGGCTTCGGCGGCACCGCCCTCCTCTATCCGATCCTGCTCTCCGAAGGCCACCACAAGCGCGGCCTGCCGCTGCGCCGCGTCGCGGAACTGCTCTCCGCTAACCCGGCCGCCGCCTACGGCCTCACCGGCAAAGGGTCGCTGATGGTGGGCGCCGACGCCGACATCGTCGTCGCCGACCTGGACACCGTCCGCACGGTCACGGCCGACCTGCTGCTGTCCGGACAGGACCACTGCCCCTTCGAGGGGCAGGAACTGCGCGGCTGGCCCACGGTCACCATCGTCGGCGGCCAGGTCGCCTACAGCGACGGAGCAGTCACCGCAGCCCCCGCCGGCCGCTACCTCGCCCGCTGAACGGATCCCGCTGACAGGCCCCTTGCGTTGACAGAGCGCCTGCACGCCCCCGACGATGACCGGGCGGTCACCTGACCGCCCGGTCATACGTCGGGGGAGCGCGCATGCCCACCACCACCTGGACCCACCTCCCGCCCGACCGGCGGGAGCGGATCCTGATCGCCGCGATGGACGAGTTCGGCACCCACGGCTACTCGACCGGCAGCCTCAACGTCATCGCCCGGCAGGCGGGCGTCGCCAAGGGGTCCCTCTTCCAGTACTTCGCCGGAAAGCTCGACCTGTTCACCTACGTCGCCGAGCAGACCTCCCTGCGCATCTTCGAGGCCATGCGGCCCTGGCTCGACGGCTACAGCGGCGCCGCGCCCGGTACCGACGGGCCCCGCGCCGCCCAGGACTTCCCCTCGTACCTCGTCGACGCGATCGACGCCTGGGTCTCCTACTTCGAGACCCATCCCCTGGAACGGGGCGTGACCGCCGCCACCAACATGGAGATCGACCCCGTCGTACGCCAGGCCGTACTGGAGCCCGTCCAGCACCTCTACCTCGCCGGACTGCGCCCCCTTGTCGAGGAGGCGGTCGCCGCCGGCGAACTGCGCGCGGACGCCGATGTCGACGCCCTCCTCTCCCTCCTTCTCCTGCTGCTGCCCCACACCGCCCTCGCCCCCTTCTTCCCGGCCGTCGCCGGCCCCGTCGCCCTGCCCCGGGGTGACCGGGCCGCCCGCCGTACCGCGATCGAGCGGCTCGTGCACCCCGTCCTCGCCGGGTTCCGTCCCGCACGCGCACCTGACTGATCAGCGCCGATCCGTCCGCCGACCCCGCCACCGCGCCCCGCGTGCCGGGGCTTTCGGCATGCTCCAAGCGGCCTGCGGAGCCGCAAAAGAATCACCGCCGCTCTGCTTGACGCGGTTCCCCCGCTCGGGCCCAATGGAACCGCAGGAGAAACAGAGTTCCAGCAGTGGAAACATCCCGGCCCCTTCCGGGCCGGCCCGGCGACGCCGCGACGCCACGCGGCCTTCCCCCTGGGAGTCCCCATGAGCGACACCTCGCACAGACGTATGTCCCTCCCGCGCACCCTCTTCGCCGCAGCCCTGGCCGCCGCCGCGACCCTCACCGCCCTCTCGCCCGCCACCGCCGCGGAGCAGGCCCCCACCGACGTCGTGAAGGTCTCCAACACCGTCGACGTCCGCTGCGCCTTCCTGGTCTACAAGCGCTCCGGCGACTGGTACTTCCCGTCCACCGCGCCCAAGGGCACCGTCTGGCTCCAGCACGGCTTCAGCCGTGCCAACGACCACCTGGAGGACATCGCCCGGCGCTACGCCGCCGCCGGCTTCGTCGTCTTCGCCCCCACGCTGCCCTCCGCCGACATGTTCGGCTGTACGGTCTCCAACATCGGGAACAACACCGCCTTCCTCAACAACGTCGCCGACCTCTTCGGCAAGGCCGCCGACCCGAACGACAAGCTCGGCCGCAGCTTCGCCGATGCCGCGGCCAAGGCTGGCCGGCCCGGCCTCCAGATGCCCGCCAAGTTCGTCTTCTCCGGTCACTCCGCCGGCGGAGAGGCCGTCAGCTACGTCGCCAACCGGCTCCGCACCCAGTACCCGGCGGCGTTCGCCCGCCTCTCGGGCCTCGTACTCCTGGACCCCGTCAACTCTTTTGTCGGGCTCAACATGGCCAACGCGCTGAACGGCCTGAACACCACGAACCTGCCCATGCACGCCATCTCCTCGCCGCCCTACCTCGCCAACGGCCAGGCCTCCGGCACCCGCGAGCTGACCACCGATGTGCACCGGGACTTCCTCGGCATCCGGCTCAGCACGGGCTCGCACTGCGACGCCGAGGGCGCCAGCACCGACACGCTCTGCACCCTGCCCAACGGGGCACCCCAGGACGCCAACGTCGCCGTCCTCCAGGAGTTCGCCACCGTCTGGGCCGCCGACGATGTGAGCGGCACGGTCACCGCCACCCACCGCCCCGGCGGCAGCCGTTACGAGTCCCTGCGCACGGCCGGCACCATCCAGACCCTCAGTGGATCCTGAAACCGTTCCGCGCGTGCCCGCCCCCGCGCCGACGGGGGCGGGCACGACCGCGCTTGCGGTCCCACCGGGTTAGTCCGTGCAGGTGGAGGCGGCTGACCGGCAATGAGAGGACGAAGCCCGCGCCCAGCGGCCCAGCGCCTCTTGGCCCCCTACGGGAGGGCCTCGCCATGCGTTCGACGGGGGGAGAGAGTCATGCCAACTCCGGAGGCCTGACGCCCCATCGCGGGGCACTGAAAAGGCAGTGGGGGGTGTCCAGGACCGCGTCGACAGTGCGGTGGGCGCGCTCTCGCGCCGCCGGGCGGTCCAGCAGCAGCGCGTCGAGCAGCAGGGGCGAGACGATCGCGGAGACGGCGTCCTCCCGTGCCGCGCCGGTCAGGCCCGCGGGGGCCAGCGCGGTGCGGAAGGGTGCCAGCAGGTCTTCCACGTACCGGCGCCGCAGATCCGCCATCGCGGAGTCCCATGCGGCCGCCGCGACGATGGCGTGCAGGAAGTCGCCGACCGGCTTGTCGCGCAGGCGGTCGCAGAGCGCGTCCACCTCGGCGTGCAGATCGGTCCGGGCCTCACCCGTTTGGGAGGGTGCGGGGCGCGGGGCGACCTCGATCAGCGCTGCCAGTACCGCGTGAGGTGTGGGCCAGTGGCGGTAGATCGTCGACCGCGACACCCCGGTGGCGGTGTGCAGGCGCTGCGCGGAGAGCGCGGCTGCGCCCTCGGTGAGTAGCAGGTCCAGCGCAGCGGTCAGGACGACGGCCTCGGTGTCCGAGGCGGGTCCTGCGGGGCGGCCAGGTCGAGTCACCTGATTAACGGTACATCTTGTATCGGATTTTTGTCGGCGCTACATTCCATATCGGAACCCGACCCGGAGGGAGCCGCCATGCGGCCGCACGTGGAGCTTGTGGACGAGCGCGATCTGATCTGGCACATGGGGGAGTTCGAGCACGCGCAGGGCAGCACCCGGCAGCGCAACCTCAGCTACGACGAGGAGGACGGCTCGGCGTCGCTGAAGGTCCGCTTCGACACCGACTGGTCGCGGCCGGGCGGCGTGCACCACGCGGCCACCGAGTGGTACGTCCTGTCCGGCCGGGTGACCGTCGGGGACGCCGTCCTCGGCCCCGAGGGCTTCTGGATGGCGCCGGCCGGAGTCCGCACCCCCGCCGTCACGGCCGCGGCCGGTACGGAGATCCTGCTGTTCCGCGAGTACGGTGACTGGCGCTTCGACCTCGCGGATGCCGACCGGGAGGGCCTGCGCGCCGACCGGAAGCTGGTAGTCCTGCAGACCTCGGAGATGTCCTGGACCGACGTGCGCGACGGCAGCCCGATGCGCTTCGACCTCGGCGGCACCCCGGTCCCCGGCCTGTACATCAAGATGCTGCACCGGGACGAGAAGACCGGCTTCTACAGCAGGCTGATCAAGGCCAAGCCGGGCTGGCGCGAGGAGCCGCTCGCCCACCACCCGTGCACGGAGGAGGCGTACTGCCTCGAAGGCGCCTTCGACTACAACTACGGCAAGATGTGGCCTGGCACCTACTTCTGGCGCCCCGCCCTCATCCGGCACGGCGACTTCACCGCCGACGCGGAACAGGGCTGCACCTGGATCGTGCGCTCCGACAGTGATCTCGTGGACTGGTACACCTCAGAGGCCCGCGTCGTCATGCAGGGCCAGGCCACCAACTGGGGACCCGACCACCCGCACAGCGTCCCTCCGCGCTTCGTGGAACCGGTCCGCTCCCGAAGCGTCGGTCCGTGGGAGGACCCGTCCTACCAGTGACTCCCGCCCGGCGGAGACCGCGCTCTCGGGCGGACCTGGCCAGCTCGATCGTGGGCGTGGTGGCCGACAGCCACGCCGCGGCCTGCGAGCGCACCCCGCCGCAGCGCCCCCCCGCGCCGGCTGCGTCCTGCGCGCGGGGGGACTGTAAAACTTCGGATCTGTCGCACTTGCGGTGGTGACGGAGGGTGACGCTGTTCACCCGCGAGCCCGCCGCTCGGCGGGCGCGATCCTCACGATCGCGGGCGCCGTCCTCTAACACGATGCCCGCCGAGCGGCCTGAGCTGTACGCGGCCGCGCACTGGTGCTCGCGGCGGCTGCTGCCTGGTGCCTCCCGCCAGGGCTGATCACAACCTGACACCGATCTGATCTTGGGGAGGCGTGCGGGGCAGACAGTCTTCCCTCCGCTGGATACGGTGTAAAGAACGCGTCAAGAAGAGGCGCGCGGTGTGCCGGGAAGTCTGGTCGGCGTCCTGGGGGCAGTTGTGCCCTCTTGTCGACACACCGGAGGCCCACTGCCATGGCCGGCACCCGCTCCCCCTTCCTCGGCTTGCTGCCCCTGCCCGAGCGGCAGGCAATCACCCGAGCCCTGCGCACCGAGACCGTTGGCGGCCTGGTCCTCCTCGGCGCGGCACTCCTCGCTCTAATCTGGGCCAACAGCCCCTGGAGCGCGGCGTACACGTCCGTGCGCGACTTCCACTTCGGGATACAGGCCCTGGGCCTGGATCTGTCGGTGGGGCACTGGACCGCCGACGGGCTGCTGGCCGTGTTCTTCCTCGTCGCCGGGATCGAGCTGAAACGCGAGCTCGTCGTAGGCGAACTGCGCACCCCGGCCACCGCGGCGCTGCCCGTCATCGCCGCGCTCTGCGGGATGGCCGTACCCGCCGCCCTCTACCTGGCCACCGTCGCAGCCGGCGGAGGCAGCAATGCGGGCTGGGCGGTGCCGATGGCCACCGACATCGCCTTCGCCCTCGCCGTGCTGGCGGTACTGTCCACCCACCTGCCGGCCGCGCTGCGCGCCTTCCTCCTCACCCTCGCCGTCGTCGACGACCTCGGCGCGATCCTGATCATCGCGGTGTTCTTCACCTCCGACCTGAACTTGTGGGCGCTCGCCAGCGCCTTCGCGGGCCTCGTGATCTTCTACCTCCTCCAGCGGCTGCGGGTACGCGGCTGGTGTTGGTACGTGCCCCTCGGGCTGGCGATCTGGGCGCTGATGTACAACAGCGGCGTCCACGCCACCGTCGCCGGCGTCGCCATGGGTCTGATCCTGCGCACCACCGCCGACAAGGGTGAGAAGGTCTCGCCGGCCTCCCGGGCCTCGCACCTGATTCACCCGCTGTCCGCAGGCATCGCGGTACCTCTGTTCGCGCTGTTCGCCGCCGGGGTGAGCATCTCCGGCCCGGCCCTGAGCGCGGTGTTCACCAGCCCCGAACCCCTCGGCGTCGTGATCGGCCTGATCGCCGGCAAGACACTGGGCATCTTCGTTGGGACCTACCTGGCCGCCCGCTTCACCCGCGCCCAGCTCAACCCCGATCTGGCCTGGGCCGACGTACTCGGCCTGTCGGAGCTGGCCGGGATCGGCTTCACCGTCGCCCTGCTCATCGGCGAACTCGCCTTCCCCGGCACCCAGGCCGGCGAGCACGTCAAGGCCGCCGTCCTGGTCGCCTCGCTGATCGCCGCAGTCTTCGCCGCTGTCCTGCTGCGACGGCGGAACACCCTCTACCGGCGCCTGTACGAGGCGGAGAACCTCGACGCCGACGCCGACGGCATCCCCGACATCTACCAGCGCGACATCACGGCGAAGACCCAGAGTACCGCTGTCCGGCCGGACGGGCAGCCCACCTGATGGCCGGCGGCGATGCCTCACCGCTGACACCCGTGATCGTCATCGCTGCCCTGGTCATACGCACGGGCATCACCGAGCTCCGGTGCCCGGGCAGTGCCCGGCGCCAGTGGGCGTTCGCCTCGAACCCCCGGGCCATGGCGGCCGGTACGACGGTCGCCGCGGCCACGCTCTTGATCGGCGGTTACCCGCTACGGCTGGGCGGTGGCCGCATGGGCCCTGCTCACCGGAGCGCTCACCGCCTTCCTCACCGGCCGCGGCACCCCGGACGCCTCAACCCATCCGAACAAGGAGCAGCCCGTGTCGGAGCGACAGGTCGGAAGGGTGATGGCCGCCATCGGCGCACCTCTCACCCTGGCCGGTGTGGCGATGTACTTCCTGCCCGGACCCGGCTTCCCCGTACTCATCATCGGTCTGGCCCTGCTCGTCACCGGCCTCGTCATGACCGCAGCCGGCCGCCGGTAGCACCACCGGCCCCCTATCCGCCCCCGCACCCGACAGGAACCCGACGTTGACCTGGCAGTGGATCGGCCTGACCGTCTTCTCCCTCACCCTGCTGCCCGCCGGACTGGCGATGGCCTCCGGCTGGGCCCTCGGCCAGCCGCTTCTCCAGTGCGTGCACCGACGACCACGCGGCCTTGACCAGCGCCTGCTTGTCGGCCCGGCTGAACTCGTCCCGCTCCGTACACTCACCCCACCCGGTCAGAGTCATCCCGCGGGCGAACCTCGCCAGCGACTCGTCGACCCGGCGCTCGGGGTGGTCGTCCCGCCGCACGATCAAAGTCCGCACGCCCGAGGCCGCCATCCCCGGCTGCCGTGAACCCTCCCCGTACGCGGCCGGCAAGGTGCGCTCCCACCGGGCCAGCAACGGCATCAGATCCACGGACTCCAGCGACAAGGCGGCCGAGTCCTCGGATGCGGCATCCATGGCCGCGCACACCAGATCAACCGCCCGCACGTAGTCCCGGGACGCCGAGGCCGACAGACCAGTAGCGTCGACGTACTCCACCCATTCATCAGCCAGCTCCGCGGCCAACCGCGGGCACCGGTAGTCCCCGGGATCGATGTACTGCAGCCGCTCCCGCCCCTGGTCATTGACCGCCACCACACGCACCCCGATCCGGTCCTCCCCGCCCGGAGCCCCCAGCGCCTGCCGCAGATGCGCCGTCCACTCAGCAGACCTCCGCCACTTGGTCCGCGCCATCAGCACGCCCCTGCCGGCTGCTCCAACTGGAAGGCCCTGGAGGCGATCTGTGCGTAGGTAGCCTCTTCCGCCGGGTCGCCGAGCCACCCGGCGAACGCCGCCTCGTACTCGTGCACCAGGTCGTCGGTGTACTCGAGGTACGCGTACGTGGTCTCCGGGCTGGAATGACCGAGCCTGCGGCTGACGATCAGCAGCGGGTTGTAGCGGATGCGCCCGCTCAAGTAGGAGCGATGCCGACGCCGCCGCGCCACCAGGTCCGGCTCGGCCCCGTCCATCTGCCGCTCCAGATAGGTCAACAGCTGCAAGGCGTACGTGTGGCGCAGATCGTGCCAGCGCCACCTCTTGGCCGGCAGCCGCGGCGTCGTCTCATCGGCCAGGGCCACCATCCGGCGCCACGCGGCGTGCCGGTACCGCTTCCAAGAGTCCGCCCCCGGCATGAGTCCGCCTCGCCCGAGAAACACCGCCATGGCCTCCAGCCCGAACTCGCCTTCCCACACCGTGATCCGGCGCAACTTCGGCGGCATCGCCTGCATCACGAACACCTGCCGGACACCGTCGAGCGTGCCGTGAACCCGGCCCGTTTCCGGCTCGACACGGGAGACGACGAACAGCTCCCGGTGCCGGCGCTCCAGCCGCCGGGCCGCGGTCGCGGTGAACTCCGGTCGCTCCAGCAGGCAGTAGGTCTCCACAGCCCGCACGGCCTGCTCGGGGAGGAAGACTCCCCGGGTCTTGCCGTACTTCGCGCACGCCTGGATGGTGAACTCGGTCTCGTCCCCAGGATGGTCCACTCCCATGCCGAGCTCGGGCAGCAGTACCGTGGCCCACTCCTGCCACCGCATCCCGCTGCACACCGCCAGATCCGCCCCCGCCCGGTCGCGATGCGGGGAACTCCCCCGGTAGGACCGGTTCAGCCGCGAGTCCGGGCCCTGCCCGCCGAGCCCGACATCCCGGAAGTACCGATACTGCTCCAGACTCAGGTGCCGGATGTCCATCCCGCGCCGAGTCCTCGAACTCAGTGCGTTCCGTCCCCGTGACGCCACCCGCACGGGCCGCCGCCGCAGGTAGTTCTGCTCGACCGCGAAGGCGAAGAACTGGTCCAAGATCGATGATTCCTTCGACCACGCCGAAGAACCGATGGGCTTCTCCTGCAGCTGCGTGCGCGACTTCTTGTAGGCCACCAAGTCGGCCTCGGTGGCCATGAGCACCGAGCGGTCACGCTTGGCCTGATGGGCATCGAACCGGGCCATGATCCGCCCGTAGTCCTTCATCGTGCCCTCGGCCAGATCCGCGTACGACATACTCCGGCCCCACGCGCACAGGGGCTCCACCGGCATCATCGTCTCGTCATCCAAGAAGACCGGCGTGCCGTCGGAGATCCCGTGGAGCTCCAGCAACCGCGCTGCGTCAGTGCCCGTGAGAACCGGGCTGTCCAAATACCGGCGCACCAGCGCCATGTCAACCGTGAACAACTGCATGCTCGTCACCTCCCGAGACATCTGGGAGAAGAGAGATAGCAGTCAGCGGAGAGCCAAGAGGACACCGTTCACCGGTACGAGGGACCTGCCATGAGACAAAACTGAAACGCCCCAAGAAATCGAGCGCTGGGTCGTGCCCGCTGCACCCGCACAGGCGAGCTGGACGAACAGGGCCGCGGCGATCGCGACCTGCCAGGCAAGCCCGGGGGCGGCGAGGAGCAGGGGCAGCTGGGTGCAGGGGGTCAGTGCGAGGGCGCCGAGCATCATCGGACCGGGTCCGTAGCGCCGGCTGAGGGCCGGGGCGGCCAGCGCCCCGCCCGCGGCTCCCAGGGCGCCGACACCGAGGACCCTCCCGAAGACGGTCGGGGTCATCGCCAGATCCCGCAGCAGGTTTGTTTCTGCAGTGACTGTGTCCCCCGCAGGCTGTGTTGCTTTACAGCCGAGCCGCTGATTCGGCCTGTGTCGCATTCGCGCAGCTCATCGTGTCGCTTTCTCTGGTGCCGGCACGTGACGAAGCCCACACTCTAGCGAGCGGTCCGGTGCGCGGGGTCAGGACAACGAAGTCGGTCCAGTCGGCTGTCTTTGTCGACGGTCATGTAATGCCCCATCAGCAGCGTCACCTTCCCCGACCAGCCGTTCGAGGAGTTTCGACCTTTCCGCTTGGAGCATCAGACCAGAACGTCATCATCGAGCTATGACCGCACTCAGCCTTGCCCAGCGGCTCGCCGACCACGTTCAGCATCTTCTTGGCGACGGCCCGTTTTCCCAGCCCGGCGGATGGATCCACATGGGTGCTGTCATCTGCGACGCCAGCTTCCACGCTCGCTGCAAGTACGAGGCGGCCCTCAGACCGCGGCTTCTCCGGCTTCAAGCGGACTGGCCCGATGCGGCAACGGTCCGCGGCTTCCAGGGCCGGCTCGCCACAGAGGACCTTGCCCTGGCCATGGATTTCAATGATTCCCGGAAGGTTGCAACGGCCCACGCCATCACCGGCCTTCTGGCTGCCAACGGGGTCGACACCCGCGATGATCTCCACGCATGGCTCGACCACCAGGCCAATCGCGCAGCTTTGCGGACGGTGAAAGGGGTGGGACCGAAGAGCATCGACTACATCGGCAACCTCGTCGGCCGTTCGCAGGTCGCCGTCGACGTGCATCTACGCGCCTTCGCTGCGGACGCGGGTGTTCCAGAACTCCGCTACGAGCAACTGCGAACCGTGTACGAGGAAGCCGCCGTACTTCTCGGGCACGACGAAGGTGCGCTGGAGCATGCCATCTGGCGGCACCAGTCGGGGGCCGCGTAGCCATCACTTCTGCCGCCAGCCACCCGCAACACAGAACTGCGCGTCCTGTCGAACGATTGAGCGGGGAAGGTGGTGCTGTTCTTTCTGATGGGAAACGGCAGAGAAGAACGACGGGGCGGGCTGGTCAGTTGATGGGGCCGAACAGGTCGGCGATCAGTTCCCTGCCCGCTCAACGGGTTCGAAGTTCGCTCGGTTGTCGGAAGCGCAGGCAGATGTCAGCAGCTCGACGGTTCGGTCGATGTCGTCGGCGGTGGTCCAGCGGCCCAGCGAGATGCGAAGGGCGGCGAGGCCGCGGGAGTCGGGCAGGCCCATGGCGCTCAGCACCGGGGAGGGCCGGTGGTCGCCGCTGTGGCACGCCGAGCCGGTAGAGGCGGCAATCTCCGGTACGGCTTCGAGGAGTTCGTGGCCGCGGATGCCGTCGATGCTGATGTTGAGGGTGTTGGGCAGGCGCGGTTCGGCGGGGCCGTTGAGGCGGATGCGGCCGGGGAGCCGGGCGCTGAGGCCGGCGTGGAGGCGGTCGCGCAGTGCGGCGATGCGCCGGTCGCCGCCCTCGGCCAGTTCATCGGCAGCCAGTTGGGCGGCGGCGCCCAGGGCGATGGAGAGGGCGACGTTCTCGGTGCCGGAGCGCAGGCCGTGTTCCTGGCCGCCGCCGTAGATCAGCGGCTCGAGAGTGACGTCTTGACGTACGTACAGGGCGGCGATGCCCTTCGGGGCGTACATCTTGTGGCCGACGATCGTCATGAGGTCGACGCCCAGGTCCCGTACGTCCAGGGGGATCTTTCCAGCGGCCTGGGCGGCGTCACAGTGGAAGAGGGCGCCGTGTGCGCGGGTGATGCGGGCGAGTTCGGTGATGGGCTGGAGGGCGCCGGTCTCGTTGTTGGCGGCCATGATCGAGACGAGGGCGGTGCGCTTGGTGAGTGCGGCGCTCAGTGTCGCCGGGTCGACCAGGCCGTCGCCGTCGACGGGCAAGTACGTCACCTCGGCGCCATGATGCCGTTCGAGGGCGTGGCAGGTTTCCAGAACGCCCGGGTGCTCGGTGGCCTGGGTGATCACATGCGGGTGGTCGGTCTTGGTGGCGAGCGCGGCACCGCGCAGGGCGAGGTTGTCGGCCTCGGATCCGGAGCCGGTGAAGACGATCTCCGCGGGGTCCGCACCGATGAGCTCGGCAACCTGCCGGCGAGCATGTGTGAGGGCCCGCTGAGGCTCCGCACCGTATGCGTGGCTGCTGGAGGGGTTGCCGAACCAGGCCGCCAGATAGGGGAGCATCGCCTCGGTGACCTTCGGGTCGACCGGGGTGGTCGCGTTGTAGTCCAGATAGACGGGGCTGCCGTCGAGTGCCGGGATCACGCGGCGGCTCCGCTGGCCACAGGCAGCTCGGCCAGTCGCCACTCCAGCATGCCGTCGGTCAGCCGGACCGCCCGGCGGCCATGTGCTTGCAGGAGACGTACGGCGTCGTAGGCGAGGACGCAGTAGGCGCCGCGACAATACGCCACCACTTCGGTGTTGGCAGGCAGCTCGGCAATACGCTCGGCGAGCTGATCGACCGGGATGGAGATCGCGCCGGGGATGTGTCCGGCGGCGTACTCCTCGGCCGGCCGGACGTCGAGGACGACGACGTCACCTTCCTCGGCGCGGGCCAGCAGCGCCTCGCGGTCGACCTCCTCCGCCTCGTCCGTGCCCAGATATGCGGTGCGGGCGGGCTCGACGTCGGCCTGGTGGGTCTGGGCGACCTGGCGAAGCAGGGCATAGAGGGCGGCGACATCGTCGCCGGCCAGCCGGTAGTGGATGCGTACGCCGTCGCGGCGGGTGGCCACGAGCCCGGCCTGCTTGAGGGTCTGCAGATGGGCCGAGGCGGTGGTCAGGTTCAGCCCGGCCGCTTTGGCGAGCGCGTCGACGGTGCGCTCGCCCTGCGCCAGCAGATCGAGCAGTTCCAGGCGCTTTCCGCTGCTGAGTGCTTTGCCGGTGCGTGCGAAGGCGTCGTACAGCGCGGCTTTGCGCGCGGGGTCTCCCATGGCATCCTCCATCGTTCCATGGAATATTGTAGCTAAGGGCGGGTGCTGAAGCGACCCGCACCTTCCGTGACTCCTGGAGGACCTGATGGGCTTCGCCGACGATCACTTGATACCGCTGGTCGATGAGGGTCTGGGCAACAGCGCCTACCTCGTCGACCTCGGCGACGGACGGGCCCTGGCCGTGGACGCGAGCCGTGATCTGCGCCCCCTGCGCCAGGCAGCCGAGCGGCGGGGCCTCACGGTCGCCTTCGCCGCCGACACCCACCTGCACGCCGACTTCCTCTCCGGTGCCGTGCAGCTGGCCGCAGACGACGGCGCGGCCGTACTGGCCTCCGCCACCGGCAACCGGTCCTTCCCGCACACCGCGCTCGCCGACGGCGACGAGACGGATCTCGGCGGCCTGACTCTGCGCGCGCTGGCCACCCCCGGCCACACCGACGAGCACCTGTCCTTCCTGCTCCTGGACGGCACCCGCGAACTCGGAGTCTTCACCGGCGGATCCCTGATCGTCGGCTCGGCCGCCCGTACGGACTTGCTCGGCGACGACCGCGCGGAGGAGCTGGCCCGCGCCCAGTACCACTCGCTACGGCGCCTGGCCGAGCTTCCGGACGCGACGGCGGTATGGCCGACGCACGGCGTCGGGTCCTTCTGCTCCGCACCGCCAGGTGCCGAGCGCACCACCACCATCGCCGCGCCGAAGCGGGCCAACCCCCTGCTCGCCGCACCGGACGAGGACACCTTCGTACGGCAGTTGCTCGGCAGCCTCGGCTCCTACCCCGCGTACTTCGACCGCCTGGGTGAGGCGAACCGGCGCGGGCCCGCCGTTCTCCGCTCAGCTCCGACTCTCCCCGCGCTCTCCCTGGACCAAGTGCGCCACCTGATCAGCGAGGGCGCCGAGATCATCGACGTACGCCCCATCGCCGACTTCGCCGCAGGCCACATCCCCGGCGCCGTCTCCATCCCACTGCGGGACCAGTTCGCCACCTGGCTGGGCTGGCTGCTGTCGGATGACACCCCACTCGTCTTCGTCACCAGCCCCGGCCAGGACCTCGCCGAACTCACCTGGCAGGCCCTGAAAATCGGCTACGAGCGACTGGCAGGACACCTCGGCGGGGGCATGGATACCTGGACCGCAGACAGGGGAGAGCAGGAACGCATCGAACTGCTCACCGCCGACCGGATAGCCGAGCGCCCCGTCCTCGACATCCGTCAGCGGGCCGAGCACATCGCCGGACACATCCCCGGCGCGATCCACATCGAACTCGGCAACCTCACCGGCCAAGCCGACCAAGCACTGGAGGGCGCGGTGGTCGCCTGCGGCCACGGGGAACGCGCCATGACCGCCGCCAGCCTCCTCCAGCGCACCGGCCATGAGAACCTCGCCGTCCTGGACGGCGGACCCGCCGACTGGGCAAAGGCCACCGGCCGTCCCCTGGAGGAGACCGCGTGACCACGCACGCCACCGGCGAGACCCGCCCCGGAATACGCCTCGGGCTACGGGCCAATCTCACCCAGTTCAGCCTGCTCGTCGTGGTCAACGCCCTGGTCGGCGGCATGCTCGGGCAGGAACGCACCATCCTGCCGCTGTTGGCCGACGACGTCTTCCACCTGTCCGCGTACACCGCGGCCATGACCTACATTCTGGCCTTCGGTGCCACCAAGGCCGTCACCAATTTCTTCGCCGGCACCTGGTCCGACCGCTACGGTCGCAAACCGGTCCTGATCGCCGGATGGCTGATCGCCCTGCCTGTGCCCGCAATGCTCGCCTGGGGCCCGTCATGGGGCTGGATCATCGCCGCAAACATCCTGCTCGGAGTCAACCAGGGCTTGACCTGGTCGACCACCGTCATCATGAAGATCGACCTGGCCGGCCCAGAGCGTCGCGGCCTGGCCATGGGCTTCAACGAGGCCGCCGGATACGTGGCCGTCGCCGCCACCGCCGTGGCCACCGGTGCCATCGCCGAGCACGCCGGGCTGCGCCCCGAGCCATTCCTGCTCGGCGCCGCCTACGTCGTACTGGCGCTGGGCCTGTCCACGCTCGCGGTCCGCGAGACCCGCGACCACGCCCGCTTCGAAGCAGCCCGCCACAAAACCCTCGCGGACAGCGAGCACGACGGGGAACTGACCACCGGCCAGATCGCCCGCCTCACCAGCCTGCGTGACAAGGCCCTGTCCGCCGCCAGCCAGGCCGGCCTGGTCAACAACCTCAACGACGCCCTCGCCTGGGGCATCTTCCCCCTGCTCTTCGCCGCCCACGGCATGTCCATCGCGCAGATCGGCATCCTCGCCGCCCTCTACCCGGCCGTCTGGGGCGCCGGACAGATGCTCACCGGCTGGTGGTCCGACCGCATCGGACGCAAACACCTGATCACCACCGGGATGCTGCTCCAGGCCGCCGCTATCGCGCTGGTTGCCGCGGGCACCACCTTCGGCGTCTGGGCCACCGCCCAAGTCCTCCTCGGTCTTGGGACCGCCCTCGTCTACCCCACCTTGCTCGCCGTCATCGGCGACGTCGCCCACCCCGCCTGGCGCGCCCGCGCCGTCGGCGTCTACCGCCTGTGGCGCGACGGCGGCTTTGCCGTCGGCGCCCTCCTCGCCGGAGCCCTCGCCGACGCCTACAGCCTGACCACCGCCATCTATGTCATCGCCGCTCTCACCGCCGCTTCCGGCCTGGTGGTGGCGGTGAGGATGTACGAGACACACCCCCGCACCTGACCGTTGAACTCAAGGTCGCCCTGGTCCGCACGGCGAACGCCCGCGCGATCCTGGAGGAGTGAACATCGAGCTCCTGGTCGTACCGGACTGCCCCCACGAGAAGCCCGCCGCCGAACAGCTGCGTCGCACGCTGGACGATCTCGGCCTGTGCGAGGTCACGTTCGCCACCCGGGTGATCAGCGATCGGGGGCAGGCTGAGGAGGTCGGCTTCGCCGGTTCCCCGACCGTCCTCATCGACGGCCGTGACCCGTTCGCCGAGCCTTCGAATTCCGTCGGGCTGACGTGCCGGATGTACCGGACCGTGAAGGGCCTGTCCGGCCTGCCGGACCCCGGCCGGCTGCGGCAGGCGCTGGCCGCCGCCCGCACGGACCGACCGGACCGCTGACCCGCTTCTCGCCTCAGCGACAGGACACCCGCCGGACCGCGTGGGCCTGCCCGACGACCGAGGCGGGATGGGCGCGGGGTCTGCCGGAGATGGCGCACAGCAGGACCCGGGGCAGCGGCCGGGGTTGATGTCAGTCGTGGGGCGCCAGCGCACCGAGCTGGTGATCGGCGACGCTGAGGGCCTCCTCGACCAGATTGCGCAGGTGGCCGTGGCGCAGGGCGTAGATCACTCGGCGCCCGTCCTTGCGGGTGGCCACCAGTCCGGCCAGGCGGAGCCGGGCCAGGTGCTGGCTGACCGAGGGCCGGGCCGCTCCGCATGCTTCGGCCAGCGTGGTCACATCCGCCTCGCCCTCGCCGAGCCGGCGCAGCAGGGCCAGGCGGGTGCGGTCGGCGAGTAGCCCGAGCACTTCCACCGCCACGTCGAGTCGTTCGCCGTCGTCTGGCTCTTGCGAACGATGAGCACCTGATAGGTGCATGCGTGCATTCATACGCACATGATGTGAGACTGGATCGCGGGTGTCCAGCCGGCACTCCCCTTGTCCCCCGATCCGGAAGGCGCTGAGCCAGTGAGCGACCACGACCCGACCCAGGAGCCGCGCGCCTTCGCCGAGCACCACCACGATCACGATGCGCAGGGCCACGGTCATGGCGGCCACGGGCATGACCACGTGGGTGGTGTTTCCCGCTGGTCGAGGCTGCGGCACCAGGTCGGCCACGCCTTTGCTCCGCATTCTCACGAGGCGGCGGACAAGGTCGACTCGGCGATGGAGTCCTCGGCGGAGGGCATGCGCACGCTGTGGATCTCACTGGGCGTCCTCGGTGTCACCACCGTGCTCCAGGCTCTGGTGTTCCTTCTGTCCGGGTCGGTCGCGCTGCTGGGTGACACGATCCATAACGGCGCCGATGCGCTGACCGCTGTGCCGCTGGGCATCGCCTTCGTCATCGGGCGTCGGGCGGCGACTCGCCGCTTCACCTACGGTTTCGGCCGGGCCGAGGACCTGGCGGGCATCGCGATCCTGCTCACCATCACCGCGTCCTCCGCCCTGGCGGCGTATACCGCCGTCGACCGGCTGCTGAACCCGCAGGAGATCACCCACCTGCCGTGGGTCGCGGCCGCCGCGGTCATCGGCTTCATCGGCAACGAGTGGGTGGCCCGCTACCGGATCCGTACCGGACGCAAGATCGGCTCCGCTGCCCTGGTCGCCGACGGGCTGCACGCCCGCACCGACGGCTTCACCTCCCTCGCGGTCCTGCTCGGAGCGGGCGGGGCCGCGCTCGGCTGGCGGCTGGCGGACCCGATCGTCGGTCTCCTGATCACCGTCGCGATCCTGCTGGTGCTCAAGGACGCGGCGAAGGAGGTCTTCCGCCGCCTGATGGACGCGGTCGACCCCGCCCTCGTCGACAGCGCCGAGACTGCTCTGCGGTCGGTGCCCGGGGTGAGCCGGGTCGGTGAGGTTCGGATGCGGTGGATCGGCCACCAGCTGCGGGCCGAGGCCACCATCACCGTCGACGGTTCCCTGAGCCTGTTCTTGGCTCACCAGGTCGCGGTGGAGGCCGAGCACGCCCTGCTGCACGCCGTCCCCCGGCTGACGGCCGCGCTGATCCATGCCGACCCCACCCGCACCGGCGATCAGGACCCGCACGCCGTCCTCGCCCACCACCACTCCTGACCAGCAGCGACAGCGCAGGCCAGGGCGCGTTCGCGGGAGCGACAACGGTCATCACTGCAGCCTTTGGATCTCCGCGCGATCTGCGCTTCACTTCCGGACGCGGGCCCGCTTCGGGCCCCGGGGGAGGACCACCGTCATGAGCAGCACCCACGATCATGATCAGGAGCACGGCGGCGGACACGGCGGCCACGCCCACGGAGTGGCCGCGGACGCGGACCGCCGCTGGCTGACGGTCGCGCTGGTGATGATCGCGGTGTTCATGGCGACAGAGGTAGTCGTCGGCGTGATGGCCAACTCGCTGGCATTGATCTCGGACGCGGCGCACATGCTCACCGATGTCGCCTCGATCGTGCTGGCGTTGATCGCGATGCGGCTGGCCGCCCGCCCGGCCAAGGGCTCCTACACCTACGGCCTCAAGCGCGTGGAGATCCTGTCCGCGCAGGCCAACGGGCTGACCTTGCTGCTGTTGTCGGTGTGGCTGGCCTACGAGGCGATCCACCGGCTGATCTCCCCGCCGGAGGTGACCGGCGGCCTCGTCCTGGCCACGGCCCTGGTCGGAGTGGCGGTCAATGTGGTGGCGACGTGGGCGATTTCCAAGGCCAACCGGACCTCGCTGAACGTCGAGGGCGCCTACCAGCACATCCTGACCGACCTGTTCGGGTTCATCGCCACCGCGATCGCCGGCGCCGTGGTGCTGTTCACCGGCTTCGCCCGCGCGGATGCGATCGCCTCCCTGCTGGTGGTGGCCCTGATGCTCAAGGCCGGCTACGGCCTGGTCCGCGACTCGGGCCGCATCTTCCTGGAAGCCGCCCCGGCCGGTATCGCCCCCGACGCGCTGGGTGATCTGCTGGTCGATCAGAAGGGGGTGGTCGAGGTTCACGATCTGCACGTCTGGACGATCACGTCCGGCCAGAGCGCCCTGTCCGCGCATGTCCTGGTCGAGCCGGGCGGGGACTGCCACGCGGTACGCCGGGACCTGAAACAGCTCCTGGCCGCCGGCCCCGGCATCACCCACACCACCTTGCAGGTCGACCACGCCCCCGAGCAGCTGCTCACCCTGCATCCCACCGAACCGGACGCCGACCGGGCGCACTGCGACGACGCCCACGGCCCCGTCCACCGTCCCAGCCCCCACGAGCACTGAACCGAAGGCCGCTCGCCCCGGAGGCCCGACCACAGGCTCCAGGGCGAGTGGGTGATCTCAGGCGGGAAGCGGCTGGGAAACCGGAGCGGCCAGGCGGCCGCTGCGGGACAGAGCACGAACGGCTGCCGCGCACAGCGCGCCGGTGGCGGCCAGCCCCGCCCAGACGAGCCATCCGGCGTGGTGGCGGTGGGCGAAGTCCCACAGCGCGCCGGTGGCGAGGTTTCCCAGGGTGATACCGAGGCCGGAGACGGTGTTGTAGAGGCCGTAGTGGGTGGCGACCAGCCGGCCCCCCGCCAGTGAGACGACGGTGTCCATCTCGAAGGGGTAGACGACCGCGCTGCCGGCCGCCAGCAGTGCCACCGCCGTCACCAGCGCTCCCAGTACCACAATCTTCCCCGCCTGTGCGGGCGCGAGCGCCAGGGGCACAAAGGCCAAGCCCATCACGGCCAGACCCCGTACCAGGGCCTGGTCAGCGCTCCAGCGGCGTTTCGCCCAGCCGGTCAGGCGCAGTTGCCCCATCACGGCCACCGCCGCTGAGACCACGAACAGGGCGCTGGTGGCCTTGGTGCCGTTGCTGCCCAGCGCGTCATCCGCGGCCAGCGGCAGTGCGAGGTAGACCTGGAAGGTCAGTACGTAGGAGCCGATCATCGCGCACGAGAACAGCAGGAACGGCCGGTTGGTCACGACCGTGCGCCACTGGGCCAGCACCCCGCTCTCTTCTCGCCCCGAAGCGCCGTCCTTCCGGGCGGACGCGGGCAGGGCCCGCCATTGCAGGAAGGTCAGCGCGGCGAAGATCGCGGCGGCCACGGTGCACACCGCCCGGAAGTCGGCGGCCAGCAGGCCCAGTCCGACCAGCGGGCCGAGCAGCATGCCGGCCTGGTAGTAGACGTTGAAGGTGGCGAAGGCGTCCACCCGCCGCTCGCCGGCCTCGGCGGCGAGGTAGGCGCGTACCGCGGGGTTGAACAAGGCGCCGGCGAAACCCGTGGCAGCGGAGGCGATGATCAGCGCGGGGACGTTGTCGACCCAGCCCAGCAGGGCGAACCCTGCGGTGCGCAGCAGGCATCCGGCGATGATGGGGGCTTTGTAGCCGTAGCGGTCGGCGATGGTGCCGCCGATGAGGAACATGCCCTGCTGGGAGAGGTTGCGTACGCCCAGGACCAGGCCGACCGTCCAGGCGGCGAGGCCGAGGTCGCCGGTGAGGTGGGCGGCGAGGTAGGGCATGAGCATGTAGAAGGCGAGGTTGATGGCGAACTGGTTGGCCATCAGCAGCCGTACGACCGGGGGGAAGGAGGCGGTGGTGGCCCACAGGGTCTTCATCGGGCGGCCTGCGCCAGGTCGCGGCCGGTGGCGTCCGGGCCGAGGGCGGCGGTGCCGGCGAGGGGGTCGGTGACGGTGGTGCACCGCGTCCAGCGGGTGACGGTGCGCTCGCCGGGGAAGCTGATCTCCTCGGGGGCGTCTGCGGGCTGGTGGGCGAGCAGGTGGTGTTCGCGGCAGTAGGTGTCGTCGAAGACGGTGGTGGTGTACCGCTGGGGGCCGTCGGGGAAGACCGCCGCGATGCGTGCTTCGGCGGGCAGCTGTCCGGCGAGCCAGCGGGCGGCGAGGGCGACCGCCCCCACGCTCCAGCCGCCGGTGGCGTAGTGGTCCCTGGCCAGGGCGCGGGCCGCCCACACCGCCTCGGGGGCGGCGACCCAGTGGACTTCGTCGAACAGCGTGTAGTCGACGTTGCGTGGATAGATGCTGCTGCCCAGCCCCCGCATCAGGCGCGGCGCGGCGGGCTGCCCGAAGATCGTCGAGCCGGTCGTGTCGACCCCCACCACCCGCAGGTCGGGGAAGTATCCGCGCAGCACCGAGGCGATCCCGGCCGAATGGCCGCCCGTTCCCACGCTGACGACCAGGGCATCGATCCGGCCGAGCTGCGCGATGAGCTCGTGGGCCAGGGGACGGTAGGCGGCCACGTTGTCCGGGTTGTGGTACTGGTCGGGGCACCAGGCGTCCGGGCGGGCGGCAAGTAGTTCGCCGACCCTCTCGCGGCGGGCCTGCTGCCAGCCGCCGGTGGGGTGCGGCCGCGTCACGGTCTGGACGTCGGCGCCGTAGGCGGTGAGCAGACCCGTCATCATCGCCTCCATGCCCGGGTCGGTGACCACGGTGACCGGGTGGCCGAAGGTGACCCCGGCCAGGGCCAGGCCCAGGCCGAGCGTGCCGGAGGTCGACTCCACGATCGGCGCCCCGGGCAGCAGGTCCCCGCGCTCGCGGGCGCGGGCCACCATGTACAGGGCGGTGCGGTCCTTGATCCCGCCGGGGTTGTGGCCTTCGAGTTTCGCCCAGAAGCCGCGGCCCGACGCGGTGAACGGCTCGCCGATCCACAGCAGGGGCGTGTCACCGACCAGACCGGCCGGGGTGTGGACGGGCAGGGATGTCGCGGCCAGCAGCCGGGCCGGGGCAGGGGGAAGCACGGGCAGGAGTGAAGAGTTCATGGCGCAGTTCTCCCGCGGCCGTGCCCCTTGTCAGGAGGTGCGGCCGCATCGGTTGAGCGGGCAGGCGGACGCTTCCGATCGCGCGGCACCGCGCCGGCTCCGGGAGCAGATCGGCTCCCCACCGGCCGGCGCGGTGGGTCGTCCGGTCTAGGTCCGCCACACCCCAAGGACCGCGCGTGTCCGGGCCTGCGTTGCGCCCTCGCCGGGCCCAGCCCGGGGCGAAGCGGCCGTCGCGATCTGCCGTAGCGTCGCTTGGGTCGGCGAGAGCACGAGCGTGGTGTCAACAGGCACCGGAGCGGCCGGGGCAGTGATCCGCTGGGCCGCGACGGCGGGGATGTCCTCCCCGGAGCACTCCACCGGCGGGTGCGACGGCGGCCGGGAGCCGTCCGTAGAGGCGTTCGCTGGTGACAGGGCGTGAGCCGCAGTGGTGATCGGCAGGGTGTCCGTGCGACTGCCCCCGGTGAGCTGCGGGCCGTGGGCACAGCCCAGGACGTGAACGAGCCCGAGCAGGACCACGGCGATCACCGATGCCAGGGGCCGTCCGCGCTGTGCGCTCCGAAGCATCACCCACACCGACATGTGACACAAGGTACGCGACCAGTCACCTAAAGTGCTGATAAGTGGGGTAGCCCGCCCTGCCAGGGCCTGCGGCTCCGCCTACGATGGGCACGTGAGCCGTGTCCGCTTCCCCTCGGCACCGGAGCCCGCCTGGCGGGTGAAGGTGCTGCTGGTGCTGGCCGTGCTCGTCGGTCTGCTGGGCATGCACGGTCTCGCGTCTGCCAGTGCGGCACCCGCGGCTGCTATGCCCATGCCCGCTCACGCACCAGCAGCCGTCCCGGCTGACGACTGTGCGTGCCACGGTCAGGCCCATGGTCCGGCCGGAGGTCACAGCGATCACGCCGACGCGCTCTGCGTCGCCGCCGGCACGAGCCACGGCCCGGCCCTTCCTGCCCTGACGCTGGTGGCCGAGGAGCCGGCCGCGCAGGCCGGGATGCCGCAGCACCAGAGCGGACACGCCGTCGGCGGGGGCAGGGCCCCGCCCTCCTTGAGTGAACTGCAGCTCCTGCGCATTTAGGCGCGCCCGCCCGGCCTCGCCTCCTTTGGCGACCGCCGTGCTCCGGCATGCCCATCCGATGCTTCACCACAGGAGTTGCAGGGCCATGACCGCACACCGCTCCACCCTTCGCCGGGCCTCCGCCGTGACGGCCGCCGCCATCGCCGCCCTCGTCCTCGCCGCCTGCGGCAGCAGCGACACCGGCACCTCCAGCAGCGGCAAGACGACCCCGCCCGCCTCCGCGTCGGCGTCGACCGGGGCACACAACGCCGCCGACGTCTCCTTCGCCACCCAGATGATCCAGCACCACCGCCAGGCCATCGCAATGGCCGACCTGGCTGGCACCCGGGCCGCCGGCAGCGACGTCAAGACCCTGGCCACGAAGATCAAAAACGCGCAGGACCCGGAGATCACCACCATGTCCGGCTGGCTCAAGACGTGGGGCGAGAAAGTCCCCGACAACATGGGCGGCATGGACCACGGGAACGCCTCGCCCATGCCCGGCATGATGACCACCCAGCAGATGGACGACCTGAAGAACGCATCCGGCAAAGCCTTCGACACCGCGTTCCTGACCATGATGGTCGGACACCACCAGGGCGCGATCGAGATGGCGAAGACGGAGCAGAGCAAGGGCGCCTACGGCCCGGCCAAGACCCTCGCCGACGACGTGATCACCGCTCAGAGCGCGGAGATCACCCAGATGAACAAGATGCTCGGCACGAGCTGACGCAACCGGCAGGCGGGGCAACACCTCCGGAATGTTGCCCCGCCTGCCGCCCAACCCCACCCTGCCGTCACTTTTTCCTCCGGCCACCGGGACCTCTTCGTGATCTTCCGCCTCGCACACCGCCGTACGCGGCGCGGGCACCGGCTGGGATCTGCGCGGGTACCGGCACTCCTCTTTGACCTATCTCGGCGAGGCTGCGGCGAGCCTGTTGACGCTGATGGCGAAGTCCCGGCACAAGAAACCGGAGAACGTCCGCCGCTACTTCAAGCCGTCCCCGGAGGCGATCGCCGAGCTGACCAGCCTGCTCGCGCCCGGCGACAGCCGCCGCTGAGCGATCGAGAATCCACACTTTCCTGAATTCAGGATTCTATGTACTGTCAGGGTGTGCTGACTGTTGCTTCCGACATCGAGGTGCTGGCCCGTTTCGGCCGCGCACTCGCCGACCCGATCCGCTGCCGCATCCTGCTCGCGCTCGGCGAGGCCCCCGCTTACCCGGCCGACCTCGCCGAAGCGCTCGGCGTCTCCCGAACCCGGCTGTCGAACCACCTGGCATGCCTGCGCGACTGCGGCCTGGTCGTCACCGTCCCGGACGGCCGCCGCACCCGCTACGTGCTGGCCGACGAACGCCTCGGCCACGCGCTGCACGACCTGCGCGGCGCGGTAGTCGCCGTCGAGGCGGACAAGACCTGCCCGGACACCGCCGAGAAGGGCTGCTGCTGATGACCGCAATATCCCTCGGGCCCTCCCCGGCCCGCCGTGACGCGCTCACCCGCCGCATACGTCTGCTGGTCGCCGCGACCATCACCTACAACGTCATCGAGGCGATCGTCGCCATCACCGCCGGCGCGATCGCCTCCTCCACCGCGCTGATCGGCTTCGGCCTGGACTCCGTCATCGAGGTCACCTCCGCGACCGCGGTCGCCTGGCAGTTCTCCGCCCGCGACCACGCTGTGCGCGAGGCCCGGGAGAAGACCACGCTGCGGATCATCGCCGTCTCCTTCTTCGCGCTCGCCGCCTACGTCAGTGTCGACGCCCTTCGCGCCCTGGCCGGCACCGGCGAGGCGGACCGCTCGATCCCCGGCATCGTCATCGCTGCCCTGTCGCTGGCGATCATGCCGTTCCTGTCCGCCGCCCAGCGCCGCGCGGGTCGTGAACTCGGCTCCGCCAGCGCGGTCGCCGATTCCAAGCAGACCCTGCTGTGCACCTACCTGTCCGCCGTCCTCCTGGTCGGCCTGATCCTCAACGCCACCCTCGGCTGGTCCTGGGCCGACCCGATCGCCGCCCTGGTCATCGCCGCCGTCGCGGTCAAGGAAGGCCGCGACGCCTGGCAGGGCAAGGGCTGCTGCGCCACCCCGGCCGCCGCTGTCGCGCCCGTGAGCGCCGAAACGGACCCGTGCGGCTGCCGCCCCGGGTGCGACTGCTGCAGCTGACTCCACCCGGGCTCCGGGCCCGGCGCTTTTGAGGGGCGGGCGGCCAGAACCGGCTGCCCGCCCCCGAGCTTGCATCCGGTACCCAGGTACAGGTTTACCGTCGGAGTTGTCCCCGGCTTCCACCGTCAAGGGGACCCGACGACGGGAGTGAGCACGATGACCGACCTGGAGTGGGTGCCGCAGTCCTGCACCCTGCCCACACCCGAGCAACCCTTGCGGGTGACGCAGTGGGATGCGCTGCTCACCGAGCACCTCAGGGAGGTGTCCTGGGACGGGCCGCTGCGCTTGCGCCTGGGGCTGTCCGGCGGCGCCGGTGTGCAGGAGCAGGTCCGGGACCTGGCCGAACGGGAGAGCGGCTGCTGCTCGTTCTTCACCTTCACCACCACCGGCGACGATGTCCAGGTGCAGCTGGACATCGCGGTCGACCAGGAGCACGAGCCGGTCCTGAGCGCGCTCGCCGACCGGGCCGGCGCCCTGGCCGGGGAACGGCCGTGAGCGAGGGCCTGCGCAGCGGTCAGGTCGCCGAAGCCGCCGGGGTGAACATCCAGACCCTGCGCTACTACGAACGCCGCGGCTTGCTGGCCGATCCGCAGCGCAGCACCGGCGGCCACCGCCTGTACGGCGACGACGCGGTGACGGCGCTGCGCGTCATCAAGGCGGCCCAGCGCCTCGGCTTCACCCTCGACGAGGTCGCCGAGCTGCTGGAGACCGGCCGCCATCGCCACGGCCGGCCGGTCCCGGGCTTGCAGGAGCGGGCGGCCGCGAAGCTCGCCGAGGTCGACGCGAAGATCGCCGACCTGACCACCATCCGCGCTGCCCTGGCCGACGCGGTCGAGGCGGGCTGTGACGACCTGACCCTCTGCGCCGCAAGTGCCTGCTGCCCCATCCCCTTCACCGACCTCGCCGAGGAGAACCGCAATGCCGGACCCTGCTGCTGACCCCCGCCCCCACCGCGCCCCGAAAGCGCTCGGGGGCCTGGCCGCCCTGGCCTGTGTGGCGTGCTGCGCGCTGCCCGTCCTGATCACGGCGGGCGTCGTCGGCGCCGGCGCCGGAGCGGTGGTGGGCTGGCTGCCCGCCCTCGCCGTCGTCCTGGCCGTGCTCGCCGCCGGAACCTGGTGGCTCGGCCGGCGCCGCCGCGCCTGCTCGTGCACTCCCAAGACCGCAGGTGAGGGCGGATGCGGCTGCCAGGCGTCCGGTGACCCCGTGAAGATCACGGGCGTGGGCCATCGGTAGGGTCAGCCGGTATGACCATCGCTCGTTCCGTTGCCCTGTTCGTCGTCGCCGCCTTCTTCGAGATCGGCGGCGCCTGGCTGGTCTGGCAGGGCATCCGCGAGCACAAGGGCTGGATCTGGATCGGCGCCGGCGTCATCGCGCTGGGTGTGTACGGCGTGGTGGCCACCTTCCAGTCCGACGACAACTTCGGCCGCATCCTCGCCGCCTACGGCGGCATCTTCGTCGCCGGGTCGATCGCCTGGGGCATGGTCGCCGACGGCTACCGGCCCGACCGCTACGACGTCATCGGCGCCCTGGTATGCCTCGCTGGGATGGCCGTGATCATGTACGCGCCCCGCAGCCACTGACTGCGGCGCGGCCTGTTCGCCGCTGTTGCGCCCAGTCACAGCCGCCGTTGAGGAGCGCCCGCTGCGGCCGCATCGTGGGGATCTAGGCTGTCCCGCAGAAAGTCCCGGCACCAGCCGGGCGGCGGGAAGGGCGTCCACATGTATCAGCGCGAGCGGGAGCTGGCCGCTGCCCAGCTGGAGCACTGGCAGCAGACGTACGGCGAGCATCCCGGCATGTACGGCGAGGAGCCGTCCCAGCCCGCCGTCCACGCCGCCGAGGTGTTCCGCGCGGCCGGGGCGAGCGACGTACTGGAGCTGGGGGCCGGGCACGGCCGCGACGCCCTGCACTTCGCCCGCCAGGGCTTCACCGTCCAGGCCACCGACTTCAGCCCGACCGGCCTTCACCAACTGCGCGACGCCGCCCGTGCCCAGAGCGTCGAGGAGCGGGTGACGACCGCGGTGCACGACGTGCGCGAGGCACTGCCGCTGCCGGACGCCTCGGTGGACGCGGTGTTCGCGCACATGCTGCTGTGCATGGCCCTGTCCACCAAGGAGCTCCACGCCCTGGTCGCCGAGGTACGCCGGGTGCTGCGCCCCGGCGGGGTCTTCGTCTACACCGTGCGGCACACCGGTGACGCCCACTACGGTGCGGGCGCCGGGCACGGCGACGACATCTGGGAACACGGCGGCTTCGCGGCGCACTTCTTCCCCCGCGGCCTGGTCGACGACCTCGCCGACGGCTGGACCCTCAACGAGGTGCACGCCTTCGAGGAGGGAGGGCTGCCCAGGCGGCTATGGCGCGTCACGCAGGCACTGCCCCGGTAAGCGCCGCCCCGATCCCGGCGCCGGACATCACCGGCCTGCTCTGCGTCACCCTCCTCCTGCGGTTCGTTGGCCGCATCAAGGACGCCCAGCGCGGCACGGTCGTCCACGTCATTGCCGCCGACCCGGCCGCCCCGCTGGATCTGCCCGCCTGGTGCCACCTGACACCACTACTTCGGCCCCGTCACGGAACCCAAGGACGCGCTCGCCGTCTACGCCCTGCGCCTGGCCGCCGACGCGCGGCCGACCCGTCCCGGCGCAACTCGCGGGCCGCCCGGCGGGGGTGCCCGGAGTCCGGACGGCCTGAGGTCATGTCCGCTGCCGGGTGAGGGTGGACAGGGCGGCGTCGAGGCGGCGGGTGGCGTCCTCGGCGACGGGCTTGAGAGCGTCCTGGCCGGTCAGGGTGACCATCGTGGCGGGGTCGAGGGCCTGGACGGCGATGCGCTCACCGTCACTGCGGACGACGACGTTGCAGGGCAGAAGCAGGCCGATGGAACGGTCCGCCTCGATCGCCTGGTGGGCCAGCGGCGGGTTACAGGCGCCGAGGATCAGGTAGTTCTCCATGTCGTGGCCAAGCTTCTCCTTCAGCGTCGCCTGCACGTCGATCTCGGTCAGGATGCCGAAGCCCTGCTCGGCCAGGGCCTCGCGCACGGCCCTCACGGTTTCCTCGAAGTCGCCGGTCACGTGCACGGTGCGGCTGTAGGTCATCGTCATCGTCTCTTCCTCGTCTGCTGGCCCCGCTTCTTGCGGAGGCGGTCGGGTGCCGGCCCGGGTATGGCGCCCCCCGCGGAATATACCCCCGGGGGTACGGGTGTTACGGTGGAAACGGATACCCCCCGGGGTAATTTTCATGCGAAAGGAGTACCCGCGTGTTCTTCGTTGCCACCATCGAGCTGGAAGGTCTCGGCAACCGCAGCTACCTGGCTGGCGGTGAGCGTACGGCGGTGGACCCGCCGCGCGACATCGACCAGGTCCTGGCCGCGGCCGCCCGGCGCGGTGTGCGGATCTCGCATGTGGTGGAGACGCACCTGCACAACGACTACGTCACCGGCGGTCTCGAACTCGCCCGGGTCACGGGCGCCCGCTATCTCGTGCCGGCCGACGCGAAGGTCTCGTTCGCGCGGGTGCCCGTCGCAGACGGCGACTCCGTGGAGATCGACGCCGGCAGCCGGGTGACGCTGGCCGCGATCGCGACCCCGGGCCACACGCCGCACCACATCTCCTACGCGCTGCGCGAGGCGGGACGGCCGGTGGCCGTCTTCACCGGCGGCTCCCTGCTGATCGGCACGGTGGGCCGCCCGGACCTGGTCGAGCCGCGGCTGACCGAACAGCTCGCCCGCGCCCAGCACGCCTCCGCCCACCGCCTGGCCGCCGGCCTGCCCGACGAGACGGCGGTGCTGCCCACTCACGGCTTCGGCAGCTTCTGCTCCTCCGCCCAGTCCGGTGGGGACCAGACCACCATTGGCAAGGAGAAGAGCGCCAACACGGCGCTCACCGTCGATGTGGACACCTTCGTCGCCGACCTGCTGGCCGGGCTTGAGGACGTGCCCGCCTACTACGCGCACATGGGCCCGGCCAACGCCGCGGGCCCCGCCCCGGTCGACCTGACCCCGCCCGCGCTCGCGGACGCCCGCGAGATCGCCGCACGACTCGCGGCCGGCGAGTGGGTGGTCGACCTGCGCAACCGCGTGGCCTTCGCCGAGGGGCACGTGGCCGGGTCGTTCAACTTCGAGGCCGACGGCAAGATCGCCACCTACCTCGCCTGGATGATCCCCTGGGGCAAGCCGGTCACCCTGCTTGCCGAATCGGCCCAGCAACTGGCCGAAGCCCAGCGTGAACTGGTACGGGTGGGCATTGACCGGCCGGCCGCCGCCGCGACCGGCGGCCCCGCCGCCTGGCTGCGCACCGGGCAGACACCCGCCTCCTTCCCGCGTTCCACGTTCGCCGGGCTCGCCGCCCACGGCATCGAGAACGTGGTGGTCCTGGACGTGCGCCGCGATTCCGAGCGGGCGAACGGCTGGATCGAAGGATCGGTGCACATCCCCATCCACGAGCTCCACGGCCGCCTTGCCGAGGTACCGCAGGGGACGGTGTGGGTGCACTGCGCCGGCGGTATGCGCGCCGCGATCGCCGCGTCCCTGCTGGACGCGGCAGGCCGGGATGTCGTCGCCGTCGACGACGCCGCCACCGACGCCGGCCTGCCCCTGACCGCCGGCTGACCCCCACCCCCAGTACGAGAAAGGGGGAGAACATCATGTTCCTCTTCCGCCGCAACCAGTCCCGTCTCAGCGTGGACCAGGCCCGCAGCCGCACCGGCGGCCAGGCCCCGGACGCGATCCTGCTCGACGTCCGCGAAAGGCCGGAGTGGAACGCCGGCCACGCCCCCGGCGCCCTGCACGCCCCGCTGTCGAAGCTCGTCGCCGGCAGCGAACTGCCGCCCGGAGCGTCGGGCCGGCCGCTGGTGGTCATCTGCCGCAGCGGACACCGCTCCCAGCAGGCGGCCAAACTCCTCACCCAGCGCGGAGAACAGGCGGTGGACGTCAAGGGCGGCATGAACGCGTGGGCCGCCTCCGGATACCCGGTCAGCGACGAACGCGGGAACAGCGGCCAGATAGCGTGATGGCCCTCGTTCTCGCCCTCATCGCCGGGGCCGTCATCGGCCTCGCCCTCGGAGCCCTGGGAGGCGGCGGCAGCGTCCTGGCCGTGCCCGCCCTGATCTACCTGCTCGGCTTCACCCCGGCAGCGGCCACCACCGCCAGCCTGATCATCGTGGCCGCCACCTCCGCCACCGCCCTGTACGCCCACGCACGCGACGGCCACGTCGCCTGGAAGGCCGGAGCGCTCTTCGCAGCCGCGGGCATCATCCCCGCCTACCTCGCCGGAGCAGCCTCCGGGCACCTGCCCGAAGCGGTCCTGACCATCGCGTTCGCGGTGATCGCCGCGCTGGCGGCCCTGCGCATGCTCCGCCCCTCCACCTCCGAGCCGGCAGACCGGATACGGCCCGGCAAGGCGGCCGGGGCAGGCGCCGGACTCGGTGCGGTGACCGGATTCCTCGGCGTCGGAGGCGGATTCCTCGCCGTCCCGGCCCTGGTCAGCGTGCTCGGGCTGACGATGAAGAGGGCGGTGGGCACCAGCCTGCTCGTCATCACCGTCAACTCACTCGCAGCCCTGACCGCCCGCACCGGAACCGGCGGCGGCATCCAGTGGGAAGTCATCGGACCCTTTACCGGGGCCGCGATCCTCGGCGCCTGGGACGGCAAACGCCTCGCCGCCAAGATCTCCGGCCCCACTCTGCAGAGAGTCTTCGCCGGCGTGCTCCTGGCGGTGGCCGCGTTCATGCTCATCGACGTGATCGCATGAACACGGCGGCCACCACTCCCGTCAGGCCAGGGACAGGAACAGCTTCTCCAGCCGGGCCCGCATCTCATCGCGGTCACCGGCGGCCTGGCCGCCCTCGGCCATGCAGTGCTGCAGCCCGGTCGCGATGATCGCAAACCCGGCCCGGTCCAACGCCCGGGAGACCGCCGCGAGCTGCGTGATCACGTCCTCGCAGTCCCGGCCCTCCTCGATCATCTTGATGATCCCCGCGATCTGCCCCTGAGCCCGCCGCAGCCGGTTCAGCACCGATTTCAGCTCATCGGCCGCCATCTCAAGCTCCACTGTCCACCTCCACAGAAGAAATACCCCTAGGGGTATCATACCGGGTGCGGAGACCCGCCCCCGAGCTACGAAGGGACCACCCCGCACATGACCGCCCCCACCGCCCTCATCCCCGCCCAGGCCGCCGCCCGCCTGCACGAATACACCGTCATCGACGTGCGTACCCCCGGCGAATACGCAGCCGGCCACCTCCCCGGCGCCCACAACATCCCCCTCGACCACCTCCACGCCGCACTGCCCGCCCTCAAGGCCGCAGCCGCCCGCGGCGACCTCCTCATGGTCTGCGCCTCCGGCAACCGCTCCACCACCGCCTGCACCGAACTCGCCGCAGCTGACATCCCCGCCACCACCCTCACCGGCGGCACCACCGCATGGGCCAGCGAGGGCCACACCCTCCACCGCCCCGAGAACGGCCGGGCCGTCTGGCCCATGGAACGCCAGGTCCGCCTCGCCGCAGGATCCCTCGTCGTCCTCGGCCTCGCCGCCGGCATCCGCTGGCGCCCCGCCCGCTGGCTGTCCGCCGCCATCGGTACCGGCCTGGTCTTCTCCGCCGCCACCAACACCTGCGGAATGGCCGTCGCCCTCGCCAAACTCCCCCACAACCAGCCCCGCAGCACCGATCTCGACGCCACCCTCCAAGCTCTGCAGGGCTGATACGACCACCAACAACGAAGACCGGGACAACCACTGTCGAAGCCCAGCCAGCGGCAACGCACTCCCGACCCTGGTCAGCGGCGCGACCAGGAGGGCGCGAAATGGGACGGGACAGTCAGAGGTCCGTACGCCGGTCGTCCAACTCGGCGTGCGCTCGGTCCTGCTCGTCGACGTCGCCCTGGGTGTCGCCGCCGGACGGCCCGAAGGGGCCGCTCTGCCCGGCGGGGTCGACCGAGTCCATCAGACGCCGGTAGACCTCGCGGGCGGCGTCCTTGAGGACCAGCAGGATCGCGACGGTGACGAGCAGGCCAGTGACCGGGTCTACTTCGGCCCGTCACGGAACCCGATGACACGCCCGCCGTCTACGCCCTGCGCCTGGCTGCCGACGCGCGGCCGGCCCGTCCCGGCGCACCCTGCACCCGGCCTGACGAGCCCCGGGCCCGCGCGGATCAGCGCAGGATGTGCACGGCGCTTGTCTCCGCTGCCGCAGGCACAGCCCGCAGCCGCCGACGCGGATGCTGCGGCGCCGGCGGTCTCGTTCTGTCCGGAACAGCGGGAGTCGCCGTCCAGAGCGGGGTTTTTGCCCAGCTGGTCGGCGTCGGCCTTGACGACGTAGACCTCCCACGGCTCCTTGCCGGGGCTGTCGACCCACACGTTGTCCTGGAGGGCGTAGCAGCAGGGGGTGTCGTTCTCCTCGAAGGTGGCCAGTTCGGCTCCTTGAGGCGGGTGGTGGCGGTGACCTGGTCGGTGGAGTCGACTTCGACGCCGAGGTG
Source organism: Streptomyces sp. H27-H1 (assembly GCF_026627445.1). GTDB lineage: Bacteria > Actinomycetota > Actinomycetes > Streptomycetales > Streptomycetaceae > Streptomyces. Next base: position 82,950 of record NZ_JAPNLJ010000033.1, read on the forward strand.
GTCCAGGCGGGTCTCCTGCCCGGGTTCGCCCTCAATGGGGGCGAACGTGAGCGGCGGGGTGGTGATCGCGAAGTTCGTGTAGCCGAGGCGCCGGTTCGCGGGCTCGACGCCGAAGAGCTTGGAGTAGAGGGCGCCCGACGCTTCGAGGTCGGCGACGTTGAGTGCGAGCTGAGCACGGGACATGACCGTCTCCCCAAACGAGGTTCGCGGGTAAAGGGGAGGTAAGTTTCTGTGGTGATCTGCCGTCAGTTGTGCTCTGTCTCGCCCTGGGCGATCTCCACGCTGCTGTGGAGGCTCGCGAGCCCAACGGCGGTTGCGGCGGTGGTGGCGGCCGAGCAGGCGAGCAGCAGGCAGCCCGCCGCGACAGCCAGCCTGTGGTGGGTGGCGGCCGGCTGGAGCAGGGCCTTTACGCGCTGGGGTACGGGGCCGCCTGCGGCTCGCGCGGCGAAGGCGGGGCGGGCAGGCCTGCCGGTCGCCCCTGCGAGGGCTGCGCGGCCGATGGCCCGCGCTGTCAGCAGCCGGTCGCCGACCGCGGTCGCGGCGGCTTCGTCGGCGACCCGTTCGACGGCCAGGGCGATGGCGTCGCGCAGTTGCCGCATTGCGGGATGGCAGCGGGTGGCGAGGTCGGCGGTGGCGAGGAAGTAGTGGTGGCGGCCGGCCAGGTGGGCCCGTTCGTGGGCGAGCAGGGCCTCGCGCTCGGGTCCGTCCAGGGCGCGCAGCATGCCGGAGGTCACCACGATGCGCCCCGGGTTGCCGGGGAGGGCGTAGGCGTCGGCGTCGGGGCGGTCCAGGACGCTGAGGTCTCCCGCGGTGGGCGCGTTGCGCAGCTGCGAATGGGCGGTGCGGTACTGGCGGTACTGGCGCAGGGCTGAGCGGGTCACGGTGTACGCGCAGACCGCGAGGGCGCCGACGGCGAACGCGGTCACCGGATAGGCGACCACGGCAGGCGCGACGTCCAGGGGGCGGATCAGGTGGCCGAGGCGGGCCAGGGCGGACACGGTGAGTCCGCCGGCGAGCAGAAGGCCGCCGAGCGCCGCCAGCCAGGCGCCCGCCAGAACGCACGCGGTCGCGGTCAGCGCCCACAGCGCGGCCGTCGGCCGCAGGCGGGGGCCCGTCCACCGCACGAGCGTCGGGGCCGCGAACGGCATCAGCAGCGGCACGAGCAGCGCGGCGATCACCGTCCGCTACCGCCCTCCAGGAGGTCGCGCAGTATGCGCTCGTCCTCGGGGCCCAGGTCGCAGACGAACCGGGCCAGCACGGTCTGGCGGTCGCTGTCCTTGTCGAGCTCGTGGTGCATCCGCCGGGCGGTCAGGCCGTGCGCGTCCTGGACGGGGAAGTACGCGAATCCCCGGCCGGAACGTTCCCGGCCGACGGTCCCCTTCTCGAAGAGGCGGGACAGGATGGTCGTCACCGTCGTGCGGGCCAGCTCCACCGGCAGGCTGCGCTGCACCTGCCCTGCAGTCCGGGGCCCGCCCGCGGCCCACAGCGCCGCGAGCACACTCGCCTCCAGCTCACCCGCCGGCCTGCGCTCGGCAGCGCCCTCGGCCATTACTTTCTCCTCATTCTCTGATCGTCTACAGTTCAGTAGACCGTCTACGTGATTGTAGTCGACCGTTGTTCCATCCGGCTGCCCCTGCCCGCTTTCAGTGAGAGGCCACTCACTCATGGCCGTATCCGTCCTCGCCGCAGCCCCACTCGCGGTGAACCTCCTCGATGCCCAGTCGCTGCTGGCGACCTTCGGCGTCCTGGGCATCGCGGTGGTGATGTTCGCCGAGACGGGGCTGCTGGTCGGCTTCTTCCTGCCCGGCGACTCCCTGCTCTTCACTGCGGGCCTGCTGTGCGCGGGCACCGCGGACAAGGCTGCGACGCTGTCCCTGCCCTGGGTCCTTGCGGCCTCGGCGGCCGGTGCGCTGGCCGGCGCCCAGGTCGGATACCTCATCGGGCGCCGGGCGGGCGGAGCGGTCCTCGCCCGGAGCCGCTCCAAGCGCCTGCACGAGGGGGCCGAGCGTGCTCAGGAGCTGCTGGAGCGGTACGGGCACGCCAAGGCGATCGTGCTGGCCCGCTTCGTCCCCGTGGTGCGCACGGTCCTGAACCCGCTCGCCGGGGCTCTGAACATCCCGGCCCGCGTCTTCACCCTGTGGCAGGTGACCGGCGGCCTGGTCTGGACGGTCGGTCTGGTGATGGCCGGCTACGCGCTCGGCTCCTCCATCCCCAACGTCGACCGGTACCTGCTGCCGATCATCGCCCTCATCGTCATCGTGTCCCTGCTGCCGCTGGCAGCCGAACTGCTCCGCTCCCGGCGGGCCGCCAAGCTCAAGAATGAGGCCCCTTGATCAATCTCGCGTACGACGGCTCGGCCATCGACGGCCCCGCCTACCTCGAGGTCACCGACCTCGCCCACCTGGCCCCCACCTGGCTCGACAGCCTGATCGTCGGCTGGTCCACCTACGGGCTGGCCCTGTTCGCGGTGCTGATGCTCGCCGCCTGGTGGCCGGCCCGCCGCGCGGGCCTTCCGGCGGCGGTCACCGCGCTCGCTGTCCCGGTGATCACCGTCCTCGCTTACGGCGTGAACGACCTGGTCAAGCTGGCAGTCCGGGAGGACCGGCCGTGCCAGAGCCTGCACGTGATTACCCTGGAAGCGTGCCCCGCCCCGGGTGACTGGTCCTTCCCCAGCAACCACGCCGCCCTCGCCGCCGGCGCGGCCGTCGCGCTGCTGTTCGTCTCGCGCCGACTGGGCGCGGTCGCCCTGGTGGCGGCGGCCTTGATGGCCGCCTCCCGGGTCTGGGTGGGTGCGCACTACCCCCACGACGTTCTCGCCGGCTTCCTCGTCGGCGTCACTGTGGCCCTCCTCGCCGCCTGGACCGTGCGCCGCAACCAGGACGTCCTCGCCGAGCGGCTGGGACGCGGCCCGCTGCGCCCCCTCCTGGCCGCGCCGTGACCCGCCGCAGGGCCGCCCGCCGGTTCGGCTGGGCGGCCCTGGCCGCCGCGGCTGCCTTCGCCCTGCTCACCGCCTGGGTGTTCCAGGCACCGGACGGGCTGCTGCCCGCCGACGCGGCCCTGCACAACTGGTCTCTGCAACACCGGCCCGCCCTCGCCCTGGCGGTGGCACGCGCCATTACCGCCACCGGCACCGGAGCCGTCCCCTACGTCCTGGTCGTCCTGGCGGGGCTGGCCGTGGGCCGGGCCCGGCCCCAGCGTGTCGCCGCCGCCGCCGGGTTCGCCCTCTGTCTCGGCGCCGGACAGGCCCTGCGGTACGCCGCGATGTCCCTGATCGCCCGGCCGCGCCCGCTGGCAGGGGACTGGGCGACGCACGCCTCACGCTGGTCCTTTCCCTCCGGCCACGCCACCACCGCCGCTGTGACCGCCGGACTCCTGATCGCGGCCCTGCTGCTGCGGGGCTCCCGGGTCCCTCTGCTGCCGCTCGTGGTGATCGGATTGTGGGCCGCGTCGGTGGGCCTGACCCGCGTCTACCTCGGCGTGCACTGGTTCTCCGATGTGGTCGGCGGCTGGCTGTTTGCCGCCGCCTGGCTGGCCCTGACCGGCTCCGTCTGCCTGTGGCGTACCCGGGCCGTCGAGGCCGGGGACGGAAGCACCCCTTGATGCGGCAGCGCATCCTCCTCGTCGAGGACGGCCACGCCCTGCGCGACGTGCTCCTGCACGGCCTGCTGGACGAGGGCTTCGAGGCGGCGCCCGGCCCAGGACGGTGCGAGCGCCATGCGGCTCGCCGTCGAGAGTTTCGACGTGGTCGTCCTGGACGTCGGGCTGCCGGACGCGGACGGCCGGGACGTATGCCAGGCGCTGCGGGCCAACGGATACCTAGCTCTCGTCGTGTTCCTCACGGCCCACCACCAGATCGCCGACCGGCTCACCGGGTTATCCGCAGGTCGCCGAGCTCGCCGCCCGCCTGCGGGCGGCCCTCAGACGGGCGGACGTGCGGGGTCCGGCGGCGGGGGACCTGGTGCTCGACGGTGCGCTTGACCTGCACCGCTCCGGCGCAGGTGAGACGGTCGAGGTCGCGGCCATGGACGAGGGCCTGGCGGTCGGCGTGCCGGCCTCCGTGCTCGAACGTAGGTGAAGCCCGCTGCTGGACAACGCCCTGCGCTACGCCCGGGGGAGCGCCGTCATCGACGTGACTGACGACGGTCCGTGCGTCCCCCCGGCCTTCACGGGAGCAGCAGCGTGAACCGGGTGGGCCCGGTCCCGCTGAGGGCGAGCCGGGCTCCGGCGGCCTCGGCCAGCTCCCGCGCCAGGGCGAGCCCGATGCCCGAGCCGGGGCCGGTGGTCGCACCGCGTGCGAAGACAGCCTTCGGGTCCAGGACGGGCGTCCCCTCGTCTGCGACATCGAGGGCGAGCGCGGACCCGAGGTCGCGCAGGCTCACCGTGACGGTTCCGCTGCCGTGCCGACGGGCGTTGTCGAGCAGGATGTCGAGGATCTGGTTGGTGATCACCATGGGCTGCGGCGACACCTGCCCCGTCTACCCCGGCAAGACCTACCTCGACTGGAAACTCGACGACCCCGCCGGGCACGGCGTCGAGACGGCCCGCCCGATCCGGGACGAGATCGAACGGCGCATCCGCGGCCTGCTCGCCGAACTCGGCATCGAGACGGCATGACCACCGCCGCGCCGGCGACAAGCGGGCGCATCACGGCGATGCGGCCCGAGCACGCCGAACAGGTCTTGGCGATCTATCAGCTCGGCATCGACGAGAGCAACGCCACCTTCGAGACCACCGCTCCGAACTGGAAGGAGTTCGACGCGGCCAAGCTGCCCGAGCACCGCCTGGTCGCCCTCAACGAGCAGGCACGCGTCCTGGGCTGGGCCGCCGTGGTCCCGGTCTCCGACCGCTGCGTGTACGCCGGAGTGGTCGAGCACTCCGTCTACGTCGGTCCCCAAGCCCGCGGACGCGGCGTGGGACTCACCCTGCTGACCGCGTTGCTGGTCTCTACGGAAGCCGCCGGAATCTGGACGGTGCAGTCCGGGATCTTCCCGGAGAACACAGCCAGCCTCGCTCTGCACCAGAAGGCCGGGTTCCGCGTCATCGGCACCCGCGAACGCATCGGCCTCCACCACGGCCAGTGGCGCGGCGTCGTCCTCGTCGAACGCCGCAGCCCGACCATCAGCTGAGCACCACCACCGTCACGCCCGTTCAGCCGCCAGGAACTGCCTCCTGCGCTGCTGGAGCCAGGACAGGCCCCAGCAGCTCGTCGTCACCGCCTACCCCGCAACCACCCCCGACGACCGGCTCACCACCGGTGTCCGCGTCACGCGGACCGAATCTCGCCTCACCATCGGCTGGTGACGAGCCGGGACTGCGCGTCCTCGTCGAGACGAGCAGGTCCCCAGAACAACACCAGGGGGCGGCTGCCCGGCATCCGTGATCCCGGCAGCCGCCCCCTACAGACAACCGTGCTCAGCTGCACGATCCGTACGGCGCACGCGCTCCGGAACTGCTCGGCAGAGCACGAACATTCGACGGCCCGGCCAAGACATCGCGAAGCCGCTCGATCTCCATCCTCTGGGCAGCGATCTGCGACAGAGCCCGCTCCTGGAAGTCAGTGAGCCCACCGATCTGCGCGTCACGCTCGGCGAGGCGTTCCTTCAGTCCGAACACCTGTTCCTTGAGACGCTCGACCTGTGCAGCCCGCGGGTCCGGAATCACGCCCGTTTCCCGAAGCCCGGCCAACCGCCGCTCGAACTCCTCTGCCAAGTGCTGGTAGGGGCCAGGCCGTGGCGAGCCGTCACGGTTCTTCTTGGGGTAGAAACCGGTGCGGGCGACCCCGGCCTGGGTCGCGAGGGCCTTCACGTCGCACTTGCCGCCTGCGGGAACGTCACCGGCAAGCAGCCGTTCCATGACCTGCCGAATGGCCATCTCGTTGTTCCGCCGGGTCTCGTCACTGATGCGGGCCACGTCATGCCCCCGTTCCGCAGAGGGCGTCGATCTCGGCCAGCACCCGCTCATCGCGGGCGAGTTCCGTACTCAGCCGGGCCTTCTCCGTCCGCTGTGCGCGTCCGATGGTGGCGATGAAGACCTTCTTGCTGTCGGCACTGGCCGCCCATACCGGGCGGTGCCCGGCATGGTGGGTGGCCTGGGGGCACCGCGCTGAATCGCATATGCCGATCAAGGGCTCTGTCGCCCCGTGGGCGCGGGCCCCGGCGAGCTTGAGGCACAGCGCCTTGGACGGATCGAGGAACCAGCAGTAGTTCGCCGGCCCCAGGTGCAGGGACCTGGCCCGCTTGGCGAGCAGGTTCGTCACCTCCTGGTCGCTGCGTTTGATGTTCGGCGCCCCAGAGAAGTCCAGCTGCTCGTCGACGAACGCGAAGAAGTCCAGGAGGTCGCTGGCGCCAGGCCCCGCAGGCCGGATACCGTTCTGGTAGTCGTGGAATGCGTCGAGGGCGACACGCATCTTGTGCTCCCGCTCCTCTTGGCCGAACTCGGCCATCAGCACCGACTGGGCCCCACCGGGGCGGTCCGCATAACCCTCGGTGGTAACCACGGAAATATGCTTGAGATGGATCTTGGCGGCCAGCAGACCACCGGGCCGGTGCGCCATTTCCACCGCGAGGGTTCTGCGGAGCATCCGTAGGCTGACCGGCACCTCGGGGATCGGCGCCAGCCCAAGACGGCGGCCTTCCGGCCCATTGACCCAGGTCAGGAACCATTCATACGGGGTGAAGAAGGAGAGCGACTTGAACAAGTGACCGGTGTTCTTCACCGGGTCGGCGAGCGAGGCGGCTACGCCGGCGGTGTCGTACGCCTGCTTGATGGTCACCCACTGGTCGTGATCGCCGCCCAGCTTCCGGCCTTTGATGATCTTAGCTTTCAGGCGGTAGCGGATGCGGCCTTCGCCGAGCTGTTCGGGAGGCTGGCGGCAGTCGTGGGTCAGCTCAGCCAGTTCGCTCCTGCGCATTCCGGTCAGCGCGGCGAGCACGATGAGGCAGGCTGTGCGGGCGCGGGAGAGCTGCAGTCGGGCCTCGGTGGTGTTTATCGGCAGGGTCCAGGGGACACTGCCGCGTCCGTCCGCGCGTTCGACCAGGGCGGCCGTTCGACCCCAGCGTTTGGACAGGCCGACTTCCCTGACGGCCTTCTCCAGCTGGCCGCGCAGGGTGGGCAGCCACGTGTAGTGGAAGGCGTGCCGTCCTGTCTCGTGGGCGAGGGAGATCAGGTTCACCCTCAGCAGCGGATCGTCCGGAGACCAGCCGTCCGCCAGTCGCTCGGCTACGACGTGATCGAGGGCGACATCGAACGGATCGGCCTCCTGTACGTGGCGGTCGATGGCCTGTGCGACCTCGACCTTCCAGGACGGCCGCCCGCTGTTGTTGCGGCCTGGGCGGTTCGGCACCATCTCCTGCAGCTGTTGCTGGAGCTCCATGGCGTGAGGTGCCAACACCTCCACCACGTACAGGGCCGCCGCGACCAGCGGCTGGAAGACGTCGTTGCTCAGCGGCGGTGTCGTGTTGCCCGTCCGACGGACCAACCCGGCGACGGAGTACGCCGTGCGTCGCCCCCACGGACGAAAGCCCGGCACGTAGCCGCCGGTGGAGAACAGTTCGGTGTAGTAGCCGATCTCCTGGATGACCGCCACGACGTCCATGCGGTAGCCGGGGCTGCTGTCACGGATCACGACGCCGTGCTTGTCCCGTACCTTCTTGCGAAGTTCCAGGTAGGCGGCGCAGTGCTGCTGGGTGACCTCCCCGAGATCATCCACCCCTGGTCGGTGAGCCAGTTCAGCCAGCCGGCCAGCACGGTCAACCGCCCGTGCACCGTGGCTACCTGCACGGGCGTTCGGTAGGCGTGGGCAAGCTCCCGCACAGCGTGATGGTCCGGTGCGAGCCGGGCGAGGATGAACTCCTTCGCGAGTTCCCTCCACTGGGCATTGAGAATCTCGGTAAAGGACAAGATCCGCGCGTGCCGCGCGAGGTAGCGCGGCAGCCCGATGACACCGGTGAAGTCCCAGATTGCGTCATTGAAGTGAGGATGCGGGCCCGCGCCGTGAACCGGTAGACCGGCCACAGCGCACACGTCTTCACCTCGGAAGACGGATCGCGAAAAGGTGGCCGCGAGGCCCGTGGGCCGGTGCAGGGTGGTCATACGGTGTGCTCCTCAGGTCGCAGGGGAAGCTCGACATCGCAGTCGGTGACCTCGGCAGCGGCTGCCCGTAGCGCGTGCTCGGAGAAGTACCGGTCGGGGGTCAGGATCTCGTCGAGACGATGGGCGTATGGGCCGAAGACGGGGATGAACTCGGCGGTGGTCATCTGCTGCCACTGGCGGGAGAAGAACGCCCGCAGCCGCAGCAGGTTCGGCAGATGACGGGGGGCGAACAAGGCCAGCGGGCAAAGCAGGCACACCCACGGGCGCGCCGGACAGGGCTTCCCCTTCGGCCCGTGGAGACCAGACAGCTGGTCCCCACATGCGGCGGTGAAGACGTCGCGTTCCCCGGACAGGAGCTGTGCCAAGGCGTCGTCGTCCAGGCCGAGCCGCTTCATGTGCTCGGGATAGTTCTCCACCAGGTCGGCCATCTCCGCGGTGGCCAGCACCAAGGGCGGCATCGCCCGGCGCACGAGATCCTCCTGGGCCTGGGCGATGATGTCTTCCGCTGCCTCACGCTGAGCCGGCGTCGTGTTCGTCAGGTAGTGGTCCCCCTCAACGCCGGGGGACCGGTTCGGATCGAGCGTGGTCCGGCGGCTGCCACGCCAGTGCGACCGGTCCTTCAGCGCGTCGTGGGTAGTACGGATGCGGTGTCGGTGAAGGGCCAGGGGGAGGCCGTTGTCACCGCTCATCTGCGTGGGGTGCCCCTCCTCGTCGACTGCTTGGCGCCGCTTCACCCACCCACATAGGGACAGGTGCGTCGGCGGCTTGGCCAGCCAGCGCTCTCCGGCCCGTGTGCCGCCAGGCGTGAAACGCACCCAGAGCTCCTGGCGCAACTCCTCGGGCGCGAAGCGTCGAGCCACTGCGGAGTGGTCGAGCCACTGCTCGAGTAGGCGAGTGGCCTGACGTGACAGAGCAAGGCTCTCCGCAGCTGTGCGGCCTTTGACGTAGCTGAGGAGGATCTTCTCGTCACCCGCCCACTCGATGTCATCGAGCCCCAGGTCCGCGATCCCGTCCGGGACCACCCCGGTGTAGGCGCCGAAGAGCAGCTGATAGGCGATCATCACGTCCAGGGTCGGGATCAACGGATCCAGCACCGCGAGAAGACCGACTCCGTATCTCCGCCGGAAGGGGAACGCGCCGCGCTCTGCCATCTCGCTGACCAGCGGGGCGGGCCCGTTGTTCATCACCAGCCAGTGATGGACAGTGTGCTCACGGAGTGAAGCCCCAGGCCCGTCAGCTGACGAGGCCAGCTCCCGGGCCGCGCAGAACGCGTGGAAGGCGCCATCGACCTCGTTCCGGCAGGTATCGATAAGCCGGGCCCATTCGGCCTCGCTGTACGTGGCTCTATAGGTGAGTGTCGGTACCAGTGGAAGGTGGGTTCTGACTCCGCGGCTAGGGCAGCGATCTCGTATAGGCGAGTTTTGACTCCACTGGGGGGGCTTCCCTCCGGCAGTCCCAGGTGGTGCCAGTGCCCGTTTCGAAGGTCGAGTTGCACGCGGCGACGCGCGCGAGGGCATGTCGGGCTGTGCGCTCTCGGGGAGAGACGGCTCGACCGGCGCAGGACCGGGCTGCTGTTGCCGGTCCTGGCGGAGCGCGAGGAGCAGCGTGGCCATCGCCTATGTGCTGGTGTTGATGCAGAACGGCTGGCCTGAGGGGTCGAGCAGGACGGTCCAGTGCTCGCCGCCTGGCTGGTGGGTCGGCTTGGTGGCCCCGAGTGCGAGCAGCTGCTTCTCAGCGGTCGGGACGTCGTCGAAAGAGATGTCCAGGTGGAAGGGCAGTTCCTCTTCCGGCCAGCGGGGGGCCGCGAAGGACTCGGCGGTGTAGAAGACGTACATCGACTCTTGGAGGGAGAGGGCGAAGGCGGCTTCGTTGCCTTCCTCGTCCGGGTACGCCTCGGCGATCTCAGTGCCCAGGGCGGCGGCGTAGAACTCGGCGAGCCGGCGTCCGTCCCGGCCCCAGATCGCGTGGCAGGAGATCTTCCCCGCCAGGGTGCTGCTGTCGCTCATGACGTCTGTTCTCTTCCTGATGTGCTGCTGTGGCGTGCAGGGCCGCGGCGGGAGCGGGCCGTGGCTGCTGGTCTCCCCATGCCTCGCTGGGGCCGGTCCCACGCACGGCCTGCGAGGGAGGCCCGCTGGTGGGGGACCGGCCCCGGTGCGGGCGCTGGGTGCTGTCCTGTGGCTGGGTCAGGTGGCGTTGGCGCTCAGGGCGACGGCGTAGCCGTTGGGGTCGCGGAAGTACATCATCCGGTAGCCGCCGTCCTCGGCTTCCTTGAGGACCTCGACCTGGTCGCGGATCTTCGCGCAGGCGGCGTCGAAGTCGGGGGCGTCGAGGTAGAAGAAGGCGGAGGCGCCCGGCTTGTCCTGTGCCACCTGCGGGAGAAAGGCGTTGGCCTCGGTCTTTGGCTGGACCATGAAGGCCATGCGCTCGCCGTTGAAGACGAGGTGGACGCCGTCGCTGGAGATCGACTCGCGGCTGACGCCGAAGCCGAGCGACTCGTAGAAGTCCAGGGTCTCGGTGATGTCGTTGACGGCCAGGCAGGCGGTGAACGCGGGGTTGGTAGGCATGGTCATTCCTTGTGTCGACGCGGTGGCTCGAAGCCAGCAAAAAACTAGTACATCTGTACTGTACGGATTCTGCGATCTGTCGCAAATCGGACACGCGGCCGCAGGTTTGCATCACCGGATGGACCATCTTCTACGGCAATGCTCCGTACCGCCCCAGTGGTACAGACGTCCTAGACTGATCCGAACGACTGACCCTGAGGGAGCCCTGCCGTGACCGTCCCGCCTCACCACCACCGACCCGCCGGCCCGCCGAGGACAGCGCGATGACGGAGTCGGGCGGGCGAACGGCGCAGCCGCGCCGCAAACGCGACCCACAGCGCCGCATCGAAGAGATCGTCAACGCCACGGAACGGGTCATCACCCGGCGCGGCATCGAGGGACTCACCCACCGTGCCGTGGCCCAAGAGGCGGGCGTCCCGCTCGGGGCCACCACCTACCACTTCGCCACCCGCGAAGACCTCATCAAAGCCGCCCTGGAACGCTCCGTCGACCGCTTCGGCGCCTACCTCGACCAATGGGTCGCCCAGCGCCCCCATCTGAGCCCCGAGCAGTTCGCCGTCCTGCTCACCGATGCCCTCATGGGCAGTTTCACCACGGACAGCCGCGGCCAGAACGTCATGGAGTTCGAGCTCTACCTCGCCGCCCTGCGCCGCCCCGAACTCCGCTCCCTCGCCGACCGGCACACCGCAAACAACATCCGGGCCATCTCCCACTACACCGACCCCGTCACCGCCGCAGCCGTCGCAGCCGCCGCCCAGGGCATCACCCTGCACGGCCTCGCCAACTCCCAGCCCCCCACCCGCGACGAAGTCGAAGCCGTACTACGCCGCATCCTCACCCCCAACCCCGCACTACCCCCGCCCCCTCCCCAAGGATGAAGCGAGAAAGCAGCACAGCTGCGCCCGGTGACGCGGGTCGGAGTGCCGCACGGCGGTCCAGGCGGAATGCGCGCCAGAAGGTGCTGTCGAGGGAACGACACCAACCCTCATTCGTCGCCCGTAGGGCCCCGTCCCCGGCTACTACCCCGGAGATCATCAGCCGCCTGGCTCCCTACGTGGAGTCAGATCTCATCTTCATGGCCACGTCTGGGACGCACCGAGTGGAGTCAGAAGCCACCTTCCGACTGGAGTCACTTGTCGTCTATAGAGCCACTGTACGGCTGGTGCGAGCCGTACCGCTCGCCCGTGTTGAACAGCCGACCATCGACGAACGTGCGCACATCCGGCGCCAGAATCTGCCCCTGGTCATCCGCGCAGCGCAACATCGCCCGCAGCGCGCTCTCCTGCGCGGATCGCACCCCTTGCCGCCAGTACCGGGCCAGGAGTGCGCGAGTCAGGTCGGAGGCCCCGCCGGAGAACCCGAACTCCACCAACCAGTCGGTGAAGCCGCGGACGGCCGTGAGGTAGAGGTCGAAGCCTCCAGCGCTGTCGACCTGCCCATGCGGATGGACCAGATCTGTAGCACCCTCGAGCAGAGTGCGCGCCAGCCCTGGGAGCACCACTGGCCGCCGCACACGTAGACGACGGCGGTACTCCGACCCGTCGCTGAAGAGGCAGTGCACACCCAGCGGGTCAAGCGTGACGGTGGCCGGCATCAGACCACCGCCGGTTCGTCGTCGAACTCAGTCTCGAGCTCCAGCTCGACGTCCTCGTCCAGCAACCCGTATTCCTTGCCGACCTGCCGATACAGGGAGGTGAACAGGCGAAGTACGTCCAGACGGTGAAGGTACGATTCCGTGGTCAATGAACTGGTATGTCCGAGCAGATCGCGCAGAATCAGCAGCGGCTCCTGGGTCCGCAGGTAGTGCGCCAGGGCGGCATCGTCATCGGTGTCACGGACCTGGCGAGCAGCCTGCTCGTACCAGCCGCGCATCAGCCGCGCCATGGTCGCCATGGCCATGGTGTGACGCAGCCGGTGCGGATTGACGTGCGGGAATCGCGGCTCGTATCGCTCGCGGATGCGGTCAGCGGTCCTGGCGAAGACGGTGGACCATCCGGTGAACGGGCGTCCCTGGCCCCACGCCGACAGCAGCATCGAACCACCCTCTGGGGCAACCAGACGCCGCCGCTCGTCAGGGCCGAGCGAACTCCACTGCACACGGACCCCGTTGACGCGTCCGCCCCTCTGATCCGGGTCCGTCACGAACAGCGGCTCTCCCCAGCGGGCCGGCGGCCGCCACGACGATCCGAACGTCGCGGCTGCTCGGTCGAGAGCGATGTAGGAGTGCAGCTCAGCCAGTGAGTCGTAGTCGATCCACGACTCACGGTACTTGCTTCCCTTGGTGACACCGGATGGGACCGGGAGCGACACCGGCACCGCAGTCCTCCGCGAGGGGAGCAGGGGCACCTCGCAGACCAGCAGGTATGTGTATTCCTGGCTCCGTAGCCCGCTCGAGACGATCATGCGGCCGATCGCTGAGTTCCGGGCCAGCTCCCGCCCCCGGTACCGCAGATCCCGCTCTCCGTCAGGATCCAACCCCGCCAGCGCCTTGAGGAAGATGACGGTGAAGTCGTCGTCGAGATACTTGATCGTCACATGCGGCTTCGCCTGGCGCCGCCGCGATTGGTTGACCTGCCCGCGACGGACTTGCCCCTTGAAAGCCCAGACCGCCTGCCGGTACGTGAACGGCTCGGCGTCTGCATACCCCTCGTCTTTCGCCCATTTGTAGAACCCCGCCAGGATTCCCATGCTCTGGTTCCACGTAGACGCCTCGAAGCGGTGCTTGATAGGGCCCCGGGCTCGATAGACGGAGTACGCGCTCAGGACTGCCTTCAGTCGACGCCGCGTGTCGAACAGGGCGACCCCGTGCGTGGATATGAACTCCAGCCACTCACGAACCGTCCGCACGTAGTAGGGCCACGACTTCGGCGCGGGGCATCCATTCGCAGGCAGCTCGCAGGCCCAGCAGTTGATCACGGTGGTGGGACGGATGCCGCTGCTGTCTTCGAAGAGGAGGTCGTCGTCGAACAGCAAAGGCATCCCTTCCGGGATCGCCGGTCTGAACGCAAGTCCCCAGGATTCCCAACCTGCTGATGAGTACGTCGATTGGTGCATGACCGATGGGTATCAATGCAACCCGGCCGAGTGCAACAAGCAAACAACCAGGTCAGACGGGCCATCAGGCAGAAAGCAACACGGTCGTTAAGCGGGAACAAGCAGGTAGAGCGCCCACAGGGTGTTCAGGAGCGCCAGGGCAAAGGAGGTCGTCGCGTTGACCGCGGTGAGCACGGCAAGCCGGTGATCGCCGGCCACGTACCGCAGCCCCTCGCCGATCTCGCGCCGCAGACGCGGCGAGGCCTCCGGCGCGCGGCGGGGCTCGCGGACCTGGATCCGAGCGGTGCACCAGATGCTGACGAGGTAGGACAGGACGTCACCCAGAAGGGCGCGGGCCGGGCCGAGCAGCGCGGTCAGGGCCGCGCCCAGGTTGCTTCCGCCGGTGGCTGCGACGGCGAACAGGAATCCCACCCGGGAGTTACTGCGCTGGATCAGGGATCTGTCGACCAGACTCGGCAGCAGGCTGATGGCCGCGGCGTCGTGGAGCACACCGGCGGCGCACTGGACGGCGGCGACGATCATCAGGTGCGTCAGGGTCAAGGCGTTCAGGGCGGCGGCCGCCGGCAGGGTCGCCAGCGCGGTGGCGCTGGCCAGGTCCCCGACGACCATGAGTGGTCGCTTCGGATACCGGTCGGCCAAGGCGCCTGCGTGCAGGGCGAGCAGTGCGGGAGGAAGCTGTCCGATGAGTGCCAGCAGGGCGACTTGCCCGGTGGTCGCGTCCAGGACGAGAACGGCTAGGTCCTGTCTGGAGATCGGATTATGAATGTGGTGCGATGCTGCGGAGCCAGAGCATCGCACCGCACAGATGCAGGCCGGCCTCGTAGCTTTCTGGCGTCTTGTCAAAGCGGAACGCGATGC
>NZ_JAPNLJ010000034.1 GCF_026627445.1 Streptomyces sp. H27-H1
GGGTGGCCGGGGGGGTCCGGCGGAGGGAGATCCGGAGCCGGGGCCAGGGCCGGAGCCCGGCTCGTGTCCGGGGCCCCGGCAGGGCTCCGGACAGGTCGGGTGGCGGCCGGGCTCGATCCGGGGGGCGGCCCCTCGTCCCGGCCGGCCTCGGCTCGGGTTCCTACTCCGGGGTCGGTCCGCGTTCCGGGTCGGGGCCGTCTTCCAGGGGGCGCTTGCGGAGGAGCAGGACGACCAGGCCGCCCAGGACGACCAGGCCCACCGCCAGGGAGGCGATCACCGGGGTGGCTGCGGAGCTGCCGCTGGCGGCCAGCCGCTCGTCCGAGGTGTCCGGATCCGCTGCCGGGGCGGCGCCCGATCGCGCGCCCAGCGTCGTGACCTCCGTGCCCGGTGCAGCGGCGTCGACCGGCTGGGCATCGGGGAGCTGCGGCCACTTCGCCGTCGCCGTGGCCACGGTGGAGGACTGGCTGGAGCCGGCCACGATGTGGACCTGCGCCGGGATCCCGCTGGTGAAGACCCGGCCGACCGGTACGCGGGTCGAACCGCGCAGGGTGACCGCGGCGGCGCCGTCCGGCGTCCCCGCCGGCACCTCGAAGTACAGCTTGCCGCCGTTGACGGCGGAGGTGACCGGCAGACCCTGGGCGTCGACCACGCGCACCCCCATGGCCACGGCCGCCGCGTCCGGGGTCACGCTCACGCTCTGCGCACCTGTCCGCACGGTGACCGGTCCGATCCGGGTACCCAGCGGCCCCGATACCTCGCCGGGATCCACCGCGAGCGAGGGCGGCGGTTCCGGCAGCCGTCGCGCCGCCCGCTGGAGGTAGTCGGCCAGCTTCTCCGCCTCCGGGTCGACGGCCTCCACCCGCACTCCCTCGGCCAGCCGCCAGATGGCCACCTGCGTCCCGGCCGCCGCGCTCTGCGCGGTGAGCGCGGCGGCTCCGGCCGCCTTGGCGAGCCCGGCCAGATCGTTCAGCTGGGGGTAGGAGTGCTCCAGGACCCAGCGGATCCGGCTCGCCTCGCCGTTTCCGGCGAGCGGGGTGCCGTTCCACCCGATCTCCGCGTACCGGGCCTGGGGCTGCGCGTTGCCCGAGACGCCGACTCCGTACGTCTGGAGCATGCCGCCGCCGTCGACCCGCATCTCGTACAGCCCGGCCGGGATCTGCCGTACGGTTCCGTCCTTGCCGCGCAGGACGGCCTGGCCGTAGGTCTTCAGCCCGTCCAGGACGGCGCTCGCGCCCTCCGGTGTCCGGGGTGTGCCCGGGCCGGTGTCGGCGGCCGCCACCGCGCCCGGGGCTCCGGCCAGCGCGGCGGCGAGCAGGGCCACCGCGATCGGACGCCGCGCGGAGCCCCGTACGGCCGCGGCGGACTTGGTGCGCAGCGAGGGTGCGCCGCAGGCCTGGGCGGCAGCGGCAGCGGCAACGCCGACCGGAGCGCCGACAACGGCACCGGCAGGAGCGGGGCCGGGAGCGGCGGCAGGAGCGGAGGATGCGGGAACGGCAATCGACACAGTCTTCCCCTTCGGGCCGAAGGCCCAGGTGCCCGTGAGTACCGGGGAATCCTAGCCTCCTCGAACACTCAGACCACCGCCGCCTTCTGAGGGCCCATCAGCGGCACGTCCGTCCTGACGACCCGCCGGAACGCGGCCGTGCCTCGGTTCAGGTCGTGCCCGATGGCGGTCGCGTCGATGTTGGCCGAGAACCACCGGTTGCCCTCCCCGTCGGGCGGATCCTCGCGCACCCGCAGCTTTCCGTGCACCACCAGCGGTTCGCCGACGGAAACGGAGCCTGCGAGGTTCACGGCGAGTCCGCGCCGGGCCCATACCGTGTAGAAGCTCGTGGGCGCGTCCGCCCAGGTCTCCTTCTTCCGGTCGTAGTACCTCGGGGTCACCGCGAATCGGAACCGGGCCGCCGGGCCGCTCGCCGTGTCCTTGTAGTCGATCTGCGTGGCCACGTAGCCCACCAGTGTCACCTGGGTGTCGTTCATCCCGGCCGTCCTTCCGGGGCCCGGAAGGCGCGCTCGACCACGCGCCGCCCCGACCCGCGTTCCGTACCCGTCCGGACCATCCGCACGGGGTAGGAACATGCTGGCCCGGACCGCCGGAACCCGCCGGAGCCTGTGGACTACTGACGGGTTGTGGACAACTTCGCCACCGTCGCGTACTGCTCGCGCACCTCCCGGTAGCGCAGCAGCTCCGCCGCCACCGGCTCCAGCACCCGGGCCCGCCCGCAGCCGGCCGCGGCCTGCCGCAGCCGCCGCTCCGCGTCCTGCCCGTAGCGCCGCGCGGGGCCCCGGGCCCCGATCGAACAGGCCCACTCCACCAGTGGTCCGCCGATGATGCCGGCCACCATCAGCAGGACCGGCGGCATCAGGTTCGGCGGCAGTACCCCGACGATCTGCCCGGCCAGCCACAGGCCGCCGAAGATCTGGAGCAGGGTCATGGCCGCCTGCGCCAGCACCGCCGCCGGCCACCACGAGGGCCGCGGCGGCCGGACGCTGGGCACCGCGACCGCCGACCCGAGGGTCACCGCGATCTCGTCGAGCGCCTGGGGGAGCCCTTCGGCGCCGCGGACCGCGGTCTCCCGTACGGCCTGCGCCCAGGGGTCGGGCAGGCCGAGGACCGCCTCGTTTGCGACGGTGCGCACGGCCTGCTCCACCCGCTGGCGGGCCGTCACCTCTTCCTCGACGGGCGGCTCGAAGGCTGTTTGGGAACGTCCGATCGCCGCCAGGGCGGCGAGCCCGGCCAGTGAGCGGGGGGCGCGCCGGCTCTCGTACCACCGCCAGAGGCGCAGCCACGGCGTGCCGCAGGCCTTTCCGGCATTGCGCCGCCAGGCCCGCTCGGCGGCGAGCCCGGCCGCGAACGCTCCGACCGCTTCGGCGAGCCGGTCCTCGAACTCGGCGCGCGCGGTCTCCCCGATCTCCGGCCCGGCGTGGCCGTCGGCCACGTAGAGCGGCCGCAGGCGGGCCGCGGCCTTGTCCACATCGGCGGAGATGCGGCGGGTCGCGGCGCCCTTCTCCTGGGTGAACTGTCCGAGCATCTCGCGCAGTTCCCCGACGCCTTCACCCGTAAGAGCGGAAATCCCGATGACGGTGGCCCCGGGCTCGCCGTGTTCGCCGAGCGCGATCCCGTCGTCGTCGAGGAGCCGGCGAAGGTCGTCCAGTACGAGGTCGGCGGCTTCTCCGGGCAGCCTGTCCACCTGGTTCAGCACGACGAAGGTCACCTCGGCGTGCCCGGCCAGCGGCCGCAGGTAGCGCTCGTGCAGGACGGCGTCCGCATACTTCTCCGGGTCCACCACCCACACCACGGCGTCGACCAGTGCCAGCACCCGGTCCACGTGGTCGCGGTGGGCCGCGACCGCCGAGTCCAGGTCGGGCAGGTCGACGAGGACCATGCCGCGCAGTGCCTCGGCTTCCGAGGTTTCGCGGGGGCGGCGGCGCAGCCGGCCCGGGATCTCCAGCCGGTCGAGCAGTCCCGCGGCGCCGTCGGACCAGCTGCACGCGATGGGTGCGGCGGTCGTCGGCCTGCGCAGCCCGGTCTCGGAGATCTGCACTCCGGCGAGCGAGTTGAAGAGGGTGGACTTGCCGCTTCCGGTGGCTCCGGCGATGGCGACGACCGTGTGCTGCGCCGACAGTCCGCGGCGCGCGGCCGCCTCGTCCAGCACCCGTCCGGCTTCGGCGAGGGACTTTCCGTCGAGGATCCGCGTCCGGGACAGTCCGATGAGCTGGCGCATCGCTTCGAGGCGGACGCGCAGGGCCTGCGCCTCGGGGCTGAGCGGGGGCGCGGGGGCCCTGCCGCCGTCGCTTCCGGCGCCGGAAACCGCCCGTACCAGTGCTTCGTCGCCCTCTTCGTCACCGCCGGCGGGCCAGTCGTCCTCGCTGGTCCGGGGTCGCGAGCGGGCGATCAGTCCGTCGTCCCAGCGGTCGTCGGTGCGGTCGGTCAGGGCGGTCACCGCGTCACCTCTCCTTCTGCAGTACGGACAGCGCGGCGATCAGCTCGGCCTGGGGTTCGGGGCTCACTTCAAGTGCTTCGATCGGGGCGAGGCGGCGGTCGCGTTCGGCGCGCAGCACCTGGTCGAGGTGTTCGGCGACGAGCTCGCCGCCCCGGTCGCGCAGGCGCACGGCGGCCTGCACTCCGATCCGTTCGGCGAGCTTCTCCCCGGCGGGCCGGGCCCGTTTGCCGCCGAGGAGGGCCGCGACCAGCAGGGCGGCGACCCCGTCGGGGTCGGGTGCGGGCTGCTTGTCGAGCCGCGCTACCTCTTCCTCGGCGAGTTCCTCCAGCACGCGCCGCCAGCGCCGTACGGCCATGCCGATACGTTCCGCCGCTTCGCGGTCGGGGGCGGGCAGGGCCACGGCTCCGGCGGCGGGCTCGCGCCGCCAGGCATCCGCGATGCGTTCGTCGGCGGCGGCGACGGCGCACTGGAGCAGGGCCGCGAGGGAGTCCGCGAGGGAGTCGAGCAGTTCGTCGGCGCTGGTGTCGAGCGGGTAGCCGCGCCAGCGGGTCAGTGCGTCCCCGGCGAGTACGGCGCCCTGGTCCAGGCGGCCCCGGACCCGCTTGCCCTCCCGCTTGTAGGCGTCCTCGACGGCGAAGGTCAGCCGTACGGCGGCGGCGTGCTGGGCCGCGACGGCCGATGCGAGCTCCGGCATCCGCCGGGAGAGGGAGTCGAGTGCGCCGAGCGCGGTGCGCCCGACGGCGTACTGGCGGGCGGCCGGGTCCTGGGCGTGGTGGGCGAGCCAGGCGAACAGGGGGGCCACGGCGCTGGCGGGCAGCAGCCCGCCCCCGCCGGTCGATTCGGGCAGTTCGGGGACGGTGAACCGGGGCACCTCGCCCAGTCCGGCCCGTGTGAGCAGGGCCCCGTACTGCCTGGAGACCTCGGCGAGCACCTGGTGCGGGACCCGGTCGAGGACGGTGACGAGGGTGGCTTTGTACTGCTTGGCGGTGCGCAGGAGGTGCCAGGGGACGGCGTCGGCGTACCGCGAGGCGGTGGTGACCATCACCCAGACGTCCGCGGCACAGATGAGTTCGGCGGCGAGCGTCCGGTTGTCGACCACGAGGGAGTCGATGTCGGGGGCGTCGAGGATGGCGAGGCCGCGGGGCAGGGTGGAGACGGTCTCGATCCGTACTTCGCGGGCGGCTTGCGCGTGCGAGTGCTTGCCGGCCTGCCGGTGGGGGGGCTTCCGGGCGGGCGTGGGGCTGTCCTCGTCGTCCTGGGGATCCCAGACCCGCATCAGGTCGGGCAGCACCCGCATCCCGGCGAACCAGTGGTGGTCATCCGGATGGCAGACGAGGACGGGGGTGCGCGTCGTGGGCCGGAGTACCCCGGCTTCACTCACTTGGCGCCCCACGAGGGAGTTGACGAGGGTGGACTTACCGGCTCCGGTGGACCCGCCGACGACGGCGAGCAGCGGCGCGTCCGGCGCCTTCAGCCGGGGTACGAGATAGTCGTCGAGCTGCGCGAGCAGCTCGGCTCTGGTTTGGCGGGCGCGGGGGGCTCCGGGCAGGGGCAGCGGCAGACGCACGGACGCGACCCGGTCGCGCAGAGCGGACAGGGCATCGAGCAGCTGAGGCCGAACATCCAAGGTCACCACATGCGAAGAATGCCCAATTTAGGAGCATTTTTGAAGCTTATACGTCCTCTGCGCGCCGAGCGCTACTCCAGTAGCGCATCCCGGACAGAGCGGACGAGTGGGGCGCAGGCATAACGAGTGCACAACACCCAGGGCGCCACGGCGCAAAAGCGGTGCGCGAATCGCACCTGCCTGCGATTATCGGGACCGCTTCACCGAACCTCCACATCGTGGCACGCCGGTGAAGCAACCGGGACAAGGCAACCGGAGCCCTATCCTTGACCCCGGCGCGGACCACAGCCCCACCCCCACCCAGGGGCTCCAGGCCACCACAGCCACCTTCCGGCCCCCGTAGCTCAGTGGATAGAGCAGGTGCCTTCTAAGCACTTGGCCGCAGGTTCGAGTCCTGCCGGGGGCACACTTCACGCCCGACCCCGAAGCCCTCCCCCGCGGAGGGCTTTCGTGCAGGTCAGGGGATTTTAGCGGCGGCGACGTAGCGGCGACGTAAGCCCCGGACCCTTGGAGGTCCGGGGTGTCGGACGGTCAGCCGAACGGGCCGCGGCGCTGGACATCACGCGCGCTTCTTCCAGCAGCCCGACCGCCCGCAGGATCTCGCCCTTGCGCGCGGCGGCGATGCCGGCCGCCGCCAGCCGTTCGTACTCGTACAGATCGACTTCGGAGTGGCCGATGTCCATCCGATAGCCGCCGGACGACCACTCCAGGAAGACTCCGCTGCTCGACACCGGTTTCCAGCCCCGGTCTGAGCAACAGCACCGTCAGCAGGGCCCGTTGCTTCGGCGGCCCCAGCTCCAGCGCCTTCGTCCCACGATTGGTCTGCAGCGGTCCGAGAAGACGGAACCGCAGTCGCAACGTAGGTCCGTCGCCCCCCTTGAAGCCGCGCTCGTCCTGCCCGCCTCGCTGGCCCGCCTCGGCCACAAGGCCGCCCGCAAGAACGAGAACACCCGCCCCGAGCAGGGCTGGTGGCACCACACCGCGCTGCGCATGATGCGCCGGCCGCTGCTGTACGGAATCCCGGCGCTGGTGGTGCTGCTGCTGGGGCCGGCCTCGCCTGTACTGGGTCTCACCTTCGGCGTGCCGGGTGCGCAGGTGCTGCCCCGTGACGTGTCCAGCCGGGTGGTCCAGCAGCAGATCCTCGACAACTTCGCCGCTGAGGAAATGAGCGGGAGCAAGGTCCTGCGTACCGACCAGGCCGGGACCGACGCCAACCGGTCCTCGATCGGGGCCACGGCGGCCACCGCGCTGTCCCAAGTCTCCGGCATCCACCAGGTCGACGCCCTCACCGGTTCGTACGCGAAGGGCCAAAAGATCGCCGAACCCGGTGACTCCTCCCGGCGGTTCGCGGGCGAGCGCAGCACCTGGTACTCGATGGTCGCCACGCACCGCACCGTCGCCCAGGACATCGACCGGGCCCACTCCGAGATCCGCTCCGTCGCCGCCAAGGGCGCCGAGCCGGGCTCTGTGAAGGTCGGCGGCTACCCCGCGCCGAGCCGAGCGAGTTCCGCGCCGAGCCGGTCGACTGGCTGCCGCTGGTCTTCGGGCTGATCCTGGTGACCACGTTCCTCGTCCTGTTCCTGATGACCGGCAGCCTGCTCCTCCCGGCGAAGGCCATGCTCCTGAACGCCCTGAGCATGGGCGTGACGTTCGGCGTCCTTGTCTGGATCTTCCAGGAGGGCAACCTGGCCGACCTGTTCGGCTTCACCCCGAGCGGCTCGATCGAGCCCAGCATCCCGATCCTGATGTTCTGCGTGGCCTTCGGCCTCTTCATGGACTACGAGGTCTTCATGCTGTCCCGGATCATGGAGGAGTACGACCTCACCGGCGACAACACGGGCGCGGTGGCCGCCGGCCTGGAGCGCAGCGGCCCGCTGATCACCTCGGCGGCGGTCATCCTCACGGCCTCCGTCGCCACGTACGCCTCGTCCGAGATCGTCTTCCTCAAGACGCTCGGCATCGGCATGGTCGTGGTCATCCTGGTCGACGCCACGCTGATCCGTGCGGTCCTCGTACCGGTCTCCATGCGGCTCGCCGGCAAGGCCAACTGGTGGGCCCCGGGCGCCCCTGCGCGCGTTCCACGACCGGTTCGGCATCTCCGAGTCGTCGGCTCCGGCCGCACCCTCTGCCGCTGCCTCTGCCTCTGCCTCTGCCTCCGGGCAGCCCGACAGGGCAGGGGTCGGCGTTCCCGCCGACCGCGCCTGATCCATCCGGCCCTGGGGAGAGAGACATGCTGGGATTCGGAGTGACGGCGCTCATGCTGGTGGGCTCCGCCGGCGTCCACTACTACCTGTGGATCCGCCTGGTCCGTGACACGACCGGACCGGGGACGTCCGTGCGGCGACTGGCCACGTGGGGGGGGTGGTCCTGTCGGCGCTGCTCGCTCCCGGGACCCGGATCCTCACCCCGCTGTTCGATCCCTCGGACGGAGGTGGTGGCCGGTTCCTGGCGTGGCCCGGCTACACCCTGATCGGAGTGCTGCTCTACCTGCTGCCGACGCTCGTGTTACTCGAACTGCCGCAGGCGCTCGCGCTGCGCACGTGGCGGCGCGCCGAGCAGCAGACGGATGCGACTCCGGTGCCGGCGGCGTCGGCACCGGCCGCCGAGCCCGGGGCGCCGGAGCCGACGGCGCCCGCCCCGGCGGAGGCCGGGGGCCGCCTGGTCGGCCGCCGGCTCTTCCTCGGCCGGGCGGTGGGCACCGCACCCTGGCCGGGGCCACCGCCCTGGGCACCGTGGGCTACGGCATGTCCTCGGCGCTCGGGGATCCGCTGACCAAGCGGGTCCCGGTCACCCTCTCCAAGGTGAACCCGCGCCTGGCCGGTCTGCGGATCGCCGTCGTCAGCGACATCCACCTGGTGACGATCGTCGGCGATCTCGCCGACGGAACGGCGTCCCAGCTGGGGCCTGCGGCCCGGCCGCTGAAGGGGCTCGACTCGCGGTACGGCAGCTTCTTCGTCACCGGGAACCACGAGTACCTCTACGACGGGGTCGAGGACTGGCTGGGCGAACTGCGCAACGTCGGCGTCCGCCCTCTGGTGAACGAACGCGTGGAGATCCGGCACAACGGGGCCTACCTCGACCTGGCCGGGGTCGAGGACCTCGCGGGGGAGGAGTACGGCCGGGGGCCCGACCTCGGGAAGGCCCTGGGCGGGCGGGACCTGTCGCGTCCCGTCGTGCTCCTCGCCCACCAGCCGGTGTTCGCCGACGAGGCCGCCCGGCACGGGGTGGACCTCCAGCTGTCCGGACACACGCACGGCGGGCAGATGTTCCCGCTGACCGCGATCACCGAGCTGGCCAATCCGGTCAACTCCGGGCTCGGCAAGGTGGACGACACCCAGGTGTACGTGACGAACGGGGCGGGCTTCCTCGGCCCGCCGGTTCGGGTCGGCGCCCCGGCGGACATCACCCTGCTGGAACTGCGTTCCCCGCAGCCCTCGTAGCACCGTGCCCCAGGACCGGCCCCGGGGATACCGCTGCCCCCGACCGCCTGGTGCTGCGGGTCCGGGCCGTGGCGGCTCGGGGCTACTCGAAGGCCTTGACGGCCTGGTAGTAGGTCCACGCGGTGCCTTCGCAGGAGGCCTTGCGGGCGCCCGCGTAGCGTGCGCAGACCCGCTTCAGGTCGGAGTGGAACATCTCGTCCAGCCGGGGCTTGACCGCCTGGAACTCCCCCGCCGTCTTGTAGTTGCGGTAGCCGAAGTCGTGCCGGGCGCAGGCCGTCCGGAAGGGGAAGCCGAAGGGGTTGTCCGGAGACGTGGTGCAGTAGTCCGTGGACCAGTCGAAGCCGTACGCACCCCACTCGCCCTGTTTCCCGCGCGCCGCGGCCCAGGCGTCCTGACTGGCAGGGCCCGGCTGCGTCCAGCCGCTCAACACCTGCGGCTTGTCCTGCGGGACCGCGGGGGCCCGCAGGGCCGCGGACGCGGGCGGCGCGAAGGCGAGTACGACCGCCACCGCGCCGGAGGCCAGAGCGGACACCCGGAACTGGAACCGGAACCGGGCCCGGGACCGGGCGGTAGCCGGAGTCGGGGCCGGGGCCGAAGCGGCGGTCGGAGTCGGGGCGGGAGCGGGGCTGCGGCGCACGCACCTCTAACGAGGTCCCCCGCCAACGGTGTCGGGGCGCCGCGCTCGGGAGCCCTCTCCCCATCTCCCTTCCTGGCCCGGCCCCTTCGCCAGGGACAGATCCCTTCGGGCAGGGTCACACGTCGGCGGCGAGCCCGGTCTGGTGGGCGAGGAGGGCTGCCTGGACCCGCCCCGCGCTGCCGGTCTTCTCCAGGATGGAGCCGACGTGCGTCTTGACCGTGCCGATGCCGATGCCGAGCCGGCGGGCGATCTCCAGGTTGGCGAGGCCCGTGCCGAGCAGGGCGAGTACCTCCCGCTCCCGCTCGGTGAGTGCGGCGATCCGCGCGTCGGGACCCGCCGGTGCGGCGACGCGCGGCTCGGCCCCGCCGCCCTGCAGCATCCGGCGGATGACGGTGCCGGTGACGCCCGGCGACAGGACGGCGTCGCCGCTCGCGGCGGACCGTACGGCGCTGATCAGTTCGTCGGGGCCCTCGTCCTTCAGCAGGAACCCGGTGGCTCCGGCCGCGAGGGCGCGCAGCACGTTGTCGTCGTCGCCGAAGGTGGTGAGCACGACGACCTGCGGCGCCGGGTCCAGTGCGGTGAGCGGGCCGATCGCGGCGAGACCGTCGAGTACGGGCATCCGGATGTCGAGGAGGACCACGTCCGGGTGGTGCTCCTCGGCGAGGTCCACGGCCTCGGCCCCGTTGGCGGCTTCGGCGACCACCTCGATGCCGCCGGCGTGCTTGAGGATCATCCGCACGCCGGCCCGGATCATCTGCTCGTCGTCGGCGAGCAGCACCCTCACGATGCCGCCGGTGGTGGCGGCGCCGGGCCCGTCCGGCGCCTGCGGGTCATTCATGTGTGCTCCCGGAGGGGGTGGGCGGGCTGGGCGGGTCGGTGGGCACCACGGGCACCTCTAACGGGGTGATTTGGAGGAGAACGTCCCCGCGGAAACAGTAGCGGGTGAGCTCCAGGCGGTCCCGGCCCACGGGGGCGCGGCTGTACGGGTAGACGCACTCGGTGGCGCCCGCGGGGCGCGGTGGTTCCCGCCCGGCGGCCGCGGCGCGGGCCATCTTCTCGTCGAAGACCCCGGAGGCTTCGGCCTGTTGCCGCGTCATCCCGAGTTCCGGCTGTCTCGGTGGGACGTAGTCCAGCGGCCGGGCGTTGCCGACGAGCTGCAGGCCGTACATCAGGGTGGCTCCGATGCCGGCCAGGCCGAGCAGTCCCGAGGCCGCCTGGGCGAGCGGGATCAGCAGCGGGGCCCGCCTCAGCCGCCGGGCGGCGGAGCCCGCGGGGCCCGGCGTACGGGGCTTCGCGCGTGCGGCGTCGGTCTGCGCCGCCGTCGGGGGGACGGCGGGCAGCCGGGCCCGCACGGTGAAGCCGCCGGCGGGGTCCGGCCCGGCCGCGAGGTCTCCGCCGAGCAGGGCGACGCGCTCGCGCAGCCCGCTCAGGCCCCGCCCGGTGCCGGCCCCGGCCGCGTCGTCGGGGCCCGCGCCGAGGGGTCGCACCGGGGGCCCGTTGACCACGGCGACCGTGACGGAGTCGGCGGTGTGCGCGACCCGCACCCCGACGGGCGCCCCGGCGGCGTACCGGTGCACGTTGGTCAGCGCCTCGCGCACGACGCGGTGCACCGCCCGCCGCACCCGCGCCTCCCGGTCCTGCGTGCCGGGCCCGGTCCACTCGAAGTCGACGGGGACACCGCCGGCCCGGGACTCGGCGACCAGCGCCTCGATGTCGGCGCGGGTCCCGGTGGCATCGGTGAGCGCGTCGGTCCCGGTGTCCCGGGACAGCGGCCCCAGCACCCCGAGCGCCTCGCGCAGCTCGTGCATGGCGTCGCGGGTTGCCTGCCGTACCTGCGCGGCGCTCTCGCGCAGCTCGTCGGAGCCTTCGCCGGCCGGACCGCGCAGGGCCATTTCCAGTCCGCCCGCGTGCAGGGAGATGAGGCTGAGGCGGTGTCCGACCAGGTCGTGCATCTCGGCGGCGATGCGGGAGCGCTCGTGGATGCGGGACTCGCTCTCGGCGAGCCTGCGGTTCTCCTCGGCCGCGGCGGTCCGCTCGCGCAGGGCGGCGAGGAGCCGCTGCTGTTGTCCGGCGGAGGCCCCGAGCAGCCCGGGTACGAGGACGGCGACAGCGGCGAGCACCATGCCGAGGGTGAGCCCGTACTGCCAAGTGCCGAAGCCCTCGCGGTACGCCGAGGCGGCGGCCGTGAGCACGGTGAGCGAGCCGGCCCCGAACAGGACGGCGGCCCGGCGGCCCGCCCCGGCCAGCTGCCGGGAGACCGTGTAGGCGGTCACGGCCATCAGGACGCCGAAGCAGGACATCACCCCGAGCAGGGCTCCCATGCCGAGCAGCGCCGCCTCCGGGTGGCGGCGGCGTACGACGAACAGGGCCAGTGCGACGAGCGTCAGCCCCACCTTGGCGTAGGCGGGCAGGGCGGCGCCGATCTGGCTGATGAGCCCGAACGCCAGCATGACGAGCAGACCCCCGCCGAAGGCCTCGGCGGCGGCCCGGAGCAGCGAGCGGCCCATGGCAGACATATCGATGATTATCCGAGGCCGGACGGGGTCCGGTCATACGCCTCGCGAGGGATCCGGGCCTCTGTCGAAGGGCAGAGCCAGTACTCAGGTATGAGTCGATGTCACTCTTCAGGCAGAGATCCGGTTGGTCCCAGGGAGGGACGCGGACTACGGCCGCCGCCGCGAATACTCATGGACATGAACCGCCGTCCTCTCGTCATCGCCGCCGCCACCGTGGGAGTCCTCGCCACCGCTGCCATCGCCCTGCCCAACCTGCCGACCAACCCCCTGACCGACACGATCAACGACCGGGTGTTCAAGGAGAAGGGCATGCGCTTCGCGACGGCCGCCGACGCTTCGACGCGCGGGGAGCCGACGTGGGTGCTGCCGGACTGGGTGCCCAAGGACGCGACCGATGTGCGAATAAAGGCGCGCACCGACGGTGGGGCGCGGCTGCTGCGGTTCACCCTGGGCGCGACCCCGCTGGACGGCCCGCAATGCTCGGCGGGCACGCCGAGCAAGCGCATGGGGACGGCTCTGGAGGCCAAGTGGTGGCCGGCCGGCACCGGGTCCGAGGAGCGGCCCGAGTGCCGTGGCGCCTACCGGTACCAGGTCACGGTGCGCGGCAAAGAGGTCTTCGCCTGGACCGACGGCACCCCGTCCCCCGAGGTGAGTTCGCAGGACGGCACGCTGGTCCGGCAGGTGTCGGCCACCACTCCCTGACCCGGTCCGCCCGGGGGGTGTCAGCGGCCGGTGCGCAGTTCGCGGGCCACCGAGAGTTCCGTGAGCCTGGTCCAGTGGGGGCGCAGCCAGTCCTCGGGCCCGGTGGCCGTTGGCAGGCCCGCCGGCAGGCTGTCGTGGAAGGCGGTGGTCTCCGGTTCGACGGCCCGGTGGTGTGTCAGGATCCGCGGCTCCCCGGGGCCGTCCGAGGCCGCGGCCACGCTCCGCAGGAACATGGCGTTGGCCGCCAGCAGCCAGTGCGGCCCGCCGGGGTCCGCGGCGGGGTAGGGGTCGGAGCCGGTTCCGTGGCCGCTCGACAGGGCCCATGGGTCCGGGGCCAGATACCGCACCCGCCCGACGCCGGTGAACTCGGCTGCCGCCGTACACATCGAGCACGGCTCCTGGGTGCTCCACAGCGTCGCCGTGCCCAGGTTCCAGCCCGTGCGGGCGGCTCCCAGCGCGTTCATCTCGGCGTGGGCGAGCGGCGTTCCGCGCAGCGGCCCGGTGCCCGGGCCTTCCTCGTAGGCCTCGTTGCGTCCTTCGGCGACCGGCTTCCCGGTGGCGTCCGTCAGGACCGCGCCGACCGCGAGGCCTCCGGCCGCGAGCGCCTCGTAGGCGAGGGCGAGCGCCCTGCGCACCGGCTCCGGCGCAGCATGCCACGCCTCGTCGAAACCCTGCTGCCTGTTTCCCATCCGGCCATTATCGTCACCGCCATGGACATCCGCCCCGCCCGCACCCCGGCCGAACTCCAAGCCGCGGAAGGCCTCTTCGACGGTCCCGCCCGTACGGACTGGTCGCAGCGCTTCCTCGCCGCGCCGGGACACCTCATGCTCATCGCCTACGTGGACGGGGTACCGGCGGGCATGGTCTCCGGCATCGAGATGATCCACCCCGACAAGGGCACCGAGATGTGCCTCTACGAGCTCTCCGTGGACGTGGCCCACCGGCGGCGCGGCATCGGCCGCGCCCTGACCGAGGCGCTCGCCGCCGAGGCCGAGTCACGCGGCTGCTACGGCATGTGGGTGGGCGTCGACACCGACAACGAGGCCGCGCTGTCCACGTACGGAGCAGCCGGCGCCCGCGACGAGGGCGTCTTCAGGATGCTCGGCTGGCCCCTCGCTCCTTAGCGCTGTGTCCGGGAAGGCTGTGGCCCGTCGCGGGATCCGGTACGGCGCCGTGCATCGCATGGCGGAGGAGGGAGTCGACGCGGAGCGTGGGCGCGCCCGCTGCCCCCCGGGGCGGCGTGTCGTGGGGCCAGTCGGCGCACCCTCCGCGCGGTCGGCCCGGGCCTCGCGAAGCATCGGCCATATGACCGCATTCACCGCGCTGATCCCGGCCGCCGCCCTGCTGGCGGCGGCCACCGCCCTGCCGCCGTACGCCGCCCACGCCGCAGCCGCCACCGCCGACGCCCCCACCGCCCCCTACGTCGTCGTCCTCAAGGACGCCGTCACCCGCGCCTCCGCGCACGCCGCCACCCGCGCCCTCGCCGCCGAGGCCGAGGCCGCCGGTGACCGGGTCGGGGCCGTCTACGACACCGCCCTGAGCGGTTTCGCCGTACGCACCACCGCCGCCCGCGCCGCCGAACTCGCCGCCGATCCCCGGGTGGCGTCCGTGGAGCCCGATGCGGTCTTCCGGATCAGCGACCCGCCGGCCGGCCACGCGACGGGCGACGACATCGCCGTCGGCGGCACCGGAGCCGACGGCTCCCCGGTCGGGGGCACCCCCGTCGACGACACAGAGGCAGCCCGCTCCCCGGCCGGCGACACCCCCCTCGACGAGGCCGCCGCCGCGCCCCTGGTGCAGGCTCCCGCGCCCTGGTCCCTGGACCGGCTCGACCAGAGCGAGCTGCCGCTCGACGGCTCGTACACGTACCCGGCCAAGGCCGAGGGGGTCACCGCGTACATCGTGGACACCGGGATCAACACCCTGCACCAGGAGTTCGGCGGCCGGGCCCGCTGGGGCGCCAACGCGGTGTTCATGGAGGGCGCCACGGACTGCAACGGCCACGGCACGCACGTCGCGGGGACCGTCGGCGGAGCCACGTACGGGGTGGCCAAGGGTGTTTCGCTCGTCGCCGTGAAGGTGGCGGACTGCCGCGGTGACGCGAGCTTGTCGGCCATCACGGGCGGTATCGAGTGGATGGTGAAGGACGCCCTCAAGTCGCCCGCCACCCCGGCCGTGGCGAACATGAGCCTGGGCGGCGGCCACAGCTTCGCCCTGAACCGGGCGGTCGCGCGGGCGGTCGCGTCCGGGATCACCTTCGCCGTGGCCGCGGGCAACTCCGCCGAGAACGCCTGCACCGGCTCCCCCGCCGGCGTCCCGCAGGCCCTCACCGTGGGCGCGACGGACGCGCAGGACCGGCGTGCTTCCTTCTCCAACTACGGTGCCTGCGTGGACCTCTCCGCTCCCGGCGTGGGCGTCACCTCGGCCTGGAAGGGCTCCGCCACGGCCGCCGCCCGCGCCTCCGGCACCTCGATGGCGGCCCCGCA
This sequence comes from Streptomyces sp. H27-H1, assembly GCF_026627445.1. Taxonomy (GTDB): domain Bacteria; phylum Actinomycetota; class Actinomycetes; order Streptomycetales; family Streptomycetaceae; genus Streptomyces. Next base: position 15,353 of record NZ_JAPNLJ010000034.1, read on the forward strand.
CGCGGCGGGCGCCGCCGCGCTGGTGCTGGCGCGCGGACTGGCGGCCGGCGGCCCCCGCAAGACGCCCGCACAGGTGGCCGGAACTCTCGTACGGGACTCCGTTCGGGACCGGATCACCGCCCTGCCGGCCGGGACACCGAACCTGCTGCTGCACGTGCCGGCCGACAAGTAGCCCGTACGGGGCCCTCCGCCCGCAGCGCCTCCCCGGCCCCTGCGGGCGGCTGCCGAACCCCGGCGCCTGCCCGGCCCGCCCCCCGCTCCCGCCCCCGGCGAGTTCCCGCAGAAGCCCAGGTCGGACCGGGGGCCGGGACCGCCTGCGAACCGCCTGCGAACCCCACCCGCCCCACCCGCCCTGCCCACCGGCCGGCAGGTATCCACCCCCGCGCACCACCCGGCCTGATGGCACATCAATTTCTGTGTGCTTCGGGCGAAAGCAAGTCATTGACTTCTCATCACCGCGACGCGTCAATGTCGGCCACCGCACCGGCTCGACCTCCCCCACACAGCGGGTGGGGGGAGGGTTCGTATGACGAAGGAGTCGCGACCCAGTGAGTACAACGTTTCGACGAAGAGTTCTGGCCGGGGCGGGCGCTCTGTCCCTGGCCCTGACGGGCGCCGTGGTGGGCCTGTCGGGCACCGCACAGGCCGCGACCAAGACGACGCCCGTCCCGATGGACTGCGTTGCCCCTCCGCCCCAGGCAGGTGGTTCGGGCAACCAGAACTTCACCATCACCCTGCCCGACGGCGCCAAGGCCGGCGACGTGGTCCCGATCACCATCGACCCGGGTGCGAGCCCGGTCATCCCCGGTTTCTCGGTGACGACCACGAACGTCTCCAAGATCAGCCTGAAGGTCGGGTCCTCCGTCCAGACGGTGGTCAGCCCGCCCGAGACGGTCGACGTGGTGGCCGGGCAGGCACTCGACCCGAAGGCCTTCTCCGGCACCATCAAGATCCCGGACGGCAGCGAGGGCACCACGGTCACGGTGGCCCTGGACCTGTCGGTGACGGACGCGAGCCTCATGGGCTCGGTCTTCACCACCACCTGCACCCCGAACCCGCGCCCGAGCGCCTCGCTCGGCTCGGTGGCCGTGGAGGCCCTGCCGAAGGACCCGATCACCACCAAGCTGTCGCCCAACAGCGGCGAGGCGGGCCAGGAGGTCGTCGTCACGGGCGCCAACTTCCCGGCGGGCGCGGTCACCTGCTCCGCGCTCAAGAACGGCACGGCCACGGGCGAGACCGGTAGCGGCACGGCCACCGCGGCCGGCGTCGCGACCTGCAACATCACCGTGAACCTGCCTGCCGACAAGATCCGGATCGACGGTTCGATCCTCCCGTACAAGGACTACGTCTTCATCGCTCAGCAGCCGGGTGTGCAGAACCCGGTCGACGTAGAGGTCCTGCCCGGCCCGCTGGCCATCGGCCCGCAGGCGGGCAACCCCGCCGTCAGCTTCGGCTCGGTCACCATCAACGGCAAGTCCCAGTCGGTCGTGGGCCAGTTCACCGCCATGGCCGTCCAGGACTTCCGCGGGGGGACCCTCGGCTGGGACGTCTCGGCGACCCGGACGCCGTTCCTGAACTCGGTCACCGGCCACTCCATGGCCACGGCGCAGATCGGCATCCAGCCGACCTGCAAGGTGACCAACCCGGACAGCCCGAGCCCCTGCACCGCCGGTGCGCCCGGTGCGATCTCCGACGTCCCGATGAAGGTCGCCTCGGCGGCCGCGGGCGGGGACAACCTGACCGGTGGCGAGTTCGAGGTCGGCGGAGCCGGAATGATCCAGCTCCCGCCGTTCATGTTCGCGGACACCTACCAGTCGGTCGTCACCTTCTCGATCGCCTGACCCGTACGACCCCGCTCCACCCTTCCGCGCACCACCCTTCCGCGCACCACCCTTCCGCGCACCACCCTTCCTCAGCCCCCGCTCCCCGCCTCCCCGGCACCCCCGGCGCTCCCCCTTCCCCGTCCGGCCCGACTGGAGAACCGCCCATGCGCACCCGCACCCTCCTCCTCGGCCTGCTCCTCGGCCTCACCGCCCTGCTGCTCCCGGCCCTCCCCGCGACGGCCGCGGACAACGGCACCTGGGGCGTCTTCCCGACGCCCGCAGCCGGTGCGGCGATGACCGACCGCGCGTACTTCTTCCACCAGGGCGAGGCCGGCACCACCATCAGCGACAGCGCCACGATCGTGAACTCCTCCGACAAGGAGCTGACGTTCCAGATATTCGCCACGGACGCCGTCAACACCCCGGTGGGCGGCGGCTTCGCGCTGCTGCCGGTCGAGACGAAGCCCAAGGACCTCGGCACGTGGGTGGCTCTGCCGCCCGAGACCAGGGCCACCGTCACCGTGCCGCCCAAGGGCCGCAAGGACTTCCCGTTCTCCGTGAAGGTCCCGGCGGACGCGACGCCCGGTGACCACGTGGGCGGGATCGTCGCCCTCAACACCGCCGTGGAGGGCATCCAGCAGGAGGGCAAGGTCCAGGTCGGGGTGAAGCGCCAGGTCGGAGCCCGGCTGTACTTCCGGGTTCCGGGGCCGGTGACCCCGGGGCTGAGCGTGGAGGACGTGAAGGTCAGCCGGGCGGCTCCGCTGCTGCCCTGGGTCAAGGACGCCCGCGCCAAGATCACGTACTCCCTGGTCAACCGGGGCAACGTGGTCGTCGAGCCGAAGGTGAAGGTCTCCGCCGAGGGGCTGTTCGGCCGCCGGGTGCTGGACCGGCCGGCCCGCGAGCTGCGGCTCGTCCTGCTGCCCGGCCAGCGGATCGAGCTGACCGAGGACTGGGCGGACGCACCCCAGTCGGACTGGGTCGACGTCGACATCACCGCCTCCGCCTCGGCCTACCCCGGCCTCTCCTCCTCTTCCGCTACGGAGTTCCTCGCCGTGCCGTGGCCCGCGCTCGGCGTCCTCCTGGTGCTGGCCGGAGCCGCCATCGCCGCCCGGGTGCTGCGCCGGCGCCGCCACGCATCCTCCGAACAGCCGGAACCGGCGACGGACTTGGCTGAAGCGTGCTGATCGGTAAAGGTGTCCCCCAGGCGGCGGCATTCGGCCATCGCCTGGCAGGGGCAGGCGCCTGGAGGCACCACGCATGGCACGACAGCACGGCGAAGAGGAGCCCGGCCGGCCGGCGCACGAAAGCGTCCCCGCAGGCCGGGCGGCGGACCCCGCCGCCGCGGGGATCGGGCTGCTGGCCCTCGTCGAGCGGACGCTGGGCGCCGGTACCGCGGTGTACGTTCCCGGGGACGGCTGGATCCGGCTGACGCTCCCGCTCGACGACGGCGGTCCGGCCCCGGTCACGGTGGACGTGATCGCGGACACCCGGCGGGCCCCGCGCGGGATCGTGTACCTCCTGCCGGGCGGCGGACTGAACTTCTGCTCCGACTTCTTCACCCCGGCCTCCCGGAACCTCGCCCACCGGCTGCGCCGCGACGGCCTGCTCGTCGTCGGCGTCTCCCCGCGCGAGGACGCCGCGACGGCGGCCGACGTCGGCCCGGACTGGGGTCTCGCCGCGCACCGCCGGGACCTGGCCGCGGTCGTGGAGGCGCTGGACGGGGCTCTCGGGCTGCCGTACCAGTACCTCGGCCACTCCGCCGGGGCCCTCCTCGCCCTGGACGCGGCCTCGCACGACGACTCGCCCCGGCTGACCCGGGTGGTGGCCCTGGACGCGACCGGCCCCTACTCCGGCGACCTGGCCGTACGGGCGGCCCAGACCCGGGACGCGTACGAGGCCCAGCTCGCACGGGGCACGCGTGCGACGGACCCGGGCCTGGCGGCGATCCTCGCCCGGGCCGTCACCGACCCGGCGGCCCCCTCCCCCGCGCCCTGGCCCCCGGACCCGGGGCTCCGCTTCACCAACGCCGGGCTCGCCCACTACATGCTGGTCCGCACCTCGCTGATGCCCGGCCCGGCGAACTGGATCTACACCCAGGGCCACAGCGCGGGTTCCTACACCTTCGGGGCCACACCGGACCAGGACCGCTTCAGCCTCACCCACACCCCGCTCACCACCTGGCACGCGGCGGCCTCGGCCCTGGGCAGCGGGCTGATCCCGGCCGCCCTCACCCGGGACCTGGCCGCGGTCTGGGCGGGCGACGAGAAGACGTACGCGATCGACTGGGCGCGGATCTCCGCAGAAGTGCTCTGGATCAACACCGAGCTGGGGCGCGGCGACCACGCGCGGGGCGCCCGGCTGATCCGGGCGGGCGGCAACCGGCGGGTCCGCTTCACCGTCCTTGCGGGCTACGGGCACGGCGACCCCGTCTGGTCGCAGACGGCTCCGGAGGACGTCTGGTCGCTGCTCTAGTGCTGTGGCCGGGAAGGTTTGCCGGGTCGCGGTGTCTGGTGTGGTGCATCGCAAGGCGGAGGACCACGACCCGTACTGGACGTACCGGCGTGGTCCGACAAAGCAGGGGGCGCCTCCCAGCGGTAGCTGGGGGAGAGGTGCCGTGCCGGGCGCCGCGACGCGGTGAACCTTTCCGCTCACAGCACTAGCCGGCCCGCACCCGGGGCGGAAACGGAGCTCGCCCCCCGCGGTGAGGGTTGCGGGGGGCGAGCGGTCCTACGAGGCGTGCGACCGGCTGGGTGCGCGCCGGCCGGCGACTGGGGTCAGTGGTTCCGGGGGAACCCGAGGTCCACGCCGCCCGGGGCGTCCGACGGGTCGGGCCAGCGGGTCGTGACGACCTTGCCCCGGGTGTAGAAGTGGATGCCGTCGTTGCCGTAGACGTGGTGGTCGCCGAAGAGCGAGTCCTTCCAGCCACCGAAGGAGTGGTAGCCCACCGGCACGGGGATCGGCACGTTGACGCCGACCATGCCCGCCTCGATCTCCAGCTGGAAGCGGCGGGCGGCGCCGCCGTCGCGGGTGAAGATGGCGGTGCCGTTGCCGAACGGCGAGGCGTTGATGAGCGCCACGCCCTCCTCGTAGGTCTCGGCGCGCAGCACGCACAGCACCGGGCCGAAGATCTCGTCGCGGTAGGCGTCGGAGTCGGTCTTGACGTTGTCCAGCAGCGAGAGGCCGATCCAGTGGCCGTTCTCGTTGCCCTCCACCGTGTAGCCGGTGCCGTCCAGGACCACGTCGGCGCCCTGTGCGGCCGCGCCCGTCACGTACGAGGCGACCTTGTCGCGGTGGGCGGCGGTGATCAGCGGGCCCATCTCGGAGAGCGGGTCGTTGCCGGGGCCGATCTTGATCTTCTCGGCGCGCTCGCGGATCTTCTCTACGAGGGTGTCGCCGATGGCGCCGACGGCGACGACGGCCGAGATGGCCATGCAGCGCTCGCCGGCCGAGCCGTAGGCGGCCGAGACCGCGGCGTCGGCGGCGGCGTCCAGGTCGGCGTCGGGCAGCACCAGCATGTGGTTCTTGGCGCCGCCCAGGGCCTGCACGCGCTTGCCGTTGGCGGAGGCGGTGGTGTGGATGTGGCGGGCGATCGGGGTCGAGCCGACGAAGGAGACGGCCGCGATGCCGGGGTGCGCGAGCAGGGCGTCGACGGCGACCTTGTCACCGTGGACCACGTTCAGCACGCCCGCCGGCAGACCGGCCTCGCTCGCCAGCTGCGCCAGCAGCGTGGAGGCCGAGGGGTCCTTCTCGCTCGGCTTGAGGATGAAGGTGTTGCCGCAGGCCACGGCCAGCGGGAACATCCACATCGGCACCATCGCCGGGAAGTTGAACGGGGTGATGCCCGCGACCACGCCGATCGGCTGGCGGATCGAGGAGACGTCCACGCGGCTGGACACCGAGGTGGACAGCTCGCCCTTGAGCTGCACGGTGATCCCGCAGGCCAGCTCGACGATCTCCATGCCGCGGGCGACCTCGCCCAGCGCGTCGGAGTGCACCTTGCCGTGCTCGGCGACGATCAGGTCGGCGATGGCGTCGCGGTTGGCGTCCAGCAGGGCGCGGTAGGCGAACAGCACCTTGGTGCGGGCGGCCAGGGAGGACTGCCCCCAGGTCAGGAACGCCTCCTTGGCGACCGCTACGGCCGAGTCGACCTCGTCGGCGGACGCGAGGGCCACCTGCGTGGTGACCTCGCCGGTGGCCGGGTCGGTGACCGGGCCGTAGTTGCCCGACGCGCCCTCGACGGTCTTGCCACCGATCCAGTGGTTGACGGTCTTCATGCCTGACTCCTTCAAAGATGGCGACGTCGCTGCGCGGCTTGCCGGTCGTACTCTTCGCGGGCTCGGGCCGCTTCCGCACGGGTCGCGGTCTCGGCCACAGGAACATCCCACCATGCCTGTGCCGGGGGCGGGCCCGACACAGTGTCGGGTGTTCGGGTCTGTGCGTAGACACATGTGGGACGCATCGACGCCCGCGCCTGGGCGAGGGCTTTGCGCAGGTCACCGATGGTGCGGGCGCGGATTACGGCCATCCCGAGAGAGGCCGCGTTGGCCGCCAGGTCCACGGGGAGGGGCGCACCGCTGTACGAACCGTCCGCCGCCCGGAAGCGGTACGCGGTGGCGAACCCCTCGGCGCCCACCGCGTCCGAGAGGCCGCCGATCGAGGCGTATCCGTGGTTGTCGAGGATCACCACCTTGACCGGGATCCCCTCCTGCACGGCGGTGACGATCTCGGTCGGGTTCATCAGGTACGTCCCGTCGCCGACGAGCGCCCACACCGGCCGGCCGGGCGCCGCCAGCGCGGTGCCGATCGCGGCGGGGATCTCGTAGCCCATGCAGGAGTAGCCGTACTCGACGTGGTACTGGTCGGCGGAGCGGGCCCGCCACAGCTTGTGCAGGTCCCCGGGGAGCGAGCCGGCGGCATTGATCAGGATGTCGTCACCGTCGACGAGGCCGTCCAGCAGGCCCAGCACCTGTGCCTGCGTCGGGACGGCGTCCTCGTCGGGAGCGGCGTAGGCCCGGTCGACCAGCCGCTCCCACGCCCTCTTCCCTTCTTTGTACGCCGCCTCGTACGCGGGGTCCACCCGGTAACCGGCGACCTCGGCCGCAAGTTCTTCAAGGCCCTCCCGCGCATCGCAGACCAGCGGGCGGGCGGCGAGTTTGTGTGCGTCGTACGGGTCGAGGTTGAGCCCGAGGAACCGCACGCCGGGGTGCTGGAACAGCGTCGCGGAGGCGGTGGTGAAATCGGTGAGCCGGGTGCCGGCGGCGATCACCAGGTCGGCCTCGCGGGCCAGCGCGTCGGCGGTGGCCGTGCCGGTGTGCCCGATCCCGCCCACGTCGGCGGGGTGGTCCCACGGCAGGGCCCCCTTGCCCGCCTGGGTGACGGCCACCGGGATGCCGGTGGCCTGCGCGAGCTCCGCCAGCGCCGCCCCCGCCCCGCTGTGCCGGATCCCGCCGCCGGCGATGATCAGCGGCCGCGCGGAGTCCCGTACGGCCCGGGCGGCGGCCGCCAGCTCGGTCCGGTCGGGCCGGGGCCGGCGTACGCCCCAGACCCGCTCGGCGAAGAACTCCTGCGGCCAGTCGTACGCCTCGGCCTGTACGTCCTGCGGCAGCGCGAGGGTGACGGCCCCGGTGCTCACGGGGTCGGTGAGGACCCGTACGGCCTGCAGGGCGGCGGGGATCAGGGCCTCGGGGCGGGTGATCCGGTCGAAGTACCGGGAGACGGGGCGCAGCGTGTCGTTGACGGAGACATCACCCGCATGGGGGGGCTCCAGCTGCTGGAGCACGGGGTCGGCGGGACGGGTCGCGAAGGCGTCCCCGGGCAGCAGGAGCACGGGGATCCGGTTGATGGTGGCGAGGGCGGCCCCGGTGACGAGGTTGGTCGCGCCCGGACCGATGGAGGTGGTGACGGCGTGCGCGGACAGCCGCCCGCTCTGCCGCGCGTACCCGACGGCGGCGTGCACCATGGCCTGCTCGTTCCTGCCCTGCAGGAACGGCATCTCCTCCCGGCCGCTCTCCAGCAGGGCCTGGCCGATCCCGGCGACGTTCCCGTGCCCGAAGATCCCCCAGGTGGCGGCGATCAGCCGGTGGCGGTGGCCGTCGCGCTCGGTGTACTGGCGGGAGAGGAAGCGGACGAGGGCCTGCGCGACGGTGAGCCGGACGGTCCCGGTACCGGTCTGTGTCATGCGGGGTCCTCCGCTCGGGGGAAGGGCAGCCGGGGGTCGATGTCCCGGCCGGTCCAGGTGGAGCGGATCCACCCGTGGTCGGGGTGGTCCCGGATGAGCCACTCCCGGGTCCCGCCGGGTCCCGCCATGACGTTGAGGTAGTACATGTCGTGGCCGGGCGCGGCGATGGAGGGGCCGTGCCAGCCGTCCGGGATGAGAACCGCGTCGCCGGTCCTCACTTCGGTGAGGATGTCGGTCTTCCCCGCCGGGGAGGGGCTGACACGCTGGTAGCCGAGGCCGGGCGTGTTCCCGTGCGGGGCGATCTCGTAGTAGTAGATCTCCTCCAGCCGGGACTCCACTCCGGGGTGGTGCTCGTCGTGCTTGTGGGGCGGGTAGGAGGACCAGTTTCCGCCGGGCGTGAGCACCTCCACGGCGATGAGCCGGTCGCAGGCGAAGGCGTCGGCGGCGGCGAAGTTGTTGACCTGGCGGGAGCACTGTCCGGCTCCGCGGAGCTCTACGGGCACCTCGGCGGCGGCCCCGTACCGGGCAGGGAAACGCTGCTCGCACCGGGCGCCGACCAGCGCGAAGCGGCCGCCGGCGGGGGAGGTGACCTCGGCGTGGCCGTCCCGGGGAAGGTAGGCGAAGTCGGTCGGACCGTCGAACACCCCGGCCCGCCCCCGCAGTCGGAAGACCTGCGGTCCGCTCCCGGGGGAGCGGGGGCTGGGGGCTGTGCCCCCGGTTTCGGGAAGGGGCGGGGCGGGGAACGGCTCCGCGCAGCGGACCTCGCACGCGCCCGAGAGCGGGAGCACGATCCACTCCGACTCCCCGCACGGGTGTGCGTACACCTCCCCCGGTTCGAGGCCGAGCACGAGCAGCCTCGTCCAGTCCATCGCCCACTCAGACACCACCGGCACGATCGAGCACCTCCTCCACTTCCGCCGCGAACGGCATCGCCGTCGAACAAGCCAGCCGCGAGGCCACGATCGCCCCGGCCGCGTTCGCGTAGCGGATCACCCGTCCCAACTCCCATCCGGCGAGCAGCCCGTGGCAGAGGGCCCCGCCGAAGGCGTCCCCGGCGCCCAGGCCGTTGACGACCTCCACCGGCACCGGCGGGAGCTCCGCCACCGTCCCGTCGCGGTGGACCGCCAGTACCCCGGCGGGGCCCCGCTTGACCACCGCCAGTTCCACGCCGGCGCCGAGCAGGGCACGCGCGGCCGCGTACGGCTCGGTCTCGCCGGTGGCGATCGCGCACTCCTCGGCGTTGCCCACGGCCACCGTGGCCAGCGACAGCGCCCGCCGGTACCACTCCCCGGGCTCCGCGGGCCCCCCTGGCGCCTCTGGCCCTTCCGGCTCCCCTGGTTTCGCGGACCCGTCCCCGGCGGGCCACAGCATCGGGCGCCAGTCCAGGTCGAAGACCGTGATCCCGGACTTCGACCGGGCCTCCAGCGCGGCCAGTGTCGCCGTACGGCTCGGCTCCGCGCTGAGCCCCGTGCCGGTCATCCAGAACACCCGCGCCGCCCGCACCGCGTCGAGATCGAGCTCGTCCGCGCCGATCTCCAGGTCGGGCGCCTTCGGGTAGCGGTAGAAGTACAGCGGGAAATCGTCCGGCGGGAAGATCTCGCAGAAGGTCACCGGCGTCGGATAGGCCGCCACTTCCCCGGCCCACCGGTCGTCCACCCCGAACCCGCGCAGTTGTGCCCGGAGATACGCGCCGAAGGGGTCGGCGCCGGTCCGGGTGATCACCGCCGTCCGCCGTCCCAGCCGGGCCGCCGCGACCGCGACGTTGGTCGGGGAACCGCCCAGGAACTTCCCGAAGGCATCCGCTTCGCCGAGCGGTACACCCGTCTTCAAGGGGTAGAGATCCACCCCGATCCGCCCCATCGTGATCAGGTCGAACGCCAACGGATCCGCAGCCATCACCACACCAATCCTCCCGAACGAGTGCTCCCGTACCCAAGAGCCTCGCACCCTAAGGTGGCCGTATGACGTCCTCATCGCCCGCGTTGACCCGTATCCGCGTCGGTTCGGCTCCGGACTCCTGGGGGGTCTGGTTTCCCGACGATCCCCGGCAGACCCCGTGGGAGCGGTTCCTCGACGAGGTCGCCGAAGCGGGGTACGAGTGGATCGAGCTGGGCCCCTACGGCTATCTCCCCACCGATCCGGTCCGGCTCGCCGCCGAGGTCGGGGCGCGGGGCTTGCGGGTCTCCGCGGGAACCGTCTTCACCGGACTCCATCACGGGCCCGCCGTGTGGGAGGACACCTGGAAGCACGTGTCGCGCATCGCGGAGCTCACCCGGGCCATGGGCGCGGCGCACCTCGTCGTGATCCCGTCGTTCTGGCGGGACGACAAGACCGGCGAGGTGCTGGAGGACCGCACCCTGACCCCGGAGGGCTGGCGCGAACTGACCTCGCAGACCGAGCGGCTGGGGCGTCGGGTGCGGGAGGAGTACGGGCTGCGGATCGTCGTCCACCCGCACGCGGACACCCATGTCGACACCCCGGAGAACGTGGCCCGCTTCCTCGACGCCACCGATCCCGCGCTGGTCTCCCTCTGCCTGGACACCGGGCACTACGCGTACTGCGGCGGCGACAGCGTCCAGGCCATCGAGACCTTCGCCGAGCGGATCGGCTACCTCCACCTCAAGCAGGTCGATCCGCGGATCCTCGCCGAAGTCGTCCGGGACCAGGTGCCCTTCGGGCCGGCCGTGGCCCGCGGGGTGATGTGCGAACCGCCCGCGGGGGTACCCGCGCTGGAACCGGTACTGGCGGCCGCCGAGCGGATCGGCGTGGACCTGTTCGCCATCGTGGAGCAGGACATGTACCCGTGCCCACCCGAACGGCCGCTGCCGATCGCCCGCCGCACCCGCGCCCACCTGCGCTCCTGCGGCGCCCGCTGAACCGGATCCCCCGGCCGTACGAACCCTCACGGAGGAAACAGAACATGACCAGCACGCTCGGCATCGCCGTCATCGGTACCGGGAAGATGGGCACCGACCACGTACGCCGGATCGGCCGGACGGTCGGCGGGGCCCGGGTGGTGGCCGTGGCCGACCCGGACGGGGACCGGGTCAAGGAGGTCGCGGCCGGGCTGGACGGGGCGAGCGCGCACACCGATCCGGCGGCCGCGATAGCGGCGCCCGGGGTGGACGCCGTACTGATCGCCTCGCCCGGGCCCGCCCATGAGGAGGCGATCCTGCACGCGCTGGAACGGCAGGTGCCCGTGCTCTGCGAGAAGCCGCTGACCCCCGATCCGGCGGGCGCCCTGCGGATCATGGAAGCGGAGGCGCGGCTGGGACGCCGGCTCGTCCAGGTCGGCTTCATGCGGCGCTACGACGCCGAGTACACGCGGCTCAAGGAACTGCTCGACGCGGGCGGCATCGGGCGGCCGCTGTTCCTGCACTGCCGGCACCGCAACGCCTCCTCGCCGTCCTTCTTCACCAGCGACATGCTGATCAGCGATTCGGTGGTGCACGAGGTGGACGCGGCCCGCTGGCTGCTGGGCCAGGAGATCACCGCCGTGACGGTCCTCTCCCCGACGCCGGCCTCGGCCGCCCGCGAGGGGCTGCGCGATCCCCGGCTCGTCCTCATGGAGACCTCGGGAGGGGCCGTCGTCGATGTCGAGATCTTCGTCAACTGCGGCTTCGGCTACCAGGTGCAGTGCGAGGCGGTCGGTGAGTCCGGCACCGCCCGCATCGGCGACGGCCACGCGATGGTCGTCCAGTCGGCGGGCCGGTGGGGCGGGGAGATCGACCAGGACTTCACGGTGCGGTTCGCCGACGCCTACGACCGCCAGCTCCGCCGCTGGGTCGCCGCGGCCGCGCTGGGCCGGGTGGACGGTCCCGACGCGTGGGACGGCTACGCGGCGGCGGCCGTCTCCGCTGCGGGCCTCATCGCGGCTCGCAGCGGCGTACGGACCCAGGTGGAACTGGCGCAACGCCCGGCCCTCTACCGCTGATCCGGCCGGCCCGCCCCGGCCCTCCGACGCCCCCGGTCGCCCAACCCGGAACACCCCTGATCGCCCCCGGTCGCCCCTGATCGCCCCCGGTCGCCCCCGGTCGCCCCCTGCGACCCGTGCGCCCTGTGTGCCGTGTGTGTCACGGGGGTCGCCGGTGTGTCACACATGTCCGCATTACGCGGGTCTTCCGTCACAGCCGGGAGACAGGCCCTCCCCTGACCTCACCCTGCGTCGTTCCCCCGGCACAACCTGAGTGATCGACAGTGTCCACGCGCCGGCTCCCCCGACGGCCTCCCGGCCGGCCCCGCGGCGTGGACAAGGAGGTGTCGAGGATGAGCGACCGACAGCTGTGGTCGTACAAGGAGATCGCCGCTCACATCCGGGTACAGCCGGACACGGTGCGCTCCTACCGCAAGCACGGGCTACTGCCCGCACCCGACCAAGTGGAGGGCGGCAAGCCCTACTGGTACGCCGATACCATCCGCGCCTGGGTGGCGCGACGGCCCGGCAACCGCGGACGCCGCGAGGACTGACACGGCGTCCGGTCCAAGGACGGGACCCTCCCGGGCCCCGTCCGCTAGCGGCTCCCGACGGGCACCGGATCGGGCTCGGGCCGCTCGACCACCGGCGCGGACTCCCCCTCGCTCAGACCGAACCGTTCGTGCAGTCTGCGCAGCGGAGCCGGCGCCCACCAGGTGGCCTTCCCGGTCAGCTTCATCACCGCCGGGACCAGCAGGCTCCTCACGACCATCGCGTCCATCAGCACGGCCAGCGCGATCCCCAGGCCCAGCATCTTGGTGTTGGTCACCCGAGAGCTGCCGATGGCGACCATCACCACCGCCAGGATCACGGCCGCCGCGGTGATCAGTCCGCCCGTGCGGGTCAGCCCGGTGCGCACCGCGCCCTCGTGGTCCCCGGTCCGGTCGTACTCCTCCTTGATCCGGGATATGAGGAACACCCCGTAGTCCATGGAGAGTCCGAAGGCGATGCAGAACATCAGCACCGGCAGGGTGGTCTCGATGTCTCCGGTGGAGGTGAAGGAGAGCAGTCCGGACAGGTGACCCTCCTGGAACACCCACACCACCGCCCCGAACATCGCCGTCAGGCTCAGTGCGTTGAGCAGTACGGCCTGGACGGGTATCAGCAGGCTCCCGGTGAGCAGGAAGACCAGGAGCAGCGTGGCCAGCACCACCAGGGCCAGGGCCAGGGGCAGTTTCTCGGCTATGGCCTTGCGGGCGTCGACGAGCACGGCGGCCTGTCCGGTCACGGAGGTGTCGAAGGGCGCGTCCAGCGCCCTGACCAGGCCCACCAGGTCCTGGGCCCCCTCTCCCACTTCCTCGCCTTCGGCGAGCACGGAGAAGTAGGCGTAGCCGGTGCCGGCGGCCGGGCTCACGGGTCCTTCCACCCCCGCCACGCCCGGCAGGGCTTCGATCCGCCGTTTGTAGCCGTCGAGGTCGGCGGCGCCGGAGGCCCCCTCGGTCAGTACGGTCAGGGCTCCGCCGGGGCTGCCCGGGAAACCGTCGCGGATCTGCTGCTGCACCACGTGTGATTCGGCGGTGGCCGGCAGCTGGCGGTCGTCCACGGTGCCGAACTTCACTCCGAGGAAGGGCAGTCCGAGGAGCAGCAGGCCGGCCGTGGTGGCCACGGCGAACACCGGGGCGCGGCGCATCACCAGACCGGTCAGCCGGGCCCAGCCCCGCCCGCCGCCGGCCGGGTCCTGGGGGCTCCGGGCCGGCCTGCCGCGGCGCCACAGCTTGCGCAGGTCGAAGGAGTTGACCCGCTCCCCCAGCAGCACCAGCGCGGCGGGCAGCAGGACGAGCGCGGCCGCCGCCGCGAGCAGGACCACCGCGACTCCGGCGTAGGCGAAGGAGCGCAGGAAGTACATCGGGAAGAAGAGCATGGCCGACAGGGAGACGGCCACGGTCAGGGCCGAGAACAGGACCGTACGCCCGGCGGTGCGCAGCGTGACTCCGACGGCCGCCACCGGGTCTCGCCCGGCGGCCAGCTCCTCGCGGAACCTCCGCACGATGAACAGGGCGTAGTCGAGGGCCAGTCCGAGCCCGAGGGCGGTGGTCAGGTTCTGCGCGAAGACGGAGACGTCGGTGAACTCGGTGAGCCCGCGCAGTACTGCGTTGGTTCCGATGATGGCGACGATGCCGACACCGAGGGGCAGCAGGGCCGCGACGGCGCTGCCGAAGACGAGGACGAGCAGGAGGAGCGTCACGGGCAGGGCTATCAGCTCGGCGCGCAGCAGGTCTTCCTGGATGGTGGAGGTCACCTCGCGCTGGACGGCGGCCGGCCCGCCGAGGGAGACCTTGACCGGTCCGTGCTCCCCCCGGTAGCTCGGGACGATCCGGTCCAGGACGGCGTTGGCCGTCTTCTCGTCGCCGAGCACCCGGGCGGCTATCAGGGCCTGCCTGCCGTCCTCGGAGCGCAGGGTGGGCAGCCCGGTCCTCCAGTACGAGCCGACGCCGATCACGCCCTGCTCGGCGGCGAGCCGCGCCGTCAGCCGCTCCGCCTCGGCGGCGACGGCGGGGTCGTCCACCCCGGCCGCCCCGGCGGTGTCCGCGGCGTCGACGAGCAGCAGCAGGTTGGGCTGGGAGCCGGGGAATTCGCGCTCCAGCGCTTTGGTGGCGTAGGTGGAGCTTGCGCCGGGATCCTCCCAGCCCCCGCTTCCCAGCCGGTCGGCGACGCCTCCGCCGGCGAAAACGGCAAGGGCGGTGACCACGAGGGCGAGCAGCAGCGAGAGCCTCGGCCGTGTGGTGACGAACCCGGTCCACCGGCCGCCCTCCCCAGGCGGCGGCGGTTTTTTGACTTCGGACATGTCTCGGTGTCCCCTTCACCGTGATTGCCAGGTCACTTAGACTGGCAAACACGAGCAGTCGCTCGCGTTTCTCCAGAATGCGAGCGACCTCTCGTGTTTGTCAATCACCCACGGGAAGCAAGGGATTGGACATGCGGGAGACCTCTCGGACCGCGAGCGCGGACAAAGCGGGTGAATCGGCTCCAGCCCCGGCGCCGGAGCCGACCCCGGAGCCGACCCCGAAGGCGTCCCCGGAAACCGCCCCCCGCCGCCGCCAGGCCCGTGGCGAGCGCCGGATCGCCCAGCTCCTGGCGGCTGCCGCCGGGGTGTTCTGCCGTACGGGTTACGCGGCGGCCAGCACCAACGCCATCGCCCGCGAGGCCGGCGTCTCCCCGGGCACGCTCTACCAGTTCTTCCCCAACAAGGAGGCCATCGCCGTCGAACTGGGCGGACAGCTGCTCCAGAGCGCCCACGAGGCGCACGGCCAGGCCTTCCTCCCCGAGAACCTGGACCGGCCGCTGCCCGAGCTGCTCGACGCCGTCCTGGATCCGGTCATCGCCTTCAACTGCCGGAACCCGGCCTTCTGGGCGCTCATGCACGGCTCCGGGGTCCCCGGCATCGCCCAGGAACACGATGAGTTGCACGGCGGCATGCTGACCCGCGTCGAGGGGCTGCTGCGCACCTGTCTCACCCCCGGCGCCCCCTCCACCGAGATCACCCACGTCGCACAGATGGTGCTCGCGATCGTGCAGAGCTCGATCGAACTGATCCTGGCCAGCGAGGGCGCGGAGCGGGCCGCGTACGTCGCGGAGCTGAAGACCGTCCTGTTCCGCTACCTGGACCCGCTGATCACCACGCCTCCTCCTCGCTGACCCGCCCGCCGGACCCGGCCCTACCGGAACCGGTCCCGACCCCGGCCTCGGCCCCGCCACCGGACCCCGCCCGCAACCGCAGCCCCACCAGCGGGAACACGAGGACGGAGACCATCCCGGCCCCGACCAGCGCCGCCGCCTCCCCCGACCCCAGCTTGCCGTCCTGCACGCCCAGGGTGGTGATCGCCACCACCAGCGGCAGCGCCGTGGAACCGAACAGCACCAGCGCCGAGCGGTCCCGGCGCCCGAGGTCCCGGGGGGCCAGCAGCCACATCGGAAGCCCCCGCACCACGAGGAAGAGCAGCAGGAACAGCGGCAGCAGCAAGAGCGCCCAGCCGCCGCCGAGCAGGGCGTCGAGGTCGAACTCGATCCCGGTGACCACGAAGAACAGCGGCACCAGGAATCCGAAGCCCATGGCCTCCACCTTCGAGAGCACGGTCTCACTGCTCTCCGGGGCGGCCCCGTGCAGTACGAGCCGGGTGATCAGCCCGGCGGCGAAGGCGCCCAGCAGCACATCGAGGCCGAGCACCTCGGACAGCGCCAGGAACGCCACGAGGATGAGCACCACCAGCCGCACCGCGAACTGGCCGCTGCTGTGCAGGGTCTTGGCGATGACCCGGGAGAACCAGGGCGGCTTGGGCCGCAGGGCCCAGAACACGGCGCCGGCCGTGAGCACCGCGAAGCCGATCAGCAGGGCCGCCGACTGCCCCGGCGCCCGCCCGCTGAGCAGCAGCGCCATCGCGATGATCGGCCCGAACTCGCCGACCGCGCCCATCGCCATCATCACCGAGCCGAACCGGCTCTGGAGGTCCCCCGAGTCCCGCAGGACCGGCAGGATCGTGCCGAGGGCGGTACTGGTGAGGGCGGTGCCGATGTAGACGCCCTTGTCGAACCCGCCCCCCGACAGCAGCAGGCCGAGCCCCAGCCCCAGCGCGAGGGCGGCCACCCAGGCCCACACCGATCGCTTCAAGGTGTCACCCTTGACCTGGGCGAACTGGATCTCGTAGCCGGCCAGGAAGATCAGCATCGCGAGGCCGAGCTCGCTGAGCACGTCGATGACCTCGGTGGAGTGCGCCCAGCCGAGGACGTCGGGCCCGACCAGGACGCCCAGGACGATCTCGAAGATCACCAGGGGAACGGGAAGCCAGCGCGAGACCCCGTACGCGAGCAGGGGCGCGAGGACGGCGATCGACATGATCAGGATGAGAGTGATCCCCGGGTGCGCCATGCGTGTCATTTACATACGTTTCACGCGGATTGTCCACTTCAAAAGATCTCGGCAGATGCTCGCGTCAATACCCCCTAGGGGTATAATCTGGATGAGTCGGGAGGAACGGTGGACCCCTCCACCGCCACCAGGCCGCGATCCGCCGCCTTCCGGCCGCCCGGAAACGCCCTTGAAGAGGAGAACGACATGAGCGCCGACACGGACACCCAGACCACCACCGTCTACCGGGTGACCGGCATGACCTGCGGGCACTGCGAGGGCGCGGTGACCGGCGAACTCTCCGCCCTGGCGGGCGTCAGCTCCGTCAAGGCCGTCGCCGCGACCGGCGAGGTCACCGTCGTCTCGGCCGCCCCGCTCGACGAGGCCGCCGTACGCGCCGCCGTCGACGAGGCCGGCTACGAGTTCGCCGGCCAGGCCTGAACACCCTCCTCTTCGGCAGCAGGCAGCAGGCGGCGCCCGCTCGGGCAGCACCCGCTTCGGCAGTACCCCGCCGGGCCGTACCGGCCAGCTCATACTGGTTCCGTACGGCCCGGCCCTCCCCCTGGAGCCCGGATCATGAGCAGCAGCACAGTGCACGACGGACCCATAGAGACGGCCGGCACCGCCGAGGCCCCGGCCGAGGTCGAGCTGACCATCGGCGGGATGACCTGCGCCTCCTGCGCTGCGCGCATCGAGAAGAAGCTGAACCGCATGGACGGGGTCACCGCCTCGGTGAACTACGCCACCGAGAAGGCCAAGGTCTCCTACGGCTCCGACGTGCAGGTAGCCGACCTCATCGCGACGGTCGTCAAGACCGGCTACACCGCCGAGGAGCCCACGCCGCCGGAGCCCGAGCCGGTTCCGGACCCTGACGGGGCCGGGGACTCCGCCGCCCCGCGCGACCCCGAACTGGCCGCACTGCGCCAGCGCCTCCTGGTCTCCGTGACGCTCTCGCTGCCCGTCGTCCTGCTCGCGATGGTCCCGGCCCTGCAGTTCGACAACTGGCAGTGGCTCTCGCTCACCCTCGCCGCCCCCGTCGTCGTCTGGGGCGCCCTCCCCTTCCACGAGGCCACCTGGACCAACGCCCGGCACGGCGCCGCCACCATGGACACCCTGGTGTCGGTGGGCACCGGCGCCGCCTTCGCCTGGTCGCTGTGGGCGCTGTTCTTCGGCCACGCCGGGATGCCCGGCATGCGGCACGGCTTCGACCTCTCGGCCTCCCGTACCGACGGCTCCTCGGCGATCTACCTGGAGGTGGCGGCCGGGGTCGTCAGCTTCATCCTGCTCGGCCGGTATCTGGAGGCCCGCTCGAAGCGGAAGGCCGGCGCGGCCCTCAAGGCCCTGATGCGGCTCGGCGCCAAGGACGTTGCCGTCCTGCGCGGCGGCGACGAGGTGCGCATCCCCGTGAGCGCACTCGCCGTGGGCGACCGGTTCGTCGTCCGGCCCGGCGAGAAGATCGCCACCGACGGCACGGTCGTCGAGGGCAGCTCCGCCGTGGACGCCGCCATGCTGACCGGCGAGTCGGTCCCGGTCGAGGTCGCCGTGGGCGACACCGTCACCGGCGCCACCGTCAACACCTCCGGCCGGCTGATCGTCGAGGCCACCCGCATCGGCTCGGACACCCAGCTCGCCCGGATGGCCAAGCTGGTCGAGGACGCGCAGAACGGCAAGGCCGAGGTACAGCGCCTCGCCGACCGGATCTCCGGCGTCTTCGTCCCGATCGTGCTCCTTCTGGCCCTGGGCACCTGGGTCACCTGGCTGCTGATCACCGACAACCCGACGGCCGCCTTCACCGCCGCCGTGGCCGTCCTGATCATCGCCTGCCCGTGCGCCCTGGGCCTGGCCACCCCGACCGCGCTGATGGTCGGCACCGGACGGGGCGCCCAGCTCGGCATCCTCATCAAGGGCCCCGAGGTGCTGGAGTCCACCCGCCGCGTGGACACCGTCATCCTGGACAAGACCGGCACCGTGACCACGGGCCGGATGACCCTGGCCGGCGTCCACCCCGCCGAAGGCGTGGACGAGACCGAACTGCTGCGCCTCGCAGGCTCCCTGGAGCACGCCTCCGAGCACCCGATCGCCCGCGCCATCGCCGCGGGAGCCGCCGACAGGGCCGGGGCCCTGCCGGTCCCGGAGGGCTTCGAGAACCTCGCCGGCCTCGGAGTTCAGGGCGTCGTCGACGGACACGCCGTCCTGGTGGGCCGCGAGAAGCTGCTCGCCGACCGGTCGATCGCCCTGCCCGCCGCCCTCGCCGAGGCCAAGGCCGCAGCCGAGGCCGAGGGTTCGACCGCCGTGCTGGTCGCCTGGGACGGGGAGGCCCGCGGAGTGCTGACCGTGGCCGACGCCGTCAAGGAGACCAGCGCCGAGGCCGTGTCCCTGCTGCGGGCCCTGGGGCTGACCCCGGTGCTGCTGACCGGAGACAACAAGGCCGTGGCCGAGACGGTGGCCCGTGCGGTGGGCATCGAGGAGGTCATCGCCGAGGTCCTCCCGCAGGACAAGGTGGACGTCGTACGCCGGCTGCAGGCCGAGGGCCGCACGGTAGCCATGGTCGGCGACGGGGTCAACGACGCGGCCGCCCTGGCCCAGGCCGACCTGGGCCTGGCCATGGGCACCGGCACCGACGCGGCGATCGAGGCGAGCGATCTGACCCTCGTACGGGGCGACTTGCGGGTCGCGGCGGACGCGATCCGGCTCTCCCGCCGGACCCTGGCCACCATCAAGGGAAACTTGTTCTGGGCCTTCGGCTACAACGTCGCGGCGCTTCCGCTGGCGGCCGCCGGACTGCTCAACCCGATGATCGCGGGGGCCGCGATGGCCTTCTCGTCCGTCTTCGTGGTGACCAACAGCCTGCGGCTGCGGTCCTTCCGCTAGTGATCACCCTTCACTTCTCACGCACACTCTCTTCACACGAGACGCAGATCACAGCACCCCCAACGTAACCATCGGGCGCCCTCGTGGGTCTAATGGGGCGATGCCGGAATCGTGTTGGGGTGAACACACCGTTTCTCGGCACACAGACACCCGGTCCGGGTCCCGTGGGGGGAATCCGTTCCGGGGTAAGGGAAGCGCCCCGACCTTCGACCCGTGGGGGGATCGATGGCGGGGCGCTTTTCCTGTTCTACGGGTACCGCGGTGACTCGACTCCGGGTCAGCGGGCCTCGACCGGGACGAAGTCGCGCAGGACCTCGCCGGTGTAGATCTGGCGCGGGCGGCCGATGCGGGAGCCGGGCTCCTTGATCATCTCGTGCCACTGGGCGATCCAGCCGGGCAGCCGGCCGATCGCGAAGAGCACGGTGAACATCTCGGTCGGGAAGCCCATGGCCCGGTAGATCAGGCCGGTGTAGAAGTCGACGTTCGGGTAGAGGTTGCGCTCGACGAAGTACTCGTCGGCCAGCGCGTGCTCTTCCAGCTTGAGGGCGATGTCGAGCAGCTCGTCGTCCTTGCCGAGCGCCGAGAGGACATCGTGCGCCGCCGCCTTGATGATCTTCGCCCGGGGGTCGAAGCTCTTGTAGACGCGGTGCCCGAAGCCCATCAGGCGGACGCCGTCTTCCTTGTTCTTCACCTTGCGGATGAAGGCGTCGACGTCGCCGCCGTCGTTCTTGATGCCCTCGAGCATCTCCAGAACCGACTGGTTGGCGCCACCGTGCAGCGGGCCCCACAGGGCCGAGATGCCGGCGGAGATCGAGGCGAACATGTTCGCCTGCGAGGAGCCGACCAGACGCACGGTGGAGGTCGAACAGTTCTGCTCGTGGTCCGCGTGCAGGATCAGCAGCTTGTCGAGCGCGGCGACCACGACCGGGTCCAGGTCGTACTCCTGGGCCGGCACGGAGAAGGTCATGCGCAGGAAGTTCTCGACGTAGCCGAGGTCGTTGCGCGGGTAGACCACCGGGTGGCCGACCGACTTCTTGTACGCGTAGGCCGCGATCGTCGGGAGCTTGGCCAGCAGCCGGATCGTCGAGAGATTGCGCTGAGTCTCGTCGAACGGGTTGTGGCTGTCCTGATAGAACGTCGACAGCGCGCTGACCACGGAGGACAGCATCGCCATCGGGTGCGCGTCGCGCGGGAAGCCGTCGTAGAACCGCTTGACGTCCTCGTGCAGCATCGTGTGCTGGGTGATCTCGTTGCGGAACGACGCGAGCTGGTCGACGGTCGGCAGCTCCCCGTTGATCAGCAGGTAGGCGACCTCGATGAAGGTCGAGCGCTCCGCCAGCTGCTCGATCGGGTATCCGCGGTAGCGCAGGATGCCCTGCTCACCGTCGAGGTAGGTAATGGCGGACTTATAGGCGGCGGTGTTTCCGTAGCCGCTGTCCAGGGTGACCAGCCCGGTCTGAGCCCTGAGCTTCGCAATGTCGAAGCCCTGGTCACCGACGGTGCTCTCGACCACCGGGTAGGTGTATTCACCGTCCGCGTACCGCAGTACTACAGAGTTGTCGCTCACGTCATCCCTCACCGACGTAGTGCCTCTTCTTCGAGGTGCCCTGACTGCCTCTACCTTCCCCCATTTGGCACAGGTGAGTGCACTCGGGGTCGAGCTTTGGTGGTTTTGACGGCACTGAGTGCCGCCAGCGTGCACATCCTGCCCCCTCGGCAACCTTGTAGGAACCCCAAATGATCGATCATCTAGGTGATGTTTCCCACCGGTATGCGGCCGGACAGCCGGGGCGCGACGGCCGTGTACCTCCTGCCTGCGGAAACCGTACGCACCGCCTGACCCAGGGCTTTGCGGGACCCGACCAGGACGACCAGTTTCTTCGCCCGGGTGACGGCCGTGTAGAGCAAGTTGCGCTGGAGCATCATCCAAGCCCCGGTCGTGACCGGGATCACCACGGCCGGATATTCACTCCCCTGGGAGCGGTGGATGGTGACGGCGTACGCGTGGGCCAGCTCGTCGAGCTCCGCGAACTCGTAGGCCACTTCCTCGTCTTCGTCCGTGCGCACCGTCAGCTTCTGTTCCTCCAGGTCGAGACCGGTGACCACGCCGACCGTGCCGTTGAAGACGCCGTTGGCGCCCTTTTCGTAGTTGTTCCGGATCTGCGTGACCTTGTCGCCGACCCGGAAGACGCGGCCGCCGAACCGCTTCTCGGGCAGGTTCGGCCGGGCCGGGGTGATGGCCTGCTGGAGCAGCGCGTTGAGGTTTCCGGCGCCGGCCGGACCTCGGTGCATGGGGGCGAGGACCTGGATGTCCCGCCTCGGGTCGAGGCCGAATCTGGCTGGAATACGACGGGCGGCGACATCGACGGCCAGCTTTCCGGCCTCCTCGGTGTCCTCCTCGGGGAAGAGGAAGAAGTCGGGCAGCCCGTCGGTGATCGGTGGCAGGCCGGTGTTGATCCGGTGGGCGTTGGTGACCACGCCGGACTGCTGGGCCTGCCGGAAGATGGTGGTCAGCCGGACGGCGGGGACCGGCCCGCCCTCGGCGAGCAGATCGCGCAGCACCTCGCCCGCCCCGACCGAGGGCAGCTGGTCCACGTCCCCGACCAGCAGCAGGTGTGCACCCGGTGCCACGGCCTTGACCAGCTTGTTCGCCAGCAGCAGGTCGAGCATCGAGGCCTCGTCCACGACGACCAGGTCCGCGTCGAGCGGCCGCTCCCGGTCGTACGCCGCGTCCCCGCCCGGTTTGAGTTCCAGGAGCCGGTGCACGGTGGAGGCCTCGGCCCCGGTGAGTTCGGCCAGCCGCTTCGCCGCCCGGCCGGTGGGGGCGGCGAGGACGACCTTGGCCTTCTTGGCCCGGGCCAGTTCCACGATCGAGCGGACGGTGAAGGACTTCCCGCAGCCCGGCCCGCCGGTGAGGACCGCGACCCGGCGGGTGAGGGCGAGGCGGACCGCGTCCCGCTGCCCGGGGGCCAGCTTGGCTCCGGTCCGCCCGGCGAGCCAGCCCAGGGCCTTGTCCCAGTCCACGTCCTGGAACGCCGGCATCCGGTCCTGCTCCGCGTCCAGCAGCCGGCGCACCTGCCCGGCCAGGGACAGTTCGGCCCGGTGGAAGGGCACCAGGTACACCGCGGTGAGAGGGTCCGGGCCGCCCTGCGGGTCCGGCACGGCTTCCCGTACGACCCCTTCGGGATCGGCGGCGAGCTCGGCCAGGCAGTCGATGACCAGCCCGGTGTCCACCTGGAGCAGCTTGACCCCGTCGGCGATGAGCCGCTCCTGGGGCAGGAAGCAGTGGCCCTGGTCGGTGGACTGGGACAGGGCGTACTGGAGGCCGGCCTTGACCCGCTCCGGGCTGTCGTGCGGGATCCCGACCGCCTGCGCGATGCGGTCGGCGGTGAGGAAGCCGATGCCCCAGACGTCGGCGGCGAGCCGGTAGGGCTGGTTCTTCACCACCGAGATGGAGGCGTCGGCGTACTTCTTGTAGATGCGCACCGCGATGGAGGTGGAGACTCCGACTCCCTGGAGGAAGACCATGACCTCCTTGATGGCCTTCTGCTCCTCCCAGGCGGCGCCGATCAGCCTGGTGCGCTTGGGTCCGAGGCCCGGCACTTCGACCAGCCGCTTCGGCTGCTCCTCGATGACCTCGAGGGTGTCGAGGCCGAAGTGCTCCACGATCCGGTCGGCGATCTTCGGGCCGATGCCCTTGATCAGGCCGGAGCCGAGGTAGCGCCGGATGCCCTGGATGGTCGCGGGCAGCAGCGTCGTGTAGTTCTCCACGGTGAACTGCCTGCCGTACTGGGGGTGGGAGCCCCAGCGGCCCTCCATGCGCAGCGATTCACCCGGCTGGGCCCCGAGGAGGGATCCGACGACCGTGAGCAGGTCACCCGCGCCACGGCCGGTGTCCACCCGGGCGACCGTGTACCCGCTCTCGTCATTGGCGTAGGTGATGCGCTCCAGCACCCCCTCGACCACCGCCGGCGCCACGGGCGCGTTCGTCGTCATGGCACGAAGCTACAGCCCGGGTCCGACGGGCCCCCCGGGCCTGTGGAAAGAAGGGGAACCAACCGTGAGGGGGTCCGGCCTTCCGGCCGGACCCCCTCACGGTTACCCCTCCCTCGTCGGACTTCCCGATCCCCCCAGATCCCTCCCCGGAAGTGCCGACGCAACGTACGACCGCTGACCCCTGCCGGTGGTTGCACGCGGATCCGGAACTTTACCTTTCCATTACTCGGGGAGGGTCCGGACGTCATCCGAGGTGCCGCCCAATCACCACAGAAGTAGCGTTCCAGGCATGAGCGAACCTTCCTTCCAGGACGACGTGCTGAACGAACTCGGCGACGACCGACTGACCGAGATCGCCGGTCTCCTCGGCACCGACACGAACGGCGCCCGGGACACCGTCACGACCACGGTCGGAGCGATGACCGGCGACCTCCAGCAGAAGGCCGACGCCGATGACGACGACGAGGTCCGCCAGGCCTTCGCCGAGGTCACCCAGGCCCCGCTGGAAGGCGTGGCCACCCTCGGCGGCCTCGGCGGCATGCTCAGCGGCGGGATGATGGCCGGGGTCCTCGCCAAGGTGAGCAAGCCCGTGGCCAACGCCGTCTCCAAGAAGACCGGCATCCCGGCGCCCACCATCGCCCGGGTCATCGAGCTGCTGATCCCCGTCCTGCTGGCGGTCTTCGCCAAGCGCGCGGCGTCCGGGAAGGGCGGGGGCGGGTCCCCGACGGCAGCCGGCGGCGACTCCCCGATCCCGTCGCCGGGAGCGGTACCGGGCGCTGCGGGCGCGGCCCCGGGCGGCGCTGCCCCGGCGGGCGGCGGCAGCCTCGGCGACCTGCTCGGCCAGATCCTCGGCGGCGGCAAGAAGTAGCACCCGACTCACCCGGCTCACCCATTCGGCCGAAGCGGCCCGCGGGACGGGTCCGGACCGCCCCCCGGCGGCCCGGACCCGTCCCCGGCCCGCGGTCATATCGCCGGGCGGTAGAAGAAGGTCTTGCGGCGCTCGATCCTGCCGTCGCGTACGAGGTAGGTGTCGGCGAAGGCCTCGTCCAGGGCCGTGCCGTCCTTGTCGGCGCCCTGGAAGCGCCCCCAGCAGGCGGCCGCGGCCAGGCCGCCGGTCACCTGGCTCACCTCGTGGGCCCCCGAGGTGATGATCCGTTCGTGCTCGTAGAACCGGCGGATCCGGTCGAGACCCTCCAGCGCCGGGTAGCCCGGCCGTTCGTACACGGCGTCCGGCGCGAAGACCTCGCCGAGCCGGTCCCACGAGCGGGTGTCGATCACCTGGAACAGCCGGGCCACCAGGGATTCGGCGGTCACCGGTGCGGGCGACGTCGTTGTCACGGCCTTGCTCCTTAAGGGTGCGGACGGAAAACGGAAGTCCGGAAGTCGGAAGTCGGAAGTCGGAAGTCGGAAGTCGGAAGACTGATCGGCGTGCATGCCTGCGTGCGGCGGGCCCGGTCACGGTCCGTCGGCGAGGGCCTTCTCCCAGGCCTCGGCCAGCCGCGAGACCCCTTCCTGGCGCTGCGCGTCGTCCAGGGAGGCGAAGGACAGGCGCAGAACCCGCGAGCCGTCCTCCTCGATGCAGAACGGCGTACCGGGCACGATGGCCACTCCCTGCGCCAGCGCGTGCGCGTACAGCGCGTCCGAGCCGACCCTGGGGTCGGTCAGCCGGCACCAGAAGAAGAGCCCGCCGCGCGGCCGCTCGAAGTCCAGCCAGGGCAGCCGCTCGCGCAGCAGCGTCTCCATGTCGCGGGCCCGGCCGCCGTACAGCGCGCGCAGTCCCGCGAGATGGGCCGGCAGGAACTCCGGGTCCCCCAGCAGGTCGGCGAGGAGGTACTGGCCGAAGGTATTGGTCTGCAGGTCCCCGCACTGCTTGGCGGCGACCAGCTCCCCGATCAGCTCCGCCGGGGCGACCAGACCGGCCACCCGCAGGCCCGGGCAGACCGTCTTGGAGAGGCTCATGAGCCGGACCACCCGCCCGCTGTGGACGTCCGTGGACGGCAGCCGGCTCCCCTCGAAGGACAGGTCCCCGTACGGATCGTCCTCGACGACGAGGAAGCCGAACCGCTCGGCCAGCACGGCGAGGTGGCGGCGCCGCGCCGCGGAGAGCACGGCCCCGGTGGGGTTGTGGAAGTGCGGTACGACGTAGACCAGTTTGGGCCGCGCCCCGGCGAGGAGGCGCTGCTCCAGTACGTCGGTGCGCATCCCCTCGACGTCGCCGGGTACCGGCAGCAGCCGGGCGCCGGCCCGCCGGAAGACCTGTACGGCGCCCAGGTAGCTCGGGTCGTCCAGGGCCACCTCGTCGCCCTCGTCGATGAGGGTCTGGGCGACGAGGTCGAGCCCTTGCTGGCTTCCGGCGGTGACCATCACCCGGTCGGGGGTGACGGGGGCGCCGGTGGCGGAGGCCCGCGCCGCGATCACCTCGCGCATCGGGGCGATGCCGTCGGTGGGGGCGTACTGGAGCGCCCGTACGGCCGATCCGGCGAACAGCCGGTCGGTGGCCTCGGCGAGCCGGGCCACGGGGAAGCTGTCGGGGGCCGGGATCCCGCCGGCCATCGAGAGCACCCCGGGGGCGGCGGCGGCCGCCAGAATCCGGCTGACGGCGTCGGAGCGGCCCCAGCCGGTCCGGCGGGCGAGCAGGCTCTCGATGGCGCCGGGGACGGCGGGTTGCTGTACGGGGCTCACCTTGCGTCCACCTTCCGCGGCTGCGCGACGATCTGGGGCGGGAAGTCCTTCAGACGCCACACCGGCGATTTCAGGACGACCAGGACCGCGGTCAGGAAGAGCGCGGCGGTGACGAAGAGCGTTTCCCGGAGCCCGATGAGGTCACCGAGCCAGCCGCCCAGCAGGGCGCCGAGCGGGAGCGTCCCCCAGGAGATGAAGCGGTACCCGGCGTTCATCCGGCCCAGGAGGTGATCCGGGGTCATGGACTGGCGCAGGCTGATGATGTGGATGTTGGCCATGGTGCCGCCCGCGCCGATCAGGGCGAACGCGGCGACGAACAGGGCCAGCGAGAACGCCCCGCCGTTCGCCGGAGCGGCCGGGATGGCCACCGGGGCCAGGCAGCACAGCAGCAGGGCCGCAAGGATGGCCGGGCCGAGCCCGGTCCTGCGCTTGAGCCACTGGGCGGCCATCGAGCCGGCCAGCGAACCCACCGCCCCGGTGCCCAGCAGCAGCCCGATGCCACCGGGCGAGATTCCGAGCGTGCGGGCCGCGTAGAGCACGAACACCGTCTGGAGCGACATCCAGCACAGGTTGTACAGCCCGGACTGGAGGGCGCAGGCCCGCAGGTGGGCGCTGTCCCAGATGATCCGGATGCCCTGGATGATGCTCGTCCGGATCCCGGTCCGCTCCGTCTGGGGCACCGGCTCCGGCTCGACGCGTCGCACCGCGAGCAGCGTGAGCACGGAGACGAGGTACGAGATCCCGTTGATCAGCAGGGCGTAGGGGGCGGTGACCCAGCCGATGAGCAGGCCGGCCAGTCCGGGTCCGCCGATCTGGGCCAGTGAACTGGTGCCCTGGAGCTTGCTGTTGCCCTCCACCAGATGCTGCTTGCCGACCAGCGTCGGTAAGTACGACTGGTAGGAGACGTCGAAGACCACCGTGAGGGTGCCCACGAGCAGCGCGGCGATGTAGACGTGCTCGATGCGGAGCAGGTCGAGCACGGCCAGCAGCGGCACGGCGCTGACCAGCAGCGCGCGACCGATGTTGGCCATGATCATCAGGGGCCTGCGCCGCACCCGGTCGACCCAGACGCCGACCAGGAGGGTGACCATCAGGAACGGGGCGTAGGAGGCCGCGTTGACGAAGCCCACCTGGGAGGAGCTGGCGTCGAGGGTGAGCACCGCGGTGAGCGGCAGCGCCAGGGTCGTGACCTGGGCCCCGACCTGTGAGATCGCCTCCCCGGACCAGAACTTGAGGAACTCCGGGTCCCGCCAGAGCGTGGCCGGCCCGGCGGCGGCGGCCGTGTTCGCGGCCGTCGCCTCCTCCAGCGGCTCGGCGGCCCCGTTCCCGATGTCGGTCACTTCGTTTCCACTCCCTCGGCGGCGGGGTCGACGTGGAACGCGCAGCCGATCTGGGCGCCGCGCAGCATGCTGACGATGCCCACGGCCGGGTCGGTGACGCCGCGGGCCAGGGTGCCGGCGTAGCGCCCGTCGACCATCAGCGTTCCGTAGGCCACGGCCATGTCCTCGCAGGTCTCGCCGTCCTCGGAGAGGAACCGCTCGGTGGTCGGCAGCAGGCGGTGCTGCAGGACGAACGGTCCGTCGACGGCCTCGCGCAGCTTGGCCACCCACTCCTTCTGGTCGGTGGTCCAGCCGGGGGTCACGCCGACTCCGCCGTAGAGCAGGGTGGGCTTGAGGACCAGGTGGTCCTTGTTGGCGATGGCGTAGGGCAGCAGGTCGATCTTCTCGCCGCCGAAGGTGACCTTCTCGTCGCGGACGAAGCGGGTCCAGGGCAGGATCCGGTCGATCAGCTCGCGCTCGGCCTCGGTGAAGACGGCGCGGTTGCGCTCGTCGCTGAGCATCGCGAGGCTGCCCTTGTTTCCGTACAGCTCGCAGTCGAGCGGGGCGAACAGTTCGACCTTGCCGGCCTCGACGGCGTCGAGCAGCGGGTTGACGAGGTCGTAGGTGCGGGGCTCGTCCGGCATTTCACCGGGCAGGAACATCCGGTAGACCACGTCGACCTTGCGGCCCTCGTGCACGACGTCGCCGTTCTCGTAGGAGAGGTCGCCCAGGTGGCAGACGACGGCCTCGAAGCCGAGCCGTTCGAAGGCCGGTACGACGAACTCCATCCAGCACTTGGACTTCTCGAAGCCCTCGGGCCAGTCGGTGATCGCCAGCAGCGGCCGCTCGATGCCTTCGAGGGAGGGCGCCTGACGGCGGAGCACCTCGGTGATGCGGGCGAGCGGGTCGGGGAAGACCAACCCCTCGGAGGCCGTGAACTCCGCGAACTCGGCGTCCTGGATCATGGCGCGGGCGAACTCGCCCATCTGCCAGCCGCCCAGCGAGGAGCCGGTGTTGAGCTCCATGACGCGGAAGCCGCCGGTCTCGCGGTACAGGTCGGCGCGGGAGAGCGGGGCGAGCTCGTCCACGGAGCCGCGCAGGACCAGGTCGGCCTGGGTGGAGGACATGCCGACGGCCGTGGCGAAGGCGCGCAGGTCGCCGCCGAAGAGCCTGGCGGGTACCGCCTTCAGCAGTTCGAAGAGGCCGTTCAGGTCGTTCTCCAGGCCCGTGACGTCGGCTTCGCTGAGGAAGACGGGGCGGTTGAGTCCCTCGCCTCCGCCGGCCCCGTAGCGGAACCACTCCACGCCCCGGACTCCGGAGACGGTCATCCGGCGCGCGGTGCGCTCGTGGTCGAAGTAGCGGCGGGTCACGGCGTTCTCGACGCGGGCGCCGAGCCGGTGCGCGGCGACTCCGGAGACCTCGGTGCGGGAGAGCGATTCGGCGCGGTCCAGGGCGCGTCGGGTGCCGGCCGGGGTGTCGCTGACCGCGACGAGCGCGGCGGAGCGGGGGGTCAGGCCGCGCGGCGGGAGCAGCAGCTCGTCACCGGGCTCCACGAGGGCGACGGCCTCGGCCAGGTCCTCGACGTCCTCGGGGCTGGGCAGTACGACGCGGTCGACGGCGCCGTCGTAGGCCGGGTAGAGGAAGCGGACCTCGGCGCTGAGGGCGCGGGTCGGGGTGGTGTCGGGGGTTTCCTCGAAGGCGATCCGGGCGGCGGCCAGCGGCAGGTCCACGCCGGTGGCGAGCTTGTTCAGGTGCGGGATGAGGTCGCCGCCGAGGCGCCCGTTGAGCTCGATCAGGCGCGGGCCGTTCGCGGAGACGCGCAGTTCGGTGTGGGTGACTCCGTAGTCGACGCCGGCCGCGCGGTGCGAGTCCTGGACGAGCTGGGTGACGGCGTCCGCCCAGGGTTCGTGGCGCCAGTCGGTGACCAGGTGGCCGACCTCTTCGAAGTACGGGTGGGCGCCGAGGCGCTTGCGGGCCACGCAGACCGGGGTGGCCAGGCCGTCGACGACGACGCTGTCCACGCTCAGTTCGGGGCCTTCGATGAACTCCTCGATGAGGACCGAGGCGGTGGTGCCGGCGCCGCGCAGCCGGCTGGTGGAGGCGAGCCGGAAGGCCCGGCGCAGGCCGTCCACGTCCCGGGCCATCATCACGCCGAAGCTGCCGCCGAGGGTGCGGGGCTTGACGACGACGGGGAAGCCGATGGTCTCGGCGGCGGCGACGGCCTCTTCTTCGGTGGTGGCCGGAATGTAGCGGACGGCGGCCATGCCGGCCGCTTCCAGGGCCTGGCGGGTGGCGTACTTGTCGCGGCAGATCTTGGCGGCGGCCGGGTCCATGGCCCGCATGCCCAGCTTCTTGGCGACCGAGGACACGGCGACCAGGGACCACTCGTCCCAGGTGACGACGGCGGCGTTCGCGACCTCGCCGCGCAGGTCGGCGACCGGGGCGTACAGCTTGGCCGCGTCCGTGGTGTCGGCGATGCGGTGGGTCTGTACGTAGCGGGCCTGCCAGGTGGGGGCCTCCGGCGCGACGAGCGTCACCTCGTAGTGCTCGGCGAGGGAGGCCAGGGCGTACTCCCGGTACTGCTGTATGCGGCTGCCTACGAGGATGACGCGCCGGCGTTCAGAGGTCATGGGGACCACGGTGGATTCCTTTCCGATGCGGGGCGCGTGGAGCGTGGCGCCCCGAAGAACGGGGGGTGGGACGGGTGGGGCGAGAGGTGTGGGGTGAGGGGCGCGCCGCGGGGTGGGCCGCACGGCGCGCCGGGGTCAGCCCTTCGGGCCGGGCGGAGCGCCGACCGGTACGCAGGTCAGCCGGAAGGAGTTCGCGGACTCGGTGATGGCGGCCTCGACCTCCCGGGTGGAGGCGCCGCGGAAGCGGAAGCGGGTGCCGACGTGCTCGTAGCCGCTGATCTCCGGGGCCGTGCTGCCGACCGGGGTGTGCTTGACGGCGTACGGGAGCCGGCCGGGCGCGGGTTCCCGTACCCAGGCGGCCGCTTCGACCCGGCAGGGGGCGGGCACCGGAAGCGGGAGCAGCAGATAGCCGCCGACCCCGCCGGTCTTGAGCGGCGGCAGGACCGGGGCCAGGCCGAGCTGGATGTCGACGGCGGCGGCCATCAGGTCGATGCCGTGGACGTCGCGCCAGGTGAAGGGGATCTCCCCGCCGCCCACCCGGGCCCCGCACTCCAGGAAGACCAGCGCGGGGCCGCCGTCGGGCGCCGGGGTGACGAAGGCCTCCAGGTGGAAGACCCAGGGCTGGGAGCCGCCGAGGGCGGGGCCGACCGCGGCGGCGAAGGCCTCGGTGGCCTCCAGCAGCGCGGGGTCGTCCTCCTCGACGGATCCGAGCCAGGTGCCCTGTGTGAAGTCGGCGCAGGTGCCGCCCACGTAGCGCGAGACGGTCCAGCTGCCGAGCGAATCGCCTTCCCACAGGCCGTCGATGTGCAGGATCGGCCCGTCCACGTAGCTCTGGACCAGGTGCGGTTCGGCGGCCAGGGCGGCGGTGAGCCCGGTCAGGGCGGCCAGTTCGGCGGCGGAGTCGATCTGGACCACGCCCCGGCTGGCGGTGCCGCGGTGCGGCTTGACGACCAGCGGCCAGCCGTGGGCCTCACCGAAGGCGAGTACGGCGGCCGGGTCGGGCGCGGGGGCGAAGTCCGGCACCGGCAGACCGGCTGCCCGGGCCGTACGGCACATGGTCAGCTTGTCGCGGAACACGGCCAGCTCGGCGGTGTGCTGGCCGGGGATCGCGAACTCCTCGCGGATCAGCGCGGCCGTGTCCAGGTCCCCCTCGTTGAGGGCGATCAGCCGTTGCGGGGCGCCGAAGCGGGCCACGAGCCCGGTGACGGCCGCGCGGACGGCGGGCAGGTCGTCGGTCAACCCCACCGTGCTGACCGCCGCGGCGGTCGGGGGCAGCGAGGCGCGGCCGAGCTCGGTGCTCACGTAGGTGACGTGGGCGGCGCTGTGGTCGAGGTAGTCGGCGTAGTGCGCGTGGGTGTCGCGCCAGCGGTGCAGGACGATGAGGTGCGGTCGGCCGGTGCTCATTTCGCCTCGCCCCCCTCGGCCACGGAGCCGGCGGCGGCAGTGTCGGCGGAGCCGGCGGCGAGCCAGGGCAGGGCCGCCGTCGCCATCGTGCGGACGCCGACGGACAGCGCGGGCCCGGCGACGGGCGCGAAGGTGGACGAGTGGTTCTGCGGGAGCTCCTCCAGCTTGCCGGCCGCGAAGGCCTCGCCGAAGGCCTGCGGGTCGAGGCCGCCGTAGAACCAGTACACCGAGGGCACCTGGGCGGCGGTGGCGAGCAGGCCGAAGTCCTCGCTGGCGGTGGTCGGACCCATCGTCATGACGGGGCCGGCCCCGAAGTGCTCGCGGTGGGCTTCGGCCACCCGCTCGGCGGCCGCCGTGTCGTTGACGGTCATCGGCAGGTGGTAGACGGCGGTGATCTCCGGGTCGGCGGTCGCGCCGGCGGCGGCCGATTCGGCGCGTGCGAGGCGCTCGATGGCCGCGAGGACCTTCTCGCGGACCGGTGCGGAGCTGGTGCGCACGTTGATGCCGAGCTCGGCCGTGTCGGGTATGACCGCGGCGGTGGTGCCGGCGTGCAGTTTGCCGACGGTGACCACCACCGGTTCCTGGGCGGCGATCTCGCGGGAGACCACGGTCTGGAGCCTGAGCACGAGCGAGGCCGCCATCACGACGGGGTCGACGGCCGCCTCCGGCTTGGAGCCGTGGCCGCCGCGGCCGAAGAGCTTGACGGTGATGGAGTCGGTGGCGCCCATGACCGTTCCCGGCAGGGTCGCGATGAGCCCGGCCGGACCGGGTCCCACGTGCGAGCCGAGAATGACGTCGGGGCGCGGGAACCGCTCGAAGAGGCCGTCCTCGACCATCTCGCGGGCTCCGTAGCCGCTCTCCTCCCCCGGCTGGAAGACGGCGACGACGGTGCCCCGCCAGGCCTCGCGGTTGCGGGCGAACAGGGCGCAGGACCCGATCAGCGCGGCCACGTGCAGGTCGTGGCCGCAGGCGTGCATCACCGGGACCTCGGTGCCCGATTCGTCGACGGCGACCTCGGTGCTCGCGTAGGGCAGCCCGGTGGCCTCCTTGACGGGCAGCGCGTCCATGTCGGCGCGCAGCATGACCACCGGTCCCTCGCCTTGGCGCAGGACGGCGACGACACCGGTGCGGCCGACGCCGGTGGTGATCTCCCAGCCGCCCTGGGCGGCCAGCCGCTCGGCGACGAGGGCCGCCGTCCGCTTCTCCTGGAAGGCGAGTTCGGGGTGGGTGTGCAGTTCGCGGTAGTCGGCCTCCAGGGCCGGCATCAGCGAGTCGAGTCCTTCGAGCAGTGCGGTCATGTCGATGACGTCCTTCTCAGGCATGAGGGGTTACGGACTCGGGGTGTTCGCGCACACCCCATGAGGCGGCCAGCGCCGCCGCGGCGGTCAGTGCGGGCCACCACGGCAGCCAGGCGTTGTGGCCGGCCGACCTCAGGAGTTCCGCGAGCATCGGGAAGGTGCCGCCGAACAGGCTGATCGCGGCCGCGGTGGGCAGGCCCACGGCGACGGCGCGCACCGCCGGGGGGAAGAGCTGCCCCGCGAAGACGTTGCTCACCGCCAGCGGCAGTCCGAGCAGGAAGAGCAGGACCACGGTCACCACGGGGACGGGGATCCGTCCGGAGTTCATGGCCAGCAGCAGCGGCACGCTGCCCAGGGCGAGTCCGGCGAAGCCCAGGCGCAGGACGGGCAGGGCGCCGAACCGGTCGGCCGCCTTGCCGCCGCCGAGCATCGCCGCGAGGAGCGCCACCATGCCGAGGAGCAGTGCGGCGGAGGTCTCCTCCTTGGTGGCGGCTCCGGCGCTCTCGGCGTACGAGGGGAAGTCGACGGTGACGAAGTAGAAGGCGGTGGTGGCCCCGGAGGTGATGGCGAACACCACGGCGAGGCGCCCGAGATGGGCCCGCAGTACCGGCCAGGGGCTCGGAGCCTTCCTGTCCGCCGCCTTCGCCTCGGGAGCCTGCCCCGCCTTGCCCGCGGCGGCCGTGAACACGCCGCTCTCGGCCGCTCCGCGCCGGATCCACAGGGCGGTCAGGCCGAGCAGGCCGCCGAAGACGAAGCCGTAGCGCCAGGCGCCGTCCTCGACTCCGCTCTCCCCGAACACCCCGAGCAGGACGTTCATGACGATGAAGGAGAGCGCGCTGCCCAGCACCACGCCCCCGTAGGAGACGGCGCTGTAGAAGTAGCGGCGCCCGGCCGGCGCGGTCTCGGTGACGTACGCGGCCACGCTCGGGTTCTCCGCGCCCACCGACAGCCCCTGCACCAGCCGGGCCCCGACCACCAGGAGCGGAGCCGCCAGGCCGATGGAGGCGTAGCCCGGTACGACGGCCAGGAAGAGGGAGCCGGCGGCGATCAGGCCGACGGTGAGGGTCAGTCCGTAGCGCCGGCCGCGGGTGTCGGTGAGGCGGCCGATGAGCACGCTGCCCAGGGGCCGGACCAGGAAGCCCAGGGCGAAGCCGAGGTAGGCGGCGATGAGTTTGGCGGTGGGCGAGGTGCCGGGGAACAGCGCCTCGGCGAAGTAGGGGGCGAGGATGCCGTAGATGGTCCAGTCGTAGGCCTCGACGACCGATCCGACGGTGGCGGCGGCCAGTTCCCTGCGGGGGCGCCGGGCCGGTGCGGCGGCGGTGGCCGCCACCGCACCGGCTGCCGGGCCCGTGGCCTTCGGCTGGCGGCCGGTCTCAATGCTGGTCATCTGTTACTCCGTAGACCCTGATCAGTGAGTTGTCCGGGCCCGGGAACGGCACGGCGTGCAGCCGGACCCCGGTCGCCGGGAGTGCCTCCAGGCCGGTCAGGCCCGTGAGGGCGGGCAGGCCTGCGGCGGCCAGTGCCGCAGCCGTCGGCCCGTCGCCCAGGCGGCTGTCGGTCGCCACGAGGACCGCGCCCTGCTCCGCGAGCAGGTCCACGGCGTCCTCGGTGAGGTACGGGCCGGCCGCGCGGCCGCTCTGCACCACGACGGCGTGTCCGGTGAGGTCGAAGGGCGCCAGCGCGAGCCGGTCGGCGACCGGCTGCCCGGCTCCGAGGAGGCGTAGCAGGACCACGGGAAGGTCCACCAGGCCGGCCAGGCCCGGAGCGGCGGTGCCCGGGCCCGTGGGCCAGGCGGCCCGGGTCGCGGGGCCGGTCAGGTCCGCGGTGGTGCGGCCCGAGCCGGCGGAGCCGGTGTTCCGGGAGCCCTTGTGCGGTTCCTGGAGCAGATCCCGGCGGGTGATCTTCGTACTGCCGACCATCAGCAGTCCGAGGTGGCGGACCAGCAGTTCGCCCAGTTCTCCATCGGCGATGTCGTCGCCGGGGATGTCCAGGCGGAACCCCTGGGTCTGCAGGGCGCCTCCGTTGCTGAAGACGACCTCCGCGTCGAAGTCGATCCGCCACTGAGCGCTGCTGTTGTTCGTTCCCGTGGTCATGTTCCGTGTCCTCACGTTCGTGGGTCCGGCGCGGCGCCGTGCCGCGCCGGAATCCCTGCTCTGCCGTGTCCGAACCGGCCGATCCGGCTCAGGCGCAGTCGATCAGAGCTTTCTCCAGGGCCGCCGCCATCTCGTGGATCTCCTCGTCGGTGATCACCAGTGGCGGGAGCAGCCGGAGTACGGCGCCGTGCCGGCCGCCGCTCTCCAGCAGCAGCCCGTGGTCCAGGCAGGCGCGTTTGACGCGTTTGGCGCGGGCCCCGTCGGCGGGCAGGGTTCCGAGGTGGTCGGCCGGGCCCTCGGGGTTGACGATCTCGATGCCCCACATCAGGCCCCGGCCGCGTACCTGGCCGATCTCGGGGTGGCCGGCGGCCAGCCGGCCGAGGAGGGAGGCGATCAACTTGCCCTTGGCGGCCGCCTTTTCGATGAGCCCCTCGGACTCCGTGACCCGCATGGCGGCGAGTCCGGCGACCAGGGCGATCTGGTTGCCGCGGAAGGTGCCCGCGTGGGCGCCGGGAGCCCAGGCGTCGTACTTGCCGTGGTAAAGGAGCAGCGACAGGGGGAAGCCGCCGCCGGCCGCCTTGGACACCAGTACGGCGTCGGGCTCGATCCCGGACTCCTCGAAGGCCCACATGGTGCCGGTGCGTCCGAAGCCCGCCTGGATCTCGTCCAGGACCAGCGGGATGTCCAGCCTGGCGGTGATCTCCCGCAGTCCGCGCAGCCAGGCGGCCGGAGCCGGGATGACCCCGCCTTCGCCCTGGACCGCTTCGACGAAGACCGCGGCCGGTCTGGTGATCCCGCTCTCCGGGTCGGTGAGCAGCCGCTCGATGTAGGTCAGGCCGGCCTGGATGCCCGCCTCGCCGCCGATCCCGAAGGGGCAGCGGTAGTCGTAGGGGTAGGGGAGGTGGTGGACGTCCGGCATGAGGGAGGGCACGGACTCCTTGGCGCCCAGGTTGCCGGTGAGGGCGAGGGCGCCCGCCGTCATCCCGTGGTAGGCCCCGTGGAAGGAGATCACCGTCCGGCGGCCGGTGGCGATCTTGAACAGTTTGATGGCGGCCTCGGTGGCGTCGGTGCCCGCCGGTCCGCAGAACTGCGTCTTGAAGGTGTCCGCCATGGTGCCCGGCAGCCGTGCGTACAGCGCCTGGAGGTACTCGTACTTGGCGGGGGTGGTCAGGTCCAGTGCCTGCTGAACCTGACCGGAGGCGAGGTACTCCCCCACCTTGTCCAGTACTTCGGGGTGGTTGTGCCCCAGGGCGAGGGTGCCCGCCGCTGCGAGGCAGTCCAGGTACTCGCGGCCGTGCCCGTCGCGGATCCGCGCGCCGTGGCCTTCGGTGAGGAGCCGGCCGAAAGCGTTGGCGTAGGTCCGGGCGCCCGATTCGCGCGCCTCGACGAAGGTGTACATCTCGTCCGGCGTGAGGGTGGTCACGTCGTCACTTCCTCAGGTGTGAGCGGGCGTCGGCGACCATGACCTGGCCGAGGGCGATTCCTCCGTCATTGGTCGGGACGAGCCGGTGGACATAGGTGTCGAACCCGTCGGCGGTCAGCCCGGTCAGACAGTTGAGCAGCAGGAACTCGTTGAGGAACACGCCTCCGGAAAGGGCGACCTGGTTGACCCCGGTCTCCTCCCGCAGGGCCTTGCAGCGCTCGCGCACCATCTCGACGACGGCCGTGTGGAACCGGCGGCTGATCCGGTCCACGGGCAGTCCCGCGGCGATGTCGGCGGCCATGGCCCGGATCACGGGCCGCGGGTCCACCTCGGTCAGCCCGTCCGCCGCGTAGGCACCGAAGCGGTACGAGGCCTGCGGCTCCTGGGCACTGTCGCGGTCCAGCAGCCCTTCCAGCTCGATCGGGCCCTGGGCCTCGTACTCGGCCTTGGCGCAGACCCCGGCGAGGGCGGCGGCCCCGTCGAAGAGCCGGCCCATGCTGGAGGTGGGCGGGGAGTTGATCCCGCGGGTGGCCATCGTCGCGAACACCTTGCGACGCTGCTCGTCGAGGGCGGCGAGGGCGGGGAAGCCCGCCAGGGCCCGTTCCCCGTCCCCGTCGAAGGCGTCCAGGGCGAGCGCGTACCCCGTGCGGATGGGTTCGCGTACGGCCTGGTCCCCGCCGATCAGCGGCAGCCCGCGCATCCGGCCGACCCGGCGGTAGGCGGCGAAGTCCCCGAGGAGGAACTCCCCGCCCCAGACGGTGCCGTCCTCGCCGTAGCCGAAGCCGTCGAAGACGACGCCCAGGGTGGTGCCGCTCACGTGGTTCTCCGCCATGCAGGAGGCCATGTGCGCGTGGT
Organism: Streptomyces sp. H27-H1; assembly: GCF_026627445.1. Taxonomy (GTDB): domain Bacteria; phylum Actinomycetota; class Actinomycetes; order Streptomycetales; family Streptomycetaceae; genus Streptomyces. The sequence goes on from NZ_JAPNLJ010000034.1 coordinate 52,741, forward strand.
GGTGCTGGACTTCCACGGTGGGAAGCGCCGGGCCGGTGCCGTCGTCGTCCAGGGCGGCCCGGGTGGAGCGGAACTGCGGGTGCATGTCGTGCGCCGTGACCTCCGGCTTGAGCGCGTACAGCTGCGCCAGGTGCCGGGCGGTGCGGTGGTGCGCGGCGAAGGTCTCGTCGTTCTTGAGGTCGCCGATGTGCTGGCTGAGGAAGACCTGCGAGCCGTTGGTGAGGGCGACGGTCGTCTTCAGTTCGGCGCCGAGGGCGACCACGGGGGCCACCTCGCGGCCCACGTCCACCGGGTAGGGGGCGTAGCCGCGGGCCCGGCGGATGAACTGGAGCAGCGGCGCGTCCAGGTCGGGGTGGTCGGAGAGGCGGACCACCGAGTCGTCGACGCGGATCTCGATGTCGCGGTCGTGGTAGAGGATCACGTCCGCGATCTCGAAGAGCTGCTCCAGGGCCTCTTCGTTGCGGTAGGCGATGGGGTAGCCGGAGATGTTGCCGCTGGTGGCGACGAGGGCTTCGAGGCCGGGCTCGTCCAGCAGCAGGTGGTGGTGGGGTGCCGAGGGCAGCATGATCCCCAGGTTGGGGTTGCGCGGCGCCACGGACTCCGGGAGGGAACCCGCGCGCTTGCGCGCCAGCAGGATGGGCCGGGCCGGCGAGCGAAGGACGTCGATCTCCGCTTCGGAGAGCTCCACCAGCTGCTGCGCCGTGGTGAGGTCGCGGACCATCACCGCGAACGGCTTGGAGTCGCGGCGCTTGCGGCTGCGCAGCAGGGCCACGGCCTCCGCGTTCGTCGCGTCCACCACGAGGTGGAAGCCGCCGACGCTCTTGACGGCCGCGATCCCGCCGTCGGCCAGCACCCGGGCGGCCCGCAGGAGGGCCTCGTCCCCTGCGGCCGCGTTGCCCTCGCGGTCCTGGAGCAGCAGCTGGGGGCCGCACTCCGGGCACGCGTTGGGCTGCGCGTGGTAGCGCCGGTCCATCGGGTCCTCGTACTCGTCCTTGCAGTGCGCACACATGGTGAAGGTGGCCATGGTGGTCATCGGACGGTCGTAGGGCAGGTCCTGGATGATGGAGTACCTGGGCCCGCAGTTGGTGCAGTTGATGAAGGGGTAGCGGTGCCGGCGGTCCTTCGGGTCGCGAAGTTCCGCCTGGCAGTCGCCGCATACGTGGGTGTCCGCCGGGAGCAGCGCGGACCTGGCTCCGGTGTGCTCGCTGTGCACGATGGTGAACGGGCCCGGGGGCACGGTGCCCCGGTCCAGTCCGCGGGTCGGCCGGACCTCGTCCACCCGGGCGAGTTCGGGGGCGCGGCCGCTGAGGCCTGCCGCGAACTCCTCCAGGGCGGCGACCGGTCCGGACGCCTCCACCAGCACGCCCTCGGGGTCGTTGCGAACCCAGCCGGAGAGGCCGAGTTCACGGGCCAGCTTGTAGACGAACGGCCGGTAGCCGACGCCCTGGACCACGCCGGTGACGCGGATGCGCCACTCGTCGATGGTGCTGTCGGGCCGCTCCGTGACGGTCTGCTCGGTGCTCATGGCGGTTTCCTCGGTCCCTTTCTCAGCAGAGCCGGGGGAGTTCGGCGCCGAGCAGTTCCTCGAGCTGGGTCTCGCGACCGTCCTTGTCGCGGAGCAGCACCAGGGCCTCGGTGTCCTCGGAGATCTCGCCGATGGTGACCGCGTGCTTCCCGTAGGGCAGGGAGTGCAGGGCGGCCAGCACCTCGGCTTCCGCCTCCGGGGCCACGAAGACGGCGAGGCAGCCCTCGTTGGCGCAGTGCAGCGGGTTGATGCCGAGCATGTCCGCGGCCATCGCGGTCTCGTGCTGGATGGGCAGGTCGTCCTCGGTGACGCGGATGGTGCGGCCGAGCTTGTGGGCGTACTCGTGGAGCACGGCCGTCAGTCCGCCGCGGGTGACGTCGCGCATCGAGCGGACGGCGCCGGCCTCGACGTTCGACAGGACCGTGTCGACCAGGCCGTTGAGCGGGGCGCAGTCGCTGTCCACGCGCTGTTCGAAGCCGAGGCCCTCGCGGATGGAGAGCAGGTGCACCGTGTGGTTGCCGATGGGGCCGCTGAGGATCACCTTGTCGCCGGGGCGTACGTCGGTCATGGTGAGCGGCTCGCGCTCGAAGACCCCGACGCCGGCGGTGTTCAGGTAGATCTGGTCGGCCTCGCCCTTGCGGACCACCTTGGTGTCCCCGCCGACGATCTGTACGCAGGCCTCGCGGGCGGTGTCGCGGATCGACTCCAGGACCTGGACCAGCTTGGGTATGGGGAGCCCGGTCTCCAGGATCATGCCGAGGGTGAGGTACTTGGGCCGGGCACCGGCCACGGCCAGGTCGTTGACGGTGCCGCAGACCGCGATCTTCCCGATGTCCCCGTTGCCGAAGAACGGCGGGTCGATCACGAAGGAGTCGGTGGTCATCGCGATGCGGTCGCCCTCGATCTTGAGGACCGCGCTGTCCTCCATGATGCCGACGTACACGTCGCCGAGGGTCGCGGCGATCAGCTGGACCAGGTCCTGGCTCAGTTTCGCGCCGGTTCCGTGGTCGAGGACGATGAATTCGGTGGGATCCACGCTCGTGGTCATGCCGGTTCGTTCCTTTCCGGAGTGGGCCCGGGATGGGGCCGTTGTGGGGTGGGGCGTGGTCACGGGGTCTTGATGTTCTTGCGCGGCAGGCCGCCCTCGGCGTCGAGGACCTTGATGACCTCGGTGGAGTCGCTCACCGTGGCGCAGTAGCCCTCCAGCCAGTCCAGGGCGCGCTGCTTGTCGTCCAGGCGGGCCGAGACGACGCAGTCGGACGGGACCCAGATGTTGTAGCCGCGGAAGAAGGCGTCGGCGGCGGTGGTCTGGACGCATATCTGCGTCTGCATTCCGGTGATCAGCACGGTGTCGACGCCGAGGGCCTGGAGTCGCTCGTGCAGGTCGGTCTCGTAGAAGCCCGAGTCCTTGCTCTTCTCCATGACGACGTCCTCGGGGGCCAGGAAGGCCTCGATGATGTCGGCGCCGTGGGTGCCGCGCTGGACCGGGAGGTAGCCGTCGTAGCGCTCGGCGTTCGGGTCGTCCGGGTCGTTGACCAGCTGCAGGTGGAAGATGTGGTGGCCGCGGCTGCGCATCTCGTCGAGGAAGCCGGTGAAGTGGGCGGTCGCGGCCTCGACGGCGGCGACGCGCTCCGGGTTCTTCTCGACCAGTTCGTACTGCAGGTCGTTGGTCAGGACGGCGATCTTGGACATGGCTGTGCCCTTCGGTGAAGTGGTGTGGTTCCCGAGCCCGGTCGGCGCACGTCGATGTGCGCCCTGGCGGGCGGTGGGTGCCGTGGAGACGGCGGATCACGGATTACGGATTGCGCAGAGGTGCGCACCGGCCGGTTCGGCCGCGAAGGGCCGTAGCGCGCGGGCGGATCGGCCCGGGGCGGTCACGGCGTGCTCGGTGCGGGGGCCGGCGCGGCCTTGTCGGGCGGCGCGGCGGTCAGGAGGGGCGCGGAAGGTACGGATACGGGCGCGGGTACGGATACAGGCGCGGGTGCGGGTGCGCGAGTGGTGTGTCAGGCGTGGTGCGCGTCAGGCCTGTTGCGCTTCAGGCCTGTTGCGCTTCAGGCGTGGTGCGCGTGCGGCCTGCCGGTGCGGAGGTCAGCTCGCGACCGCGACGCGGTCCGTCTCGAGCTCGTACAGCCAGGTGCCGGTGGCCTCGAAGTGGGCCGTGATGTCGGCGAGCCGGGCGTGCATGTAGAAGCCGGTCACGGGCTGGCCGTCGGCGCGGGCGTAGTCGGGCAGCCGGCCGTACTCGCGGAAGCCCAGGCGCTGCCAGAGCGCGGAGGGGCCGTCGTCGCGGACCTCGAGCGTGATGACGTCGCAGCCCATCTCCCCGACCTTGCGCAGGGCCTCGGCCCAGCCTTCGAGCAGGAACTGCCCGCGGTAGTCGGTGGCGACGACGCAGCGGCGCATCTCGACGATGTGGCGCCGGGCGGGCAGCGGGGCCCGGGCGAGCGTCACCATGCCGACGATGCGGCCTTCGTCGTTGCGGACGTGGAGGAGGTCGACGGCGCCCTTGCGCAGGTCGGCCTCGAAGGCCCGCATCAGGGGCAGGCCCTTCTCCAGTCCCACGGGTTCGTAGAAGCCGAGGGTCATTTCCTTGACCGCGACGGCGTCCATCAGTTCGATCATTTCGCGCATGTCCTGTTCGGACAGCTCGCGAGGCCATGAATAGTGCATCGTCTTCCTTGGTGAGTAGACGGTGGAGCAGCCGGACCCCGGACATCGCGCGCGCTGCCCCGTGGGGCGGCGCCGCACATCTGGAACGCAATGCCCGGGATCGCCGGACTGCGGGAGTGTCGGCCTTTCAGGATGTGGCCGGCAGGTGTGGGCCGGTCGGTCAGACCGAAGCGGTGGCCCTCGTCTGCAGGTTGGTCTGTACGGCGGCGGCCGGTGCGGCCTGGGTCAGCAGCGAGGGGTCGGCGCCGGCGCCGAGCACCGTGGCCGCGTAGACCTCGACGAAGTAGGACACGAAGAGTGAGTTGATCTTGATGAGGTGCCCGACGAAGCGCTCCTCGTCGACCTCGTTGTCGATGATGCGCATGATCAGGTTCCAGACCATGTCGACGTGGTCGTCGTCGTCGTCGAGGGCCAGGTGGGCGCGGGCGCCCTTGGTGTTGGCGGCCCCGACGTGCTGCTCCATGATGTCCAGCCAGTCGGGCTGCGTCTTGCCTGCGATGTACTCCAGGTAGAACCCGCTGATCATCGCGGCCAGCGGACCCTCGGTGGCCATCGTGTAGTAGAAGTAGCCGTTGAGCAGCTCGGTGGCGAAGGTCGGACGGATCGCGTATATCTCCTCGTCCGTCATGCCGACCTTGTGCAGGTCGCCGGCGAACATGCGGTCGTGGCGGCCCTCTTCCGCGCCGTACAGCCCCCACTCCTTGCAGAGCTGCGGGTCACGGGTGGCCCAGTAGTTGGCGATGAGCGGGTCGACGGCGCGCTTGAGGCCGATGCGGATCATCGTCTCCACGTTGTGCCGCTTGTACAGTTCGAGGTCGAACTTCTCCTTGTCGAGCATCCCGTCCGCGCCTGCGCTGCGCTCGTAGAAGTCCCGCTCGAACTTCAGCAGAAGCTCGTCGACGCGCTTGCGGAACTCAGGACGCTGCAGGTTGGAGTACGTGTTGTACGACTTACTACGAGGCATCTCATCCCCAGCCGAGATCGTTGACTACCTGACCCGGACCAGCGGAAGCCGCGATGTTCGCCGCACCACTCATCGACGGGGCAAGGAAGACGGACACCGCGACAGTTGCCGCAATGGCGAGGAGAAAACTCGCTATACGTGGCATGCTTACCTGCCCCTCAAGATGTCTTGCGGTCCGGATCAGCTTCGGCATCATCCTGTCCGTTCGACGACATCCGGAGCCATCCCTTTCTGGGATCATGTTGCCGCTGGCGAAAACATGACAGGGGGATGAATTGAAATCAATCCGACAAGTCCACCCTTTACCCATACCCCGGCTCACCCCTGCCGGAGATCGTCTCTACCGGCTCTGCACACAGACACCGGGTACAACATGCGAAACAGCCGCCGCGGCACTGGACTTGGACCCCTCCGAGACGGAGGAGGCCGCGGCCGCTCTGGACACCCTGGGGCTGCTCGGCAAGTGCCCCGTGACGGGCATCTACACCCCGTATCCCGTGGACCACGCGCGCATCAAGGTCCTCAATCCGGCGCAGCACGGCCTGAACGAGACCCAGACCCTTCTAGATCAACTACGCGGAGATCTAGATGAGTTGACCCTCACTACGGCGCACATCCAGGACGACACCGCACTGGAGCTGATCCCCGGCGTGGGGGACGTGCGCAAGCTCATCACGGGCCTCGCGGACGGCTGCCGCACCGAGGTACTGACCTCCCAGCCCGGCGGAGCCCGGGACGAGGAGGTGCTCCAGGAGAGCCTGGAGCGCACCGAGCACCTGCTGGAGCGCGGTGTGCGGATGCGAACCCTGTACCAGCACACGGCCCGGTTCAGCCCGGCCACGGCCTCTTTCGTCGAACGGGTCACGCCGCTCGGCGCGCAGGTGCACACGCTCGCGCACGGATTTCCGCGCTGCATCATCTTCGACAGGGAAGTGGCGATCTTGCCGCTATCGGACGGATCACACGGAGCGGCAGTAGCGAGAAACAGCCATCTTGTCTCATTCCTTGTGGAGGGTTTCGAGCGGGCCTGGAGTGCCGCCGAGAAATTCGCCTCGGACGGTGACCGGCCGGCCCGCGCGGCAATTACCTCCGACATTCAGCAGACCATCGTCGCACTACTCATTCAGGGTGAATCGGACAACCGAATAGCGCATGTAGTCGGGATATCGCTGCGCAATTGCCAGCGCCATATCGCGAACATCATGAAGAGCATCGGCGCCCGCAACCGGCTGCACGCCGGATACCTGCTGGGCAAGGAGCCGTTCAACGGCGTCTGACCGGCGTCCGACGCCCCGGGCCGCCCGGGCCGCGAGAGTGCGGTCCGGGCGGCCCGGGGCCGGAACGGGCCCCGCTAGCGGCCGCCCGCAGCCGGAAGCGGAACCGCCGTGCCGGGCTCGGGGTCGGGGTCGGGGTGCGCATCGGAGCCGGGCTCGGGCGCGGGTACGGATGCAGGCACGGGTACGGATGCGGCTACGGATCCGGCCGCCGGGGTGTCGCCCGCCGCCGTCGCCGGCCGGGGCTTCGAGGGCACCAGTGAGGTCGCCGCCACCCCGCCGACGAGCAGGACGGCCGCCACCCAGCGCAGCCCGCTCACGTCCTCCCCCAGCACCAGAGCCGCCGAGCTCATCCCGAAGACCGGGACCAGCAGCGAGAAGGGGGCCACCGAGGAGGCGGGATAGGTGCGCAGCAGGTACCCCCACGCCCCGAAGCCGAACACCGTGGTGATCCAGGCGAGGTACACGATGACCCCGACCCCGCTCCAGTCGAGCCCGCGCAGCGCCGCCAAGTCCCGCTCCGGGCCCTCGATCAGGAGCGACAGGGCCGCCAGCGGCAGCACCGGCACCACGCTCACCCACACCATGAAGTTCAGTGCGTCGGGCGGGGAGGCCTTGCGGGTCAGCACGTTGGACACGCCCCAGCACGCGGCGGCCGCGATCACCATCGTGAAGCCGAGGACCGGCCCGGAGGCGCCCTCGTCCACGGCGGCCACCGCGATCCCCGTGAAGGCGACGGCCATGCCCGCGATCCGCAGCCGGCCCGGCCGCTCCTTGAGCACGACGGCCGCGAACACGGCGGTGAACACCGCCTGGGCCTGGAGGACCAGCGAGGACAGCCCGGCCGGCATCCCGTTGGCCATCCCGGAGAACAGCAGCCCGAACTTCGCGATGCCGAGCACCACGCCGACCGCGATCACCCACTTCCAGGCCACCTTGGGCCGCCCGACGAAGAACACCGCCGGGAGGGCCGCGACCAGGAAGCGCAGGGCGGACAGCAGCAGCGGCGGGAACGAGCCGAGCCCGAACTCGATGACGACGAAGTTGAAACCCCAGACCGCGGCTACGAGGACCGCGAGGGCGGTGTGTATGGGTCGCATGATCCGAGCATCGGCTCCTCGACCGTTCAGCACCAGCGCGGATGTCTTCAGGGTCGGATGTAGCAATGCTTCATCCAGCCTCAAGTCGGGCCCGACCCGGCCCGGAAGGCACGCCCCTAAGCTGACCGGCATGCTCGACCTCTCCCGGCTGCGCGCCCTGCACGCCGTCTCCGTCCACGGCTCGGTGGGCGCGGCCGCGGCCGCCCTCGGGTACACCCCTTCCGCCGTCTCCCAGCAGATCGCCAAACTGGAGCGGGAGACCCGCACCACCCTGCTCGAACGCCACGGCCGCGGGGTCGCCCTCACCGAGGAGGCCAAGCTCCTGGCCGACACGGCCCAGCGGCTGATGGCCATCGCGGAGCAGGCCGAGACCGCGCTGGAGGAGTCCCGCGGCCAGCCGCTGGGCCGGCTGCGGGTCGCCGCCTTCGCCTCGGCCGCCCGCGGCCTGCTCCCCGGGGTTCTCGCGGAGCTGGCCCACCGTCACCCGGCCCTGGAAGTACGGCTCACCGAGATCAACCCGCACCTGTCGATGGACTTGGTCTCGCGCGGGGTCACCGACCTGGCCGTGACCCACGACTGGGACATCGCCCCGCTGCCCGCCCCCGAGGGCGTGGAGCAGGCGGTGATCGGGGACGACCGCTGCGACCTCGTGGTGCCCGCCGGGCACCCCTTCACCTCGCGCGCCGTCATCCACCGCTCCGACCTGGGCGGGCAGCGCTGGGTGTGCCAGCCGCCCGGCCGGGTCTGCCACGACTGGCTGGTACGGACCCTGCGCACGGCCGGGTTCGAGCCCGACATCACCCACGTCGCGGAGGAGAACCACACCATCGTCGCGCTGGTCGCCGCCGGGCTCGGGGTGGCCGTCGTACCGCGGCTGGGCACCGGGGCGCTGCCGCCCGGCGCGGTGGCCGTACCGCTGGAGCCGGGCCCCGTACGCCGGGTGTACGCCCTGTGGCGGGCCGGGGCTGCCCGCCGCCCGGCGATCACCGAGGCCGTACGGACCCTGCGCGAACACTGGCCCCGGGTCTCCCCCCGTCCGGGGGACTCCGCGAGTGTCCCCCGCCCCGGAGGCCCGGCCCCGCAGTAGGGTCCGGCGCGTGCCGAACCACGCCTCCCGCCGGACCCTGCTCACCGTGGCCGCCGTGGCCGCCGTCACCGCCGCGGGGGCCGCCTCCGCCGCCGTGGGCCCCGCCCGCGGACCCGGCGGCCCGTCCCCCGACGACCCCCGGCCGGGCGACCGCGCGCCGCGCCGCTCCCCCGCCCCCCGATTCCGGCCGCACGAGACGATGGCCGGGATGAGCCTGGCCGAACTGGTCGGGCAGCTCTTCGTATCGCGGGCGTACGGGCATTCGGCGACGGGCCCCGACCCGGAGGACGCGGAGCGCAACGAGGCACTGTTCGGGGTGCGCACCGCCGCCGAGCTGGTCGCCCGCTACCACCTCGGCGGGATCGTCTACTTCGGCTGGGCGCACAACACCCGCTCCCCGCGCCAGATCGCCGAACTGTCGGCCGGGCTCCAGCGGGCCGCCGCGGACTCCGGAGCCGGCGTCCCGCTGCTGCTCTCCATCGACCAGGAGCACGGCGCCGTCGCCCGCGTGGGCAAGCCCGCGACCCTGCTGCCCGGGGCCATGGCGCTGGGAGCCCTGGCCCTGGGGACCGGCGGGTCCACGGCCGAGGCCCGCCGGGCCGCGCGCGTCGCGGGCGTCGAGCTGGCGGCCATGGGCATCCGGCACAACTACGCGCCGGTGGCCGACGTGAACGTCGATCCCGCCAACCCGGTCATCGGCGTACGGTCGTTCGGCGCCGACCCGCACGCCGTGGCGGCCCTGGTGGCCGCCCAGATCCGCGGCTACCAGGGCGCCGGGGTGGCCGCCACCGCGAAGCACTTCCCGGGGCACGGGGACACCGGGACCGACAGCCACGTCGGGCTGCCGCTGATGCGGCACACCCGCGCGCAGTGGGAGGAGCTGGACGAGCCGCCGTTCCGGGCGGCCGTGGAGGCGGGCGTGGACGTGGTGATGACGGCGCACATCGTCTTCCCCGCGCTCGATCCCTCGGGGGATCCGGCGACCCTCTCGCGGCCGATCGTCACGGGGATCCTGCGCGAACGCCTGGGCTTCCGGGGGGTGGTGGTCACCGACGCCCTCGACATGGCCGGGGTCCGCCAGAAGTACGGGGACGACCGGGTCCCGGTGCTGGCCCTGAAGGCGGGCTGCGACCAGTTGCTGAACCCGCCGGACCTGGGGCTCGCCCACCGCAGCGTGGTGGCGGCCGTGGAGTCCGGCGAGCTGACGCGGGCCCGGATCGAGGAGTCGGTGCTGCGGATCCTGGAGCTGAAGGCCCGCCGGGGCCTGTTCGACGCGGCCGAACCCTTGGCGACGCCGGCCGAGGAAGCGGCGCGGGTGGTGGACGCGGTGGATGCCGCCGTAGGCATCCCGGCGCACCTGGCGGCCGCCGGGGAGATCGCGGACCGTACGACGACCCTGCTGGCCAATCCGGTGGGGCTGCTGCCGCTGGACCCGGCGGCCCGTCCGCTGCTCCTGGTCACCGGGACCGACCCGGTCTCCCCCACGGGTACCACGGGGCCCCCTACGGCGGTACTGGCCCGGGAGCTGTCCGCGCTGGGCTGTCGGGCGACGGCCCTGCCGCCCTCCCGTGCGGTGGCGGCCGCCCCCGGCAACGCGGCCGTGCTCGTGTGCACGTACAACGTTCCCGAGGGCGACAGTCCGCAACGCGAGCTGGTCGCCGGGCTGCTGGCCACCGGTGTGCCGGTGGTGCTGGTGGCGATCCGCAACCCCTACGACCCGGCCCGGCTGCCGGCCTGCGCGGCCGAACTGGCCACCTACACCTGGACGGACGTGGAGCTGCGGGCGGCGGCCCGGGTGGTCACCGGGACCGTACGCCCTGTCGGGCGGCTGCCGGTCCCGGTGCCGGGGCGCTACCCGCTGGGCCACGGGCTGGCGTACTGACGCCCTCCCGCGGCCTCTGGGGAGCTACGGGCGCAGCATCGGCTCGCGCTCGATGTCCCGCTGGTCGAGCTGCGCGTCCGGCTTCGCCAGTGGCGCGGCCTTCGCGGCGCCGCCGGGCGCGGCGGCCGGGGCCACTGCGGCCCACTGCAAGATCTTCTCGGTGGCCAGCGTCTTCTCGGCCTCCATGAGCTTGGCGACGTTGGCCCCGTGGTTGGCGCCCGGGGCGGTCATCACGTAGCTGTCGCGCGCGCCGTAGCCCAGGTGGAAGGGCTCGGCACCCCACGGGTCGTTCTGCCCGTAGACGAAGAGCATCTGGTTCGCGTTGTTCTTGACCCAGGTGTCCACGTCACGCATCGCGCCCGGCTGGAAGGTCATCGGGATGTCGCGGGGCACGAAGTTGCGCGGCGGCTGGTAGCCGTAGCGGCTCAGGTTGCCCAGGTGGGCCTGCTTGATGTCGGGGGAACCGAGCTGGGTGCCCGCCTGGTAGTAGTACGGCGTGTACGTCTCCAGGCCCTGGTCGGCGTAGGCCGAGAAGCCGGAGATCGCGTCGATCGTGTCCCAGATCTCCTGGTCGGTCGCGGTCCCGGCGGCCGGGATCGAGGCGCAGTCGGCGACCAGGCTGTACTGCCAGAAGGCCCACACGTAGTCGAGCACGACGGCCTCGAAGGCCTTGTCGAGGTCGCCGACGGTGGTGAAGGTCCAGCCGTTCTCGGCGGCGGCGGTCGCGTACTTGGCCTCCAGCGGGACCCGGCGTACGAGCGCCTCGCGCTGCACCGCGTTCAGCTTGTCGCGGCACTCCTTGGTGCCGACGTTGGCGAAGAACCGGTCGTAGGCCGAGTCCTCCTTGTTCACCACGTCGTTGGGGGCGACGTAGGCGACGACGCCGTCCATGTCGCGCGGGTAGAAGCGCTCGAAGTAGGTGGCCGTCATACCGCCCTTGCTGCCGCCCGTGGCGAGCCAGTTCTTCTTGTAGACCTTCTTCAGGGCGGTGAAGATCCGGTGCTGGTCACTGGCGGCCTGCCAGATGTCCAGGTTCGCCCAGTTGGCCGGGTCGGGCCGGGACGGGGTGAAGAATCGGTACTCCAGTGACACCTGGTTGCCGTCGACTATGGTCGTCGGCTCGCTGCGGCGCGGGCTGGTGTTGACGTTGTAGCCGGAGGTGAAGAACACCGTGGGCCGGGTGACGTCCTTGTGCAGCAGGGTCAGGCGCTGCTTGAAGGTGCCCTTCCACGGCGTGCGGTGGTCGACCGGCTGCTCGTAGTTCAGCACGAAGAAGCGGTAGCCGGGGTACGGCTTCTCCTCGATCAGGCTCATCCCCGGGATCGCGAGGATCCGGTCCTTGATGTCTTCCGTGGCGGCCGTGGTATCCGTGGCGGTGGCATCCGTGGCGGCTGACGGTTCCACGGCGGTGGCCGCTTGTGCCGTGGCGCCGGCCGCGCCCATGGTGCCGATCAGCACCACGAGCGACAGCAGCCATCCGAGCGTCTTGCGCATTCACACTCCCCTTGAGTTCACTTCGGTCGCCGTGAACCTAGCCGGGGCAACGTATGCCTGACCAGACCTAGTTGGGCCGCTCCATCAGCACAGAATCCAGCCGGAATCGACGGATCCGGTACCCACGCTCCCCTTTACATACACGCAGCGGTTGACCGAGTGGACGGTGACGGGTCCGGCGTACCGGGTGAATTGCCCCGCATCGCGGACCGGGTAGGCGCCGCGCGGCTGGATGCTCACCGACATCGCACGCCGCTGGCCGGGCTTGCGGGCGACCGTCACCGCACAGGCCCGGTCGCGGGATTTGTATACGCGCACCTCCCCCGTGGAGAACGGCAGCGTCCGCACCAGGCTCCCCGCACACCCGCCGGTCGCCGCGTACGCCGGCTGCGCCGTCAGCAGCACGGCCGCGCCCAGCCACAGCGCCCCCGTGGCCACCCCCGCGCGGGCCGCCCATCGCCCGTACCGGCTCCGCGCCTTCAACACTCTGGCCTCCATCCGTCGTACGTACAACGTGCGTACGTCCGTACGACGCCAGGACTCTTCGAAAGGTTGCTCGGAACGAGAACTCCGCCCACGGCGTCCACCCCGGGCGCGCGGCCGGGCCGCCCGTCACGCCGTTGACCCATACCTCTTAAGAGTGCATACGCAACTTCCCAGCGAGATAACGGGAGTTCGTGATCATCGAGGACATTACGGTAGGTCACTTCGATACCGCGCACCGTAGCCGTGAAAGGCAACTGAAATGACGAACGACCTGCTCGACCGCAAGCTGGACCGCGCCTTCGCCCACCTGGACGTCAACGAGGACCGGGTGATCGACGAGCACGACATCATCGGGCTCGGTTCCCGTCTGCTGTCGGCCCTCGGCGAGTCGGCCACCTCGCCCAAGGCGGACCAGGTGATGGGCGGGCTCGTCGACTTCTGGCAGGAGCTGTTCACGGAGCTGGACCTGGACCGCGACGGCAAGGTCACGCCGGAGGAGTACAAGCAGGGCATGACCCGGCTGTACGCGCAGGGCGGGCCCGCCTACGACCGCTCGTTCCGCCCGATGGTGCAGGCGATCCTGACGATCGTCGACACCGACGGCGACGGGGTCATCAGCCCGGCGGAGTTCCACAAGGCGCAGGAGGCCTTCGACACGCGGCTGAGCCAGGCCGACGCCGAGGCGCTCTTCCGGCGGATCGACGCGGACGGGGACGGCACCCTGACGGTGGACGAACTCCTCGGCGCGGTGCGCGAGTACTACACCGGCACCGAGGAGGACGCCCCGGGGAACCTGCTGTTCGGCGAGCTCTGAGCCCTCGGCTCCCCCCGGGGCCTACGCGGCGGCCGGCTCGTCCTCGCCCACGAAGGTGCGCCACAGTTCGGCGTACCGGCCGCCGCGGGCCAGCAGCTCGGCGTGGGTGCCGTCCTCCGCCACCCGGCCCCGGTCCATGACCACGACCCGGTCGGCGCGCGCGGCGGTGGTCAGCCGGTGCGCCACGACCAGAGTGGTCCGCTTGCCCGCGAGCCGGTCCGTGGCCTGGTTGACCAGGGCTTCGGTGGCCAGGTCGAGGGCGGCGGTGGCCTCGTCGAGCAGCAGCACGTCGGGGTCGACGAGCTCGGCGCGGGCCAGCGCGATCAGCTGCCGCTGGCCGGCGGAGAGGTTGCGGCCCCGCTCGGTGACGGTGTGCAGGTAGCCGCCGTCCAGCGTGGCGATCATGGCGTGGGCGCCGACCGCGTGCGCGGCGGCCTCCACCTGGGCGTCGCTCGCCTCGGGCCGGCCGTAGGCGATGGCGTCGCGGACCGTCCCCGGGAAGAGGTACGGCTCCTGGGGGACGACGCCGAGGCGGTGGCGGTAGGCCGTCAGGTCCAGCTCGCGCAGGTCCACCCCGTCGGCGGTGACCCGGCCGGAGGTCGGATCGTAGAACCGGGCCACCATCTTGACCAGCGTGGACTTGCCGGCACCGGTCTCGCCGACGAAGGCGACGGTCTGCCCGGCGGGGATGCGCAGGCTGATTCCGGCGAGCGCCTGCTCCTTCTCCCCGCGCTCCTCGGCGGTGCCGTACCCGAAGTGGACCCCCTCGAAGGCGATCTCGCCGCGCAGCTCCGGGACCGGGCGCGGCTCGGCCGCGCCGGGGGTGCTGGTGGGCTCGCGCAGCAGGCCCTGGATCCGGCCCAGGGAGACGGTGGCCTGCTGGTAGCCGTCGAAGACCTGCGAGAGCTGCTGGACGGGGGCGAAGAACAGGTCGATGTAGAGCAGGTACGCGACCAGCGCGCCGGTGGTGAGCGTGCCGGCCTCCACCCGGCCCGCGCCGACGATCAGCACGGCGGCCGCGGCCCCGGAGGACAGCAGCTGGACGAAGGGGAAGTAGACGGATATCAGCCACTGGCCGCGGACCCGGGCCTCGCGGTACGAGTCGCTGCGCTCGGCGAACCGGACGGCTCCGGCGCGCTGGCGGCGGAAGGCCTGGACGATGCGCAGTCCGGCCACGGACTCCTGGAGGTCGGCGTTGACCAGCCCGACCCGGTCGCGGGCGAGCTCGTAGGCGGCCACGGACTTGCGGCGGAAGAACACCGTGCCGAGGATCAGCAGCGGCAGGGTGGCGAAGACGATCAGCGCCAGCTCCACGTCCAGGACGAGCAGGGCGATCAGGATGCCGAAGAAGGTCAGGACGGAGACGACGGCGGTGACGAGCCCGGTCTGCAGGAAGCTGGACAGGGCGTCCACGTCGGTGGTCATCCGGGTCATGATCTTGCCGGTCAGCTCGCGCTCGTAGTAGTCGAGGCCGAGGCGCTGGAGCTGGGCGAAGATCTTGACGCGCAGTGCGTAGAGCACGCGCTCGCCGGTGCGGCCGGTCATCCGGGTCTCGGCGAACTGCGCGGCCCACTGGGCCAGGACGACGCCGAGCGCGAGGAGTGACGCCGCCCAGACGGCGCCGAGGGCGGCGGCTTCGACGCCCTGGTCGATGCCGTGCCGGATCAGGATGGGCAGGAGCAGCCCGGAGCCGGCGTCCAGGGCGACGAGGCCGAGGGATATCGCGAGCGGGGCCCAGAAGCCGCGCAGCAGGCGGCGCAGGTTGTAGCTGTCCTCGGCGGACGCGGCGCGGGTCTCGTCCACGTCGGGGGTGTCTTCGGCGGGCGGCAGCGCGGCCACCTGCGCGAGCAGTTCGGGGGTGGCGGGCATTCCCGCGGCGGCGGTGGTCTTCTCGTCCGCCTCCTCCTGGCGCTGCCAGAGCTCGGGGGTGATCCCGCCGGCCACCCGGCGCTTGGCGTTGACGGGCTCGGAGTCGATCTCGGCCTCGAACTCGATGTCCCGCTCGATATCGCGCTCGAACTCCTCCATCACAGGCGCCTCGGGCGTCCGCGGGGAGCCGGCGCCCAGTGCGTCCGGGTCGGTGAGCAGCCGCCGGTACAGGGCGGAGCGGCGCTCCAGCTCCTCGTGCGTACCGATGTCGGAGAGCCGCCCGCCGTCCAGTACGGCGATCCGGTCAGCCAGCGCGAGCGTGGAGCGGCGGTGGGCGATGAGCAGGGTGGTGCGGCCGGCCATGACGGCCCGCAGGGCCTCGTGGATCTCGTGCTCGACGCGGGCGTCGACGGCGGAGGTCGCGTCGTCGAGGAGCAGCAGGCGGGGGTCGGTGAGGATGGCGCGGGCGAGCGCGATGCGCTGGCGCTGGCCGCCGGAGAGGGTAAGGCCCTGCTCCCCGACCGTGGTCTCGTACCCGGCGGGGAGGGCCTGGACGAACCCTTCGGCCTGGGCGGCGCGGGCGGCGGCCTCAACCTGTTCGTCGGTGGCGCCGGGGTGCCCGTAGGCGATGTTGGCGCGGATGGTGTCGGAGAAGAGGAACGAGTCCTCGGGCACCAGCCCGATCGCGTCGCGCAGCGAGTCGTAGGTCAGCTCGCGCACGTCGTGGCCGCCGACGCGGACGGTGCCGCGGTCGGCGTCGTAGAAGCGGGGCAGGAGGAGCGAGAGGGTGGACTTGCCGCTGCCGGAGGATCCGACGAGGGCGATGGTCTCCCCCTCCTCGATGCGCAGGGAGAACCCGTCGAGCACGGGCCGCTCGGTGTCGTACCCGAAGCGCACGTCATCGAACTCGACGGTGGCGGGCGTGTCGGCGGGAAGCGTCTTCGTCCCCTCCTGGATCACCGGCTCGGTGTCGATGAGCTCGAACACCCGCTCGGCGCCGGCGCGGGCCTGCTGGCCGACGGTGAGGACCATGGCGAGCATGCGGACGGGGCCGACGAGCTGGGCGAGGTAGGTGGAGAAGGCGACGAAGGTACCGAGGGTCACCTGCCCCTTGGTGGCCATCCAGCCGCCGAGGGCCAGCATCGCGACCTGCCCGAGGGCGGGTACGGCCTGCAGGGCGGGGGTGTAGCGCGAGTTCATCCGGATGCTGCGCATCCGCCCGGCGAACAGCCGGCGGCCGGCGGCGCGGAGCTTTCCGGTCTCCTGCTCCTCCTGGCCGAAGCCCTTGACGACGCGGACGCCGGTGACGGACCCGTCGACGACGGTGGCGACGGCGGCGGCCTGGCTCTGCGCGTACCAGGTGGCGGGGAAGAGCTTCTTGCGGCTGCGCTTGGCGATGAACCAGAGGGCGGGGGCCATGAGCAGCGCGACGAGGGTCAGCAGCGGCGAGAGCCACAGCATGATCCCGAGGGATATCCCGAAGAGCAGGAAGTTCCCGATGGTCATGGGCAGCATGAACAGCAGGCCCTGGATCAGCTGGAGGTCGCTGGTGGCCCGCCCGACGACCTGGCCGGTGGACAGCTCGTCCTGGCGCCGCCCGTCGAGGCGGGCGATGGTGTCGTACATGTCGGTGCGCAGGTCGTGCTGCACGTCGAGGGCGAGGCGCCCTCCGTAGTACCTGCGGATGTAGGTGAGTACGTACACCAGCGCCGCGGCGGCTATGAGCATCCCGGCCCAGGGCCCCATGGCCTTCGTCTTGTCCCCGATGACGTCGTCGAGGATCACCTTGGTGACGAGCGGTACGAGTGCCAGCACGGCCATGCCGCCGAGCGAGGACCCGAGCGCCAGCAGCACATTGGCCTTGTACCGCCAGGTGTAGGCCGCCAGCCTCCTGCCCCAGCCCTGTTTCTCGCCTGTTCCCGTCGCTGCCGCCACCACGTGGTGCCTCCCCGTTCGTCATGCCCTACCGGAAGCGCCAACGCTCCGACCGGCGGATTTCATCCCACCGCAACAATCGAACGGGTTTACGTGGCGACGGGCGAGGCGGCGTGGCCCGTCCGGGGGAAGCGGGGCCCGGAGCGGGGTCTGGGCGGGGTCTAGGGTGCGTCGAACTCGTACTCCAGGACGTAGGCGGAGGCGTCGAGGACCATCTCGTTGACCTCGACCACCGCCCCGTCGGCGGCGAAGGCGGTGCGGACGACCAGGACGACGGGCGTCCCGGCGGCCAGCCCGAGCCTCCCGGCCTCCTCCTGGTTCGGCATCCGCGACCGGACCTCCTCACGGAACCGCGCGGGCCCCCGGCCGAGCTCGGCGAGCCGGGCGTAGATGCCGCCGGGCCCGGTGTCCGGCTCGGTGATGGGCGTACCCGCCACGAGGGCGGCGTCGAGGTACGAGGTCGCGAGCATGACGGGCTTCCCGTCGAGGAGGAACCTGCGGCGGCGGACACAGGCGAGCGCGCCGTCGGCGAGCCCGAGGGCAGCGGCGACGGTTCTGGGGGCGGCTTCACTGGAAACCCCGAGGGGCTCGACCTCGGGATCGTGACCCTTGCCCTCCGCGGCCCAGATGGACCCTCCGGCACCCCACACCTCGACGGCCAGCCGTTGGATACCCCTGCGCCGGATCCCGACCCGGAACTCACGCACGAAGACACCGGCGCCCTTGCGCGCCTCGGTCAGCCCTTCGGCCTGCAGGACGCCGAATGCCTGCCTGGCCGTCATCCGGGCGACGCCGTAGGTGGCCATGAGGTCACTCTCGCCGGGCAGCCGGTCGCCGGGCCCGTACTCGCCGGAGGCGATCGCGTCCTTGAGTGCGGCGGCGATGCGCACGTACTTGGGCTGCCGTACAGCGCCGTCACTCGGCATGCGGTCCTCCCCGATCATCTCCCGACAGCCTAGGGGCGCACGGGAACCGCAGATGCCGACTGCTCGTACAACACGCGTCGACATCGAACATATCTAGATACCTCTTGACGCCCCGTCGACGAGGTCGCTTCACTTGGATGAGTCAGGTATCTAGATAGGTGAGGCCTCATGACGCTGCCCTGTGCCGACGAGAAGTCCTGGATCCTTCCCCGCAGCCTCCGCGCTCCCGGCCGGGCCCGCGCCCTGCTGCGCAAGCAGCTCGCCACGTGGGGCGTCGCCCCGGAGCCCGCCGCCACGGCGGAGCTGCTGCTCTCCGAGCTGGTCACCAACGCCGTCCGGCACGGCCGCGCGCCGCAGGGGCGGTACATCGGGGTGCGGCTCGCCCGGTACGACGGAGTGCTGCGCGTGGAGGTCGCCGACGCGGGACCCGCCGTGAAACTCGCGCCGCAGGTCGTGGCGGACTGGGACGAGCGGGGGCGCGGGCTCGCGATCGTGGCGGCCCTCGCCGCGCGCTGGGGCTGCTGCCCACGGCTCCACGGCATCGGCAAGGCCGTCTGGGCGGAGGTGCCCGTCAGGGGGTAGGGAGCGGCTTCACCACGGGGGGCTTCTCCAGCGGCTTGTTCTCGCAGCCGAGGGCGTCGGTGACGCGGCGGGCCATGAGGTAGGTGAGGGCGGTCTGCCGGTCCCGGGCCGCCTGATCGATGTCCGTCCGGGGGATGTTGACCGTGTACGAAGCATTCGCGTAAAACCATGCCGCCTTCGACTTCTGACCGAGCTCGCCGGGCATGTCGCACTGGACGCGCAGCTTCGTATAGGTGTCGTTGGTCTCGGCGGAAACACCGTTCACCTCGTACGGGACACCCTTGGCCAGGGACCACTCCGGCTCCTTCGAGGCGCGAGGTGCCCATCCGAAGCCGAACGTCGCACGCTCCCGGCTCTGGGCACCCGGCCAATAGGCGCACGTGTACCACGGAAGTGTCGCCTTTTCGGTGCCCATCCCACGCAGTCCGCGCTCAAGCCCCTCCTGCACACGCTTCGTGCGGTTGGTGATCTGGGTCTCGATGTCTTCTGTACGGAGGATCCCTCGCAGGAGCACTTCTTCGTCCGCGGAAGGCACGATCTCGCACAGATGGTCGACCTTGGCTTCCGGGGCGCCCGAGTCGCACGACGCCAGCGTCAGGACGCAAAGGAGCGCAACCGTCGACCGCACGAGGGCCTCGAGCACATCAGGGCCGGAGGTGCGCACGGGCTGCCTCCCGTCCGGTCGTGTACGCGGTGTTGGAAGCGTCCTTGGCATGCTCGAACGCCGGGTCCGTCTGGATCTTCCGTTCCTCTCCCCATGCGTCGAACAGCTTGTTGGTCCCCTCCACACCCGCCGAGTAATTGCGACTGGACTCCTGCTTGCTCTGCTCCTCGGCCGCGTCCTTGACGCCCTCGACCCAGTCGTACCCGGCCACGTCGATCAGCGAGCCTCCGATCGTGCTCACGACGGGGATCTCGCCGATGAGCCCGTTTCCGGCGGCAGCCGTGTACGCGGCCGTGCCCTCCGCCCACGTCACTCGGTCGTCTTCCTTGTCCTTGTAGACATCGGCCCCGATGCCGTTGAGGGCGCCGCCGGCCACGCCGATGTCGTGGGCGCGGTTGTCCCAGTCGGCGCTCACGCCGTGCAGATCGCTCTTGTACGGGGCAGCGGTCACGAGCTGCTCCGCCGAGTAGGCCCGTTCAGCCTCGACCATCAGGGCGTAGGACGGGCCGTCGTCCGCGATTCCGCGCATCACGCGGATCAGGCTGCCCTGGCCGACCGCGATCTGGGCCTCGTTACCCGAACCGTGGATCGAGTCGCTGCCCCCGATCTCACCCAGGTCGGAGTTCTGTCCGCCCAGGATCTCGTGGGTGTCGCCCACATAGTCGACCAGCGCCTTCGCCATCGGCTGGCGCAGGCCCTCCAGGTCTTCCGGGAACTCGTCCCCGCCCATCTCGTCGTCGAGGAAGCGGATCGCGTTGTGCATCACCCGCGCCTGGCCCTCGGTGTGCGGGCCGGGCGGGCCCAGCTTCTCGCCGTCCGTGTGGCCGGTGGCCGCCGCCTGGATGGCCGCGCCCAGGCCGGCCGTCTTCTCGCCGTCCATCTCGATCGGGGAGCCGTAGCCGGTCGAGATCCAGGGGTCGGGCATGTCGCGGTCGTTGAGCAGGTACTTGAGGTGTTCGTTCTTGTTGCCGGGCGCCTCGGGGTCGAGGAAGTGCGTCGCCGAGTCCGGGTCCTTGGCCATGATGCCGAGCAGGCCGTCCAGCGGGTCCGAGACCAGGTTCGGGCGCTGGGGGTCGTAGGCGTGGTCGTACATGTTCGGCTTCGACTTCTCGGCCTCGATCATGCCGTCGCCGATGTCGTTGAGGAACTGCTTGCCGTAGCCGTCACCGTTGCGCAGCAGGGTCGTGAGGGCCTGGTAGCCGTTCAGGGGCCGCGCGCCCCCGGCGAGGGTCTCCGGTCCCTGCTCCTTGAGCCCGTTGACGAAGGGCTTGTAGGCGTAGCTGTCCGGGTCCTTGGTGCCCGACGCGATCGTGCCCGCGAGGCCGGAGTTGATCGACTCGTAGAGCTTCTTGTCGGCGGCCGAGGCTCCGCGGTCGTTGGACGCCAGGTTCATCTGGTCCGCGAGGTGCAGGGTGTCCTTGGCGCCCAGCGAGTTCAGGTACGCCTGGCTGAAGTGGGGGTCCTTCGAGTTCTGCCGCAGCAGCTCGTCGTAGTGCCGCAGTTCGTCCGGGGAGGCCTTGCCGTCGCGGATCTTCTGGGTGAGGGCGAGCGCCTCCACGGCCTCGACGTCGTTGACGGGCTTGGAGTTGAAGCCGAACATCGAGGTTCCGTCGGCCCCCGACGCGTTCATCAGGGCGATCCTGACGTCCTCGTCGAACTCCGTGACGGCCTTGACGGTGTCCCCGATCCGGCTCGTCCAGGAGCGCTCGACCTCCGGGAGGTCGGGATCGTGCCGCACCGCGTTGGCGGTGGCCGCGTCGGCCTTGGAGTAGTCGTAGCTGGCGACGCCCTGCTCCGAGACCTTCATACCGGCGCCCCTGGCGTCCGCCGCGGCCGACACCACCCGGCCCTTGAGGTCCGTGAACCGGGCGTGCGCGTCACGGAGCAGGGACTCCATGGCCAGGGCCTCGGTCTGCGCGGACGCGAACTCCCGGCGGGTCATGGAGGAGTTGGCGGCGGCGGTCTGCTGACTGGAGCCCAGCCAGCCGTTGCCCGCGGAGACGATCTGGACCTCGTCCTTGTAGACGCCCTCCAGGGTCTTGAACTGTGTCGCCATGGCCTTCCAGCCGTCGGCGGCCGTGGTGAGCGCGGAGAGGTCCGTCTGCATGATCTCGGCGTAGTCCGGCACGTCTTCCCCTACAGTCCTGCGACCTTGGACTGCACCGGCTGGAAGCTCCCGCCCGTCAGCTGGTCGTTTCCGGTGAACAGGTTGGACGCGCCGCGCAGGGCCGTCTTCTCCGAGTTCAGACGCCCCATCAGTCGCTTCACCTGGTCGTCCCAGTGTTCATGGGCCTTGGTCAGGCCGGTCGCCGTCGCCCAGCCGCCGAAGGCCGCGACGGCGCCCCGGGTCGGTTCGTCGGCGGCGTCGGCGGCCTTCGTCGTACCGGGCTGGAGGACGTTCTCGATGGTGTCGGCGGCCTTCTTCTTCGCCGGAGGGGCCGTGGCCAGCACACCGGGCCCGCCGGCGGGCGCGGGGGAGCCGCCCTGTTCCGCGGGGAGCTGGTTCAGCCGCGTCCGCGGCGACGGGTCCGCGGTCCCGGCAGCCTGCTTGTGCGTGCTCCATTCGTCCTCGAACGACACTGCTCCCCCTCGCACTCCGCCTCTGGTCCGGTCACAACACCCTAACCAGTGCGTCGGACCGCCCTAGACGTGCGTCGGCTCGAACATGCGGAGTGTGGCCGGAAGTACAAGGACCGAGGGACCCGGGGTCTTCAGAGCCTTGGCGAGGTCCGTGCGGAGGGTGTCCGGGGTGGTGGTGGCCGACGGGACGTCGAAGGCGGCGGCCAGGGCGGCGAAGTCGGGGCGGGTCAGCTCGGTGCCGGTCGTGCAGCCGTACTCGCGCAGGATGCCGTAGCCGCCGTCGTCCACGATCAGCCAGGTCACGTCCAGTTCGTGCTGCTTCGCGGTGGCCAGGTCCGCGATCGAGTACATCGCGCCGCCGTCGCCCGAGACGGCCAGTACGGGGGTGCCCGGTTCCGCGGCGCAGGCGCCGAGGGCCGCCGGGAAGGCGTAGCCGAGGCCGCCCGCGCCCTGCGCCGAGTGCATGGTGTTCGGGTGCTTGGCGTCGAAGGCCGACCAGGCCCAGTAGGACAGCATCGTCATGTCCCAGAAGGACGGGGAGCGCGGGGGGAGGGCGGCGCGGATCGACGCCAGGAGCTCCTGCTCCAGGCCCACGTCCTGCGCGGACAGCCGGGCCGCGATGTCCGCGAGGAGCAGCCGCACGCGCTCCGGAGCCGACGGGTCCTCGCGCTCGGCGACCGTCTCCAGCAGGGCCTGGAGGGCGAGGCGGGCGTCCGCGTGGATGCCGAGGCCCGCGTGGTTGGACTCCAGCTTGCCGAGGTCCGCCTCGATCTGGACGACCCGGCCCTCCGGGAAGAACGTGTGGTAGTTCGAGGAGAGTTCCCCGAGCCCCGAGCCGACGACCAGCAGGACGTCCGCGTCCTCCAGGAAGTCCGTCATGTGGCGGTCCTCCAGCCAGGACTGGAGGGAGAGCGGGTGGGTCCACGGGAAGGCGCCCTTGCCGCCGAAGGTGGTGACGACGGGCGCGTTCAGGCGTTCCGCCAGCTGCTTCAGCTTGCCCGCCGCGTCCGAACGGATGACCCCGCCGCCCGCGATGATCACCGGGCGCTCGGCGTTCTCCAGCCAGTGGGCGGCCAGCGCCGTCAGCTCCGGGCGCGGGGCCAGTTCGTGCGGGGTCGCGTCCATGCCGGTGACCTGCGGGATCAGCGTTTCCGCGCGCAGGACGTCTTCCGGGATCTCCACCCACACCGGGCCGTGCGGGGCGCTGAGCGCCGATTCCCAGGCCTCGGCGATGACGGAGGGGACCTGGGAGGGGGTGCGGGCGATGTGGACGGACTTGACGACGTCCCGGAAGGAGGCCGACTGGTCGCGCAGTTCGTGCAGGTGGCCGCGCCGGCCGCCGCCCAGGCCCGGGGTCGGGACCTGCGAGGAGATCGCCAGGACGGGGGCGGACGCCGCCGCCGCCTCGGCGAGGGCGGGCAGCGCCATCAGGGCGCCGGGGCCGGTGGACAGGAGCAGCGGTACGGCCTCACCGGTCAGCCGGCCGTACGCGTCGGCGGCGAAGCCCGCGTTGTTCTCCGTGCGCAGCCCGATCAGCCGCAGGTCGGAGCGGCCCACCGCGTCGAAGAGGCCGAGCGCGTGCTGCCCCGGCAGTCCGAAGACGGTGGTCGCGCCCAGCGAGCGCAGCGTCTCCACGACCAGGTCCCCGCCCGTTCGCCCCGGCGGCGGCGCGAGTGCGGCCGCCTTCTGGGCTTCGGTGGGACGGAGTACCAGGTCGTGGTCGTGCGTCACGTGCGCTTACTCGCCCTTCGGGTTCGCCGTCACTTGATCCTGGAGGCAGCGATCTGGCGGCTCATGATCGTGGTCAGCTCGTACGCGGTGTGCGAGGCCGCGACCGAGGTGATCTCCGCGTGATCGTACGCCGGGGCGACCTCCACGACGTCCGCCGAGACCAGGTTGCAGGAGGACAGTCCCCGGATGATCTCCAGCAGCTCGCGGGAGGTCATGCCGCCGGCCTCCGGCGTGCCCGTGCCGGGCGCGTGCGCCGGGTCCAGCACGTCGATGTCGATCGAGATGTAGAGCGGACGGTCGCCGATGCGCTGGCGCAGCTGGTCCGCGACCTCGTCGGCGCCGCGCCGGTAGACGTCGGCCGAGGTGACGATGCCGAAGCCCATCTTGGCGTCGTCGTCCAGGTCCTGCTTGCCGTACAGCGGGCCGCGCGTACCGACGTGGGACAGGGCCTCGGTGTCGAGGATGCCCTCCTCGACGGCGCGCCGGAACGGCGTGCCGTGCGTGTACTCGGCGCCGAAGTACGTGTCCCAGGTGTCCAGGTGGGCATCGAAGTGGAGCAGCGCGACCGGGCCGTGCTTCTTCGCCACCGAGCGCAGGAGGGGAAGCGCGATGGTGTGGTCGCCGCCGAGGGTCATCAGGCGGGCGCCGTTGCCGAGGAGCTCGTCGGCGGCGGCCTCAACCTGGTCGACGGCCTCGTTGATGTTGAAGGGGTTCACCGCGATGTCGCCGGCGTCGGCGACCTGGGCGAGGGCGAACGGGGAGGCGTCCTGCGCCGGGTTGTACGGGCGCAGCAGGCGGGAGGCCTCGCGGATGGCGTTGCCGCCGAAGCGGGCGCCGGGGCGGTAGGAGACACCGGAGTCGAACGGCACGCCGACGACGGCCACGTCGGTCTTCCCTCCGACCTCGTCCAGGCGGGGCAGCCGGGCGAAGGTCGCGGGGCCCGCGTAGCGCGGGATGCGGGAGGAGTCGACGGGTCCGCGCGGCTGCGTGCTCATGGGGGGCCTTCCGGGGAGGTGTGCGGTGCGGTCCTTCGAGCGTAAACGGACACCCGGGGACCGCGAAGTGTACGTTTCATCCACCCAGACCCCCCGATGTGTACGGAGTATCCATGGAAGCCCCTCCCACCCCGCCGGTGGCGCTCGGCCGGCTGCTCGCCGACCACGGGCTGGGGCTACGGCATCTGGCCGGTCCCGCCGAGGGCGAGGTCCACGGGGTCCACGCCTCCGAGATGGCGGACCCGTCTCCGTACCTGCTGGGCGGCGAACTACTGCTGACGGCGGGCGAGGGCCTCGCGGGAGCGGAACCGGAGACCGGCCCTGCGGACGCTCCCACCGGCGTGGGGGCAGAGCCGGACACCGGCCTGGCAGGCGCTCCGTCCCTCGCCGGGACGGTGCAGGGAGGGGCCGCGCACGGGGCGACGACACGGGACGGCCCGATCCCCGGCGGGACGCGCCACTCGAGGACGGCCCTCGGCGGGACGGAGCACGGGCGCACAGGGCACGGAAGGGCGGCCGAGGACGGCCCGGGATCCGGCGGCCCGGGCCCCGGCGGGACGGCCCCCGGCGGGACCGATGCCGGGCAGTACGTCGCGCGGCTCGTCCGGGCCGGGGTCGGCGCCCTCGGCTTCGGGGTGACCCCGGTGCACGCGACGGTGCCGCGCTCCCTCGTCGAGGCCTGCGACCGGCACGGGCTGCCCCTGGTCGAGGTGCCGCCCGGAACGCCGTTCACGGCGGTCGGCCGCGCCGTCTGGCGGCTCATGGCGCAGGCCCGTACCGCGGAGCTCCGCCGGGTCACCGAGGCCCAGCAGTCCCTGGCGGCGGCCGCCGCCCGCCAGGATCCGGTCCCGGCGGTCCTCCGCCGGCTGGCGGCGGCCCTGGGCGGCTGGGCGGGGCTCCTCCCGGCAGCCCCGCCCGAGCCCCCGGAAACCTCCGCGCCGGGGGCCGATCCCGTACGGGACCTCGCGCCGGTCACCGGGCAGGCACCCGCCGGCCGTACGGGCTCCGCCGCGGGAGCCGGCGGCAGCGCGGCCCTCACTGCGGGAGCCGCACGGGCACGGGTTGCCGAGCCGGGTGGCGGCGCCCCCGAGCCCTCTGCCGGACCGGGAGCCTCCGCCGGAGCGGAGGTCTCCGCCGGACCGGGAGCCTCCGCCGGAGCGGGGGTCTCCGCCGGGCCCGGCCCCGAGCCCGTACGGGACCTCGCGCCGGGCACCGGGCAGGCATCCGGCGGCCCTACGGCACCCGCCCCCTGGGCCGCGCCGATGCGGAATGCCGAGCCCGGCGGAGCCCCCGGGTCCGCCGGACCGGGGAGCTCTGCCGGACCGGGGATCCAGGTCGGGCCGGGAGCCTCCGCCGGGCCGGAGCCCACGTCCGAAGTGCTGGACGCCCTCCGCGGGCTGGCCCGGCGGGTCGCCGGTGGGGGCGCCGTCACCGCCACCGGGATGCACGGGGGGACCCGGCTCTCGGTGCACGCCCTCGGCGACGGCCGGGTCCTGGCCCTGGCGACCCCGACGCGGGCTCCCGGGGACCACACCATCGCCTCGGTGGCGGCCGTCCTGCTGACGTTGCTCACCGCTCACCGCCCGGCCGGGGCGGAGGCCGCCCTGACCCGGCTGCTGCTCGGCGGGGATCCGGGCGGGGCGCTGGGCCCCGGGCCCTGGTACGCCGTACACGCCCGGGGCGGTGGGGATCCGCGGGCCCTGGCGGCCGCGCTGGGCACCGTACTGCTCGACCCGCGCGAGGACGGCGTGCGCCTGCTCACCGACCGGGACCCCGCCCCGCAGCCCGGCTGGCGGCTGGGGGTGAGCGCTCCGGCCGCGGCGGAAGGCCTGCCCGGCGCCGACGCGCAAGCCGGACGGGCACTGGAGCGCGCCGAGGCGGCCCGGATCCCGCTGGCCCGGCACACGGACCCCGGCTTCGCGGGCCTGGTCGGCGAGGCCGAGGCCCGGGCCCACGCCGAGGCCCTGCTCCGTCCCCTCTCCCCCGCCCTGCGGGACACGCTGCGCGCCTGGCTGACCCACCACGGCAGCTGGGACCGCGGCGCGGCCGCCCTCGGCGTCCACCGCAACACCGTGCGCCAGCGCATCGCCCGCGCCGCCGACCTGCTGGGCGCCGACCTGGACGATCCGGACACCCGGATGGAGCTGTGGTTCGCACTGCGCCACGCCGACCCGGACGTCCGCTGACACCGCGGCCGCCGCGGTGCGGTGCCCGACCGGCGGGGCGACGCTGGGGGCATGAACCACCCGGACACTCCCCCTGAGCCCCCGGATCCTCCACGGTGGGGACCGCGCCCCGAGGGCCCCACGCAGCACCCTCAGCCACCCCAGAGCCCCTACCAGCCCCCACCGCAGTCCCAGCCCCAACCCCAGCCCCAGCCCCCGTACCCGTACCCGCCCGCGCCTCCGCCGCGAAGGCGCCGCCGCTGGCCGTGGGTGCTCCTCGGCCTGGTCCTGCTGCTGCTCGGCGGCTGCGTCGCCTTCGTCGCACTGGTCGTCAGCGAGGTGGCCGAGGAGGCCGCCCGGCCCGCCCGGGTCTCGTACGCGGCCACCGGCACCGCCTCGGGCGTGACCATCACCTACTCGACCTGGCACGGCGGGAACACGTCCGCCAGCCAGCTCGGCGACCGGACCCTGCCCTGGAGCAAGGAGATCACCACGACGGGCTTCGTCAAGGGCGGCTCACTCGTCGTCACGCTGGGCGCCGACGGGGGCAGCGCGACCTGCTCGGTGACCGTGGACGACTCCCCGCCCGTCACGGCGACGGCCACCGGCCCCTTCGCCTCCGCGGTGTGCAGCGGCTTCTGAACGCCTTCTGGGACGACTTCCGGCCGACGTGCCCCACCTCACTATGGACAGGTAGACCAACCCGCCGGTAACTTAATCTGAGCAAGCGCTTAGATTAGGGCGGCTGACTGCCGCGACGAAGGGAGTCGGCCGTGCGCCGTACGGTGTTCAACGAGGACCACGAGTCGTTCCGCGAGACCATGCGCGCCTTCATCGAGGCCGAGGTCGTCCCGGTCTACGACGAATGGTTCGCGGCCGGCCAGGCCCCGCGCGAGTTCTACTACAAGCTCGGCGAGCTGGGCATCTTCGGCATCAACGTCCCCGAGGAGTTCGGCGGCGCGGGCCTGGACACCCACAAGTTCGAGGCCGTCCTGTACGAGGAGACCTCCCGCGCGGGCGTGAACTTCGGCGGCTCCGGCGTCCACGTACTGCTGGCCCTCCCCTACATCAAGATGCTCTCCACCGACGAGCAGAAGAAGCGCTACCTGCCGAAGTTCGTCAGCGGCGAGGAGATGTGGGCCCTCGCCATGACCGAGCCGGGCACCGGCTCCGACGTAGCGGGCATGAAGACCACCGCCAAGCTCTCCGAGGACGGCAGCCACTACGTCCTCAACGGCTCCAAGACCTTCATCACCGGCGGCGTGCACGCCGACCGCGTGATCGTCTGCGCCCGCACCTCGTCCCCGCGCGAGGACGACCGCCGCTTCGGCATCTCCCTCTTCGCCGTGGACACCAAGTCCGAGGGCTACTCCATCGGCCGCAAGCTGGACAAGCTCGGCCTGCGCACGTCCGACACCGCCGAGCTGGCCTTCGTCGACGTCAAGGTCCCGGTCGAGGACCTGATGGGCGAGGAGAACAAGGGCTTCTACTACCTCGGCGCCAACCTGCCCTCCGAGCGCTGGGGCATCGCCTTCGGCGCGTACGCGCAGGCCAAGGCCGCCGTCCGGTTCGCCCAGCAGTACGTGACGGACCGCACCGTCTTCGGCAAGCCGGTCGCGCACTTCCAGAACACCAAGTTCGAACTGGCCGCCTGCCAGGCCGAGGTGGACGCCGCCGAGGCAGTCTCCGACCGCGCCCTGGAGGCCCTGGACGCCGGTGAGCTCACCGCCGCCGAGGCCGCTTCCGCGAAGCTGTTCTGCACCGAGGTCGCGCACCGCGTCATCGACAAGTGCCTCCAGCTGCACGGCGGCTACGGCTACATGAACGAGTACCCGATCGCCCGCCTGTACGCCGACAACCGCGTGAACCGCATCTACGGCGGCACCAGCGAGGTCATGAAGTCCATCATCGCCAAGTCGATGGGCCTGTAAGGCACCTAGCCTTCACTCCATGAACGAGGCATTGACGTCGCTCCTCGATCTGCTCGACCTCGAGCAGATCGAGGAGAACATCTTCCGCGGTACCAGCCGTTCGGCGCTGGTACCGCGGGTCTTCGGCGGCCAGGTCGCCGCCCAGGCCCTGGTCGCGGCCGGCCGCACCGTGCCCGAGGACCGCACCGCGCACTCGCTGCACTCGTACTTCCTGCGCGCCGGGGACCCGGGCGCGCCCATCGTGTACTCCGTCGACCGGATCCGCGACGGGCGCTCCTTCACCACGCGCCGGGTCGTCGCCGTCCAGCACGGCCAGCCGATCTTCCACCTCTCCGCGTCCTTCCAGACGTACGAGGAGGGGCTCGACCACCAGAGCACGATGCCCGACGCGCCCGATCCGGAGACCCTGCCGACGGCCGCCGAATCACTTCCCAGCTACCGGGAGGTCTTCCGCGACCCGGGCACGGTGGAGCGGCTGATCGAGGCGCGCGGCGCGGTGGACCTGCGGTACGCGACGGTCCCGCCCTGGGGCACCGTCGGCGAACCGGTAGAACCGCGCTCGCAGGTGTGGTTCCGTACCTCCGGCAAGCTGGACAGCGCCGACCCCCTGCTGCACACCTGCCTGGCCACCTACGTGTCCGACATGACCCTGCTCGACTCGGTGCTGCTCGCCCACGGGCGGGGCGGATGGGCGGTCGGCGACGTCGTCGGCGCC
Organism: Streptomyces sp. H27-H1; assembly: GCF_026627445.1. Taxonomy (GTDB): domain Bacteria; phylum Actinomycetota; class Actinomycetes; order Streptomycetales; family Streptomycetaceae; genus Streptomyces. The sequence goes on from NZ_JAPNLJ010000034.1 coordinate 82,130, forward strand.
TCGCTGGACCACGCGATGTGGTTCCACCGGCCGTTCCGCGCCGACGAATGGCTGCTGTACGACCAGGAGTCGCCCTCGGCGGCCGCCGGCCGGGGCCTCGGCCAGGCCCGGATCTGGACCCAGGACGGCAGGCTCGCCGTGACGGTCATCCAGGAAGGCCTGGTGCGCGTCCCGCGCGCGCGGTAGGGCCGTCCGACGTAACGTCACACCATGTCCAGCAGCGATGCGATGGTGAACGGAAACGGAAGCGGAATCCCGGGCGGGGGCCCAGGCGAGGACGAGAGCGTCGGCACGGTCGTCGTCGCCGTGATCACGAACCTCGGCATCGCCGCCGCCAAAGCGGTGGGCGGGATCGTCAGCGGATCGAGCGCGATGCTCTCCGAAGCCGCGCACTCGGTGGCCGACACGGTGACCGAGGTGATGCTCCTGACCTCGCTGAAGCGGAGCGCTAAGCCCGCGGACGAGGCGCACCCGCTCGGGTACGGGCCGGAGCGGTACATCTGGGCACTGCTCGCATCGATCGCCACCTTCGTCGGCGGCGCGGTCTTCGCCGTCTACGACGGCATCCACACGCTGCTCCACGGGGAGGACCCCGGGAACCCGACACTGTCCTACATCATCCTGGCCGTCGCCTTCCTCCTGGAGGGCTACTCGCTCCTCGTCGCCTGGCGACAGGTCAAGGGCGAGGCGCAGCGCATGCGGGCGCCGCTGAGGCTGTACGTGAAACACACCCCCGACACGGCGGTGAAGGCCGTCCTGCTCGAGAACATGGCCGCGCTGATCGGGCTGGCACTGGCGGCGGGCGGCCTGCTGGGGGCGCAGCTCACGGGCTCGGGCGTGTACGACGGCGTGGCCTCGCTGCTGATCGGCCTGCTGCTCGTCTGGGTGGCGTGGGAGCTGGGCCGCTCGAACGCGCAGTACCTGATCGGGCGGCCGCTCCCGGAGCGGATGCGGACCGAGGTACGGGAGGAACTGCTGTCGGTCCTGCACATCGAAGCCGTGCTGGAGCTCACCACGCTGATGCAGGGGCCTTCGGAAGTGCTGATCGCGGCGAAGGTCGACTTCCACGACCTGGCGTCCGCGCGGCAGGTGGAGGCGGCGTGCGAGCAGGCGGAGGCGCAGCTGCGGGAGCGGTTCCCTGCGATCCGCCGGGTGTATCTGGACCCGACGCCGACGCCGACGCCTCTTTGACGCGATGCTCGCACCCCGGGACCAGCCCCCGGACCCCCGCGGGCTGGCCCCGGCGACGGCGCCGCACGGCGGACGCGGAGCCCCGGGTGGCGGCTACAGCAGGCCCGCCGCCGCGAGGAGGTAGGCGGTCATCGGGTCGTAGAAGCGGGGGTCGCGGACGTGGTCGTCCAGGGGGACCGCCACCTGGAGGGTGCCTTCGGCCTCGGCCAGGAAGAGCGCCGGGTCGTTGCAGTCGGCGTAGCCCACCGCGTCCAGGCCGCGCTGCGCCGCGCAGCCCGCCCAGCCGTGGTCGGCGACGACCAGGTCGGGCTGGGGGCGGCCGTGCGCCGCCAGTGCGTCCAGGATGGCCGCCATCGGCTCCGGGGAATGCGTGTGCCAAAGGGTCGCGCCCCGCTCGAGTACGGCGACGTCCGCGAACTGCCACACCGAGCCCTCGTCCGCCGTCAGGCCCGGCGGGATCACCACGATCTCGCAGCCCGCCGCCCGCAGCGCGTCGGCGGTGGCCCGGTGGACGTCCAGCAGCCCGCCCGGGTGCCCGGTGGCCAGCAGCACGCTCTGCCGGTCCAGCGCGGCCTTGCGCAGCCGTGCCGCCATCCGGTCCAGGCCGGACACGGTGAGTTCGGGGTCGATGGTGTCCTGGCCGAAGCGGTACTCCGCGTCGTCCACGACCCCGCAGCGTTCAGCCATCACCGCGAGCACGTCCTGCTCGTCCGTCCAGCGGTCGCCCAGCTCCAGGCCCAGCCAGTAGTGCCGGTCGCCGTTGGCGAGCTTGCGGTAGTGGGAGAGGTTGTTGTCGCGCGGCGTGGCCACCTGCCCCGCGATCCGCGTGCGGACCAGGTGGTCGATGAGTTCGGCTCGGCTGGGGACAGGCGTCTCTATCGGCTTCGGCATGCGGCCCATTCTGCCGCCGCGCGGGCGCAGTCGTCCGCTCCATCCCGACCGGCGGACACGGGGCCTCATCCCGACAGCGCCCCGAAGGCCCCGTTCGCGAGCCGGCGCAGGAGTGCTTCCGTCGCCTCCCGGCCGAGCGCCGCCAGGTGCGGGGTGGAGTTCAGCAGGCCGAAGACCGCGTGCACGCAGACGCGTACCTCCGCCTCGCCCACCTCGGGGTGCAGCTCGCGTACGACGTCGACCCACAGCTCCACGTACTGGCGCTGCAGCTGCCGTACGAGCTTGCGGTCGGCCTCCCGCAGCCGGTCCAGCTCCCGGTCGTGGAGGGTGATCAGCGCCCTGTCGTCGAGCGCGAAGTCGATGTGGCCCTCGATGAGGGAGGCCAGTACGCCGCGCGGGTCTCCGGCCTCTTCCTCCGTCCGTCGGCGGCCACCGGTCAGCAGCCGTTCGCTGATGCCGACGAGCAGCTCGGCGAGCATCGCGTCCTTGCCCGCGAAATGCCGGTACAGGCCGGGTCCGCTGATACCCACCGCGGCCCCTATCTCGTCCACGCCGACGCCGTGGAAACCGCGCTCGGCGAAGAGGCGGGCAGCCTCGCCGAGGATCTGTTCGCGCCGGGTGGGGGCGGCCGCTCTGGTGCTCATGGGAATCCATTCTAGACAGGGCCGTTAGCGGTCGTTAACCTAAGCCCCACATGCGTTAACGCTCATTAACAAGAGCGCACCGAGCAAGGGAGCTCGACCGATGCAGCAGGCACCAGTGCTGACGAGCGCCGCCGACCCGGCGTCCGATGCCTGGCGGGCCAACGAGGCCGCCCACCGCGAGCTCACCGAGGGCCTGCGCGCCCGCCTGGAGGCGGCCCGGCTCGGTGGCGGCGAGAAGGCCCGCGCCCGCCACACCGCCCGCGGGAAACTGCTGCCGCGCGACCGCGTGGACGCCCTCCTCGACCCCGGATCCCCCTTCCTGGAGCTGGCCCCGCTGGCCGCCGAGGGCATGTACGGGGGCGCGGCCCCGGCCGCCGGGGTCATCGCCGGCATCGGCCGGGTCAGCGGCCGCGAGTGCGTCATCGTCGCGAACGACGCCACCGTCAAGGGCGGCACCTACTACCCGATGACCGTGAAGAAGCACCTGCGCGCCCAGGAGGTGGCCCTGGAGAATCGTCTCCCCTGCCTCTACCTGGTCGACTCGGGCGGCGCCTTCCTCCCCCTGCAGGACGAGGTCTTCCCCGACCGGGAGCACTTCGGCCGCATCTTCTACAACCAGGCCCGCATGTCGGGGGCCGGCATTCCGCAGATCGCCGCCGTCCTCGGTTCCTGCACGGCGGGCGGCGCGTACGTACCGGCCATGAGCGACGAGGCCGTCATCGTCCGCGGCCAGGGCACGATCTTCCTCGGCGGCCCGCCGCTGGTGAAGGCCGCCACCGGCGAGGTGGTGACGGCCGAGGAGCTGGGCGGCGGCGAGGTGCACTCCCGGGTCTCCGGTGTCACCGACCACCTGGCGGAGGACGACGCGCACGCGCTGCGGATCGTACGGAACATCGTGGCGACCCTGCCCGAGCGCGGGGCCCTGCCCTGGTCGGTCGAGGCGCCCCAGGAGCCCAAGGTGGACCCGTACGGGCTCTACGGCGCGGTCCCCGTCGACTCCCGCACCCCCTACGACGCCCGCGAGATCATCGCCCGGATCGTGGACGGCTCCCGCTTCCAGGAGTTCAAGGCGGAGTTCGGGCAGACCCTGGTCACCGGCTTCGCCCGGATCCACGGGCACCCGGTCGGGATCGTCGCCAACAACGGCATCCTGTTCTCCGAATCCGCCCAGAAGGGCGCGCACTTCATCGAGCTGTGCGACCAGCGCGGCATCCCGCTGCTCTTCCTCCAGAACATCTCCGGCTTCATGGTCGGCCGGGACTACGAGGCCGGCGGCATCGCCAAGCACGGCGCCAAGATGGTCACGGCCGTGGCCTGCACGCGGGTCCCGAAGCTCACGGTGGTGGTCGGCGGCTCGTACGGCGCGGGCAACTACTCGATGTGCGGGCGGGCGTACTCGCCGCGGTTCATGTGGATGTGGCCCAACGCCAAGATCTCGGTGATGGGCGGCGAACAGGCCGCGTCCGTGCTCGCCACCGTCAAGCGGGACCAGATCGAGGGCGGCGGCCAGGAGTGGCCGGCCGAGGACGAGGAGGCCTTCAAGGCCCCGGTCCGGGCGCAGTACGAGGAACAGGGCAACGCCTACTACGCCACGGCGCGGCTGTGGGACGACGGGGTCATCGACCCGATGGAGACCCGGCAGGTGCTGGGACTGGCCCTGACCGCATGCGCGAACGCCCCCTTGGGCGAGCCGCACTTCGGCATCTTCCGGATGTGAGGACCATGTTTACGACTGTTCTGGTCGCCAACCGCGGCGAGATCGCGGTACGCGTCATCCGCACCCTGCGCGAACTGGGCGTGCGGTCGGTGGCCGTCTTCAGCGACGCGGACGCGGACGCACGCCACGTACGGGAGGCCGACACGGCCGTCCGGATCGGCCCGGCGGCAGCCGCCGAGAGCTACCTGTCGGTGGAGCGGCTGCTGGACGCCGCCCGGCGGACGGGCGCCGAGGCGATCCACCCCGGCTACGGCTTCCTCGCGGAGAACGCGGCCTTCGCGGCCGCCTGCGCCGAGGCGGGGCTGACCTTCATCGGACCGCCCGCCTCCGCCATCTCCCTGATGGGCGACAAGATCCGGGCCAAGGCGACGGTCCGCGCCGCCGGTGTCCCGGTGGTCCCGGGCTCCTCGGGCAGCGGCCTGTCGGATGCCGAACTGGTCGCCGCCGCCGAGGAGATCGGTATGCCGGTGCTGCTGAAGCCCTCGGCGGGCGGCGGCGGCAAGGGCATGCGGCTGGTTCGGGACCCCGGAGTGCTGGGCGAGGAGATCGCGGCGGCCCGGCGCGAGGCGAAGTCCTCCTTCGGCGACGACACCCTGCTCGTGGAGCGCTGGGTGGACCGGCCCCGGCACATCGAGATCCAGGTACTGGCGGACGCGCACGGCAACGTGGTCCACCTCGGGGAGCGCGAGTGCTCGCTCCAGCGGCGCCACCAGAAGGTGATCGAGGAAGCGCCGTCGGTCCTGCTGACGCCGGAGCTGCGGGCCTCGATGGGCGCGGCGGCGGTGGAGGCGGCGCGCTCGTGCGGGTACGTCGGCGCGGGCACGGTGGAGTTCATCGTGCCCGGCGGGGACCCCTCCTCGTACTACTTCATGGAGATGAACACCCGGCTCCAGGTGGAGCACCCGGTGACGGAACTGATCACCGGACTCGACCTGGTGGAGCAGCAGCTGCGGGTGGCGGCCGGCTCGGAGCTCGGCTTCGACCAGTCGCAGGTCCGGCTGACCGGGCACGCCATCGAGGCCCGCGTCTGCGCGGAGGACCCGGCGCGCGGGTTCCTGCCCTCCGGGGGCATGGTCCTGGCCCTCTCCGAGCCGTCGGGCGGCTGTGTGCGCACCGACTCCGGGCTGGTGGCGGGCGTGGACACGGGGTCGACGTACGACCCGATGCTGTCGAAGGTGATCGCTTACGGCCCCGACCGGGCAGCGGCCCTACGGGTCCTGCGGGGCGCTCTCGCCGACACCGTCATCCTGGGTGTCCAGACCAACGCGGGTTTCCTGCGCAGGCTGTTGGCGCACCCCGACGTGGTGTCCGGCAACCTGGACACGGGCCTGGTGGAACGGGACCTCCCGTCCCTCCTCCCGGAGGGCATCCCCTCGCAGGTGTACGCGGCGACCGCGCTGCTGAACGTCCCCCGCCCCACCCCTTCCCGCAACCGGCCCGACTGGGTCGACCCGTTCGACTCCGCCAACGGCTGGCGCCTCGGCGGCACACCCGCCTGGACGGTGCACCACTTCCGCCTCCCGGGCCAGGACCCCGTCACCGTCCGGACCCGCCCGTCGGGCTCCGACACCGAGGTGCTCGTAGAGTCCGCGGCCGGCGAGGGCGCCGGGCCACAACCGGCACGGAGCCCCAGCGCACCGGCCCGGGGCCGGCTCGTCGAACTCACCGCCGACCAGCTCACGGTCGAACTCGACGGAATCACGCACCGCTTCGCCTACGCGACCTCCCCGGAGGGGGTCTGGCTGGGCCGCGACGCGGACTCCTGGCACGTGCAGACGCACGACCCCGTCGAGGCGAACCTGCACGGCGGGACGAGGACCGGCGCCGACACCCTCGCCGCCCCCATGCCCGGCACCGTCACCGTCGTGAAGGTGGCCGTCGGGGAGAAGGTCGCGGCCGGGCAGAGCCTGCTCGTCGTCGAGGCCATGAAGATGGAGCACGTCATCTCCGCCCCGCACGCCGGCACCGTCACCGAACTCGACGTCACCCCCGGCAGCACCGTCGCCATGGACCAGGTCCTGGCCGTGGTCACCCCCGACCCCGAGGAGGAGAGCGGATGAACGGGCTCCCGATGAGCTTCGCGGACGAGAGCCTCCCGGCCCGGATCCGCATCCACGAGGTCGGCGCCCGCGACGGGCTGCAGAACGAGAAGACGGCCGTCCCCACGCACGTCAAGGCCGAGTTCGTGCACCGGCTGGCCGCCGCCGGGCTCACCACCATCGAGGCGACCAGCTTCGTACACCCCAAGTGGGTCCCCCAGCTGGCCGACGCCGAGGAGCTCTTCCCCCTCCTCGCCGACGTGGAGGCCGCGCTGCCGGTCCTCGTCCCCAACGAGCGCGGCCTCGACCGCGCGCTCGCGCTCGGCGCCACCCGTATCGCCGTGTTCGGCTCGGCCACCGAGACCTTCGCCTCCCGCAACCTCAACCGGACCGTCGCCGAGTCCCTCGCGATGTTCGAGCCGGTCGTGGCCCGCGCCAAGGACCACAAGGCCCATGTGCGCGGCTACCTGTCCATGTGCTTCGGCGACCCCTGGGAGGGCCCGGTCCCGGTCCACCAGGTGGTCGGCGTCGCCAAGGCCCTGCTGGACCTCGGCTGTGACGAGCTGAGCCTCGGCGACACCATCGGCGTCGCCACCCCGGGACACGTGCGGGCCCTCCTCTCCGCGCTCAACGGGGAGGGCGTCGCCACCGACCGGATCGGCGTGCACTTCCACGACACCTACGGCCAGGCCCTGTCCAACACCCTCGCCGCGCTCCAGCACGGCGTGAGCACCGTCGACGCCTCCGCGGGCGGCCTCGGCGGATGCCCGTACGCGAAGAGCGCCACCGGCAATCTCGCGACCGAGGACCTCGTCTGGATGCTCGACGGCCTCGGCATCGAGACCGGGGTCGATCTGGCCGACCTCACCGCCACGAGCGTGTGGATGGCCGAGCAGTTGGGGCGACCCAGCCCCTCCCGTACCGTCCGCGCCCTCTCCCACAAGGAGTAACGAAGACCATGGCCCTCGACCACCGGCTCACCCCCGAGCACGAGGAACTCCGCCGCACCGTAGAGGCGTTCGCGCACGACGTCGTGGCGCCCAAGATCGGCGATCTGTACGAGCGTCACGAGTTCCCGTACGAGATCGTCCGTGAGATGGGCCGCATGGGCCTGTTCGGCCTGCCCTTCCCGGAGGAGTACGGCGGCATGGGCGGCGACTACCTCGCCCTCGGCATCGCCCTGGAGGAGCTGGCCCGCGTCGACTCCTCGGTCGCCATCACCCTGGAGGCCGGCGTCTCGCTCGGCGCGATGCCCCTCTACCTCTTCGGCACCGAGGAGCAGAAGCAGCAGTGGCTGCCGCGGATGTGCTCCGGCGAGATCCTCGGCGCCTTCGGCCTGACCGAGCCGGGGGCGGGCTCGGATGCGGGCGGCACCCGTACGACCGCCGTCCGGGACGGCGGCGAGTGGGTGATCAACGGCTCGAAGTGCTTCATCACCAACTCCGGTACGGACATCACCGGCCTGGTCACCGTCACCGCCGTGACGGGCCGCAAGGCGGACGGCCGCCCGGAGATCTCCTCGATCATCGTCCCGTCCGGCACCCCGGGCTTCACGGTGGCCGCCCCGTACTCCAAGGTCGGCTGGAACTCCTCGGACACCCGCGAGCTGTCCTTCGACGGCGTACGGGTCCCCCTCGCCAACCTGGTCGGCGAAGAGGGCCGCGGCTACGCCCAGTTCCTGCGGATCCTCGACGAGGGCCGGGTCGCCATCTCGGCGCTCGCGACGGGCCTGGCGCAGGGCTGCGTGGACGAGTCGGTGAAGTACGCGAAGGAGCGGCACGCCTTCGGCAAGGCGATCGGCGACAACCAGGCCATCCAGTTCAAGCTGGCGGACATGGAGATGCGCGCCCACATGGCCCGGATCGGCTGGCGCGACGCGGCCTCCAGGCTCGTGGCCGGCGAGCCGTTCAAGAAGGAGGCGGCCATCGCGAAGCTGTACTCCTCGACGGTGGCGGTCGACAACGCGCGCGACGCCACGCAGATCCACGGCGGCTACGGGTTCATGAACGAGTACCCGGTGGCCCGCATGTGGCGGGATTCGAAGATCCTGGAAATCGGCGAGGGCACGAGCGAGGTGCAGCGCATGCTCATCGCGCGTGAGCTGGGACTCTCCGTCTAAAGCCGGCGGCGGGGCAGGCAGCGAGGCGGGAGGGGCTCTGGTCGACAGGGCCCCTTTCCGTTTTCAAGCAAGGTTAGGCTAACCTTCCCACCAAAAGGCCTGACAGCCCCCGGTACGCACGAAAACGGACACCGCCATGCCCAAGTCCCGCTCCTCCCTCCTCACCCGCCGCGGTCTCATCGCGGCAGGCGGCGCCCTCGGCCTCGTGGCCGCGCTCACCGCTTGCGGCAGCAGCGGCTCCGCGAAGGACGGGTCGGGCGGCAAGGACTCGGGCGCCGCGGCCTGGAGCTTCAAGGACGACCTCGGCAAGGAAGTCACCGCCAAGTCGAAGCCGAAGAACATCGTCGCCTTCACCGGTACCGCGGCCGCCCTGTACGACTACGGGGTCAACGTCAAGGGCGTGTTCGGCCCGACCAGGACCGCCGACGGCAAGGCCGACGTCCAGGCCGGCTCGATGGACATCTCCAAGGTCGAGATCCTCGGCAACGTCTACGACGAGTTCAACGTCGAGAAGTACGCGGCCCTCCAGCCCGACCTGCTCGTCACCAACACCTGGGAGAAGGACAGCTACTGGTACGTGCCCGCGGCCTCCAAGGACAAGATCCTGAAGCTGGCCCCGGCCGCCGCGATCGGTGCGGGCGGTGACGTCTCGATGGACAAGGCCCTGGCCCGCACCGCGGAGCTCGCCGACTCCCTGGGCGCGGACCTGAACACCAAGAAGGCCGTCGAAGCCAAGGCCCGTTTCGAAGCCGCCTCCGCGAAGCTCCGCGAGGCGACCAAGGCGAACCCCGGCATCAAGGTGCTCGTCGGTTCCGGCTCCGCCGACCTGTTCTACGTCTCCACCCCGGACACCTCCGCCGACCTGAAGTACTTCCAGTCGCTCGGCGTCGAGTTCGTCGCCCCGGAGAAGACCGACGAGGGCGGCTTCTTCGAGAGCCTCAGCTGGGAGAACGCCGGCAAGTACAAGGCCGACGTGGTCCTCCTCGACAACCGCACCGGCACCCTCCAGCCGACGGAGCTGAAGGCCAAGCCGACCTGGGCCGAGATGCCGGCCGTCAAGGCCGGTCAGATCACCCCCCGCGTGACCGAGCCGATCTACTCCTACGAGAAGTGCGCGCAGATCGTCGAAGAGCTCACGAAGGCCGTCCAGAACGCCAAGAAGGTCAGCTGACCCCTGGGGTGTGCCTTGGGATCGGACCGGGCCCGGTCCGAAGGACACGCCCCGAGCCGTCCGGCCCCGGCGCCTCACGGCGCCGGGGCTTTTTTGCCCAGCCCGGCAGCGACCCGAATCCCAGGGGGGACCCGCATGACCGCCACCTCATCAGCCAGCGCGCCCGAGGGCACGGTTTCCGAAGCCGCCGACACCGCCGAAGGCACCCCGCACTTCCGGTTCTTCGAGCTCGAAGTCCTGCGCACGCGCCGCCTCGGCCGCTCGTTCCTGCGGATCACCTTCGGCGGCGGGTCCCTCGGTGAATTCCGCTCGGGCGGCTACGACCAGAGCCTCTCCCTCTTCCTGCCGCCCGCCGGACGGGAGCACACGGCGCTGCCGTCCACGGGCGAGGACACCTGGTTCGCGGACTGGCGCGCGATGCCCGACGAGGAACGCCCGGTGATGCGCTCGTACACGGTCCGCGAACAGCGGCGGACCCCCGGCGGCGTGGACGAGGTGGACATCGACTTCGTCCTGCACGGCACCATCGGCCCGGCCGTCGCGGAGAACAAGTCCGTACGTTTCCAGCCACCGGCCGCCACCGACGCGATCCTGATGTACGCGGACGAGACGGCCCTGCCGGCGGCCGCCGCGATCCTGGACCGGCTCCCCGGGGGCACCTTGGTCAGGGCCTGGTTCGAGGTCCCGCACGAGGACGACCGGCTGTACCTGCCGACGTCCGCCGACGCGGACATCACCTGGGTCGTACGGGATCCGGGCGCCGGCCGGGAACGCACCGACCGGCTGCTGGAGGCCCTCCGGGCGGCCGGAGCACCCACCGCCGAAGCCCCGTACGTCTGGATCGCGGGCGAGTCCGCGACGATCCGCGCGGTCCGCAGGCACTTCGTCCAGGACTGCGGCATCGACCGCCGCGCGGTCCGCTTCACCGGCTACTGGCGTCTCGGCGCCGGCGAGGAGGAGCTCCTCGCGGAGGCGTACGCGGGCCGGGCGCCCGACGAGGACCCGACCGCGAAGCTCTAGGCCCCGCTCCGGTTCCTCACGAGCGCGCCCACCCCTTGTCCGGAGCCACCTCGCCGAACCAGCCGCCGGCCTCCTCCGCGCCGAGCACCCGCTCCAGCACCAGGTCGCCGTGCATACCGGGGAAGAACCGCCCGGCGTCCCAGCTCCGCCGGTACGGGGACGGGTCCAGGACGAGCAGCCGGACGCCGTCCACGACGGCGATGTCGCTCGGGGCGCCCTCGTTGAAGATCCAGCTTCCGTCCGCACCGACCAGGTTGAACGCCCCGGCCGTCGGGGCCGTCCCGGCAGCGTCCCGGCACACGGCGATCTCCCGCGCCGACGGCGCCTCGCCCGGCACGTGCTTCCCACCGATGAGCACGCCCGCGAGCAGGGTGTGCAGCTGGAAGTTGTCACCGATTCCGCTCATGCGCAGGGCGAAGCCGGTTCCGCTCTCGCGGTGCAGGACGACGAGCGGTTCGTCGTCCAGCACCCGCAGGGCGTACGTCAGGCACTTGAACGCTTGGCCCGAGGCCTCGGCCACCCGCTCCACGCCTGCGAGCAGCTCCGACTTGCGCTCCGCCGTCCGGCGCACGGATGCCGTGCCCAGCACGGCGACGGCCGCCATCTCCCACTCCGGCAGGGAGAACCAGCCGACCGCGAGCTCGTGCCCCACCCGCGCGGCAATCTCTTCGGTGTGCTCCTCGTCCGGGTCCGGCAGTTCCCCGCCGCCCGTGTCCGTCCAGCGCGCGCAGAAGTCACCGGCGACCGCGAACGCCTCCGTGGCCCCGGCGAGGATCCCCGGCGCGCAAGCGACCGGGTCCGCGCCCCGTTCCACGCACGCCCCGACGAGCACCGCGACCGTGGCCCTCGGCCCGGGCGGCACGTCCCCGAGCAGCGCCGCCAACCGGGGTCCCGCCTCCCGGGACTCGACGGCACCGGCCTTGCCGACCGCCCGGTGGAGCTGCGCGAACGCCCGTTCCGACGCCGCCGGGTCCTGCGCGCGCACGGCCTTCTCGAACTGGTCCACGGCGCCCGGGAGCTTCTTGCCTCGGAATATCATCCGCACATCCTGCAGCACCGTCCGAGCCCGCGATCAGGCAGGTGGTGCCCCGTTCCGGCGAGCCGTCACCGGCCCCACGGCACGTCCGGCGCCCGGTGGTAGTTGACGTCCTGGGCGTCGAGGCGCGGGCCCTGGGCCGCCAGGCGCAGCCGGTACGAGGCCCAGTCGCGGGTGGCGGCCGGGGACCAGCCCAGTTCCGCGAGGCCCAGGACCCTGGGGAAGGCCATGTACTCCAGGTCGGAGCGGGTCGCGATGGTCTCCGTCCACAGCGGCGCCTCCACCCCGAGGACCGCGGACTCCGGGAGACCCGTCAGAAAGGCCCCCGGGTCCCAGTCGTAGGCCCGGCGCACCGGCACGTACCCGGCCCAGGCCAGCCCCGGCTTGGTCGCCTTGTCGTACTTCATGTCCAGGTAGAGCCGGTCGGCCGGGGACAGGATCACCGGGCTGCCCGCCGCGGCCACCGCCGCCTTCTCGGAGGCCGCCGTGCGGTCGTGGCCCCAGTACTGGAGCACCGCTCCCGGGGCGGGCCGGGCCGCGGCCAGCTGGTGCCAGGCCACCACCGTCTTTCCGTGCCGGGCCACCACCGCCTGCGCCCGGTCCATGAAGGCCGCGTAGTCCGCGGCGGGCGTGGAGTGCGCCTCGTCGCCGCCGATGTGGAGGTACTTGCCCGGGGTCAGCTCCGCGATCTCCCCCAGCACCTCGTCGATGAACTCGTAGGTCCGCTCCTTGCCCACGCACAGCGAGCTGAAGCCGACCTTGATCCCGGTGTAGCGCTCGCGCGCCTTGCCGTCGCAGTTCAGCTCGGCGTAGGCGGCCTGCGCCGCGTTCACGTGCCCGGGCATGTCGATCTCCGGGACCACGTCCACGTAGCGCTCCGCCGCGTAGGCCACCAGGTCCCGGTACTCGTCCTTCGTCCAGTGCCCGCCGGGTCCCCCGCCGACCTCGCCGGCGCCGCCGTGCTCGGCCAGCCTCGGCCAGGAGTCGATCGCGATGCGCCAGCCCTGGTCGTCGGTCAGGTGCAGGTGCAGGGTGTTGACCTTGTACTGCGCGAGCTGGTCGAGGTACCTCTTCACCTGCTCAACCGTGAAGAAGTGGCGGGCCACGTCCACCATCGCCCCCCGGTACGCGAAGCGCGGCGCGTCGGTGACCGTGCCGCCCGGTACCGCCCCCGGACCGGACACCGGCAGCAGCTGGCGCAGCGTCTGGCCCGCGTGGAAGAGGCCTGCGGGCGTGCGGGCGGTGAGGGTGACCCCGCCGGGCCCGGACTCCAGCCGGTAGCCCTCCTCCCCCGCCCCCTCGGTGCCCTCGTCGATGCGCAGCCGGATCCCGTCGCCCTCCACGCCGTCGACCACGGGCAGCGGCAGCCCGCTGGGGCCGCGCAGCTGCTCGGCGAGGAGTTCGCCGACCTTGCGGACCTCCTCGTCGTCCCGCGGCCCGGTGCGAATGACCGTGCCCGGTCCGAAGGCGTACCCCGGGCCTTCGGCGTGCGCGGAGACGGGGGCCGGCAGGAGCCGTTGGTAGGGCGCGAGCGCCACGGGCGGCTCGTCGCCGGGCCGGGCGTCGTCCCCCCGGGCGGCGCCGCCGCAGGAGGCGGCCGCGGGGACGGCGGCGAGGACGAGGAGGGCGGCGAGCGTGCGTCGCGGAACTCTCATGGGCACAGGTATAGGCCAACCGCGCCCGCGAGGGCGGTGCAAGAATCCGGGGATGGCGGAAATCATCCAGAAGGACGGCACATGGACCTTCGACGGGGACGCGGTACGCATCGTGCCGGGCCGCGACAAAGGGGTGGGGCTGCTGCGCCAGACGCTGGGCGAGGTGCTCGTACCGCTGCGCGCGCTCGCCGGGATCTCCTACGAAGCGGGGCGCAAGGCGGGCCGGCTGCGCCTGCGGCTGCGTGACGGCGCCGACCCGCTGCTCCAGGTGACGGGCGGCCGGCTGCCGGAGGGCTCCGATCCGTACCGGCTGACCGTCGAGCCGGACCGCGGCGGGGTGGCGGAGTACTTCGTGGACGAGGTGCGGGCCGCCCTGCTGCTGGACCAGGTGGACGCCGGGCCCGCCGACTCCTATCTCCTGCCGGGTCCCGCCGTGCCGATCACGGTCGGCGCGGGCGACGGGACGGTGGCCTTCGACGGGGACCGGGTGGCCCTGGAGTGGAACTGGACGACGGAGGAGGCCAAACGCTCCGGCGGGGCACGGGAGTTCAGGCTCGCCGATCTGCGGTCGGTGGAGTGGGCCCCGTCCCGGGGGCTGGAGAACGGGTGGATCCGCTTCACCCTGGCGGGCGCCGCCCAGAGCTCCGCGCCGAAGTACGACCCGCACACGGTGGAGCTGTTCGGCTTCAAGAAGGACCCCCTGATGGCGCTGGTCGCGGCGGCCGTCGCGGTCCGCATGCCGCACCCGGCGGCGCCCGGGTCCGCGTCTTCGCTCCCGCCCGCGGCCGGGCCGGAGGCCGGGGCGAAGACCGCCCCGGCCCTCGTCCAGGCCGCCGCCCCGGCCGATGTCCCTGCCGCCGCACCGGCGGAGGACCACGACGCCCTGCTGCGCCGGCTGCGCGAGCTGGGAGAGCTGCATCAGGGTTTCTGATCATCAAAGACCGGAATTAACCCTTCCCCTGGTCCAGACCAGCGCGATCCTGCCCGATTTCGGGCAGGATTTTTGCGTTCTGCCGTCCATGCCGCCAATATCAACGGATGCCCGACCGCCGCCCGTCGCACGAAGACCTCGTCGACCACTTGGTGCGCAGCACCTCGCTCCAGCGGGGCGAAGCCGCCCGAGTGGTGCTCGACGTCCTCGCGTACTTCGACGAGAGCACCGAGGCGTTCGTCCGACGGCGCCACCGTGAGCTCCAGTCCGGGGGCGCGGTCAACGCGGACATCTTCGAGCGGATCGCGGCCGAACTGCCGCACCGCGCCGTAGCGCCGCCGGAGCTCTCGCTCCGGCAACTGCGCCGCATCGTCTACGGCTGAGCACCACCCCGGCCACGCGCAGGGGTGCGGGGCAGGGCAGCGGCAAGAGCAATCGAACTTCGGAGGGGAAAGACCTTATGTGCGGAATCGTGGGTTACATCGGCAAGCGTGACGTGGCACCGCTGCTGCTGGAAGGCCTGCAGCGACTGGAGTACCGCGGCTACGACTCCGCGGGCATCGTCGTCAACAGCCCGAAGGCCGCGGCCCTGAAGGTCGTCA
>NZ_JAPNLJ010000035.1:0-28034 GCF_026627445.1 Streptomyces sp. H27-H1
GCGGCATCGCGTTCCGCTTCGACAAGACGCCAGAGAGCTACGAGGCCGGCCTGCATCTGTGTGGTGCGATGCTCTGGCTCCGCAGCATCGCACCACATTCATGATCTGAACTCCAGACAGGACCTAGGGCAGCCTCGAGCGCTTCGGCAGCGGCCCGTTGTCGGCCCGGAGCGAGGCGAGCACCACCCAGGCGAGCAGGCCCACCGCTGTCGTCAATGCCCACACCGAGCCGTGACGCAGCACCAGCAGACCTCCGGTCAGGGCGCCGAGCAGCAGGGCCACGACCGTCACGAGGCGGCGTAGCGGCGCGGGCCCCCACGGATCGGCGGCCAGTCCCGTCAGGGCCCGTGTGACGACGGTGGTGGTCAGATCGGGGATCGCGAGCCGGTGCACCACGGCGTTCTGCAGCCCCATGCCGAGCGCGAGCAGTGCGATGACTCCTCCCGGTCCGCCGCCGGCCGCGGTCAGCGCGAGCGCCCCGCCCACCAGTACGGTCTGCACCGCGACCAGCGGGGCGAACATGCCGGCCGCCCCGGCGCCCCGCCGCAGCCGGCCGGCGGCCGTCACTCCGGCGAGGAAGGCGCCCAGCGCCAGCAGGGAGTCCGGGGCGGACAGGGACCGGTCGCCGGCGATCGCGAAGCCGAGGAAGACGACGTTGCCCGTCATATTGGCCACGAATACGTGGCCCAGGCCCAGGTAGCTGACCGCGTCGACCAGGCCGCTGACGAAGGTGAGCACGATCAGCAGGGGCGGCAGCACCCCGTGCGGCGACTGGGCAACGCCCGGCTGTGTGCCGCCCGACTCCGGGCCGCCCGACTCCGAGCCGCCCGACTCCGAGCCGCCTGGCTCTGCGACGCCCGGCTCCGTGCGGCCCGGTCCGGCGTCGCCCGCCCCCGGCGGGAACAGCAGCCCGGCCAGTGGCCGCAGGATGCCGCGTCGCCGGCCGGTGGCGGTCATGAGGTCCCTCCGGGTTCGGCGGGCCGTCCCATCGGCAGACGGTAGACGGTAGACGGTAGACGGCAGGCGGCAGGGCGCGGGAAAGAGGACTTCCGGGGAAGCGAAAAAGGCGTGCCCGCCCCGAAAGGGACCAGGGAGAAGGAGCCCTTGTCCCCGGGGAACGGTAGCGACTGCGGGCGCACGATTGAGGGAACGACCCACGCGCCGTCGAGGGCGCCGCACCCGAAGCATGCGCCCGGACAGGGAACTTCCGTCCCCGCTCGGCGGCCGGATCGTCCGGCGCACCGCCGAACTGCTCCCGCCCGAGCTGGTCCTCCGGGTGGACCACCTCGGCCGCGAGGGCTACCGCCGGATACGGCAGTCCGCTTGCGTGCGGCCGGGTTCCGCTACAGCGCCCGCTACCACCGGGTCGCCTTCGACGGGCCGGCCGGGGGGCGCGGTGACACTGCCGTTCCGGTATCTCGGCGCGGATCCGGGGGCCGGGCCCAACTGGACCGGACAGCCCGCCGTCGGGTCCTACTGCGCGCCCGCTCCGGTGGCGGAGGCCGAAGGGGCTCAGTAGGGTCCCGGCATGGCATACACGTTCCAGGTCACCGTGGACTCCGCCACACCGCACGCCCTCGCCGACTGGTGGGCCGAGGCCCTCGGATGGGAAGTCGAGCCGAGCGACGCGGAGTTCATCCGCGAGATGATCGCCGCCGGGCGGGCGACCGACGAGGACACCACCACGCACCGGGGCGCCCTCGTCTGGAAGGCCGGTCAGGGGATCCGCCACCCCGAGGGCCTCGAGCGGGCGCCCCGCATCCTCTTCCAGCTCGTCGCGGAGGCCAAGACCGTCAAGAACCGCGTCCACCTCGACGTCCGCATCGGCGAGGACGACCCGCGGGCCCTGGTCGAGCGGCTCCTCGCCAAGGGCGCCGAGCACCTGCACGAAGGCAGCCAGGGCCCCTTCACCTGGACCACCCTCGCCGACCCCGAGGGCAACGAACTGTGCGTCTCCCACTGAGTGCGGCCGCCCGCGCCCTTGGGGCGTCTCTTTGGGATCGGGCCGGGCTGATCCAGCCTGATCCGAAAGACACGCCCTAGGGTGGCCCCGTGAACGTCATCCTCTTCGGCGCGACCGGAATGATCGGCCGCGGCGTACTGCGCGAGTGCCTGCGCGACGACTCCGTCGAACGCGTCCTGGCCGTCGGCCGCACCCCCCTCACCGTCACCCACCCCAAGCTGCGCGAGCTCGTCCAGGCCGATCCGACCGAGCTGTCGGCGCCCGGGCTGGACCTGGCCTCGTACGACGCGTGCTTCTTCTGCCTCGGCATCTCCTCCTTCCGCATGAAGGAGGAGGAGTACCGGCGGATCACCTACGATCTGACGCTCGCCGCGGCCCGCTCCCTCGCCGCCGCCAACCCGCGGCTGACCTTCGCCTACGTCTCCGGCGAGGGCACCGACAGCACCGAGAAGGGCCGCTCCATGTGGGCCCGGGTCAAGGGCAAGACCGAGAACGACCTGCTGAAGCTCCCCTTCGAGGCGTACATGTTCCGGCCCGGGATCGTGCAGCCGGACCGCGGCATTCCCTCCAAGACCCCGCTCTACCGAGCCGGGTACGCCGTCACCGCGCCGCTGTTCCCGGTCCTGAAGCGCTTCGCACCCCAGCTCGTGACCACCACCGGAGCACTGGGCCGCGCCATGATCGCGGTCGCCGCGGCCGGGCCCGGCGACGAGCGCACCCAGCGGATCCTGCGGCCCCGAGACATCAACCGGGTGGGCGGCGCGGACCCGCACGGGGCGGCGGACCTGCGGTAACGGACGGATATTCGGTTTCGGCCCGGGCCTTCCTCCCCCGAGAATGAGGCATCTCGAACCGGGAGGAACCCCATGAGCCAGGACCGCCTGACTCTGCACGACCTGATGCCCGCGCAGGCGCTGACCGAGGCCATCGACGCCGGATACGTGTCCCGCAAGGCACACCCCGAGCTGCCGCTGTCCCTCTACAGCTACACCCGGACCGCCCAGTACGAGCAGGTCTGGAACCAGGTCACCACGCGCTGCCGCGGACTCGTCGCCGACGACGTCACCGGCGCGGTCGTCGCACTGCCACTGCCCAAGTTCTTCAACGTCGGCGAGCACGAGTCGGGCCGGCCGTATGCGCCGGCCCTGCCGGACGAGCCGTTCGAGGTGTACGACAAGGTCGACGGCAGTCTGGGGATCCTCTTCCACTACGCGGGGAAGTGGCGGGCCGCGTCCAGGGGTTCGTTCACCAGCACCCAGGCCGTCTGGGCGCAGCGCCGCCTCGACGGACGGGACACCTCCGCGCTGGTCCCCGGCACCACCTACCTCGCGGAGATCCTGTACCCGCAGAACCGCATCGTCGTGGACTACGGAGACCGCCGCGACCTGGTCCTGCTCGCCGCGTACGGAGCGGACGGCGCCGAGGTGCCGCTCGGCGAAGCCGCCGTCCACTGGCAGGGCGTCGGCTCCGTCGTCACCGTATGGCCCGCCATGCCCCTCGGTGAACTGCTCGCGCTGACCGGATCCAGCACCCTGCCCGGCGGCGCCGCCGCGACCGGTACCGACGCCGAGGGCTTCGTCCTGCGCTTCGCCTCGGGAGTCCGGGCCAAGGCCAAGATCGCCGAGTACGTACGCCTCCACAAGGTGCTCACCGGCGTGACCGAGCGGGACATCTGGCGCGGGCACGGCATCCAGCGGTTCGCCGGCCTGCCCCTCAAGCAGCTGGCCCAGGGCCTCAACTGCACCGTCAGCGATATCGAGGCCTCGGGCGGCAAGCCGCTCGACGCACTGCTGGAACAGGTGCCGGACGAGTTCGACCACTGGGTGCGCACGGTGATCGCACGCCTGGAGCACGAGGCCGCGCTCCGCGAGCGCGCCGTCGACGGGGCGTACGCCTCGCTGGCCCACCTGGCCGCCGACCGGGGCGCGTTCGCGCGCGCCACCAGGACGATCCGCGACAGCGGGATCCGCGGCGCCCTGTTCCAGCGCCTCGACGGCAGGTCGACCGAGCTCGGCAGCTGGCGGCAGGTACGGCCCGAGACGTCCGACCCCTTCACGAACGACGAGGAGAACTGACCCGTGTCCGAAGTCCCCGAAACCGAGGCCCCCGCGCCCCCGGCCGCGCCCGCCGCGCTTCCGGTGGTCCACGTCATGACGGGTCTGCCCGCCTCCGGGAAGACCACCGCCGCGCGCGCCCTCCAGGCGGAATCCGGCGGCCGGATGCGTCGCGTCAACCTCGACGACCTGCGGGCCATGCTCGACGTGCCGGACCCCGAGCGCGGGCGCTCGTACAAGCACGAGCAGACCGTGCTGGACATCCAGGACGCGGCCGTCGGCGCGGCCGTCGAGGGCGGCTTCGACGTGGTCGTCGACAACACCCATCTGACCTCGCACATCCCCAAGAGGCTGAAGGCGGCCGTCGCGGGACGGGCCACCTTCGTCGTGCACGACTACACCGACGTGCCCGTGGAGGAGTGCCTGCGGCGCGACGCCGCACGCGAGCGCAAGGTCGGCGAGGAGATCATCCGGATACTCGCGGACAAGCACGCGAAGGCCCGCAAGGGCGGCTGGCGGCTCACCGAGGACTGGCTCAACGACCAGCCGGACGTGTCCCCGTACGTCCCCGACCCGGCGCTGCCCACGGCAGTGATGTGCGATATCGACGGCACGCTGGCGATGACCGGAGACCGCAACCCGTACGACTTCTCGCGCTGCGGCCTCGACACGCTGAACGCGCCGGTGCGCGACGCGCTGGAGTCCTTCCGGCGGGCCGACGGCGACAGGGTCGTGCTGCTGTCCGGCCGGGGGGAGGAGTACCGGGAGCCGACCGAGGCCTGGCTGCGGGAGCACGAAGTCCCGTACGACGAGCTGTGGATGCGGGCGGCGGGCGATACGCGCCGCGACGACATCGTGAAGGCGGAGCTGTTCAACGCGCACGTACGCGACCGGTACGCGGTCCGGGTCTCCCTGGACGACCGCGACCGGGTCGTCGCCATCTGGCGCCGGATGGGGCTGGCGACCTGGCAGGTCAACTACGGCGCCTTCTAGCGTCCTGACCGGGGCGCGGCATCAGCGGACTCGCCATACTGGGTGGGTGAACGAGCCGAGCGTGCTGATCGTGGACGGTGCCAACGTCGTCGGTTCCGTGCCGGACGGCTGGTGGCGGGACCGGCGCGGCGCCGCCGAGCGGCTGCGCGACCGGCTGGCCCTGCGGGACGCGGGCGAGGAGATCGTCCTCGTGGTCGAAGGTGCCGCCCGGGGCGTCGGCTCGGTGCCCGGGGTACGGGTGGAATCCGCGCCGGGGAGTGGTGACGACCGGATCGTGGAGCTGGCGGCCGCCTGCGCGGAGAGCGGCGGGTGCGTGGTGGTCACGGCGGACCGGGAACTGCGCGAACGGGTCCGGGCGTACGGTGCGCGGTGCGTGGGACCGGGCACCGTACGCCCGGAAGTACGGCCGTAGGCTTCGCCGCGGGGCGGCGTGCCGCCCCGCGGGAGGGCGGCTAGTGCCGTGCCGGGCGCCGCGACCCGGCAAACCATTCCGGCCACAGCACTAGGAGCGGCAGTACCTGACCTTGTCGAGGTTCTTGACGTAGCGGGCCGAGACCCAGCGGTTGTCGCGGTCCTTCGCGGCCATGGCGGGCTTCGCCGCCGTCCCGCCCATGCGGTCCTCGTCCGTCGCGTCCTGCCTGTCCTCGTCCGCCAGCAGGTACCAGATGTTGTTCCCGCCGACGCGCTCGCCGCGCGTCTTGCACTCGATGACGAGCTTCTGGTGGGGGTGCAGCCGGCCCGCCCTGTGGGAGTGGGTGGTCGGCTTGCTGCGGACGGTCAGCGGGCCGTGCGAGACGACGACGCCCCGGGCGCGACGGCGCTCCGAGTCCTCGTCGTCCCGGCCGAATTCCTCGTCGTCCTCGTCGAGGGCGCTCGTCACGGTCGGGGCCTGGGGCGCCGGGTGGTCGGCCGCGACGGCGGTGCCCGCCCCGACCAGGCCGAGCACCAGGCCTCCGGCGGCGAGAGCGAGGATGGTCCTGGTGGGCATCAGCATGAGCCGGCTCCTCTGAGAAGTGGTCGCCCGGCCACGGAGCGCGGCGCGGGGCGGCAACCAGGCGGTCGCCACGGACGACTATGGCGATGGAGGGGCGCGAGGTCCGGTTGACGCACCGGTATTTAGCCCGATATGCGCAATACGTGGAGTTGGGCGGGTGTGCAAGCGGGCCGTAGGGCCGCGTGCGGTAGCGCGACCCCCGCGCGGCCCCAGGGCCCTGCGGATGCGGGCGCCGCGCGCCGCCCGCAGAGTGAATGCCATGGGTATCGATGACTACGGCGGCGGCCCCGGCGCGCAGCAGACCGGTGTCATGGTCGTGACGACGAACGATGTGCCCGGCTTCCGGGTCGAGCAGGTCATCGGTGAGGTCTTCGGCCTCACCGTGCGCTCCCGCCATCTGGGCAGCCAGATCGGCGCGGGCCTGAAATCGATGATCGGCGGCGAGCTGAAGGGCCTCACCAAGACGCTGGTGCAGACCCGCAACCAGGCCATGGAACGCCTCATCGAACAGGCGAAGGCGCGCGGCGCGAACGCCGTGCTGATGATGCGCTTCGACGTGACCGACGCCGCCGACGTCGGCACCGAGGTGTGCGCGTACGGGACGGCCGTCGTCCTGGTGCCGGCGAGCGGGTAGGGCGCCCTCTCGGATCGGGGCGGATCGGCCCGCGGCAGCCCCGAAGTGTGTTGCGCCGGGGCGCCCTTGGCGATCTCCGGATGAGGCTCTAGCCTCCCGTGATGGTCTGCGAAATATTCACACGTGTACTCGATACCGAGCTGGACGGCTCCGGCCCCGAGGGCGCCGGGGCCGCTTCGTGACCGGGGCGCCGGACCCGCGCACCGCGGGACGCCGCTACGTGACCGCCTGCGTCCTGTACTGGTTCCCCGTGGGGCTGTCCGTCAGCCCGCTGATCCTGCTCTTCACCGAGCGCGGCATGTCGCTGACCGCCGTCGCAGCCTTCTTCGTCGCGCACTCCGTCACCGCCGCCGCACTGGAACTGCCCACCGGCGGACTCAGTGACGTACTCGGCCGCCGCGCCGTCCTGGCCGCGGCGGGCCTGCTGAACCTGACCGCCTTCACCCTCCAGGGCCTCGGCACCGCACCCTGGGTCCTCGCCCTCGGCATGGCCCTCATGGGGGCGGGGCGCGCACTGTCCAGCGGGCCGGCCGAAGCCTGGTACGTCGACACGGTCCAGGCCCACTCCGGCCCCGACGCCGACCTGCGGACCGGACTGGCCCGCGGCGGCACCGCGGTCTCCGCCGCCCTCGCGGCGGGCACCCTCATCGGCGGAGCGCTTCCCTGGCTGCTCGCCCAGGGCGCCGAAGCCGCCGCCGAGCTGAAGCGGACGACCTCGGGGCTGGTGCTCCCGCTCTCCGTGCCGCCACTGCTGGGCGCGGCGGTCGAGATCGCCTTCGTGCTGTACGTCCTCACCGCGCTCCCCGAGCCGCCCCGCCCGCCGAGCACCCCGCGCTCCGTGCTCCGGGGCATCCCGGCCACCGTCCTCGAGGGAGTACGGCTGGGCGGCCGGGACGCGCTGATCCGCCGGGTGCTCCTGAGCGCGGCGGCCGCGGGCGGCGCCCTCGCCGCGCTCGAACTGCTGACACCCGGCCGCGCCGCGGCGTTCACCGGCGCGCCGGAGTCGGGCGCGATGCTCTTCGCGGTCCTCGCCTGCGCCGGTTTCCTCTGCTCCGCGCTCGGCAACCACCTCGCGCCGCTGACCGCCAGGCTCGCGGGCAGCGGCGAGCGCGCGGTCCTGGTGGGCCTGGGAGCCGGCGCGGGCGGACTGCTCCTGCTCGGTGCCACCGCGGTGTCGGCGGGCCCGCTCCCGATGGTGCTCGCGATCCTCGGCTACGGCCTGGTGTACCTCGGCCTCGGCTCGGCGGGACCGAGCCAGAACGAGCTCCTGCACCGCCGGGTCCCCAGCACGGGACGCGCCACGGCGCTGTCCGTCCAGTCCCTCGCCCTGCAACTGACCGGGGCGCTCACGGGCCTGCTCGTCGGGGTGCTGCCGCGGGGCCCCCTGCCCTGGCTGACGGGAGGCGCGGTGCTCCTGGCGGGCGCCCTGCTGTGGACCCGGCGCGCCGAGCCCGCGGCCTCGTACCCGAACCCCCGCGGGGCGGAGGCGGCCGAGCCGGTGTAGCCGCGGCCGGCCGGGGGCGCGGCCGGCCGGGGGCCGGGCCGGGGGTGTGCGCTCATCCGACCCACCCGTCACATAAGTCCAGGACGGCGCGCGGCTTTGTCCATGGGCCTGCCGGGCCGGGGTCCGCAGGCTGTCAGGTCAGTGAGCGGACCGCCGGCCTCCACGGTGTGCGGTCCTCCGCCCAGGAAGCGCCGACTCCCGGAGGTCCGATGCGAACCCCCCTCTGGCCGGCCGCAGCCGCGGTGGCCGGTCTGGCCGCCACCTTGGTCGTGGCCGTGCCCGCCGCCCCCGCCATGGCGGCCGCCCCCGTGACGATCACCTCGCCCGAGCTGTCCGTCAGCGTGGACAGCGCCTTCCCCCGCGTCATCAGCTACACCCGCACCGCCACCGGGGACGTGCTGAACGGCAACGAGGACACCATCGGCGCGATCGTCGTCAACGGAACCACCTACACCCCCACCGTCACCGCCACCCCCTCCGCCTCCGGCGTCGACTACGCGCTCGCCTTCTCCGGGGTGACCATCAGATCCCGGCTCTCGGTGACCGGGTCGGTGGTGGAGTTCAAGGTCACCGCGATCGAGGACACGGCCGCCCTGCGCGTACGGAGCTTCGCGATCCCCCACCACAACCTCGTCAGCGTCCGGAGCACCCAGGCCGGCGCCGCGCTCTCCACCGCGAAGATGCACACCGCCACCACCGGCACCGGGGACACCTTCACCCCGATCACCGCGAACACCCCGGCGGACGCCGCCGCCACGACCGTGATGTACGGCCTGGCCAACACCGGCAAGCTGGCCGCGGCCATCGACTCCAACTCGTACTACGACGCCCCCTCGGGCGGCACCGCCACCGAGAACGGCCGGATCAGCAAGCAGGTCACCGACAAGGGCGGCTACCGCCGGGCCGGCCTGTGGAGCGGATCCTGGCTCTACCGGTCCTCGGGCGCCGCCGACACCGACACCGAGCCGCTGCCCTACGTCCGCGTCGCGATCACCGCCGACCGCAACGCCGACTCCACCGTGGACTGGCAGGACGCGGCGGTCGCCTACCGCGACATCTGGACCCCGCCCACCGGCTGGCAGCAGACCGCCGACCGGGTCGTGCAGCGCATCCCCTTCAACTTCGCCTCCGCGGCCACCCACCCCTTCGCCGAGACCCTCGACGAGACCAAGCGGGTCAACCTCGCCACCGACGGCCTGGGCCAGTTCGTCCTGCTCAAGGGGTACGCCTCCGAGGGCCACGACTCGGCCCACATGGACTACAAGAACATCGGCTCCAAGCTCGGCGGCGCCACCGACCTGAACACCCTCACCACCGTCGGCCACGGCTACAACGCCGACTTCGGCGTCCACATCAACGCCACCGAGGAGTACCCGGTCTCGGCCACCTTCGACCCGGCGCACCAGACCGGCGGACTCGGCTGGGACTGGCTCGACCAGTCGTACTACGTGGACACCCGCAAGGAGGGCCAGTCCGGCGAGCGCCTGGGGCGGCTCAAGGACCTCAAGGCGGCAGCCCCCGGCCTGGACTTCCTCTACGTGGACGTCTGGTACGGCGACGGCTACGTCTCGCGCAAGCTCCAGAGGGAGATCGGCGGGCTC
This sequence comes from Streptomyces sp. H27-H1, assembly GCF_026627445.1. Classification (GTDB taxonomy): domain Bacteria; phylum Actinomycetota; class Actinomycetes; order Streptomycetales; family Streptomycetaceae; genus Streptomyces. The sequence continues at coordinate 9,744 of NZ_JAPNLJ010000035.1, forward strand.
GGCTACCAGCTCGCCACCGAATTCCCCAACTCCATGACCGAACAGTCCCTCTGGCACCACTGGGCGACCGACGTCAACTACGGCGGCACCGACCTCAAGGGCATCAACTCGAACATCGCCCGCTTCATCGGCAACCACACCAAGGACGACTGGATAGCCGCCAACCCGCTGCTCGGCGGCGCCGAGATCACCGCCTACGAGGGCTGGCAGGGCAAGCGGGACTACACCGCCTTCCTCGCCACCACCTTCGCGACCAACTTGCCGACCAAGTACCTCCAGGAATCCCCGATCGTGAAGTGGACCGCCGACACCGCAACCCTCGCGAACGGCACCACCGTCACCACCTCCGGGAACACCCGGAAGATCACCACGGCCGGCCGGACCGTCCTCAACGGCTCCGCCTACCTGCTCCCGCGCGACGGCAAGCTCTACCACTGGAACGACAAGGCCGCCTCCACCACCTGGACCCTGCCGGCCGGCTGGGCCTCGCCCAAGCTGTACAAACTCACCGACACCGGCCGCCGGCTGGTCGGCGACCTGGCCGTCACCGGCGGGCAGGTAACCATCAATGCCGCCGCCAGGACCGCCTACGTCGTCACCAACGGCGCCGCCCCCGCCCAGGCCGATCCGAACTGGGGCGAGGGCGCCCCCGTCAAGGACCCCTCCTTCTTCTCCGGCAACCTGAACGCCTGGACCGTCACCGGGACCGGCGCCGCCGTCACCCGCAACGCGCAGGGGCAGAACGAGCTCACGATGGCCGCGAGCACCACCCCGGCCGTCTCCCAGCAGCTCACCGGACTCACCCCCGGCACCTACGCCGCCTCCGTCTGGGTCTCCGCCCCGGCCGGCCGCGCCGCCACCCTCACCGTGACCCCGGCCGCCGGTACCGCCGCCTCCGTCTACGCCGACTCCTCGACGCTGACCAACAACCTCGGCGGCAGCGAGAAGAACGGCACCAAGATGCAGCGGATGAAGGTGCTCTTCGACGTCCCGTCCGGCCAGTCGTCGGCCACCCTCAAGCTGTCCTCGGCCGCCGGATCCGGCACCGTCTACCTGGACGACGTACGGGTCGTCCGCTCTGCCCGCACCCCGCTGAACGGCCACTGGTTCACCGAGGACTTCGAGAACGTCGACGCCGGCTGGGGCCCCTTCGCCTTCGGCGGCGCCGGCGGAGCGGCCACCGACCCGCGCACCCATATCGCGCAGCGCAACGCCCCGTACACCCAGGCGGGTTGGAGCGGAAAGCTGGTCGACGACGTGATCGGCGGGCAGAACTCGCTGAAATCGCACGAGGAGCGCCAGGGCCTGGTCTACCGCACCCTCCCGCAGACGCTGCGGCTGACAACCGGACGCTCGTACAAGGTCACCTTCAGCTACGAGAACGGCTTCAGCGGGGACTACCAGTTCATCACCGGCTCCGGCAGCACCGAGACGGCCACCGCGCTGAACCAGGCCCGTACGGCCACCACCTTCACCAAGACCTTCACCGCGGGGACCGACGCGTGGATCGGCGTACGGAAGGTGACCGGCGAGGGCTCCCACAACGAGGCCGACTTCATCCTCGACGATCTGGCGGTGGACGACCTGGGCACCGGGAGCGGCGGCGAACTCCTCGTCCCGCAGACGCAGATGAGCGTCAAGGCCGTCGACAGTCAGGAGACCGCCGGCGAGAACGGCGCCGCGGCCAACGTCCTCGACGGCGACAGCGCCACCATCTGGCACACCCAGTGGTACCAGGCCACCGCCCAGATGCCGCACGAGATCACCCTCGACCTCGGCGCCTCGTACAACGTCTCCGCCCTGCACTACCTGCCCCGGCAGACGCAGAGCAACGGACGGATCGCCGACTACCAGGTCCTCACCTCCACGGACGGGGTCACCTGGGGCACGGCGGCCGCCTCCGGGACCTTCGCCGACACCACCGCGCAGCAGGACGTCGCCTTCACGGCGCGCACCGCCCGCTACGTCAAGCTCAAGGCCACGAAAGAGGTTTCGGGAAATCCGTGGACGGCGGTCGCGGAACTCAACATCGGCTACCAGTCGTGACGGTGCCTGCGGTGACGGGTGTCTGCCGTGACGGGTTCCACGGCGCCGACGGCTGCTGCTGCACCGACTGCTGTTGGCGGAACCGGACGGGCGCCACGCCCACCCGGCGGCTGAACAGCCTGCTGAAGTAGGCGGCATCCGCGTACCCGACCCGCCGGGCGACCCCGGCGACCGGCAGGTCGGTACGGGCCAGCAGTTCCTTCGCCCGGCTCAGGCGGATACCGAGGAGGTACTCCTTGACCCCCTCCCCGGTACTGCCCCGCACCGCCCCGCGCAGTTCGGGGAGAGTCATGCCGAGCCGGGCGGCGTGCTCGGCCACCGATATCGGCAGCAGCGCGTCCCGGGCCAGGGTGTCCATCACGGTGTCCCCGTGCCGTGACACCTCGGCCCGGGCGTAGCGCAGCGCGACGAGCAGCCCGTGCACGGCCGCGGCGGCCTCCACCTCCAGCAGCGGCCCGCCGCGCCGGGCCGCCCGTACGATCCCGTCGACCACGTGCCGCACCCCGGCCGTGCCGCTGAGCGGTACCAGCGGGCGGTCGGGACTGACGTAGCCGAGGTCGGTGTACGCCTCCACGCTGTGGCCGGCGAAGTCCACGAAGCACTCGTCCCAGCCGGTCTGCGGATCGGGCCCGTAATGGTGCTCCACCCCCGGCACCAGCCACAGCAAGGCCGGGGCCGTCACCGGCTGCGGGGCCCGCCCGCCCTGGCTGAACCAGCCCCGGCCGGCGCAGACCACCACCGCGACGTGGTGGTCGAGCACGCGCGGCCCGACCACCGGCAGTACGCCCTGCTGTACGCCGACACCGAGGCACACCAGACCGAGCCGGCGGTGGTTGACGGTCGGCGAGAAGTACCGCATCCAGCTGCTGTACGGAGGCGTTGCCATCTGCGGATTGTGATCCACAAGGCGGGGAGTGCTCAAGGGGCGGCGGTCTCATGGGCGTTACGAGGCTTTCGTGCGGCCGGGGTCGGGGAGGGCCGCCCACCCGGCGGCGGACCGGGGCCCCGCTCCGGCCGGAGGCCGGCCGCCAGCCCGGCTATCACCACGGCCAGGCCCAGCCACACCGCCGGACCCGGCACCCCGCCGCCGGTGGCGGCTCCCGCGCCCGCCGCCGCCAGCGGGGCCACCCCGGTCAGCAGCCCGGCCCGGCCGGAGCCCACCGCGGCCACCGTGCGGTACCAGAGGAGGAAGGCCACCGCCGTCACCATGACAGCGAGGTAGCCGGCGGCCGCCCACTGGCGCGGGCTCACGGACACGAGCTCCGCGGGCCCCTCGACGCACACCGTGAGCACCGCGAACATCGCCGCACCCATCCACACCGCGTGCAGCGACACCCCCCACGCTCCGTGCCGCCGCAGCACTGGTACGGCGAGGAGGGTGAAGCCGGCCTCGCAGCCCAGCGCGAGCGCCGCCCAGCCGATTCCGGCCGCGTCCGTCCGGCCCGTTCCCTCCACCAGGACCGCCCCGGCGACGACCACCGGCGCGGCCAGCAGCACCCGGCGGCTGGGCCGAGACGGCCTGGGCCCGCGGCCCTCCAGCAGCGGGCCGATCACCCCGAGCAGGACCGGCACGGAGGCCACCGCGACCGCGATGACGGCCGGCTCCGCGTGCGCGACGCCCCGTACGACGGCCACGTTGAACAGCACCAGCCCCGTCGCCGCGACCCCGGCCAGCCAGAGCCACTCCCGGCCGCGCGGCGCCGTGATCCGCACCCGGGCGGCGCGGGCGAGGCCGAACAGGAGCAGGGCGGCCACCGCGTAACGAGCGGCCTGTACACCGAAGAGCGGGGCGTCCACGAGGGACCGGGAGACGGTGACGCTGCTGCCGACGAGGGCCATGCCGACGATGCCGGGGGCGAGGTCGCGCAGCTGGCCGGGAGGGGTCTCGGTAGGCGGCGGGGTATGCGGTGAGGTGCTCATACCGTCGAGCCTGGCGCCACAATGGATCCATGGACAGGTCCAAAGAAAGCGCCATCCAGGGGTCCGAAGTGGCGAGGTCCAAAGCCCCGGGGTCGGACTTCCTCCAGTTGGACATCGGCCGCGCCCCGGCCGGCGGCCGCACCGACTGGCTCGCCGACCGGCTGCGCGCCGCCATCGCCGACGGCACGCTCGCTGTCGGCTCCCGGCTCCCGGCCAGCCGTGTCCTCGCCGCCGAACTCCGGGTCTCCCGGGGGCTGGTCACCGAGGCCTACCAGCGGCTGGCGGAGACCGGCCAGGTGGCCGGCCGCGGCCGTGCGGGGACGGTCGTGGTGGCCGCGCCGGTGACCGAGCGGCCCCCGGGCCGGCCCGCGCCGTCCGCAGTACCGGATCGGCCCGGCCCGTTCACCCCGGGGGTACGGGGCGGCCCGGTCGACGCACTGCGCGCCGCCCCGTGCCGGATCGACCTCTCGCCCGGGGCGCCCGACCTGACCGCCTTCCCGCGTACGGCCTGGCTCCAGGCGGAGCGCCGGGTCCTGGCCGGGCTCACCCCCGCCGACTTCGGCTACGGCAACCCGCAGGGCGCCCCCGCGCTGCGCGAGGCGATCGTCGGCTGGCTCGCGCTGAACCGCGGGATCCGTGCCACCCCCGACGAGGTGGTCGTCGTGGCGGGCGTGGCGCAGGCGCTCGGACTGCTGGCCCAGGTGCTGCGCGCGGAGGGCGTACGGCGCGTGGCGGTGGAGGATCCCGGCTCCCTCGGGGCGCGCCTGCAACTGGAGCACGGGGGCATGGAGATTCTGCCCGTGCCGGTGGACGGGGGCGGCATCGACACCGCCGCCCTGTCGGCGGGCCCGGCCCAGGCGGTGGTGCTGACACCGGCACACCAGTTCCCGACCGGGGTCGTCCTCGACGGGGAACGGCGCCGCGAACTCCTCGGGTGGGCGGCGGCCGGGGGAGTCGTCATCGAGGACGACTACGACGCCGAGCACCGCTACGACCGGGCCCCCGTCCCCGCTCTGCGCGCCCTGCTTCCGGAGGCAGTCTGCTACACCGGGAGCGTCTCCAAACTCCTCGCCCCGGCCCTGAGACTGGGCTGGCTGCTGGTCCCGCCGCGTCGGCTCGACGCCGTGATCGAGGCCAAGCGCTACGCGGACCTCGGCAATCCCGTCCTTGCCCAGCTGGTGCTGGCCCGGCTGATGGCCTCGGGGGAGCTGGAGCGCCACCTGCGCTTCGTACGCCGCCGCCACCGGGCCCGCCGGGACGCGATGCTCCGCGCGATCGCCGCCGAACTGCCCGGGGCGCGGGTGCACGGGGCGGCGGCCGGATTGCACCTGATGGTCACCTTCGACGGAGCCGACGGCAGCGAGGGAGCCGGAGGCATCGACGACAGGGCCCTCGCCGCCGCGGCCCTGGACCTCGGGGTCAAGGCGCACCCGCTGTCCTGGCACCGGTTGGCCCCGGGCCCGGCGGGCCTGGTCCTCGGCTACGCGGCGGGCTCGGTGGGGGAGATCGAGGAGGGCGTCGCCGCCATCGCCGCAGCCCTGCGGCGGCTGTCGCGGCCGCGGGGGACGGGCCGGGCCTGAGCGGGCGACGGGCGGCGGGCCCGGGCGGTGTGCGCGGGCTGAGCGGTCGGTGGCCGGCGCCGGAAAGTTTTTCGGGAACGGCGGCAACCTCCCGGGAACTCGCACGTCGTGTGGGGGTGAGGGCGTGATCCCGCGCCCCCGCAGCCGACCGTGGAGAACCACCGTGAAGAACCTGAAGCGCGCCCCGCTGTCCGTCCGCAGGGCGGCCGGCCTCGTTGTCGCCGCCGCCGGTGTGGCCGTCGCGCTGGCCGGGCCGGCCTCCGCCGCACAAGGGGCGTCCGCCTCGCCGTCCGTGTCCGCGCCCGCGCCGAGCACCGCGCCGAGCACCGCGCCGAGCACCGCACCGAGCGTGGCCCCCTCGGCCTCCTCTGCCCCCGCCCCCTCGGTGAGCCCGCCTGCGGGCACGCCGACCGCTACCCCCAGCGCGGCCCCGAGCGGCGCTCCGGCCGTCGACCCCTCTTCCGCCCCGAGCGCGGCCCCGGCCCCGTCCGGTGAGCCCGAGCTCGCGCATACTGGTTCCTCCGCCACCACGGCCGCACTCGGTGCCGGGGCCGCCGTGCTGATCACCGCCGGGGCCGCGACCCTGTACACCGTGCGGCGCCGCGCCAACGGCTGAGGACTTCCGTGTTTCACCTCGTACCATCCGCGGGCCCCGCGGCGCCCGGTTTCGACCGGGCGCGGCGGGGCTTGTGGTCGTTCCTGCTGCGCCGCGAGCGCCCCGCCCCGCAGGCCCCGCCCGCACCGTCGGAGCCGTACCGGCACGGGTACACGTACGGCCACCCCTCGGAGGTGGGAGGCCCGCCGCCCACCGTGACCGAGCTCTACCACGCCCACCGGCTGCGGATGGTCCGGCTGGCGGTGCTGCTGGTGGACGACCTGGGTACCGCCGAGGACGTGGTGCAGGACGCCTTCACGGCGCTGTACCGGCGCCACGGCGAGCGGATCACGGAAGTGGACAACGCCCTGGGCTACCTGCGCACCGCCGTCGTCAACACGGCCCGCTCCGTGCTGCGCCGCCGCCGGACCGCCCGCGCCTGGACCCCGCCGGCGCCGGCCGACATACCCTCCGCCGAGACCTCCGTGGTCCTCGACGAGGCGCACCGCGAGGTCCTCGCCGCGCTGGGCCGGCTGACGCCGAGGCGGCGGCAGGTCCTGGTGCTGCGCTACTGGGCCGACCTCAGCGAGGCAGAGATCGCCGAGACGCTGGGCATCAGCCGGGGGTCGGTCAAGTCGAACGCGAGCCGTGGGCTGGACGCGCTGGAACGGATTCTGGAGGGTCGGATATGACGCGTGGGCAGGAGTCGGCGACGGGGCCGCAGCCGGGCCGGGAGCCGTCCGGGGAACTGTCCGGGGCGTTGTCCGGGGCGCCGGACGGACGGCCCGTCGAGTACCGGCTGCGGCAGGCCCTGGACGCCCGCGCGGCCGGGATCACCGTGCGCGAACTGCGCCCGGCGCAGCCGCCGGGGCCGGGGGTGCGGCGCCTGCCGTGGGCCTGGCCGCGCGGTCTCACGCTGCCGATGGCGGGGCTGGCGGCAGCCGCCGCGATGCTGGTGGGGTACGCCGTACTGGCTCCGGACGCTCCGGTCCGCCCGGGCCCCGGCCCGGTTCCGGTGCCGCCGGCCGCGCCGCCTTCGGCCTCGCCGACCGACTCGCCTCCGGGGCGGGCCGAGCCGTCGCCGGCGCCGCTCTCGCCTTCGGTCTCGCCCACGCCCTCGTACGTGCCCACGGTGAGCCCGTCGCACGTGCCGGGACCCGGTACGGGTGCGCCGAAGCCGAGTTCGGTGCCGTCCGCCTCTTCCGTCCCCTCCACCGGGTCCGGCCCGCGGGCCGCGGCATCGCCCTCGCCGTCGGCCTCGGCTTCGGCCTCGCCTTCGCCCCCGTCTCGGCCGCCGACGGCGTCACCGGACGGCCACTGAGGGGGCGGGCGGCGCCCGTTGGCGATGTGGTGCGCCACGCGGGCTCGAACCGTGCGCCGTTGGGGATCCTCCGGCCGCATCCTTGGATCCTGCCGAAGGGTTCGCACGTGGGGCGCGGGATGCGGTCAGTGGTGTCGTCGGGCGGGGTACCGGCGGGGGATCGGTTCGACTGGTACGCCGACATCATCGCGCGCGCGGTCATGCCGGCCGCCCTCAGCAGCGAGCGGCCCGCCGATTTCCGGGGCGAGGCCGCCGTACTGGACCTGGGGCAGCTGCGCGTGTCCAAGTTCGCCCTGTCGCGGCTGCGTTCGCGGCGCACGCCCGCACTGATCCGGCGCGGCGATCCGGAGCAGTAGCAGCTGGCGCTCCCGCGCAAGGGCGCGCCACGTCGATGTCCCAGCAGCGCAACGAGTACACGGTCGGCGCCCGGACCTCAAGCTGCGGGACACCTCGCGCCCGGCGAGGCCTACGGGATCAGCCCCACGGAATTCCGCGCCCTGAGCATCAAGGCCCTGAGTGCCAAGGCCCGGAGCGTCAAGGCCATGAGTGTCAAGGGTCCGCACCGCGACGGCGCCGCGGGCCCGGCGTGACCCGAAGGCACTCGCCTAGGCTTCCACCGTGAACGACACGACACCTGACATACGAATCCGGCCGGGCGGCCCGGCCGACGTACCGGCCGTTCTGGACATGCTCGACTCCGCGGTGGCCTGGATGAACGCCCGCGGGAACACCGAGCAGTGGGGCACGACACCGTATTCGCTCGTCCCCGGCGGGGTGGAGCGGGTCCAGCGGTACACGACCGAGAACTCCCCGTACGTTGCGGAGCTGGACGGGGTGCCCGTCGGCGCCCTGGTGATGGACTCCGGGCCCAGCCCGAAAATGCCGATCGCACCGGCCGCGGGACCCGAGCGGTACGTCCGGCTCCTGATCTGCGACCGGCGGTACGCCGGCCTGGGCATCGGGGCCGCGCTGCTGGTCCGGGCCGCCGAGGAGACCAAGCGGGCCGGCGTGGAGCTGCTGCGGGTCGACTGCTGGGCGGGCGGCACGGGCGAACTCGTCGCGTACTACGAGCGCAACGGCTTCACCCGCACCGACCGTTTCCTCTCCGGTGCCTGGCCGGGCCAGGTACTGGCCCGGCGGCTCTAGACCCCGGCCGGGGTGTTCTTCACGGCGGCCACCAGTAGGGCGAGCTCCGGATTGAGCGCCGCCTCGTCCAGTGCCTCGCGCAGGGCGTTGTCGTTGGTGGGGCGGGCTTCGTCCAGGAGTGCGAGGCCGGCCGGGCTGACGTCGGTGTAGATGCCCCGGCGGTCGGTGTCGCACAGGTAGCGGCTCAGCAGCCCGCGGTCCTCCAGCCGGCTGACCAGCCGGGTCGTCGCGCTCTGGCTGAGCACCACCGAGTCCGCGACCTGGTGCATGCGCAGGTGACCGCCGGGGCCGCTGTGCTGTCGGCTGAGGACGTCGAGCAGGGAGTACTCGCGCACGCTCAGGTCGTGTCCGGCCTGGAGCGCGCGCTCGATGTGCGTCTCGATCCGCCCGTGCAGGAGGGAGAGGGCGCACCAGCCCTGGGAGAGGGCGGTGAGTGCGCTGTCGGTGGCCGTCATGGGCTCCTCCTCGAAGGCGTGTGCCTGGTGCGTGCGCCGATTGCCTGTGCCCGTGCGTGCGCCGGTTGTGTGTGCCCGTACGTGCGCCGGTTCCCAGGATAGGCCACGTCTGCAATTGCCCGCGCTTGCAAATATCCCGCGTCTGCAATTAATGTGGACGCAGGCAACCCGCTGCGGCAATGCCCGGCCCCTCCCCCCTGAAGCTCTTGAAGGGCACCCCCCATGCCTCTCGCACTCCTCGCACTCGCCATCGGCGCCTTCGGGATCGGCACCACCGAATTCGTGATCATGGGTCTGCTGCCCGAGGTCGCCGGCACCTACGGCGTCTCGATCCCCACCGCCGGCTTCCTGGTCAGCGGCTACGCCCTCGGCGTGGTCCTCGGCGCCCCGCTGATGACCGTCCTCAGCACCCGCATCCCCCGCAAGCGCATGCTGATGGTGCTCATGGGCCTGTTCATCGTGGGCAACGTCATCTCCGCGCTGGCCCCCGCCTTCGGGATCATGCTCGCCGGCCGGGTGGTGGCCTCCCTCGCCCACGGCGCCTTCTTCGGTATCGGCGCGGTCGTCGCGGCCGAGCTCGCCGCCCCCGAGAAGAAGGCCGGAGCCATCGCCATGATGTTCACCGGCCTGACCGTGGCCAACGTCGTCGGCGTCCCGCTCGGCACCCTCGTGGGCCAGCACCTCGGCTGGCGGGTCACCTTCCTGATCGTCGCCTCGCTCGGCGTCCTCGGCCTGCTCGGCATCGCCCGGCTCGTCCCCGACCTGCCCCGCCCCGAGGGCGTACGGATCCGCCACGAACTGGCCGCGTTCCGCAACGTCCAGGTGCTCCTGGCGATGGGCATGACCGTCCTAGGCTTCGGCGGGGTCTTCGCCGCCATCACCTACATCACCCCGATGATGACCAACGTCGCGGGCTTCGCCGACACCTCCGTCACCTGGCTGCTCGTCCTCCTCGGCCTCGGCATGGTCGCGGGCAACCTGATCGGCGGCCGCTTCGCCGACCGCGCGCTGATGCCCATGCTGTACACCTCCCTGGGCGCGCTCGCCGTGGTCCTCGCCCTGTTCACCGTCACCGCCCACACCCGGGCCGGCGCCGCCGTCACCCTCTTCCTCATCGGGGCCCTCGGCTTCGCCACCGTGCCGCCGCTGCAAAAGCGCGTCCTCGACCAGGCCGCCGGAGCTCCCACGCTGGCCTCCGCCGTCAACATCGGCGCCTTCAACCTCGGCAACGCCCTCGCCGCCTGGCTCGGCGGACTCGTCATCGCCGCCGGGCTCGGCTGGACCGCCCCGAACTGGGTCGGCGCCGCCCTCGCCGCCTCCGCCCTGGCCCTCGCCCTCGTCTCCGGCACGCTGGAACGGCGTACGGGGACCCGCGCGGGCGGCGAAGGGGGCAGCCGGGTCGTCGCGGCCGCCGCCCCGGCCCCGGCCGTCCCCGCCCCCCACTGATCCACCATCTCCGCCCCCCTCACTGATCCACCATCTCCGGCCTTCACCTCGCTCCAGCTCGACGCCCCGACTTCGGATCTCGTCGAGGCCGTCCGGCCCGGCGGGCCCTTCCACGTCCTGCCCACCGCCCTCGACCGCCCGCTGCTGCTCATCGCAGGAGGTCTGCCCGTGCGTCGCGGCGGACGGCTCATCGGCGCGATCGGCGTCGGCGGCGGCGCTCCCGCGCAGGACCACGGATTCGCCGAGACGGCGCTCGGCGTCCTGGCCTGACCCCCCACCCGGGTCGCGCACCCGTCTCCCCCGTGCCAGGTTGGTACGGGGGAGACGGGTGCATGATGCGGCAGAAGAAGCAGTACGTGCGCGATCACGCCATCGCGACGGCCACCGTCGCTTCACTGGTCTGCCTTGCCGCGGTCCCGGGCTGCACGTCCGGTTCGGCCGCCCCGGGGCAGCCCCCGGCACCCGCCCCGGCCACCAGCGCGACCAGTGCCACCACGGCCTCCAGCCCGGCGGCCCCCGCGACCAGTGCCACCCCGGCCGGCACCCCCTCGCCCACCTTTCCGCTGTCCACCGCCCCGCGCACGGTCCCGGCCGTACGGGAACACGTGCCGGCCCGCGGCCCCGGCTGGCGGCCCGCCCCCGAGGCGCGGGTCGTCGTACCGCCGGGCGACAGTGCGGCCCTGGCGGACGAGGGCAAGCTGTTGGCCGGCGAACTGCGCATCGGATACGCCGAGTCGGACGAGACGCGTCGCGGCGACGTGGAACTGGCCCTCGGCGTCAAGGGATCCGGGGCGCCCGAGTCGTACACCATGACGGTGCGCGACGGGCAGGTCCACATCACCGGACCCGACCAGGCCGGAGTGTTCTACGGCACCCGCACCCTCAAGCAGGAGGTGAGCGGCGACGCTCCGGCGCCGGAGGGGACCGTGCGCGACGCCCCGGCCAAACCGCAGCGCGGGCTCAATCTCGACATCGCGCGCAAGCACTTCACCCCGGACTGGATCGAGGACCGGCTGCGTGAAATGGCCGATCTGAAGATGAACCAGCTCGGCCTGCACTTCTCCGACGACCAGGCGTTCCGGATCGAGTCCGACACCCACCCCGAGATCGTCTCCACCCCGCACCTCAGCAAGGCGCAGGTGCGCCGGATAACGGGGCTCGCCGCCCGCCTGCACATCGCGGTCATACCCGAGATCGACTCCCCGGGACACCTCGGAGCGGTCCTGCGCGCGTACCCCGGGCTGCAACTGCGCGACGTACAGGGCCGCGAGGTCAAGGGCGCCGTGGACATAGCCAACCCGGCCGCGGCCAAACTCGTCGACGAACTCCTGCGGGAGTACCTGCCGTTGTTCCCCGGCGCGATCTGGAACCTGGGCGCCGACGAATACCAGGCGCTGGTCTACAAGGACCCGCAGGCCTCCTTCCCCCAGCTCGCGACCGCCGCCCGGCAGCGGTACGGGCCCACCGCGCGGGTCCAGGACCTGGCGACCGGCTGGCTGAACGACCGGGCGGGCGTGGTCCGTTCGGCGGGCCGGGATCCGGCGGCCTGGAACGACGGCTTCTTCACCGGCGGGGTCGCGCAGCCCGCCAAGGACATCCAGGTCGAGTACTGGACCGGCAAGGAGGGCGGCGCCCGGCCGCCGCTGGAGTACCTCCGCGAAGGCCGGGACGTCGTCAACCTCAACGACGAGTACCTCTACTACGTGCTGGGGCAGCCGAACCAGTTCACCTACCCCACGGGCCGGCGCATCTACGAGCAGTGGACCCCGCTCGTGCTGCGCGGCACCACGCCGGTGCCCGCCCGGTACGAGGACCAGATCCTGGGCGCGCGCCTGGCCGTCTGGTGCGATCTGGCCGGAGCCCAGACCCAGGCCCAGGTCGCGGCCGGGATCAGGCTCCCGCTGGCGGCTCTTTCCCAGAAGGTGTGGGACTCCCGGACCCCGGCCCTGGACTGGCCCGCCTTCAAGGCGCTGGCGGACCGTCTGTAGGCCGGGGCGGGACCGGCGACGCTCTGGCGTTCTCCTACCAGATGGAGTCGACCCACTCCGGGTGGTCGATGAACGGGTTCCGGTTGTGCTGGTAGGTGTCGTATATGACCTGGTTACGGCGCTGCTCGAAGGCGTCCGGCGGGTCCTGCAGGTTCCACTGCTTCAGGACGCTGAGCCGGCCCATGGCGGGCGCGCTGCCGTTGTTGACCTTGTCGTTCATCTCCAGGTCCGCGAAACCGTCACCGCCGTCGTAGCGCACGGCCATGTAGAGCAGCATGCGTGCGACATCGCCCTTCACCGCGTTCCGGGGCTCGAAGGAGTCGGAGTCGGTGAAACTGCCCGAGGCCTCGGAGACCGGGCTGCCGCCCTTGTCGAAGTCCTTGTTCCCGCGGGTGCTGTTGACGGTGACGTCCTCGGGCCTGAGGTGGTGCAGGTCCGTTCCGGGGCCGGTGGCGGTGCCGAAGTCACCGTGACTCTTGGCCCAGACGTGCTCGCGGTTCCAGTCGTTGACCCCGCCGCCGTTGGTGGACTTCGACTGTGAGCGGCCCGAATAGACCAGGATGACGTTGTTGGAGTTCGCGGGGTCCTGATCGGTGACCTTCAAGGCGTTCCACACGCCGTCGTACGTCACCTTGGACTGGGACTTGATGATGGTGTGCAGCGCCGTCTTGAGGGCGGCGCCGGTCTTGCCCTCGGCCGCGGCGTAGTAGGCGTCGACCGCGGCGTCCGAGGAGACGCCGGCCGGGGAGACGCCGGCCGAGGCGCCCGCGGGTGCCGGGGAGCCGGAGGCGCTCCGCTGGCCGGCCGTGGCCGAGGACGGAAGCAGCAGCAGGGAAGCCGCCGCGAGGCCGGCCGCCCAGGGAGTCAGGCTGGAGATTCTCATCACGTGGGGGGGTACCTCTCCATACGCACCGCTCCCGCCCGGGGAATTGGCGGGGCATCAGGTGGCAGAGCGAGATTCACATTGTCATGTGCCCTACAGGTGAAAAGCACGTGTCGGGAGCCGGGACTTTCTACGCGCGTCACGGGTGATTGGCGCGAGAGCCCCTTGGCAGAAGCCCACCGCGCGTGCAGGGTGACGAAGGCCACACTGTGAACAGCCCTACCAGGAGCAGCCCATGGCAGCGAAGATCCTCATCGTGACCGGCGACGCGGCGGAGTCGCTGGAGGTCCTCTACCCCTACCAGCGCCTGCGCGAAGAGGGATACGAGGTCCACATCGCGGCGCCGGCGGTCAAGAAACTGCGCTTCGTCGTGCACGACTTCGAGGACGGCTTCGACACCTACACCGAGAAGCCCGGTTACACCTGGCCCGCCGACATCGCCTTCGCCGACGTGGACCCCGGACAGTACGCGGCGCTGGTCGTACCCGGCGGGCGCGCCCCGGAGTATCTGCGCAACGACCCCGAGGTGCGGCGGATCCTGGGGGCCTTCGCGGACTCCGACAAGCCGATCGCGCAGATCTGCCACGGCCCCCTGATCACCGCCGCGGCCGGGGCGCTCGACGGCCGCAAGGTCACCGCCTATCCGGCACTGGAGCTGGACATGAAGGCCGTCGGCGCCGACTTCGAGGACTCCGAGGTCGTGGTCGACGGCACGCTGGTGTCGTCCCGCGCCTGGCCCGACCACTCGGCCTGGATGCGGGAGTTCCTGACCGTACTGCGCGCCAAGACCCCGGTTTCGGGAGGCTGAGCTTCCCCGTCCCCTTGTGAATGATCCGGGCCGGGGACTGCCGGGGCGGGGCGGATGTGGTGGGGTGTGAGAGTCAACCCACCTGATACGCACGGCAGTTGAGAGGGTCACTCATGGCGGGAAGCATAGGGCGGCGCGGGTTCATCGGTGCGGCCGCGGCGCTGGGAGGCGCCGCGCTCGTCGGAGCGGGCGCGCCGCTCGCCCAGGCACAGGACGCGGCCCGGCCGCCGCGGCCCGACACGGTGGCGATCCCGCCGGGCTTCCAGCCCGAGGGGATCGCCGTCTCCGCGCGCGGCACGGCCTACACGGGCTCGCTGATCGACGGCTCGATCTACCGGTTCGACCTCGCCACCAGCGCCGGGCGGATCATCACCCGGGGTGCGGGACCGATGTCGGTGGGCCTCAAGCTCGGCCCGTACGGCCGGCTGCTGGTCGCGGGCGGTGCCAGCGGGCAGATCCGGGTGGTCGACGCCGGGGACGGGCGGGTTCTGGCCACCCACCAGGCCGCGACCGGGACGGCCTTCGTCAACGACGCCGTCGTCGGCTGCGGCGGCGCCTGGTTCACCGACTCGTTCGCGGACGTCCTGTACTTCCTGCCCACCGGCCGGGAGCCCGCCGCGGCCCCCCGGGCGCTGCGGCTCGGCGGCGAGTGGGACCCCGTCCCGCCCGGGGGCGAGTACTGGGGAGCCAACGGGATCGAGCGGACCCCCGACGGCCGGGCCCTGCTCGTGGTGCACGACGCCGCCGAGGCGCTGTTCCGCGTGGACCCGCGCACCGGTGCCGCGACCCGGACCGTGCTCGACGGGGGCTCCGTGGGCAACGGCGACGGGCTCGTGCTGCACGGGCGGACGCTGTACGTCGTACGCAACTGGGCCTACGCCGTGGACGTGTTCACCCTGAGCGAGGACGGATGCCGGGCCCGCTTCGTCCGGCGCATCACCGACCCGCGCTTCGACGAACCGACGACGGCCGCGGTGTACGGCGGCCGGCTCTACGTGGTCAACGCCCGCTTCGACGCCGACTGGTCGGATCCGGCCACCGCCTCGACGGTCGTCAGCTGCCCGTTGTGATGGCCTGAGCCGGCTCGTACTTGTAGTCCGGGCCGAAGTTCTTCTTCACGGCCGCTTCCCAGGAGCCGTCCTCGACCATCTTGCGGATCGCGTTGTTGGTCTTGACCTGGAGCTCGGTGTTGCCCTTCTTCATGCCGATCCCGTAGTGCTCGTTGCTCAGGCTCAGTCCGATCAGCCGGAACTTGCCCTCGTTGCCCTTGCGGACGGTGTAGCCGGCCAGGATGGAGTTGTCCGTGGTCATGGCGTCGACCAGGCCCTCCTTGAGGGCGACGAGGCATTCGGAGTAGCCACCGAGCTCCAGGAGGCTCGCCTTCGGGGCCAGGTTCTTCCTGACGTTCTCCGCCGAGGTCGAGCCGGTCACCGAGCACAGCCTCTTGTCGGCGTTGTTGAGGTCCTCGGCCCTGGTGATGGTGGCGTCGTTCGCGCGGACCATCAGATCCTGGTGCGCGAGGAAGTACGGGCCGGCGAAGTCGACCTTCTGCTTGCGCTTGTCGTTGATCGAGTAGCTGGCCGCGACGAGCTGGACCTCGTTGTACTCGATCAGGAGCTCGCGGTCGTTGCTGAGGACCTGCTTGAAGACGATCTGGTCCTTCTTGTAGCCGAGCTCCTTGGCGATGTACGTGGCCACGTCCACGTCGAATCCGGTGAAGGTGCCGTCGGGCTCCCGCATGCCGACGCCCGGCTGGTCGAACTTGATGCCGATCGAGAGGGTCCCCTGCTCATCGTCACCGGCACACGCCGAGGCGGTCAGGGCGATGCCGATCACTGCGGCGATCGCGCCGGCCTTGGGAACCTTCATGGTGCACTCTTTCCTGGGGTACGCGGATACGCGGGCGCGCGGAGCCGCACGGGAGCGCGCGGAGCGCACCGGGACCGGGCCAGGGCGCGGGGAACCGCGGAGGCTGGTGGACGCGTATATGAGGAAGCTAGGAATTGTCGGGCGCAGTGTCACGACATCTGAGCAAATCTTGAGGGTAACGATCCGGAACGGCGGCAGATCTTGCGGCGAATCGGGTCCCGGGCGGGAGAGAGGTCGGTCGAGTGGCCAACGGCGGGGTACGGGTCGAGGGGAACGCGCTGCTGCTGGGCGAAGGGGCCCAGGTGCGGTTCATGCGCACGTTGCGGCTGCCGGAGACGGGTACGCACAATCTGCCCCCGGGGCTGGGAGAGTTCCCGCTGAGGCGGGTCGAGGACTATCCGGACACCGTTCCGGCGGACTGGCTCGCCAAGGGCGGGGTGATGCTCCCCGTCTACCTGCGCGAGGCGATGTGGCTCAGCTTCGGCGGAACCAGGCAACCCACCGCGCTCCAGGTCGGGGTCGGCAAGGTGTGCGCCGTCTCCGGTGAGCGGTGGACGGGCGTGCTCGGGCGCCGGCCGCAGAACTACCTCGTGCTGCCGCGCCAGCCGTGGCTGGACGGGATCAATTCGGGCACCGGCACGGTCCGGCAGTTCGTCGCCGTCCCGCTGGGGCTCGGCGCCACCGTGGAGGGCCAGGTCACCGGGGAGGAGACGGCGGGCGGCGTGCAGCTCCAGGCGTTCCCGCTCGGCGCGAAGGCGCTGGAGCGGTGGCGGGAGGAGGAGCGCACGGCCGGGACCTACCGGAGCGGGCCCGTTCCCTACGGGACGCTGCCGCCGGGCAGTCACGCGGGCGGCGGCTACGGAGGGGCTCCGGCGATGCCGGCGGCGATGATGCCGATGGCGGCGGGGCCCCCGGCTCCGGGCGGGCCTCCCGGAGCGCCCTCGCCCCCGGCCGCGGCCGGGGGCCCGCTGCGGCGGTCGGGCGCCGGGCCGGTTCCGCAGGCGCCGGCGATGGGTCTCGGTGTCGGCGGCGCCATGCGCCAGGAGGTGTACCGCGACGACCGCAAGGCGAAGGACTGGTCGGCCGAGCCGGCCGCGCGGGTCTTCGTACACCTGGTGACCCCGCCCGCGTGGCGCCGGATCACCGGGGAGGAGCCGCCGCCCTCGCCGGTGGACCGGGCCGCCTACACCAAGGCCGGGCTGCCGTGGTTCGACTACTACGACGAGGGCGCCGCCGACCTGGCCCCCTCCGGCACCCTCGGACAGGTGCAGCCGGTGGGCGAATGGCTCGGCGCCGACGGGGCTCCGTGGACGCAACCCGTCCCCGGGCAGGTCGAACCCCTGGGGAACGGGCCCCGGCCGGGCAAGCCCGTACAGGACGGCGACTGGTAACAGGCCCTGCCGCCCCCGGACTGGCCGGGAACGTATGGTCGTTCGAGCCCGGGGGCGGGACCCGTGGCAGCATGGGAGGGCAACACACGCTGTTCGGAGGGGGAGTTCGGTGAGCGGAGTACGCAAGGGCCTGGCCAAGGTGGAGATCGCCCTGCGGTGGGATCCCAGTCCGGCGGGAGAGCCCGTCCATGACCTCGACCTGCTGGCCGGGGTCTACGCCGCCGCGGACCCCTACGGGGAACCCGTCTACCTGGTGCATTTCGGAAGCCGCGCGCCCGACGGCACCATCACGTTGAACCGGGACAGCGCGACCGGGCTGGGGCTCGGCTTCGACGAGGTGATGACCCTCGAACTGAACCGGATGGCAACCGAGCTGACCCGGGTCGTCATCGGTGTGGTGATCCAGCGGCCGGGTGGCGGCCCGGCGCTGACCTTCGCCGATGTCGCGGGAACGGGACTGCGCATCCGGGAGGGCTACACCGACCTCGCCGTGGACGATCTCGCGGGCTTCGGCGCGGCGAGCGCGGTGACGGTCGCCGAGTTCACCCGCGACGCGGCGGGGGTCTGGTCGCTGGACGCGGCCGTACGGGGCTTCGACGCCGACCCGGAGGAGTACGCCCGGGCGATGGGCGCGGCCCGGAGCTGAGCCGCGGCGGTGCTCGTGAGCCGAGTCGCCGGGGTGGTCGTGGGCTGAGCCGCGGCGGTGGGTCGTGAATTGAGGCGCCGGGGTGGGCACCAGTCGGCCCGCCGGGCGGTCCGACGCCGATCCGCCGGGCGGTCCGGCCGCTTGCCGAGCACGGACCGGTACCGCACGGACCTGTCGGGGGGGCCGCCGCGCGGGCG
>NZ_JAPNLJ010000035.1:28044-96140 GCF_026627445.1 Streptomyces sp. H27-H1
CCGCGGGGGTGGGCCCGCCCCCCGGCCCGGGGGTGCGCCGCCACCGTCCCCACGAGGCGGCGCGAGCGGGTCGCCGTCCGGTCATCGGAGGCGGCGGCCCGCTGGTTCAGGGGGCCCTGTGCGCTTCCGACGGGGTCACGCCCAGCGCCGGGAGCAGGCAGGCGTCGACGAACCGGACCAGGTACTCGGCGTCGGCGTAGCGCCCCTCCAGCACGGGCCGGATGCGCAGTACGCCCATCAGCTGCGCCGGCAGGAACTCCACGGCCGGATGCCCGGGGGCGAGCTCGCCCCGCGCCACGGCCCGCTCCACGATCGAGTCGAACGCCGCCCGCTCCGGCTCCACCAGAGCCTCGCGCAGAGCCGCCTTCAGCTCCTCGTCGCTCAGCACCGCGTGCCCGAGGGCCTGCATCAGCCGGGTGTCGCGCCCCGAGGTGCAGGCGGCGATCCGGGCCGCCTCGCGCAGGTCGCCCACGAGGGTTCCGGTGTCCACCGCGGCGAGGGTCCCGCGCCGGTCCGCGCGCAGGGCGGCGGCGACGAGCTGCGGTTTGGTCTTCCACTGCCGGTAGAGCGTGGACTTTCCGCAGATGGCCCGGGCGGCGATCTTCTCCATGGTCAGCGCCTCGTAGCCGTCCTCGCGCAACTGCTCCAGGACGGCGTCGTAGAGCTGTCGCTCCCGCTCCGGTGTGATCTTGGAGCGGCGCGCGGGGGCCGGGGCGGCGTCCGGCGTCGGCGACGTCATGGCGGCTCTCCTCGGTGATGCGTGCCACTTGCTGTGCGGGCGGGTTTTCCCCCGTCCGTGGCGGCGATATTCGCTCGCGCCCCAGCGGCCTCTAGTGAAAGTCTACGGGAACGCGAGCGTATCGGTACACGCTCGTATCGATACGGGAATGTATCGATACACTGGTGTGTCGATTGTGAGCCGTGTACAGGAAGCGAGACCGGGGGATGACCTCCCACACCACATCTACCGGGGCCGGCGCGGGGCCGGGCGCCCGCCGCCGCCTCTTGCGAGAGCTCCTGCTCGTCGTGGGCCTCTTCGCCGTCTATAAGTGCGGCCGCATGCTCGCCACCGGCCGCACGGACGAGGCCTTCCGCAACGGCACCCGGATCTGGGACGCCGAGCGCACCCTGCACCTGCCCGGCGAAGGCCTGGTCCAGCGCCTGCTCCTGCACAGCGACGCCCTCGTACACACGGCGAACACCTACTACGCGGCCGTGCACTTCCCCGCCACGGTGATCTTCCTCGTCTGGCTCTACGTGCGCCGCCCCGCGCACTACTTCTGGACCCGCCGCGTCCTGGCGGTCCTGACCGGCGCTGCCCTGGTCATCCACCTGACCTTCCCCCTCGTGCCCCCGCGGATGCTGGACGCGACCCACCTGATCGACACCGGGCAGGTCTACGGCCCGACCGTCTACGGGGCCGCGCCCGCCGCGGACACCATGGCCAACCAGTTCGCCGCCATGCCCTCCCTGCACTTCGGCTGGGCGCTGATGCTGGCCCTCGGCATGATCGCGGCGACCTCCTCGCGGTGGCGCGCCCTGTGGCTGCTGCACCCGCTCGTCACCCTGGTCGTGATCGTCGGCACGGCCAACCACTACTGGCTCGACGCCATCGTCGTCACCGTGCTCCTCGGGGCCGCCCTGCTGCTGGTCCCGCGCCCGGCCGGCCGCTCGCTCATCGCCCGGCGGAGCGTGCCCGGCCAACGACCGCCGCCGCTGCCCGCGCCGGCCGGCACCGAGCCCATGGAGCCCGTAGGAGCGGCCCGGTGAACGCCACGCTCCTCGCCGTCCTGCTCTGCCTCGCCGCCGCCGTCGCCTACGCGGCCGCCGCCGTCGCCCAGGAACGCCTGGCCCGCCGCGGGGTCGCCCGCAGCACCGCGGCGCTGCTCGGCAACAGCGCCTGGTGGTGGTCGGCCGGCCTGAACGCCGCCGCCGCGCTCCTGCACGCCGCCGCCCTGCGGTACGGGCCGCTCACCCTGGTCCAGCCGCTCGGCGCGCTCACCCTCGTCGCCGCCGTCCCGCTGGGCGCGCACGGCGCCGGGCGGCGGGTCGTGGCCACCGAGTGGCGCGGCACCCTGGCCACCGTCGTCGGCCTCGGACTGCTCCTGCTGCCCGCCTCGGGCCCCGGCCCCGCCGAGACCCTGACCCTGGCCGAGGCACTCGCCGTCTCCGCGGCGACGGCCGGGGTGATCATGCTGCTCACCGCGCGGAAGGACACCCGCTCGGGCCTGCGCCACGCGACGGCCTCCGGACTGGCCTCCGCGGCCGCCTCCGCCCTGACCCAGACCGTCGCCTTGGCGGCCGGCCGGGGCGGGGCGCTGCTCAGCTTCCGGGTCGTCTCGGTGGCGCTGCTCGTGGTGGTCTTCGCGGTCGGCGGGATGCTCCTCTCCCAGCGTGCCTACCGGGGCGGCCTCGGCGCCCCGCTCGCGGTGGTCAACCTGACCAACCCACTGGCCGCGGCCGCCATCGGCATGATCCTGCTCGGCGAACGCATCCAGGGCGGAGTGCTCGGGGTGCTGCTGGCCGTACTGGGGGCGCTCGCGGCGGCCCGGGGCGTGCTGCTGCTCACGCGAACTCCGCAGCAGCCGACGCCCCTTACCGCTCCGATTTCCGCTACGGTCACGCCCAGAGCCCGGGTGGCGGCCTGATCCGTACGCGGCCCGGCCGAGAACCGATTGCGCCGTTCGAGCGTCTGACTCCGTGAGACACGAGCACACGACGCGCGCACGAGGCGCGCACATCGAAGCGGAGTGAACGGGCATGGGCATCATCGGCTGGATCATCCTCGGACTGCTGGCGGGCGCGATCGCCAAGGTCCTGCTGCCAGGCCGTGACCCGGGCGGCCTGATCGGCACCACCCTCATCGGCGTCGCCGGCGCCTTCACCGGTGGCTGGCTCTCGGCGAAGTTCCTGGGCCGGTCGATCCAGAACGACTTCTTCGACCTCGCGACCTGGGGCTCCGCCATCGCAGGCTCCCTGGTCCTCCTCGTCGCCTACCGACTCCTCTTCGGCAACTCCCGGAACTGACCGGCGGACCGGCGGATCGCGGGTCGGCGGGTCGGCGGGTCGGGCCTCCATGGCCACCGTGCCGGTACGGCGTCTGGGTCCAGGACGATGGCGGCGATCCGCAGGTCGGCGAGGTACCGCCGTCGAAGAGGAATCCGATGTGGTTGGCGGGCCAGGCCTCACCCCGGTGGCCGACGAACTGCGTGCCCAGCAGCTTCCGCTCGCCTTCGAAGACGATTCCCGTCTCCTCCCGACACTCCCGGAGCGCGCACTCCCACGGCGTCTCGCCGTGGTCCATGTTCCGGCCCGGCCACTGCCAGGCCTCCGTGGAGCGCGTCGCACGGAGCTGCACCGGGCGGCCGGCGATCTCGGTGAAGTAGAGGCAGGCGTAAGCGGTCGCCCGGGGGATGGTCTCGACGTACGCCCGAGTCGTCCACGTCCCGGTACGAGTGCGCCGTCGTCGGTGGTGGCGCCTACGATGACCGGCCATGGACAGCAGTGAGGCCGGCAGACGGTTGATCGACGGGCGCTTCGAACTCGCGCGGCCCCTGGGCAGCGGCGGGATGGGGACCGTGTGGCGCGCCCGTGACATCGCGCTGGACCGGGAGGTCGCGCTCAAGGAGGTGCGGCCGCCGGACCCGGCGACCGCCGCCGCACAGCCGGGGCTCGTCGTCCAGCTGCGCGAACGAGCCGTCCGCGAGGCCCGGGCCCTGGCCCGGCTCGCCCACCCGAACGTGGTCACGATCCACCACATCGTGGAGCCCGAGCCCGGCTCCGACGGCCACCCGTGGATCGTGATGGAACTGGTCAGGGGCGGTTCCCTGGCCGACCGGCTGGCTGACGGGCCGATGCCGGTGGCGGACGTGCTGCGGCTCGGCCTGGACCTGCTCTCCGCGCTGCGGGCCGCGCACGCGGAGGGGGTGCTGCACCGTGACGTGAAACCGGCCAACGTGCTGCTGCGGCCCAACGGCTCCGCGGTGCTCACCGACTTCGGGATCGCGGCCCTGCACGGCGCGACCGGGCTGACCTCGACCGGAGTGCTGATCGGGTCCCCGGAGTACATCGCGCCCGAGCGGGCGCGCGGCGAGGAGGGGCTGGCCGCCTCCGACCTGTGGTCGCTCGGGATGCTGCTGTACGTGGCCTCGGAGGGGCTGCACCCGCTGCGCCGGGCCACGAGCCTGGCCACCGTGGTCGCGATCCTCGACGAGCCGATCCCGGCGCCGGTCCGGTCCGGCCCGCTGGGACCCGTACTGGAACGGCTGCTGGTACGGGACCTGGCCGTGCGGCCAGACGCCGAGGAGCTGGAAGCACTGCTCCGTGGTGCGAGCAGTGCTCTCGGCGGCGCCGCCCCGGTGGTACCGCCGGTCGCCCTCGGGAACTTCGGGCCGGTGGCCCCGGACCCCGGTCCGGCCATGAACCCGATACCGGCGGCGCCACCCTCCCATGCGCCGTTCGTCCCCGGCGCGGGCAACCCGTACGCCTACACCGTCCCCGTGGCCACCCCGGCCGGTCCGCGCCACCGCCGGCCGGCCCTGCTCGCCGGACTCCTCGCGGTGGTCCTGACCGGCGGGATCATTGGCCTCGTCAAGTGGCTGCCCGACGGTAACGCCGGCGCAGCCGCGGGCAAGAGCGGTGACACGTCGCCCTCGGGCAACGCGTCCGCGTCCGCCTCCGCGCCGGTCTCTCCGGTCCCGGTCACCGCGGTGGTCTCCGCCCCCACCCCGAAGGCGAGCGCCCCGAAGACGGCCACCCCGCCCAAGGGCAGCCTCATCGATCCGGCCAACATCCGTACGGCCGTCGAGGCGTTCAAGCAGCAGACCGGAACGACCACCTTCGTCGACATGAAGGTCTACGACGAGTACGTGCTCGCCGACATCCCGACCGCTCCCGGAGCCAAGACCGTCGACTCCTGGCAGTACCGCGGCGGCGTCGCCAAGCGCACCGGCCCCTCCGGCACCGTGAAGGCCGGCGACCCGCTCATGGACATGGAGGCACTCGACTGGGACGCGCTGCCCGGCCTGCTGGCCCAGTCGACGAAGGAGCTCGGCGTCGACAACCCGAGCTCCCGCTACCTCAACGTCTCGCCCTGGCTCCAGACCCCCGCGATCCGTCCCTATCTGAACGACGAGTACGGACAGGGCGGCTACGTCCTCGCCGGCACCGACTTCAAGATCAAAAAGGTCTACGTGAACTGACAGCCGGGCGCGCCTTCACGAACCGGCTCGACGATGCCGCCGAGACCGGCTCCCCGGACCAGCGCCGTAGCCGAGGCCCTTGCCCAGGGCCCCGCCGCGCACCCCGGTGCGCCGCCAGGGCGCGCAGGCGGCGTACCGCCGTCTGACCCGCCCACGCGAACGGGCCGCCGGGCAGTGACATTTGTACGGCTGGAGTCCGTACGCGCGACTCTGCCGGAGGCCCGGCACCCGTCCGTAGCGTGTCGGGCATGAGGCAGACGAGGACGCGGGCGACGGAGCAGGCGGCACGACAGACGCCGAGGCAGACGCCGAAGCAGACGACGCACAGGGCGACAGACGCAGCTGGTCCGATGAGTCCGCTTTCCACACACCGGAGGTTCCGGGACCCGGGCAGTGCTAAGCCGCTTCCGGGCGGGAGCGGTGGCTCAGGCGGTTGGCGGCGCGGCGGCCGCGGGCCTCCAGGGGGAGTACTCCGGTGGCCGCGGCCAGGCCGAAGGGCGGCATGTCGGCGTAGATCGACTCGTACGAGCCCTCCGGGACGATGTACGACTCGTGCCACAGGCCCACGTGGCGGCGGAGCTTGCCCGCGCCCTCTTTGCGGTTGATGATCGCCCAGACCCGGTGGTGGAACATGTCGGGAGCCGCGGCGTACGCGTAGAGCTTCTCCTTCGACTCCCAGTACTGGACCACGTAGTACGTGCGGGGCGAGGCGGTGAGCAGGACGTGGCCGAGCAGGCCGCGGCCCTCGTCCCGGGCCAGTTCGCGGAGCATGCGGGGCATGGCGAGCAGGACCGGGACCCAGTGGTGCAGGGCCCAGAAGTGGTTGATGCGCATTCCGATGAGCAGGACGACGACGTCGCCCTCGGCTGCCGCGGTGGTGCGGCCCGGTAATGGCTTGGCGGTCACTCTGCCTCCGAAGTGGCCTGGTTGGATTGCGGCACTGTCCGACCGCACTGCCGTGCACCGTTGGATAGTTGCACTCTCCAAGGGAAGGTTCAAGAGATGCGACTGGCGGAGTTGAGCGAGCGCAGTGGCGTCTCCACAGCGACCATCAAGTACTACCTGCGAGAGGGCCTGTTGGCGCCGGGGCGGCGGGTCAGTGCGACGACCGCCGACTACGACGAGGAGCATCTGCGGAGACTGAGGCTGATCCGCGCGCTGATCCAGGTCGGCGGGATTCCGGTGGCCAAGGCCCGGGAAGTGCTCGCGCACGTGGACGACGAGTCCCTGGGCCGGACGATCCGGATGGGCGCGGCGCTCTGGGCGCTGCCGCAGGGTCCCGAGTCGGACGACGAGGACCCGGCGGTGGTGACCGCGCGCTACGAGGTGGACCGGCTGCTGGAGACACTGGGCTGGTCGACGGCCCGGGAGGTGGGGGCGCTGTCCCCGGTGCACCGCTCGCTGGTACTGGCGGTGTCGACGCTCATCCGGCTCGGCTATCCGTGGGGCGCCGAACTGATGGCCCCGTACGCCGAGTTGATGTACCAGGCGGCTGTGCGCGACCTGGACCTCATGGAGACGTACCCCTCCGAGGCGGAGAAGGTCGAGATGGTGGTGGCCGCGGCCGTCCTCTTCCAGCCGGTACTGAAGGCCCTGCACCGGCTGGCGCAGGAGGAGGAATCGGCGCGGCGTTACGGGCTGGAGTGAGCGAGCGGGAGCGGCGTACCGCGAGCTCGCTCAGTAGGCGCCGTTGACGTTGTCGATCGAACCGTAGCGGGCGGCCGCGTAATTGCAGGCGGCCGTGATGTTGGCGACCGGGTCGTAGGAGTCCAGGGGGGTGCCCGGGACGTGATAGGCCCGGAAAGTCGGGTCGATGACCTGGAGGAGTCCCTTGGAGGGGATGCCGGCCGCCGCGTTGGAGTCCCAGTTGTTGATGGCCATCGGATTTCCCGAGGATTCGCGCATGACGTTGCGGTGAATTCCTTCGTAGCTGCCGGGAATTCCGTGCTGCGCCATGACGTCGAGCGACTGGCGGATCCAGCCGTCGAGGTTGTTCGCGTAACCGGTGGACGCCTTGACGGCCTTGGCCGCGGCAGGCGCGGCGCCCGTGGTGAGGTTCAGCTTCAGGCCGGGGCGGATGGCCGAGGGGTTGGCGCCGACGATGCTCCGGTTGGCCTCGTAGAGCTTCTCCCAGCCGCCGCCGATGGAGTGCTCGGCCGCGATCTTGCTCAGGGTGTCACCGCTGACCACGGAGTAGGTCGTCGGGGCGACGGCCACCTCGGCGGCTCCGGCGGTGGTCGTGCTGATCAGTGGGAGGGCCAGCGCCGCACTGCCCGTGCCGGCGAGGGCCAGCGTGCGGGTGAGTGCGTGGTGCTGCTTCGGCCGGCGGTGCTTTCCCTTTGCGGGCATGGCGGAATTCCTCACGTGGGGGTACGGAAGAGCCCTGGCGGAGGCCGGATTCGGCAGCTGACCACCGGGAATGAGGTGACCGTAGGTGGCCCGGCGGGCCGGAACAAGCCATGAATTCGACCGGGAGATCAACTTCCTGTGACCGGCCCGATGGATGACCTTGAAAAGGGCTCTTGGAATTCCCGAATGTCCAACCGGGAAAAGGGAATCGCCCCTCGGGGGGAAATGATGTTGACGCCGCGGGCGTGACTCACATCACGGGCCGGCGGGCGAGGGCCCAATCCGGGCAAGTCGCCCGTCGCCGGGCCTGATTCGGGCGAGCCGCCCGTTGGCGGCGAATCGCCCATCCCGGGTCAATCGGCCCACCTGGGTGACCGTGCCTAGGTGATCGTGCCGTCCTCAGCCGTCGCGGGGCGGAGCCGGTTGGGTCCCTCCCCGTCCACCTCCTAGTCCGACGGCCGCGCGCTCTCCGGCCCGTCGGGCCCGATCCGCACCAGCCGGCGCATCCGGACGATCAGCAGCTCCCGGCCGTCGTCGAGGCGCACGGCGTTCGAGTCCCCGGCCGCCCGGAACTCCGCCGCCGCCCGCTCGTACCCCGCACGCCGGGCCGCCGGCAGCTCGTACACGGCGGGCCGGAGCGGGGTCAGGGTGTGCACCAGCGCCCTGCGGGCCGCGTGCGGGCTCGACAGCACCTCGGACGCGGGCTGCCAGCCC
This sequence comes from Streptomyces sp. H27-H1, assembly GCF_026627445.1. Classification (GTDB taxonomy): domain Bacteria; phylum Actinomycetota; class Actinomycetes; order Streptomycetales; family Streptomycetaceae; genus Streptomyces. The sequence continues at coordinate 36,309 of NZ_JAPNLJ010000035.1, forward strand.
GCCGCCGTGCGCTCGAGCACCCGGTAGGCGGTCGGCAGCAGCACGATCCCGGCGTGTGTGCGCAGCGCGCTCCGCGAGTCCGCCCGCACCTGGGCCGGGTAGCGCGTGCTGCGGTAGTGCAGGCCCATCAGCGCGAGTCGCTCGGAGGCCTCCATGACGCTCGCCGCCGCGATGTGGTCGATCACGAAGCCCTCGTCGACGTCCGGGCCCCGGGTTTCCGGCTCCCAGTCGCGCACGGCCGGCTCCGGATCGGTGGGCCGGGGCGGCTCGAGCCCTTCCCCGTTGCCGTAGACGATCTCCTCGCACCGCACCAGCCGGTAGCGGGTGCCGGCCGCGGTCACCTCGTCGACCGGCTCCGTCTCCAGCCGCGCCACGGCCGCCAGCAGCTCCCGGCGGACCGCCCGGTCCTCCGTGTCGTCCTTGGCCCGCAACCACAGGGCGGAGTTCAGCCGGTCCCGGGCGTCCTGCGGAAACCCGCAGGCGACCGGGGTCAGCACCCGCCACCGGTGCCCGTCGCCCACGTCCTGGGCGGCGATTCCGAAGAGCGGCCCCCGGATGATGTAGTGCGCGTACCGCCGCGCGGCGTCGGAGGCATCGGCCTCCTGTGCGGCGGCCACCGGATGCTTCGCGTGCTCGACGTTCATGTAGAGGTGCTCGCGCCCGGGGGGTACCTCGCTGCTCATCCCGCATTCTGGGCACAGCTCCGGACCGGCCGCCGGGAGCATGGGCAACTCGGCCCCGAACAGACGACGGTGTGCTAGCCGGAGAGAGTGGACTCCTCCGGCCACAGCGCTAGAGCGCCGCCAGTTCCCGCAGCGCCGCAGCGACCGATTCCCTGCCCGCCGGCAGCAGGGGGAGGCGTACCTCCGGGGTCGGGATGCGGCCCTGCGCGCACAACACCCCCTTGATGACAGCAGGGTTGGGCTCCGTGAAGAGGGTCGCGGAGAGCCGGGCCAGCGTGTGGCCCAGAGCGCGTGCCCGGTCCGCCTCGCCCGCCCTCCAGGCGGCCGCCAGCTCGACGAACCGGGCCGTCGCGATATGGGCCGAGGCGAGGACCCCGCCCGCCGCGCCGAGTGCCAGCAGTGGCGAGAGGAAGGCGTCGTCGCCCGCCAACACCGCGAAGCCGTCCGGTAGATCACCGAGCAGCGCCACCGCTTCCCCGTCGAGCGAGCCGACCGCGTACTTCACCGCGGCCACCCCGGGCAGCGCCCCGATCTCCCGCAGCAGGGACGCGTCCAGCGGCAGCCCGGTCCGGTACGGGACGTGATAGACGATCAGCGGTACCGGGCTCGTCCGCGCCAGCCGCTCGAAGTGCGCGAGCACCCCGGCGGCCGAGGGCCGTACGAACGCGGGCACGGTCACCAGCGCGGCCCGCGCCTCGGGCCACCGCCCCAGCCGGGCCAGCGACTCCTCGGCAGCCCGGGTTCCGCTCGCCCCGGCGCCCACGGTCAGCGCCGCCCCGCGCTCCCGGCAGACCCGGGCGCAGACGTCGGTGACGAGGTCGCGCTCCGCCTCGTCGAGGGCGGCCGGCTCGCCGGTGGTGCCGAGCGCCACGATCCCGGTGGCCCCCGCGTCGAGCACCTCATGGGCGATCGCCTCCAGGGCGTCGTAGGCGACCTCCCCGGTGGAGGCGAAGGGGGTGATCAGCGGTACGTGGATCCCCTGAGGGGCGTGTGCGGTGGGCGGCGGCGTTCTCGGAGTCTGGGTCATGGGTCGAGCCTGGACCGTCCCGAGCATCGAATCCAGTTCGCGTTTCTTACCTGAACCGTAAGCTGATCCGATGCTCGATGTACGACGCCTGCGCCTGCTGCGCGAACTGGCCCACCGCGGGACCATCGCCGCGGTCGCCGATGCGCTCTCCTTCAGCCCTTCGGCGGTGTCCCAGCAGCTCTCGGTCCTCGAACGGGAGGCCGGACTGCCCCTGCTGGAACGCACCGGGCGCCGGGTCCGGCTCACGCCCGCCGGGCAGAACCTGGTCCGCCGCGCCGACGCGGTGCTGGAGCTGCTGGAGCGGGCCGACGCCGAGCTCGCCCAGGCGCGCGGCGGACTCGCCGGAGCACTGCGGATCGGCTCCTTCCCCACCGCGACCCGGGCGATCGTGCCGGCGGCCCTGGCAGCCCTGGCCCGCCGGCACCCGGGACTGGAGCCGATGGTGTCCGAAACCGACCCGGCGGCGGTCGCGGACGCGCTGCGGGCCGGGGACCTGGACGTGGCCCTGATTCACGCGTACGACTTCGTTCCCGCGCCGCAGGAGCCGGGGCTCGCCACCGAACCGCTCTACCGCGAGGCGATGTACCTGGCGGGTCCGGCCGGCGCCGTGGCCCCTGCCGTGGCCCCTGCCGTGGCCCCTGCCGGGGTTCCGGCCGGGGTTCCCGGGGCGGGCGGAGCCGGGCAGCGCGCGTTGCTCCGTGCGCACGCCGACGAGCCCTGGATCACCGCCACGCCCGGCACGCTCTGCCACGCCATGACCGTGCGGGCCTGCCGGGACGCCGGGTTCACGCCACGGATCCGCCACCAGGTGGACGAGTTCGCCACCGTGCTCGCCCTGGTCGCGGCCGGCCAGGGAGTGGCCGTGGTGCCGCAGCTCGGGATCACCGGGCACGCGGATCCGGCCGTCGCGCTCACCCGCCTCGCCATGGAGCGCCGCACCAACGTGGCCTTCCGCAGCGGAGCCGCCGCCCACCCCGCCGTGGCCGCCTTCGGCGCGGCCCTGCGGGAGGCGCTGCCGCCCGAACTGGCCTAGGTGTATTGCCCTGTGAGGTTGGGGACGCGGCTGGCGGGTGGTTTGCCTGCGAGTGTGGTGTGTCCGCGGTGGTGATTGTAGGTGTGGAGCCACTGGGGGTAGGCGTCGCGTCGTTCTTGTTCTGACCGGTAGGGGTGGGCGTAGGCCCACTCCTCGAGCAGGGTGCGGTTGAGGCGTTCGACTTTGCCGTTGGTCTGGGGCCGGTAGGGCCGGGTTCGCTTGTGGGTGATCCTGGCCGCTGCCAGTAGATCCCGCCAGGCATATGACTTGTAGCAGGAGCCGTTGTCGGTCAGGACGCGTTCGACGGTGATCCCGACGCTGGTGTAGTAGGCCTGGGCCCGCTGCCAGAACGCGGTGGCGGTTTCTTTCTTCTCGTCGGGCAGGATTTCGCTGTAGGCGAGGCGGGAGTGGTCGTCGACGGCGGTGTGGATGTACTGGTAGCCGGCCCCGCGCTTCTTGCGGCCGTCCTGGCGTCCGCGGGTCTTGTGGCCGCCGCCGTCGGGGATGTTGCCGAGTTTCTTGATGTCGACGTGGACCAGTTCACCCGGGCGTTCGCGTTCGTAGCGGCGTATGACACGGCCGGTCGCGCGGTCGAGGTGGGTCAGGCGGGCGATCCGGTACCGGGTCAGGATCCGGTGGACGGTGGAAGGGACCAGCCGCAGGTGGTGGGCGATGCGGGCCGGTCCCCACCGGCGCAGGACGCGGACCTTGATGATCCGGCGTTCGGTGCGGGTGGGTGTCCGCTTGGGGCTGCGGTGGGGGCGCGAGGAGTGGTCGGCCATGCCGGCCTCACCGGAGGCCCGGTAGCGGGCGGCCCACCTCTGGGCGGTGGTCGCTGACACCTGGAACCGCTCGGCGGCACGCCGCAGCGGCCAGCCGTCCACGGCCACGCAGCGGGCCAGCCGCAGGCGTCCGGTCTCGGTCAGGGGTGCATTACGGTGGGGCATGAGGGCCTTTCTGGTCGGTGTAGACGTCGCAATCCACACCGAACCCGGAAGGCCCTCACCCATTCAAGATCCCTCAGCCGAGACCTACATCACCCGTCCACAACCTCCCGGGACAGAAGACCTAGCGCTCCCGCGGCGGCCCGACGCGCCGGGGCGGTGGGGCACGGGGGCGCGGCGGCGCGGGGCAACTCCCGCGCGCGGGACAGCGCGTGTACGTTGGCCGGACCGGCGGAGCCCTCGCGGAGCCGCCGGTGCAGTCGACGAGACCGTGAACGAGAACGGGGTAGCACGTGACGCATCGCGTACGAGGGGTCATCGCCCGGAGCAAGGGCGCGCCGGTGGAGACCACGACGATCCTCGTGCCCGACCCGGGCCCCGGCGAGGCGCTCGTACGGGTCCAGGCCTGCGGGGTGTGCCACACCGACCTGCACTACCGGGAGGGCGGGATCAACGACGAGTTCCCCTTCCTGCTGGGCCACGAGGCCGCCGGGGTCGTCGAATCGGTCGGACCGGACGTCACCTCCGTCGCACCCGGTGACTTCGTCGTCCTCAACTGGCGGGCGGTGTGCGGGAGCTGCCGGGCCTGCAAGCGCGGCCGCCCCTGGTATTGCTTCGCCACGCACAACGCCACCCAGCCCATGACCCTCGAGGACGGCACCCCGCTCTCCCCGGCCCTCGGCATCGGGGCCTTCGCCGAGAAGACCCTGGTGGCCGCCGGTCAGTGCACCAAGGTGGACCCGGCGGCCTCGCCCGCCGCCGCCGGACTGCTCGGCTGCGGGGTGATGGCCGGCCTCGGAGCCGCCCTGAACACCGGCAACGTCGAGCGCGGCGACTCCGTGGCCGTCATCGGCTGCGGGGGAGTGGGCAACGCCGCCGTCGCCGGGGCCAGGCTGGCCGGGGCCTCGCGGATCATCGCCGTGGACCTGGACGACCGGAAGCTGGAGTGGGCGCGGGGACTCGGCGCCACGCACACCGTCAACGGCGGGACCGAGGACGTCGTCAAGGCCATCCAGAAGCTGACCGGCGGCAACGGCGCCGACGTGGTCATCGATGCCGTCGGCCGCCCCGAGACGTACCGCCAGGCGTTCTACGCCCGCGACCTGGCCGGCACGGTGGTGCTGGTCGGCGTCCCGACGCCGGAGATGCGCCTCGAACTCCCGCTGCTGGACGTCTTCGGGCGCGGCGGTGCCCTGAAGTCCTCCTGGTACGGGGACTGCCTGCCCGAGCGGGACTTCCCGCTGCTCATCGACCTCTACCTGCAAGGGCGCCTCGACCTCGACGCGTTCGTCTCCGAGCGGATCGCACTGGACGGGGTCGAGGCCGCCTTCGAGCGGATGGAACGGGGCGAGGTGCTCCGCTCGGTGGTCGAGTTCTGACCCGCCTCCAAACCACCGCGGCCCGGCCCGCCGCGGCCGGGTCCACCCGGCCCGGGGCCCGGCGCCGGTAAGGGCCATGACCATAATTCGGCCCGTACTAGACTCGGGGCACCGCCAGATCCGTACCCCCCGGCCGCGACCCGGCCGGGGCAGAGGTACCCGAGGGGCCTTCCGTGACCGCCAGCGCCAGCTACCGCCAGCCCGGTGTCGTCCTCACCGACCACCGGTTCAGCGTGCCCCTCGACCACGCCCGCCCCGACGGCGAGCGCATCGACCTGTACGCGCGCGAACTGGTCGCCACCGGCAAGGACCCCCAGTCCCTGCCCTGGCTGCTCTACCTGGAGGGCGGTCCCGGCTTCGGCGCCCGCCGGTTCACCGGCCGGCAGGCCTGGCTGGAGCGGGCCCTGGCCGAGTACCGGGTCCTGCTCCTCGACCAGCGCGGCACGGGCCGCTCCACCCCGGTCAACCGGCAGACCCTGCCGCTGCGCGGCGCCCCCGCGCAGCAGGCCGAGTACCTCGCCCACTTCCGCGCCGACTCCATCGTGCGCGACGCCGAGACCATCCGCCCGCTCCTCACCGGCGGCGCGCCCTGGACGGTCCTCGGCCAGAGCTTCGGCGGCTTCTGCGTCACCCACTACCTGGGCGCCGCGCCCGAGGGGCTGACCGCCGCCCTCATCACCGGTGGGCTGCCCTCCCTCGACGCCACCGCGGCCGAGGTGTACGAAGCCGCGTACCCCCGCATCGAGCGCAAGAACCGGGCGCACTACGCCCGCTACCCCATGGACGTGGACCGGGCCCGCCGCATCGCCGCCCACCTCCTCGAGAGCCCGGCCGAACTCCCCGGCGGATACCGGCTGACGGCCGAGGCCTTCCAGTCCCTGGGCCTCCTCCTCGGCGGCTCGGACGGCAGCCACCAGCTGCACTACCTGCTGGAGGACGCCTTCGTCCCCACCCCGGCCGGACCCGCGCTCTCCGACGCCTTCCTGGAGGCCGTGCACGCCCAGCTGTCCTTCGCCGGGCACCCCCTCTACGCCCTGCTCCACGAGGCGATCTACATTCAGGACCCGCAAGCGCCCATCGGCTGGGCCGCCGAGCGGGTCCGCACCGGCCATCCGCGCTTCGACGCCGCCAAGACCCTCGCGGGCGCGGAGCCGCTCTACTTCACCGGTGAGACCATCCACCCCTGGCACTTCGACTGCGATCCGGCGCTCGCCCCGCTGCGCGAGACCGCGGAGCTGCTGCTGGCACGCACCGGCTGGACCCCGCTGTACGACCGGGCGCGGCTCGCCGCCAACGAGGTGCCGGTGGCCGCGGCCGTCTACCACGACGACATGTACGTGGACACCGAGCACTCCCTGGCCACCGCCCGCGCCGTCCGGGGGCTGAAGACCTGGGTGACGGACGAGTTCGAACACGACGGGGTCCGTGCAGGCGGCCCGCGCGTCCTGGACCGGCTGCTGGCGCTCGTACGGGACGAGGCCTGAGCCCCCGCGAAGTCAGGGGACCGGCACTCCCGTTCGGAGGAAGTACAAACCGGTGAGGCGTCCGTCCGCGTCGAAGGTGACGCGGAATTCTCCGGGCCGCTTCGCCATGCGCAGGGGCACGTTGACCACGGTCCCCTGGAGGGACGCGACCTGCTGCGGATCCCCGTGTGACCGGTAAGCCCCGAACTGCTCCTGGTAGTCCTTCCAGGACGTCGCGAGCGACTCGGGAGACGCTTGGTGCCGGATCGTCTCGTCGAAGCGGTTCGAGACGGCGGTGAAGTCGCCTCGCACCACCTCCTCGAGCGTATCGAGTGCGAGCCGCTCGTCATCGGCCCGGGCAGGCACCGTCATCACAGCCGGGGCCATGACCCGCGCGACCTCCGCGGGGGCGTGGGTCATGGCCACACCCGGCGTGGAACCGCTGGTCAGCAGCAACGCACTGGAAGCCAGCACCGCCGCGGGGACGACCTGAACCACTCGCCGCTTCCGGCCACGCGTCGCGCCTTTGCCGCACATCAGGACCATGGCCCTCTCCTTCTCCCGTTCGAGAGGCCCGGAGGATTCGCCTGGGACGCCGCCCTTCATGCTAGGGCGGCCCCATGGCGGTCGCATGTCGGCTGCCGGAAGGCGCCCGAGGTCTCAGGCGCCCGGTCCGGGCGGCTCCACGAAGGTTTGGGTCAGGTGGGCGGCGGCCAGCAGGGCGCGCCGGCGCACCGCCAGGGCCAGGACCTCCCGCGAGGCTCGGGCGGCGGCCCGGTCGCGTTCGGGGGAGTACGGGACCGCCGGATCGGCCCGCTGTACCGCATGGACCAGTACGTCACCGGTGACCAGTCCCACACCGGGTCCGCCCGGTCCAGGGCCGCCACTTCCGCGCTCTGTACGGGCGGCCCGCCCCCAGGCGGCCGCGCTCGCCCCCGGGAACGCCGTGCGCGCCGGCTCGAAGAACGAGCCGGTGGCGTCCAGGAGGGCCACCACGCGCCCTTGAATATCCATTCGCCTATTGTGCGACGTATGAACGAACGACTGGACGGGCCCGCCCCCTTGGAGCCCATGCCCACCGACTGGCAGAAGGCGCTCGCCGTCGTGGCGCACCCCGACGACCTGGAGTACGGCTGCGCGGCGGCCATCGCGGACTGGACGGACGGCGGCCGCGAGATCGTCTACCTGCTCGCCACGCGCGGCGAGGCGGGCATCGACACCATCGACCCCGATGCGTGCGCCCCCCTGCGCGAGGCGGAGCAGCGCGCGAGCGCGGCCGTCGTCGGGGTGCCCACGGTGGAGTTCCTCGACCACCGCGACGGGGTGGTCGAGTACGGCCCGGACCTGCGCAGGGACATCGCGGCCGCCATCCGGCGCCACCGCCCCGAGCTGGTGATCACGCTGAACCACCGGGACACGTGGGGCGGGGCCGACGGCGGCGGCAACTGGAACTCCCCCGACCACAAGGCGGTCGGCCGGGCCACCCTGGACGCGGCGAGCGACGCGGGCAACCGCTGGATCTTCCCCGAACTCCTCACGGAAAACGGCCTGGAGCCGTGGGACGGGGTGCGCTGGGTGGCGGTGTCCGGCACCACGACGCCCACGCACGCGGCCGACGCCGGCCCCGGGATGGAGCGTTCGGTGAAGTCCCTGATGGAACACAAGGCGTACATCGCGGCGCTGACGGACGAGGACCCGGAGACGTACGTACGCACCTTCCTGACGCGCAACGCCCTGCAGGTGGCGCCCCGGTTCGCGGGCCGCCCGGCGGTGGCGTTCGAGGTCTTCCCGCGTTGAGCGGTGCGCCCTAAGGTGTCCGCGTGATCGACACCATCAGCACGGAGATCGAGGAGGGTGAGGAACGGATCCGTCTGGACATCGCGGACGGGATCGCGGAACTCACCCTCTGCCGGCCGGAGAAGCTCAACGGCTGGAGCTGGGAGTCCACTCGCCAGCTCGGGCTGCTGGCGGACCGGATCCGCTTCGACCCGGCCGTACGGGTGGTGCTGCTGCGGGCCGAGGGCCGGGCGTTCTGCGCGGGCATCGACGTGACGGCCCCGGGCGGTGCGATCACGGGGGCCTCGGCCGCCGAACGCAACCGCAACTACTACGAGGGCATCCGCTGGGTCCACGAACGCTTCGCGGTCCTGGCCCGGCTGCCGCAGCCGGTCGTGGCGGCGGTGCAGGGCTACTGCCTGGGCTTCGGCTTCGAACTCGCCCTCATGGCAGACATCCGGGTGGTGGCACAGGACGCCCTCTTCGCCCTGCCCGAGGCCCAGTTGGGCGTCGCGGTGGACGCGGGCGGCGACCTGCGCATCGCCCGCGAGGCGGGAGCCGGCTGGGCCAAGTTCCTGGCACTGACGGGCCGCCGCATCGACGCCCGGACGGCGGAGCGCCTGAATCTGGTACAACAGGTCGTCCCGCTCGATGAGTTGGAGCAGGTCTCCCGCGCGCTCGCGGCGGAGATCGCGGCCAATGCCCCGCTGGCCGTCCAGGGCATCAAGCGCGCGATCGACTCCTACGCGGACGCCGCTCTGCCCGCGGCCCTCGACCGCGTGGCGATGACGGCGGCCCTCACCCTCACCTCGGAGGACTCCCGCGAGGGCTACGCCGCCAAGGCGCAGCGCCGGCCCCCGCACTTCACCGGAGGCTGAGCACGGGCCGCACGGAGAAGGCGTCCCAGGCGTCCGCACCGTCCGGGCCGTACACGAACTCGGCCATCGAGGGGTTGCGGTTCGCCGTGGCCAGCGTCAGCCAGGCCCACAGGTCCCCGTAGCCGCCGCAGACGGACTCGCCGCCGTCCCCGCCGTGCACGGCGCCCGGGTCGCTGCTGAGCTCGGCAGTGTAGGAGTCGTAGGCGATGCGCAGCCCGAAGGCGTTGGGCTCGCACCGCGGTCCGCCCGCGCCGCCGCCCCAGGACGGTTCGTCGAGCGGGCAGGTGCCGCCCCACCGGAAGAGGGTGCGCGCCCCGGCCCCGCACGCGTGCTCCCACTCGTCGCCGCCGGGCATCCGCAGCCCGCGCCCCGCGAGCAATGCGGGTATGTCGCAGGGGGGTTCGGTGAGCGCCTCGTTCTCCACCGCCATGAACACCGTCGCCAGGGTCACGGTCCGGGGCGGACTCAGCAACTCCGTGAGGTGCGCCTTGAGGTCGGGGCCGTACCCGAACTCCTCGTCCAGGCTTCGCGCGTAGTCGGCGGTCTGCTCCGCTGTGGGCTCCCATGCGTCCACATCGAACCCGAGGCGGACCGTTCCCCCGGGGACCAGCGCGAACTGCTGCCCGTCCCGCTCCACGAGGACACGGTGCAGCGGCCCGCGGAGATGCTCGACGACATCGACCGGGCCCACCCGTCCCCCCACCCGGTCGGCGGCTTCCCGGGCGAACCGTCGGACGTCCGGCAGCCCGAGCGAGCGCCACAGGTCAAGGGTCAGATCGGCGAGTTCCATACGGCCCATGCTGCCCGGGGCCACTGACAACCGCGGCTCCGGGGCCCGGCGGCTCCGGAGCCCCGCTACTCCTCCAGGCGCAGGAGGGCCAGGGCGCGGGCCGAGACGGCCGGCAGGGGCTCGAGGCCGCCCTCGGCGGCCCAGTGCTCGAGGGCCACGGTGACCGCGTCGATGAGGACGGCCGCCAAGACGCGCGTCTCCAGGGCGGCTTCGGGGCGGCCCGTACGGACAGCGAGGACCGGCACCAGGCGGTCCTGCATCGCGCGGGCGGCCGCCAGCCAGCGCAGGCGGATCTCCGGGACGCCGCTCATCACCTGGATGAGGCGGACCGTCTGCCCCGGCTCCTCGTAGCGCGCGTTCGCCGTCGCGGTGGTGAAGGCGGCCTGCGCCGCCTCCGTGAGCGGCTCCGCCGCGGGGCGCAGGGCGAGTTCCTCGACCAGGGTGGCGACTCCGGCGGTGAGGACCGGGGTCAAGGCATCCTCCTTGGCCGGGCAGTACCGGTAGAAGGTGCGCAGCGAGATGCCGGCCGCCCGCGCGATGTCGTCGACCGTCGTGGCCTCGTACCCCCGCTCCGAGAACAGCGCGGCCGCGGCCTCCGCGATCTCGTACCGGGTGGTCTCCCTGCGCCGCTCCGTCAACGACGGTCGGCTCGTACTCGCCGTGCTCACCGCAACCTCCAGGGACGGACGGGCAGGGACGGACGGGCCCAATGTGCCACACCATCGCACCCTGGCGCGTCGTGTCATAGGCACGTGGCATGCCAGTTGCGCTGCGAGCCCCCCGCCCCGGTTAGTGCCGGTGTGAGCCGGACGTGGGCGGGAGCTTCGGCGTGCCGGGCGGCTGACCGGGGCCGACCACCACGAACTGGCCCATCATGCCCTTGTCCTCGTGGTAGAGCAGGTGGCAGTGGTACATGTACGGGGTGTTCGGGTCCGCGGGGCCGTCGAAGCGCAGTGCGATGCGGACCGTCGCACCGGTCGGGATGAAGACGGTGTCCTTCGGCCCGCGCGACGACGGGGGCGGGGCCGCGCCATTGATGTCAAGGACGCGGAACTGGACGTCGTGGACGTGGAAGTTGTGCGGCATCCCGTCGTCGTTGCGCAGGGTCCAGGTCTCGGCCGAGCCTCGGGTGACCGTCTCGTCCACCCGGGACATGTCCATTTTCCGGCCGTTGATGCCGGACATCTCGAGTTCGAAGAAGCGACTGCGGACCGAGTCCTCGCCGGTGGGGAGCGTCGACGCCACCAGCGACTCCGGCAACGGGGCCGACGGCCTCAGGGTGGGCGCCGCGCGCAGTTGCATCACGTCGAACGAGTCGTCGCCGCCGCCGAAACGCTGGTTCCAGAAGTCCAGCTCGGCATCCAGGGGGTAGGAACGCAGGATCCTGCGTTCGCCCGGCTGCATCCGTATGACGACCTCCGCACGCTCCCCGGGCGACAGGCGCAGGCGGCTGGTCTTCTGCGGGGCTTCGAGGAGGCCGCCGTCCGTGGCTATCTGCCAAAACTCGCGGCCGTCGTCGAGCCCGAAGGTGTAGACGCGGGCGGTGGAGGCGTTCAGCAGGCGCAGCCGCACCAGCTCGTCCTGGACGGTGACGTACGGGTCCAGCGTGCCGTTGACCATCGTCCGGTCGCCGAGGAAACCGACATTGCGCATCAGCTTGTGGCCGTGGTCGAGCTTCGCGCCGTCGAAGGTCACGTCCTGCACGATGGCCGGGATGTCATCGACCCCGTACGTCTTGGGCAGGGGCAGGGCCGCCGACTCTGCGTCGTCCAGGAGGAACAGGCCCGCGAGGCCCCGCTGGACGTGCGTCTCGGTCGCACCGTGCGGGTGCGGGTGGTACCAGAGCGTCGAGGCAGGCTGATCGACCGTCCACTCGGGGGCCCAGCTGCCGCCCGCCGGCACCATCTGGTGCGGGCCGCCGTCCATCGCGGCGGGCAGGTGCATACCGTGCCAGTGGACGGTGGATTCCTCCGGCAGGCTGTTGGCCACCTTCACCCGGACCTTCTCCCCCTTCGCCGCCCGGAGGGTGGGGCCGAGGTAGCTTCCGTTGAAACCCCAGGTCGGGGTCTTGGCCCCGGGGGTGAACTCGGTCTCTCCCGCCTGCATCCGCAGGTCGAAGACGCGGGTCCCGTCCGCCTCCACCGTGGACGCGGCGAGGGGCGGCACCGCGAGGGCGTCGCTGAAGTCCACCGCGCCCACGGTGGACACCTCGGCTCCGGTGTAGAGCCACGTGAACAGCACGCCGATGACAAGGGCGAGGCCCGCGACCAGTGAACCGAGGACCAGCAGCACCCGCTTCCAGCGCGCCATCCTGCGCTTGCCGCCCCGCCCACTGCTTTCGTTTTTCGCCATGCCCTGACGCTACGAACGGTGCTCGCGCTTCACATCGGGGGCCGACCCGGGCCTCACCCCGACTCCGCCCCCGAGACGGTTCAGGGGTACGGGCCGGCCGCCGTGCGGGTTGTTTTCACGCGGTGAACGGGCCCCGGCCCAACTGGTCGCGGATCGGTACCACTTCGGGATTGACCAGCGAGCGCCGCTGCCAGTTCGCCCCGTCCACCACCAGGGTGTGGCCGGTGATGAAGCGGGCGTAGGGCGAGGCCAGGAAGGTCGCGGCCCAGCCCAGTTCGCGCGGTGCGCCGACCCGCAGCGCGGGCTGCCTGTTGTCCTTGGCGTCGGGGGCGGCCCGCTCCAGGCCGCCCCGGATGTCCTCGGTCATGTCCGCGTGCGGGAAGAGTCCCGGGACCAGGCCGTTGATCTGGATGCCGTACGGCCCCCACTCGACGGCGAGGGTCTCGACGAGGTTCTTCACCCCGGCCTTGGCGGCGGCGCTGTGCGCGTAGCCCGGACCGCCGGTCCAGGCGTAGGAGGCGCCGATGTTCACGATGGACCCGGCGCTGCCCGTGGCGAGGTGGCGGCGGCCGAACTCCCGGGTCACGAACCAGGTGCCGGTCAGGGTGATGTCGACCACCGCCCGCCAGGCATTGGGGGACAAGTCCTCTGCGGGACAGGGGAAGTTGGCGGCCGCGTTGTTGACGAGTACGTCCGGGACCCCGCCGAAGGCCGCTCCGGCCGCGTCGAAGACCTCCGCGACCCGCTCCGGGTCCCGGATATCGCAGACGGCGGCCGTGACCCTGCCCGCTCCGGGTACGGCCGCCAGCTCTTCCTGGGCCGACTTCAGCTGTTCGATCCGGCGGCCGGCGATCACCAGATCCGCGCCGAGCCGCGCGAACTCGGTGGCGATGGCCTTGCCCAGCCCGGTCCCGCCGCCGGTCACGAGCACCGCCCGGCCGGTGAACGTGCCGGGCGGCAGGGCGGCGGAACCGAGCGGCGGGGGCGCGGGCAGACCGCGCAGGGGGTTATCCATGCGGCCATCGATAGCGTGCGCAGGCTCAGATCACCATGGCCGGAACACCGGCCGATACCGAGGCTCACTGCCACGGCCCACTGCCGCGACGGTCTGTTGCCGGGGCCTGCTACCGCGACCTATCGCTGCGGCCCATTACTGAGACCAACTGCTGCGACCTATTGCTGCGACCTATTGCTGCGGCAGGTAGGCCTGCTTGCTGGCGCAGGTCCAGACGACCGGCCTCAGCTTGCCCTTCGCGTTCACGGCCGATCCGCCGACCCGGTCCCGGTCGGAGACCGCCTCCGCCGTGCTCGCGCCGTTCGGCGAGAGCCGGGGGAGCGCGAGTACCGGCCCGGAACCGGGCCACAGCTGCGCCTGGTCGGGCAGGGTCTGCGATTCCGGGTGGAACTTGGCCGTGCCGACGCTCACGCCGGTCGTCGGGCTGATCGCCTCGAAGGTGCCGTACGGGTGCGTGTTGAGCACCCCGGGGGAGGAGGCGGGGCCGGTGTGCGGCGGGGTCCAGACGAAGGGCTTGTACTCGTGCCACGGGCCGAGCCAGTCGTAGCCGACGACCCGTCCGCTCTCGTCCATGTCCTGGACGTAGCTGTCCTCGAACCCTCCGCCGCCGCTCGGCGCCAGCGCCCGGGCGGGCGAGCCGTCCGCGGGCCAGATCAGCGGGTAGTTCCACCACTCGTGCCGGCCCGTCTCGGGGACCTCGTAGTCCTGCTCCGCCAGGCCCAGGACGTCGCCCGCGGTGTTGACGGCGGTGACCATCCTGATGCGGGTCCCGGGGCCGCTGTCGGCGGGCAGGGGGAGCTCCCGAACCTTCAGGCCGTCCTTCCAGACCGTACCGACCCCCTGTGCGGTGGTGGAGACGACGTATCCGGCGTCGTTGACGTCCGCCTCGATGTCTGGCCAACCGCTCCCCGGGAGCTGGGTGACCGCCGCGTCCCCGGCCCGGTAGGTGAAGAGGTAGCCGCTCTCGCCGGTCACCCGGCCCAGCATCAGGCCGCTCCGGTTGACGGCGATCACCTCGCCCGTACGGGTCGCGTCGGCCAGCGGGACCAGGTGCAGCCTGGTGCCCGTCCAGTACACCGGCTTGTGGCCGGAGACGCCGACGGAGAGGTTGCCCGCGCCCAGGTCCAGGACCCCCTGGGTCGGCGCGCTGTCCGGGACGTAGGTGTCGGGTGCCAGATGTCCCAGTACCTGTATCTTCGGCGTGCACTTCGCCTCGGCGGCCGTGGCCGGGCCCGCCGCGGTGGCCAGACCCGCCAGGACGGCGGCGGCAGCGGCCGCGGACATGCTTCTTTTCATGCGGTGGTTCCCCCTGGACTCGTGCTGTTCCCCGTTAAGTCATGACACGTGCACGCCACATGCTGCCCGAAGGGGGGCGGGAAGCGGCCGGATTTGCGGGAGTGGTCCGAGGCGGCCCGGATCCACTGGTTCACAGCAGCGCAAGCGACCGCTTAGTATGCCCGCGAGGCGTGGTTCCCATCGGCGGCTGGAGGCCCCGGATGCAGGCATGGCGAGTACACACCCCAGGCGAGCCCCGCGAGGCCATGCGCCTCGAAGAGGTTCCCGAACCGGTGCCCGGCGAAGGCGAGGTGAGGCTCAAGGTGCTAGCCGCCAACGTCAACTTCCCCGACGCGCTGCTCGTGCGCGGCCAGTACCAGATCCGACCGCCGCTGCCCTTCACCCCCGGCGTGGAGATCTGCGGCGAGACCGACGACGGCCGCCGCGTCATCGCCAACCCGAGCCTGCCGCACGGCGGCTTCGCCGAGTACGTCACCGCCTCCGCGCGCGGCCTGCTCCCCGCCCCGGACACCCTCGACGACGCCGAGGCGGCCGCCCTGCACATCGGCTACCAGACGGGCTGGTTCGGCCTGCACCGCCGGGCCCGGATCCAGGCCGGCGAGACGCTCCTCGTGCACGCCGCCGCCGGAGGCGTCGGCAGCGCCGCCGTCCAGCTCGGCAAAGCCGCCGGAGCCACCGTCATCGGGGTCGTCGGCGGGAAGGCCAAGGTGCGCACCGCGGAGGAGCTCGGCTGCGACCTCGTCATCGACCGCACGAGCGAAGAACTCGTGGCCCGGGTCAAGGAGTTCACCGCCGGACGCGGGGCCGACGTGGTCTACGACCCGGTCGGCGGCGAGGCCTACACGGCTTCGGCCAAATGCGTGGCCTTCGAGGGCCGGATCATCGTCGTCGGCTTCGCGAGCGGCACCATCCCCGCGCCCGCGCTCAACCACGCCCTCGTCAAGAACTACGCCATCCTCGGCCTCCACTGGGGCCTGTACGCCGCCAAGGACCCCGCCGCGATCGCCGCCTGCCACGCCGAGCTCACCCGGCTCGCGGCCGACGGCGCCATCAAGCCGCTGGTCAGCGAGCGCGTACCGCTCGCCGGAGCCGCGGACGCCGTGCAGCGCCTCGCCGACGGGACCACCACCGGCCGGCTGGTCGTCGTACCGTCCCTGGACGCGGGGAGCCCGGCCGCGGCCGCCCAGGCCGGAGGCTCACGATGACGGCCGCCGCGGTCACCGCCGACCAATTGCTCGCCCGTGTAAGGGAACTGCTCGCCGCTCATCCGCCCGCCACCACCGCGCGCGGGGCGTTCCTGCGGGCCCGTTTCGACGCCGGACTCGCCTGGGTGCACTACCCCGAGGGTCTCGGCGGAACCGGCGCGGCCCGCTCCCTGCAAGGCATCGTGGACGCCGAGTTGGAGGCGGCCGGAGCGCCCGACAACGACCCGCGCCGGATCGGCATCGGCCTCGGCATGGCCGCGCCCACGATCCTCGCGTACGGCACCGAGGAGCAGAAGCGGCGCTTCCTGCGTCCCCTGTGGACCGGCGAGGAGGTCTGGTGCCAGCTCTTCAGCGAGCCCGGCGCCGGATCCGACCTGGCCGCCCTCGGCACCCGCGCGGTCCGCGACGGCGAGGACTGGGTGGTGGAAGGTCAGAAGGTGTGGACCTCCAGCGCCCACACCGCCCGCTGGGCCATCCTGATCGCCCGCACCGACCCCGCGCTGCCCAAGCACCAGGGCATCACCTACTTCCTGTGCGATATGACCGCCCCCGGCGTCGAAGTGCGCCCGCTGCGCCAGATCACCGGCGAGGCCGAGTTCAACGAGGTCTTCCTCACCGGCGTCCGGATCCCCGACGCCCACCGCCTCGGCGAGGTGGGCCAGGGCTGGGCCGTGGCCCGCACCACCCTGATGAACGAACGCGTCTCCATCGGAGGCATGCGGATCCCGCGCGAGGGCGGCATGATCGCCCCGGTCGCCGCCGCCTGGCGCGAACGGCCCGAGCTGCGGACGCACGACCTCCACCAGCGGCTGCTGGAGCTGTGGGTCGAGGCCGAGGTCGCCCGGCTGACCGGGGAGCGGCTGCGCCAGCAGCTCGCCCTGGGCCAGCCCGGCCCCGAGGGCTCCGGCATGAAGCTGACCTTCGCCCGGCTGAACCAGGAGATCAGCGGACTGGAGGTGGAACTCCTGGGGGAGGAAGGTCTGTTGTACGAGGACTGGACCCTTCGCCGCCCCGAGATCGTCGACTTCACCGGCCGCGACGCCGGCTACCGCTACCTGCGCGCCAAGGGCAACAGCATCGAGGGCGGCACCAGCGAAATCCTCCTCAACATCGTCGCCGAACGCGTCCTCGGCCTGCCCGCCGAACCGCGCGACGACAAGGACCTCGCGTGGAAGGACCTTGCTCGATGAGCTCTCCCGGCGCCGCCCCCCTGGACCTGCTGTACTCCGAGGCGGAGGACGAACTCCGCACGGCGGTACGGTCCCTGCTCACCGCCCGCTGCGACCCCGCCGGCGTCCTCGGCCGGATCGAGGGCGGCCACCCCCACGACCCCGAACTGTGGCGGGTGCTCGCCGCGGGCATCGGCGCGGCGGGACTCCTCGTACCGGAGAAACTGGGCGGGCAGGGCGCGGGCCACCGGGAGGCGGCCGTGGTCCTGGAGGAGCTCGGCCGGGCCGTGGCGCCCGTCCCCTACCTCACGAGCGCGGTCCTGGCGACGGAGATCCTGCTCGGCTGCGAGAGCACGCAGTCCACCGACCTCCTACGGGAGCTCGCGGCGGGCCGCCGGATCTGCGTGCCCGCACTGCCCCTGACCCTGGCCCCGGGCGCACCCTTCCCGACACCGGTCAGGGACGCCTCCGCCGACCCCGGCGCGGGCCCCGCCACGGGCTCGCTCAGCGGGAGCGTCTCCTTCGTCGCCGACGCGGTCTGCGCCGACGTGCTGCTGGTCCTCGCCGACACCGGTCTGTACGCCGTCCCGGCCGAGGCCGCGGGGGTCTCCCGGACCCCGCTCGTGGCCCTGGACCTGACCCGCCCCCTGGCCACCGTCACCCTCGACGGGGCCGTCGGAACCAGGCTCGCCGACCCGGCCACCGCCCGCGCGGCCATCGCCGGAGCACTGCTCTCGGGGGCCGGACTGCTCGCCTCGGAGCAGCTCGGGACCGCCGAGTGGTGCCTGACGGAGACGGTGGCGTACCTGCGCACCCGCCACCAGTTCAACCGCCCCCTCGGCTCCTTCCAGGCCCTCAAGCACCGTCTCGCCCGACTCTGGCTCGACGTGGCCTCCGCCCGCGCGGCGGCCCGCGCCGCCGCCGACGCCCTCGCGACCGGCGCCGCGGACGCGCCGCTCACGGTGGCGGTGGCCCAGTCCTACTGCTCGGGCGTCGCGGTCCGGGCGGCGGAGGAGTGCGTGCAGCTCCACGGCGGCATCGGCATGACCTGGGAACACCCCGCCCACCTCTACCTCAAGCGGGCCAAGGCGGATTCCCTGGCCCTCGGCACGGCCGGCCACCACCGCGGCCTGGTGGCCGACTTCGCGGAACTCCCGGCTCCTTAGGGTTCCCGCCGGCGGGGAGGTCCCCCGGCGGGGAGGCCCCCCGCCGGGAGCCCCGCCCCGCACCCCGCGCCCCGCGGGGACCGGCCGAACGGCCGATGCGGGGCGCGGGCGGGGTACGGCAGCCTTGACGGGTCCTCGACGACCCCGCCCCCCGAAGGGAGGCGTCATGCTGCACGCCCTCTACCTCCTCGGCATCGCCGCCTTCGCCGCCTCCGGCGTCCTCGCCGCACACCGCGCGAACATGGACCCCTTCGGCGGGCTCGTCCTCGCCTTCGCGGCCAGCATCTCCGGCGGGACCCTGCGCGACCTCATCCTCGACCGGCACCCGCTCTACTGGACGCACGACTGGCTGCTGCTCGTGCTCATTGCGTCCGTCGCCGTCGCCACCATGCTCTACCTGCGCCGCAGGGAGCTCCCGCAGCGCGCGCTCATGGTCGTCGATGCCGTCGGCCTCGCCGTCGTCACCGTGATCGGAGCCCGCGCCGCCATCGACGCGCACGTCACCCCCGTCGCCGTGCTCATTCTCGCCGTCCTGACGGGCGTCACCGGCGAGGTCGTCCGGGACGTGCTCTGCGGGGAGTTCCCGCCGCTGCTCCTGCGCGAGGAGGTGTACGCGACGGCCGCGGTCGCCGGGGCGCTCTCCTACCTCGGCCTGCACTGGGCCGGCGCCCCGGACACCGCCAACATCGTCGTGTCCGCCTCCCTGGTCTTCGCCCTGCGCATGACCGCCGTCTTCCGCGATCTGCACCTGCCCCGCCTCCAGCGCGCCGCCGGCTGATCCCTATCCTCGGCGGATGAACGCCTCCCTGACCCGGATCGACGCCGCGGCCCTGACCGCCCACCGCGAGGAACTCGCCGCGCTGCTCCTCGCCGTCGTACGCGGTGGTTCCTCCATCGGCTTCCTCGCCGACCTCGACCAGGGGGCGGCCGCCGCCTGGTGGGATTCCCTGCTGCCCGCACTGGAGGAGGGCTCCCTCGCCCTGTGGGTGTCCCGGGGGCCCGACGGCCGGGTCGACGGCACCATCAGCTGGAGCAGGGAGACCAAGGCGAACGGCCGCCACCGCGCCGAGGTCCGCAAGCTCATGGTCCACCCCGAGGCCCGCGGCCGCGGCACCGGCCGCGCGCTCCTCGACGAAGCCGAGGCCGCCGCGGCCCGCGCCGGGGTGGTGCTGCTGTTCCTGGACACCGAGAGCGGCAGCGGGGCCGAGCGGGTGTACCGCGCCGCCGGCTGGACCGAGGCCGGATCCATCCCCGACTACGCCACCGATCCGGCCGGCCGCCTGGTGGCGACCACCCTCTACTACAAGCACACCGAGCAGTAGGGGCGTTCCCGGTGACCTCGCCCGCCGCGCGGCGTTAGACCCGTAGCCACCGGCCACCGAGCGAGGGAGACCGTATGTACGCAAGCCCCGCCGCCGCACCACTCACCCGCCGCGCGTTCCTCCGTACCGCCTTCACCGCCGCCGTGTTCGCCGGCACGGCTGCGGCACTGGCCCCCGTACTGCGCGCCCGCCGTCCCCGGCAGACCCTCTCACCGGCCCCGCTGGCCCCGTTCGGCGAGGAGACGTACCGCGGCCGGCACATCGCCTTCGACCCGGAGGGGACCGCCGTTCGCATCGACGGCCGTCCCCTGCACGTCATGCGCCGCTCGGACGGCACGTACCTCAGCGGGATCAACCACTTCCAGTCCTACGCGACCCCGCTGGAGCTCGCCCGCGCGGCCGTTGACGAACTGGGCACCACTCAGCTGGCGTTCACCGCCGCGCACCACGGGGGACAGGAGTAGCACGCCGTGTACACCCGGCAGAACCAGAGGAACCTCACCAGTGCGCAGAAGAAGCGCTTCACGGCGGCCGTGATCGAGCTCAAGCGCAACGGCACCTACGACGCGTTGGTCCGCACCCACGACAAGTACTTCGTCCCCGACCGCGACCGCAAACTGCGCGTCGGTCACATGTCGCCGTCCTTCTTCCCCTGGCACCGGCGCTACCTGCTGGAGTTCGAACGCCGGCTCCAGAGCGTCGACCCGGGTGTCAGCATCCCCTACTGGGACTGGACCGTGGACAACAGCCCGGCCTCCTCCCTGTGGGCCGAGGACTTCCTCGGCGGGACCGGCCGCGAGAGCGACCGTCAGGTGATGACCGGCCCGTTCGCCTACGGGAAGGGCAACTGGACGGTCACGGTCGGCATCACGGAGGCCCGCTTCCTCACCCGCAACCTGGGCCGGCCGCAGAACCCGATCAGGCTGCCGGCCCCGGCCGAGCTCCAGTGGGCGATCGACGACCCGGCGTACGACAGCTCGCCCTGGGACTCGACGGCCGCCCGCGGCGGCTTCCGAAACAAGCTGGAGGGCTGGGCCGCCCCGAAGAGCGAGAAGTGGCGCAACCACAACAAGGTGCACCAGTGGATCGGCGGCCACATGACGGGCGGCACGGCGCCCAACGACCCGGCCTTCTGGCTGCACCACGCCTTCGTGGACCTTCTCTGGGACCGGTGGCAGCAGCGGCACCCGGGCTCCGGCTACCTGCCCGCGGCCCCGCTCGCGGTCGGCGACCTCCAGCGCGGCCGGGTCATCGCCCTCGACGAGCCGATGCCGCCGTGGGACGTCACCCCGCGCGAGATGCTGGGCCACCAGGGGCTCTACCGCTACGAGTGAGCCGCGGCCCCGGAACACGAGGAAGGGCCCCCGCCGTCCGGCGGGGGCCCTTCGGGTCACCAGGCGATTCAGCCGCCGTAGTTGCCCTCGGTGTGGTGGCCCTCGGTGTGGTGGCCGCCACCCGACTGGTTGATGCAGGTGTTGCCGAACGCCGGGTTCAGCAGACCGATCACGTTGACGGTGTTGCCGCAGACGTTGACCGGGACGTGAACCGGAACCTGGAGCAGGTTGCCCGAGAGGACACCGGGGGAGCCGACCGCCGCACCTTGCGCTCCGGCATCGGCAGCCGCCAGACCCGCGCCGGCGGCCAGGGCGCTACCGGCGGCAGCGGTGATGACGAATGCCTTCGCGATACGCGACATCAAGATCTCCTAAGAGGAAAAGGGGGTGCCGCAGCAACAGAGCCTGCGGCGTTTGACATGGCATACAACGCGGGGAGCGCCCAAGGGTCACGGCCGCTGGGCCGCCGGTGCTACCGGCCGGTCCCGAAGCGGGCGGAGGCGAAGTACGGGCGCACCGGTGTGACCGCGCCCGGCCGCAGCACCTCCACCGGGGTGCCCACGCAGCCCGGCTCCCGGTACAGGGCCACCGACCCGCGGGTCTTGTTCGTCACCGCCCGGCCGCCGCCGCCCTCGGCGTCCACGCAGCCCCGGGGAGCGTCGACGCCGTGCGGGCGGTCGTCCGTGCCCAGGTACTGGAAGGCGGGCCCGACGGCCGTCGGGGTCCCGAGGGCTGCCGTCGGGCCGTCGGCCGCGTACGCGGTGGTGCCGGCCGCCGCCCCGGCCGTGGCCGCGAGCAGCAGAACGGGGACCGATCCGGTACGGACGAGGCTCCGAATGGCAAGGGGGAGAGACATGGATCGCATGCTCCCCCAACCCGGCGGCCCGGGCGGGGTCACGCCTTGTCACCCCGCGCATGCCTGTGCGACCGTGCGACCGGCGCCGCACGGAACACCGGCTCCAGCCGCTCCAGGGGTTCCAGGAACCCCGGGCTCCCGACCCCAGGAGGACACGATGGCCGCACCGGCGAGCGAGACCCCCGACCGGGCCCGTCCCCGGGTCCGGACCGCCTACGGCGAGGTCGAGGGCCGGACCGGGCCGGGCGCCGTCGCCGTCTTCCGGGGCATCCCCTACGCCGCCGCGCCCGTCGGGGCCCGCCGGTTCGCCGCGCCCGAGCCCCCCGAGGCATGGGACGGCGTACGCGACGCGGGTGCGTACGGCCCCACCGCGCCCAAGGTGCCCTACCCCGAGGCGTTCGCCGCGCTGCTCCCGGACCCCGGGATCCCCGGGGACGACTGCCTGAACCTCAACGTGTGGACCCCCGCCCCCGTCGGCGAGGAGACGCCCTCCGCCCGGCTGCCGGTCATGGTGTGGATCCATGGCGGCGCCCTCACCCGCGGCTCCTCGGCCGTGCCCGTCTACGAGGGCTCCGCCTTCGCCCGGGACGGGGTGGTGCTCGTCTCCGTCAACTACCGGCTGGGCATCCTCGGCTACGGGCTCTTCCCCGACGCCCCCGCCAACCGGGGCCTGCTCGACCAGATCGCCGCCCTGACCTGGGTACGGGACAACATCGGAGCCTTCGGCGGCGACCCCTCCCGGGTCACCGTCTTCGGCGAGTCCGCCGGGGCCGTCAGCATCGGCGCGCTGCTCGCCGCACCCCGCGCCGCCGGCCTCTTCCACCAGGCCGTCCTGCAGAGCGGCGCCCCCGAAGTGCTGCCCCGGGACCGGGTGCGCACCATGGCCCGGCGGATGGCCGCGCTGCTCGGGGTGCCCGCCACCGCCGAGGCCTTCGCCGGGGCCTCGCTTCCCGATCTGCTCGCCGCCCAGGCGGCCGTACTGCGCCGTTCCTCACCGCTGGTCGGCGGCCCCGCCTTCGGCCTCGTCACCGACCCGGACACGCTGCCGCTCGACCCGCTCGAAGCCGCGGTTGCGGGCTGCGAGGTACCGCTGCTGCTGGGCTGGACCGCCGAGGAGTACCGGCTCTGGCTGGCCCCGACCGGTGCGATGCGGCTGCTGGACCGGCTGGGCCCGCTGTCCGTGGCCCTGGGCCGGATCCGCTCCGGCAAGGACCGGGCCGCGGTACGGGCGCTGCGCGCCGAGCGGCCCGGCGCCGGCCCGGCCGACCTCCTCGGCCACCTGCTCACCGACCGGCTGCTGCGCGACCCGCTGCGGGCGCTGGCGGGCGCGCCCGGGCGGAGCGCGCCGAGCTTCGTGTACGAGTTCGCGTGGCCGTCCGGGGTCCGGGGCCTCGGGTCCTGCCACGCCCTGGAACTGGGCTTCGTCTTCGACACCCTGGACGCACCCGAGGCGTCCTGGCTCACGGGGCCGGACGCCCCGCGGGAACTGGCCGCGCAGATGCACGCGGCCTGGGTGCGCTTCGCCGTCGAGGGGGACCCGGGCTGGGCGCCCTGGAAGGCCGACGGCCCGCCGATGGTGTTCGGCGGGCCGGGGCGCGAGGCGCCGGTGCGGGTCGGCGCACCGACTACTCGACGGGTCCTTCCATGACCTTGCTGATGAACTGGATCGGGCCCTCGCCCATGTTGGGCACATAGGTTTTGGCGTTGTGCTTGCCGCCCTGGATGACCTTCAGGTCGGTGTGGACGGGCCCCTTGCCGTAGGCGGCGATGAACTTCTGCACGTTCGGCAGGGTGTTCTTGTTGCTCTCGTTGGTGCCGACCTGGAAGGCCAGGTAGACGTCCGGGGCGCCCTTCTTGCCGGTCAGCGCCTTGGCGAGCAGCTCGGGGTTGTTCTCGGCCTTCTCCTTGTCGTGGCCCTTCCACAACGGGGAGTCGGGGACGATGTCGGGGCCGGAGCAGATCGCGGCCTTGAACTTCTCCGGGTACTTCAGCACGGCCTTCAGGCTGGCGAAGCCGCCGGTGGAGGAGCCCATGTAGGCCCAGCCGTCACGGGACTTGATCGTGCGGAAGTTCGCCCGCACCAGGTCCGGGACGTCGTCGGTCAGCCAGGTGCCCATCTTGGGCTGGCCCGGGATGTCGGAGCCGTCCCAGTAGATGCCCTTGTCGTCCGGGCCGGGGTTCAGCACCGGCATGACCAGGATGAAGGGCTTGCTCTTCCCCTCGGCGTACCACTTGCTGATGCTGGCCTGGAGGCCCAGGTCGGTGCCCATCCAGTAGTTGTTCGGGTAACCGGCGCCGCCGGGCAGCGCGACCATGACCGGGAAACCGCTCTTGGCGAACTTCGGGTCGCTGTACGCCTTGGGCGCCCACACCCAGACCTTGCCCTTGAACCCGGACTTCTTGCCGTCCAGGGTGGTGACGGCGACGTGCGTGCCGTCGGGCAGGGTCATCGAGTTCTTGAAGTCGGCCGCCGGACCGGTGGGCATCGACATCTTCGAGTGCGCCGGCGGCTTGGCGTCCGACGCCCCGCCGGTGTCGCCTCCGGCGGAGCCGCCGGGGGGCTGCTGCCCGAAGGAGACGGAGTCGCCCTTGTCGGTGAAGGGCGGTATCTCGTAGTGGCTCATCACGAGCGACGCGACGCCCGCGAGCGCGAGGACGGAGGCACCCGCGATCACCCACCGCCGGATCCGGGACGGACGGCGCGGCTCCTCGGGGAGCGGAGGGAGGGACTCCCCGCAGGACGGCGGATACGGCTGCCCGTACGGCTCGCCGTAGGGCTGCCCGTTCTGTTGCCCGTACGGCTCCCCGTAGGGCTGCCCGTTCTGCCGGCCGTAAGGCTCGCCGTAGGGCTGCTGCTGGTAGGGCCCTGCCGACCGGTACGGCTGGTGCTGTCCGTCGGGTGAGTGCGACATGTGCGGTTGCTCTCCGGCTTGGTGCTGACCCTGTTGGGGCGGGGTGGGACTGCTTTCGATCGAAAGATGAGCGTACGTGCTCGCGGGTTCCGGATTTTTCCGTCTTTTGAGGTTCCGCAGAGCAGGACATTGCCCGACGCGAAAACGGCCTGTGGAGTTCCTGTTCTGTTCGCCGAGAATCTCTGGCCCCTGTACATGCCGCTGGGTACGGTACGTCCGCGCCGCCCCAGACCACCCCCCTGCCCGGAGGTACTTCCGTGTTCGGCATGCCCATTTCACGGTCCCGCCGCAAGACCGCCCTCGCCACCGCCCTCGGCGTCACTGCCGCCGGCGCCGCGCTGTGGGCGGGCGTCGCCGCCGCTCAGCCCGCGCACGCGGCAGGCCCGAGCGGCACCGAGGCGCAGGGCTCGCCCTCGTCCAGACCGGGCAGGCCCTCGCCAGGTTCGCCGCCTCGCTGGGCTTCGGCGCTGCCTGGACGTTCTGGGGCGCCCGCCCCGCGCTGGCCGTCGCCGCCGCGCTACTGGCCGGGGCCGTCCTGCTCTGCGTCCGGCTGCGGCCGGCCGGCGCCGCGCTGGACGCCGGTCCGGAGGAAGGGCCGGACGCAGAGCCGGTTGCCGCAGCCCCCTGATCCCTCCCGCAGATCCCGAAAGGCCCCCACACATGCCCCTCAAACGCCGGATCCTGATACTCGTCTGCGCCGTCGTCCTGCTCGCCGCGATCGGAGCGCTCGCCGTCGTACGGGCCTCCTCGCGCGCCGACGAGAAGAACCGGGCCCAGGCCGGCGGGCCGGTGATCGCCCCGGGCGCGGTGTCCCTCGCCCCGGGCGACGGCGGCCGGCGGATCGTGTTCCGGAACATGGCCTGGGGGCCGCACCGCGACGAGCTCGCCACCACGCCGGCCGCCGCACCCGAAGGGCCTCGTACCGCCTCCGGGGTCAGCTGCCTGCGCTTCCACTCCGCCGCCGGCACCGGGATCTGCCTCCAGGCCGACAAGGGCGCGGTGCAGGACAGCTACAAGGCCGTGGTCCTCGACGCGCGACTGAAGGAGGTCGCCGGCCGTCCGCTGGCCGGCATCCCGACCCGGGCCAGGGTCTCGCCCGGCGGCCACCTGGCCGCCTGGACGGTCTTCGTGGGCGGGGACTCGTACGCGGGCACGAACTTCTCGACCCGGACCTCGCTGCTGGACCTGCGCACCGGGAAGTACGACGCCTCCCTGGAGGACTTCGCGATCCACAAGGACGGCAAGACGTACCGCAACGCGGACGTCAACTTCTGGGGGGTCACCTTCGCCGCCGACGAGCGGACCTTCTACGCCACGCTCGCGACCGGCGGCCAGACCTACCTGGTCCGCGGCGACCTCGCGGCGCGCACGGTCACCACGCTGCGCGAGAACCTCGAATGCCCGTCCCTGTCGCCCGACGGGACCCGGCTGGTGTTCAAGAAGCGGGTGTCCGGCCTGTCGCCGGACGCGCCGTGGCGGCTGTACGTCCTGGACCTCGCCTCGATGGCGGAGGCCCCGCTCGCCGAGGAGCGCAGCGTCGACGACCAGGTGGTGTGGACGGACGACAGGACCGTCGTCTACTCCCTGCCCGGTGACTTCGGCGCCGACCTCTACTCGCTGCCCGCCGACGGCAGCGGCGCCCCGGCCCGGTTCATGACGTCGGCCCTCGCCCCCGCCTTCCTCGGCTGACACCGGGAAGAGGGGGCGGGGGCCGCTCGCCGTCCGAGCGGAAGGACCGTTACGCCGGGATGAGCGTTTTGCGCCGCCGCTTGCGCTGCGCGACCGCCGACATCCTGAGCTCGATGACCGACCTCACGGTCGGCCACTCCTCGTCGAGGATCGAGAAGAAGGCCGTACTGCGGACCGCGCCGTCCAGGCCCCGCGAATGGGCCCGGCGGACCCCTTCGCTGGTGAACCCGAGCCGTTCCATGGCGGCTTGGGACCGGCCGTTGCGGGCGTCCGCGCGCAGCGAGATGCGCCGGACGCCCCAGGTTTCGAAGGCGTGACGGAGCATGAGCAGCTTCGCCTCGGTGTTGATGCCGGTGCCCTGGGCCCCGGGGGACAGCCAGGTATTGCCGATCTCGGCGGCATCGGGGATCGCCGTCGCCGGATCGCCGAACGGGACGCCGGGCACGGCGGGCCACACCAGCGGCCCCTGCCAGTAGTCCAGTTCCAGGAAACGGGTCGAACCGACCACCCGCCCATCGGTGGCTCTGACCACCGCGAACGGGAGCGACCGACCCGCCGCCTGATC
Organism: Streptomyces sp. H27-H1; assembly: GCF_026627445.1. Taxonomy (GTDB): domain Bacteria; phylum Actinomycetota; class Actinomycetes; order Streptomycetales; family Streptomycetaceae; genus Streptomyces. The sequence continues at coordinate 63,163 of NZ_JAPNLJ010000035.1, forward strand.
GGCGAGGGCACGTTCGATGTACTCGTGGGACGCCTGCACGCCGTGGGGTACGGGGGTGAAGGCGTAAGTCGTACGATCCTCGGCCCCGGCACGGGCCAGGGCCTCGGTGTGGTGGGGGGCGAGGGGCTCAAGCCGCACGCTGCGGCCGGCGAGGAGTACGGGTACGGGCACGGAGCCTTCGGTCCTTCTGGGCGGTGGGGTGGTTGCACAGTCTGCGTCCCTGACGTCGCCCCCAGTGCAAAACACGGGTGAAAGGCAACGGGCTGTCAGGTGAACGCGAGTGGCTCAATGTAGCCCCTTAGAGTCCTCCCATGAACCCCCTGAATGGCAATGGCGCGACACTCTTTTTCGAGGACTCGGGGCCGCGTGGCGGCGCCCCCGTAATCCTGATCCACGGGCATCCGTTCAACCACTCGATGTGGCATCCCCAGACGGCCGCATTGACCACGGCCGGCTATCGCGTGATCACCCCTGACCTGCGGGGATACGGGCAAAGCCCGGTTCTGCCGGGCACAACGCTGCTTGCGGACTTCGCCGACGACATCGCTGCTCTGCTCGACCGTCTGGGCATCGAACAAGCGGTCGTCGGCGGTGTGTCCATGGGAGGACAGATCGCCATGGAGATGCGCTTGCGCCACCCGGGTCGGGTGCGGGCCCTCGTCCTCTCCGACACTTCCGCTCCGGCGGAAACCCAGGAGGGTAAAACCTTCCGCCGAAACCTTGCCGAGCGGCTCCTCGAAGAGGGGATGAAGCCCTATACCGACGAGGTCATCGACAAGATGCTGGCGCCGTACAACGTGACGGGAATGCCGCAGGCGGCGGCCGAGGTCACCGCGATGATGTACGCGACCGCCCCCGAGGGGGCGGCCGCCGCACTGCGCGGGCGGGCCGAACGGCCCGACTACGCGCCGGTGCTCGCGGCGCTGCCGGCCGAGGTGCCCTGCCTGATCGTGGTCGGCCGGGACGATGTCTACACCCCGGTCGCCGAGGCCGAGTCCCTGCACGCGCTGGTCCCGCACTCGGTGCTCACCGTGGTCGAGCGGGCCGGTCACCTGCCGGGCGTGGAGCAGCCGGAGGCCTTCAACCGGGCACTGCTGGAGTTCCTCGCGGGAATCTGACGGCCGCGCGCGGCCCCCGACGCGCCCCGGACGGGCAAAGGACTGCCCGGGCCGGGGCTTTCGGCTGTCCGGCGGGTGCCGAACGGGGCTACCGCGCGCCGGACGGGCGGTGTCAGTCTGTCTGCAGGGTGGTGCGCAGCCGGTAGCGGTCGCCGCTGTACTCCACCGTGGACAGCAGCAGCGGCCGCTGGTCCTTGGTGTACACCGTCTGGTCGAGTACGAGTACGGGCGCGCCCTCGGCGATGCCCAGGTGTCCGGCGAGCTCCCCGTCGGCGTTGCGCGCCTCGATGGTCGCCTCGGCGCGGTCGGGCTCGACGCCCCAGCGGTGCAGTTCCTCGAAGAGGGAGGTCTCGCGGAAGTCGGTGCGGGCGAGGTCGGGCGCGAGTTCGGCGACGACCAGGGTCCGGTCGACGGCGATCCGGACGTCGTTGAGCAGACGGACCCGCTCCAGGCGGAGCAGCGGGGTGCCGGCGGGCACGTCGAGGCGGTCGGCGTCGTCCAGGGAAGCGGTGACGGTGTCGTGGCGCAGGACCACCGAGCTGGCGCGCATGTGCTTGCGGCGCGCGGTGGCGGTGAAGGACTCCAGGTCCTTGGGCCACTCGCGGGCCGGCGTGGGCGCCACGGGCGCCGCGACGAACCAGCCGCGTCCGTGGGACGCGGTGACCAGGCCCTGTTCGACGAGGTGGGCGAGCGCGCGGCGCAGGGTGACGCGGGAGACGTCCAGCCGGGTGCACAGCTCGCGCTCGGGCGGCAGCTTGCTGCCCTCGGACAGGCCGCGGTGGGCGATCTCCTCGCGGATCCGGTCCGCGGCCTGGGCCCACAGGGGGTCCGCGGCGCGGGCGGTCGAGGTGATCGAGGAGGCGGCGGCGAGGGCGGCGTCGTCGGTCATGGATCGAACCATACCACTTGCTACCACTTCATCCGGCTTCAGGCCTGGCGGGGTTGGGACCTAAGCCCTCATCTTGATATTTTCTGTAAGACCACGGAAGACCACCGTTGACCAATTCAAAACCACTGGCTACCTTCGAGTCGTCCCCACCACCCCGCTCGACGAGGAGTCCCGAGATGAGTACGGCCACTGTTCCGGCCACCGCGCCGGCTGCCGGAAAGAGGCCGGGCCGGATCATGCCGGTCATGCAGCGGATCGGCCGCAGCCTGATGCTGCCCGTGGCCACGCTGCCGGCCGCGGCCCTGCTGACCCGCCTCGGCGGCCACGACCTGCTGGGCCGCGAGAACTTCCCGGTGCTCGTGCAGAAGCTCGCGATGGTGCTGTCGGCGGCCGGAGACACCGTCTTCGCCAACCTGCCGCTGCTCTTCGCGGTCGGTGTGGCCATCGGCTTCGCCAAGAAGTCCGACGGCTCCACCGCACTGGCGGCCGTGGTCGGCTACCTGGTCTTCAAGGCCGTACTCGCCAGCCCGGCCTTCCCCAAGGGCGTGGACGGCGAACCCCTCGACGCCAAGGTCCTCGGCGGCATCGTGATGGGCCTGGTCGCCGCCCTCCTCTACCAGCGCTTCAGCCGTACCAAACTGCCCGAGTGGCTCGGCTTCTTCGGCGGCCGCAGACTGGTGCCCATCCTCAGCGCCTTCGCGGGCGTCGGCATCGGAGTGGTATTCGGAGTGGTCTGGCCCACGGTCGGCAGCTGGTTCTTCCACTTCGGCGAGTGGCTGGTCGGCACCGGCGCCTGGGGCGCGGGCCTCTTCGGCCTCGTCGTCCGGGCCCTCATCCCCATCGGGATGCACCACTTCTTCTCGGTCTTCCCCTGGTTCGAGGCGGGCAGCTTCGTCAACCCGGCCACCGGCACCGAGGTGCACGGGGACATCGCCCGCTTCCTCGCCGGAGACCCGACCGCGGGCCAGTTCATGACCGGCGGCTTCCCGATCTACATGTTCGCGCTCCCGGCGGCCGCCATGGCCATCGCGCACACCGCCCGCCCCGAGAACCGCGTCATGGTCAAGGGCATGATGATCTCCGTCGCCCTGACCTCCTTCGTCACCGGCGTGACCGAGCCCATCGAGTTCGCCTTCATGTTCGTGGCCCCGGTGCTCTACGCGATCCACGCCTTCCTCTTCGGCGTCTCGATGGCCGTCTGCTACGCCCTCGGCATCCGTGACGGCTTCGGCTTCTCCTCCGGCGCCATCGACTACGTCGTGAACTACGGCATCGCCACCAAGCCCTGGATGCTCATCCCGATCGGCCTGGCCTTCGCCGCCCTCTACTACGTGCTCTTCCGCTGGGCGATCGTGAGGTTCGACCTCCCGACCCCGGGCCGCGAACGCGACGAGGAGTCCCAGCCGGCCGCCAGGGCCGACGCCTCCGCCTGACCCCGCGCCGAGCGCCGGCCGCTTCCGGGCCGACGGCCCCGCCGCCCCGCGCGGACGGCCCCGCGCCGATCGTCCCGCCCCGCCCGAATGCCCCGCCCCCGGCCCGCCGTACCGGCGGGGGCGCCGCGACCCCACACACCTCCCAAGGACCCCCACCATGTCCGGATCCCGCATCACGTTCCTCGAAGGCCAGGCCGGCCAGGGCGCAGCCCTCGCCCGGATCGCCGACCGCGTCCGCACCCAGCTCGCCTCCCCGGATCTCGCCGGGCTACGGGCCTCCGAGCGCCCCCTCTTCACCGGCATCGGAGCCTCGTACGCCGCCCTCGCCGTCCCCGTACAGCAGCTGCGCGAGGCGGGGATCGTCACCCAGCGCGTACTGTCCAGCGAGATCGAGACCGGCACCGCCGGCTTCGACACCGACTGCCTGATCGCCGTCTCCCAGGGCGGCCGCAGCTCCGAGACCATCGCCGCCTTCGAATGCGCCGCCCCCGGCATCACGAAGACAGCACTGCTCAACGTGGTCCCCTCGCCGCTCGGCGACCTCGCCGACCTCACCGTGGACCTCGGCAACGAGGCCGACTCGTACGCCTCGACCATCGGCTACACCGGCACCATCGTCGCCCTCGACCTCATCGCCGGGGCCGTCGCGGGCCGCGCCGGTGACCCGTGGGGCGAGATCGAGGAGCAGACCACCGCGGTCCACCACCAGGCCACCGAAATCGTGGCGGGCCTGCGGGAGCGCGGCGCCCTCTGCATCGCCTCCGACGGCGTGGCGGCCGGGGCCTCCCGGGCCTCCGCCGAAGAGGGCGCGCTGCTCCTGCGCGAGGTGGTGCGGATGACCGCGGCCGCCTCGGCGACCCGCAACTACCTGCACGGCGAGATGGAGTCGGCGGGCAACACCCTCCACCTCGTCTACGGTGACGGCCGCGAGACCGAGCTGGCCCGTTCGCTGGCGGGCGCGGGCCACCTCACGCTGCTGATCACGGCGGCGGAGGTGGAGCCGGCGGACAGCCTGTCCGTCGTCCGCCTGCCCGAGGTCGCGGACGCGGTCCGGGTGGTCCTGGAGACGGTGGTCCTGCAGGAGCTGGTCGCCCAGCTCAGCGCCGAGCGGGACGTCCCGATCGAGTCCTTCGTCTTCGCCAACGACGACACCAAGCAGGGCGGCCTCGACATGTCCGACTTCGAGGTCGCGGACTTCACCCAGGCCTGACCCCCGGGCGCCGGCGCCACGACCCGCGGATCCTCCGGATCCCGCGGGTCGTGGCGTTCGTTCGTGCAGGGCTCCGCCGCACGCGCCGCCGCGTCCCCGGCGCGGAGCGGCCCGGCGCCGACCTGAGATCATCACCGGACGGACCCCCGCACGAGGGACCCCTTCACGATGGACGGAGCCCGGGATGGACGGCGTACTGCGGCAGTTGGGTTCCGTCGGGCCGTTCTTCACCGTGGCGTACGGGAAGGAGCCGCCCGGGAGCGGTTTCCGGCCGCTCGGCGAGCTGTACGGGGAGCAGCTCGGGCCCTACGTCGACGAGGTGGGGCGCCGTATCGGCAGCGGGCCGGGTCGGGTGGCCGCCTCGACGGCGCAGTTCGGGATCGCCTCCCGGCTCTGGTCGCTCGCCCTCGGCTGCGCCGTCCTGTCCGGGCGGGTGCCGGACCTGGGTCCCGACCGCCTGTGGTGGCGACTGCCCGCTGCGGGGTCGCTGGAGCTGTGGCTGCCCGAGCCCGTCGAACAGCCCGGGGAAACCCCGGCGCAGGCCCTGGCGGACACGGTGCTCGCCAACGTGGCGGTGCTCGACGCGAGGCTGCGCGAGCGGTTCGGCGTCTCGCCCCGGGTGCTGCGCGGCAACGTGGCCTCCGGGCTGGTCGGCGCCGTCCGGGTGCTCACCGACCGGGTGCCGGGGGAGGAGGCGGCCGCCCTCGCGGCCGCGCTGCTCGCCGACGGCGGCCCGCTCGGCGGGACCGGCACCTTCGTCCACGAACCCGGCCTCGGGGTGGCGTTCGTGCGCCGCAGCTGCTGTCTGTACTACAAGGTGCCGGGCGGCGGGCTCTGCGGGGACTGCGTACTGCGGACCCGGTAGCCGGAAGGGGCCACCGGGGCGCGGTCGTACCGCTCCCCGATGGCCCCGTGGTGCCCCTGATCAGAAGGTCAGGTTCCAGGCGTCGATCTTGCCGATGTCCGAGTTGGCGTTGTCGTTCACACGGAGGGTCCAGACGCCGTTCGCGACCTCGCTGGAGGCGTTGACGGTGTAGGTCTGGAGGATGTTGTCCGTGCTGCCGCCGGCCCGGTTGCTCAGGACGTAGACCGAGCCGTCCGGAGCCACGAGGTCGACCTTGAGGTCACCGATGTAGGTGTGCTTGATGTCCACGCCCACCTTGAGGGTGGCCGGCGCGTTGCCGGTCACCCCGCTGACCGTGATGGCACTGTTCACGGTCGCGTTGTCGGTGATCGCGACATCGGTGAGGTTCTCGAAGTACTTGCCGGGCGGCGGCGTCGAACCGCCGACCGCCTTCAGCGCGTCGACCTGGCCCTCGCCGAAGAAGCCGTTGTTGGCGGTGGTCCCGGTGCAGCGGGTGTCCGACGGGCAGGCGATGTCGTTGGCCTGGGTGGCCAGCTTGTCGCGCATCTGCGCCGGGGTGATGCCCGGGTTGGCACTGGCGATGAGCGCCGCGACGCCCACGACGTGCGGGGTGGCCATCGAGGTGCCGCTCTTGGTGCTGTAACCGCCGCCAGGCGCGGTGGAGTAGACGTTGCTGCCCGGCGCCGCGACGTCGATGACGCCCTGGCCGAAGTTGGAGAACGAGGCCTTGGTGACACCGGTGCCGTTGGCCGCGACCGTGACCACGCCCGGGAGTTCGGTCGGGATGTCGAGGCAGGCGTTGGTGATGGTCCGGGTGGTCGGGTTCGAGTCGTTGGGGCTCGCCGAGTCGGTGGTCTTGTGGGCGAGGTCGTAGTTCTCGTTGCCCGCCGCGGCGACCTGGAGGGAGCCCTTGCTCTCCGCGTACTCCTGGGCGCGCTTGACGCCCTCGATGATCGCGGCCTGGTCGATGTTGTCCGGGCAGTTGAACTGCCACGGGTCCGTGTAATAGCTGTTGTTGGTGACCTTGAACCCGTGGTCGCCGGACCATACGAAGGCGCAGATGGTGTTCTCGGCGAAGAAGAAGGAGTTGCCCGGCTCGGCCACGCGGACCGAGGAGATCTTCACGCCGGGGGCCACGCCGACGACGCCCTTGCCGTTCTTGGCGGCGGCGACGGTGCCCGCCACGTGCGTGCCGTGGGTGTCCACGTCGCGCCAGGCGCCGACGCGGGTGTCGGGCTTGCCGTACGCGCAGGAGGCGGAGTCGGCGGCGTTGAAGTTCGGCGCCAGGTCCTGGTGCTGGTCGTCGACGCCCGTGTCCAGGATGCCGACCTTGACGGAGGCCGAGCCGGTGGTCACGGCCCAGGCCTGGTCGGCCTTGATCTGGCTCATGTCCACGCGTACGGGCTCGCCCGTGGGGGTCGTCGACTGGGACGGGTTGGCGGGCAGCGCCGGGTTGTAGGCGTCGGCCGGGACGTCCGAGGTGCGGGTCGCGCCGACCTTCTGGACACCGCTGACCCCGCGCATGGTGGCCGCGAAGGTCGAGGAGGTCGAGTGGGCGACGATCACGCCGATGGAGTCGTAGTACGAGAAGACCGTGCCGCCGTTCGACGTGACGGCGGAGCGGACCGCCGAGCTGTCACCGGCTGCGGTGATCACCAGGTAGGCGCGGGTGCCGGCAGCCCAGGTCGCACTCTGGGAAGCCGGCGCCGCGGCCGGGGCCTTGGCGGGTGCGGAGGCGGTCGGGATGCCCGCCGGGGAGACGGGCGCCGTGCCGGCGAGCGCGGCGGGAGTCCCGAAGGCCAGCGCGCCCAGGGCGGCCGCCAGTACGAGGGTGCGGCGAGGTCGGCTGGATATGTGGGGTATCAATGCGTCCTCCGATGACGGCCCCGCGGTGCGGGTGGCACCTACCGGGCCGTAACGAAACGAGTGGTGGACGCAAGATGTCAGAAGCCTGCCCCGGTACGGAAGTACCTTTTACCGCTAGACAGCTAATGTGATCTTGGCTGAAAAAAGACGCTTCCGAGAGGTGTCGGGACCGGCCGGGCTGGGCACCGTGGGGGCGAGCCCTGTCCGGCCGGTCCGCGGGACGTCCCCGTCAGACGGGTACGCCGTCCTTGGTGCCGTCCTTGGAACCGTCCGGCTGGACGGGTACGGCGGCGGCCTGCTCGTGCGCGTCGTCGGTGAGCGTGGTCTCGTCGAACGGCAGTCGGCCCGAAAGGACTTCGGCGGCCCGGACCCGGTCGAACTCCTTCGTCCAGGTGCCGATCAGCACGGTCGCGATCGCGTTGCCCGCGAAGTTCGTCAGCGCCCTCGCCTCACTCATGAACCGGTCGATGCCCACGATCAGGCCGACACCGTCGACGAGTTCAGGCCGGTGCGACTGGAGCCCTCCGGCGAGGGTGGCGAGACCCGCGCCCGTCACTCCGGCCGCGCCCTTCGAGGCCACGATCATGAACAGCAGCAGGGAGATCTGCTCGCCCAGTGCGAGGGGCTTGCCCATCGCCTCCGCGACGAAGAGCGAGGACATCGTCAGATAGATCGCGGTCCCGTCGAGGTTGAAGGAGTAGCCCGTCGGGACCGTGATGCCGACCACCGGCCGCGAGACCCCCACGTGTTCCATCTTCGCGATCAGCCGGGGCAGCGCCGACTCCGAGGAGGAGGTGGACAGGATCAGCAGGAACTCCCGGCCCAGGTAGCGCAGCAGGGCGAAGACGCTGATCCCCGTACACAGCCGGAGCAGCGTGCCCAGGACCACGAAGACGAAGATCAGGCAGGTCGTGTAGAAGCCGATCATGATGACCGCGAGGGACTTCAGTGCGTCCATTCCGGTCGCTCCGACCACCGCCGCGATCGCGCCGAACGCGCCCACCGGCGCCGCCCACATGATCATCGCGAGTACCCGGAACACCAGCTTCTGCACGTACCCGATCCCGCGCAGCACCGGCTCGCCCGCCGCGCCCATGGCCTGGAGCGCGAACCCGGACAACAGCGCCACCAACAGCGTCTGCAGCACCTCGCCCCCGGTGAAGGCCGACACGAGCGTGGTCGGGATGATCCCCAGCAGGAACTCGGGCGTGCTCTCCGCGCCGCCCGCCTTCGCCTGCGCCTCGCCCGCGTGCCGGGCCGCCTCGGTCAGGTGCAGTCCGCTGCCCGGCTCCAGCAGGTTGCCGACCAGCAGTCCGATGGCCAGCGCCACCGTGGACATCACCATGAAGTAGCCGAGAGCCAGCCCGCCCACCGCACCGACCTTGGCGGCCTTGCGCACCGAGCCGATGCCCAGCACGATCGTGCAGAAGATCACCGGCGAGATCATCATCTTGATCAGATTGACGAACCCGGTGCCCAGCGGCTTGAGCTCCACGGCCACGCCGGGCGCGGCGAACCCGACGGCGATGCCGAGCAGCACCGCGCCGATCACCGCGATGTACAGATAATGCGTCTTGTCGCGTCTGGCGGCCACGATGCCTCCTGGTAGTGCCCTTCGCCTCCCAGATGTCGAAGGCGTCCCGGGAGACCATCGCCCGCCGCTGTGACCCCGGTCACCCTTGCGTTCATTGAGTTCACGCCCGGGTGCACACTGAGCGCCATGTTCCGCTTCCCCCGGCCGCCGCGCAGCCTCGCCGGTCAGCTCTTCGCCATGCAGGTGGTGCTGGTCGCCGCGGTCGTCGCCGGTTGCGCCGTCTTCGCGTACGCGGCCGCCCGCGACCAGGCCGAGGAGGCCGCCCGGCGTCAGACCGGGGCGGTGGCCCGCGCGGTTGCGGATTCCCCGTCGGTACGGGAGGCGGTGCGCGCCGAGGTGCGCGATGACGTGCGCGCCGAGGTGCGCGATGACGTGCCGGGTTCCGCGGGCGGGGCCGTACGCGGAACCGTGCGCGGGAGGGGTGGCCCCGGCGGGCCCACCGCGGCCCTGCAGCCCTACGCGGAGCGGGTCCGCGTCGACACCGGCGTGGACTTCGTGACGATCATGGCTCCGGACGGACGCCGCTGGACGCACCCCGACCCGAAGCGCATCGGCGAGCCCTTCGTCGGCAACACCGCCCCCGCCCTGCGGGGCGAGACCTTCAGCGAGACCTACACCGGCACGCTCGGACCCTCCATCCGCGTGGTCACCCCGATCACCGACGAGGGCCGGGTCATCGGCATGGTCGCCGCCGGCATCACCGTCCGCGCGGTAAGCGCCGGCCTCGCCGCCCGGCTCTCCGCGCTCGCCTGGATGGCCGGCGGGGCCCTCGCCCTCGGCGGGGCGGGCACCTACATCGTCAATGCCCGGCTGCGCCGCCACACCCACGGGATGAACGCGGCCGAGCTGAGCCGGATGTACGACTACCACCAGGCCGCCCTGCACGGGGTCCGCGAAGGGCTGCTGATGCTCGACGGCCGGCGCAGGATCACCCTCGTCAACGACGCGGCCCGCGAACTCCTCGGCCTGCGCGGGGAGGTCAAGGGGACCGGCGTGGCCGACCTCGGCCTGCCCGCCCCGCTCACCGGCGCGCTGCTCGCCGACCGGCCCCGGGTGGACGAGGTGCACCTGACCGCGGACCGGGTGCTCGTACTCAACAGCGCCCCCGTCGCGGGCGGCGGCCGCCGGGGCACCGTGACCACCCTGCGCGACCACACCGAACTACTGTCCCTTACAGGGGAGTTGGACCAGGAGCGCGGATTCACCCGGGCGCTGCGGGCGCAGGCCCACGAGGCGGCCAACCGGCTGCACACCGTGGTCTCCCTCATCGAACTCGGCCGCAGCCACGAGGCGGTGGACTTCGCCACAGCGGAACTGTCTCTCGCCCAGGCCCTGACCGACGAGGTGATCGCCGCCGTGGGCGAGCCGGTGCTCGTCGCCCTGCTGCTCGGCAAGGCCGCACAGGCCCACGAACGGGGGGTCGAGCTGGTCGTCACCCCGGACAGCGGAGTCATCGGAGCCGGGCCCGGCGGCCCGCCCGCCCGGGACCTCGTCACCGTGCTCGGGAACCTCGTCGACAACGCCGTCGACGCCCTCACCGGCGTACCCGGCGGCCGGATCCGCGTCACCGTCCGCCCCGACGGCCCGGCCGGCCCCCACGGGCAGGGACTGCTGCTGAGCGTGGCCGACAACGGCCCCGGACTTCCCGAGGGCGCGGACGTGTTCCGGCGCGGCTGGTCGGGCAAGGGTGAGGGGCGGGGCCTGGGCCTCGCGCTGGTACGGCAGGTGGCCCACCGGCACGGCGGCAGCGCCGAGGCCGACCAACTGCCCGACGGAGGCGCGCGGTTCACCGTACGGCTGCCGGCGCGCGGGGAGGCGGACGTATGAGCGCGCCCGACGTGCGGGTCCTCGTCATCGAGGACGATCCGGTGGCCGCGGACGCACACGCGCTGTATGTCGCGCGCGTGCCCGGCTTCACCGCGGTCGCGGCGGTCCACTCCCTCGCCGAGGCCACCCGGGTCCTGGAGCGGACCCGGATCGACCTGCTGTTGCTCGACTTGACCCTGCCCGACGGCCACGGGCTGCGCTTCGCCCGCGGCCTGCGGGCCGCGGGCCATCCCGCCGACGTGATCGTGGTGACCTCGGCGCGGGACCTGGGGGTCGTCCGCGAGAGCGTCTCGCTGGGGGTCGTACAGTACGTACTGAAACCCTTCGCCTTCCCCACCCTGCGCGAACGGCTTCTGCGCTACGCGGAGTTCCGTGCGACTGCGGCGGGTGAGGCGGCGGGCCAGGACGACGTGGACCGCGCCATGGCGGCCCTGCGCGCACCCCGGCCGGCCGAACTCCCCAAGGGGATCGGAGCCCCGACCCTGGACCGGGTCGCCGGCCTGCTACGGGCGGCCCCCGAGGGGCTGACCGCGGGCGGGACGGCCGAGGCGGCCGGGATCTCCCGGATCACCGCCCGCCGGTACCTGGAACACCTGGTGGACACCGGCCGCGCGGACCGCACCCCCCGGTACGGCCAGGTCGGCCGCCCCGAACTGCACTACCGCTGGCTGGCGGCGGCCCCGGCCGCCGCCGGGACCGGCTCGGTGTCGAAGGTGTAGAACTTCCGGTGGTCCAGCATGTCGGCCGGGGTCACGTCGTTCCACGGCCGCATCGTGTCGCCCAGGTCCACGACGTTCGGGGTACCGCCGGCCGGCAGGTACGGCGACTGCGGGTGCAGCGCCTGCCAATCGGCCCACAGCTTGTCGATGAAGGCGTGGTGCATCCAGAACACCGGATCGTTGGGGGAGACCCCGGTGGCCATCTGGCCGCCCACCCACACGTGCACCCGGTTGTGCAGGTTGGCCCCGCGCCAGCCCTCCAGGGCATTGCGGAACCCGCCCGAGGAGCTGTTCCAGGGCGCCGCGTCGTACACCGGCACCGCGAGGACCGCGTCCACCTCGGCCCTGGTCGGCAGCTGGGCCACTCCGGTACCGAGCGCGCGCCGCAGATAGGAGCGCCCGTCCACCCGTACGGCTATCTCCCACTTGCCCGTCGCGTACGCGAACGGCCCGTCGAGGACCTGCCCGTCACGAGCCCGTCCGGTGCCGCCGAGGAAGTCGGCGGCCCAGAGGGAGGAGCGGGCGGTCCGGTCGGCGGTCCAGTCCCAGTACGGCAGGGTCACCGACGGATCAACCGCCTGCAGCGCCGCCTCGAACTCCAGCAGAAACCGGCGGTGCCACGGCAGGAAGGAGGGGGAGCGGTGGCCGACCCGGTCACCCGAGTCGGTGTCGCCCATGATGAAGCCGTTGTGGGTGGTGACGAAGCGGTCGTAGCGGCCGGTGCGCTTGAGTTCGAGGAGCGCCGCGACGAAGGCCCGCTTCTCCTCGGAGGTGAGCGAGGCCTGATTCTTGCGGATCGTCATCACATGCCGCCCATCGGGACGAGGGAGGCGCCCTGGAGCTCGCGCACGGCGGCGCGGGCGAGCGGGAGCGGGCCGGAGTAGGTCTCGTAGTGGTTGACCACGCTGATCCAGCTGCCGTCGGCGTTCTGCATCACGTGCAGTTCGCGGCCGTCTATGAGGACGGTCGGCAGGCCGGGCGACTGGTGGCCGCCGTGATGGCCGCCGTGGTCGCCGCCGCCCGAGGCGGGGACTATCCGTATGAGGCGGCCCTGGTAGACCTCGTCGACGGTGCCCGCGGGGGTGGCGGGTCTGGCGGGACGGGATCCGGTGACGGCTGCGTGCGCGGTGGCGCCTGCGAGGCCGAGGACGGTGAGTGCGCCGGCGGTTGCGCCTAAGGCCTGTCGGCGGGTGATCTTGTTCATGGGTCGAAGAGGTATCAGGGCATGGGGAACAGAGGGCCGCTATCCGGACATCCACGGATAAGTTTCCGGTCGAACTAGTTGGATGATCTTCCCGTCCGGATCGGCTCCAGTGGTCCAAACCGGAAGATCTGCGCAAAGAGGCCTAGTTGCCAGGAAGTCTTTCGGTCGCGGGGGGAGGGTATGGGAGGGATCACACTGCGGAGACGGCCGGAAGCCGCAGCAGGAAGCGCCCCCCGGGTCCCGGTCCGGCGCTCAGGTCGCCCCATGGGCCGACGCGATGTCCCGTGCGATGGCCGGCCCAGGCCCGTCCGCCCCGGAAGTGACGGTCACGGTAACCGCCGTCCTTCTGGGCGCCGGGCCGCGGTGGCCCGTAAGGGGTCGCGGAGGCCGAGGGTGACCCGCTCGGGTGACTGGCCCGCGTCGAGTCGGGCCAGGAGTGGCAGGTCGTCCGTGATCTTGCCGCCGGACACCGACTTCTCCGCGGTGGTCATGGCCTGGGCGCGGCAGGTCCTCGGGCCGCTTCCCTGAGGCATCCTGAAGTCGAGTTAAGGACGATCTGTCAAGTTTCATCCCGATATAGTCCCGCTATGGCTCTCCACGAGACGAAGGACCCGCGCTCCCGCGACGCCGAGACGGACGTCTTCGCGTCCGCCCTCAGCGGCGAGATCCTCCCCAAGCACCGGATGCCCGAAGACCACTCGCCCACCGAAGTGGTCTACGAGCTCCTCCACAACGAGCTACTCCTCGACGGCAACGCCGCCCAGAACCTGGCCACCTTCTGCACCACCTGGTCGGACGACGGGGTCCACCGGCTGATGAACGAGTGCCTCGACAAGAACATGATCGACAAGGACGAGTACCCGCAGACGGCCGAGATCGAGGCCCGCTGCGTCAACATCCTGGCCGACCTGTGGAACGCACCCGCCGGCACCACCGGCACCGGCTGCTCCACCACCGGCTCCAGCGAGGCCGCCATGCTCGGCGGCCTCGCCCTCAAGTGGCGCTGGCGCGAGCGCCGCCGCGCCGCCGGACTGCCCACCGACAGGCCGAACCTGGTGTGCGGACCGGTCCAGATCTGCTGGGAGAAGTTCGCCCGCTACTTCGACGTAGAGCTCCGCCAGGTCCCCCTGGAGCCCGGAGCCACCGGCCTGCGCGCCGAGCAGCTCGCCGCCCACGTGGACGAGAACACCATCGGCGTCGTCGCCATTCTCGGCGTCACCTACACCTGCGTCTACGAACCCGTCGCCGAGATCGCCGCCGAACTCGACCGGATCCAGGCCGAGTACGGCTGGGACGTGCCCATCCACGTGGACGCCGCCAGCGGCGGTTTCGTGGCCCCCTTCCTCCACCCCGACGTGGTCTGGGACTTCCGGCTGCCGCGCGTGGCCTCCGTCAACACCTCCGGGCACAAGTACGGCCTCGCACCGCTGGGCGTCGGCTGGATCGTGTGGCGCACAGCCGATCTGCTCCCGGCCGACCTCGTCTTCTCCGTGGACTACCTCGGCGGGGACATGCCCACCTTCGCCCTCAACTTCTCCCGCCCGGGCGGCGAGATCATCGCCCAGTACTACCTGTTCCTGCGCCTGGGCCGGGGCGGTTACAAGCGCGTCCAGCAGGCCTGCGCCGACACCGCCCAGTACCTGGCCCGCGAGATCGAGAGCATGGGCCCCTTCACCCTCCTCTACGACGGCCAGGGCGCGCTGCCGGCCGTCTCCTACCGGCTCACCGACCCCCAGGGTGCGGGCTTCACCCTCTACGACCTCTCCGACCGGCTCCGCATGCGCGGCTGGCAGGTGCCCTCGTACCCCCTGCCGGCCGACCGCGAGGACACGGTCATCCAGCGCGTCCTGATCCGGCACGGGGTGACCCGGGACCAGATCGCACTGCTGGTATCCGACGTGCGCAGCGCCGTGGAACACCTCGTCGCGCACCCGCAGCCGGTCCCCGCGGGCCCGCCCCGGTCCGGCTTCCACCACTGAGGAGTCTGAGCACCGAAGGGCGTAACGCCCGTTTCGGTAAGGACAGTTGCCGGCCGAGCTCACGGACGGGCTCGGGGTTCCGGGCGGCTGGGTTGCTGAAGCGCGCCCTGGGTCACCGGAAGGGCCACTGCGCCCCAGTGACGATCAAGGGCACACGGGCGCCCTTTGGCTCGGCACGGCTCAGGGCGCCGGCCAGCGCATCCCCAGTTCCGTCAGCGCGGCCGTCCGCTCGGGGGCCAGGGACGCGGAGCGGGAGCGCTGGTTGGCGATCCAGGAACCCAGGCGCAGGTCGCGGTCGCCGACCCGCTCCACGTGCGTACGGGGCACCCGCAGATGCCGCTCGCGGTCGTGGAACTGCCGGGCCGCCTCCAGGTGCGCCGCCCACGCGGCCCCATGGGCGACCCGGGGCTTCGGCCGGTCCGCGCCCTCGGCCGGGGTCACCCCGAGGGCGTGCTCCAGCAGCCAGCGCTGGGCCCAGGCGAGGCGCTCCCAGGACGTGCGCTGGCCGCGCAGCCACACCCCGAGGTCCTCGCCCTGGACCACGGCCTCTCCGGGACGCGTCGGGAGCCGGCCGCCCGAGTCCAGGTGGACCCGGGTCAGGTGGAAGGCCCGCTGCCAGGAGATCTCCCAGGCCGGACACCAGGACGCGTCGACGGCCTCCAGGGCCTCGCGGCGCTCCTCGGACAGGGCTCCGGGGCCCTCACGGCGGGCCGCCGCCCGCTGGTTCTTGACCCATACCCCGACCGGGGCGCCGCGCCAGGTGGCGTCCACGGGAGGCAGCAGGTGCCCGTGCTCGGCCGCCCAGCCGCTCGCCGCCGCGAGCCCCTCCTCGAAGGCCACGTCGAAGTGGCTCCACACCATGCCCAGTTCGTCGAGCTGGGTCACCCGCTCGCGGCCGAGCGCGCCACGCCGGTACGTGCGCCGGACATCCGCGATCCACTGGCCGAGCGGGAACCTGGCCAGCCCCGGCGGCCACCGCACCTCGGCTCCGAGGTCTCCACCGGCCGCCGCGGTCGCCTCGGGGACCCCACCGGCCGCCGTGGCTCCACCGCCCTCGGGCACCTTGTACGCGAACGGCACCTTGAGGTCTCCGGCGGCCCCGGCGTAGATCCGGGCGGCCTCCACCCCGCGCCGCCAGTGCTCGTGCTCCGGGTGCAGGACGCGCAGCCGGACGAAGGCCGCCAGCAGCGCCGGGTCGCGGGGGGTGGAGAAGCTCAGCAGGGACTGCGCGCCGCCGCGCAGCCCGGAGCCGCTCAGGGACTCCGTACCGCTCGTGCCGGGGGCCCCGCGCCGGCTCGGGGCCTGGGGCTGGGCCAGGGACTCGACGAGCCGGGTGTCGTGGGCCCGTAGCGCCTCCAGCAGCCGCGCGAGGTCCCCGTACGCCCGTGAGGTCAGCATCGTCTCGGGGGACTCGCCGGGCCCCAGCAGCACCGGCACGACGAGGGAGGCGACCTTGCCCTCCCCGGGCCGGATGCGCAGCGCCCGGCCGACGGCCTGGACCAGGTCGGGCATGGAACCGCGTACGTCGGCCCAGAACACCGAGTCGCACTCCTTGGTGTCCACGCCCTCGCCCAGTACCCGGACACTGCCCAGGAAGGCCTTGTCCGCGACCCGGTCGTCCGCGAAGGCGCCCAGCACCCGTCGCCGGTGCGCCACGGTGTGCTGCCCGCACAGCCAGTCCGCCCAGACGGTACGGGGGTACACCGGCCGGGGTGTCCAGCTCGTGGCGCGCAGTCGGGCGGCCACCGCCGGCAGCCCGGCCGCGAAGGCCTCGGCCTCCTTGGTCAGGTGGTGGAAGACGAGGGTGCGCCGGAACCCCTGCCGTACGGCCGCCGTCACCAGCGCCGTCTGGAGCGCCGCGAGCCGCACCCCGCGCACGGCGTCGGAGCGTCCATCCGGGCCGAGCAGTACGGCCGCCTGGAACTCCGGATCGCTGACGTCCACGCAGACCACCCGGTAGGGAGCACAGATGCCCCGGTCGATGGCCTCGGAGAGGGTGAGGGTGTAGCAGCGGGCACCGAACGGCCCGTCCGGGTCGTCCTGCATGGAGGCCACGAGGTCGCCCCGGCCGTGCGCCCCCTCCGGATGGTCGGCGCCCTCGGCGGGATCGGTGTCCTCGCCGTCCTGCCAGACCCGGGGCGTGGCCGTCATGTACAGCCGGCGCACCGACGGGATCCGGGTGTTGTCGTGCACCACCGCCCAGGGCTTGCCGATCCGCCCCGAGGTCCGGTGCGCCTCGTCGACCACGATCAGGTCCCAGCCGGGCAGCCCCTCGCGGTGCGCGCGTTCGATGGTGCCGAGGCCGAGCGAGGCGTACGTGGCGTACACCGTGACCCGGTCGACGGGCGGGCCCGCCCAGCCGGCCAGTTCGGCCGGGTCGGTGGTGGTGGGCACCCCCGCGTCCTCGCCGCGCAGCGAGCACACGGCGAATGCGCGGCCGGTCCGGCCGCCCTCGCGCCAGGCGGTCGCGGTCTGTACGAGGAGGTCCAGGGAGGGCACCAGCACCAGGACCCGACCGGCCCGCAGTTCCTCGGCCGTGTGCACGGCGACCAGCGACTTGCCGGAGCCCGTCGCCATGATGACCTGCGTACGGAGTCCGGTCCGTGGGACCCTGCGCCCGGCGGGCAGCTCCAGCGCCCGCACGGCCGCGTCGACGGCCTCACGCTGGTGCGGACGGAGCTTCTGCCTGCTCATGCGCATCACCCCCGTGATCTGCCGATTTCCTTCCAGCTCCTATCTTGCCCCCATTTTGAATCATTGGGGGGAGATCGAGTCGGTCGGGTACGGCGGGCCGGGGAAGGGGGAGAGGGGCCGGGGGGAGCCCTACATCCGGGCCCCGAAGTTCTGCGTCCACCACGGGCCGCCGGTGCCCTGGTGGATGCCCACGCCGATGTCCTTGAAGGAGCAGTTGAGGATGTTCTCCCGGTGGCCCTGGCTCTTCATCCAGGAATCCATGACCTGAGCCGGGGTCCGCTGCCCCTTCGCGATGTTCTCCCCGTAGGTGGACCAGCGGTACCCGGCGGCGGTCGTCCGCTTGCCCGGGTCCGCGCCGTCCGGGTTTGTGTGCGCGAAGAAGTTCCGCCGGGCCATGTCGTCGGAGTGCCCCTGGGCGGCGTTGCGCAGCTGCGCGTCCTCCTTGAGCGGCCCGCAGCCGGCCTTCGAGCGCTCGGCGTTGACCAGGGCGATCACCTGGGCGGCGGCGCCGCTCGGCGGGGCGGGAGCGGGCTTCTTCGGCGGGGTCGACTTCGGGCTCGGCTTCGGGGTGGGCGTCGGCTTCGGTGTCGGGCTCGCGCTCGGACTCGGGGTGGCGCTGGGGGAGGGGCTGGGGGAGGCGGACACCGAGGGGCTCGGGGTGGGCGACGCCGACTCCAGGGGCAGTGCGGTCCCCGACCGGGGCGCCACGAGCGCGGCCGCCGGTGCCTCGGGGGCGACCGTTCCGGGCCGGGTGCCGAGGTAGGTCAGCCCGCCTCCCACGACACAGGCGGCGAGCACCGCGCCACCGATCACCCGGCGCCGGCCGCGGGTCTGCCGCTGTCTGCGCAGCGAGGCGCGCCCGTCCCCGGGACCGCCCTCAGCGGCGAACTGCGCGTCGCCGCCGCCGTCGGCGGAGTGGGGGCCCGGGGCGAGGGGCCCGTCCGTGTCGTACGCCGAAGCGGTGGTGGTCAGGCCCACGGAGGTGAAGTCGGAAGCCGCGGCCGCCCGTATGCCCGCGAACAGCGCCGCCGAGACCGGCAGCAGCGCCAGCCCGGCGAGCAGCCCCTCGGCCGGGAGCAGGCCGTTCCACAGCCCGGCGCACCGTATGCACTCGCGGGCGTGCCGGGCTATTCGCTTGCGCCACAGCGCCGAGGGCAGGCCGTCCCAGCTCGCCGCCATCGCCCGCAGGTCCTCGCAGGGCGGCTGGGCGCCCAGGGCCCGTTCCACCACCCGGGCGGCCTCCAGCTGCGCCTTCATGCGCTGAACCCGTACCGCCGTGTGCTGCGGGGACAGCTCCAGTGCCTGCGCCATCTCGGCGCGCGTCAGCTCCCCGGCGCACTCCAGCCACCACAGGGACAGCAGCGCCCGGTCGTCGGGCTCCAGCCAGCGGGTGGCGCGGGCCGTCTCCCGGCGCTGGCCCTCGAGCTGGAGGCGTACGACGGTCAGGTCCACGAAGTCGGCACCCGGATCGGCCAGCTCCCAGGCGGCCTCCAGACCGCTCTCGCCGGGGGCGCTGCGGCGGGCCTGCCAGTGGGCGCGCACCCGGTTCATGGCGATCGCGACCAGCCAGGACCGGAAGCTGTGGTCGTCGCGCAGGCCGCTCAGCCCGTCGAGTGCCCGAAGCATCGTGTCCTGCACCACGTCGTCCACGTCGACGGACCCGTTCAGGGCGCGCCCGACGATGTTGTAGACCAGCGGCAGATAGGCGCTGACCAGGTCGTCCTGCGCGCGGGGATCGCCCGCACGGGCCGCGGCGACCAGCGCTGCCGTGTGCTGAGTGCTCATAGAAAGTCCCTGTCCGTACCGGCGCTCGATGATGCCCAATACCTGGGAGACCGTCGAGGCGGAGTCCGATAACGGTTATCCGACGAACGGATCCGCGGATGCGGAATCCGGGGGGTCCGGGGCGGGGCCCGGGGCGGGCGCGGGGGCCGGGGCGAGTCGGTCGGCCAGGGCGCCGAGGTCGGGCAGGAACCAGATGTGCCGACCCTGGTTCGATTCCCGTACGAGATCGCGCAGGGCGGAACTCGACCGCAGGTGGTGCGAGATGTCGCCCACGACCACCAGCCGGACCCGGTAGTTCACGAACTTCTGCATGATCGCCCCGGCGAGCCCGCCGCTGAGGTCGAAGAAGCCGGCGTCCAGCCGCTCCACCGGGACGGCGACGATGTCGGTCCGGTAGAAGGCGCCGCCGATCAGCTGGTCGAGCGCGTCCTGTTCGCCGGCGACCGGCGGGCCGTCGGCGGCGCAGACCAGGACCGGTACGCCGTGGTGTTCCACGATGAGGTCAGCCATGGTGCGCCGCCCGCACGCCGTTACCCGAGCCGTTGTCCGTGTCCATGCCGTTGCCCGGGCCGAGGACCCCGTCGACGAGGTGCAGCAGATCGGCGGTGGTGGCGGCGTCGCCGAGGATCACGATCTTCATACGGGCCCGCTCCTTGTCGTAGACCGTCTGGACGCGCAGCGAGGCCGGGCTGTCCCGCGGGGACTGCGCGCTCGCCGTGACGAGGTTCGCGAGCCGGTTCGCCGCGTCGGGGCCGATCGCGTCGATCTGCACGATGCTCGACACCTCCAGGTGCCTGCGCGGTGCCCGCCCGGCGGCCGAGTGGTCCTCGGCGGCCGGGGTGGTGGTGACGCTGGTCAGGGCCTCGAAGTCGGCCCGGCTGATCCGGTACTGCTTGCCGATCCGGACGGCTTTCAGCCGACCGTCGCGCACGTAGTTCCGGACAGTGCGCACGTGCAGCCCGAGCAGTTCGGCCACCTCGCCGACCGTGTACAGCTCACGCCCTTCATCACTCATAGTTCCGGATCCTACCCTCTCGTAGTAAGTATTGGGCATGATGGGGACTGTTAGGGAATATTGCCGAGGTGGCGGTCGGTGATCCTCCTAGCATGATCAGATGACTGCTCCCCGCTACCCCGCCAAGCCCCGTCCCGGGGACCGGATCGCCGTTCTCTCCGCCTCCGCCGGTCTGCCTGCCCTCTTCCCCCAGCCCTACGAGCTGGGACTGCGCAGGCTCCGGGACGAGTTCGGGCTGACGCCCGTGGAGTACCCGACGACCCGGAAGATGGGCGCGACGGCCGAGGAGCGGGCCGCCGACATCCACGCGGCCTTCGCGGATCCCGGTATCAAGGCGGTGATCGCCAGCATCGGCGGCGACGACCAGCTCACCGTGCTCCCGCACCTCGACGCCGGTCTCCTGCGCGCCAACCCCAAGCCGTTCTTCGGCTACAGCGACAACACCAACCTGCTCCTGTATCTACGGGAGTTGGGGATGGTCGCCTACCACGGGGGCTCGGTGATGGTCGAGCTCGGACGGCCCGGCGCCCTGAACCCGCTGACGGCGCGGTCCCTGCGGGCCGCCCTGTTCACCTCGGGCGAGTACGAGCTGGCCCCAGCCGACGCCAGCGGGGACGTCAACGGCCCCTGGGACGACTCCCGAACCTTCGATGCCGAACCGGAACTGGAGCCGGCCTCGGGCTGGACATGGCACAACGGCGACCGGGTGGTCGAGGGCGTCAGCTGGGGCGGCAACCTGGAGATCATCTCCTGGATGCTGATGGCCGACCGCGCGGTGCGGCCCGTGGAGGAGTACGCCGGCGGGGTGCTCTTCCTGGAGACCTCGGAGGACATGCCCCGTGCCCAGGACGTCTACTGGATCCTGCGCGCCATGGGGGAGCGCGGACTGCTGCGGCAGTTCCCGGCCCTCCTGATGGGCCGGGCGAAGAGCTGGTCCTTCGAGAAGCGCCTCGGTGTCGAGGAGCGGGAGCACTACCGCCGCGAGCAGCGCGCGGCGGTCCTGCGGGCCCTCGGCGAGTACGCCCCCGAGGCCATGGCCGTCTTCGATGTGGACCTCGGGCACACCGACCCGCAGGTCGTGATCCCCGTCGGCGGCCGGGTCCGGGTGGACGGCCCGGCCCGCCGGGTCTTCGTCACGTACTGACGCATCCCGCCGCAGTGGCTCTGTTGGGGTCCCCGACCGGGTCCGGGGTGGCCGCGGCACACCTTCCCCCGCCGGCCTTCCCGCGCCGCACGGCCCGAGACGGTGCGGATCGCCGGGTGGTGCTCTACAGCAGCGGGGCCAGTGCCCGGGTGGCCGCGAGCAGGGCGGGCGCGTAGGACTCGAGCTCCGTGCGGGAGACCAGGAAGGTGACGGTGGTGATACTGACGCCGCCGATCGGACGGCCCTGCGGCCCGAGGATCGCGGCGCCGATGCAGCGGATGGTCGCCTCGTTCTCCTCGTCGTCCACGGCGAACCCCTGCGCCCGCACCGCCTCCAGCTCCGCCTCCAGGGCCCCCGGTGTCGTGAGCGTGTCGGGCGTGCGGCGCGGCAGCCCGGTCGCGGAGACCAGCTCGCGCACCTCGGCTCCGGGCAGCTGGGCCAGGATGCTCTTGCCGATCGCGGTCGTGTGCAGCGGCATCCGCATGCCGATCCGCGAGGCGGTCCGGAAGGGCTGTGCGCTCTCCAGCTTCCGGATGTAGGTGATGGTCTCCCCGCTGTGCAGGGCGAGATGGACCGCCTGCCCCGTGGCCTCCTGCAGCTCGCGCAGGATGTGCTCGATGCCGGCCGGCTCCCCGCCGCTGACCAGGGCGGACAGTGCGCGCAGCCGGGGGCCGACGCCGTAGCGGCTCTCGCCCTCGGAGCATACGAAGCCCTGCTCGATCAATGACGCCAGGATGCGGAAGGTGCTCGACTTCGGCACGGCCGCCGCCGCCATGACGTCGGTGAGCCGGTGCGGGCCACCGGGCGCGGCCACGGCTTCCAGGATCCGCATCGACTTCTCCAGCGCCGTCCCCGCGGCGGAGGTCCGACCGCCTCGGGCAGCGCTCTGGCCCTTCGCGGTATCGGGCCCGTCATCCGGGGACACGCGATCTCCAAACGTGGGTATGGTCTGCAGCGGAAGTTCCATTACACGATACCAAGTTCCAGTACGTGGAACAAATGGAGGGTGTCTTGCGCTGTCATCCGTATGCGGCCATCACCGCGCAGCGACTGCTGCCGGTCCTGCGCAACGCCGACGCCGACGAGGCCGTCCGCCACACCGGCGCGCTGCTCGCCGCAGGCTGCCGTGTCGTCGAGCTCACCACCTCCACCCCCGGCTGGGCCGAGGCGGTGGCCCGCACCGTGCCGCTCACCGATGCGCGGGGGCGCCCCGCCCTCATCGGAGTCGGCACCGTCACCACCGGCCAGGCGGCGCGGACGGCGCTCGACGCGGGCGCCGCCTTCCTCATCTCCCCGTACCCGGCCCCCGAGGTCCGCGAGGTCGCCCGGGAGCGCGGGGCCGTCTTCATCGAGGGCGGCTTCACCCCCGGCGAGATCGCCTCGGCCGTCCGGTCCGGCGGCGCGGCGAAGGTGTTCCCCGCCCACGTGGGCGGCCACCGGTTCATCCGCTCCCTCAAGGCGGTCCTGCCCGACGCCGTGATCATTCCGACCGGCGGGATCGCGCCGGGCGAGGTGCGCGACTGGCTCGCCGCCGGGGCCGCCGCCGTCGGGATGGGCAACGGCCTGCCCGCCGATCCCGGAGAGCTGGCCGCCGTCTTCGCCGGCCTCGACCGGCCCTGCTGCGGCGACTGCGCGGGTACGGAGCGCCGGCCGTGACCGGGACGGACCACGCGGCCGGGCCGCACGGGTACGACGTACTCGTCCTCGGTGAGGTCCTCGTCGAGATCCACGCCGAGACCGGCCTGCGCGACGCCGCCGACGGCACCCCCGCCCGCGTCTCCTACTCCGGGGACGCACTCAACGCCGCGGCCGCCGCCGTAGCCGCCGGAGCCCGCACCGCTCTCCTCGCCGTCGTCGGCGAGGACGAGCTGAGCGTCCCGCTGCTGGCCCGCGCCGCCGAACTGGGCGTGGACGTCTCCCACGTACGCCGCTCCCCGCGCGCCAACGGCGCCTACCTGCTCTGCGCCGACACCGAGGGCGACCGCGAGTTCGTCTACTGGCGCACCGGCAGCGCGGGCTCCACCCTCTCGGTGGAGCACGTCGAGTCCTGGCGGGAGCTGCTGACGGGCTCCAAGGCCCTCATCACCAGCGGCATCGCCGGCGCCCTGTCGGCGAGCAGCCGCGAGGCGGTACTGCTCGCCGCCCAGATCGTGCACGGCGCCGGCGGTCACCTCTCCTACGACCCCAACTTCCGCTCCCGGCTCACCAGTCGAGAGGATGCCCGCACACTGCTGGCCCGCATCGCCCCGCTGACCGGGCTGCTGAAGACCTCCTGCCCGGCCGACGCGCTGGCCCTGGTCGACACCGGCGACCCGGCCGAGGCCGCCGCCCGGTACCGGGCCCTGGGCGCCCGTACCGTAGCGGTCACCGCGGCCGCCGACCGGCTGCTGCTGGACGACGGCACGGAGGCGGCGTACTTCCCGGTCCCCCTCAACCCGGACCCCGTGGACGCGACCGGCGCGGGCGACTGCTTCACCGGCACCACCACCGCCCGTCTCGTGCTGGGCGACCGCCTCCGGGACGCGGTCGCCCACGGTACGGCGGCGGCCTCCCTCTCCGTGTCCGGCCGCGGCGGCACCGGCCACGTCCCCGCCTTCACCGAGACGGCGGCCCTGGCCGCCGCACACCGCGGCCACACCCTTCGAACCTTGGGATAGGACCCCGGCAGCGCCACGGCACTACGGCATCACGGCGCTACGGCCCTACGGCATCACGGCGCTACGGCCCTACGGCCCTACGGCGCTACGGCCCTACGGCCCTACGGCCCTGCGCGCGGGCCCGGCCGGGCATGTTCCGGGCCCGGCCCGCCGCGCGTCCGGGCACCCCGACCGGCTACGCCGCTCCGAGCCGTGCGACCTCCTCGGGCGCCAGCCGCAGCGACCCCGCGGCGACGTTCTCGACCAGGTGGTCCGGGTTCCCGGTGCCGGGGATGGCCAGGACGTGCGCGCCCCGGCTCAGGGTCCACGCCAGGCGGAGCTGGGCCGGGGACACGCCGTGGGCCAGCGCGATCTCCCGTACCGCCGAGTCGTCCTCGGCGGCCGCCCCGGCCTCCTTGCCGGCGCCGGCGATCGCGAAGAAGGGAACGTAGGCGATGCCCTGCTCGCCGCACGCGTCGAGGAGGGCGTGCTCCGCGGCCGGCGAACCGATCCCGTACGCGTTCTGCACACAGACCACGGGTGCGATGGCCCGCGCCTGCGCGAGGTGATCCGGCCGTACGTTGGAAACGCCCAGGTGTCGGATCAGCCCGGCCGTGCGCAGCTCGGCGAGCGCCCCGAAGTGCTCGGCGATCGAACCGGTCGTCTCCTGGCGAGGGACGCGCAGGTTGACGACGTCCAGCTGGTCGCGGCCCAGCTGGCGCAGATTCTCCTCGACCTGACCGCGCAGCTGCTCGGGCGTGGCCCACCACCACTCTCCGGACGGATCGCGGCCTGGCCCGACCTTCGTGGTGATGACCAGCTCGTCGGCGTACGGGGCGAGGGCCCGGTTGATGAGCTCGTTGGCGGAGCGGGTTTCGGAGAAATAGAAGGCGGCCGTGTCGATGTGGTTGACCCCCAGCTCGACCGCCCGCCGTAGTACCCCGGTCACCCGGTCCCGGTCGCTGGGGGAGCCGGCGGCGAGGTGCGTGAGCCGCATCGCGCCGAATCCGATGCGGCGGACGGGGAGGTCGCCGAGCACCCAGGTGCCGGAGTCGGCCGCGGTAGTCCTGCCCGCGGTCCCGTCGGTGGTGCCCATGTGCGAAGTCATCAGATGATCATATCCCGGTCGGTGCCCCGGCCTGCGAAGAGCCGGGGCCGTGGGGCGCCTACTCCGGTCCCGACTCCTGCTACTCGGCGCCGGCCCACTCCTCTTCCTCTTCCTCCTCCTCGTGCGGGAGGGCGTCCGCCACCCAGCCCGCGGCGAGGACCAGTCGGGAGGTGCGGTGGACGGCGAGGAATCCGAAGGGGCGGTGGACGGTGACCTCGGCCCGGCGGACGCGGTACTTCGGCCGGGGGCCGGTCCCGGCGCCGCCGGCTGCGCCGATCGCCGTCACCGCGGCGGCCTCGAAGCCTTCGGCGTGGAAGCGTGCCACGGCCGACTGCCGGGCCGAACCGATGGCCAGCGGGTCGGTGCTGATCCCCGGGAAATGACCGCTCCGGACGTCCGAGGCGCTCTCCAGCCCGAACAGCGCGGCGGATTCCAGGAGATCGTGCTCCGCTTCCACCTCGAAGGCCACCGTCCTGATGTCCAGCCGGTGTTCGCGGTCGACGGAGAGCACCTGTTCGATGTGCAGGCCCGGCCCCGGGTCGCCCTCGGCGAGCGCGTCCGCGCCCGTAGAGGCGATCGCCCGGGTGACGGCCGCGATGCCGGCCCGGAGGGTCTGGCCCGGCGGGGCCTGCGGCTCGCCGAGGACGAGGTGGACGTCCACGCCGCCGTCGCCCACGACCTCCAGCAGGGTCACCGGCCCGGTCGCCGCCTGCGCCACGCGGACCCGCTCCAGGAGGGCGGTACTGCGGGTCAGGCCGAGCAAGGGCTTCCCGGCCCAGGGGCCTTCGTCGATCCAGGTCCACGAGGACGTGAAGGGCTGGATCCACCGCAGGCGCAGGGTGAGTGCCGAGGCGAGCACGAGCAGTGTTTCCTCGTCGACTTTGACCGGCATCCGCTCGACGAGGCCGCCGGTGCGCTCGGCGGCCCAGGCGTCGAGGGCCTTGCGGTCGGTGTCCTCGTCCCCGGTCAGGGTGGACCGGGTTCCGGCGGGAAGCCGGGCCGACCATGCCTCCTCCAGCGAGAGGTCCGCCCGGGTCCACAGGCCGCTGGCGGCGCGCAGGTCGCGTACGCCGTCCACTCCGGTGAGGAGCTCCCTGGCGGCCTCGGCCGCCGTGTCGGCGGGTATGCCGAGGGCCTCGGCCAGTTCGGTGCGGGCCGGGCCGTCGGCGCCGTCGGCGAGGAGGGCCAGCAGCGGCCAGACTCCGGCCGCCGTCAGAACGGTGTTCTCGTCGCCCGTGGCTGCCCGGCCGGCCCAGCGCGAGGTGAGGGCGTTGACCGCTCGTACCGTCTTCGTCTTCATGCGGGGGAGAGTACGGGTTGGGGCGCCGCCGGGACGGGTCGTTTGCCGCGGCCCGGCGGCGCTGTTCAGGGGGTGGGGCGGTCAGTGCCCGCGCAGTCCCTCGTCGACCGCGGTCATCAGCTCCCCGTCGGCGGTGTCCGCGTCGAGCGACCAGAACATCGCGCCGCCGAGGCCCTCTTCGCGGATGTACCGGGTCTTGGTGCGCAGCACCGTCGGGTCGTCGTACGTCCACAGGGTGGTGCCGTCGAACAGCCAGGCGCTGCCCGCGCGCCGGTCGCGGTACACCTGGTACGCGCCCGAATCGGCCAGCTTCTTCAGCTCCTTGTAGTCCTCGTACCCGGCCGCCCAGGTGGCCGGTGCCGGACCCGTCGCGGGCTGTCCCATGCCGTCCCCGCCGCCGCTGACGCCGGTCCAGCCCTGCCCGTAGAACGGCATGCCCATCACGAGCTTGTGCGCGGGCGCACCGCGCCGCTCCCAGGCGTCCACGGTGCCGTCCACGCTGAAGTCGTTCCTCGCGTACAGCGCGGACTGCTGCGCGGTGCTCTTCTCGCCGGAGACGTGGAAGTCGTAGCCCTGCAAGGTCACGAAGTCGAGGTCGCGCATGATCCGGGGGACGTCGAAGCCCGCGTCGATCTTGGCGGGGGCGGTCGGGACGAAAGCGGACAGCTCGTACTTCGCCTTCCGCTTCTGGCTCCGGGCGTACGAGTCGAGCTGCGTGCGGAACTCGCTCACCAGCGCCGTGAAGTTCTTCTTGTCCTCGGGGCGGTAGGTGGTGTCGGCGTCGCCTTCCGAGCCGGGCCACTCCCAGTCGATGTCGAACCCGTCGAAGATCCCGGCGGCCGAACCGGCGCCACCGCGGCTGCCGTCCTGCGGGAGGTTGCCCTTGATGTACAGGTCCAGGCAGGAGGACACGAGGGCCTTGCGGGAGGCCGGGGTGAGCGCGGCGTCGGAGAAGTGCGTGGACCAGCTCCAACCACCCAGGGAGAGCAGGACCTTGAGGCCCGGGTGCTTGGCCTTGAGCTCGCGCAGCTGGTTGAAGTTGCCGGCGAGTGGCTGCTCCCAGTCGTCGGCGACGCCGTCCACCGAGTTCTCGGCGTCCAGCGGACGCACGTAGTCGGCCCAGGCGTCGGCCTCACCGGGGACGTTGCCGGTGAAGCACTTGCCGTCCGCGCTGATGTTGCCGAAGGCGTAGTTGATGTGCGTGAGCTTGCCCGCGCTGCCGTTCTTCTCCAGGTCCTGAACCTGGAAGTCCCTTCCGTAGACGCCCCATTGGGTGAAGTAGCCGACCTTCGTGTACGAGCGGCCGTGGCCGTGGCCGGAGTCGCTGTGGCCGGCGCTGTCATGGGCGGGCGCGAAGGCGGTCAGCAGGGAGAGGGAGCAGGCGGTGACGGCCAGCCTGCCGAGCATGCTGCGGCGCATGGGCTTCCTTTGCGGATTGCGGATGCGGTGGATGGTGCCGGGGGGCGCGTGCGCTGTGCATGCGGAAACTATTGGTCTGGACCACAGCGGGTCAAGGGGGTGGGGCAAGTCGGTGCCGTCCGGCGGGCGTCCGAGGTGC
Organism: Streptomyces sp. H27-H1; assembly: GCF_026627445.1. Lineage (GTDB taxonomy): Bacteria > Actinomycetota > Actinomycetes > Streptomycetales > Streptomycetaceae > Streptomyces. Next base: position 91,107 of record NZ_JAPNLJ010000035.1, read on the forward strand.
CCGGCGGGGCCGGAGCGTCCGGGTCGGGGCAGGTTCCAGGGGCAGGTTCCACTGCCCGACCTCGTGGGCGGGGCCCGCCGTCGAGGGTGAACTGGACGGCGGCGAGGGCCGCGTCCTGCGGCAGCCCTGGGGCTGCCGGCCCACCACGGTGAGTGCCTGTCGGGCGGTGGCTCGTTGCCCCCGCTCGGCGCTATCGCGAGTGATTCTGCGCGAGGGCCCTCTGGTGGAAAGCGGAGGGCACCGGCAGTGTGGCCCAGCGGGTGACTGGCCAGGCCAAGGTGAAGGCGCGGCCGACCACGTTGTCCACGGGCACGAAGCCGTCGCCGGGATTCTGCAGCTGGTGGTAGCGGGAGTCCCGGGAGTCGTTGCGGTGGTCGCCCATCACCCAGAGATGGTCTCTGGGAACCTTGACCGTTCCGACCGGGTCGTTGTCGCACGGGGTCGAACCGGGATGGATGTACGGCTCGTCCAGCGGTACTCCGTTAACCTTCACCGGGCTTCCGCTGTTGCACTCCACGGTGTCGCCACCGACCGCGATCACCCGCTTGATCAGGTCTTTCTCGTCCGATGAGGGAAGCAGGCCCACGAAGCCCAGTACGCTCCGCGCGCTGCGCAACACCGCGTTGGCCTCTTTCGGAGTCTGCTCCGGGAGCCAGCCGCCGGGATCACGGAAGACCACGACTTCCCCGCGCTGCGGCTTGGCGCCGAACCACGGGGTCAGCTTGTCCACCAGGACCCGGTCGTCTTCCTGCAGGGTGTTCTGCATTGAGCCCGAGGGTATCGAGAACGCCTGAACGAAGAACGTCTTGATCCCCAAGGCGAGCAGCGAGGCGATGGTGACCAGGATCAACAGCTCGGCCCACCAAGGGCGGCGCTTCGCGCCCGGCACACCTCCTGGCTCACTCCGCGCGGGGCCATCGCCGGGGTTCGCCTCCCGGGGTGATCGCCGCGGGAGACGAGAGATGGCGCGCACACCTGCCGGGAGCCGGCCGAACCGGCCGGCCGCTCCGCCGGGTCCCCGGCTCACAGTCGCCTCCCTCGAGCTCATCTGTTGGTTTCCCTTGCCCGTTCTGGACCACTGGACCGGCATGTGGCTGCTGGGCGACAGGGCCCGGCCGGGCAAGCGTAGGAAAGCGGCCATTCGCGAGGTGTAAAGGTCGGCGTCGCGTCCCCGGCTACCCCCTCGCCGTAGCCGTCACGGCCGCGATCCGGGGCGGCGACCTGGACGGACTCCGCCGGCTGCTGGCCGCGCACCCCGTCACCGCCGGCGCCGATCCGGGGGCCCGGTTCGTCGGCTCCCACCGGGAAACCCCGCTGCGCTGGGCCGCGAGCACTGCTCACCGTGGTCGCGGAGTTCGTGGCCGGGGGCGCGGATCCCGGGGAGATCACCAGCGCCTTCTGGGGAGCGTGCCACGGAGGCCAACTGTCCACGGCCCGGTACTTGTTGTCTCGAGGCGCGGACACCGACTGGATCGGCTACGGCGGGGCTGACTCCCCTCGACGCCGCTCTGACCAGCGAAGACGGCCCGCTCGCCGACTGGCTCGGATCCGCGGGTGCCCGCACCGGGGGCGAAATTCCTCGCGGTTGACCCCCGAATACAGTGGATCTTCGACGCGCTCCGTGACATGGTTGGTCTCACCGAAGGGGTGTAGCTCAGCTGGTCAGAGCGCTGGTCTCCAAAACCAGATGTCGTAGGTTCGACTCCTGCCACCCCTGCGAGGAAGAGCCCTGTGGCCCGGATCCGACGACCACTCGTCGGACCCGGGCCATTGGCATGTCAGCTCGCATCCCGGGGGTCGCCGTCACCTCGCCGCGCGGGCACAGGCACGGGTGTGGCCGCTTCGGTGCCAGGTCACCCTTCTGGCAGACTGGCCGGGCTATCCAGGCGGTGCAGGACAGGAAACCGGTGTGAATCCGGTGCGGTCCCGCCACTGTGACCGGACGCCCCCGCACGGGGACCCGGGAGTCAGACACTGACGCACCGCCTCTTCGGTTCGACCAGGGGACGCGGATCCCCCGGAGAGGCTCCACCATGTCTTCGCACCCCCGTACGCTGCTGCGCGTGCTCATGTCCGTCCCCCTCCTGATACCGCTGGCCGCCTGCGGGGGATACCCAGGGCCGCGGGACGCGCAGGCGCCGGCGGGCGCCGCGCCCGGATTCCCGTACACGGTCACCAACTGCGGTGTCACCAGCACCTATCAGGCACCCCCGCGACGTGCGGTCGCGATGAACCAGCACGCCACCGAGATCCTGCTGGCCCTCGGCCTGGAGGGGAGGACGGTCGGCACGGCCTACCTGGACGACGCCGTACTGCCCGCCTACCGGCCCGCCTACGACAAGATCAAGGTGCTGGCGAAGGAGTACCCCACCAAGGAGGTCCTCCTCGGCGCCAACCCCGACTTCGTGTACGGAGGTTACTCCAGCGCCTTCGACGAGGCGCAGGGCCGAGACCGCGCGGGACTCGCGAAGTCGGGCATCAACTCCCGGCTCAGCGTGGAGTACTGCACCAAGGGCAAGGTCGGACTCGACCAGCTCAGGACCGAGATCACCGAGGTGGCGCGGACCTTCGCAGTGCCCGAGCGCGGCGAGCGGCTCATCGCGGACGAACAGCGCCGCATCGAAGCCGTCAGCGCGCGCGTGAAGGACAAGGCCAGGCCCGCCGTCTTCGTCTACGACTCGGGCGACGCCTCCGCCTTCACCTCGGGAGGCAACGGCATCGGCAACGAGATCGTCTCGCTGGCGGGCGGGACGAACGTGTTCGCCGACCTCGAGGACACCTTCGGCGACGTGTCGTGGGAGAAGGTCATCGAGCGCAAGCCCGAGGTCGTCCTCATCTACGACTACGGCGGCACCACCGTCGAAGCCAAGAAGCAGCGACTGTTGCACGACCCGGCGCTGGCGCAGGTACCCGCGATCAAGAACCAGCGGTTTGTCGTGCTGCCGCTGTCCTGCGCCGTGCTCGGCGTGCGCGTCGCCGACGCCGTCGAATCGCTGGGCGGCCAGCTCCACCCCGACGCCGCGTGAGGCGCCGGAACACCCGCGCCGTCACCCGCACACCGGTCGTACTGGCCCTGCTCACCGCCGCGTTGGCCGCGTCGGCCGTCGGAGGGCTGGCCCTGGGGCCGGTACGGATTCCCCCCGGCCAGGTGCTGGACATCGTGCTCGGCGGCCCCGGACCGTCGGGGGGAGCCTTCGGGGCGATCGTGTGGGACGTCCGGATACCGCGCGTGCTCCTCGGGGCCGTCGTCGGCGCGGGACTCGCCGTCGCCGGAACCGTGCTGCAGGCCCTCGTACGCAATCCGCTCGCCGACCCGTTCCTGCTCGGAGCCTCCTCCGGGGCCTCGGCCGGAGCCGTGCTGGTGATCGTCTTCGGCGCCGGCCTCCTCGGCTTCGCGGGCGAGGCCGCCGTACCCCTCGCCGCCTTCGCCGGGTCGATGGGCGCACTCGTCAGCGTCTACGCGATGGCCCGGCGCGGCGGCGCCATGACCACCGGCCGGCTGATCCTCGCCGGAGTCGCCGTCCAGTACGTGCTGTCCGCCCTGACCAGCCTGATCCTGGTACTGGCCGCCCGCCCCGACCAGATCCGCAGCGTGCTGTTCTGGACGCTCGGCGGGCTCGGAGGGGCACGCTGGGGCGAGCTGGCCCTGCCCGCCGGGGCCCTGCTCCTGGGCACCGGACTGCTCATCGCCCTGGCCAGGCCGCTCGACCTGCTGCTCGCGGGCGAGGAAGGGGCCCACACGCTCGGCCTGGACACGGGCCGGTTCCGGGCCGCCGTGTTCGTCCTCACCTCGCTCGTCATCGGGGTACTGGTGGCCTACAGCGGGGCGATCGGTTTCGTGGGGCTGATGGTCCCGCACGCGGCCCGGATGGTCGTCGGCGCCGGACACCGGGCGCTGCTGCCCGTGGCCGCGTTGGGCGGGGCGGTGTTCCTGACCCTCGCCGATCTGATCGCCCGTACCGCCGCCGCGCCGGAGGAGATCCCGGTCGGCGTGGTCACGGCGCTCGTCGGCGGGCCGTTCTTCCTGTGGATGCTGCGCAGGTCCACCCGTACCGAAGGGGTGGTGGGATGACGGCGGCGCGGCGGGCGGACCCGACGGCGGGACCGGCGGAACTCGCCGTAGAGGCCGTGCGTTACGAGATCGACGGGCAGCCACTGCTGCACGGGATCGACCTCACCGCCCGCCCCGGCGAGACGGTCGGAGTCGTCGGCCCCAACGGCAGCGGCAAGACGACACTGCTGCGATGCGTCTACGGCACCCTGCGCCCGACCGGCGGGCGCGTACTGCTGGACGGCGCGGACGCGGCCTCGCTGGGCGTCAAGGACCGCGCCCGACGGGTGGCGGTGGTGCCCCAGGACGCGGCCGGGACCTTCGGGCTGACCGTGCGCGAGGTGGTGGCCATGGGGCGCAGCCCGCACAAGCGGTTCTGGGAACAGGACGGACCGGACGACGTACGCCGCGTCGTCCGAGCCCTCGACACCGTCGGCGCGGCCCCCCTCGCGGGACGCCGCTTCGACGGGCTCTCGGGCGGCGAGCGCCAGCGCGCCCTGGTGGCCCGCGCCCTCGTCCAGGACCCCGGGCTGCTCGCCCTGGACGAACCGACCAACCACCTGGACATCCGCTACCAACTGGAGATCCTGGGCCTGGTCCGCGCCCTGCCGGCCACCGCCCTGCTGGTCCTGCACGACCTCAACCTGGCTGCGATGTACTGCGACCGCCTGTACGTCCTGGCGGCCGGCCGCGTGGCCGCGTCGGGCACTCCGGCGGAAGTCCTGACGGAGCCCCTGCTGGCAGAGGTGTACGGGGTCCGCACCCGGGTCGGCACTCACCCGACGACGGGCGCGCCGAACGTCGTCTACCTTCCGCAGGACGGGGAGCGGGGCCGGCGTGCGAGCTCCGCGACCGCCTAGGTTCTGTTTCTTGGATCAGGTTCGGATCCAGATGATCAGGGCAGCGAGGGTGACGGTCCCGAGGTAGACGTACGCGCGTTTGTCGTAACGGGTGGCCACGGCCCGGAAGTTCTTGAGGCGGTT
>NZ_JAPNLJ010000036.1 GCF_026627445.1 Streptomyces sp. H27-H1
CTCCCGGCCGACCAGCAGGGGCACGGTCTGACCTCAGAAGTCGATGCTTCCGGCGTCGAAAGTGCTCACCTGCTGGCGGCTACGGAACCAAGCATTCCCCGGTTCCGCAGCTCCCATTAGGCGTCGCGCAGGGACAGGGCGTAGCGGCGGGCATGCCGGGTGCCACCCGGGAGCGGGAATCGCTCCGCAAGGGTCATGCCCAGCCGCTCCGCCACCGAGACCGAGCGGACATTCGCATCGTCGATCATCGCCACAACCCCCTCCACCCCAGCCCCCCGCACCCGCTCCAACGTCGCCAGCGCAGCGGCATACGCATAGCCCCGCCCCCAGGCGGACCGCCCGAGCCGCCAGCCGATCTCGATCTCACCGACCGGCCCCCACGCCTTCTCCGCCGGCCACGGCTGCGCCCCGGTGAAGCCGATTACCTCGCCGTCCCCGTCCAGCAGTGTCCACAGGCAGAAGCCGAGCCGGGCGTCGTGCATCCGCTGTCGTGCGGTGATTTCCTCGTAGAAGGAGAGCTCGGCGGGTCCGCCGAGGAACTCCATGACATCGGGGTCGCGGAAGACCCGGTGCCAGGCGTGCGCGTCCTCGTCCGTGGGCACACGGAGCTGGACGACGGGGAGCGGCCGGGTCGGCGAGGTGGTCACAGGGCAGCCCTTCGGATCGCGATCTCTCTCGCTGCATAGACTGCACATGTCTTGTGCCGTTGGGCACCCTTTATCGAGCCTTCGGGAGACCCGCCGTGACCGAGCCCCTCTCCGAGCACTCCGCCGACGTGATCGTCGTCGGGGCCGGGCCCGCCGGCTCGACCACCGCTTATTACCTGGCCAAGGCCGGACTTGACGTCCTGCTCCTGGAGAAGACGGCCTTCCCGCGCGAGAAGGTCTGCGGCGACGGCCTGACGCCGCGCGCCACGAAGCAGCTGGTGTCGATGGGCATCGACATTTCCGAGGAGGCCGGCTGGCTCCGCAACAAGGGGCTGCGGATCATCGGTGGCGGTCAGCGGCTCCAGCTGGACTGGCCCGAGCTCGCCTCCTTCCCCGACTACGGCCTGGTCCGCAAGCGCGACGACTTCGACGAGACGCTGGCCCGCCAGGCGCAGAAGGCCGGTGCCCGCCTCTACGAGCGCTGCAACGTCGGCGAGCCCGTCCGCGACCCCCGCACCGGCCACATCACCGGTGTGCGGGCGAAGCTGGGCGAGGAGAAGACCGAGGTCACCTTCAAGGCCCCGCTGGTGGTCGCGGCCGACGGCAACTCCTCGCGGCTCTCCCTGGCGATGGGCCTGCACCGCCGTGAGGACCGCCCGATGGGCGTGGCCGTGCGTACGTACTTCACCTCGCCGCGCCACGACGACGACTACCTGGAGTCCTGGCTGGAGCTCTGGGACCGGCGCGGCGCCGAGGACCGGCTGCTGCCCGGCTACGGCTGGATCTTCGGCATGGGCGACGGCACCTCCAACGTCGGCCTCGGCATCCTCAACTCCTCCTCCGCCTTCAAGGAGCTGGACTGGCGCGAGGTTCTCAAGGCCTGGTGCGCCTCCATGCCGGAGGACTGGGGCTACACCCCCGAGAACATGACGCAGCCCATCCGCGGTGCGGCCCTGCCGATGGCCTTCAACCGGCAGCCGCACTACACCAAGGGCCTGCTGCTCGTCGGCGACGCGGGCGGGCTCGTCAACCCGTTCAACGGCGAGGGCATCGCCTATGCGATGGAGTCGGGACAGATCGCCGCCGACGTCATCGTCCAGGCCCACTCCCGCGCCACCCCCGCCCTGCGCGAACTGACCCTGCACAGCTACCCGAAGGTCCTCAAGGAGACCTACGGCGGCTACTACACCCTGGGCCGCGCCTTCGTGAAGCTCATCGGCAACCCGAAGATCATGAAGATCGCCGCCCAGCGCGGCCTGAGCCACCCGGTGCTGATGAAGTTCACCCTGAAGATGCTGGCCAACCTGACGGATCCCACGGGCGGCGACTCGATGGACCGCATCATCAACGGCCTCTCGAAGGTGGCCCCCAAGGCCTGACCATGCAAGGCCGGGTCGCGCGGCAGGGAGCCGAGCGGCCCGGCGGGTGCCGCCTGAACACTCAGACGTTGACGACCTTCACCGTCGGTGCCCCGGGGAGTTGTTCGGCGGCCTCGCACAGGGCCGGGATGTGCGACTTGTCGGAGGTCACCAGCAGTACCGGGGGTGTGCAAAGGGCGGCCGTGGCCACCACGAGCGCATCCACCAGGCACTCGTGTCCGTCGAGGCCTGAGGCGTCCAGCAGCTTTGCCGCGGCGTCCATCACGACGTCACTGACCGGCTTCACGTCGAACCGCGACAGCAGGAACTGGAGCCGCTCGGCGGCTTCCCCGGGTCGGCGTACTTCCAAGGGTGTCAGAGCGGACAGCGCCACGCGCCGACCGCTCTGCTGAGCGAATTCGATGCGCGCCCGCATCCCCTCGTCACCGTCGACGTGTAGGGAAAGCCCTTGAGCATCGAGGACGAGCGTGCCCTCGCTCTTGGCCTTGATCTTGAGGCGCTTGCTCACCACTCCTGTTCCGCCTGCCTCCGTGCTTCGACGGAGACGGGGCCGAATTCCTTGCGGTCGGCGGTCACGACCTCACGGAGCTTCTGAGCGGCGAGCCACTCCTCCAAGGCTTCGGCCACAACGGAGGAGAAGCCGTTCTTGCCGGTGCGCTCCTCAACTTCCTTGATCAACGATTGCGCCAGCGACACGGATCTCTTACCGGCCCGCTCGGCGGCCTGGTGGGCTACGTGGCTGCTCATACCTAAAACGTAACACCGCCGGTAGGAAAATTCTCGTCCAATGGCCACCTCGGTGGAATCCGAGGGGTGCGGGGGAAGGTCTCCAGTCCCCGTCGTCGGAGTAGCGAGCAGACGGCTCTGGCTCGGGATAATCAAGGTGGCCCCCAAGGCCTGACCCGGACCGGGCACCCGGCACCCGGCCGGGCTCCCGGCGCGCCCCGCTCGGACCCTCACACGGTGGGGTCCGGCTGGTCGTGGAGGCCGGTGGCCGGGGCGGCGTACGGGGCTTCGGCGGTGCGGTGGACCGTTCGGATGCAGCGGGCCAGCAGGACCAGGCCGCAGAGCATCAGCGTCCCCGAGGCCGTCCAGTCGAGGGTGAGCGTGAGCGGGGAGCCGGGCTTCTGCCAGGGGCGGGTGGTGGTCAGCAGCCAGCCGCCGAGGGACAGGAGGCCGAGCCCGGCGGCGGCCGGGATGGCGGTGGGGTCGGTGGGGTCGGTGGTCGAACCGGTACCGGCATCAGCGGCGGGGCCTTCGCCGGATGGCCTGGTGATCACGGAGCACCACCTCCTGGGGTGACTCGGGCGTACTCGCCCGGGCCATCCTCGCAGGGCTCCGGCCGGTTCGCGGTGTGTTGCCCGTCAGACGGACAAGTTACTTTCCGGGCAGGAAGTTTGGCCGACCACCAGATGAGAAGGCCTTGTCCCCGGCACCGGCCTGGCTGTTGAATTTCCGAGAGTGAACAGGTCTTCCGCGATACGCCCCCGGCCGCTCGGCCGCACCGCCCGCCGCACCGCCCTCCCGGCCGCCGCCCTGCTGGCGCTCGTCCTGGCCGGCTGCTCGGATCCGGCCGGCGGAGGCGGGCACGGGGAGCCGGACATCGGCGAGGTCGCCGTCGCCCCGGCCGCCGCCTCGCTCTCGCTGCCCCTGGACGCGTACACGGACACCGACGCCGAGACGGCCCGCATGGGACAGGTCCAACAGCGTCTGCTCGCAAAGTGCATGGCCCGGTACGGATTCCCGTACGAGGAGGTCCGGACGAACGGCTCTGCGGCTGCCGGGGGTCCCGAGGGCCGGCACCGGACGCTCTTCGGAGCATCCGATCCGGTGTTCGCGGCGGCCCACGGGTACGACACGACCGCGGGCAAGGGGCGGCCGGTCAAGCCCCCGGCCCCCGAGCTGAGCGAGAGCGCCGCCGTGGTCATGCACGGCGAACGGGCGGGCGCCGGGCAGGGCGCCGAGCAGCCGCCGGACGCGCAGACCGAGGAGGAGGCCGCGCGGGTGGACAGCGGCATCGACGTCGGCGGGCAGAAGGTGCCGGCCGGCGGCTGCGTAAGGGAGGCGTACCGCAAGCTGTACGCGCCGACGAAGGACAGCGTGGACCTGTTGTTCCCCTTCGGGCTGGCGTCGGAGGCGCACGAACGCTCCAAGGGTGATTCGCGGGTGACCCAGGTACTGAAGAACTGGTCGGCGTGCATGGGGAAGTCCGGGTACACCGACCTGAACGATCCCTACGAGGTGGTCCAGAAGCTCGGCCTGGAGGCCGATCCGGGCGGCCCCAAAGCCGTCACCGCGGCCAAGGCCGACGTCGCCTGCAAGGGCGAGGTGAACCTCCTGGGCGTCTGGGTGGCGGTGGAGAAGGCCTACCAGGAGCGGCTGGTGGAGGAGCAGGCCGAGACCCTCGCGTTGTACAAGAAGCAGCGCGAGGCCCGCTTCAAGCTGGCGGCCGGGCTCTTCTGAGCCGTGCGCGGCCCTGCCCGCAGCCGGGCGCGCACCGTTCCGGAGGGCGCGGACCGCTGCAGGAGGGCGCGCACCGTTCAGGAGGGCCGGGGCATGCACGCCCGGTACGCGTCGCGGTGGTCCCTCTTGAGCGCCTGCCACTGCTCGGAGGTGCCGCCTTCCTTCTGGTCCACCTCACCGGTGACCGGATTCGGGTCCGGATACCAGGAGATGCCCCGTTCCCGCATGCACTCGGAGGCCTTGCGCGCGGCGGCGAGCTCCTGCGGGCCCGCGCGTACGGGGGAGGGCGCGGGGAGCAGCGGCAGGCAGGCCTTCTGCGCCTCGGCGTACCGCGGGCTCTCCTTCTCCACCACGTGCGGTGCTCCGTTCTCCCCGTAGGAGATGGTCATCCCGTGCTGCTGCATGCACGTGTAGAACGGGATGTCCGCCGTCGCGAGCGAGGGCGTGGCCGTGGCCGTGGGCCGGGGCCCCGGCCCGGGGTTCCCCGCTCCGGTGTTCTTCCCCGGGGTTTTTCCGTCTGCGCATCCGGCCAGTGCGATGCACAAGAGGAGTAACGAGGATATTTCGCGTACACGCACGAGGTTGTTTTCCCTTGCGGCCGGCGGAATGGACGGGAACGTCCGTATGGGGGAGGCACGCAGGAGTGTCGGGGGATGGGTGGAAGGGTGCCCGGAGATGCTGATCAGGTGCCGGCAAGCCCGACAAGTCCGCTACGCGCCATGGTGGTTGTGGCCTGGTCAGCCGAGAAGTCCCTTGTCCGGGAGTGGCCCGGAAAGGTTTAATTCCGGCCGGAATCAATTCCCTGAAGATGGAGAAACGCGTAATGAACAAGGCCCTTCGCAGACTCACCACCGGCTGCGCCACCGCTGTATCGGTGGGCGCCGTTCTCCTGGTGTCGGCCGGGTCGGCGGCCGCCAACACGGAGAGGAACGGCTATCTGGAAACCAGCGAGTTCGGCCTTTACTACAACTCCAACAACGGCGGCTGTGTCTTCGACCTGATGTCGTCGGACTGGAACTTCTTCAACGACCTCTTCGTCGGGCCGGAGGGCTGCGCAGGGCGGAACCGGGTGACGAACGACGACACCGCGTCCTACCGGAACCGGGACACGTACACGTGGAAGGTGGGCACCGAAGCGAACCTCGCCGGTCTCATCGGCTCGCTTCCCCCGGGCTACGTGGGCAACGCCAGCATCAACTTCAAGAACAAGATCACCTCGGCCACGTTCCTCGACTGAGGCCCCGGGCCACTCCCAGGGCTTTCCCCCGGGCGCCCGGAAGCCCCTCAGGCGCCCCTGAGGGGCTCCAGGAGCCCCGGAGCGACACAAAGGCCGGTACTCCACCCCCGAGCGGGGGAGTACCGGCCTTTCGCGCGTCACCGGGAGCGGCCCGGGACTGCGGGGAATGTCAGAGGACGCGGACGGCGCCCGTCGGCTTGTCGTAGCTCAGGGAGCGCTCGACGATGCCGGTGCCGGAGTTCTGCGCGCCGACGAACTTGCCGCCGCCGACGTACACGGCGACGTGGTACGCGCTGCCCTTGGAGCCCCAGTACAGGATGTCGCCCGCCTGGAGGGAGCTCAGGGAGACCGACGTGCCGTACGAGGACTGCGCCTGGGACATGCGCGGCAGGGTGATGCCGGCCTGGCGGTACGCGGCCTGGACGAGGCCGGAGCAGTCGAACGAGGACGGGCCGGTGCCGCCCATGACGTACGCCTTGCCGACCTGCGCGCGGGCGAAGTTGACGATGGCGGCGGCGGAGCCGGTCGCCGGGGCCGTGACGGTGCCCGAGCCCTGCGAGGAGGAGCCCTGCGAGGAAGAGCCCTTCGAGGAGGACGAGGAGTTGCTCTGCAGCCCGGTGCGGGCCGAGCTGCGGCTGGCGCGCTCTTCCTCGGCCTTGCGGTCCGCCTCTTCCTTGGCCTTCGCCTTCGCCTCGGCGTCGGCCTTCTCCTGGGCGTCGGCCTTGGCCTGCTTCGCCTCGGCGGCGGCGCCCGTGCGGGCGGTCGCCTCCAGGGCGTTGAGCTCGCCGTCGACGGCGGCGGCGCGGGTGTTCTCCGCGGCCTTGGTGACGGACGAGGACACCTCGGCGCTCAGGTCCAGGTCGAGGACCGGCATTTCGAGCGTGGTCTCGTGCAGGGGCTCGGCGGAGGGGGTGGCGCTCGCCGTGCCGGCCATGGCCAGGGTGCTGAGGACGCCACCGGCAACTCCGGCGCGGACCGCGAGCTTCGAGGCGCTGCGGCGGGGCTTCCGGTGGCTGGGTATGTGAGCGGTGAGGGACATGGGTACAACCGCTATCAGGGCGTCGCGGTTGTCTTCAAGAAACGTGGTCTGCGCCACAGTTGCGCGCGAACCGGGCGAACCGGGCGCGTCGGACCTCTTTTTGACGCCGTAACGGGCGAATCGGGCACGCGTCCGTAGGGCTGTGATCATGGGTTATCTGTAATAAGTCCGAATTGATCTCCGGCCTACCATCCGCCCGCACAGATGGCCAAGCCCCCTTTCGGCGCCGCGAATCCGGAGTGGCGCAGGTCACAGAAGTGTCACGCCATGCGGACGCTGTGGCCCTCCTGTGACCGGACCGTGAAGATGTCGACGGGCCGGGGCGGGGTCAGGGCTGGGCCGAGGTCGGCGCGAGGCGGCCGCGGGGCGGCCGCCGGGTCGCCTCCGCACCGTCGCCGGGCCGCCCTCGGGTCACCCCCCGCTCACCCCCCGCGCCGCCTTCGGGTCGCCTCCGAGCCGCCGTCCGCGCGGGCCACCGCCCCGACTTAGTGAACGGGCGCACGCGTCCACTCCCGTACGCGCGGAGTCCCCCGACCGGGGGACGGCGATCCCTTTATCATCACGCGCACCACCCTGCCAATTTGCGTGCAGGGGCCACGATTTGATAGTGCGGCAGGCCTTCCACCTGCGACGACAGGTGCGGATGTCACCTTTGGTGATCATGTGCATGCTTCGCGTATGAAGATCACCACTCATCGGGCTTCATGATCGTTCGTCAGGTGGTAGAGATCACAAACTCGTTGTTGCAACCCGTGTCGCAGATCACAGATGGGCGGGCATAGGATGCGCAGCAGTCCGGCTTGTGAACTGCCTCACATGCGAGGCGGGACGCGTGGCGCCGGCAGCGGTCCAACGGTCAAGGACGACTGGAAGGAGCGAGGAGCGTGAATGCGTACGCGCCCATCCTCGTGCTCGGCGCCCTCGGCGCAGGGTTTGCGATCTTCTCCGTGGTCATGGCCACGCTGATCGGTCCAAAACGGTACAACCGGGCAAAACTTGAAGCGTACGAGTGCGGCATCGAGCCCACTCCCATGCCGGCAGGTGGCGGCCGCTTCCCCATCAAGTACTACCTGACGGCGATGCTCTTCATCGTCTTCGACATCGAGGTTGTCTTCCTCTACCCCTGGGCGGTCACCTTCGACTCGCTGGGGATCTTCGGGCTCGTCGAGATGCTCCTCTTCGTGCTCACCGTCTTCGTCGCCTACGCCTACGTATGGCGCCGCGGCGGCCTGGAATGGGACTGAGGGGCTGAATTTCCATGGGACTGGAAGAGAAGCTGCCGAGCGGCTTTCTGCTGACCACCGTCGAACAGGCCGCGGGATGGGTGCGCAAGTCGTCCGTCTTCCCGGCGACCTTCGGCCTGGCCTGCTGCGCGATCGAGATGATGACCACCGGAGCGGGCCGGTACGACCTGGCCCGTTTCGGCATGGAGGTCTTCCGCGGATCCCCGCGCCAGGCCGACCTGATGATCGTGGCCGGCCGGGTCAGCCAGAAGATGGCGCCGGTGCTGCGGCAGGTGTACGACCAGATGCCCGCTCCCAAGTGGGTCATCTCTATGGGTGTTTGTGCGTCTTCGGGCGGAATGTTCAACAACTACGCGATCGTCCAGGGCGTCGACCACATCGTCCCCGTGGACATCTACCTGCCCGGCTGCCCGCCCCGCCCCGAGATGCTGCTGGACGCGATCCTCAAGCTCCACCAGAAGATCCAGGGATCCAAGCTCGGCGTGAACCGGGAAGAGGCGGCCCGAGAGGCGGAGGAGGCGGCCCTCAAGGCGCTCCCCACCATTGAGATGAAGGGGCTCCTGCGGTGAGCGAGGACCCGGCCGTGCAGAACGGCCCCCATGCCGGCGACGGCGACAACGTGCCCGCGCCCCGCGGCGCGGCCGGCCCCGAGGTGATCGGTGTCCGCAAGGGCATGTTCGGCGCCGCGGGCGCCGGCGACACCAGCGGCTACGGCGGCCTCGTGCGCACCGTGGCCCTGCCCGGCGCGAGCGCGCGCCCGTACGGCTCGTACTTCGACGAGGTCGTCGACGAGCTCGAAGGGGCGCTGGAGGAGCAGGACCTCGTCCCCGAGAACGCGATCGAGAAGGTCGTCGTCGACCGGGCCGAGCTGACCCTGCACATCGCCCGCGAGCACCTGCCGCTCGTCGCGCGGACCCTGCGCGACGACCCGGCCCTGCGCTTCGAGCTCTGCACCGGAGTCAGCGGGGTGCACTTCCCGGACGACAAGGGCCGTGAGCTGCACGCCGTTTACCACCTGCGCTCGCTGACCCACGGCCGGATCGTGCGGCTCGAGGTGACCGCGCCGGACGCCGACCCGCACGTCCCCTCGCTGGTCTCCGTCTACCCGACGAACGACTGGCACGAGCGCGAGACGTACGACTTCTTCGGCCTGGTCTTCGACGGGCACCCGGCCCTCACCCGGATCATGATGCCGGACGACTGGCAGGGCTTCCCGCAGCGCAAGGACTACCCGCTCGGCGGCATCGCCATCGAGTACAAGGGCGCCCAGATCCCGGCCCCCGACCAGCGGAGGTCGTACAGCTGATGTCCACTTCGAATCACGCCTCCGCCGGCCACTCCCCGGCCCGCGAGACGACCGAAGGCACCGTCTACACCGTCACCGGCGGCGACTGGGACGAGATCGTCCAGTCGGCGGCCCGCGCCGACGACGAGCGGATCGTCGTCAACATGGGCCCCCAGCACCCGTCCACCCACGGCGTGCTCCGGCTGATCCTGGAGATCGACGGCGAGACGGTCACCGAGGCCCGCTGCGGCATCGGCTACCTCCACACCGGCATCGAGAAGAACCTCGAGTACCGGAACTGGACGCAGGGCACCACCTTCGTCACGCGCATGGACTACCTGACGCCGTTCTTCAACGAGACGGCGTACTGCCTGGGCGTCGAGAAGCTGCTCGGCATCACCGATCAGATCCCGGACCGCGCCACCGCCATCCGCGTCCTTCTGATGGAGCTCAACCGGATCTCCTCCCACCTGGTGTGCATCGCCACCGGCGGCATGGAGCTGGGCGCGACCACGATCATGATCTACGGGTTCCGCGACCGCGAGCTGATCCTCGACGTGTTCGAGCTGATCACCGGACTGCGCATGAACCACGCGTTCATCCGCCCCGGCGGCCTCGCGCAGGACCTGCCCCCGGGCGCCGTGGACCAGCTCCGCGAGTTCGTGAAGACCATGAAGAAGAACCTGCCGGAGTACGACAAGCTCGCCACCGGCAACCCCATCTTCAAGGCCCGCATGCAGGACGTCGGCTACCTCGACCTCACCGGCTGCATGGCGCTCGGCGCCACCGGCCCGGTCCTGCGCTCCGCCGGCCTCCCGCACGACCTGCGCAAGACGGACCCGTACTGCGGCTACGAGAACTACGAGTTCGACGTGCCGACCACCGAGTCCTGCGACTCCTACGGGCGGTTCCTGATCCGCCTGGAGGAGATGCGCCAGTCCCTGCGGATCGTCGAGCAGTGCCTGGACCGGCTGGAGCCGGGCCCGGTCATGGTCGCCGACAAGAAGATCGCCTGGCCGGCGCAGCTCGCGATGGGCCCCGACGGCCTCGGGAACTCGCTCGACCACATCAAGCAGATCATGGGCACCTCCATGGAGTCCCTCATCCACCACTTCAAGCTGGTGACCGAGGGCTTCCGGGTACCGGCCGGCCAGGCCTACGCGGCCGTGGAGTCGCCGAAGGGCGAGCTCGGCGTGCACGTCGTCTCCGACGGCGGAACCCGCCCCTACCGGGTCCACTTCCGCGACCCGTCCTTCACCAACCTGCAGGCCATGGCGGCGATGTGCGAGGGCGGCCAGATCGCCGACGTCATCGTGGCCGTCGCCTCCATCGACCCCGTGATGGGAGGCGTCGACCGATGACCGACATCTCACTGGGCATGCCCCAGCTGCCCGCCCCGGACTACCCGGTGGAGGTGCGCGAGCGGCTTGCGGCGGACGCCGCCGAGGTCATCGCCCGCTACCCCGACAGCCGCTCCGCGCTGCTGCCGCTGCTGCACCTCACGCAGGCGCAGGAGGGCTACGTCTCGCGCACCGGCATCCGGTTCTGCGCCGAGGTGCTGGGCCTGACCACCGCCGAGGTCACGGCCGTGGCGACCTTCTACACGATGTACCGGCGCAAGCCCTCCGGGGACTACCAGGTCGGCGTGTGCACGAACACCCTGTGCGCGGTCATGGGCGGCGACACCATCTTCGAGGAGCTCAAGGAGCACCTCGGGGTCGGCAACAACGAGACCACCCCGGACGGCAAGGTCACCCTCGAGCACATCGAGTGCAACGCGGCCTGCGACTACGCCCCCGTGGTGATGGTCAACTGGGAGTTCTTCGACAACCAGACGCCGGAGTCCGCCAAGGCCATGGTGGACGACCTGCTGGCCGGCCGTGCGGTGGAGCCGACCCGTGGCGCGCCGCTGTGTACGTACAAGGAGACCGCGCGGATCCTGGCGGGCTTCCCCGACGAGCGCCCGGGCGCCGTCGAGGCGAGCGGCGGCGCGGGCCCCGCGTCCCTGATCGGCCTGCGCATCGCGCGCGGTGAGTCCCCGCGGCTCGGCAAGGTCGTGCGCCAGCGTGCCGAGACCGCGACCGAGGAGGGGGAGTGATGACGGTGACCGCCGAGATGCACGAGAACGGAACCAGCCCGGAGAAGCTGCTGGCGCCCGTACTGTCGGCGTTCTGGGACGAGCCGGAGTCGTGGACGCTGGAGACCTACCGGCGGCACGAGGGCTACGAGGGCCTGCGCAAGGCACTCGCCATGACCCCCGACGACCTCATCGCCTACGTGAAGGACTCGGGCCTGCGCGGACGCGGCGGCGCGGGCTTCCCCACCGGAATGAAGTGGCAGTTCATCCCGCAGGGCGACGGCAAGCCGCACTACCTCGTGGTGAACGCGGACGAGTCGGAGCCGGGAACCTGCAAGGACATCCCGCTGCTCTTCGCCAACCCGCACTCCCTCATCGAGGGAATGATCATCGCCTGCTACGCGATCCGCTCGGAGCACGCCTTCATCTACCTGCGCGGCGAGACCGTGCCGGTGCTGCGGCGCCTGCACGAGGCGGTGCGCGAGGCGTACGAGGCCGGCTACCTCGGGGAGGCCGAACATCGTCAAAAGAGTGGCCTCGGGAGCGGGCTGAAGCTCGACATCACCGTGCACGCGGGAGCGGGCGCGTACATCTGCGGCGAGGAAACGGCCCTCCTGGACTCCCTCGAAGGCCGGCGCGGCCAGCCCCGGCTGCGTCCCCCCTTCCCCGCGGTCGAGGGGCTCTACGCCTGCCCCACTGTCGTGAACAACGTGGAGTCCATCGCCTCGGTTCCCGCGATCCTGAACAAGGGCAAGGACTGGTTCAAGTCGATGGGGACCGAGAAGTCCCCCGGCTTCACGCTGTACTCGCTCTCGGGCCACGTCGTCGGCCCCGGCCAGTACGAGGCCCCGCTCGGCATCACCCTGCGCCAGCTCCTCGACATGAGCGGTGGCATGCGGCCCGGGCACCGGCTGAAGTTCTGGACCCCGGGCGGGTCCTCCACCCCCATGTTCACCGACGAGCACCTCGACGTCCCCCTGGACTACGAGGGCGTCGCCGCCGCCGGGTCGATGCTCGGCACCAAGGCCCTGCAGTGCTTCGACGAGACGACCTGCGTGGTGCGGGCGGTGACCCGCTGGACCGAGTTCTACGCCCACGAGTCCTGCGGCAAGTGCACTCCCTGCCGCGAAGGCACGTACTGGCTGGTCCAGTTGCTCCGCGACATCGAAGCGGGCAAGGGGCTCATGTCCGACCTCGACAAGCTGAACGACATCGCCGACAACATCAACGGCAAGTCGTTCTGCGCCCTCGGTGACGGCGCCGCCAGCCCCATCTTCTCCTCGCTCAAGTACTTCCGCGCGGAGTACGAGCAGCACATCACGGGCAAGGGCTGCCCCTTCGACCCCAAGAAGTCGACCCTCTGGGCTGATGGACCGGCTCTGAACTCCGAGGTGACCGCATGACCGTGACCACTACGTCAGCCTCCGGCGGCGGAGAGGCGGTGGCCGTGCCGGCGGACCAGATCTCCCTGACCATCGACGGCATCGAACTGTCGGTACCCAAGGGAACCCTGGTCATCCGGGCCGCCGAACAACTGGGCATCGAGATCCCCCGGTTCTGCGACCACCCCCTCCTCTCCCCGGCCGGCGCCTGCCGCCAGTGCATCGTTGAGGTCGAGGGCCAGCGCAAGCCGATGGCCTCCTGCACCATCACCTGCACCGACGGCATGGTCGTCAAGACCCAGCTGACCTCCGAGGTCGCCGACAAGGCCCAGCGCGGGGTGATGGAGCTGCTGCTCATCAACCACCCGCTGGACTGCCCGGTCTGCGACAAGGGCGGCGAATGCCCGCTGCAGAACCAGGCGATGTCCCACGGCAACGCCGAATCCCGGTTCGAGGGCAAGAAGCGCACCTACGAGAAGCCGGTGCCGATCTCCACGCAGGTGCTGCTGGACCGCGAACGGTGCGTACTGTGCGCCCGCTGCACCCGCTTCTCCAACGAGATCGCCGGCGACCCGATGATCGAGCTGCTCGAACGCGGCGCCCTCCAGCAGGTGGGCATCGGCGAGGGCGACCCCTTCGAGTCGTACTTCTCCGGCAACACCATCCAGATCTGCCCGGTCGGCGCCCTCACCTCGGCCGCCTACCGCTTCCGCTCCCGCCCCTTCGACCTCGTCTCCTCCCCGAGCGTGTGCGAGCACTGCGCGGGCGGCTGCGCCACCCGCACCGACCACCGCCGCGGCAAGGTGCTGCGCCGGATGGCCGCGGAGGACCCCGAGGTCAACGAGGAGTGGATCTGCGACAAGGGCCGCTTCGGGTTCCGCTACGCGCAGCGCCCCGACCGGCTCACCACCCCGCTGGTGCGCGGCGCCGACGGGATCCTGGCCCCGGCGAGCTGGCCCGAGGCCCTGGAAGCCGCCGCGAACGGACTGGCCGGCGCGCGCGGCCGGGCCGGGGTGCTGACCGGCGGCCGCCTCACCGTCGAGGACGCCTACGCGTACGCCAAGTTCGCCCGGGTCGTGCTCGACACCAACGACATCGACTTCCGGGCCCGGGTGCACAGCGCCGAGGAGGCCGATTTCCTGGCCGCCTCCGTCGCCGGCACCGGCAAGGACCTCGACGGGCGGGGCGTCACCAACACCTCGCTGGAGGCGGCCCCGGCCGTGCTCCTCGTCGGCATCGAGGCCGAGGAAGAGGCCCCCGGGGTCTTCCTGCGGCTGCGCAAGGCCCACCGCAAGCACAAGCAGCGGACCTTCGCCCTCGCCCCGTTCGCCACCCGCGGCCTGGCGAAGGCGGGCGGCACCCTGCTGGCCGCCGCCCCCGGCACCGAGCCCGAGTGGCTGGCCGCGCTGGCCTCCCGTACGGGCCTGGAAGCCGGCGGCTCCGAGGCCGCCGAAGCACTGCGCCTGCCCGGCGCGGTCATCGTCGTCGGAGAGCGCCTCGCGGCCGTGCCCGGCGCGCTGACCGCGGCCGTCCGGGCCGCCGGCGCGACCGGCGCCACGCTGGTGTGGATCCCGCGCCGGGCCGGGGAGCGGGCCGCCGTCGAGGCGGGCGCGCTGCCGTCCCTGCTGCCGGGCGCCCGCCCGGCCACCGACCCGCGGGCCCGCGACGAGGTCGCCACCGCCTGGGGCCTGGACGAGCTCCCGCACCGCTACGGCCGCGACACCGGCCAGATCATCGAGGCCGCGGCCTCCCGGGAACTCTCCGCCCTGCTGATCGCCGGCGTCGAGCTCGCCGACCTGCCGGACCCGGCCCGCGCCCGTCTCGCGCTCCAGGAGGCCTTCGTGGTCTCGCTGGAACTGCGGCCCGGCGAGGTCACCGACCACGCGGACGTGGTCTTCCCGGTCGCGGCCGTCGCGGAGAAGCCGGGCGCGTTCGTCAACTGGGAGGGCAGGGTCCGGCCGTTCGAGGCCGCGCTCAAGCCCGAGCAGATGACCCGCCGCCTCGCCCCCGCCGACTCCCGCGTCCTGCACATGCTGGCCGATGCGGCCGGCCGGCCGATCGCCCTGCCCGACGTACACGCCGTACGCCGGGAGTTCGACGGGCTCGGCCAGTGGGCCGGGGAGCGCGCCGCCGAACAGTCCACGGACACCGAGGTGCTGCCCCGGCCGGGTGCGGGAGAGGCGGTCCTCGCGGGCCACCGGCTCCTCCTCGACCAGGGTCTCCTCCAGGACGGCGACGAGGCCCTGGCCGGTACCCGGCACGAGGCCGCCGCCCGCCTCTCGGCCGCCACGGCCGCCGAGACCGGCGTCAGATGCGGCGACGTCCTCGCGGTGACCGGCCCCGCCGGCTCCGTGGAACTGCCGCTGCGCGTCACCGAGATGCCCGACCGGGTGGTCTGGCTCCCGATGAACTCCACCGGCTCCGGGGTCCTCGCCGACACCGGAGCCCGCCCGGGGGCCCTGGTCCGCATCGGTCCGGCCGCCCCCGCCGACACCAGCGACTCCCCTGCGGAGGTGGGCGCGTGAACACCGTTCAGATCGCCGCCGAAGACCTCTCCCTGTTCGGCAGGGACGTCTGGTGGCTCGTCGTCGTCAAGGCGGTGTTCTGCTTCGCCTTCCTGATGGTGACCGTGCTCTTCTCCATCGTGTGGGAGCGCAAGGTCGTCGCCTGGATGCAGCTGCGCATCGGCCCCAACCGGCACGGCCCCTGGGGCATGCTCCAGTCGCTCGCCGACGGCGTGAAGCTCATGCTGAAGGAAGACCTGATCGTCAAGCGGGCCGACAAGGTCGTCTACGTCCTGGCCCCGATCATCGCGGCGATCCCGGCCTTCATGGCCATCGCGGTGATCCCCTTCGGGCCCGCGGGCAACGAGGTCTCCATCTTCGGCCAGCGCACCACGATGCAGCTGACCGACCTGCCCATCGCGATGCTCTACGTCCTCGCGGTGGCCTCGGTCGGCATCTACGGCATCGTGCTCGCCGGCTGGTCCTCCGGCTCCACGTACCCGCTGCTCGGCGGCCTGCGGTCCTGCGCGCAGATGATCTCGTACGAGATCGCGATGGGCGCGGCCTTCGCCTCGGTCTTCCTCTACTCCGGGTCGATGTCGACCTCGGCGATCGTCGAAGCCCAGGCAGACCGCTGGTACATCATCCTGCTGCCGGTCTCCTTCATCATCTACGTCATCACGATGGTCGGCGAGACGAACCGCGCCCCCTTCGACATGCCGGAGTCCGAGGGCGACCTGGTCGGCGGCTTCAACACCGAGTACTCCTCCATCAAGTTCGCGCTGTTCATGCTGGCGGAGTACGTCAACATGGTCACCGTCTCCGCGGTCTCGGTCACCCTCTTCCTGGGCGGCTGGCGGGCCCCGGCGCCGATCTCCACGTACTGGGAGGGCGCGAACCACGGCTGGTGGCCGATGCTCTGGTTCGTCCTCAAGGTCCAGCTGCTGCTGTTCTTCTTCATCTGGCTGCGCGGCACGCTCCCACGCGTGCGCTACGACCAGCTGATGAAGCTCGGCTGGAAGGTGCTGATCCCGGTCTCCGTGGTGTGGCTGATGCTGGTCGCCACCGTCCGGGCGCTGCGCAACGAGAACTACGACTTCCAGGAGATCGTGCTCTACGTCGGCGGCGGGGTCATCGCACTCCTGCTGCTGTCCTTCGTCGCGGACCTGTTCCGGGACAAGAAGGAGAAGACGGCCCTCGCGGACGCCGAACAGGCCGCCGCCGATGAACCGTTCGACCCCCTGGCGGGCGGGTTCCCCGTCCCGCCCAAGCCCGGCCAGCACCTGGCACCCGTACCGCGCAGGAGGCCCCGCAGCGAGCGGGAGCTCATTGTCAGTGGCGCGGCGAATACTGACAGTGACCGAGAGGAGGGTTGAGATATGTCTGACAAGTCTGACGCCGAGCAGGGCGAGAAGTGGCAGAACCCGGTGGCCGGCTTCGGCGTGACCTTCAAGGCCATGTTCAAGAAGCGCCTCACCGAGCAGTACCCGGAGACGCCGAAGACGACCGCTCCCCGCTTCCACGGGCGACACCAGCTCAACCGGCACCCGGACGGTCTGGAGAAGTGCATCGGGTGTGAGCTGTGCGCCTGGGCCTGTCCCGCCGACGCGATCTACGTCGAGGGCGCGGACAACACCGAGGAGGAGCGCTACTCCCCGGGTGAGCGGTACGGCCGGGTCTACCAGATCAACTACGCCCGCTGCATCCTGTGCGGGCTGTGCGTCGAGGCGTGCCCGACGAGGGCACTGACCATGACGAACGAGTTCGAACTGGCCGACTCCAGCCGCGAAGCGCTCATCTACACCAAGGAGCAGCTGCTCTCGGGGCTGACCGAGGGCATGGTCGAGGCCCCGCACTCGATCTTCCCGGGCGCCGACGACACGGACTACTACCGGGGGCTGGTGACCGGGGCGGCTCCCGGCACCGTCCGGCAGGTGGCCGTGTCGAAGGGCGAGACCGCCGAGGCCGCACCCTCCGCCGCGGACTCCGAGGGGGTGGGGGCATGAGCGCCGTCGCAGCGGCCGCCACGCTCACCTCCACCGGTGAGGCGGCCCAGTTCTGGATCCTCGGCACCGTCGCCGTGATCGGCGCACTGGCCACGATCCTGATGAAGAAGGCCGTGCACAGCGCGCTGAGCCTGGCCGGGACGATGATCATCCTGGCGGTCTTCTACCTCGCCAACGGGGCGTACTTCCTCGGCGTCGTCCAGGTCGTCGTCTACACCGGCGCGATCATGATGCTGTTCCTCTTCGTGGTCATGCTCGTCGGCGTCACCGCCGCGGACTCGCTGACCGAGACCATCAAGGGGCAGCGCTGGCTGGCCGTCCTGTGCGGACTCGGCTTCGGCATCCTGCTGATCGCCGGCATCGGCAACGCCCGGCTCACCCACTTCAACGGACTCGGCCGGATCAACTCCGGCGGGCACGTCGAAGGCCTGGCGACGCTGATCTTCACGAAGTACGTGTTCGCCTTCGAGATCACCGGCGCCCTGCTGATCACGGCGGCCGTCGGCGCGATGGTGCTCACCCACCGCGAGCGCACCGAACGGGCCGCCACCCAGCGCGAGCTCGCCGAGCGCCGCGTACGCGAGGGCGTACAGCTCCCGCCGCTGCCCGCACCCGGCGTCTACGCCCGGCACAACGCCGTGGACGTCGCGGGCCTGCTGCCGGACGGCACCCCCTCCGAGCTCACCGTCAACCAGACGCTGCGCGCCCGCGGCCAGATCAGGGACGTCTCCGGCCAGGCGCTGGACGACCTGAAGGCCCTGGAGCAGCGGTCGTCCGAGCGGCTCGGCCGCGAGGAGGCCTCGAAGTGAACCCGGTCAACTACCTGTACCTGTCCGCGCTGCTCTTCACCATCGGTGCGGCCGGAGTCCTGATCCGGAAGAACGCGATCGTGCTGTTCATGTGCGTCGAGCTGATGCTCAACGCCTGCAACCTCGCCTTCGTGACCTTCTCCCGGATGCACGGCAACCTCGACGGCCAGATCATCGCGTTCTTCACGATGGTCGTCGCCGCCGCCGAGGTCGTGGTGGGCCTCGCGATCATCGTGTCGCTGTTCCGTACCCGCCACTCGGCCTCGGTCGACGACGCCAGCCTGATGAAGCTGTAGGGGGTCGCTGTGGAGAACATGATCGCGCTGCTGGTAGCAGCGCCCCTGCTCGGAGCGGTGGTGCTGCTCTGCGGCGGCCGCCGCCTGGACAAGGCCGGCCACTGGATCGGCACCCTGCTCGCCGCCGCCTCCTTCGGCATCGGCCTACTGCTCTTCGCCTACATGCTTGCGCAAGCGGCCGACCAGAGGGCCCTCCACCAGCGGCTGTTCAGCTGGATTCCGGTCGAGGGCTTCCAGGCCGACGTCGGCTTCCAGCTCGACCAGCTGTCGATGACCTTCGTCCTGCTGATCTCCGGGGTGGGCACGCTCATCCACGTGTACTCCATCGGGTACATGGAGCACGACGAGCGCCGCCGCCGCTTCTTCGGCTACCTCAACCTCTTCGTCGCCGCGATGCTCCTCCTGGTCATCGCCGACAACTATCTCCTGCTGTACGTCGGCTGGGAGGGCGTGGGCCTCGCCTCGTACCTCC
The DNA here is from genome assembly GCF_026627445.1 of Streptomyces sp. H27-H1. Lineage (GTDB taxonomy): Bacteria > Actinomycetota > Actinomycetes > Streptomycetales > Streptomycetaceae > Streptomyces. The sequence goes on from NZ_JAPNLJ010000036.1 coordinate 18,841, forward strand.
TCATCGGCTTCTGGCAGCACAAGCCCAGCGCGGCCACCGCCGCGAAGAAGGCCTTCCTGGTCAACCGGGTCGGCGACATGGGTCTTTCGATCGCCATCATGCTGATGTTCACCACCTTCGGCACCTTCGCCTTCGGCCCGGTGCTCGGCTCGGTCTCCGAGGCCGGCGAGGGCAAGCTGACGGCGATCGCCCTGATGCTGCTGCTCGCCGCGTGCGGCAAGTCGGCCCAGGTGCCGCTGCAGTCCTGGCTCGGCGACGCGATGGAGGGCCCGACCCCGGTCTCGGCCCTCATCCACGCGGCGACCATGGTCACCGCCGGCGTGTACCTGATCGTCCGCTCGGGCGCCATCTTCAACGGGGCCCCGGACGCGCAGACCGCGGTCGTCGTGGTCGGCGCCGTCACGCTCCTCTTCGGTGCGATCGTCGGTTGCGCCAAGGACGACATCAAGAAGGCCCTGGCCGGCTCGACGATGTCGCAGATCGGCTACATGATCCTGGCGGCCGGCCTCGGCCCCATCGGATACGTCTTCGCGATCATGCACCTGGTCACGCACGGGTTCTTCAAGGCGGGTCTCTTCCTCGGCGCCGGTTCCGTCATGCACGGGATGGACGACGAGGTGGACATGCGCAAGTACGGCGGCCTGCGCAAGTACATGCCGGTCACCTTCGTGACCTTCGGCCTCGGCTACCTCGCCATCATCGGCTTCCCGGGCCTGTCGGGCTTCTTCTCCAAGGACAAGATCATCGAGGCGGCCTTCGCGAAGGGCGGCACCGAGGGCTGGATCCTGGGTGCGGTCACCCTGCTGGGCGCCGGCATCACCGCGTACTACATGACCCGCGTGATGCTGATGACCTTCTTCGGCGAGAAGCGCTGGCAGCCCGACGCGGAAGGCAACGAGCCGCACCCGCACGAGTCCCCGAAGAGCATGACCATCCCGATGATCGTGCTCGCCTTCGGATCCGTCTTCGCCGGTTTCCTCTTCAGCTTCAACGAGACCTTCGTGAAGTGGCTGGAGCCGGTCACCAGCTTCGAGCACGGCCACTCCCCGCTGAGCGCCGGTGTGATCACCTCCGCCACGGTCGTGGTCCTGCTCGTCGGTGTGGGCCTCGCGTACCTGCAGTACGGCAGGAAGCCCGTACCGGTCACGGCCCCGCGCGGCTCGCTCCTCACCCGGGCAGCCCGCAAGGACCTGTACCAGGACGACTTCAACCACGTGGTCCTGGTCCGCGGCGGGGAGCACCTGACCCGCTCCCTCGTCTACGTCGACCACAGCCTGGTCGACGGCGTGGTCAACGGAACGGCCGCCGGAGTCGGCGGCCTGTCGGGCCGGCTGCGCAAGCTGCAGAACGGCTACGCCCGCAGCTACGCGGTCTCGATGTTCGGGGGCACGGCGATCCTGGTCGCCGCGACCCTGCTGATGAGGGCGGTGTGAGATGAGTTTCCCGCTTCTGACGGTGACGGCCGCGGTCCCCGCGGTCGGCGCGATCCTGACGGCGGCTGTCCCGGCCGCCCGCCGGACCGCCGCCAAATGGCTCGCCCTGTTCTTCTCGCTGGCGACCCTGGCCCTGGCCGTGCTCGTCGCGGTCCGCTTCGAGCCCGGTGGCGACCGCTACCAGCTCACCGAATCCCACGCCTGGATCCCCGACTTCGGGGTCCGCTACGAGCTGGGCGTCGACGGCATCGGGGTGGCGCTCATCGCGCTCACCGCGGTTCTGATGCCGTTCATCATTCTGGCCGGCTGGCACGACGCCGACCCGTTGGAGACCAAGAGCCAGCGCTGGCGCCCGACCCAGGGCTTCTTCGCCCTGATCCTGCTGGTCGAGGCGATGGTGGTGATCTCCTTCGAGGCCACCGACGTCTTCCTCTTCTACATCTTCTTCGAAGCCATGCTCATCCCGATGTACTTCCTCATCGGCGGCTTCGGGGACCGGGCGACTTCCTCTCGATCAGCCGCTGCCGCGGCGGGCGGGTCCGACGAGAACGCGGCCGCGCAGCGCTCGTACGCGGCGGTCAAGTTCCTCCTCTACAACCTGGTCGGCGGCCTGATCATGCTGGCCGCCGTCATCGGGCTGTACGTGGTCGCCGGGAACTTCTCGCTCCAGGAGATCGCCGCCGCCCGCGCAGCGGGCACGCTCGACATGGCGACCAACACCGAGCGGATGCTGTTCCTCGGCTTCTTCTTCGCCTTCGCGGTGAAGGCCCCGCTGTGGCCGCTGCACACCTGGCTGCCGAACGCGATGGGCGAGGCCACGGCCCCGGTCGCCGTCCTGATCACCGCCGTCGTCGACAAGGTCGGCACCTTCGCGATGCTCCGCTTCTGCCTCGGGCTCTTCCCCGAGGCGAGCAAGTGGGCCACGCCGGTGATCCTGGTCCTGGCCCTGATCAGCATCGTCTACGGCGCGCTGGTCGCGGTCGGACAGCGGGACATCAAGCGGCTGGTCGCCTACGCCTCGATCTCGCACTTCGGCTTCATCGTCCTCGGCATCTTCGCGATGACCTCCCAGGGCCAGTCGGGCGCGACGCTTTACATGGTCAACCACGGGCTCTCGACGGCGGCGCTCATGCTGGTCGCCGGCTTCCTGATCTCGCGGCGCGGCTCCCGGCTCATCGCCGACTACGGCGGCGTGCAGAAGGTGGCCCCGGTCCTGGCCGGCACCTTCCTGATCGGCGGCCTCGCCACCCTCTCGCTGCCGGGTCTCGCCCCGTTCGTCAGCGAGTTCCTGGTCCTGGTCGGCACGTTCGCCCGGTACCCGGTCGTCGGCATCATCGCCACTGTCGGCATCGTGCTGGCGGCGCTCTACACGCTGGTCCTCTACCAGCGCACCATGACCGGCCCGGTCAAGGAGGAGGTCCGCACCATGCCGGACCTGCGCCTGCGGGAGGTCCTGGTGGTCGCCCCGCTGATCGCGCTGCTGATCGGACTGGGCGTCTATCCCAAGGTCCTCACCGACATCGTCAACCCGGCGGTGAAGCACACCATGTCGGACGTGAAGCAGACGGACCCGAAGCCAGAGGTGGCTGTCGAGGCCAAGAATGGGGAGGCGGCGAAGTGAGCACCGTGACTGCTGCCCAGAGCCTGCTGCCGACACTGGCGGCCGCGGCGCCGATCGACAAGATCCCGGCCCCGCACATCGAATACGCCCAGCTCTCGCCCACGCTCATCGTGCTGGGCGCGGCGGTCGTCGGAGTCCTCGTCGAGGCCTTCGTACCGCGCAAGGCCCGTTACTACACGCAGGTGTTCCTCGCCGTCGCCGCGCTGGCCGCGGCCTTCGCGGCGGTCGTCGCACTCGCCGCCGGCGGGTACGGCAGCTCCAAGGCGCACATCGCGGCCATGGGCGCCGTGGCCGTCGACGGCCCGGCGCTCTTCCTGCAGGGCACCATCCTGCTGGCTTCGGTCGTGGCGATCTTCACCTTCGCCGAGCGGCGCCTGGACCCGGCCGCCCACGGCAACCGGGTGGACTCCTTCGCCGCGCAGGCGGCGTCCGTACCGGGCAGCGAGAGCGAGAAGGAAGCCGTCAAGGCGGGCTTCACCACCACCGAGGTCTTCCCGCTCGCACTGTTCGCGGTCTCCGGGATGCTGATCTTCCCCGCGGCCAACGACCTGCTGACGCTGTTCGTGGCCCTGGAGGTCTTCTCCCTCCCGCTGTACCTGCTCTGCGCCGTCGCCCGCCGCCAGCGGCTGATGTCGCAGGAGGCGGCCGTCAAGTACTTCCTGCTCGGCGCCTTCTCCTCCGCCTTCCTCCTCTTCGGCATCGCGCTCGTCTACGGGTACGCGGGCTCGGTCTCCTACGCGGCGATCGCCGAGGTCATCGACGGCACCGTGGCGAACATCGACCCGGCGCTCGCCGACACCATGGGCAACGACGCGCTGCTCCTGATCGGCGGCGCGCTGATCCTGATGGGCCTGCTCTTCAAGGTCGGCGCGGTCCCCTTCCACATGTGGACCCCGGACGTCTACCAGGGCGCCCCCACCCCCGTCACCGGCTTCATGGCCGCGGCGACGAAGGTGGCCGCCTTCGGAGCCCTGCTGAGGCTGCTGTACGTGGTCCTCCCCGGCCTGCGGTGGGACTGGCGGCCGGTCATGTGGGGCGTCGCCATCATCACGATGCTCGCCGGCGCGGTCATCGCCGTGACCCAGACCGACGTCAAGCGGCTCCTCGCCTACTCCTCGATCGCGCACGCCGGCTTCATCCTGGCCGGTGTCATCGCCACCTCGGAAGAGGGCGTCAAGTCCGTCCTCTTCTACCTGGCCGCGTACTCCTTCGTGACGATCGGCGCCTTCGCGGTGGTCACGCTGGTGCGCGACGCGGGCGGCGAGGCGACGCACCTGTCCAAGTGGGCCGGTCTGGGACGCCGTTCGCCGCTGACGGCGGCGGTCTTCGCGGTCTTCCTGCTCGCCTTCGCGGGCATCCCGCTGACCTCCGGCTTCTCCGGCAAGTTCGCCGTGTTCCAGGCGGCGGCGGAGGGCGGCGCGGGAGTGCTGGTCGTGGTCGGTGTCATCTCGTCCGCGATCGCCGCGTTCTTCTACATCCGGGTGATCGTCCTGATGTTCTTCAGCGAGCCGAAGGCGGACGGCCCCACGGTCGCCGTCCCGTCCCCGCTGACGATGACGACCATCGCGGTGGGCGTCGCGGTCACGGTGGTACTGGGCGTGGCCCCGCAGTACTTCCTGGACCTGGCGGGGAGTGCGAGCACGTTCGTGCGCTGACGGACCCGCTGCCCGTACGCACCTGGGCCTGGCTCCCCTTCGGGGGGCCGGGCCCTTGCCGTGTGCGGGACTACTCGGGGCGCTGCCGCTTCGACATGATCTGGGTGAGGTCCAGGTCGATGGGGAAGGGTACGGAGACCTTCAGGCGGTCGTGGAAGATGCCGGTGCTCGTGTAGGAGCCGGTGGCCGGCTCGCGCTCGAACACGTAGACAACGGCTCGGCCGTCCTTGTTCTCGACGCGCCAGTAGTGGGGGATTCCGGCCCGGGCGTATTTCACCGGCTTGGCCTCGCGGTCCCGGTCGATCGACTCGGGGGAGACGACCTCGATGGCCAGCAGGACCGACCCGGCAGGCAGGCGGGTCTGGTTGGCGTCCTCGATGACGTCCTCGTTGATCACGATCACATCAGGTTCGGGGCGGTTGCGCCGGTCGATGTCGATGGTGAACTCGCGGATGACCTCCAGACCCGGAAGGGCCAGTGACCGAAGCTGCGAGTTGAAGAAATCGACTGCCCGAGAGTGGAAGAGGGTCTGCGGACTCACGAAAACGAGGCTCCCGTCGATCAGCTCCGTGTGCGGAGGCAGATGCGGAAGCGTGTCCAGGTCGTCGGCAGTCCAGCCGCCCGGCGGCGGGATCGGCCAGCTGTATTCCGGGTTCATCAGTGCTCCCATGAGCCGGAGTCTCGCGAATCCGTCCAGCGTATCGCCGGGGATCGTTCCAGGACCGTTCGTACGTGTGAACGGGAGCGCCGCGTTGACCCGGGGGTCAGTGCGGGTGGGCCGGAGCGGGGGAGGCGCCGGGGGTCTTCGGGCAGGTCAGGGCGGGGTTCCAGTTGTGGAAGCGGCCGGCCGGGTTCTCCTCGTACGCCCACAGGTGGAGGTCGTAGTGCTTGGGCATGCCCGTCCAGTGGCCCGGCATCGGCCCGTCGAACGGCAGCCCGAACATGCTCGGCCGGTCGTCGGTGGTCTTGAAGTCCTGGTCGCGGTCGGCGGACATCCACTCCACGGTCTGGAGCTTGCGGCGGCCGTCCCGGTCCTTCGTGGAGCTGTAGAGCAGCGCGGCCGGCTTGCTCGGGTCCGTCGAACCCCAGTTGGCTTCCTTGACGTAGTGGTAGCCCATGGTGCCGACCCCGAACGGGTTCGTCATGCACTCCTGTCCGTGCGGGACGTACCCGTCCTTGATGGCCTCTCGCTCGTCCACGTACTTCGCCGTCACCCGGATCGCCGTGGCCATGTCCCGCATGGCCTGCCGGTTGCGCGGATCGGGCGCGGGCCCGTCGACCCCGTGGGCCGGGGCGACGGCGGCCAGGCCGAGGGACAGGGCGGCAGCACAGGTGAGGAAGGCCTTGCGGGGACGGAGGGACATCGGTGCTCCTGCCGTTCGGGGGCGGTGCTCGGGCTTTGGTCCACCATCCCGGGGCCGTGGCGGGGCCGCATGCGGCGGGCCACCGAACGGGGGGTCCGGCGAGCGATGTTCAGGCCGGACGGGTGGTTCCGGGGCGGCAGCGGACGTCCGGGTTGTAGAGGGCGAAGCGGCCGCCCGGGTTCTTCTTCCAGAGCCAGGCGCGGAGGGTGTAGTGCACGGGCTGACCTGGGAACTTCCCCGCGATGGGGCCGCTGAACCCGGCCCCGAAGAGGTTCGCCGGGCGGATCGGTCCGGTGGAGGTCCATTCGAGGGCGACGAGCCTGCGGCTGCCCCGGGCGTCGTCCTCGTAGATCAGGGCGGTGGGCTTCGCGGGGTCCCGGGAATCGTCGTGGGCGTGATTGAAGTGGGGGTAACCGAGGCCGCCCACCCCGGGCTTGCCGGGGACGCAGTACGCGTCGGGGAGGTAGCCGGCGGTGGTGGCGGGGCGGGGGTACCGGTACGGGGCGGTCGCGCGGTACGCGGTGGCGAGGGCGAAGGAATCGGCCGGCGCGGAGGCCTGCGGCGCGAGGAGTGCGGTGACCAGGGCCAGGGCCGGCCCGGCGGCGATGGGCGTCATCCCCGCAGGGTGGGCCCCGCGGCCGCCCCATGCCAGACGGGTGACCCTTCCGAGTGTCCCCCGCCCCGTTCGCCGGCGCGGCACCGCTGCCGGGGACCAGCCCCCGGACTCCGCGCCTCGAACGGGGCCCGGATCCGGAGTCCGGGTCGGCCGGGATGGTGGGCGGCGCCACCCGCGAGTGTTCGCCTACCGCTGTGACCTGCGTGGACGGCGGGACGGCGGGGCGGCGGAAAGATCCGCCACCCCGCCGTCGGTGTCCGTCCCGAGGTGTGGACTAGCGGGTGCCCACGATGCGGCCGGTGACCTCGCCGAGGCCCACGCGGGTGTCTCCCGCGCCGGGCGCCCACGCGGTGAGGGTGACGGTGTCCCCGTCCTCCAGGAACGTGCGCTTGCCGTCGGCGAGCTCGATGGAGTCGCGGCCGTTCCAGGTGAGTTCCAGGAGCGAGCCGCGCTGGTCGGTGGCCGGGCCGCTGACGGTGCCCGAGCCGTACACGTCGCCGGTGCGCAGCGAGGCGCCGTTGACGGTCATGTGCGCGAGCTGCTGGGCGGCGGTCCAGTACATCGACGCGAACGGCGGCGTGGCCACCTCCTGCCCGTTGATGGAGACGGTGATGCGCAGGTCGAAGCCGCCGGGGCGGTCGGCGGCGGAGTCGTCGAGGTAGGGCAGGAGCGGGAACTCGCGGGCGGGCGGAGCGACCCGGGCCGCGTCGAGGGCCTCCAGCGGGGTGACCCAGGCGGAGACGGAGGTGGCGAAGGACTTGCCGAGGAAGGGGCCCAGCGGCACGTACTCCCACGCCTGGATGTCGCGCGCCGACCAGTCGTTGAGCAGGAACAGTCCGAAGACGTGCTCCTCGAAGTCGGCGAGGGCCACCGGGGAGCCCATCTCGGAGGGGGCGCCCACGACGAAGCCGACCTCGGCCTCAATGTCGAGCTTGACGGACGGGCCGAAGACGGGCGCCGGGTCGGTGGGCGCCTTGCGCTGGCCGGAGGGCCGGACGACATCGGTACCGGACACCACGATGGTCCCGGACCGGCCGTGGTAACCGATCGGCAGGTGCTTCCAGTTGGGGGTCAGCGCGTCCCCGTCCGGCCGGAAGATCTTGCCCACGTTCGTGGCGTGGTGCTCGCTGGCGTAGAAGTCGACGTAGTCGGCGACCTCGTACGGGAGGTGGAGCGCGACCTCCTCCAGCGGCAGCAGGTGCGGTTCCAGGGTGGGCCGGTGGCCCGGGTCGGTGACCCAGGCGGTCAGCGCGCGGCGTACGTCGTGCCAGGCGGTGCGGCCCGCCGCGAGCAGCGGATTGAGCGACGGCTGCCCGAGCAGTCCGGCGTACGGGGAGCCCAGCGCGGCCGCGGCCGCTCCGGCGTCGAGCACGTACCCGCCGATCCGGACACCGATGCGGCGCCGCGCCTCACCGGCGGTGGAGAACACGCCGTAGGGGAGGTTGTGCGGTCCGAACGGGTCGCCCTCGGGGACATCGAGGGGGCTCTGCTGGGGCATGGGGTGCTGCCTCGCTTTCGACGCTGCCCGGGGGTGTCCCGGGGGCTGGTTGACACGTTACGGGGCTGGTGGGGCGTGTGGGAGGCCGGTTTCGGGCACTATTTGTAGGACTTGTCCCAGCGGGTCCGTATCCTTGAACGCGTGACTTCCGCCCTCCCCTATGCACTCGTGGCCACCGACCTGGACGGGACTCTGCTGCGTGCCGGAGACACCGTCTCGGCCCGCTCCCACACGGCGCTCCGGGCCGCCCGCGCGGCCGGCGCCCGGCACATCATCGTGACAGGCCGCCCCGTTCCACAGGTCCGCCACGTCCTGGACGGCCTCGGATACACGGGGCTCGCCGTGTGCGGGCAGGGAGCGCAGGTCTACGACGCGGCGGCCGGGCTGCTGCTGCACTCCGTGGCCATGGACCGGGAGCTGGCCGAAGTCGCCCTCGGGAAGATCGAGGCGGAGATCGGAGAGGTCTACGCGGCGGTCAACCAGGAGGGCGTCGACGCGGAGATGCTGATAGGTCCGGGCTACCGGATGTGGCACCCGCACCTGCCGACCGTCCAGGTGTCCCGCCGGTCCGACCTCTGGTCCTCCCCGATCAACAAGGTGCTCCTCCAGCACCCCCGACTGTCGGACGACGAGCTGACGGAGGTCGCCCGGGGCGTGGTCGGGGACCTGGTCAACGTCACCATGGCGGGGGAGCACACGGTCGAACTCCAGCCACCGGGCATCGACAAGGCGAGCGGTCTGGCGGTGGCGGCGGAGCTTTTGGACATCACCGGGTCGTCCACGATCGCCTTCGGCGACATGCCGAACGACATCCCGATGTTCGCCTGGGCGGCACACGGCGTGGCGATGGCCAACGCCCACCGCGAACTGGTCGCCGTGGCGGACGAGGTCACCCTCTCGAACGAGGAGGACGGCATCGCGGTCGTCCTGGAACGCCTCTTCGGCTGACGTCCGGGCGGTGGTCCGGTGCGGCGCCGTTGCCGGGGACCCGTCCCCGGGCCCCTGCGCCTCAAACGCCGGCGGGGCTGGGTTTTGGTCGGCGTCTGCCTGTATGTGGCGGGTCGTGGGGTGGTGTTGGCTGCGGGTGGGCCGGTGCCGGGGGCGGGGTGGGGTGTCGGCCTGGACTGCATGATTTAGGCGCCCTGCGCTCTGCTTCGACAGGCGCGGGGCGTTCGTGCGCCACAAATCACGCTTCACGTCCCGGCCGACACCCCACCCCGCCCCCGTCCCCGACCCGGGCCGGCTCCAGCCCGCGCGGCCAGATGGCATTGCATCACGCCCCCGCCCGAGCGACCCCAATGACGATCAACGAAACGTCAAAAGCCGAGGTGGACAAGCGGAAGAGCTGGGCGGACCAGCGGCCAACCCACGCCCGCATCCGCAGCCCGGCCCCGACACGGCCTGCGCAACCCCGAAACGATCAAGTCGAAATCAAGACGATGGATCCGGGTTCAGTCCCAGTCTCCGGGGTCGGTGGCCTCGATCAGCGCGGCCAGCTTCGCGCGGTCGTGGAAGGCGCTGCTGAGAATCAGCCCGAGCTCCCGCAGAGCCGCCTCGTCCTTGCCGTAGACGCACATCATCCCGGCCTCGGGATCGAAGCCGCCGATCCGGTCGGCGAGTTCCGGCGCGTGGATGCGCACCGCAGTGTGCGCGACCGCGTCCCAGCTGTAGCCGCTGACCTCCTGGCCGACGGCTTCGAAGAGATCGGCCGCCTCGGCAAAGTGGTGGTCGCCGAGGACCAGGCTGAAGTTGCCGGGCGTTGTGTCGAACAGTCTCAGCGGGGTGAGGTCCGTGTGATCGATTGCTTCAGTCATGCGGGCATCGTGGCATGACCCGCTGACAGTCCGGCCTGCTCCCCGGGGTGGAACGCAAGCCACCTCTGTTCCGTGCCTGCGGTCGAAGCGTTCGGAGCAGTGGGCACGCTCAGGGCGCCGGTGCGGCGGACCGCCAGGCGGAAAAATGCCCTCAGGGAGCGGGGTCCCTGACCTGCCAGGTGTGGCCGCCGGGGTGGGACAGGTACTGGCCGCACCCCTCGCCGCCGCCGTCCGCCGGGCAGTCCTGGAGTACGAGGACCGCGTCCGCGCCGATCCCGCCCCAGCGGGCCCACAGGGCCGCCCCCGGCGGGCCCTCGCGCAGTACGTCGCCATGGGGCCCGGCGTGCCGTCCGAGCGTGCACCGCAGCTCCGGCCCGGCCCCGAGCACCTCCCGGAGCGCTCCCGCCGGCAGCCGCGCCAGCGCGTCCAAGTGTGAGGCGGACAGTGAGCCGGTGGCGCCGCACGCGGGGGCGCCACCGCTCACGTGACCCCGCCCCGGGCCGCGACGAAGGCCAGGCAGCAGGTCCAGGCGGCCGCCCCGAGGGTCACGGCCACGGCGCCCCGCCGGCCGCCGTCCGTAGCCTCGTCCGCCGTACAGGCCTCCAACAGGCCCCGCAACCGTAGGGCCGCGTCCGCGGCGGCCCGGGCGAAAGCCTCCCGCTCGGCGGCCCGCCGTACCAGCGCCGCGTCCAGCAGAGCGCGGTACCGCTCCCGGTAGTCCGGGTCCGACTCGATGCGCCGCAGCTCCGCGTGCGGGCCGTCCCTCACAGCAGCCCCTCCGCGCTGCGGGCATTGCGCCGGGCGATCTCCGCACGGAGCCGCTCCATGGGGTCGGCGGGCCGCACGTCACGAGGCTCCGCCTCCCACTCCGGCCCACCGCGTACGGGCCGCAGGGCCCAGTACGGTCCGGCGAGGCCCCGGAACTCCCCGACCTGGTCATCGCGCCCGGTATCCACCACGAGGGTTCCGGGGACTGGGGGCGGGGGAATGGGCATTCCACACATGGTCGTTCCTCTCCGTAGTGGTTTCACTACTCGGCGGGTTCAGCGTGGCGCGGCCGTGGGGACAGTTCAACTTGCCAGTACTGAACGGAAAGTTGGTCACGAGGCGTTGAATCGCAAGGAGTTGAACCCCGGGGCAGGTCCCGAAGCGGCGTTCGGGTCGCGTCTGCGCAGCTCGCGGGAGGAGCGTGGCTGGACGCAGGCAGGTCTAGGCGAGCGGATGGGCTTCTCCAGTACGCACGTCTCGGCGGTGGAAACCGGACGCAAGATTTCGACTCTGCGCTTTTCGCGCAGTGCCGACGCCGTCTTCGGCATCGCGGGAACCGAGGACACGTTCGAACGGCAGTGGCGCGAGATCCGGCACGGTGTCCTCCTGGAGGGCTTCCCGGAGTTCCTCGGGTACGAGAGCCGGGCCGTGGAGATCCGGCTGTACGAGGTGGGCGTCATACCCGGTCTGCTCCAGACGCCGGAGTACGCGACGGTCCTCGCCGAGAGCGCGGTCAAACGGGGTGCCATCACCCCGGATCAGGCGGCCGAGCGCATCGCGATCGTCGCGGACCGGCAGGCGGTGCTGCTGCGCACGCCTCCGCCGCTGATCCTCGCGGTGCTCGACGAGAGCTGCATCCGCCGCCCGCTGGGCGGGCCCGACGTCATGAGGCAACAGTTCACGCGGCTGCTCGAATTCGCCGAGCTGCCGAACACTGTGGTCCAGGTGGCCCCGTTCGACATGGGGGAGCGGCGGCCGTTCAACCTGCCCGTCACCGTGCTGACGCTGCCGGACCGCGCGATCCTCTCCTACGCGGAATCCGCCCAACGGGGCCATCTGGAGCGGGAGAACAACGCCGTGGTGCCCATGCTGACGGCCTACCATCAGCTCCAGGCCGAGGCATGCACCCAGGCGGCATCCGTGGCCATGATCGATCAGCTACGAAAGGGCACCTCGTGACGACCGAATCTCCCCGCTGGTTCACCTCCTCGTACAGCGACAACGGCGGTCAGTGCGTCGAGGTCGCCACCAACCTCGCCGCCGCACGCGGTGTCGTGCCCGTCCGGGACTCCAAGCGGGCCGACAGCCCGGTGATCGGCTTCGCCGCAGCCGCGTTCGCGGCGTTCGTGGACGGCGTCAAGGCCGTCTGACCGCCCGCCAAGGCCCCGGGCGCCGTGCCCGGGGCCCGGCACGGGGTCGTCAGACCGCCGCCCGCGGCAGCCTGCGTTCCCACGTGCGGTGGAAGAGGACTTCGTCGCCCTCGCGGCAGACCACCTCGTTCGAGGTCAGGAAGCCGCCCTCGTCGCAGCTGATCTCGGAGCGGGTCACCACCGAGACGTCCCAGCCCAGCTCCGGCCGGTGCAGCCGTACCGTCCACGTCGAATGGGTGCGGGCCGACAGCGGGTCCGCCTCCTGGATCTCGTACACCTCCAGCGCGTCCTCGCTGAACTCCAGCCCGTCCGGATACACCCGCGTCCCGCCGTACCGGGGGTCGACCTCCAGTCGCCAGGTGCCGCGCGCCACGTCCCGTACGACCAGCCGTTCCGGCCTCGGCGCGTCCAGCGTGGCCGGGTGGACGACGCGCAGCGGCTCCGACTGCTCCGGGGCCTCGAAGAGGATCGGTTCGCCGTCGGACGAGGGGTCGCGGACGGGGAGTTCCACCGCGCTGCCCGCCGGGTCCAGGATCCAGCCCCGCTCCGAGCCGGCCCGCGGCCAGATCCACGGCCAGTAGGCGGACGAGAGGGCGAGGCGGATGCGGTGTCCCGGCGGGAAGGAGTGGCCGATGCCGTTCAGCTCGAAGACCACGTCCTCGTACGAGCCCACGGGCCACGGCACGGCCTTGTCCCGGCCCATGCGTGCGGACAGGTTCAGCACGCCCCGCGTGACCAGCGTCGAGGACCCGTCGGGGGCCACGTCGCACAGCCGCGCCACGACCTGCCCGTACGGGACGTCCATCCGCAGGCGCAGCCGGACCACCGGCCGGCCGAGGATCTCCACCGGCCCGGAGCCGTCGCCCACCGGGAATTCGAAGCAGGCCGACTTCGCGTCCTCCTCGCGCTGGTCCGGCGGCAGGTCGGCGTCGTTGCCGAAGGGGAAGAAGCGGCCCGCGTCCAGGCCCGTGTGCTGCGGTGAGGCCACGACCACCGGCGCGCCCTGGAAGGCGTACGTCACCGGGTCCACCCTCGGCGAGGGCCAGGACGGGTCGCCGGCCCACCGGCCCGGCAGGGTCTCGTAGGTGGTCGCGGGCGGGTGCGATTCGGAGATCCACGACCGCAGCAGCGGTTCCTCCATCACGCCGGTGTCCTTGCCCTTGAGCCAGTGGTCCCACCAGCGCAGGGTCTCCTGGAGGAAGCCGATGGCGGGCCCCGGCGGCAGCCCGCGGTCGGGGTACTGGTGGGACCACGGGCCGATCAGGCCCCGCACCCGGTCGGCGGGGAGCGCCGAGACCAGCCGCAGCACGGTGTCGCGGTACGGGTCGTGCCAGCCGCCGACGGCGAGGACGGCCGCGCCGATCGCCCCGTAGTCCTCGCACACGCTGCCGTGGCGCCAGTACGCGTCGCGGGTCTGGTGGGAGAGCCAGGTGTGGATGAGGGGTTCGACCGCGCCGAGGCGGGAGAGCCACTGGTCCCGCCAGCCCTCGCCCGCGTAGAGCGGGTCCGGGGGGCGGGAGGCGAAGGCGAGCATGGTCGCCGCCCACGCGTGCATGTCGACGGCGAGCAGCGAGCCGCCCATGTAGTGGACGTCGTTGTCGAAGCGGTCGTCCGTGGAGCAGACGGTGACGACCGCCTTGAGCGGCTCAGGGGCGAGGGCCGCGATCTGCAGGCTGTTGAAGCCGCCCCAGGAGATCCCGAACATCCCCACGGACCCCGAGCACCAGGGCTGGGCGGCCAGCCACTCCACCACCGCGACCCCGTCGGCGAGTTCCTGGGCGTCGTACTCGTCGCCCGGGTCGCCGCCGCTGCAGCCGTGGCCGCGCACGTCGACCCGTACGGAGGCGTAGCCGTGGCCGGCGTACCAGGGGTGGCGCTGCCAGTCGCGCGGGGCGGTCCAGTCGGTGAGCCGGTACGGGAGGTACTCCAGCAGGGCCGGGACGGGCTCGTCCGTCACCGGCCGCCAGATGCGGGCGTACAGCTCGGTGCTGTCCCGCATGGGGATCCGGACGTCCTCGTGGGTGGTTCCGTAGGGGAAATCGGTACGGATGATCATCGAAGCTCTCTCGCCAATCGCCTCGGGACGGTCAGTGGACAGCGGGCGTCGGTGGACAACGGACAGCGGGCGTCAGCGGACGGCAGGAGTCAGTGGACGGGGTGCATCGTGCGCTTGAGCCACGGCGCGAGCGCGATCACGGCCAGTCCCACCGCGACGGCGATGGCGCCGTTGACGCCGAAGTAGGCGGGGTTGGAGACGTGGCCGTAGATCTTGACCACCTGCGCCTGGATGCCGTTGGCCAGGGCCAGGGAGAGAAACCACAGCGCCATGGTCTGGCTGGCGAACGCCTTCGGCGCGAGCTTCGTGGTGGCCGACATGCCGGAGGTCTCCAGCAGGACGTCGCCGAGCCCGAGCAGCAGGTACGAGCCGATGATCCACCAGGCGGCCATCTTGTACGCGTCACCCGTGTGCCCCGAGGTCGGGACGACCATCAGGAGGAAGGACAGCCCGCCCAGGATCACACCGATGGCGATCTTGTTGGAGGCGTGCGGCTGCCGGCGGCCCATCCGGACCCACAGCCCGGCCACGACCGGGGCCAGGAGCACCTCGAACGCGCCGAGCGCGGAGGCGTACCAGCCGGCGGGGAAGGTGAAGCCGAGGATCTCGGTCCGGGCGTTCGTCGAGGCGAGCAGCATCATCGTCGAGTACGCCTGGAAGAGGATGAAGTTGAAGGCCACCGAGGCCAGGAAGAGCACCACGTACGGGCGCAGGCGCCCCCGCTCCGAGGCCGTCACCCGGGGGCTGCGGAACATGATCGCGAAGTACACGACCGGTGCGATCACCGAGATCAGGGTGAGCAGGTCGACGAACCGGCCCATCGTCAACCAGCCCAGTACCGCCAGAAGGGTGGCGAGCGCGGCGAAGAGCGCGATCCCGCCGATGATCTTCATCACAGCCGAGCGCATCGCGTCGGGCGCCAGCGCGAACTCGGCGGAGTGCTTGCGCCCGGCCAGGTGGCGGCGGCCGAGCACGTACTGGATCAGCCCCGCGGTCATGCCGACGGCGGCGGCCGAGAACCCCCAGTGCCAGCCCTCGTGCTCGCCGAGCCAGGCGGTGATCAGCGGGCCGGCGAAGGCGCCGATGTTGATGCCCATGTAGTAGAGGGCGAAGCCGGCGTCGCGGCGCTGGTCGTCCGTCTTGTACAACTTGCCGACCATGCTGGCCACGTTCGGCTTCAGCAGGCCGGTACCGGCGCTGATCAGGCCGAGGCCCACCCAGGTCATGGCGGCGGTCGGCACGGCCATGGCGTAGTGGCCGCAGGCGATCAGGATGCCGCCCCAGAGCACGGCGCGGTACGAACCGAGGATCCGGTCGGCGAGCCACCCGCCCGCGACGGAGACGAGGTAGACCATGGTCCCGTAGGCCGCCGAGACGGAGGCCGCGGTGGCCGGGTCCATCCCCAGGCCGCCGTTGGCCACCGCGTCCGCGAAGTAGAGGACGAGGATGGCCTGCATGCCCAGGAACGAGAAGCGCTCCCAGACCTCCAGCCCGGAGAGCGTGGCAAGTCCCCTGGGGTGTCCCAGGAAGGCGTGGTCGTCGCCGGGCGGCGGCTGGTCCGCCTCCGGATCCGAAGGCTCGTCTATATCGGTAGAAGTTCTGTACAAAACGCCTTCTCCGGTTGTTTCGGGTCCTCCAGAACATACCGGGATGGATCGGGCGCCGCCCGGCCGGTACGCGGCCCGTGGCCGGGCGGGCGCCCTGGGTGATCGAAAACAGACCGGATACGCTGGCTTGAGTGATGGCAGCGACACATCGACAATCCATGTGATCGTCAAGGTGATCGTCAGCAGACAGGAGTACCCCTCGTGACCGTCGTCGGGCCGTTCGGACTGAGCGTGCGGGACAAGGCTCTTGAGACCGATGTCCAGGCCGCACTGGCCGCCGTCGAGGCGGGTCTGCTGGAAGCCACCAAGAGCGAAGTCCCCTTCATCACCGAGGCCGCACAGCACCTGGTACGCGCCGGCGGCAAGCGGTTCCGCCCGCTGCTGGTGATGCTCGCCTCCCGATTCGGCGATCCCTACGCGCCCGGGATCGTCCCCTCCGCCGTGGTCGTGGAACTCACCCACCTGGCGACGCTCTACCACGACGACGTCATGGACGAGGCGGACGTACGCCGCGGCGTGGAGAGCTCCAACGCCCGCTGGGGCAACTCCGTGGCCGTCCTGACGGGTGACTTCCTGTTCGCCCGCGCCTCGCACATCCTGGCCGACCTGGGCCCCCAGGCCGTACGAGTGCAGGCCGAGGCGTTCGAG
Organism: Streptomyces sp. H27-H1; assembly: GCF_026627445.1. GTDB lineage: Bacteria > Actinomycetota > Actinomycetes > Streptomycetales > Streptomycetaceae > Streptomyces. The sequence continues at coordinate 35,291 of NZ_JAPNLJ010000036.1, forward strand.
CGGCTGGTGACGGGCCAGATCCTGGAAACGGCCGGCCCGCGCGACGGCCGCGACCCGGTCGAGCACTACCTCGACGTCATCGCCGGCAAGACCGGCTCGCTGATCGCGGTCTCCGGCCGCTTCGGCGCGATGATGTCCGGCGCCGACGAGTCGGTCGTCGACATCCTGACCCAGTACGGCGAGCGGCTCGGCACCGCCTTCCAGCTCGCCGACGACGTCCTCGACATCGCCTCCGACTCGCACGAGTCCGGCAAGACCCCCGGCACCGACCTGCGCGAGGGCATCCCCACGCTGCCCGTCCTGCGGCTGCGCGAGATGGCGGCCCAGGGCGGCGACCCGGAGGACCTGGCCCTCGTACGGCTCCTGGACGGCGATCTGACGGACGACGTACGGCACGCCGACGCGCTCGCGCGGCTGCGCGTCCACCCGGCCCTGGAGCAGGCACGCAGGGACACCGTGCGGTATGCGGAGGAGGCACGGGCCACGCTGGCCCCGCTGCCCGACTGCTCCGCGAAGTCGGCCCTGGTGGAGCTGTGCGACGCCGTGGTCCACCGCGCGGGCTGACCGCGGGCAGGACCGCGGGCAGGCACCTGCGACTGGGACCAAAGACAGGGGCGAGGGCCCGGCAACCCCTACGGGTGGGGGAGGCCGGGCCCTCGTCATGTCATCCCTGGGGCGTACTCACAGTTGGCTCCGGGGGCTGACGCCCCGACCCCCTCCCCTTTGGTCAGATAGAGGCACATCCCCACCAGATCGGGTGAGAGTGGCGGCGCGGGGTGGACGTGTACACGCAAGACGGGTAGGTCGCCGCCGTACACACAGAGGTAGGGCAGACAGACATGGCAACGAACGCAAAGACCCGCAAGGCCGCTCGGTACGCCGTACCGGTCGCGGTGTTCGGTGTAATCGCCGGCACGATCGCGATGGTTCCGGCCTTCGCGAACGCCGGCGGTCCGGACCTTCCCAAGGTGACGGCGCAGCAGCTCATCGAGAAGATCGCCGCCTCGGACGTGCAGCAGCTGTCCGGCAGCGCCAAGCTCAGCACGGACCTCGGCCTGCCGAGCCTGCCGGCCGGCCTCCTCGGCGGCGGGGGTGTCACCGGAGGCTCCGCCGACCCGCAGGACAAGGTCGCCCAGCTGGCGAGCGGCACCCACACCTTCCGGGTGGCCGCCGACGGCCCGGACCGCCAGAAGCTCACATTCGTCGACGGCAAGGACGAGTACAGCCTCGTCCACAACGGCGACGACGTCTGGGGATACGACTCCAAGTCGAAGGAGGCCTTCCACGAGAAGGCCCCCGCGGACGCGGGCAAGGGGGACAAGAGCTCCGATCGCAAGACCGGCGACCGGCTCGCGGCCTCCCCGCAGGAGATCGCCCAGGAGGTCCTGGAGGCCGCCGGGCCGACCACCGACGTCAGCGTCGGCGACACGGCCCAGGTGGCCGGGCGCGACGCCTACCAGCTGGTCCTGAAGCCGAAGGGGAACGGTTCGACGGTCGCCTCGGTGAAGATCGCGGTGGATGCGAAGAACGGCGTGCCGCTGCGCGTGCAGCTGCTCTCCACCGACGGCGGCAAGCCGATCGTGGACGCCGGCTTCACCAAGGTGGACTTCGCCAAGCCCGCCGCCGACACCTTCGCCTTCACCCCGCCCAAGGGCGCCAAGGTGACCGAGGGCGCGGCCGGCGATCACGGCAAGGGCGACGCCGAGGACAAGGGCCTGGGCGCGCTGGAGTCCATCCCGGGCCTCGGCGGCCTGACCGGCGGCGCCGAGGGCGGCAAGAACGACATGAAGGTCCTCGGCGAGGGCTGGACCTCGATCGCCCGGATCGAGACCGGCTCGGCGGACACCCTGAAGGGCCTCGACAGCGCGGCGAAGGACAAGAACGCGCCCAAGGGCGCCCAGCAGTTCCTCGACGCGCTCGGGGAGAAGGTCTCCGGGAAGTTCGGCGAAGGCCGCGTCCTGAAGACCCGCGTGGTCAACGCGCTCATCACGGACGACGGCAAGGTCTACGTCGGCGCGGTCACCAAGGCCGAGCTGGTGAAGGCGGCCGACGCCAACCAGTAACCGACGCCGGCAACCGGCCGGGGCAGGTGCGTGAGGGTGGGCAGGGACTGTGTCCCTGCCCACCCTCATGTCGTTCCGGCCCTTTGTACAGCGACCCCGCTGTACCGTGAAAACCATGTCGAGACACGTCACCATCCGCCTGGAAGAAGAGTTCCACGAACGCCTGAAGGCGCGTGCGGCGGCCCTGGGCACGACGGTCACCGCTCTGATCACCGAAGTCACGGAACGCGAGCTCGACGAGGACCGGAAGAACTTCCTTTCCGGAATCGAGGAGTTCGCCGACCACTGGGGCTACTTCCAGGAGCGGTTCGGGCATTGAAGATCACCATGGAGTGGGCATGGACCGCTCTGGCCCACCATCTCCCGTCCGATCCCGCCGTATGGGATCCCTCCGGAGTGGCCGCCGCCGTGGCCCGGCACCAGAACGACCTCGTCCTGGTCCCCGAGCAGCCCGCCCCGGACACCGCGTGGCGGGCCGCGGCGTTTCTGCACACGCTCGCGGTGTGCCCGGCGCTGGAATCCCCGATGAACGAGTTCTACGCCGCCGCCGCCACCCGCTCGTACCTGCGGGTCGCCGGGGCCAAGCAACTGCCGTCGCCGGAGGAACTCGGTGATCTGGTGGAGGCCGCGAAGCTGGGGCACGCCGATGTCGCGGCGGTCGCGCAGGAGCTCCGGGCCCGGATGGAGGAGCCGCTGCCGGCCTCGCTGCGGAGCGGCGCGCAGGACACGTAGAACGCGGTCCGCCGCCGGCCGCGCACGAGGAGTGCGGGCCGACGGCGGGGGTGTGCGCACTGAGCGGGGACGGTCCGGGAGACCTGCTAGAAGGTGATCTTCCAGCTGTTGACGTAGCCGACGTCCTGCGCCGCCGCGTCCTTCACCCGGAGGTTCCAGACCCCGTTGGCCACCTCGGAGGAGGCGTTGACGGTGTAGGACTGCACGAGGTTGTCGGCGCTGCCGCCGGCGCGGTTGTGCAGGTTGTAGACGGTGCCGTCGGGGGCGACCAGGTCGACCACCAGATCACCGCGGTAGGTGTGGACGATGTTCACGTCGACCTTGGTGGTGGCCGGGGCGTTGCCCGTGACGCCCGAGACCGTGATCGGCGAGTTCACCGCGGCCGCGGGGGAGTCCGGGATGTTCACGTCCGCCGTGTTCTCGAACGACTGGCCCGGCGGGACCGGGGTGGCCGCACCCAGGTTCCAGATCGCGTAGGCGATGGCGTCCGAGCTGCGGTCCAGGGCGGTGTCGTTGATGTTCGCCGCGGTGTCGCAGGAGGAGTGGTAGCAGCGGTCGAAGGCCTGACCGGAGGTGCCGCCCCACTTCTGGGCCTGGGCCGCCGTCTTGGTGTAGTCGGCGCCCGAGAACAGGCCGCCCACCGGGATGCCCGCACTCTTGAACGGCGCGTGGTCGGAGCGGCCGTCGCCCTCGGTCTCGATCTCGGTGGCGATGCCGATGCCCGCGTAGTAGTTCTTGAAGGTCTGCTCGATGGTCGGGTCGTCGTCGTAGACGAAGTAGCCCGGGTTCGGCGAGCCGATCATGTCGAAGTTCAGGTAGCCGGAGATCTTCGACTTCTCGGCGGCCGGCAGGTTGTTCACGTAGTACTTCGAGCCGATCATGCCCAGCTCTTCCGCGCCCCACCAGCCGAAGCGCAGGTGCTTCGTGGGCTGGAGCTGCGCGCGGGAGACGGCCAGCGCGGTCTCCAGGATGGCGGCCGAACCGGATCCGTTGTCGTTGATGCCGGGGCCGGCGTTCACCGAGTCCAGGTGCGAGCCGGACATCAGGACCGAGTTGGGGTCGCCGCCGGGCCAGTCGGCGATCAGGTTGTAGCCGGTGGCGCCGCTGGAGGTGAAGGTCTGCAGGCTGGTCGTGAAACCGGCCGCGTCGAGCTTGGCCTTCACGTAGTCGATCGAGGCCTTGTAACCGGGCTTGCCGTGGGCACGGTTGCCGCCGTTGGCCGTGGCTATGGACTGCAGCTGCGTCAGGTGCGCCTTGACGTTGGCGACCGGGATGTCGGGCGGCGTGGGAGCCGCGGCGACCGAGGCCGGCGAGGCGAGCGCGGCGGGAGCGGTGGCGGCGAACAGACCGGCGACCGCGATGGCGGTCACGGCGGCCAGACGCCGGGAGACGGACAGGCTCATGTGGGGGCTCCGGGATTCCGTACTGGGGATGTGTGCGGAAACGTGCGGGGAAGAACTGGTGAGCATCGTGCGTCAGTGCGAGCTGATGTTCAGCGAGAGCATGACATTCCGTCAAGACCTCAATCCGGTCAGCCCTGTTCGGAAAACGGACGGGCCCGGCCCGCGCCGTGGGGCGCGGGCACACTGGAGGGATGGACGCGAAGGAAGTGACCCGGGCGAGCGTGCCCCCGCGTCCTGCGGAGCCCGACCGGCCCGGCATGGCCGAGGCGCGCGGGCGCGGGCCGGCGGCGGTCGTGGAGGCGCACTGGCTGGACATCCGGCTGGTCCGGGAGTGGAGCCGGGAGGCCCACCCCGCGACCCGGCACCGCCACACCGCCACCCTCGCGGTCCTGGCGGCGGCCGGGGCGCACCCGGTGACGAGCCGAGGGGGGACGAGCCGATGGCGAAGCCGTGGGTGACGAGGCCGGGAACGACGGATCCGCCGCCGGCCGGTCGCCGGGCGCTCTGAGGGCCGGGGTTACGCGGTCTCGCGCGCCGGCGTCGGGAGGACGGCCGGCAGGGGCGCGGGCAGGGGCGCGGACAGGGCTTCGAGGCGCAGGGTGCGGGTGCGGTGCGCGGTGCGCAGGGCGTCCCAGGTGAGGATCGAGAGGGCGACCCAGACCAGGGAGAAGCCGGCCCAGCGCGCGGGCGGCATGGCCTCGTGGAAGTACAGGACGCCGAGGCCGAACTGGAAGATCGGGGCCATGTACTGGAGCAGTCCGAGGGTGGACAGCGGGACCCGGATCGCGGCCGCGCCGAAGCAGATCAGCGGGATCGCGGTGACCAGTCCGGCCGAGGCCAGCAGGGCGGCGTGGCCCGTGCCCTGGGTGGTGAAGGTGGACTCGCCCCGGGAGCCGAGCCACAGCAGGTAGCCGAGGGCCGGCAGGAACATGATCACGGTCTCGGCGGTCAGTGACTCCAGGCCGCCCATGCCGAGCTGCTTCTTGATCAGCCCGTACAGGGCGAAGGAGAAGGCCAGGATCAGCGAGATCCATGGCGGCCGCCCGTATCCGACGGCCAGGACCAGCACGGCGGCGACGGCGATCGCGACCGCCGCCCACTGGATGCGGCGCAGGCGCTCGCCGAGGACCAGTACGCCGAGCGCGATGGTGACCAGGGGGTTGATGAAGTAGCCGAGGCTCGCCTCGACGACCGCGCCGTTGTTGACGGACCAGATGTACACGCCCCAGTTCACGGTGACCAGGGCCGCGGCCACCGTCGTGAGGGCGAGCTTGCGCGGCTGGCGCAGCAGCTCCGCCATCCATGCCCAGCGCCGCAGGGCCAGCAGTGCCACGGCGACCACGGCCAGGGACCACACCATGCGGTGGGCGAGGATCTCGATGGCGCCGGCGGGCTGGAGGAGCGGCCAGAAGAGGGGCACGATCCCCCACATCCCGTACGAGGCGAATCCGTAGAGCAACCCCGTGCGCTGGTCGTTCTCTGCCTTCACGGGACCTCCAGAGCTACTTCAAGCCAACCTGACGACGGTAGCGCCGTACGAACCGAAAGTCATTAGCGTTCCACGAGATGGTCATTACATTCGGCGGCGGCCGCCCACCGGCCGGAACGCGCCGAAGCCCGGACCTGGCCTGCGGGTCCGGGCTTCGAAGGGGTGGAGCGGACGGCTCAGCCGACGACGGTCCAGGTGTCGTTCCCGCTCAGCAGCGCGCCCAGGTCGCCCTTGCCGCTGCGGTCCACGGCCGTCTCCAGCTGGTCGGCCATGAGCGTGTCGTAGACGGGCCGGCGCACGTTGCGGAACACCCCGATGGGCGTCTGGTGCAGCGTGTCGGGGTCGGCCAGCCGGGACAGCGCGAACGCGTTGGTCGGGGAGGCCGAGGAGGCGTCGTGGACCAGGATCCGGGACTCGTTCTCGGGGGTCACGGTCACGACCTCCAGGTCCCCGGTGAGCCCGTTGCGCACGACGCCCTTGGCGTTGTCCACGCCGAAGCGGATCGGCCGGCCCTGCTCGAGGCGGATCACGGCCTCCTGGGCCTGCTCGTGGTCCTTGAGCACCTCGAAGGCGCCGTCGTTGAAGATGTTGCAGTTCTGATAGATCTCCACCAGCGCCGTGCCCTCGTGGTCGGCCGCCGCGCGCAGCACCTGGGTGAGGTGCTTGCGGTCGGAGTCGACGGTGCGGGCCACGAAGGAGGCTTCCGCGCCGATCGCCAGCGAGACCGGGTTGAAGGGCGCGTCGAGCGAGCCCATCGGGGTCGACTTGGTGATCTTGCCGACCTCGGAGGTGGGGGAGTACTGCCCCTTGGTCAGCCCGTAGATCCGGTTGTTGAACAACAGGATCTTGAGGTTGACGTTCCGCCGCAGGGCGTGGATCAGGTGGTTTCCGCCGATGGACAGCGCATCGCCGTCACCGGTGACCACCCATACCGACAGATCGCGGCGGGAGCTGGCGAGGCCGGTGGCGATGGCCGGGGCGCGGCCGTGGATCGAGTGCATCCCGTAGGTGTCCATGTAGTACGGGAAGCGCGAGGAGCAGCCGATGCCCGAGACGAAGACGATGTTCTCCTTCGCCAGCCCCAGCTCGGGCATGAAGCCCTGGACGGCCGCGAGCACCGCGTAGTCACCGCAGCCGGGGCACCAGCGGACCTCCTGGTCCGACTTGAAGTCCTTCATCGACTGCTTGGCGGCCGCCTTGGGCACCAGGGAGAGCAGGGTCCGGCTGTCGCTGTCGGTCACCTCAGTCATTGATGGCCTCCTTGAGATGGTTGGCGAGCTGCTCGGCCTTGAACGGCATGCCGTTCACCTGGTTGTACGACGCCGCGTCGACCAGGTACTTCGCCCTCAGGAGGGTCGCGAGCTGCCCGAGGTTCATCTCCGGCACCACTACCTTGTCGTAACGCTCAAGGACCTCGCCCAGATTCCTGGGGAAGGGGTTGAGGTGGCGCAGGTGGGCCTGCGCGATGGGGAGCCCGGCGACCCGCAGCCGGCGTACGGCGGCGGTGATCGGCCCGTACGTCGAACCCCAGCCGATCACCAGGGTCCGCGCGCCGTCCGGGTCGTCGACCTCCACGTCCGGGACCAGGATGCCGTCGATCTTGGCTTGGCGGGTGCGGACCATGAACTCGTGGTTCGCCGGGTCGTACGAGATGTTGCCCGTGCCGTCCTGCTTCTCGATGCCGCCGATCCGGTGCTCCAGGCCCGGCGTGCCCGGGACCGCCCACGGGCGGGCCAGGGTCTGCGGATCGCGCTTGTACGGCCAGAAGACCTCGGTGCCGTCCGCGAGCTCGTGGTTGGGGCCGGAGGCGAACTGCACCTTCAGGTCCGGCAGGTCCGCCACGTCCGGGATCCGCCAGGGCTCGGAGCCGTTGGCGAGGTAGCCGTCGGAGAGCAGGAACACCGGAGTCCGGTAGGTCAGCGCGATCCGGGCCGCGTCCAGCGCCGCGTCGAAGCAGTCCGCCGGGGTGCGCGGGGCCACGATCGGCACCGGGGCCTCGCCGTTGCGCCCGTACATCGCCTGGAGCAGGTCGGCCTGCTCCGTCTTGGTCGGCAGGCCCGTGGACGGGCCGCCGCGCTGGATGTCCACGATCAGCAGCGGCAGCTCCAGGGAGACCGCCAGGCCGATCGTCTCGGACTTCAGGGCCACGCCCGGGCCGGAGGTGGTGGTCACGCCGAGCGCGCCGCCGAAGGCCGCGCCCAGGGCCGCGCCGATGCCGGCGATCTCGTCCTCGGCCTGGAAGGTGCGTACGCCGAAGTTCTTGTGCTTGCTCAGCTCGTGCAGGATGTCCGAGGCCGGGGTGATCGGGTACGAGCCCAGGTAGACCGGCAGATCGGCCTGCTGCCCCGCCGCGATCAGCCCGTAGGACAGGGCGAGGTTCCCGGAGATGTTGCGGTAGGTGCCGGCCGGGAAGGCGCGGGTGGCCGGGGCCACCTCGTAGGAGACGGCGAAGTCCTCGGTGGTCTCGCCGAAGTTCCAGCCGGCCCGGAAGGCGGCGACGTTCGCTTCGGCGATCTGGGGCTTCTTCGCGAACTTCTGCCGCAGGAAGGTCTCGGTGCCCTCGGTCGGCCGGTGGTACATCCAGGACAGCAGCCCGAGCGCGAACATGTTCTTGCTGCGCTCGGCCTCCTTGCGGGAGAGCCCGAACTCCTTCAGCGACTCGACGGTGAGGGTGGTCAGCGGCACCGGATGGACGCTGTAGGCGTCCAGCGAGCCGTCCTCCAGCGGGGAGGTCTCGTAGCCGACCTTCGCCATCGGGCGCTTGGTGAACTCGTCGGTGTTGACGATGATCTCCGCGCCGCGCGGCACGTCCCCGATGTTGGCCTTCAGCGCCGCCGGGTTCATCGCCACCAGGACGTTCGGGGCGTCGCCCGGCGTCAGGATGTCGTGGTCGGCGAAATGCAGCTGGAAGGAGGAAACGCCGGGGAGGGTGCCTGCGGGCGCCCTGATCTCGGCGGGGAAGTTCGGCAGGGTCGAGAGGTCGTTGCCGAAGGAGGCGGTCTCCGAGGTGAAACGGTCACCGGTGAGCTGCATGCCGTCACCGGAGTCACCCGCGAAGCGGATGATCACCCGATCGAGTCGGCGTACTTCCTTGGCGCGCGCTTCACCGGCGTCCGCGCCGTGACCGCCGTGGCTCGGGGTGTCGTCGTTCGGGGTGTCGTCGTTCGGGCCCGGCGACGTCCGCTGTTCGCCGACGACCGCGCCTTCGGCCCCGTCGGACTGTTCGGCTGGGCTACTGACCTGGCTGGTCACTGAACTGGACCTCCTTCGAGGCGTGAGCACTGCCCGAGGTCAACCCTACGTCCGCAGGGATTCCTACTCGGGGTGCTCATTTTCTGGACCGCCCCTTCGGCGGTCTGTCCGAATCCGGCCTTACCTGACAGAGTGTCAGTTGATCAAGATCTTAGGTAAGTGAGAACGGCCAGCACTCGCCGGTGATCCCCGTCACTGGGCGACAGGCCCAGCTTCATGAAGATGTTGCTGACGTGCTTCTCCACCGCGCCGTCGCTCACCACCAGTTGCTTGGCCACGGCGGAATTGGTGCGCCCCTCGGCCATCAGCCCGAGCACCTCGCGCTCGCGCGGGGTCAGCCCCGCCAGCACGTCCTGCTTGCGGCTGCGGCCGAGCAGCTGCGCCACGACCTCCGGGTCCAGCGCGGTACCGCCCCGGGCCACCCGGACGACGGCGTCGAGGAACTCCCGCACGTCGGCCACCCGGTCCTTGAGCAGGTACCCCACTCCGGTACTGGAGCCGGCCAGCAGCTCGGTGGCGTACTGCTCCTCCACGTACTGGGACAGCACGAGCACGCCTATGCCGGGGTGCTCGCGCCTCAGCCGCACCGCGGCCCGTACGCCCTCGTCGGTATGCGTCGGCGGCATCCGCACATCGGCCACCACCACGTCCGGCAGCGCGTTCTCCGCCGCCAGCTCCGCCACCGTCTTGATCAGGGCTTCCGCGTCCCCTACGCCCGCGACGACGTCATGCCCCCGGTCGGTCAGCAACCGGGTCAGGCCCTCACGCAGCAGCACTGAATCCTCGGCGATGACCACCCGCACCCTGTCTTCCACGACTCCGCTGCTCCCGCGTCCGCTCATGCCCCGTGTTCCCTGACTGAGCCAAGCATCCCAGTCTTGAGGCCGGATATAGGCGGAGTGCGAGCGACGCGTATCCCCGGACCGGCTGTTTTCGGCCCGGGCGGCCCCTCCCACGCCCCCCACCAGCCGAAGTCAGGGATTTGGCCCCCACCCCGACGGGGCGAACGACACCCCCGGGGGGTGCCTGCTGCGCCCCCCGGGTTCGACGGAGCGGCCGGGGTGCACGGCATGCGACGGCACGGACACCCACTCGGGGGCATCCGTGCGGTCGTCGGGGACGGGTCGGGGTCGGGTCGGGGTCGGGTGAGAGGGGGAGTGGGGCCGGGGTCGGGTGAGAGGGGTGGCGGGGTCGGGGCCGGTGGGGCTCAGGCCCCGGCCGGGCGCCAGGGGAGTTCGGCGGTGACGCTCGTGCCGCCACCGGCGGGCGAGTCCACGACGAGCACCCCGTCCACGGCGTCGAGGCGTTCGGTCAGCCCCGCCAGTCCCGACCCGGCCAGGGCGCCGGCTCCGCCCACGCCGTCGTCGGTGACCTGGATCAGCAGCCGGTCGCCGGACTTCCACACGTCGGCCCCGGCCGTACGGGCCCCCGCGTGCTTGCTCACGTTCTGCAGCAGCTCCGAGACCACGAAGTACGCGATCCCCTCGATCGCCGCCGCCGGCCGCGCGGGCAGCTCCACGGACACCCGTACCGGTACCGCACACCGCGAGGCCACCGAGGACAGGGCCGCGTCCAGCCCCCGGTCGGTCAGGATCGCCGGGTGGATCCCCCGCGCCAGGTCCCGCAGCTCCTGGAGGGCGGTCTTCACCTCACCGTGGGCCTCGTCCACCATGCGGGCGGCGGCCTGCGGGTCCTGCGTCAGCTTCTCCTTCGCCAGCCCCAGATCCATGGCCAGCGCCACCAGCCGGGCCTGCGCCCCGTCGTGCAGATCGCGCTCGATGCGCCGCAGATCGGCCGCGGCGGTGTCGACCATGACACCCCGGTCGGACTCCAGCTCACTGACCCGGTGCGCGAGCCGCGACGGCCCGAGCAGCCCGGAGACGAGCACCCGGTCCACCGTGGTCAGGGCGCGGATCACCCAGGGGGTGGCCAGCGTGAGGGCCAGCCCCGTCACGAAGGTCGCCGCGATCCTCACGGGGGAGTCGAGGTAGAAGGAGTAGTCGTCGTTCTGGAAGAGCTGCAGCCCCGGCTGATCGGTGAACGCCGGGAAGACCCAGAACCAGAGCGGGTAGAGCAGCATGGCCCACCCGTAGGCCCAGAACACCAGGGCCACGCAGAAGGCGAACACCGCCCACGGGAAGTGGATCACGGAGTACAGCACGTGCCGCCAGGCGCTCCCGCTCTTGAGCAGCGCCCCCATGCGGGCGATGGCCCCGCCCTTCTCCGCCCGGATCGGCGCGGGCTCGGCGATGGCGTGGCCGAGCATTCCGCGCATCCGGGCCCGCTCCACGCGCCCGAATCCGCGGCACATGGCCAGCACCCCCGCCAGCACCGGGACTCCGAGGAAGGTGACGAGCAGTCCCGCGCCGAGGCTCACGCCGGTGATGGCGAGGGAGAAGTACAGAGTGCTGAGCGGCAGCCCGAGCATCAGGTACCCGAACTCCCGCCACGTCCGCCCCTCGACGGGAGCCCGCAGGACCCTGCCGATACCGCTGCCGCTCTGTGCGCCGCTGTCCATGTCGCCGACCCGCCCTTCATCCACTGTGTCCCCCAACCCTCCCGCCGAGCACCCCCTCACAACCATCCGGTGCGTCGGTCTCTCCCCTGGGGGGTTAACCCCCCAGGGGCTTGGCCTGGGTTGCCCGCAGGGCAATTTCAGCCCGGCCCGGGGGCCCCTCCCCGCGGTAGCCGGGGGAGATTGAGGCGCGGGGGTCCGGGGGCTGGTCCCCGGCAGCGGCGCCGCACTCACCCACGAGCGGGCACCGAGACCACCGGGGACGGCCCACCGCGGCAGACGGAGCCGGGCACGCCCCACAACACGCAGGCGCCGGGCCCCGTAGCCGGGCCCGGCGCCAATGACGACTACAGACGAGCTAGCGCCCGACCCCCCGCTCCCGCCAGGGCAGCTCCGCCGTCACGACGGTCCCCGCACCCTCCGGGGACTCCACCACCAGCACCCCGTCCACCGCGCCGAGCCGCTCGCCCAGCCCCGCCAGCCCCGACCCGGCCCCCGCGGACGCGCCCCCGCGCCCGTCGTCCGACACCCGGATCAGCAGCCGCCCGTCGGTGGTCCCGCCCGTCCGCCACACCTCGACCTCGGCGCCCCGCGCCTGCGGACCGGCGTGCTTGCTCACGTTCTGCAGCAGCTCCGAGACCACGAAGTACGCGATCCCCTCGATCGCCTCCGCCGGCCGCGCGGGCAGGTCCACCGCCACCTTCACGGGCACCAGGCACCGCGAGGCCACCGAGGACAGCGCCGCGTCCAGCCCCCGGTCCGTCAGGACCGCCGGGTGGATCCCGCGCGCCAGGTCCCGGAGTTCCTGGAGGGCGATCTTCACCTCACCGTGCGCCTCGTCCACCATCGCCGCCGCCCCCTCGGGGTCCTCCAGCAGCTTCTCCTTCGCCAGGCCCAGCCCCATCGCCAGCGCCACCAGCCGGGCCTGCGCCCCGTCGTGCAGGTCCCGTTCGATGCGCCGCAGGTCCGCCGCCGCCGTGTCGACCACGACGCCCCGGTCGGACTCGAGCTCCGCGATGCGCCGCTCCAGTTCGTCCGAGGGCGACAGCAGGCCCCGTACCATCGCCCGGTCCACGTTCGCGAGCCCGCGAACCACCCACGGCAGGACCGGCCACAGGACGAACAGCCCGGTCAGCGCCACGGTGAAGGTGAGCACCGCCCAGGGCAGCCGGATCAGTTCGAACAGCACGGTCCGCCACGCCACCGGGTCCTTGAGGCTCGCCCACAGCCAGGGGAAGAACCCGCCGGACCGCCCCGGCCCGGGCATCGGCGTCGGCTCGTCGACCCGTACGCCCAAGAGGTCGCGTGCCCGCGCCCGTTCCAGCCGTCCCAACTGGCGAGATACGAACAGGCCACATGCGAGCAGCGGAAGCCCGACCGCGGTCACCGACAGGCCGCCCGCGGTCGACACCATCACGACGGTGAAGACGAACCCGATGAGGGCGGCGGGGAAATTGCTCAACAGATAGGCGATTTCCTTCCACGTCACGGCATCGAAGGGAGCGCGTACGGGAGGGGGAGCGCCGTCGTCGGGGGTGTGCTTGCTCGCGGTCATGCGCCCACCCTGTCAACCGCGGGACCCCCGTGCCATGGGGTAGCCGGGCCGAGGTAAACGGGGGATAACCCCACCCCGTCGTGGCCAGGCCCTAGACTCCCGTCCGTACCAGATCAACCTGATCGTCGACAGTCGCCGAGGAACGAGGAACGGACGTGCCCGAACCGACGGTATCGACCGTAACCGTGCTCGCCGCGGACTACTTCCGGACGTATTCGGTCGTCGGCCTCCTGGCCGCGCTCGGTGTGCTCTTCGTGGCGGTGGCGTTCGGCGCCGGCCGGCTGCTGCGCCCCGTCGTCCCGACCCGCGAAAAGCTGCTGACCTACGAGTGCGGCGTGGACCCGGTGGGCGAGGGCTGGGCGCACACCCAGGTCCGCTACTACGTCTACGCCTTCCTCTACGTCATCTTCGCCGTCGACTCGATCTTCCTGTTCCCGTGGGCGACGGTGTTCGCCGCCGCCGGTTACGGCGCCACGACGCTGGTGGAGATGTTCATCTTCCTCGGCTTCCTGGCCGTCGGCCTGCTCTATGCGTACAAGAAGGGCGTCCTCGAATGGCTGTGACCCCGGCTGGGACTCCGGCCGTGCCGTCGGAGCCGCAGCTGCTCCCGGAGCCCAAGAGGCTGGGTGTCCTCTCCCGCCTCGCGCCCGAGCCCATGAAGGTGATCCTCAACTGGGGCCGCCGCTACAGCCTGTGGGTCTTCAACTTCGGCCTCGCCTGCTGCGCGATCGAGTTCATCGCGGCGTCGATGGCCCGGCACGACTTCATCCGGCTCGGAGTCATCCCCTTCGCACCCGGCCCGCGCCAGGCGGACCTCATGATCGTCTCGGGCACGGTGACCGACAAGATGGCCCCGGCCGTCAAGCGGCTGTACGAGCAGATGCCCGAGCCGAAGTACGTCATCTCCTTCGGCGCGTGCTCCAACTGCGGCGGCCCGTACTGGGACTCGTACTCGGTGACGAAGGGCGTCGACCAGATCATCCCGGTCGACGTCTACGTCCCGGGCTGCCCGCCCCGCCCCGAGGCGCTGCTCCAGGGCATCCTCAAGCTCCAGGAGAAGATCGCCCGCGAATCGCTCGCGGAGCGCTACGCGAACACGGCCCCGCCGTCCCCCGCGCAGCTCACCAGCGGCCTGGTCACTCCTCCCCCCGCCCCCGGGACGGACGCGTGAACCTCTACGACTCCCTCCCCGACGCGGCGGGAACGGTCTTCGGTGAGGAAGCCGTGGGCTCCTTCGCGTACTCCGTCCTCACGGTCGACGTCCCCACCGCGAGCTGGATCCCCGCGCTGGAGATCGCCCGCGACAAGCTGGGCTGCACCTACTTCGACTGGCTGAGCGCGGTGGACGAGCCGGGCACCGGCTTCCGCGTCTGCGCACACGTCGTCTCCCTCGAGAACCACCGCGTACGCCGCCTCCTGCTGCGGACCACCGTCCCGCACTCGGCGCCCTCCCTGCCCTCGGCCGTCCCGGTCTACGCCGGCACGGAATGGCACGAGCGCGAGACCTTCGAGATGTTCGGCATCGTCTTCACGGGCCACCCGAACCTGGTCCCGCTGCTCCTCCCCGAGAACTTCGAGGGCCACCCGCTGCGCAAGGACTTCGTCCTCGCGGCGCGCGTCGCCAAGGCCTGGCCGGGCGCGAAGGAACCGGGCGAGGGGCACGACCCGGACGCCCCGAAGCGCCGCCAGATGCTCCCGCCGGGCGTCCCGGACCCCAACGACTGGGGCCCGATGAAGGGCCAGCTCCCCCCGGCCCCCGCCCGCCCCGCCCGCACCCCGCGTGCGGCGGCCGGCGCCCCCGGCGAACGCCCGGCGCGCGCGCCGCGCGAGGGCGTCCCGACCCGCCGCCCCCGCCCGGCGACGGCCGATACCACCACCGCCGAGCCCGAGCCCCTGGCGACCCCGACCGACGCTGCCTCGGAGCCCCCGACGACGGCGGAAGCCGTCCCGGGCCGTCCGGTACGCCGCTCCCGCTCGGTGACGGAGGGCTCAGCGAGCCAGGCGGACGCCTCGTCCTCGGAGCCCCCGACGGCGGCGGAAGCCGTCCCGGGCCGTCCGGTACGCCGCTCCCGCTCGGTCACGGAGGGCTCCGCGAGCCAGGCGGAGGCCTCGTCCACAGAGGCGACCCCGCCCCCGGTGGACGCCCCGACGACCCCGACCCCGGCGCGAGCCACCCCCGCTCAGGCGGAAACCTCGAAGACCCCGCCGACGGCGGAAGCCAGCGCCACTGAGGCGAAAGCCCCGGCGACTCCGGCGACTCCAGCGGCCCCGGCGACTACGGCGTCGCCGGAAGCTGCCCCGGGCAGCCCGGTACGCCGCTCCCGCTCCGCCTCCGAAGGCTCCGCGAGCCGGGCGGAGGCCCTGGGCGAGGCAGCCGGAACCCCGGATACGGAGCCGGGCACGGGCGGAGCCACCGCTCGCACGCCGCGCCGTACCCGCTCCGTCGCGGACGGCTCCGCGAGCCAGGCCTCGGCTCCGGCCGAAGCCGAGGGCGAGCCCGCGGCGGAGCCACAGGCCCCCGCGCGGCCGGTGCGCGGCAGCACGGACGCCCCCTGGCACAACCCGAAGCCCGCCTTCGACACACCCCCGGCCCAGCCGGCGGACTCCGCCGAGCCGGAGGGGGCGCCCGCGCCCGCAGCCGAGCGGAAGCCCGTATCCGAGCCGGAGTCGGAGTCCCCGTCCGAGCGGGAGCCCGCATCCGAGCGGGGGTCGGCGGCGAAGCCCGCGCCGGAGCCCCCGTCCGAGCGGAAGCCCGCGTCCGAGTCCGAGTCCGGGTCCGAGCCGGACCCCGCGTCCGAGCCGGACCCCGCCCCCAACGACCCCACCGGAGGCGCCGCGTGAACGACGTCCTCGACGTCGCCCTGCGGCTGATCGTCGTCTTCGCCGTCTTCCTCGTGCTCCCGCTCGTCGTCGGGCAGACCGAGCACAAGGTGATGGCCCACATGCAGGGCCGCCTCGGCCCCATGTACGCCGGCGGCTTCCACGGCTGGGCCCAGCTCGTCGCCGACGGAGTCAAGTTCGTACAGAAGGAAGACATCGTCCCGGCCAACGCCGACCGCCGCGTCTTCCAGATCGCCCCCGCCGTCGCGCTCCTCCCGTACCTCCTGGTCCTCCTCGTCATCCCCATCGGCCCCGGCGAGGGCGCCGTCGGCCAGGTCATCGACGCCGGCCTGTTCTTCGCGCTGGCCGTCATGGGCGTCGGAGTGCTCGGCTCGCTCATGGCCGGCTGGGCCTCCGCGAACAAGTTCTCCCTCCTCGGAGGCCTCCGTACCGCGGCCCAGCTGCTCGCCTACGAGCTCCCCATGCTGCTCACGGCGGCCTCGGTCGCCATGGCCGCCGGAACGGTGTCGCTCCCCGGCATCGTCGGCGCCTTCGAGTGGTGGTGGCTGCCCTGGCAGATCGTCGGCGGGCTCGTCTTCTTCACCGCCGGCCTCGCCGAACTCCAGCGGCCCCCCTTCGACATGCCCGTCGCCGACTCCGAGATCATCTTCGGCGCGTACACCGAGTACACCGGCCTGCGCTTCGCACTGTTCCTGCTCGCCGAGTACGCCGGAATCGTCGTCCTGTGCGCCCTCACCACCGTCTTGTTCCTCGGCGGCTGGCACGGCCCCTTCGGCGGCGAGGACTTCGGCTGGGTCTGGACCCTGCTCAAGATCGCCGCGCTCTCCTTCGTGGTCATCTGGCTCCGTGTGAGCTACCCCCGCCTCCGCGAGGACCAGCTGCAGAAGCTCGCCTGGACCGTACTCATCCCGCTCGCGCTCGCCCAGATCGCGCTCACCGGCATCGTGAAGGTGGCGATCCAGTAAATGCCCCCCATCCCCGGCTCAGGCCTCGCCAAGGGCCTGGCCGTCACGCTGCGCACGATGACGAAGCGCTCGCACACCGCCCAGTACCCCGAGGTGCAGCCGCAGCTCCCGCCGCGCTCGCGCGGGGTCATCGGCCTGTTCGAGGAGAACTGCACGGTCTGCATGCTGTGCGCACGCGAGTGCCCCGACTGGTGCATCTACATCGACTCCCACAAGGAGACGGTCCCGGCCACCGCCCCCGGTGGCCGGGAGCGCAGCCGCAACGTCCTCGACCGCTTCGCCATCGACTTCTCCCTCTGCATGTACTGCGGCATCTGCATCGAGGTGTGCCCCTTCGACGCGCTGTTCTGGTCGCCGGAGTTCGAGTACGCCGAGACCGACATCCACGAACTGACCCACGAGCGCGACAAGCTGCGCGAGTGGATGTGGACCGTCCCGGCCCCGCCCGCCCTGGACCCCGGCGCCGAGGAGCCCAAGGAAGTCGCGGCCGCCCGCAAGGCCGTGGAGAAGGCCGAAGCCGCCGCAGCCGCCGCCGCAGCCGAGGCGACCACCGCCACCCAGGCCCCGGCCCCGGAAGGAGACGCGTGATCACCGCAGCCGCCCAAGGCAACGGCTTCCTCTCCCCGACCGGCGTCGAGATCGCCTTCGTCCTCGTCGGCCTCGCCACTCTCGGCGCGGCCGCCGTCACCGTCACCACGAAGCAGCTCGTGCACGCCGCCCTGTGGCTGGTCGTCGCGCTCGGCGGCGTCGCCGTCGAGTACCTGCTGCTGACCGCCGAGTTCATCGCCTGGGTCCAGGTGCTGATCTACCTCGGCTCCGTGGTCGTCCTCCTCCTCTTCGGGCTGATGCTCACCAAGGCCCCGATCGGCCGCTCACCGGACGCCGACTCGGGCAACCACCCGGTCGCGCTCGGCGTCGCCCTCGTCGCCGCCGCCGCGCTCGTCTGGGTGGTCGTCGACGCCTTCCGCACCACCTGGATCGACCTCGACGGCCCCGCCCAGGGCTCCACCAAGGTCTCCGGAGAGATCCTCTTCCGGCACTGGGTGCTGCCGTTCGAGGCGCTCTCCGTCCTCCTCCTCGCGGCCCTGATCGGTGCCATCGTGCTGTCCCGCAAGGACACCCCCGACGCCCCCCACGCCGCGAAGGCCACCGCCGCCCCGGCGGCCGACGCGCCCGCCGCCGACAAGAAGGGGCAGCGCTGATGCACCTCGCCTACCCCGCCGTGCTGGCGGCCCTCCTCTTCTGCACGGGCCTGTACGGAGTGCTCGCCCGCCGCAACGCCATCCTGGTCCTGATGTCCGTCGAGCTGATGCTCAACGCCGTCAACCTCAACCTGGTGGCCTTCGACGTCTGGCTGCGCGACAGCCTGCACGCCGGCCAGGCCCTCACCCTCTTCACCATCGCCATCGCCGCAGCCGAGATCGGCATCGGCCTCGCGATCGTGCTGATGGTGTACCGAAACCGGGGCACCGCGGACGTCGACCGACTGCGCGACACCGCCGAGGGCCACGAGCCGGACAGCGCGAACCCTGCGACCGGAGCCGCCGCGTGAGCACCCCGACCCTCGCCGTACTGGTCCCCCTCCTGCCCTTCCTGGGCGCGCTGGCGGGACTGCTCCTCGGCCGCACCGCCCCCGGCTTCGTCAAGCCGCTCGCCATCCTGCCGACGCTGGCCGCCGCCGTCCTCGCGGTCCTGGTCGCCTTCCGCCAGGCGGGCGGCAAGGCGATCGACACGGCGACCGAGCTCACCCCGACCGGCTCGGTACCCATCGAACTCTCGCTCCACCTGGACGGCTTCGCCGTCATGGTGGCCGTCCTCGTCGGCGTCGTCGCCACCTGTGTGCAGATCTACTCGACGGCTTACCTGCGCGAGGACCCGCGCTACCCGTCCTACGCCGCCCTGGTCTCCCTGTTCACCTCCGCCATGCTGCTCGTCGTCTACTCCGGCGACCTGATGGTGCTGCTGGTCGGCTGGGAGATCATGGGCATCTGCTCGTACTTCCTGGTCGGCCACTACTGGGAGACCGAGGCCGCCCGCTCCGCCTCCCTGAAGGCCTTCCTCGTCACCAAGCTCGGCGACGTCCCCTTCCTCATCGGCCTGTTCGCGCTCGCCACCGACGCCGGCTCCTTCCGGATCACGAAGATCCTGGGCACCGTCTCCGCGGGCGGGCTCGACCACCCGACGCTCATCGCGCTGCTCCTGCTGGCCGGAGTCGCGGGCAAGTCCGCGCAGTTCCCGCTGCACACCTGGCTTCCGGACGCCATGGCGGGCCCCACTCCGGTCTCCGCACTGATCCACGCCGCGACGATGGTCGCCGCCGGCGTCTACTTCGTCGCCCGCCTCCTCCCCGTCTTCGCGGCTTCCCGGGCCGCGCTGGTGGTCATGGCCGTCATGGCGGCCGTCACGATGATCGGCTCCGCCCTGGCCGCCCTGGCCCAGGACGACATCAAGCGGGTGCTCGCCTACTCCACGATCGGCCAGCTCGGCTACATGACCGGGGCCCTGGCCGTCGGCGACCGCGCGGCCGCCGTCTTCCACCTCCTGTCCCACGGCGCCTTCAAGGCGCTCCTGTTCCTCGGCGCCGGCGTGATCATCCATGCCGCGGGGACGAACTCCCTGGCCGCCATGTCCCGTATGGGCGGGCTGTCCAAGCGCATCCCCGACGCCTTCTGGACGATGACGATCGCCCTGCTCGCGCTCGCCGCCTTCCCGCCGTTCGCCGGCTTCTTCTCCAAGGAAGCCGTCCTCGTCGCCGCCGAGCACACCGCCGGCGGCCACTCGGAGCTCGCCCCGAGCGCGGCCGGCTGGGTGGTCCTCGTCGCCGGCGTGCTGACCGCCCTGCTCACCGCCGCCTACGCCACCCGGCTGTGGCTGATGGCCTTCCGCGGCCGGGGCGCTGCCGCCCCCGACCACGGCAAGGAGCCCGTCGCCATGACCGGCGTGCTGTGGCTGCTGGCCGTCCCGTCCGTGGGCTTCGGCCTGCTGGGCATCTACCTCTCCGACTTCTTCGACGGCCGGGAGCTCACCCCGTCGCTGACGACCTCGGTCCTCGGCACGGGCGCCGCCGCCGTCGGCGCGGTCCTCACCTACGCCCTCTGGCAGCGCGCCGAGGCCAAGGCCGCCCTCGCCCCGGCATCCCCGGCCGGAGCCGGCGCCGCCACAGTGCCCGACCCGGGCCCGGCCTCCGCCGACGTGTCCGTGGCCGTCGCCGCCGCCGAGTCCGCCGCCGAGACCCCCGAAGTCGGCGAGGTCACCCACGGCCGGCCCGCCGACCTCGTGCTCTCCCCGGTCCCCGCCGCCGACCCCGGCCGCGCGCTGCTCGGCCCGCTGTACCGGCACGCCGCCGTCGGCTTCCACCTCGACGCCGTCTACGACCGCCTGTTCGTCCGCCCCGTCCGGGCCGCCGCAGCCCTCGTACGCTTCCTCGACCGCGAGGTGGTGGACTCGTACGTCCGTGGCGCGGGCCTCGGCCCCCGGCTGCTCGGCGGCCTCGTACGCCGCGCCCAGACCGGCAACGTGCAGAGCTACCTGAGCGCCCTGCTCGCCGGCGCCGTGGTCCTTGCGATCGCCACCGCCGTCCTCGCCAACGTCAACGCCGGATCGTGAGCCGTGAGTCAGCCGTGATTGATATCAGCCCGTCCGTGATGCAGTTCCTTCTGGCGTTCGTCGTGGCCGCACCCCTGCTCGGCGCGGTCGCCGCGCTCCTTCCGGCCCCGCCCGGGCTGAAGGGCAAGAGCCCCGAACAGGCCGTGCTGCGCCACGGCGTGACCGTGACCGGTGTCATCCTCGCCGCGGCGATCGCCCTCACCGTGGGCTTCGACCACGACGCGCCGTCCCGCTTCCAGGCGACGACGGACATCAGCTGGATCCAGGCCCTGAACGTCCGGATCCACCTCGGCATCGACGGCATCTCGCTCCCCCTGCTCCTGATGACCGCGCTGCTGTTCTTCCTCTGCGCGCTTTACAGCTACTTCAAGCTCCCCGCGGGCCCCTCCGCGAAGGCGTTCGTCGCCCTGCTCCTGGTCCTGGAGTCAGGCACCCTCGCCACCTTCGCCGTCCTCGACCTGCTGCTGTTCTTCCTCGCCTTCGAGATGGTCCTCATCCCGATGTACTTCCTCATCGCCCGCTGGGGCGGTGCTCGGCGGCAGGCCGCCGCCTGGAAGTTCATCCTCTACACCCTCCTGGGCTCCGTGGTCATGCTGCTCGGTCTGCTGCTGATCGGGCTGAACAGCGGCACCTTCGACATGGTGGCACTCGCCTCTGACAACGGCCGCGAACTGTCCCACACCACCCAGGTCCTGGCCGTTCTCGCCATTGGCATCGGGCTCGCAGTGAAGACCCCGATGTGGCCGCTGCACAGCTGGCTGCCGGACGCCCACACCGCCGCCCCCACCGTCGGCTCCGTCCTCCTCGCGGGCGTCATGCTGAAGATGGGCACCTACGGGTTCGTCCGGATCCTGCTGCCGGCCACCCCCGACGGCATGGCCACCTTCGCCCCGTACCTGGGCGCCTTCGCCGCCGTCGGCATCGTCTACGGGTCCCTGGCCTGCCTCGCGCTCGCCCGCAAGGGCAACAAGGGCGACCTCAAGCGCCTCATCGCGTACTCCTCGGTCGGCCACATGGGCTTCGTCCTCCTCGGCATCGCGTCCATGACCCCCACCGGCGTCAACGGCGCGCTGTTCGCGAACATCGCGCACGGTCTCATCACCGGCCTCCTCTTCTTCCTCGTCGGCGCGCTCAAGGACCGCTACGGCACGGCCGATCTCGACACCCTCGCCGGAGTCACCGGAGCGGCCCTCTACGGCCGCGCCCCCCGCTTCGGCGCGTTCCTCGCCTTCGCCGCCGTCGCCTCCCTCGGCCTGCCCGGGCTGGCCGGGTTCTGGGGCGAGATGCTGGCCCTCTTCGGCGCGTTCGACCCCGCCGAGGGCCTGTCGCGGCCCGCGTTCCTCACGTACATGTCCGTCGGCGCGTTCGGCACCCTGCTCACCGCGGCCTATCTTCTGATCGTCGTACGGCGGGTGTGCATGGGCGACCCGAAGGCAGCGCGCGAAAGCGGCACCGCCCCGGTGGTCCTCGCGGACATCCAGCGGTACGAGTACGCCGCCTGGACCCCGCTCGTCGCCCTCACCGTCCTCGCGGGCCTGTGGCCCGCGGTCCTCCTCGGCCTCACCGACCCGGCCGTCCAGAAGCTCCTCGCGGGAGGAAACTCATGACGGTCCTTCAGCCCCTCGTCACCGCCGCCGCCGACGCCCCCAGCCTGGTCCAGTCCGTCGACTGGCTCGCCATCGCACCGGTCGTCATCACCGCCGCCGTCGGCCTCCTCGTCCTGGTCGCCGACCTCTTCGTACCGGAACACCGCAAGCCGCTGCTCGGCTGGATCTCCGTGGCCGGACTGGCCGCCGCGACCGCCACCCTGCTGCCGCTGCGCGCCGGCGACCGCAGCACCTTCTGCCTCACCGGCCCCGGCACGGCGGACCCCGCCGCGTGCAGCTACGCCGCCGACCACTTCGCACTCGTCGTCCAGTTCCTCGTCCTGGGCGGCGCCCTGGTCACCGCCCTGCTGTCGGTCACCACCGTCCGCGAGGCACGCATGCCGGCCGGCGAGTACTGGTTCCTGCTGCTCTCCTCCGCCGCCGGCGCGGCCCTGCTGCCCGCCTCCCGCGACCTCGCCACCCTGATCGTCGCCCTCGAAGTCGCCTCGCTGCCCGCCTTCGCCCTCGTCGGCATGCGCCGCGGCGACCGGCTCTCCTCCGAGGCCGCCCTCAAGTTCTTCCTGTCCTCCGTCACCGCCACCGCCGTGTCCCTGATGGGCGTCAGCTTCGTCTACGCCGCCACCGGCTCCCTGCACCTCACCCAGGTCGCCGAACGGCTCGGACACGTACCGGGCCGGCTCGACACCCTCGCCATGGCCGGCGTCGCGCTCACCCTGGTCGGCTTCGCCTTCAAGACCGCCGCCGTCCCCTTCCACTTCTGGGTCCCGGACACCTACGTCGGCGCCCCGCTGCCCGTCGCCGGATACCTGTCGGTCATCGGCAAGGCCGTCGGCTTCACCGGCCTCATCCTCGTCACGGTGATCGCGTTCCCCACGTACTCCGACGTCTGGGGCCCGGCCCTCGCCGTCCTCGCCGCGCTCACCATGACCCTCGGCAACGCGGCCGCCCTGCGTCAGTCCGCCGACCGGCCGGGCGGCGCCGTACGGCTGCTCGCCTGGTCCTCGGTGGGCCAGGCCGGCTATCTGCTGGTCCCGATCGCGGCCGCCGCCTACGCCGGCCGCGACCAGATCGGCTCCACCGTCGCCTACGCCCTCATGTACGCCGCCGTGAACCTCGGCGCCTTCGCCGTGGCCGCCCTGGTGGCCCGCACGAAGCCGCTGCACCGGCTCTGCGACTACCGGGGCCTGTACGCGGAGAGCCCGCTCGCCGCCCTCGCACTGGCCTTCTTCCTGCTCTGCCTGGCCGGTCTGCCGCCGGGCATCATCGGGCTCTTCGCGAAGGTCACCGTCTTCCGCTCGGCGGTCGACGCGGGGCTGGGCTGGCTCGCCGTGGTCATGGCCGTCAACGTCGTCGTCGCGCTCTACTACTACCTGCGCTGGACCACCCTGCTCTTCCGCGCCCCCGACGTGGACCCGGCGCAGGAGGGCACCCAGGAGGGCGCCCAGCCCCGTACGAGGACCCCCTGGCCGGTCACGGCGGCCATCGTGCTCACCGCCGCCACCGCCCTGCTCCTCTCGGGCGCCCCGCAGCTCGTCCTGCGCTTCGCCACGGGCAGCCTCTTCCCGCTCTAGAGCCGCGGGTGAGCGCCCCGGAGTCCCGTCGGACCCGTGCGAGAGGCCCGGCAGAGCCGCGCCCGTAACCCGTACGGCCCAGTCCTCATCGTGCCCGGCACGGCCCCGCCCCCCGGTCCCTCGGGGGCGGCGGGGAGGCGCGCCCGGGGAACCTGCCGCCCTCACCTGGCGTTGACCAGGAAGGAAGGGTCCACTGGACCGTAGGCCCTCCGATCCACAAATCCTGGACGGGTTCCCCTGCCGCACCACTTGGAGGGCGCACCGTGCACCGCCGGCACAACGGGCTGAAGACCGCCGTACTCCTCGGCGGTCTGTCGGCCCTCATCATCGTCATCGGAAGCCTCTTCGGCCGGGGCGGCCTGATCATTGCCGTGCTCGTGGCCGTCGGCACCAATGCGTACGCGTACTGGAACAGCGACAAGCTGGCTCTACGCGCGATGCGGGCCCGCCCCGTCAGCGAGTTCGAGGCACCCGAGCTCTACCGCATGGTGCGCGAGCTCTCCACGTCCGCGCGCCAGCCCATGCCCCGGCTCTACATCTCCCCGACCGAGGCCCCCAACGCCTTCGCCACCGGCCGCAACCCGCGCAACGCCGCCGTCTGCTGCACCGAGGGGATCCTGCGCATACTCGACGAGCGAGAGCTGCGCGGGGTCATCGGCCACGAGCTCAGCCACGTCTACAACCGCGACATCCTCATCTCGTCGGTCGCCGGCGCCCTCGCGTCCGTGATCATGTTCCTGGTCAACTTCGCCTGGCTGATCCCCATCGGCCGCTCCAACGACGACGAGGGACCGGGCCTCTTCGGCATGCTGCTGATCATGATCCTGGGCCCGCTGGCGGCCTCCGTGATCCAGCTCGCCATCAGCCGTTCGCGCGAGTACGAGGCGGACGCCTCCGGGGCCCAGCTCACCGGCGACCCGCTCGCCCTCGCCAGCGCCCTGCGCAAACTGGACGCCGGCACCAAACAGCTCCCGCTGCCCGCCGAGCCGCGACTGGAGACGGCGAGCCACATGATGATCGCCAATCCCTTCCGCCCCGGCGAGGGACTGTCCAGAATGTTTTCCACACACCCTCCGATGGCCGAGCGCATCGCCCGGCTCGAACAGATGGCAGGCCGCAGTCAGTGAAGACCATCCTGAACCTCATTTGGCTCGTCCTCAGCGGAGTCTGGCTCTTCCTGGGCTACTGCCTCGCGGGCGTGATCCTCTGCATCACCATCATCGGAATCCCCTTCGGCATAGCCTCGTTCCGCATCGCGGTGTACGCCCTGTGGCCCTTCGGGTACACCGCCGTCGAACGGCGTGACGCGGGCCCCGCGTCCTGTGTCGGGAACGTGCTGTGGCTGGTCCTCGCCGGCTGGTGGCTGGCCCTCGGCCACATCGTCACCGGCATCGCGCTGTGCATCACGATCATCGGCATCCCGTTCGGCATCGCCAACTTCAAGATGGTCCCGCTCTCCCTGCTCCCGCTGGGCCGCGAGATCGTCCCCACCGACGCCCCGTTCGCCTCGCGCTGAGCCGCGCCGAGCCCGGATCCGGCTCATCGACTCGTATTAAAGTTCCGGGTTGCGGACGAGTGACGCGGACGAGCGGCACGCACAACGGGCAGGGAAGAACCGATGTCGACTGAGCCCTTCGAGCTTTCCGAGCCCTCTGAGCCTTCCGAGCTCTCCGAGGGCTCCACGATCCTCTCGGTGGTCGTGCCCATGTACAACGAGGAAGAGGCGCTGCCCGCCCTGGTCGTCCGGCTGCGCCCGGCACTCGACGCCATGGCCGTCCGCTACGAGGTCGTCGCCGTCGACGACGGCAGCAAGGACCGCACCGCGGAGCTCCTCACCGAGTTCCAGGCCAAGTGGCCCGAGCTGCGGGTCGTGCGGCTGCGCGGGAACTCCGGCCACCAGGCCGCCCTCACCGCGGGCCTGCACAGCGCCACGGGCGCGTACGTCGCCAGCATCGACGCGGACCTCCAGGACCCGCCGGAGAAGATCCCGGAGATGCTCGACCTGGCCCGCGCGGACGGTCTCGACATCGTCTACGGGGTCCGGGCCGACCGCAGCACCGACACCGGCTTCAAGCGGCACTCGGCCGGCGCGTACTACTGGCTGGTGCGCCGCCTGGTCGGCAAGCAGGTGCCCGCGCAGGCGGGCGACTTCCGGCTGCTGAGCCGCGCGGCCGTCGAGGCGGTCAAGGCCATGCCCGACCAGCACCAGGTGTACCGGCTGCTCGTGCCGTGGCTCGGCTTCCCCAGCGGCCAGGTCGCCTACCAGCGCGAGGAGCGGGTGGCGGGCGAGACCAAGTACCCGCTGAGCAAGATGCTCCGGCTCGGCATCGACAGCATCATCAACTTCTCCGCGGCCCCGCTCCGCCTGGCGACCTGGCTCGGCGTGGCCAGCTTCTTCGGCTGCCTGCTGATGGTGGGCGCCACCCTGGCGATCTACCTGAAGGGCAAGACTGTCCCCGGCTGGACCTCGCTGTTCATCGTGATGCTGTTCCTCGGCGGGGTCCAGCTGATCTGCGTGGGCCTGCTCGGCGAGTACATCGGCCGCATCTACACGGCCGTGCAGCGCCGGCCCACTTTCTTCGTCGGGTACGACTCGGCGCGGGAGACGGAGCGGAAAGCGGACTGAAACCGCCGCCGCCGACAGCTGAAAGCCCAGGTCAGGTCGATTGTCAGTGAGGGATGTCACTCTGCGTGCATGGATGAAATCGAGCAGTTGCTGAAGCAAGTCGCCGCACGCGCGCACAGCCCCCACCAGGGGCGGTACGCCGCTACCGGCACCCCGGCCGCACCCCTCCCGGCGACCCTGCCCACCGCGGACCTGCACCGGGCCGAGGCCACCCTGGGCTTCGCCCTGCCACCCCTCCTCGCGGCCCTCCACACCCGCGTCGCGGACGGCGGCTTCGGCCCCGAGTACGGCCTGCTGCCCCTGGAGCGCGCCGCCGCCGAGTACACCGCGATGCGCGCCTCGGCCTGGCGCTGGCCCGAAGGCGTACTGCCCATAGCCGACTTCGGCTGCGGCTTGCGCGCCTGCGTGGACTGCCGCTCGGCAACCGCCCAAGTCCTGCTGTTCGAACCGAACTCGGGCGATCCCGGCCTCGCCTGGTTCCTCGAATCGCCCACGCTCGCCGACTGGCTGCGCGGCTGGCTCGACGGCAGCGCCTGGTTCAGCGAGGAATCGGGGGCCGGGGAGGAATGGGACCTGGAAATGACCCCCTGGGCAGACTTCAGATCCCGGGTGTGAGCCGCCGGCGCACACCGTAGGCCAGCGCGCCCAGCGCCAGCACCGAGGCCCCCGCGACCGCGGACGCGGCGGGCAGCGCACAGACCAGCACCACGCAGCCGGACAGTCCCACCACTGCCACGGCCCGGTCCTTGACACCTGAATCGAGAGTCCACGCGGAGGCGTTCGCGATCGCGTAATAGGCCAGCACGCCGAAGGACGAGAAGCCGATCGCGCCCCGCAGATCGGTGGTGGCCGCGAGCACCGCCACCACCGCGCCCACCGCCAGCTCGGCGTGGTGCGGCACCTGGTGCCGGGGATGCACGGCGGCCAGCGCGCGCGGCAGATGGCCGTCCCGCGCCATCGCCAGGGTGGTCCGCGACACCCCGAGTACGAGTGCCAGCAGTGAGCCCAGCGCCGCCAGGGCGGCGCCCACCCGGACGACGGGAGCCAGTCCGGGCCACCCGGCCGCGCGCACGGCGTCGGCCAGCGGAGCCGCCGACCGCCCCAGACCGCCGGCTCCGAGCACCGACAGCGCCGCCACCGCGACCGCGGCGTAGACGAGCAGGGCGATCCCCAGGGCGAGGGGCACCGCACGCGGGATCGTGCGCCCGGGATCGCGCACCTCCTCGCCCAGCGTGGTGATCCGGGCGTAGCCCGCGAAGGCGAAGAACAGCAGCCCGGCGCCCTGCAACAGCCCGGCCGCGGCCCAGTCCCGGCCGCCGAGACGGCCCGCGTCGGCCGCGCCTGAGGACAGGCACGCCACGACGACCCCGGCCAGCACGGCCAGTACCGCCGCCACGATCACCCGGGCGATCCGGGCCGACTTCTGCACCCCGCCGTAGCTCGCGGCGGTCAGTGCCACCACCGCCGCCACGGCCACCGCGCGCTGCTGCCCGGGACAGGCGTAGGCCCCGACCGTGAGGGCCATCGCCGCGCAGGAGGCCGTCTTGCCGACGACGAAGCCCCAGCCGGCCAGATAGCCCCAGAAGGGCCCGAGCCGTTCGCGCCCGTACACGTAGGTGCCGCCCGAGGAGGGGTACCGGGCGGCCAGCCGCGCCGAGGAGCGCGCGTTGCAGTACGACACCAGGGCCGCGATCCCGAGCGCCGCGAGGAGCGCCCCGCCGGCCGCGCGGGCCGCCGGGGCCAGGGCGGCGAAGATCCCGGCGCCGATCATCGCCCCGAGCCCGACGACGACGGCGTCGAAGACGCCCAGGGTGCGCTTCATTTCGTTGTTCAAGACGTCCACGGGCGGAGGGTAGCCGGGCTAGGTGACGCCTTCCCTTCAGGGGACCGGTGTGCGGGTCCGCTCCCAGCCGTTCAGCGCGGTCAGGCAGGCGTGGTCGAGGTGGCGCAGCCCGCTCAGGTCGAGGTGCACGGCGCCGCCGCGGGGCAGCGCGTCCAGCTCGTCGAGCAGTTTGGGCAGCCGCTGGAAGCTGGCGTTACCCAGGATCCGCAGGCGCTAGTTCCTCGCCCTCCCATACCGGCTCGATGTGGACGTGGGAGGTCTCCCAGGCAGCCTTGGCGACGGCGAGCCCCAGCCCGGCGAGGACGCACTCGAAGAGGTTCGTGGCCACGATCGCCGAGGCCGTCGCCAGCAAAACGACCGCCTCGCCCCGGTGCGACCGCCACAGGGCGGCCACCGCCCGCACCGGCAGCAGCTTCCAGCCGGCGTGCAGCAGTACCCCGGCCGGCGCGGCGAGCGGGACGGACTCCAGCAGCCCGGGGGCGGCCACGGCGAACACCAGCAGCCAGCCGCCGTGCAGGATCCGGGAGGCCCGAGTGCGGGCACCGTCCTCGACGTTGGTGGCACTGCGGACGATGACGGCGGTCATCGGCAGTGCGCCGAGCATCCCGCAGAGGGTGTTCCCGACACCCTGGGCGACACCAGTTCGCGGTCGTAGTCGGTCCGGTCCCCGTCGTGCATGCGGTCCACGGCCGCCGCGCTGAACAGCGTCTCGGCGGAGGCGATCAGCGCGAGCGCGACCTCGGTCCCGGCGGTCCCCACGGAGGCCAGCACCCCGAAGTCCTCCCAGCCGGGCGGAGTCACGGCCGACAGGACGCCCGTGACCCGCACCCGCTCCACGGGCAGCCGCAGCAGCACGGCCACGGCGGTGGCGGCCGCGACCCCGACGAGCGCCCCCGGTACGAGCCGCAGCCGGTCGGGCATCCGCCGCCAGGCCACCATGACGGCGCCGGTCCCGGCCCCGAGGGCCACGGCGGTCCAGTCCGCGCGCCCGCCGAGCTCGACCGCTCCGGCCAGCTTCTCCAGGGTCCGTACCGGGGCCTCCACCCCGGCCAGGGCGTACAGCTGACCGGCGATCAGCACGAGCCCGATGCCGGCCGGCATCCCCTGCACGACCGCCACGGAGATCGCCCGGAACCACGCCCGAGCCGCAGCACACCCATGCCCAGCTGCACCAGGCCGGCGGCGAGGACGAGTACGCCGAGCGCGGGCTGCCCGTACGTCCGCACGGCTTTGTAGAGGAGCACCGTGAGCCCGGCGGCCGGGCCGCTCACCTGGAGGGAACTGCCCCGGAACCAGCGGGTGACCAGCCCGCTCACGACCCCGGTGAGGATGCCGAGTTCGGCCGGCACCCGGGAGGCGACGGCCACTCCGACGCAGAGCGGCAGCGCGACCAGGGCGACCACCACGGACGCCCCGAAGTCTTCGCGAAACGTGTCCGCCCCAGGTATACGGGAACCCCCTGTCGAGGCGGTGACGGACACCCCTCACCCTGGTGGGCGCACTCCCCACCGCCCAAGGGGACATGGAGGGCGCCACGGGCGCGTACGCCGCTCACGCCCGGCACGCATCCACTCCGAGCGCCGGTCCCGCGGAGCCCACCCGCGGCGCCCCGCCGGCGCCCCGCCGCAACGACCGCGGCCCGGCGGTCCTCGAAGGACCGCCGGGCCGGCGTGCGGGCTGAACAGGGGCCGAAGCCCGTGATCAGCGGTAGTTCACGTACTGGATGGC
This sequence comes from Streptomyces sp. H27-H1, assembly GCF_026627445.1. Lineage (GTDB taxonomy): Bacteria > Actinomycetota > Actinomycetes > Streptomycetales > Streptomycetaceae > Streptomyces. Next base: position 65,087 of record NZ_JAPNLJ010000036.1, read on the forward strand.
GAAGTCCAGGTCCTTGCCCTTGAGGAGGGCCTGGATTTCCTGGAGGTCGTCACGGCTCTTCGAGCTGACGCGCAGCTCCTCGCCCTGGACCTGGGCCTTGACACCCTTGGGGCCCTCGTCACGGATGATCTTCGCGACCTTCTTGGCGTTCTCCTGGGAGATGCCTTCCTCGATCGTGGCGAAGATCTTGTACTCCTTGCCGGACAGCTGCGGCTCACCGGCGTCGAGCGCCTTGAGGGAGATCCCGCGCTTGACCAGCTTGGTCTCGAAGACGTCCAGGACGGCCTTGACGCGCTCCTCGGAGTTCGCCTCCATCAGGATCTTCTCGCCGGACCAGGCGATCGTGGCGCCGGTGCCCTTGAAGTCGTAGCGCTGCGAGAGCTCCTTGGCGGACTGGTTGAGGGCGTTGTCGACCTCCTGCCGCTCGACCTTCGAGACGATGTCGAAACTGGAGTCGGCCATGTGCTGTGGCTCCTTGAAGTCGGTAGTGACGGCCCCGAAGGGCGCGGCCGGATATCCCCGGACCGCTCGGCAAAGCCTAGCCACCGCGCCCACGTGCGGTGCTGATCAATCCGGTGGCGAAGCACCCCCGGTCATCGGGTATCGTTTACGTCGTTGCCACGGAGCGCCGCCGAAAGGCGGAAAGACGGCAGCGATCATGGCGGTGTGCCCGAGTGGCCAAAGGGAGCAGACTGTAAATCTGCCGGCTCAGCCTACCCAGGTTCGAACCCTGGCGCCGCCACGCGAGTGAAACCCTCGCTCATTGCAGAAATGCGATGGGCGGGGGTTTTCTCGTACACAGGGCACCAAAATCCGGTGGGCAGCGGAGCGGTCCGCAGCGCATGCTGTTCACATGATCAGCATCAGCTTGAACACCGGCACCGGCACCGGCACCGGCATCAGCGCCGGCATCAGCGGCCGAAAGGGCCATGGCGCGTAAGGCGCCCGCGCAGGTCAGGTCGGACCTGCCACGCAGGTCGTCCCGAAAGGGTGACCGAGCCGTCGTGCCGGGTGTCTCCTCCCGCACCCTCATGGAGATCGCCCGTGTAGAACGCCACCAGTACGAGCCGGGCGCGGCCTATCGAGCCCTGTCCGCCTGGCGCGAGACGGTGTACGGGCGCGGAGCATCGTGGATCATCTACCCGAGCTGGTACGACGACTGCCCCTGCTGTCAGTCCCCCTGGGGCGGCGATCACCGGGAGACGTTGGAAGCCTTCTGCCTGGCCCTGCCCCGCCGTGCCGCCCGGGAACTGCGGGCCGTGCTCGCGCCGCTCGACGTACGGTTCCTCGCCCGCACGCTCAATGATCCGTACGCCCCGCCGGGAGCCCCGTGGTGGCGGCGCAGACTGGAAACCGCGTGAGCGGCCGGACGGAGTGGGCGCGGGGTGCGGCCATCGGGCGGATCGGGCGTGCCGATGCGGGGCGACGGTCGTTCATCCGACGTGAAATGGACTTATGACACGCGTGGCAAGGTCGGCGGCGGGGTTCTCCTCGCCCTGCTCGGAGCAGGGATCCCGGCTCTGGTCGGAGCGGCGATGCACAGCGAGGTGGGGAGCCCCTACCAGGAGACCCGGCTCTACTTCGGCACCGAGCGGCCGGACGGCCGTCCGCCGGTCGGGGAGCGGGAGTTCATGGGGTTCCTCGACCGTGAGATCACCCCTGCCTTCCCCGAGGGGCTGACCCTCCAGGACGGGCTCGGCCAGTGGCAGCGGGACGGGAAGCTCATCCGTGAGACCTCGTACGAGGTGGTGCTGCTGTACCCGGAGAAGGAGGCCGACGAGCGCGGCGCGCGCATCGAGCGGATCCGGGAGGCGTACGAGAAGCGGTTCCACCAGGATTCGGTCGGGCGGTCCGACGACCGGTTGACCGTCGACTTCTGACCGGCCGTCCACCGGCCGCCTTCTGAGCGGTGTTCACCTTCCGACCGGCCGGGGCGGTGCCGCCCCGGCCGGTCGGGGGCGCTAGTTGCCTGCCACGTCCTTGACCGCCACCGGGACCGGGGTCGAGCCGGCGATCAGCTCCAGGGTGAGGCCCGCGGTGGCGGGAGTCTCGATCAGCTCGGCGAGCACCGCCGCCACGTCGTCGCGGGTGATCGGCCCGCGGCCCGTCCGGGACTCCAGGCGGACCAGGCCCGTGCCCGCGTCGTCGGTCAGCGAGCCCGGGCGCAGGACGGTCCACTCCAGGCCCAGACGGGTGCGGACGTGCTCGTCGGCCTCCCCCTTGGCGCGCAGGTAGGCGTCGAAGATCTCGTCACCCTCGCGGCGGGAGTCCGCGCCCATCGAGGAGACCATGAGGAAACGGCGTACGCGGGCCCGTTCGGCCGCGTCCGCGAACAGCACCGCCGCACCCCGGTCCACCGTGTCCTTGCGCCCGACCCCGCTGCCGGGACCCGCGCCCGCCGCGAACACCGCGGCGTCCGCGCCCTGCAAAATGCCCGCCACATGCTCGACCGACGCCGACTCCAGGTCGCACAGCACCGGTTCGGCGCCCGCCTCCCTGAGGTCGTCGCCCTGTGCCGGGTCGCGGATGATACCCGCGACCTCGTACCCGCGCGCGGCGAGCAGGCGCTCCAGCCGCAGCGCGATCTGACCGTGTCCACCCGCGATGACGATGCGCATGCCACGACCGTACGACGAGCCGGGCCCCCGCGCCCGGGAACGAGCGGTGAACGCTCAGGGTCCGGGCTCCGTACGGCCCTGGCGGGGCAGGTCCAATGCCACCGCGACGGCGGAATCGCAGTACTCCCGTACGGCACTCGTCCGGGCTACCACCCGCCCGCGGTGGATCACGATCCGGCTGTACGCGAGGGACAGCACGCTCGCGATCCGGTCCCCGCGCACGGCGAGCAGCTCCGCCGGGAACCCGGCCTCCACCCGTACCTCCGGCAGACCCATCGCCTCACGGGCAGCGCCGGCGACCAAGTGGTAGGCCTCGGTGGCGCGGAGCCCGCCCTGGGAGGCCAGGAGGTACGCGGCTTCGAGCGGGTCCCCGCGCCCGACCGGGTTGCCCGCGTCGCGCAGAGCCCCGCTGCCGGCCGCGACGCGGACCCCGGCGGCGCGCAGCAGCCGTACGGGGGCGGTGCGCAGGCCCCGCCGTTCCAGGGCCGCGCAGTCGCCCTGGGGGAGACAGGTCACCCGTACGCCGGCGGACGCCAGCCGGTCGGCGGCCCGGGTCGCCACGTCGAGCGGGAGCCGCGACAGACCGCCGCAGGGCCCGATGGAGACCCCCGGCCGCAGCCCGCCGGCCATGGTCGCGAGCCGGGACAGGCGGGCGGGGTCGTCGCCGTCGGTGTGCAGGTCGACGGGGCAGCCGTGCTCGGCGGCGAGTTCCAGTACGGCTTCGAGGAAGCCGGTGGGGTCCGGGTCGAGGTCGGGACAGCCGCCGATGACTGAGGCGCCCATCTTCACGGCGTCCCGCAGCATGGCGAGCCCGTCGGCCCCGGCCACCCCGGTCAGCAGGCGGGGAACGGCGACGGCCGTGAGATCGGTGAGCCCGCGCAGGGAACGGCGTGCCTGGAGCACGGCCTCCAGGGGGCCGAGACCGTGCACATCGCCGATGCGCACGTGGGACCGGACTGCCGTGGCTCCGTGCCCGAGCTGGAGGAGGGCCGCCTCGGTGGCGCGGCGCTGCACCTCGTCGTGGGAGTAGGAGACGGGCCCCTCGCTGTCCGCGGTCAGGGCGGTGTCCCCGTGGGAGTGGGGCTCGGCGGGGGCCGGGAGCAGGAGGTAGCCGCTGAGGTCGACGCGGGAGCCCGTGGCGGCGGGCAGGCTGCCGGCGGTCCCGACGGCCTGGATCCGGCCGCCCCCGAGGCGGACGTCGACGGTGCGGCCGTCGGTGAGGCGGGCGCCGACCAGGAGCAGGGTGGAGGACTCGGGGGTCACCGGTCCCGGGCTTCCCTGAGCACCCTCGGGGCCGTGCCCCTGTCCTTGGCCCTGGCCCGGACCGCTGCCGGTCGGGGACTTGCGCGGCGAGTGGGACGGCTGCGGCGGCTGGCTGTCGGACATCGCGCTCCTGCGGTGGCTCGGGCGGGTTCCTGGGGCCGTGGCCGCGGCCCGCGGCCCAAGATCACGCAGCGTGGTCAGAGCCTAGGGGCCAGGGCTGCCCGCTTCGCGGAAGAGGCCAATAGTCGTACCGGTGAGTCTGGGCGAATCGCGCCCGCGAGGCCCCCCGGGCAGCCGAACCCCGAGGCGCCGCTCCCAAGGCCCGCCCGAGGCACCGCCAGGAACACCCCTGAGGCGTTGGTGCCGAAGCACGGCCCAGGCATGGCCCGGAGGCGCTGCTCCCAAGGCACGCCCGAGGCGCCATTCCGAGGTACCCCTGAGGTGCCGCTCCCAATGCACGGAGGCACCGCTCCAGGGACACCCCCGAGGCGCTGCTGCCAAGGCACGGCAAGGGCACCGCTCCGAGGTACCCCCGAGGCGCCGCTCCCAAGGCACGGCCGACGCGCCGCCCAGAGATACCTCCGAGGCGCCGCGGTCAAGGCACGGCTGAGCCACCGCTCCGAGGCAACCCCGAGATGCCGCTCCCAAGGCACGGCTGAGGCACCTCTTCCAGGCACCGCCGAGGTACCTCTTCCACGGCCCCACCGAGGCGCCCCCCGAGGCCCCGCCCGAAGCGCACTCCGCGGTGGACCTCCGAGCCGAGCCAGAAAACCGTGCCGGCGTCGGCCCGACACTGCCCGCGGGGATGTAAGCGGGGCCGCCCCCCCCGGGCCCCTGTGGGTGTCTGCGGCCCCGCCCCGTGCGCGCCTGCGGCCCTGAGCCTGGACCGTCCCCGTCCCCGTGCCTGTCTGCGTGCTCAGGGCTCGCCTGCCCCGGTGCGGGCCCTCCCGCAGGCCTGCCCCGCTTGCCCGCCCGGGGCACGCGTCCGCCTCCGGCTCCGCCTCCGCCTCCGCCTCCGGCTCCGCCTCCGCCTCCTGCCGGGGGCCGACCTCGTATCGGGCTCCGCGTCTGGCCCCGCCCTCCGCCCCGGCTTCCGATCGGGGCGGCGGCTTCGCCCCACCCCCGGCTTCGCCTCCAGCTTGGCGCCGGGCTCCGAGCCCCCGAGCCCGGCCTCGGTCTCCACGAGCGCTTCCGGCTCCGCTCCTGCCCCCGGGCCGACCCCGCCTCGGGCTCCGTGTCTACCTCCGCCCTCCGCGCCGGGCCCCCGCCTCGGCTCCCGCACCCGGCTTCGCTTTGGCTCCCGCGCTGGGCTCAGGCTTCGTCCCGGCTCCGCCCCACCCCCGGCTCCGTCCCACCCCGGCTTCGCCTCAGGCGCCAGGCCCGCCGCGCCCCGCCCCGGCCCACCGCCCCCGCCTCGGAGTGCCTTAGCGCCGGCTCCGCCTCCGGCTTCGGGGTGGGGGCTTCGTCCAGCGGGGGTCGGCGGGGGCGCTTCGTGGTGACTCTGGGTGTGGTTCGGGTGAGCCCGGGTGTGACACCGGACACTTTTCGGGGTGAAAAGGCGTCCGGGAGGGGTTCGGGGGCAGCTTGCGCGGCGATCAAGAAAGGCCGTGGTGGCGCTCCGAGGCCAGGCCCCGCAAAGGATTTGGGCGATCGGCGGGCGACCGTGTAATGTCTTCCTCGCTCGCCCCAATAGCTCAGTCGGTAGAGCGTCTCCATGGTAAGGAGAAGGTCTGCGGTTCGATTCCGCATTGGGGCTCTGGTGAGAGAGGTTCCCCACCCTCGGGTGGGGGGCGGATCTCATCAAAGCGGCGTAGCTCAGTCGGTAGAGCAAGCGGCTCATAATCGCTGTGTCACCGGTTCAAGTCCGGTCGCCGCTACACACAGTAGCCGATTGCGGGGTCGGTCTCCCGATCGGCTACTCTTTTATGCGTTCATCCGTCCAATTGTCCGTCAAGGAGCACTCACGTGGCTGCCACCGACGTCCGCCCGAAGATCACGCTGGCCTGCGTGGAGTGCAAGGAGCGGAACTACATCACCAAGAAGAACCGGCGTAACGACCCGGATCGTCTTGAGATGAAGAAGCACTGCCCGCGTTGCAACTCGCACACCGCGCACCGCGAGACCCGCTAACAACTAGCGACGTTTCGTTAAACAGCTCGAAGTCATGAGGTCGTCCCCTTCTTTGGGGGGCGGCCTTGTGTCGTTTCAACAGATCGTTTCGACAGATCGTTTCAACAGGGAGGTAGGGAGTCATGGCGCTCGACCAGTCCTTCGTGGGGCGGAGCTACCCGCCCACCGATCCGTACGAGGTCGGCCGGGAGAAGATCCGCGAATTCGCGGTCGCCGTGGGTGACGCCAATCCGGTGTACACGGATCCCGAAGCAGCCAAAGCGTTCGGTCACCAGGACGTGATCGCCCCACCCACCTTCGTGTTTGCCATCACATTCGCGGCGGCCGGCCAGGTCGTCGCCGACCCGCAGCTGGGGCTGGACTACAGCCGCGTCGTGCACGGTGACCAGAAGTTCGCGTACACGCGCCCCGTGCGGGCCGGTGACCGGCTGACGGTGACGTCGACCATCGACACCATCAAGTCGCTCGCGGGCAATGACGTCATCGACATCCGCGGTGAGGTCCACGACGAGTCCGGCGAGCGGGTGGTGACCGCCTGGACGAAGCTCGTCTCCCGGGCGCCCGAGCCCGAGCCCGCCGCCACTCCCGCTCCCACTCCCGCTCCCGAGGAGGCCTGAGATGGCTGCCCAGATCCGGTACGACGAAGTCGAGGTCGGCACCGAGCTGCCGGCGGCGTCCTTCCCCGTCACGCGGGCGACGCTGGTGCGGTACGCGGGTGCGTCGGGTGACTTCAACCCGATCCACTGGAACGAGAAGTTCGCCACCGAGGTCGGACTGCCCGACGTGATCGCCCACGGCATGTTCACCATGGCCGAGGCGATCCGCGTGGTGACCGACTGGGTCGGCGACCCGGGTGCGGTCGTCGAGTACGGGGTGCGGTTCACGAGGCCGGTCGTCGTCGCGAACGACGGGCAGGGCGCGCTGATCGAGGTCACGGGCAAGGTCGCGGTGAAACTGGACGGCAACCGGGTGCGGGTCGACCTGACGGCCATGAGCGCCGGGCAGAAGGTGCTGGGGATGTCGCGCGCGGTGGTCGCCCTCGCGTAAGGGTCTGCCCTCCCCGTCCTTACCCCTTGCTTGCCGACAAGGCTCTGATCTATGAGGAAACTCGCAGGTCAGGGCCTTTTTGGTACTCGCTCCGGGCCAAGGGTTGTCAAGTTAGTGATTGAGCACTAACTTTGAAGCATGGCAAGGATGAGTGCGGGCGAGCGGCGCGAGAGCGTCATCCTGGCGGCGATGAGCGAGTTCGCCCGGGGCGGGTACTACGGAACCTCCACCGAGGCGATCGCCAAGCGGGTCGGGGTGTCCCAGCCGTACCTGTTCCGGCTGTTCCCGAACAAGCAGGCCATCTTCCTCGCCGCCGCGGCCCGCTGCATGGAGGACATCCGGCTGGTCCTCGAGGGGGCCGCCAAGGACCTCCAGGGCGAGGGCGCGGTCGAGGTGATGGGCGCGGCATACATGACGCTGATCGCCGAGCAGCCCGACAAGCTCCAGATGCAGCTCCAGACGTACGTGGCCGTCGCCGCCGCCGAGGCAGCCGGCGAGCCGGAATTCGGCGAGATGGTGCGGGCCGCCTGGATGGAGTTGTGGGACACCCTGCACGTGCCGCTCGGGGCGGACCCGAAGGAGACGAGCACGTTCCTGGCCCACGGAATGCTGATCAACACCCTGTCCGCCATGGGGTTCCCGCCCGGCCACCGCGTCTGGGATGTCTGCTACCCGGGCGCCCGGCCCCAGTAGACGGGCCCTTCCCGGCCGACAGGTCCGACAGGTCCGACAGGTCCGATGGGGCGAGTTGAGTCGCCGAACCCGCCGAGCCCACCCCTCCATCCCGCCTTCTCGTTCGCTCACCGACCGTGTCAGGGGCGGTGTCCGTGCCGTGACGGCGCCTGTGACCCTGTCCGTGTCCCGGCCGCTGCGGAGCCCAGCTCTGTCCGTTGAAGTTAGTGATCAATAACTAGTTTTGGGGGAGACATGCAAGACACCAAGCTTCGCGGGCCCGCGATCTGGGCCCTCGTCATCACCGGGGCCGCCAGCTTCATGGCCGCGCTCGACAACCTCGTCGTCACCACCGCGCTCCCCTCCATCCGCGAGGACCTCGGCGGAAGGCTGGAGGACCTGGAGTGGACGGTGAACGCGTACACGCTCACCTTCGCGGTCCTGCTCATGTTCGGCGCGGCCCTCGGTGACCGGTTCGGCCGCCGGCGGCTCTTCATAGCCGGTACGGCCGTGTTCACCGTCGCGTCCGCCGCCGCGGCCCTGTCGCCCGGCATCGAAGAGCTCATCGCCGCCCGAGCCGTCCAAGGAGTCGGCGCGGCGATCATGATGCCACTCTCGCTCACGCTGCTGACCGTCGCCGTCCCCGCCGCCCGACGCGGAATGGCCCTCGGCATCTACGGAGCCCTCACCGGCCTCGCCGTCGCGAGCGGGCCGCTCATCGGCGGCAGCCTCACCGAGCACATCTCCTGGCAGTGGATCTTCTGGCTGAACGTCCCGATCGGACTGGCGCTCATCCCGCTCTCCCGGCTCCGGCTCAGCGAGTCCACCGCCCCGCCGGCGAAGCTCGACGTCACGGGCACCCTGCTCATCAGCGGAGGGCTCTTCGGCATCGTCTACGGGCTGGTCAACGCCAACGCGCACGGCTGGACCAGCCTTCCCGTGCTCACGGCGCTGCTGGTGGGAGTCGCGCTCGTGGGCGGGTTCATCCACCACGGCTTCAACAGCGCCAACCCGGTGCTGCCCATGCGGCTCTTCCGCAGCCCGGGCTTCTTCGGCATCAATATGGCGAGCCTGCTGATGTTCGTCGGAATGTTCGGCTCGATCTTCCTGCTGAGCCAGTTCCTCCAGGGGGTCCTCGGCTACTCGCCCACCGAAGCCGGGCTGCGCATGCTCCCCTGGACCGCGATGCCCATGATCGCCGCCCCGATATCCGGAATCCTCTCCGACCGGATCGGCAGCCGGCCCGTCGTCGCCGCCGGGCTGGCCCTCCAGGCCATCGGCCTCGGCTGGTTCGCCATGATCCTGAGCACGGACGTCTCCTACGCCTCCCAGCTTCCGGCGCTGATCATCAGCGGCATCGGGATGGGCCTGTTCTTCGCCCCCGCCTCCAATGCCCTCATGTCCACCGTGTCCCCGGCCGACCAGGGCAAGGCCGCCGGAGCCAACAGCGCCCTGCGCGAAGTCGGCGGAGCCCTCGGCGTCGCCGTCCTCGCCTCCGTCTTCTCCTCCCAGGGCGGCTACCAGACCGGGCAGTCCTTCACCGACGGCACCATCCCCGCCCTCTGGATCGGCGCCGCGGCCGTCGCGCTGGCCGCCGGCCTCGCCCTGCTGCTGCCTCGTAAGTCCAAGGTTGCGGCAGAATTCGCACCCGCCGTCGAGCCCGCCGCTACAGGGGCGCTGGAGAAGGTCGCCGCAGGCTGATCCCGCGCGCGAATGTACTACCCAGAAGGCGATTTGAGGCCCTTACTGTCCTCGTAGTCCCACGACGGAGGAGTCCGCCATGCCAGACATCCCCTGGTCCACGCCCACCCAGGCCGCCCCCTACGCCGAGGTCTACGTCATGGCCTCCCGCTTCGAGACCGCGAGCCTGACCGGAGCGATCCGGTTCTTCCTGAAGGCGCCCGGCATCATCCTCCAGATCCGCAAGGCCCCCGGCGCGCACGGGGCCGCCCTGCGGGCCCGGGTCTTCAGCCGGACCTTCCTGACGCTGTCGGCCTGGGAGGACCGCGACGCGCTGTACCGCTTCGCGCGCAGCGAGCCGCACCGTTCCAGCTCGCGGGCGGCCGCCGCGTACATGAAGGAGTCCGGGTTCACCTTCTGGACCGTCCCGGCGAGCGAGCTGCCCATCAGCTGGGGCGAGGCGGAGCGGCGCCTCGCCCAGCAGAAGCAGGGTTACTGAGCCCGACCGGGTGCGTACGGTCCGTGGCCCCGCCTGGTCGGGGGGGCGCGGACCGTACTCTTGTCCACGTGCAGGAACTCCAGGACGCCCCCCTCGCCCCCCTGACCACCTTCCGGCTCGGCGGCCCCGCCGCCCGGCTGGTCACCGCGACCACCGACGCCGAGGTCGTCGCCACCGTGCGCGCCGCGGACGAGAGCGGTACTCCGCTCCTGGTCATCGGCGGCGGCAGCAACCTGGTCATCGGCGACCAGGGCTTCGACGGCACCGCCCTGCGGATCGCGACCACCGGATTCACGCTCGACGGGACCCGGCTGGAGCTCGCGGCCGGGGAGAACTGGAGCGAAGCCGTCTCCCGCGTGGTCGACGCCGGGCTCGCGGGCATCGAATGCCTCGCCGGGATCCCCGGCTCGGCGGGCGCCACCCCGATCCAGAACGTCGGGGCGTACGGCCAAGAGGTATGCGACACGATCACCGAGGTCGTCGCCTACGACCGCACGCGCGGGGAAACGCTCACGCTCTCGGCCGCCGAGTGCGCGTTCTCGTACCGCGACAGCCTCTTCAAACACCAGCCGGACCGGTACGTCGTCCTGCGCGTCCGGTTCGCCCTGGAGGACGCGGGCGGCCTGTCCGCGCCGGTCAAGTACCCCGAAACCGCCCGCGCCCTCGGCGTCGAGGCCGGCGACCGGGTGCCCGCGGCGAAGGCCCGCGAGACCGTCCTGCGGCTGCGCGCCGGCAAGGGCATGGTGCTCGACCCCGCCGACCACGACACCTGGTCGGCCGGCTCCTTCTTCCACAACCCGATCCTCGGCGACCAGGCGTACGCCGCCTTCCTCGCCCGCGCCCAGGACCGGCTCGGCCCCGACGCGACCCCGCCCGCGTACCCGGCCGGCGCGGGCCGTACGAAGACCAGCGCGGCCTGGCTGATCGACAAGGCCGGCTTCACCAAGGGCTACGGCGACGGTCCCGCCCGGATCTCCACCAAGCACACCCTCGCCCTCACCAACCGGGGCGAGGCCACCACCGAAGACCTTCTCGCGCTCGCCCGCGAGGTCGTGGCGGGTGTCCACGCGGCCTTCGGCGTCACCCTGGTCAACGAGCCGGTGACGGTCGGCGTCAGCATCTGAGGAGTCCCGGCCCGCCCATGCTCTGTCCCCTGCACGGGGCCGGTACGGACCCCACCCGGCTGGTGGGACGCACGATCAGAAGGGTCGTCGCGTCCTGGCACATCAGCGACGGCGAACGCTCCGAGGCGCCCCTCGACGTCTGGCTCCTCGACAGCGACGGGGAGTCCACCCGGATCACCACCGGGTCCGACGCCTGTCTCATCGTGGAATCCGAGTCACCCCACGAGCCCTACGACATGGGGGAGTGGGGCCGCGTCGAAGTCGGTGAGGACCTCGGAGACCACCCCTTCCTGCGCCACCTCGGCGAGACCGTGGAATCGGTCGCCGAGTTCGCGCTGCCCGCACAGGGGCGCACCCACCTGGAGATCGGCTTCCCCGACGGCACCCGGGTACGGGCCGACTGCCACGAGGGCGACCTGCGGCTCACCCGCTGACCGCCCACCGGGTCGCCCCTACGAGGCGATCCAGTGGTCGATCCCGGCCTGCAGCTTCTCCTGGACGTCGGCGGGCGCGGCGCTGCCGCGCACCGACTGGCGGGCCAGCTCGGCGAGCTCCGCATCCGTGAAGGCGTGGTACCGGCGGGCGATCTCGTACTGGGCCGCGAGCCGGGACCCGAAGAGCAGCGGGTCGTCCGCACCGAGGGCCATCGGGACCCCGGCCTCGAAGAGGGTGCGCAGCGGGACGTCCTCGTGGCGTTCGTAGACCCCGAGGGCGACATTGGACGCCGGGCAGACCTCACACGTGATCTGCCGGTCGGCGAGCCGTTTGAGCAGGCGGGGATCCTCCGCGGCCCGTACGCCGTGCCCGATGCGGGCAGCGTGCAGATCGTCGAGGCAGTCGCGGACGGAGGCCGGACCGGTGAGCTCGCCGCCGTGCGGTGCCGCGAGCAGGCCGCCCTCGCGGGCGATGGCGAAGGCCCGGTCGAAGTCGCGGGCCATGCCGCGGCGCTCGTCGTTGGAGAGGCCGAACCCGACGATGCCGCGGTCGGCGTACCGCACGGCGAGCCGGGCGAGGGTACGGGCGTCGAGGGGGTGCTTCATGCGGTTGGCGGCGATGACGACGCGCATGCCGAGGCCGGTCTCGCGGGAAGCGGCGTCCACGGCGTCGAGGATGATCTCCACCGCCGGGATCATCCCGCCGAGGAGGGGGGCGTAGGACGTGGGATCCACCTGGATCTCCAGCCAGCCGCTGCCGTCCCGTACGTCCTCCTCCGCGGCCTCGCGGACCAGGCGTTGGATGTCCTCGGGCTCACGGAGGCAGGACCGGGCGGAGTCGTAGAGCCGCTGGAAGCGGAACCAGCCGCGTTCGTCGGTGGCGCGCAGCTTCGGCGGCTCGGCGGAGGTGAGGGCGTCCGGGAGGCGGACGCCGTACTTGTCGGCGAGCTCCAGCAGTGTCGACGGGCGCATCGAACCGGTGAAGTGCAGGTGGAGGTGGGCTTTCGGCAGAAGCGTGAGATCGCGTACGTGCTCCATCCGGTGATCCTGCCGCACCGCCGCGCTCCGCGGGAGGGGGTTTTACCGATCGGGGGCTTGCGCGAACGCATGAGCGGGAGCGAAGGCCGCCGGCGCGGAGGCCTCCCGGGCCCGCCGGGGCCCGGTCCTCGAACGCCGGACGGGCTGGCAGACCGCCCGAACGCGGGCGGGGCCGCACTACGCCCGAGCGGCGGCTCCCCGTCGGGGAACCGCCGCTCGGGGACGGGCTGCGTCAGGCTTGGACCTAGGCCTTGGCCTCCGCCAGGAGCTTCTGGATGCGGGAGACGCCCTCGACCAGGTCCTCGTCGCCCAGGGCGTAGGAGAGGCGCAGGTAGCCGGGGGTGCCGAAGGCCTCGCCCGGGACGACCGCGACCTCGGCCTCGTCCAGGATCAGGGCGGCGAGCTCGACGGAGGTCTGCGGGCGCTTGCCGCGGATCTCCTTGCCGAGCACGTCCTTGACCGCCGGGTACACGTAGAACGCGCCTTCGGGGGTCGGGCAGTAGACGCCCTCGATCTCGTTCAGCATCCGCACCATCGTCTGACGGCGGCGGTCGAAGGCGGTGCGCATCTCGTGGACGGCGTCCAGGTTGCCGGAGACGGCGGCCAGCGCCGCGACCTGGGCCACGTTGGAGACGTTGGAGGTGGCGTGCGACTGGAGGTTGGTCGCGGCCTTGACCACGTCCTTCGGGCCGACGATCCAGCCCACCCGCCAGCCGGTCATCGCGTACGTCTTGGCGACGCCGTTGACGACGATGCACTTGTCGGCCAGCTCGGGGACGATCGCCGGGAGCGAGACGAACTTCGCGTCGCCGTAGACCAGGTGCTCGTAGATCTCGTCGGTCAGGACCCACAGACCGTGCTCGACGGCCCAGCGGCCGATCGCCTCGGCGTCGGCCTCGGAGTAGACGGCGCCGGTCGGGTTCGACGGGGAGACGAAGAGGACGACCTTCGTGTGCTCGGTGCGGGCCGCCTCGAGCTGCTCGACGGAGACGCGGTAACCGGTGGTCTCGTCGGCGACGACGTCGACCGGGACACCGCCGGCGAGACGGATCGACTCCGGGTACGTGGTCCAGTACGGAGCCGGGACGATGACCTCGTCACCCGGGTCCAGGATGGCCGCGAACGCCTCGTAGATGGCCTGCTTGCCGCCGTTGGTCACCAGCACCTGGGAAGCGTCGACCTCGTAGCCGGAGTCGCGCAGCGTCTTCGCGGCGATGGCGGCCTTCAGCTCGGGCAGACCGCCGGCCGGGGTGTAGCGGTGGTACTTCGGGTTGCGGCAGGCCTCGACCGCGGCGTCGACGATGTAGTCCGGGGTCGGGAAGTCGGGCTCGCCCGCTCCGAAACCGATCACCGGACGCCCTGCGGCCTTGAGGGCCTTGGCCTTGGCGTCGACGGCGAGGGTGGCGGATTCGGAGATGGCACCGATACGGGCGGATACGCGGCGCTCGGCGGAAGGCGTTTCAGAGCTCATGCGGCCAATCGTCCCAGACGCGAAACGAGCGCCGCACTCCGTTTCAGTTACCGGACGGGAGCTCGTCAGGTGGTCCTGTTCGACGTCAGGGCCCGGACCACGTACACTCAACCGTCGTTGGCCCTCGCCGACCACTGCAGAGCGTGAGCACACCGTGCACTCGCCTGAATGCGGTAGGTTGGGGCACGCAAAGGGTCGTAGCTCAATTGGTAGAGCACTGGTCTCCAAAACCAGCGGTTGGGGGTTCAAGTCCCTCCGGCCCTGCTCCACACTCCTTCTCGGACGTGTGCGCAGGTACGTATTTCGATGCAGTGCCGTGCGGCGCAACCGGGCGCGGCTACGGCCACGACCCGGATTCAGGTGAGAGACGTGACGGACGCCCTGGGCTCCATCGACATGCCTGACGCCGAGGACGACACTCGCGAGAAGAAGGCCCGCAAGGGCGGCAAGCGCGGCAAGAAGGGCCCTCTGGGTCGTCTCGCGCTTTTCTACCGCCAGATCGTCGCGGAGCTCCGCAAGGTTGTCTGGCCCACCCGAAACCAACTGACGACTTACACCTCCGTGGTGATTGTCTTCGTCGTCATCATGATCGGTCTGGTGACCGTGATTGACTACGGGTTCCAGGAAGCCATCAAGTTCGTCTTCGGCTGATCCCCGCGGAGGGCGGCGCCTTGATGGCTGCCGCCCGTTTTCGCATGTTCGACCACCTTTTGTATCCAGGAAGAAGCAGCCACCGTGTCTGACCCGAACCTGAACGCGAGCCCCGACTCCGTCGAGTCCGTCGAGGACGCGCTCGACATCGTCGAGGCTGCAGACGCCGTGGACCCCGATGAGGCCGAGCTCGCCGACGCCGAGGCGGGTGTCGCCGCCGAAGAGGCCGCGCTGCACGTCGAGGGCGAGGTAGACGCCGAGGCTGAGGACGACGCCGAGGCCGAAGAGGCCGACGACGAGTCCGACGAGACCGAGGACGAGGCCGAAGAGGCTTCCGACGAGGACGCCGCCGTGGCCGAGGCCGACGTGGAGGCCGAAGAGGCCGCCGACGCCGAGCCCGCCGAGCCGGTCGACCCCATCCAGGCGCTGCGCGAGGAACTGCGCAGCCTGCCGGGTGAGTGGTACGTCATCCACACCTACGCCGGCTACGAGAAGCGCGTGAAGGCGAACCTCGAGCAGCGTGCCGTCTCGCTGAACGTCGAGGACTTCATCTACTCGGCCGAGGTGCCCGAGGAAGAGATCGTCCAGATCAAGAACGGCGAGCGCAAGAACGTCCGGCAGAACAAGCTGCCCGGTTACGTTCTCGTCCGCATGGATCTGACGAACGAGTCCTGGGGCGTCGTCCGCAACACCCCCGGTGTCACCGGCTTCGTGGGCAACGCGTACGACCCGTACCCGCTGACCCTGGACGAGATCGTCAAGATGCTCGCTCCTGAGCTGCAGGAGAAGGCCGCCAAGCTGGCAGCGGAAGAGGCCGGTCTGCCGGCGCCCGCCATCAAGCGCGCCATCGAGGTCCTGGACTTCGAGGTCGGCGACTCGGTCACCGTCACCGACGGCCCGTTCGCGACGCTGCAGGCGACCATCAACGAGATCAACCCGGACTCGAAGAAGGTCAAGGGTCTCGTCGAGATCTTCGGCCGCGAGACCCCGGTCGAGCTCAGCTTCGACCAGATCCAGAAGAACTGATCCACGGTCTTCTGACACACGCTTCCGGACAGGTCAGATTGCCCGCTTGCGGGCGGTCTGACCTGCTCGGTTTTCAGCCCCGCGCCGATACCCGTTATCGTGGTGCGGTATGCCTCCATCCGGATGACCGGATTGGCGGCGAAAAACTCTCACTAGGACCCGGAGAGAGCAATGCCTCCCAAGAAGAAGAAGATCACGGGGCTTATCAAGCTCCAGATCAAGGCCGGTGCGGCCAACCCGGCTCCGCCGGTCGGCCCCGCGCTCGGTCAGCACGGCGTCAACATCATGGAGTTCTGCAAGGCCTACAACGCCGCGACCGAGTCGCAGCGTGGCATGGTCGTGCCGGTGGAGATCACGGTCTACGACGACCGCTCCTTCACCTTCATCACCAAGACTCCCCCGGCCGCGCGCCTCATCCTGAAGAGCGCTGGCGTGGAGAAGGGCTCTGGCGAGCCGCACAAGACCAAGGTCGCGAAGCTTACGCGCGCCCAGGTCCGCGACATCGCCACGCTCAAGATGCCTGACCTGAACGCCAACGACATCGACGCGGCCGAGAAGATCATCGCCGGCACCGCGCGTTCGATGGGCATCACGGTCGAAGGCTGATTCAGCCACCCAGCACGACAGTGGTAGGGCCAAGCGCTGGTCCGCACCACGACTCCATGCCTGATCACAACACAGGAGCAGAAGTGAAGCGCAGCAAGACTCTCCGCGCTGCGGACGCCAAGATCGACCGGGAAAAGCTGTACGCCCCGCTCGAGGCCGTCCGTGTCGCCAAGGAGACCTCCGCGACCAAGTTCGACAGCACCGTCGAGGTCGCCTTCCGCCTGGGTGTAGACCCGCGCAAGGCCGACCAGATGGTCCGCGGCACCGTGAACCTCCCGCACGGCACCGGCAAGACCGCCCGGGTCCTGGTCTTCGCGACCGGTGACCGTGCTGCGGCCGCGGTAGCCGCCGGCGCCGACATTGTCGGCGACGACGAGCTCATCAACGAGATCGCCAAGGGCAACCGCCTCAACGAGTTCGACGCCGTTGTGGCCACCCCGGACCTCATGGGCAAGGTCGGCCGCCTCGGCCGCGTGCTCGGTCCCCGTGGCCTGATGCCGAACCCGAAGACCGGCACCGTCACGATGGACGTCGCGAAGGCTGTCACCGAGATCAAGGGTGGCAAGATCGAGTTCCGCGTCGACAAGCACTCGAACCTGCACTTCATCATCGGCAAGGTCTCCTTCTCCGATGAGCAGCTGGTCGAGAACTACGGCGCGGCCCTGGACGAGATCCTTCGTCTGAAGCCGTCCGCCGCGAAGGGCCGCTACATCAGGAAGGCCGCCCTCAGCACCACCATGGGCCCCGGCATCCTGCTGGACTCCAACCGCACCCGGAACCTCCTCGTCGAGGAAGACCCGGCTGCTGTCTGATCAGCCCCGAGCCTGCGGGCTCTGAGCCTCACGGCTCGCTGAACGGCCGAATCCGGGCCCTTCGTCCCCTTCCAGGGGGGCGGGGGGCCCGGTTTTTTTGTCAGTCGGTGTCGCTAGCCTGAGCTCTAACCTGTTCGACAGGCGATCCACACGTGGTTCACAGTGAACTGCCCGCGCGTGCGCGGGAAGTTCGCGGTCTGTTCCGCAGAGCGATACCCAAGGGGTGGGGAATGAAGAAGAAGTCCGTATGGACGCGTGCCGGTGTCTCGGTGGCCGCGGTCACCGTCGTGGTCGGCGTCACGGGATGTCAGGACGGCGCTACGAAGGCCGCGGACAAGTCCGCGGCCCAGTCTCCGGCGGCGGCGAAGCAGAGCCCCGCCGAGGCCATCCAGGCCGCGTACAAGAAGACGGCGGACGCGAAGTCGGCCAAGGTCCGCATGACGATGGCGATGCCGTCGGGTAGCAAGGCCGGCGGCGGCACCGTGGAGCTTTCCGGGGTTCAGGGGTGGGACCCGGCCGTCATGGACATCACCGTGAAGGGCTCGACGTTCAAGGACCTCGCCGCCGCGGGCGGCGGGGAGGTGCCCGACTCCATCCGCGTGATGATGACGAACAACGTCATGTACATGGACATGGGCACCGCGAACGCCGCCCAGCTGGACGGCAAGCGCTGGATGAAGCTGGACCTGAACGCCGCCCTGGAGGCCGCAGGTGAGGGCGCTGCGAACCTCGGCGGCATGGAGAGCCTGAACCAGGACCCGGCCCAGCAGATCGCGCTCCTGCTCGACTCGAAGAACCTCACGCACGTCGGTACCGAGCAGGTCGAGGGCGTGAGTGCGGAGCACTACCAGGGCACGCTGAGCTTCGAGGAGATGCTCGCCGCCAACGAGTCCACCAAGGTGCTGTCCGAGGCCGACCGCACGGCGCTGGTCGAGAACATGAAGAAGGCCGGCCTCAAGGGCTACGACACGAACCTCTGGGTCAACAAGGACGGCTACCCGGCCCGCATGAGCGTCTCCATGGAGACTGCCGAGGGCAAGACGGACCTGGACGCCTACTACTCGGACTACGGCTCGGCGGCCGCCGTGCAGGCCCCTGCCGACAGCGAGACCTTCGACCTCTTCGGGATGCTCAAGGAGATGGGCGGGGCCGGCGCGGGGGCCTGATCCCTGCCGGCGGCCCGCCTCGGGCTGACCGATTTGCCTGAGCGGCGAACGGTCACGTACTCTTCCGGAGAAGCCAAAGACCGCTGGTCGTTGCCGTGCCCGCAAGGGTTCGGTGGCCGAAGGATCCGCTAACTGCGGACGTCCTGCGCAGGTGATCAAGGAAAGTTCCCGGAACTCGTTCCGGTTGAGCTACGCCCTGGCGCCTGCGCCGGGGCGTTTCGTATTTATGCCCCTTCTGAGCGGTCCTCATCACCCGGAAGGAGGCCGACGCACTATGCCGACGCCCAACAAGGCTGCCGCGGTAGCCGAGCTCACGGACGCGTTCCAGAGCTCGAACGCCGCCGTGCTGACCGAGTACCGGGGTCTCACCGTCGCGCAGCTCAAGACGCTGCGTCGTTCCCTCGGTGAGAACGCCCAGTACGCCGTGGTGAAGAACACGCTGACCAAGATTGCGGCCAACCAGGCCGGGATCACCGCGCTGGACGAGCACTTCGCTGGTCCGACCGCGGTCGCCTTCATCACCGGTGACCCGGTGGAGTCGGCGAAGAGCCTGCGTGACTTCGCCAAGGAAAACCCCAACCTGATCATCAAGGCGGGTGTCCTTGACGGTAAGGCGCTCACCGCCGATGACATCAAGAAGCTTGCGGACCTCGAGTCCCGCGAGGTTCTGCTCAGCAAGCTGGCCGGCGCGTTCAAGGGCAAGCAGTCTCAGGCTGCCTCGCTCTTCCAGGCGCTGCCGTCGAAGTTCGTCCGCACCGCGGAAGCGCTTCGCGTCAAGCTCGCCGAGCAGGGCGGTGCCGAGTAATTCGGCTCGCGCACTGATCCACGCCGCCTAGTGCGTGGGTCAAAGCGGGCCGTTACGCCCGCCTCTATATACATCCGGCACCTGCCGATTTAGTGGAAGGATCGCCCATCATGGCGAAGCTCAGCCAGGAAGACCTGCTCGCTCAGTTCGAGGAGCTCACCCTCATCGAGCTCTCCGAGTTCGTGAAGGCGTTCGAGGAGAAGTTCGACGTCACCGCCGCCGCGGCCGTCGCCGCTGCCCCGGCCGGTGGCGCTGCCGCCCCCGCCGAGGTCGAGGAGCAGGACGAGTTCGACGTCGTCCTCACCGCCGCCGGTGACAAGAAGATCCAGGTCATCAAGGTCGTGCGCGAGCTGACCTCCCTCGGCCTGAAGGAGGCCAAGGACCTCGTCGACGGCGCTCCGAAGCCCGTCCTCGAGAAGGTCGCCAAGGAGGCCGCTGAGAAGGCTGCCGAGACCCTCAAGGCCGCCGGCGCTTCCGTCGAGGTCAAGTAACACCTCTGAGGCCTCTCTGAGGCCTCGGCCGAGGGCGATCACCCGTAAGGGTGGTCGCCCTTTGGCGTACCCGGAGTGCCTGACTTGCCCCGGTCTCGTTGGGGAGTAGGGTGATCTTCGTTGCTCAGCGGCAGGGTCCTTCGATGATCCGCTCGGAGCAGGGGGCCTTGACGAACGGGACGCGGCGCGCAATTCTCAGACCCGTCGCCAGAACGCAGTCCTGATCCGAGATTCGAGGCATGGATCGGGTCGGTATCGGGCATGGATCGACTACGAAGAGGGCAGTACTGTTACGCGCTCTGTATGCGGGAGCCGAGCGGGACACACGGTTGTTAAACGACACGGGGAAGGCCTGTTGCCGGTTTCCGGAAACCTGGTCTGGACATCAGTGAGCCTATTGGCTACACTGACCCTTTGCGCTGCCTGTTAGCTGCCCCCTGCCCGTCGCCAGGGGCATGCCCACGCATGAGCACACTTGATTGAACGACCCTGAGCTGGTCTTTGACCAGATGGGGGGCGCTTGTCTTCTGTGTCAGCTGGGACCGGTACGCGCGTAGTGAGTCCGAGCCCTCGGAAGGACCCCCTCTTGGCCGCCTCGCGCAACGCCTCGACCAATACGAACAACGGTGCCAGCACCGCCCCGCTGCGCATCTCCTTTGCAAAGATCAAGGAGCCTCTCGAGGTTCCGAACCTCCTGGCGCTGCAGACCGAGAGCTTTGACTGGCTGCTCGGCAACGCCGCCTGGAAGTCTCGCGTCGAGTCGGCGCTTGAGAGCGGACAGGACGTTCCCACCAAGTCCGGTCTGGAAGAGATCTTCGAGGAGATCTCGCCGATCGAGGACTTCTCCGGGTCGATGTCGCTGACGTTCCGCGACCACCGTTTCGAGCCGGCGAAGAACTCTGTCGACGAGTGCAAGGACCGCGACTTCACATACGCGGCTCCGCTTTTCGTCACGGCTGAGTTCACGAACAACGAGACCGGAGAGATCAAGTCTCAGACGGTCTTCATGGGCGATTTCCCGCTCATGACCAACAAGGGCACCTTCGTCATCAACGGCACCGAGCGTGTCGTCGTGTCGCAGCTCGTCCGTTCCCCCGGTGTCTACTTCGACTCCTCCATCGACAAGACGTCCGACAAGGACATCTTCGCCTCCAAGATCATCCCCTCGCGGGGTGCTTGGCTCGAGATGGAGATCGACAAGCGCGACATGGTCGGTGTTCGCATCGACCGCAAGCGCAAGCAGTCCGTCACCGTTCTCCTCAAGGCTCTCGGGTGGACCACCGAGCAGATCATGGAGGAGTTCGGCCAGTACGAGTCCATGCGCGCCACCCTGGAGAAGGACCACACCCAGGGCCAGGACGACGCGCTGCTCGACATCTACCGCAAGCTGCGTCCGGGCGAACCGCCGACCCGCGAGGCTGCTCAGACGCTGCTCGAGAACCTCTACTTCAACCCGAAGCGCTACGACCTCGCGAAGGTCGGCCGCTACAAGGTGAACAAGAAGCTCGGCGCGGAAGAGCCGCTGAACGCCGGCGTGCTCACCACCGACGACGTCATCGCGACCATCAAGTACCTGGTCAAGCTGCACGCCGGTGAGACCGAGACCATCGGTGAGTCGGGTCGTTCGATCGTCGTCGAGACCGACGACATCGACCACTTCGGCAACCGTCGTCTGCGCAACGTCGGCGAGCTCATCCAGAACCAGGTCCGTACGGGTCTGGCTCGTATGGAGCGCGTCGTCCGCGAGCGGATGACGACCCAGGACGTCGAGGCGATCACGCCGCAGACCCTGATCAACATCCGGCCGGTCGTCGCCTCCATCAAGGAGTTCTTCGGCACCAGCCAGCTGTCGCAGTTCATGGACCAGAACAACCCGCTGTCGGGTCTCACCCACAAGCGCCGTCTGTCGGCGCTTGGACCGGGTGGTCTGTCCCGTGAGCGGGCCGGCTTCGAGGTCCGAGACGTTCACCCGTCGCACTACGGCCGCATGTGTCCGATCGAGACCCCTGAAGGCCCGAACATCGGTCTGATCGGCTCGCTCGCCTCCTACGGCCGCGTCAACGCGTTCGGGTTCGTCGAGACCCCGTACCGCAAGGTCATCGACGGTGTCGTCACCGACGACGTCGACTACCTGACGGCCGACGAGGAAGACCGCTTCGTCATCGCCCAGGCCAACGCCGGCCTGTCCGAAGACATGCGCTTCACCGAGAACCGCGTGCTGGTTCGTCGTCGTGGCGGCGAGATCGACTACATCGCCGGCGACGACGTCGACTACATGGACGTCTCCCCGCGCCAGATGGTGTCCGTCGCGACCGCGATGATCCCCTTCCTCGAGCACGACGACGCCAACCGTGCCCTCATGGGCGCGAACATGATGCGCCAGGCCGTTCCGCTCATCAAGGCGGAGGCGCCGCTCGTCGGCACCGGCATGGAGTACCGCTGTGCGGTCGACGCCGGTGACTCGATCCGTGCGGAGAAGGACGGTGTCGTCCAGGAGGTCTCGGCCGACTACATCACCGTCGCCAACGACGACGGCACGTACACCACGTACCGCGTCGCCAAGTTCTCCCGCTCGAACCAGGGCACCTCGGTCAACCAGAAGGTCATCGTCAACGAGGGTGACCGCATCATCGAGGCGCAGGTCCTCGCCGACGGTCCTGCGACCGAAGAGGGCGAAATGGCCCTCGGTAAGAACCTGCTCGTCGCGTTCATGCCCTGGGAAGGTCACAACTACGAGGACGCGATCATCCTGTCGCAGCGCCTCGTACAGGACGACGTCCTCTCCTCGATTCACATCGAGGAGCACGAGGTCGACGCCCGTGACACCAAGCTGGGCCCCGAGGAGATCACCCGGGACATCCCGAACGTCTCCGAGGAGGTCCTCGCGGACCTCGACGAGCGCGGCATCATCCGCATCGGTGCGGACGTCGTCGCCGGCGACATCCTGGTCGGAAAGGTCACGCCCAAGGGCGAGACCGAGCTGACCCCGGAAGAGCGCCTGCTCCGCGCGATCTTCGGTGAGAAGGCCCGCGAGGTGCGTGACACCTCGCTCAAGGTTCCTCACGGTGAGATCGGCAAGGTCATCGGTGTCCGCGTCTTCGACCGCGAGGAGGGCGACGAGCTTCCCCCGGGCGTGAACCAGCTGGTCCGCGTCTACGTCGCCCAGAAGCGCAAGATCACCGACGGTGACAAGCTCGCCGGCCGCCACGGCAACAAGGGTGTCATCTCCAAGATCCTTCCGATCGAGGACATGCCCTTCCTTGAAGACGGCACGCCGGTCGACATCATCCTGAACCCCCTGGGTG
The DNA here is from genome assembly GCF_026627445.1 of Streptomyces sp. H27-H1. Lineage (GTDB taxonomy): Bacteria > Actinomycetota > Actinomycetes > Streptomycetales > Streptomycetaceae > Streptomyces. Next base: position 87,925 of record NZ_JAPNLJ010000036.1, read on the forward strand.
TCCCGTCCCGAATGAACCCGGGACAGGTCCTGGAGATCCACCTCGGCTGGCTCGCCAGCCGCGGCTGGGACGTCTCCGGTGTCTCGGAGGAGTGGGCCGAGCGGCTGAAGGTCATCGGCGCCGACCGCGTCGAGCCCGGTACCAACGTCGCCACCCCGGTGTTCGACGGTGCCCGCGAGGACGAAATCTCCGGCCTCTTCGAGCACACCATCCCGAACCGCGACGGGGACCGCCTGGTCCTCCCGACCGGTAAGGCGCACCTGTACGACGGCCGCTCCGGCGAGCCGTTCCCGGAGCCGGTCTCGATCGGCTACATGTACATCCTCAAGCTCCACCACCTGGTCGACGACAAGCTCCACGCTCGGTCGACCGGTCCGTACTCGATGATCACGCAGCAGCCGCTGGGTGGTAAGGCGCAGTTCGGTGGCCAGCGCTTCGGTGAGATGGAGGTGTGGGCGCTTGAGGCTTATGGCGCCGCGTACGCACTCCAGGAGCTCCTGACCATCAAGTCCGATGACGTGACCGGCCGCGTGAAGGTCTACGAGGCCATCGTCAAGGGCGAGAACATCCCCGAGCCGGGCATTCCCGAGTCCTTCAAGGTGCTCATCAAGGAAATGCAGTCGCTCTGCCTCAACGTGGAGGTGCTGTCCTCGGACGGCATGTCCATCGAGATGCGCGACACCGACGAGGACGTCTTCCGCGCGGCGGAGGAGCTCGGTATCGACCTGTCCCGGCGTGAGCCGAGCAGCGTCGAAGAGGTCTGACGGGCCTGACGGGGGGCTCGCTCAAGAGCCCCCCGTCATCCCCGGGACCGTTCAGACCATGATTGAGACTCGACCCCGAAAGAGGGATTGACGCACAGTGCTCGACGTCAACTTCTTCGACGAGCTGCGGATCGGCCTTGCCACCGCGGACGACATCCGAACCTGGTCCCACGGCGAGGTCAAGAAGCCGGAGACCATCAACTACCGCACGCTCAAGCCCGAGAAGGACGGACTCTTCTGCGAGAAGATCTTCGGTCCGACCCGGGACTGGGAGTGCTACTGCGGCAAGTACAAGCGTGTCCGCTTCAAGGGCATCATCTGTGAGCGTTGTGGCGTCGAAGTCACGCGCGCCAAGGTGCGCCGCGAGCGGATGGGCCACATTGAGCTTGCCGCTCCCGTCACCCACATCTGGTACTTCAAGGGCGTCCCGTCGCGCCTTGGCTACCTGCTGGACCTCGCGCCGAAGGACCTCGAAAAGGTCATCTACTTCGCCGCGTACATGATCACGTTCGTGGACGACGAGCGCCGCACCCGCGACCTCCCGTCCCTGGAGGCGCACGTCTCCGTCGAGCGCCAGCAGATCGAGAACCGCCGCGACTCCGACCTCGAAGGCCGGGCCAAGAAGCTCGAGACCGACCTGGCCGAGCTCGAGGCCGAGGGCGCGAAGGCCGACGTACGCCGCAAGGTGCGCGAAGGTGCCGAGCGCGAGATGAAGCAGCTCCGTGACCGCGCCCAGCGCGAGATCGACCGCCTCGACGAGGTGTGGGCCCGCTTCAAGAACCTCAAGGTCCAGGACCTCGAGGGCGACGAGCTGCTCTACCGCGAGCTGCGCGACCGCTTCGGTACGTACTTCGACGGCTGCATGGGCGCCGCGGCGCTGCAGAAGCGTCTGGAGTCCTTCGACCTTGACGAAGAGGCCGAGCGCCTCCGCGAGATCATCCGTACCGGCAAGGGCCAGAAGAAGACCCGTGCGCTCAAGCGCCTCAAGGTCGTCTCCGCGTTCCTGCAGACCAGCAACAAGCCCAAGGGCATGGTTCTGGACTGCGTGCCGGTGATCCCGCCGGACCTGCGTCCGATGGTGCAGCTGGACGGTGGCCGCTTCGCGACCTCCGACCTGAACGACCTGTACCGCCGCGTGATCAACCGCAACAACCGCCTGAAGCGCCTTCTCGACCTCGGTGCCCCCGAGATCATCGTGAACAACGAGAAGCGCATGCTCCAGGAGGCCGTCGACGCCCTCTTCGACAACGGTCGTCGTGGTCGTCCGGTGACCGGTCCCGGCAACCGCCCCCTGAAGTCCCTCAGCGACATGCTGAAGGGCAAGCAGGGTCGATTCCGCCAGAACCTTCTCGGCAAGCGCGTGGACTACTCCGCGCGTTCCGTGATCGTCGTCGGTCCCCAGCTGAAGCTGCACCAGTGTGGTCTGCCCAAGGCCATGGCGCTGGAGCTCTTCAAGCCGTTCGTGATGAAGCGCCTGGTCGACCTGAACCACGCGCAGAACATCAAGTCGGCGAAGCGCATGGTCGAGCGCGGCCGCACGGTCGTCTACGACGTGCTCGAAGAGGTCATCGCCGAGCACCCGGTTCTGCTGAACCGTGCGCCCACGCTGCACCGCCTCGGCATCCAGGCCTTCGAGCCCCAGCTGGTCGAAGGCAAGGCCATCCAGATCCACCCGCTCGTCTGCACCGCGTTCAACGCGGACTTCGACGGTGACCAGATGGCCGTGCACCTGCCGCTTTCGGCAGAGGCGCAGGCCGAGGCCCGCATCCTGATGCTGTCCTCGAACAACATCCTGAAGCCGGCAGACGGTCGTCCCGTCACCATGCCGACCCAGGACATGGTGCTGGGTCTGTTCTTCCTCACCACCGACGGTGAGCTCCGTGACGTCAAGGGCGAGGGCCGCGCGTTCGGCTCCACGGCCGAGGCGACCATGGCGTTCGACAACGGTGAGCTGGCTCTCCAGTCGGCCGTAGACATCCGCTTCCCGGTGGGCACCATCCCGCCGCGTGGCTGGGTGCCCCCGGTCCGCGAAGAGGGCGAGCAGGAGTTCCAGCCGGGCGACTGCTTCCGACTGCGCACCACCCTGGGCCGCGCGCTCTTCAACGAGCTGCTGCCCGAGGACTACCCGTTCGTCGACTACTCGGTGGGCAAGAAGCAGCTCTCCGAGATCGTCAACGACCTGGCGGAGCGCTACCCCAAGGTGATCGTGGCGGCGACGCTCGACAACCTGAAGGCGGCCGGCTTCCACTGGGCGACCCGTTCGGGCGTCACCGTGGCCATCTCCGACGTCGTCGTGCCCGAGGCCAAGAAGGCCATCGTCAAGGGCTACGAGGAGCTGGACGAGAAGGTCCAGAAGCAGTACGAGCGCGGTCTGATCACCAAGGACGAGCGCACGCAGGAGCTCATCGCGATCTGGACCAAGGCAACCAACGAGGTTGCCGAGGCGATGAACGCGAACTTCCCCAAGACGAACCCCATCTTCATGATGGTTGACTCGGGTGCCCGAGGAAACATGATGCAGATGCGACAGATCGCCGGTATGCGTGGTCTGGTGTCGAACGCGAAGAACGAGACCATCCCGCGTCCGATCAAGGCGTCCTTCCGTGAGGGCCTCACCGTTCTGGAGTACTTCATCTCCACGCACGGTGCCCGTAAGGGTCTGGCGGACACCGCCCTGCGTACCGCCGACTCGGGTTACCTCACCCGTCGTCTGGTGGACGTCTCGCAGGACGTCATCATCCGCGAGGAAGACTGCGGCACCGAGCGCGGCCTGAAGCTGAAGATCGCCGTTCGCGGCGAGGACGGCGCGCTGCGCAAGTCCGACGACGTCGAGACCTCGATCTACGCCCGCATGCTGGCCGAGGACGTCGTCATCGACGGCAAGGTCATCGCGCCGGCCAACGTCGACCTCGGTGACGTGCTCATCGACGCCCTGGTCGCCAACGGCGTCGAGGAGGTCAAGACCCGCTCGGTCCTGACCTGTGAGTCCGCGGTCGGCACCTGTGCCTTCTGCTACGGACGCTCGCTCGCCACCGGCAAGCTGGTCGACATCGGTGAGGCGGTCGGCATCATCGCCGCCCAGTCCATCGGTGAGCCCGGTACCCAGCTGACGATGCGTACCTTCCACACCGGTGGTGTGGCCGGTGACGACATCACGCAGGGTCTGCCGCGTGTCGTCGAGCTCTTCGAAGCCCGTACGCCGAAGGGTGTCGCCCCGATCTCCGAGGCCGCCGGCCGCGTGCGGATCGAGGAGACCGAGAAGACGAAGAAGATCGTCATCGTCCCGGACGACGGCAGCGAGGAGACGCCCTTCCCGATCTCCAAGCGCGCCAAGGTCATCGTGGGCGAGGGCGACCACGTCGAGGTCGGCCAGAAGCTGACCATGGGTGCCACCAACCCGCACGACGTGCTGCGCATCCTCGGCCAGCGTGCGGTCCAGGTCCACCTGGTCGGCGAAGTCCAGAAGGTCTACAACTCGCAGGGCGTGTCGATCCACGACAAGCACATCGAGATCATCATCCGGCAGATGCTGCGCCGCGTGACGATCATCGAGTCCGGCGACGCGGAGCTCCTGCCGGGCGAGCTCGTCGAGCGGTCGAAGTTCGAGACCGAGAACCGTCGTGTGGTCACCGAGGGCGGTCACCCCGCCTCCGGCCGTCCGCAGCTGATGGGTATCACCAAGGCCTCGCTCGCGACCGAGTCCTGGCTGTCGGCGGCGTCCTTCCAGGAGACGACCAGGGTTCTGACGGACGCGGCGATCAACGCCAAGTCCGACTCCCTGATCGGCCTCAAGGAGAACGTCATCATCGGCAAGCTCATCCCGGCCGGTACGGGCCTCGCCCGCTACCGCAACATCCGGGTCGAGCCGACCGAGGAAGCCAAGGCCGCGATGTACTCGGCCGTCGGCTACGACGACATCGACTACTCGCCCTTCGGCACCGGCTCCGGCCAGGCTGTCCCGCTGGAGGACTACGACTACGGCCCGTACAACGGCTGAGTCCAGTAGTCAGTACGAAGAAGCCCCCCGCCGCTCCGAGAGGAGAGGCGGGGGGCTTTCTCGTGTCCGGGAGCCGGGCCAGGACCAGGGCCGGCGGGTCAGGCCGCGACGGCGGCGCGGGACCGTGGTGACCGAAGTCAGGGGTGGCCTCGATGGTGTGGCCGCCGGTGCTGACCTGGTTGGCGCCCGTGGCGGTGAGGCGGGCGGCCGTGCTGGCGAGCTCGGCCCGGTCCAGGCAGCCGATGGGGTGCTCGCCGGTGGTGGCGCCCCGGGTGCGGGTCTTCACCGTGGCGGTGACCGCGCCCGAGGCGGGGGACCTCGCCCAGGCGGACGACCCCGGTCTGCGGCCCTCCAGGGGCTTGGCAGCGCCGCCGGAGGTGAGGGGGTGCCGGACAGCTCGGGGGAGTACCAGAAGGCTTCGGAGCCGGGCACGGACGGGGCGGAGTACGTCTGCCGCGTGGCGCCTGCCGCGCCGGGTGACGGGCGGGACCTGGTAGGCGGTGGCGCCGAGGACCTGCTCCTGGCGGGAGTAGACACTGGCCGGCCGGTCGGGGGAGGTGTACGGGGCGCTGCGGACGGTGACCAGGGGAGGGGCGGGGACGCCCGGGCCGTCCAGCTGTTCCTCTCCGGACGTGGTGCGGCGCGGGCGCCGATCGAGAAGATCGCGACCGGGACGGGGTTGTCGGCGCCGAAGAAGGTACGGCCGTCGTTCTTGTAGCCGTAGCCGTAGCCGTAGCCGTAGCCGTAGCCGTAGCCGTAGCCGTAGCCGTAGCCGAGGGGTTCGAGGGCCGCGGCCACGGGGACCAGCAGTCGGCGCTTGTCGCCCAGTGCCAGCAGCACCAGGGCCAGCAGCGAGACCGCCCCGCCGCCGCCCACGCCAGGCGGGTCCTGCGCGCGATGGCCGTGTTGAGGAGGAAGGACCCGGCCAGGCAGGCCGAGCGAGGCCACGTACAGCCGGGGCCGGCCGGCGTCGCTCAGTGCTCAGCTTCACAGGCCGTACGTGGCTCTGAGCACGCCCCGCTGCCACCAGGGGCCCGGGTACGGCCATCAGAGCGGCGGCGGCACCCATCGTCAGCGGGGTGATCGCGAAGACGGCGAGGTCCACGCGCGCGCGGGGGGCGAGGACGGCCAACCGGGAGAGGGGGTTGCCGGGGTAGGTGCGGTAGCCCGAGAGGAACTGCTGGCCGAAGCCGCCGCGCCGGGTGAACAGCAGGTCGTCGGTCACAAGGGTCCGTCGGGCGCGCGGGAGTTCAGGGCGGCGGGGCCGGACCACGGCCGGACCGCCGCCGGGGAGCCCGGACCGCGGCCGGTGAGCTACCGGGCGCTGACCTGGCAGGCCGTCACGGCGATCGCCGAGACCGCCGCCATGGCGCTGGCGAGCGACCGGCGCACACGCTTCCGGCATCCAACCCGTATTCGCAGCACGCAAGTTGACGGGCGGTCTGGTCGCTGCGACGGACCATGTGGGGCGGCGACCCGTCGCCCCGGCGAACCGGCCTCCATGGCGCTGCGCAGCCGCTCCAGTTCCACGGCGACGGACTACGGGTCCGGCGTGTGCGGGTCCGGCGCGCCCCCACCCTCAGGGCGCGGGATCCGGGCTTCGCCGTCGCGGGTGTCGCGGCAGCCGTGGGTGTCATGGGTGAGGGGGGCGAGCAGCGTGCGGTCGGCGTCGGACGGCCACTCGGTAGGAGCCGGTCGGGCAGGACGGCCGCTCGGAGGGCGTCGGCGACCAGGGCCTCGACGCCGGGGAGGGCGCTCGGGGGAGTGGTCGCGCCGGTTCACCCCGGGCTGATGGGTGGAAGGGGGCTGTCGGGGCGGTGCCCGGAAGGGGGCCGAGGTGGACGCCCCGAACGGGGAGTGGCGTACCGCGCTGGATCTCGCCGTGAGCGCGGGGCGGGCCGGGACCGGGTCCGGCTGCTGCTCCGTCGCGGCGCGACCCCGGCGGAGCGCGCTCCGGGCGTGGCCTACGACCGGGCGCGACGGTCGCCCGAGGGCCTGGAGACGTACGGGCTCCCCTTCAGAGCCCTGTACACCGCACGGCCGGGGAGGGGGCGGCCCCCGGCCTCCCGGGCGGCCGGCGGCCCCGGAGCGGGGAGCAGGGGGCGGGGGAGAGGGGGAGAGG
>NZ_JAPNLJ010000037.1 GCF_026627445.1 Streptomyces sp. H27-H1
GTCCTGCGCGGCGGAAATCCGCCGCGCAGGACCGTGCCCCCGCCCGTTGGGCCGGTCGGCTCCGTCAGAAGCCGAAGTCCTGGGTCCACCAGGGGCCGCCGGCGGCGTTGTACACGCCGACGCCCAGGGTGCGGAACTCGCAGTTGAGGATGTTCGCCTTGTGGCCCGGGCTTTCCATCCAGGCCTTCATCACGGCTCCGGCATCACCCTGGCCGCGGGCGATGTTCTCGCCGCCCATCCCCGATATGCCGGCGTTGGTGGCCCGGTCCCACGGAGTGTTGCCGTCGGGGTCGGTGTGGTCGAAGAAGCCCCGGACGGCCATGTCCTTGCTGAAGGCGCCGGCCAGCGCCGCCAGCGGCGGGTTCGCCCGGACCGGACCGCAGCCGGCCTGCGCACGCTCCTGGTTCACCAGGGTGAGTACGGCGCTCTCCTCGGCGGAGTGGCCGGCCGAGGCGGGCGGGGCGGCCGGGGTCGCCGGGGCGGAGGGCTTCGGCGGGGACGGCTTCGGCTTCACCGGGGTCGGGGTGGGGCTCGCCTTCGGGGTCTTCGTCGGCTCCGTGGAGGGGGAAGGCGACGGGGACGGGGTGGCCGACGGGGACGGCGAGGCGGAGGGGGAAGGCGTGGCGGAGGGGGCGGCGGCTCCTGAGGAAGCCCGGCCGGACAGGTTGGCGAGGCCGCCCTGCTGCTCCAGCGCACTTTCGGGGCTCTTCGAGGCCTGGGCCTTGGCGCCCGTGGTCTTCGCGTCGGAACCCGCGCCGCCCGAGACCCCTACGTAGGGGAAGGAGGAGCCGACCGGGACCACGCCCGTGGTGACGGCCGCGGTGCCGAGGGCCACGGCCACGGATGCGCCCAGCAGTCCGCCTCGCAGAGCGGTGCGGCGCTTGCCGCCGCGGCGCGGCGCGGCATGGAGTCGGTGGCGTCCCATCGCGGCTCGCCCTTCCTGGAATTTCAAGATCAACCTTTACTCACCCAAATGGGTGAGCTCATTGCTGCGCGACTGTACGCCATGGCGGCAGGGGGTGAGGTGCCCCGGAATTGTTTGCCCGGTTAGCGTTCAGGCATGAACGAAGACGTGCGGATGACCGCCTGGGTGCGCGGTCGTGTACAGGGAGTGGGCTTTCGCTGGTTCACCAGGGCCAACGCCATGGAGATCGGCGGACTGACCGGCTTCGCGCTCAACCTGGACGACGGGCGAGTACAAGTGGTGGCCGAAGGTCAACGTGAGAATTGCCACCGGCTCCTGGAATGGCTGCACGGCGCCGACACGCCCGGGAGCGTGAACGGGGTGACAGAGATCTGGGGCACACCGCGCGGTGGTTACGACGGGTTCGCGATCCGGTGAGCGATCGACTGATCATGTACTGAACACATCGCCGGATGGTCCGCATGCGGTCGGATCTGCGCATTCATCGCCGAGGCGTTGCCGACGCGGACGATTCGTGGAAGGCTCGGAGACGAGGATGATCTCCACGCCCCTTGCGGGGCCCGGGATGCCCGCCGATACGGGGCGTGATCGTGTTGACCGTCAAACTTTTTGGTGAGACGCTGGAAGCCCCGCGCACCTGAGCTGTTTGGCAGTGTTGACAGTACACAGTGTCAGCCAAAGATCGATGCGGTGACTTACAGTCGCTGCCGGACCTCGCGGGTGCGATTCCCTCACGACCCACACCGCTTCGGTCGGTCACTCAGTGTGGAGGACCATCCATCATGGCAAAGGCGCTTCTCGGTTACGTCGGCGGTTCCGACCCGCGACTCCTCGCCGAGATGCGACGGCTTCAGCAGCGCGTCCAGGACCTCGAGTCCGAGCTCGGACGAATCCAGTCCGAAAACGACGCTCTGAATGCGGCCGCCGCACAGCACGGAGATTCGCTGCTTGACAGCATCGACCTCGACGTACCCCAGGCGGAGCCTGCGCTCACCTGATCCGCGCTCCCTCGTCGCTCCATCAACAGAACCGCATGATCTGCAAGGGACGCTTCGGCGTCCCTTCTTTCTTTCCGCTCTTCTTTCTTTCCGCGTTCCCACTCGGACGCAAGGTCGCCGGGCGGCGTTGCGCCAGGCGGGGGGCCCATTCCTTTAACGTCTGATGTGCCCTGCACCTTCATGGGCGAAACCGAACGTGAAAGGTAGTGTCCGGCGGCGTGCACCTCAAGTCCCTGACCCTGCGCGGCTTCAAATCCTTCGCCTCCGCGACCACCCTGCGCTTCGAGCCGGGCATCACCTGTGTCGTGGGCCCCAACGGCTCGGGCAAGTCCAATGTGGTGGACGCGCTCTCCTGGGTCATGGGCGAACAAGGAGCCAAGTCCCTGCGCGGCGGGAAGATGGAAGACGTCATCTTCGCGGGCACGACCGGCCGCCCGCCGCTCGGCCGGGCCGAGGTCTCGCTCACCATCGACAACTCCGACGGCGCTCTGCCCATCGAGTACGCCGAAGTCACCATCACGCGGATCATGTTCCGCGGCGGCAGCAGCGAGTACCAGATCAACGGCGACACCTGCCGCCTCCTCGACATCCAGGAGCTGCTCTCCGACTCCGGCATCGGCCGGGAGATGCACGTCATCGTCGGACAGGGACAGTTGGACTCCGTACTGCACGCCGATCCGATGGGCCGCCGCGCCTTCATCGAGGAGGCGGCCGGGGTGCTCAAGCACCGCAAGCGCAAGGAGAAGGCGCTGCGGAAGCTGGACGCGATGCAGGCCAATCTCGCGCGCGTGCAGGATCTGGGCGACGAGCTGCGCCGACAGCTCAAGCCCCTGGGACGGCAGGCGGCCGTGGCCCGGCGGGCGGCGGTGATCCAGGCGGACCTGCGCGACGCGCGGCTGCGGCTGCTCGCCGACGACCTCGTGACGCTGAAGGGCGCGCTCGACGCGGAGATCGAGGACGAGGCGGCCCTGAAGGAGCGCAAGGACGCGGCCGAGGCGCAGCTAGCGGCGGCGGTGCGGCGGGAATCCGAACTGGAGGAGGCCGTACGGGAACTCGCGCCACGGCTCCAGCGGGCGCAGCAGACCTGGTACGAACTGTCGCAGCTGGCCGAACGCGTGCGCGGGACGGTGTCGCTGGCGGACGCCCGGGTCACGTCGGCTTCGGCGCCGGGCGAGGAGGAGCGGCGGGGCCGGGACCCGGAGGAGATGGAGAAGGAGGCCGCGCGGATCCGTGAGCAGGAGGCGGAACTGACGGCCGCGCTGGAGGCGGCCGCGCGGGCGCTGGAAGACACCGTCGGCCACCGGGCCGAGCTGGAGCGCGCGCTGGCCGACGAGGAGCGGCGGCTACGGGACGCGGCGCGGGCCATCGCCGACCGGCGCGAGGCGCTGGCGCGGCTGACGGGCCGGCTCGGCGCGGCCCGCTCCCGCGCGGGTGCGGCGCAGGCGGAGATCGACCGGCTGCTGCTGGCGCGGGACGGGGCGCGGTCGCGGGCGCAGGAGGCGCGCGAGGAGTACGAGGCGCTGGCGGAGGAAGTCGGGGAGGCCTCGGGGGAGGGGTCGGCTCCGGTGCCGGGGGAGTACGAGGAGGCCCGGGCCGAGCTGGCGGCGGCGGAGGCCGGACTCGGCGAGATCCGGGACGCATGGGCGGCGGCCGAGCGTTCGCGGGCGGCGGTCTCGGCGCGGCGTGACGCCCTGGCAACGGGGTTGCGCCGCAAGGACGGTACGGCGGAGCTGCTCGCGTCGCGGCTGGAAGGGCTCGTGGGGCCGGCGGCGCAGCGGTTGTCCGTGACCCCGGGCTACGAGGTCGCGGTGGCGGCGGCGCTGGGCGCCGTGGCGGACGCGGTGGCCGTCACCTCGACGGCGGCGGCGGCCGGGGCGATCCGGTACCTGCGGGAGGGGGACGGGGGCAGGGCCGCGTTCCTGATTGCTCCGGGTGTGGCCTCCGGCGGTCCGGTGGCGGGGGCCGGAGTCCCTGGCCAGGCGGTGGCCCCGGGCCAGGCGCAGGTCCAGCTCCAGGCCCCGGGTCCGGCACTGGAATCGGGTCCGGGAACCGGGGTCGGCTCCGAAGGCCGGGATCAGGCTCCGGGGGGCGAATCGGCCGGTGCGGTCGGGCCGAAGGCTGTGTTCCCCCACCCCGCCCCTTCCCGAAACCGGGACTTCGCCCCGGACCCCGCGCCTCAAACGCCGGCGGGGCCGGGTGTACCGGCGGGGCTGGGTGTGCCAGGCCCCGCGTCTGAGGCGCCGGCGGGGCCGGGTGTGCCGGGGGCGGTGGCTCGGGGTTCTGTGGCTGTCGAGGGGACTGGCCCCCTGGTGGGGGCGGAAGGGGTGTCCGTCCGGGCCCAGGCGCGGGTTTCGGGGTTTCCGCGGGGAGCCGTTCCCGCCGGGGGGCTCGTGCGGGGGGACGCCGAGGTCGTGCGGGCAGTGGACTGGGTGTTGCGGGACTTCGTGGTGGTCGCGGGGCTCGATGACGCCGAGGCGCTGGTTGCCGTGCGGCCCGAGCTGGTGGCCGTGACCGCCGAGGGGGACGTGCTCGGGGCGCACCTCGCGCACGGTGGGTCCGCCGGTGTGCCCAGCCTGATCGAGGTGCAGGCCGGGGTCGACGAGGCGGCGGCGGAGTTGGACCGGCTGGACGGGCAGTGCCTGCTGCTGGCCGCCGCGAAGGAGGCCGCCGACGCGCGCCGGGTGGCGGCCGGGGCCCGGGTCGAGGAGCTCGGGGAGCTGCGGCGGTCCGCGGAGCGGGCCCGGGCCGGGGTCGCGCAGGAGCTTGGGCGGCTCGCCGGGCAGGCGAAGGGGGCACTGGGTGAAGCCGAACGCGCCGCCGCGGCCGCGGCCACGGCGCGGGACGCGCTGGAGCAGGCACTGGCCGACGTGGAGGAGTGCGCGGAGCGGCTCGCCGTCGCCGAGGAGATGCCCGTGGAGGAGGAGCCGGACTCCTCCCACAGGGACCGGCTCGCGGCCGACGGGGCGAACGCGCGGCAGACCGAGATGGAGGCCCGGCTCCAGCTCAGGACCCATGAGGAGCGGGTGAAGGGGCTCGCGGGCCGGGCGGATTCCCTCGACCGCGGGGCCGGGGCCGAACGCGAGGCCCGGGCCCGGGCCGAGCACCGCCGGGAACGGCTGCGCTACGAGGCGCGGGTGGCCGCGGCCGTCGCCGCCGGAGCCCGCCAATTGCTCGCGCACATCGAGGTGTCGCTGACCCGCGCCGTACAGGAGCGCACCTCCGCCGAGTACGCGAAGGGTCTGCGGGAGCGCGAACTCGACGAAGCGCGGGGGCTGGGCCGCGGCCTGAAGGGCGAACTCGACAAGCTCACGGACTCGGTGCACCGCGGCGAGGTGCTCGGCGCCGAGAAGCGCATGCGGATCGAGCAGGTGGAAGCCCGTGCGCTGGAGGAGTTCGGGATGGCCGCGCAGGGGCTCGTCGCCGAGTACGGGCCCGACCAGCCCGTGCCGCCCTCCCCGCCCGCGGACGGGGAGGAGCCGGACCCGGACACCGGGCCGGGACTCTTCGTGCGCGCCGCGCAGGAGAAGCGCCTGAGGGCGGCCGAGCGTGCCTACCAGCAGCTCGGCAAGGTCAATCCGCTGGCGCTGGAGGAGTTCGCGGCGTTGGAGGAGCGGCACAAATTCCTCAGCGAGCAGCTTGAAGACCTACGCAAGACCAGAGCTGACCTCCTTCAGGTCGTGAAGGAGGTCGACGAGCGGGTCGAGCAGGTTTTCACGGAGGCCTACCGGGATACCGCCCGGCAGTTCGAGGGGGTGTTCTCGCGGCTGTTCCCCGGCGGCGAGGGCCGGCTGATCCTGACGGATCCCGACAACATGCTCACCACGGGCATCGACGTCGAGGCCCGGCCGCCGGGCAAGAAGGTCAAGCGGCTGTCGCTGCTCTCGGGGGGCGAGCGCTCGCTGACCGCCGTGGCCCTGCTGGTCGCCATCTTCAAGGCGCGGCCCAGCCCGTTCTACGTCATGGACGAGGTCGAGGCCGCGCTCGACGACACCAACCTCCAGCGGCTGATCCGGATCATGGAGGAACTGCAGGAGAGCTCGCAGCTGATCGTGATCACGCACCAGAAGCGGACGATGGAGGTCGCGGACGCGCTCTACGGGGTTTCGATGCAGGGCGACGGGGTATCGAAGGTCATCAGCCAGCGGCTCCGGTGACGCCTTCGGCGGCGCACGCCATTCGCTGTTCCTTCAATAAGTGAAACTCAAATGCTGCTCAGGTCAGATCGATGCTTGTCGGGTGCGGCTTACCTAGCCTCTTGACTTCAAGAAATGAACACATAGGCTCGCTCCCGCTGTAACCCTTCGAGTGGTGCCTGATCTTGACCTGTGCGCCACTGGAACGAACTATCCCCACCAGCCCGTCACGGCAGCCGGGCACGCAGGAGCGGACCTTGACCAGCAGCACAGCGCGGGCCTCGGCCCCAGGCGCCGGCCCGGAATCACAGCCCGACCACCTCGGGCACGTCATCTTCATCACCGCGGCCGCCGCCATGGGCGGGTTCCTCTTCGGCTACGACAGCTCCGTCATCAACGGCGCGGTCGTGGCGATCCAGGACCGCTTCGACGTCGGTTCGGGCACCCTCGCCCAGGTGATCGCCGCCGCGCTGATCGGCTGCGCCCTCGGCGCCGCCACGGCCGGCCGCATCGCCGACCGGATCGGCCGTATCCGCTGCATGCAGATCGCGGCGGTCCTCTTCACGGCCAGCGCCATCGGCTCGGCCCTGCCCTTCGCGCTCTGGGACCTGGCCCTCTGGCGGGTCGTCGGCGGCTTCGGCATCGGCATGGCCTCGGTCATCGGCCCGGCCTACATCGCCGAGGTGTCCCCGCCCGCCTACCGCGGCCGGCTCGCCTCCTTCCAGCAGGCCGCGATCGTCATCGGCATCGCCATCTCCCAGCTCGTCAACTGGGGGATCCTGAACCTCGCGGACGGCGAGCAGCGCGGCAAGATCGGCGGCCTGGAAGCCTGGCAGTGGATGCTCGGCGTCATGGTCGTCCCGGCCGTGCTCTACGGGCTGATGTCCTTCGTGATCCCGGAATCCCCGCGGTTCCTGATCTCCGTCGGCCGCAACGCCGAGGCCAGGAAGGTGCTCGCCGAGGTGGAGGGCGCGCACGTCGACCTCGACCGGCGCGTCGCGGACATCGAGCACGCCATGCACTCCGAGCACAAGTCCACCTTCAAGGACCTGCTCGGCGGGAAGGGCGGTTTCCTGCCCATCGTCTGGATCGGCATCGGCCTGTCGGTCTTTCAGCAGCTCGTCGGCATCAACGTGATCTTCTACTACAGCTCCTCGCTGTGGCAGTCCGTCGGCATCGACCCGAGCTCCTCGTTCCTGTACTCCTTCGAGACCTCGGTCGTGAACATCATCGGTACGGTCATCGCGATGATCTTCGTGGACCGGATCGGCCGCAAGCCGCTCGCGCTCATCGGCTCCGTCGGCATGGCGATCTCGCTGGGCCTGGCCGCCTGGGCCTTCTCCTACAAGGACACCAGCGGCGGCGACATCGCGCTGCCGCACACCCAGGGCATCGTGGCCCTGGTCGCGGCCAACTGCTTCGTCCTCTTCTTCGCGCTGTCCTGGGGCGTGGTCGTCTGGGTGCTGCTCGGGGAGATGTTCCCCGGCCGCATCCGCGCCGCCGCCCTCGGCGTCGCCGCCGCCGCCCAGTGGATCGCCAACTGGGTCATCACGGTGTCGTTCCCGACCCTGTCCGACTGGAACCTGTCCGGCGCCTACGTCATCTACACGGTCTTCGCCGTGCTCTCGATCCCGTTCATCCTCAAATGGGTGCCGGAGACCAAGGGCAAGGCGTTGGAGGAGATGGGCTGATCACCCCCGCCAACAGCCTCTCTCCTCTCAGAGGAGGTACTGCCCCGTCTCAGTCCTTGAGGCGGGGCAGTACCTGTTCGCACAGGAGCTGCAGGCTCCGCCAGCCCTCGTCCACGGGCATCCCGCCGCACAGTGGGTGCAGCACCAGGTTCCCCGCCTCGCCGGCGCCGCGGGCGTACGCGACCGCCTCGTCCGGGGTGAGGATGCGGTACACGCCCTCGGCGCGCAGCTCCGCCACCGTGCTCGCGCCCGACCGTACGGCGCTGCGGATGTCCTTGGACTGCCAGGAGGCGTACATCCCGGCCTCGTGCAGGAAGCGCTCGCCGTACTCGGCCCACGCCCGGTCCGGGTCCTCGGAGATGTGCAGCAGCGGGGTCTCGGCCGCCGGCATCATGCAGAAGCCCTCCGTGCCGTACTCCGCGAGCTTCGCGTTGTAGTACGCCTCCAGCTCGGGCAGGTGCGCGCTCGGGAAGAACGGCAGCCCCAGGCGGGCCGCGCGCCGGGCGGCCGCCTCCGAGCTGCCGCCGACCAGGAGCAGCGGGTGCGGCTGGGTGAACGGCCGCGGAGTGACCCGTACGGTACGGCCGCGGAACTCGAACGGCTCACCGGTCCACGCCTTCAGCAAGGTCTCCAGCAGCTCGTCCTGGAGCTTGCCGCGCCGGCTCCACTCCACGCCGTGCTGCTCGTACTCCTCGGGCCGGTAGCCGATGCCGGCCACCGTGACGAGGCGGCCGCCACTGAGCAGGTCCAGTACGGCGATGTCCTCGGCGACCTTCAGCGGGTCGTACAGCGGGCCGATGATCGCCGAGACGGTGACGGCGATCCGGCGGGTGGCACCGAAGACCGCGCCCGCGAAGGCGAAGGGGGAGGGCAGCCAGTTGTTCTCGGTGCCGTGGTGCTCCTCGGTCTGGATGGTGTCGATCCCGCGGTCGTCCGCGTACTTCGCCATCTCCAGCGCGGCCTTGTAGCGGGCGGAGAGGGTTTCCGGGGTGCCGTTCGGATCGATGAGGTTGAACCGGGCCACGGTGATGGGCATGGAGAAGTCCCCCTTCGCCGGATGTGGGTGGGCGGGCGAAGGGGGACGTTAGCTGACGTGGCGTCAGTTGGACAGGGACCCGGCGCCGGCGGCCGCGGGCGCCGGCTCCTCGGCGGGGGCCGCCGGGCCCTTCGCCTCCGGGGTGCGCGGCAGGGCCGCGTACAGGACGGCCGAGGTGACGATGCCCGCCAACCAGCCCAGGCCGTTCTGCCCGATCCAGGTGGTGGCCAGCGGTCCGCTGAACCAGTCGACCTTCGTGAACAGCAGACCCACCACCAGGGCGAGGCCCCAAGCGGTCATGGCCTGCCAGGCGAAGCCGCCGCGGTACCAGTAGGCGCTGCTCCGCGTGGTGTCCAGCAGGGCGGCCCCGTCGTAGGAGGTGCGTCGCAGCATGTCCACGCCGAAGACGCCGATCCACGCGGAGAAGGCCACGGCCAGCAGGGTGAGGAAGGAGATGAACGAACCGAAGAAGCTGGTCGCGACCACCATCAGCAGGAAGCCGAAGATCAGGCTGATGACGGCGTTGACGCTGACCGCCGCGGCGCGCGGGACCTTGATGCCCAGGGTCTGGGCGGTGAAGCCCGCCGAGTACATGGACATCGAGTTGATGAGCAGCATGCCGACGAGCGCGATCAGCAGGTACGGGACCGCGATCCAGATCGGCAGCAGCTCGCCGATGAAGGAGACCGGGTCCTGCGCGGTGGCCAGGTCCGGGGTGGCCACCGCCATCACGGCGCCCATGAGCACCATCGGGATCACCACGACGGCCGCGCCGCCGATGGTCGCGCCGACCATGCCCCTGGCGGAGGCGGTGCGGGGCAGGTAGCGGGTGAAGTCCGGTCCGGACGGGACCCAGCTGATGCCGCCGGCCGCGATGGTGCCGATGCCCGCGATCATCATCGCGGTGGAGCCGGCGGGCTTGCCGAAGACGGCGGACCAGTCGGTCTCGGCGATCAGGTAGCCCAGCACGAGCACGCTGAAGGCGCCGAAGAGGTACGTGGACCACTTGGAGCAGACGCGCAGCGCGTTGATGCCCAGACCGGAGACGAGGAAGGTGCAGCCGACGAAGAAGAGGAGGGTGACGACGATCAGGGCGGTGTTCTTCTTGATGCCGAAGACCAGGTCGAGGACGGTCAGGACGGCGTAGGCGCCGCTGACCGCGTTGATGGTCTCCCAGCCCCAGCGGGCGACCCAGATCAGGGCGCCGGGGAAGAGGTTGCCGCGCTGGCCGAAGACGGCCCGGGAGAGCGCCATGCCGGGGGCGCCGCCGCGCTTGCCCGCGATGGATATGAGTCCGACGAGCCCGTAGGAGACGACGGGCGCGGCGATCGCGACGACGAGCACCTGCCAGATGTTCAGCTTGTTGAAGATCACGAGACCGGCGCCCATGGTCAGCAGCAGCACACTGATGTTGGCGGCGACCCAGGTCGGGACGAGCTCGCGCACCCGGCCGCGGCGCTCACTGTCCGGAACGGGTTCCAGGCCGCGTGACTCGACAGCGGTCGTCTCGGCAGACATAGGTGTACTCCGTGGGGGAAGCGGGGCGTGGGGGGACTGTTCATCATCGTAGATTCGTCGCAAAAAGTACAAACAGAGGCCAATGTCCTTATGTGAACCTACAAAGGAGTGGGGCCGGGGCTGGGCTCGCCGGGCTCAAGGAGTACGGGTGCGGTCTGCGCGACGGGGAGGTGCCCGGCGGGCTGCTCGCCGTCGCCGGCGCCTTCCTCGGGCCGCCTCACGATGACCTGTACTGCGTGCGCGCCATCCGCGCGTAGCGGCGGACCTACGGCGCGGACTTCGTGGCCGATACTGGAGAAGTTATGGAAATCCTCATCCTTGCCGTAGTCATCGCCCTGGTCGCGGTCGGCGCGATCAGCGGACTCGTGGTCAGCAGCCGCAAGAAGAAGCAGCTGCCGCCCACGGCGCCGCCCAGCACGCCGACCATCACTGCCCCGCCCGCCGAACCGCAGGTGGGGGAGGACGCCGCACCGACGGCGCAAGAACCGCGCCGCACGATCGAAGAGGTCGTGCTCCCCGATGCGGAGACGGCCCTCGAATCGCCGGTCGCGGTCGAGGACCCGGTCGTGGGGGCTCCGCCCGCCCCCGAGATCGAGGTGCCCGAGCCCACCGCCGGCCGCCTGGTCCGGCTGCGCGCCCGTCTCGCCCGGTCGCAGAACACGCTCGGCAAGGGGCTGCTCACGCTGCTCTCCCGCGAGCACCTCGACGAGGACACCTGGGAGGAGATCGAGGAGACCCTCCTCATCGCCGACGTCGGTGTCGCGCCGACCCAGGAGCTGGTGGACCGCCTCCGCGAGCGGGTCAAGGTGCTCGGCACCCGCACCCCCGCCGATCTGCGTGCCCTGCTGAAGGAGGAGCTGGTCGCGCTCCTCGGTACCGATTTCGACCGCGCGGTGAAGACCGAGAGCGGCGTGGACACCCCCGCCGTGATCATGGTCGTCGGCGTGAACGGCACCGGCAAGACCACCACCACCGGCAAGCTCGCCCGCGTGCTCGTCGCCGACGGCCGCAGTGTCGTGCTCGGCGCTGCGGACACCTTCCGCGCCGCCGCCGCCGACCAGCTCCAGACCTGGGGCGACCGGGTCGGAGCACGTACCGTGCGCGGCCCCGAGGGCGGCGACCCGGCCTCGATCGCCTACGACGCGGTCAAGGAGGGCATCGCCGAGGGCGCCGACGTGGTGCTCATCGACACCGCCGGCCGGCTGCACACCAAGACCGGCCTGATGGACGAGCTCGGCAAGGTCAAGCGCGTCGTGGAGAAGCACGGCCCGCTCGACGAGATCCTGCTGGTCCTGGACGCCACCACCGGCCAGAACGGCCTGACCCAGGCCCGCGTCTTCGCGGAAGTCGTGGACATCACCGGCATCGTGCTGACCAAGCTCGACGGCACCGCCAAGGGTGGCATCGTCATCGCCGTCCAGCGCGCGCTGGGCGTCCCGGTCAAGCTCATCGGCCTCGGTGAGGGCGCGGACGACCTGGCGCCCTTCGAGCCGGAGGCCTTCGTCGACGCCCTGATCGGCGACTGAGCGAGGCCCTCACCGCATCGAGGCCCTTGACCGCATCAAGGGCTCACGCGCCCGTACGAAGGCCAGTGCCCCCGCGGTCCCACGGACCCGGGGGCACAGCCATGGGCGGAGCTCAAGCCCTGCGCAGCCGGTGGCAGAGGTAGGCGAGGGTGCCCAGCAGGAGCCGGGCCTGGGGCGGGTTCCCGGCCGAGTCCAGCGCGGGGGGCCGCAGCCAGCTCACCGGGCCGAGGCCCGCGAAGTCCGAGGGCGGGGCGGTGATGTAGGAGCCCTGGCCCAGCGCGAGCAGATCGAGACCGGCGTCGTCCCAGCCCATCCGGTACAGCAGCTGCGGCAGCCCGGCCGCCGCCCCCGGGGCGACGAAGAACTGGGCCCGGCCGTCCGGGGTCGCGGTGACCGGGCCGAGCGGCAGGCCCATCCGCTCGAGGCGGACCAGCGCCCGCCGCCCGGCCTCCTCGGAGACCTCGATGACGTCGAAGGAGCGGCCGACGGGGATCAGCACCGCGGCCCCCGGGTACCCGCTCCAGGTCTCGGTGACCTTGTCGAGGGTGGCGCCGGCCGGGACCGTGGGAGCGAGGGCCAGCGGATGCGCCCCCGGCGCACCGCAATTCGTATGACCGCAGGAGCAGTCCCGGGCGGGCCCCGCGGCCCGGGCGCCGGGGACCACGTCCCAGCCCCACAGTCCGGTGTACTCCGCCACCGTCGTGCACTCCGACGTCCGCCCGCGCCGCCGGGCGCCGGAACGGAACTCCTTGGTACCGCGGCTGCCGCCGATCGTGAAGCCCATGCCCATGCCCCCTCCAACGGGTCGGACGTGCCGGTGGTTACGACATCGGCCGGACGGGATGCCCGGCGCACTCCTCGCCGCGTGCGCCCCTGGCGCACTCCTGTCCATCCGATCGGTTCTGCCTACGTGTCAAGTGAATCGCGCCTGGCAGGTGGCGAGTTCATTCGAAGGGGTGGCGAATGGTGGCGTTTCCGGGATCGACCTCCCCGGAGGGGTGATCGTAGGATTACTTTCGGTGCATGAAGCGCTAAGGCGGACGTGTCCACACGGGTATGCCGGAGGCAAGGCGTGAAGGACTCGTGAAGAGCGGCTCCCGACAGGGTTTCGTGTTGAAGAGGCTGACGGATGGGGGGCGTTCCAGTGAGCGGCAACGGCGCAAGCGGAACGAGTGCGGAGTCCGACATGTCTTCCGCCGGGGTCCCGGAGCACGACTCCGCGCCGGACGCGACCGTCCGCAATGAGCAGCTGACCTCCTGGTTCGTCCGCAGCGGCTGGTCCAAGGGCGAGCTCGCCCGCCAGGTCAACCGCCGGGCCCGCCAGATGGGCGCCCACCACATCAGCACCGACACCTCACGGGTCCGCCGCTGGCTCGACGGGGAACAGCCCCGCGAGCCCGTCCCGCGGATCCTGTCGGAGCTCTTCTCCGAACGCTTCGGCTCCGTCGTCGCCATCGAACACCTCGGCCTGCGCGCCGCCCACCAGACCCCCTCCGTCTCCGGCGTCGACCTGCCCTGGGCCGGTCCGCAGACCATCGAGCTGCTCGGCGAGTTCTCCCGCAGCGACCTGATGCTGGCCCGCCGCGGCTTCCTCGGGACCTCGCTCGCCCTGTCCGCCGGCCCCGCCCTCATCGAGCCCATGCAGCGCTGGCTCGTACCGGTCCCGGCCGCCGACCCGGGACCCCGGGAGGCGGGGCCGACGGGCGCCCTCGGCGGCCACCGGCCGCCCAGGCTCTCCGAGCCCGAGGTGGATCTCCTCGAAGCGACCACCGTGATGTTCCGCCAGTGGGACGCCCAGTGCGGCGGCGGACTGCGGCGCAAGGCGGTCGTGGGCCAGCTCCACGAGGTCACCGACCTGCTCCAGGAGAACCACCCGGCCCCGGTCATGAAGCGGCTCTTCAAGGTCGCCGCCGAGCTCGCCGAGCTCGCCGGCTGGATGAGCTACGACATCGGCCTGCACCCCACCGCGCAGAAGTACTTCGTCCTCGCGCTGCACGCCGCCAAGGAGGGCGGCGACAAGCCCCTGGGCTCGTACATCCTCTCCAGCATGAGCCGCCAGATGATCCACCTGGGCCGCCCCGAGGACGCCCTGGAACTCATCCACCTGGCCCAGTACGGCAGCCGCGACTGCGCCGGCCCCCGCACCCAGGCCATGCTGTATGCGATGGAGGCCCGCGCCTACGCCAACATGGGCCAGCCCAGCCGGTGCAAGCGGGCCGTGCGGATGGCCGAGGACACCTTCTCCGACGTCGGCTTCGACGCCGAGCCCGAGCCCGACTGGATCCGTTTCTTCTCCGAGGCCGAGCTCAACGGCGAGAACTCCCACTCTTACCGGGACCTGGCCTACGTGGCGGGCCGCAGCCCCATGTACGCCTCCCTCGCCGAACCGGTCATGGAGCGTGCCGTCGAGCTCTTCGGGAAGGACGAGGAGCACCAGCGCTCCTACGCCCTCAACCTCATCGGCATGGCCACCGTGCACCTGCTCCAGCGCGAGCCGGAGCAGGCCGCGGTCCTCGTCGGCCGCGCCCTCGACGTGGCGGGAAAGGTGCGGTCCGAGCGGGTGAACACCCGGCTGCGCAAGACCGTCGACACCGCCGCGCGTGAGTACGGCGACGTCGCGGAAGTGGTGCGCCTGACCGACCACCTCGCCTCCCGCCTCCCCGAGGCCGCGGAGGCCGTCTGACGGCCACCCCGGCCGATTCCAAAGGCCCCCGGCCGCGGCAGTCACCCCGTGAAGCCCGATCAGGCTCCCCCAGCCAGGTTCCCCGGGTCATCGCCGCGGCCGGGTTCCCACCCGGCGGCTCCATGAACCATTCGTTCATGGAGGCGTAACACGCCAGGCCTCTTCGTCATCGACGCGAAACACCCAGCGGCGCCGCCGGAAACCGGCCTGCGCGAATCTCAGGGCCATTAACCGGCCAGCCCCCCGGCCGGAACACCCTCAGGCCTGATTCACGAACCAGTGCCGCTCAGGTTTTCACGCTCGCCCGCACGCGAACGTACCGACGACGAGGAGACGCCGATGGCATCAGCCATCACGACCCTCGCGGCAGACGCCCCCACGCTGTCTTCCGCGAACACCGGGTTCATGCTCATCTGCTCCGCCCTGGTCATGCTGATGACCCCGGGACTCGCCTTCTTCTACGGAGGCATGGTCCGCGTCAAGAGCAGCCTCAACATGCTGATGATGAGCTTCATCAGCCTCGGGATCGTCACGATCCTCTGGGTCCTCTACGGATTCAGCCTCGCCTTCGGCGCCGACTCCGGCTCGCTCATCGGCTGGACCTCCGACTACGTGGGACTCAGCGGCATCGGCATCACCGAGCTGTGGGACGGCTACACCATCCCGGTCTACGTCTTCGCCGTCTTCCAGCTGATGTTCGCGATCATCACCCCGGCCCTGATAAGCGGTGCGCTGGCCGACCGCGTCAAGTTCAGCGCATGGGCCCTGTTCATCACCCTGTGGGTCACCGTCGTCTACTTCCCCGTCGCCCACTGGGTGTGGGGCGCCGGCGGCTGGCTCTTCGAGCTCGGCGTCATCGACTTCGCCGGCGGCACCGCCGTCCACATCAACGCGGGCGCCGCGGCCCTCGGCGTCATCCTGGTCATCGGCAAGCGCGTCGGCTTCAAGAAGGACCCGATGCGCCCGCACAGCCTCCCGCTCGTGATGCTCGGCGCGGGCCTCCTGTGGTTCGGCTGGTTCGGCTTCAACGCGGGCTCCTGGCTCGGCAACGACGACGGCGTCGGCGCGGTCATGTTCGTCAACACGCAGGTCGCCACCGCCGCGGCCATGCTCGCCTGGCTCGGCTACGAGAAGCTGCGCCACGGCTCCTTCACCACCCTCGGCGCCGCCTCCGGCGCGGTCGCGGGCCTCGTCGCCATCACCCCCTCCGGCGGCTCCTGCTCCCCGCTCGGCGCGATCGCCATCGGCGTCATCGCCGGTGTCGTGTGCGCCATGGCCGTCGGACTGAAGTACAAGTTCGGCTACGACGACTCCCTCGACGTGATCGGCGTCCACCTCGTCGGCGGCGTCATCGGCTCCCTGCTCGTCGGCCTCTTCGCCACCGGCGGGGTCCAGTCCGACGCGGCCGGCCTCTTCTACGGCGGCGGCCTCGAGCAGCTCGGCAAGCAGGCCGTCGGAGTCTTCGCGGTACTCGCCTACTCTCTCGTGGCATCCGCGGTACTCGCCTTCCTCCTCGACAAGACGATCGGGATGCGGGTCACCGAGGACGACGAGGTCTCCGGCATCGACCAGGTCGAGCACGCCGAGACCGCCTACGACTTCAGCGGAGCCGGCGGCGGCTCCTCCTCCCGGAGCACCGCCGGCCCCGCCCCCGTTGCCGCCGCGAGCAAGAAGGTTGACGCATGAAGCTCATCACCGCGATCGTGAAGCCGCACCGGCTGGACGAGATCAAGGAAGCCCTGCACCGCTACGGAGTCCAGGGGCTCACCGTCTCCGAAGCCAGCGGATACGGCCGCCAGCGCGGCCACACCGAGGTCTACCGGGGCGCCGAGTACACCGTGGACCTCGTACCGAAGATCCGCATCGAGGTGCTCGTCGAGGACGCCGACGCCGAAGACGTGATGCGGATCGTCGTCGACGCCGCCCAGACCGGCAAGATCGGCGACGGCAAGGTGTGGAGCATCCCCGTGGACTCGGTCATCCGGGTCCGCACCGGCGAGCGCGGCGCTGACGCGCTCTAGGTGATTGGAACCCTGGGTTGACGAGCGTCGAAGAGACCACGGACGGCAACACGGCCGACCAGGCACCCAGCGGTTACGCCGCGGCCCGGCTGCGACTCCTCCAGGAGGAGTCGCAGTCCGGGCCTTCCCGGCGTTCCGCCCTGGCAGCCCTGACCGACGACTGGCTGAAGGCGCTGTTCACCACCGCCGTACGGGAGACGGGCGTGCGGGGCGCCACCCTCGTCGCCGTCGGCGGCTACGGCCGCGCCGAACTCTCCCCGCGCAGCGACCTCGACCTGGTCCTGCTCCACGACGGCAAGGCCGAACCGCGCGCGCTCAGCGCCCTGGCCGACCGGCTCTGGTACCCCGTCTGGGACCTGGGCGTCGCCCTCGACCACTCGGTGCGCACCCCCGGCGAAGCCCGCAAGACCGCCGCCGAAGACCTCAAGGTGCACCTCGGACTGCTCGACGCCCGGCCCGTCGCGGGCGACGCCGGGCTCCTCGCGGGACTGCGCACCTCCGTCCTGGCGGACTGGCGGAATCAAGCCGCCAAGCGGCTCCCGCAACTGCACTCCCTGTGCCGCGAGCGGGCCGAGCGCGCCGGGGAGCTCCGGTTCCTGCTGGAACCCGACCTCAAGGAGGCCCGCGGGGGACTGCGCGACGTCACCGCGCTGCGGGCCGTCGCCGCGTCCTGGCTGGCCGACGCCCCCCGCGAGGGCCTCACCGAAGCCCGGCGCCGGCTGCTCGACGCCCGGGACGCGCTGCACCTGGTGACCGGCCGCGCCACCGACCGGCTCTCCCTCCAGGAACAGACACCCGTCGCGGCGCAGCTCGGTCTGCTCGACGCCGACGCCCTGCTCAGGGAGGTGTACGAGGCCGCGCGGGTGGTCTCGTACGCCGGTGACGTGACCTGGCGCGAGGTCGGGCGCGTGCTCCGGGCGCGGTCCGCCCGCCCCCGGCTCCGCGGCCTGCTCGGCACCCGCAGCACCGTGCCCGAGCGGGCCCCGCTCGCCGAAGGCGTCGTGGAGTCCGACGGCGAGGCCGTACTGGCCCTGGCCGCGCGGCCGGACCGGGACCCGGTGCTGCCCCTGCGGTTCGGGGCGGCGGCCGCCCAGGCGGGACTGCCCGTCTCGCTGCACGCGGTACGCAGGCTCGCGGCGCAGTCGAAGCCGCTGCCGGTGCCGTGGCCGGCCGAGGCCCGGGAGCAGCTGCTGACCCTGCTGGGCGCGGGGGAGCCGACGGTGGCCGTGTGGGAGGCGCTGGAGGCCGAGGGGATCATCACGAAGCTGCTGCCCGACTGGGAGCGGGTGCGGTGCCGGCCGCAGCGCAACCCGGTGCACACCTGGACCGTGGACCGCCACCTCGTCGAGACGGCGGTCCGGGCCTCGGCGCTGACCCGCCGGGTGGGCCGCCCCGACCTCCTCCTGATGGCCTCGCTGCTGCACGACATCGGCAAGGGATGGCCCGGCGACCACTCGGTGGCGGGCGAGACGATCGCGCGGGACATGGCGCTGCGGGTGGGCTTCGACGCGGAGGACGTCGCCGTGCTGGGCGCGCTGGTACGCCACCACCTGCTGTTGATCGACACCGCCACGCGACGGGACCTGGACGACCCGGCCACGGTGAAGGCGGTCGCGGAGGCGGTCGGCTCGCCCGGCACGCTGGAGATCCTGCACGCGCTCACGGAGGCCGACGCGCTGGCCACCGGCCCGGCGGCGTGGAGCGCGTGGCGCGGGTCCCTCGTGGCGGACCTGGTCGCGCGGGTCGCCGCCGTACTGGCGGGGGCGGCCCCGGCGGCGACGGCGCTGGAGATCCCGAGCACGGAGCAGGAGCGCCTGGCGGTGGAGGCGCTGCGCACCGGGGAGCCGGTACTGGCCCTGCACGCCCGCCAGGAAGAGGACGCGGTCGGGGTGGAACTGGTGGTGGCCGTCCCCGACCAGCCGGGGGTGCTTCCCGCGGTGGCCGGCGTACTGGCCCTGCACCGGCTCACCGTCCGGGCGGCCGACCTGCGCTCGCTGGAGCTCCCGGACCAGCTGGGCGAGGTGCTGGTCCTGCGGTGGCGGGTGGCGGCGGAGTACGGGGCCCTGCCCGAGGCGGCGCGGCTGCGCAGCGATCTCGTACGGGCCCTCGACGGCTCGCTCGACGTCCCGGCGAAGCTGGCTGACCGCGAGGCGGCGTACCCGCGCCGGCGGGGGGTGGTCCCGCCGCCGCCCCGGGTCACGGTGGTCCCCGAGGTCTCCTCCCTGGCCACGGTCCTGGAGGTGCGCGCGCCCGACGCGGTCGGGCTGCTGCACCGGATCGGGCGGGCGCTGGAGTCCTGCGGCGCCCGGGTCCGCAGCGCGCACGTCTCGACGCTCGGGGCGAATGCCGTGGACACGCTGTACGTGACCACGGGGGAAGGCAAGCCGCTGGATCCCGCGGCCGCGGCCGCCCTGGCCGCCTCGGTGGAGTCGGCCCTGAAGTAGCGGGACGAGAGCGGCGGGGGAGAACGCGGCGGGGGAGAACGCCGGACGGGCCGGAAAATCCGGCCCGTCCGGCGTTCGCGGACCGGGGTCCGGGGCGGCGCGCCGGGCAACGGGGGAAGAGCGGGCAGGGGATTGGTGCCCGCAGGGCCAGGCAGGTGGCGCGGCCCGATACCCTGGGGGACGACCACACGCCCCCGACCCGAGGAATCGCGACCACCGTGTTCGATACGCTTTCCGACCGCCTCAGCGCGACCTTCAAGTCCCTCCGGGGCAAAGGCCGCCTCTCCGAGCAGGACATCGACGCTGCGGCGCGGGAAATCCGTATCGCCCTCCTCGAGGCCGACGTCGCACTCCCCGTCGTCCGCTCCTTCATCGCGAACGTCAAGGAGCGCGCCCGCGGCGAAGAGGTCTCCAAGGCCCTGAACCCGGGCCAGCAGGTCCTCAAGATCGTCAACGACGAGCTGGTCTCCATCCTCGGTGGCGAGACCCGGCGGCTGCGCTTCGCCAAGACCGCGCCCACCGTGATCATGCTCGCCGGCCTCCAGGGTGCCGGTAAGACCACCCTCGCCGGAAAGCTCGGCCTGTGGCTGAAGGGGCAGGGTCACACCCCGCTCCTCGTCGCCTGCGACCTCCAGCGCCCCAACGCCGTCAACCAGCTCTCGGTCGTGGCCGAGCGCGCCGGCGTGGCCGTCTACGCGCCGTCGCCGGGCAACGGCGTCGGTGACCCGGTCCAGGTCGCCAAGGACTCCATCGAGTACGCGCGCACCAAGCAGTACGACGTGGTCGTCGTCGACACCGCCGGCCGCCTCGGCATCGACCAGGAGCTGATGCAGCAGGCCGCGGACATCCGCGACGCCGTCAGCCCGGACGAGATCCTCTTCGTCGTCGACGCGATGATCGGCCAGGACGCGGTCAACACCGCCGAGGCCTTCCGCGACGGCGTCGGCTTCGACGGCGTCGTGCTCTCCAAGCTCGACGGCGACGCCCGTGGTGGTGCCGCGCTCTCCATCGCGCACGTCACCGGCAAGCAGATCATGTTCGCCTCGAACGGCGAGAAGCTCGACGAGTTCGACGCCTTCCACCCGGACCGCATGGCGGGCCGGATCCTCGACATGGGTGACATGCTCACCCTGATCGAGCAGGCCGAGAAGACGTTCAGCCAGGACGAAGCCGAGAAGATGGCGGCGAAGCTGGCGAAGGGGCCGAAGGAGTTCACGCTCGACGACTTCCTGGCCCAGATGGAGCAGGTCCGCAAGATGGGCTCCATCTCCAAGCTGCTCGGCATGCTTCCCGGCATGGGGCAGATCAAGGACCAGATCAACAACATCGACGAGCGCGACGTGGACCGCACCGCCGCCGTCATCAAGTCGATGACCCCGGCCGAGCGCCAGGACCCGCACATCATCAACGGCTCGCGCCGCGCCCGTATCGCCAAGGGCGCCGGTGTCGAGGTCAGCGCCGTGAAGTCGCTGGTCGAGCGGTTCTTCGAGGCCCGCAAGATGATGTCCCGCATGGCCCAGGGCGGCGGTATGCCGGGCATGCCCGGCATCCCCGGGATGGGTGGCGGCCCCGGCCGCCAGAAGAAGCAGGTCAAGCAGGCCAAGGGCAAGCGCAAGAGCGGCAACCCGATGAAGCGCAAGGAAGAAGAGGCCGCGGCAGCCGCGCGCCGCGAGGCCGGCCCGGACGCGGCCGAGCCCGCCGCCGGCGGCAACCCGTTCGGCCTTCCGGCCGGCGGGGGCCAGGCGCCTCAGGACTTCGACCTCCCGGACGAGTTCAAGAAGTTCATGAAGTAGCCGCGCGAGCACGGCGAGGTACGGCGAAGGGCCCCGACCGGTGTCGGGGCCCTTCCCCGTGTCCGGAGCGGGCCGCGACCACCTGGGCCGCACACCCGAGCGATGATCCGGTTTGTCGCTTATGGTCGGCCGGGAGGACGGCAGAAGGAGGCCACGTGCCCAGCCCCACCCCCGTACCGCCCCGCGACCGGGCCGATACGCCCTGGCGCTCCGAAGGCGCACCCCCCGCCCCGCCCCCCAAGAAACGCATGCCCGGCGGCTGGCGCGGCCTGATCCTCACCGCCCTGATCGTCTACCTGATCACGAACCTGGTGCTCTCCTTCTTCAACGAGGGCGACGAGCCGACCATCTCGTACACGGAGTTCAGCAAGCAGGTCGCCGACGGCAACGTCTCGAAGATCTACTCCAAGGGCGACGCCATCCAGGGGCAGCTGAAGGCCAAACAGCCCGTGCCGGACGGCGGGAAGGGCGACTACACCAAGTTCGTCTCCCAGCGGCCCGCCTTCGCCGACGACGACCTGTGGGCCAACCTCACCAAGCAGAACGTCGTCGTCACCGCCTCCCCGGTCGTCGAGCAGCGCAGCTTCCTGGCCAACCTGCTCATCTCCCTGGCCCCGATGCTGCTGCTGGTCCTCCTGTGGGTGGTCATCGCCCGCCGGATGGGCTCGGCCATGGGCGGGGGCATGGGCGGGCTGGGACGCAAGGCCCCGCCCAAGCCGGTCGAACTCGAGGGCGTCAAGCGCACGACCTTCGAGGACGTGGCCGGCATCGACGAGGTCGAGGGCGAACTCAACGACGTCGTGGACTTCCTCAAGAACCCGGACGAGTACCGCAAGATGGGCGCCCGGATGCCCGGCGGCGTCCTGCTCGCCGGCCCGCCCGGCACGGGCAAGACCCTGCTCGCCCGCGCGGTGGCCGGCGAGGCCGGGGTGCCGTTCTTCTCCGCCTCCGCCTCCGAGTTCATCGAGATGATCGTCGGCGTCGGCGCCTCCCGGGTGCGCGAACTCTTCTCCGAGGCCCGCAAGGTGGCCCCCGCCATCGTCTTCATCGACGAGATCGACACCATCGGGCGGGCGCGCGGCGGCGGCGCGGCCATGGGCGGCCACGACGAGCGCGAGCAGACCCTGAACCAGATCCTCACCGAGATGGACGGCTTCTCCGGCTCCGAGGGCGTGATCGTCCTCGCCGCGACCAACCGGGCCGACGTCCTGGACCCGGCGCTGACCCGGCCGGGACGCTTCGACCGCACCGTCATGGTCTCCCCGCCCGACAAGAGCGGGCGTGAAGCCATCCTGCGCATCCACACCAGGGACATCCCGCTCGCCACCGGCGTCGACCTCGCGCAAGTGGCCCGTACGACCCCGGGCATGACCGGAGCCGATCTGGCCAACCTGGCCAACGAGGCCGCCCTGCTCGCGGTGAAGCGCCAGCAGACCGAAGTCACCCAGTCGGATCTCTCCGACGCGCTGGAGAAGGTCCAGCTCGGAGCGGAACGGCCGCTGGTGATGGCGGACGAGGAACGCCTGCGCACCGCGTACCACGAGAGCGGGCACGCCCTGCTGGGCATGCTCCAGCCCGGCGCCGACCCGGTCCGCAAGATCACCATCGTCCCGCGCGGACGGGCGCTCGGAGTCACCCTCTCCACCCCGGAGTCGGACCGGTACGCCTACACCGAGGAGTACCTGCGCGGCCGCATCATCGGGGCGCTCGGCGGCATGGCCGCCGAACAGGTGGTCTACGAAGTCATCACCACCGGAGCGGAGAACGACCTCGAACAGGTCACCAACATCGCCCGGGGCATGGTCGGCCGCTGGGGCATGAGCGAACGCATCGGCCGGCTCACCGCGATCCCCTCGGACGGACAGAGCCCCTACGGCCTCTCCGCGGCCCCCGCCACCCTCGACGCGGTGGACCACGAGATGCGCCGGATCGTCGACGAGTGCTACGAGACGGCCTGCCGCCTGCTGGTCGAGAACCGCGACAAGCTGGAAGCCCTCGCGCAGGCGCTGATGGCGAACGAAACCCTGGACGAGGCGGCCGCCTACGCCGCCGCCGGCATCCCCCGGCTCCACAAGTAACCGCCGTGGGGGGGCGGGGCACGGCCCCCCCCGGCGGGGGGAGGCCGGGCGGGCCCCCGCGCCCCCGCGGGGCGGGCCGGCCCCCGCCCCCCCCACGGCGGCGTTAGGCCGTTCGGGCGATCACGTACCGGAAGATGTTGGGCAGCCAGACGGCGCCGTCGCCCCGTTCGTACGGGTGGAGAGCCTCCGTCAGTTCCTTCTCCACCTGCACCGTGTCGGAGCACTCGTACAGCCCCGTCGACATCAGCCCGCGCACCGCGCTGTCCACGTCGGCGTACCCGAACGGGCAGAACACCCTCCCCGATCCGTCCGGCACCAGCCCGGCCGCGGCCGCCATCGCGTCGAGATCCCGCGCCGCAGGCCCGCCGCCCAGGACCGACGGCACCGTGCACCGCTCCGCCGGACCCCAGTCGGCCAGCACCACCGTGCCGCCGGGCCGGCGCAGCGCCGGCAGGGCGGCGGCCAGGGCGCGCGGGGTGGGCGAGAAGGCCAGCAGGACGTCGTACGGCACAGCGGGCGCGGGCGGGGCCGCCAGGACCTCCAAGAGGCGCTCCCGGGCCAGCGTCCGGCGTGCCGGATCCGTCTCCACACCCGTGGCCAGGGCTCCCCGGCCCGAGGCCAGCAGCAAGGCCAGTCCGGCCCCGCAGTCGAGGCCCAGCAGCCGGTCGCCCGGCCCGACCTCCAGTCGGTCGTAGACCGCCTCGTACAGCGGTACCAGCATCCGTTCCTGGATTTCCGCCCAGTCCCGGGCGGCGAGCGTCGCCGTTGGCGTCGGTGTCATCGAAAGAGCGCTCCTGATTCCTTGTCGCCCCCATGCCCCCGTTGCCAGAGAACTCCCGATTCGTCTTCGCGTCCAGAGGAGCGCGCCACCCGATTCACGCTCGGTACTCCGGGCGCCGTAACATTCGCGCCATGGCAAAGGCACCCGTTCTCACCCCCCAGGCGGAGGATTTCCCCCGCTGGTACCAGGATCTGATCAACAAGGCCGAGCTGGCCGACAACGGTCCGGTACGCGGCACCATGGTCATCCGACCGTACGGCTACGGGCTGTGGGAGCGGATGCAGCAGGAGATGGACGCGCGCATCAAGGACGCGGGCGCCCAGAACGCGTACTTCCCGCTGTTCATCCCGCAGTCGTACCTGACGAGGGAAGCGGAGCACGTCGAGGGCTTCGCCCCCGAGCTCGCGGTGGTTACGCACGGCGGCGGCAAGGAGCTGGACGAGCCGGTCGTCGTCCGGCCCACCTCCGAGACGATCGTCAACGAGTACTTCTCCAAGTGGGTCCAGAGCTACCGCGACCTGCCCCTGCTGATCAACCAGTGGGCGAACGTGGTCCGCTGGGAGATGCGCCCGCGCGTGTTCCTCCGTACGAGCGAGTTCCTCTGGCAGGAGGGCCACACGGCCCACGTCACCTACGAGGAAGCCCGCGACTACGCGGCGCGCATCCACACGGACGTCTACGGCGACTTCATGACGAACGTGCTCGGCATCGACGTCGTGCTCGGCCGCAAGACCGCCAAGGAGCGCTTCGCCGGCGCCATCAACACCCTCACGCTCGAGGGCATGATGGGCGACGGCAAGGCCCTGCAGCTCGGCACGAGCCACGAGCTCGGCACCAACTTCGCCAAGGCCTTCAACACGCAGTACCTGTCGAAGGAAGGCAAGCAGGAGCTCGTCTGGCAGACCTCGTGGGGCGTCTCCACCCGCATGGTCGGCGGCCTGATCATGTCGCACGGCGACGACAACGGCCTGCGGGTCCCGCCGCGCCTCGCCCACGTCCAGGTCGTCGTCATGGCGATCAAGGGCGACGAGGCCGTGGCCAAGGTCCGCGAGCTGGGCGCCCAGCTCAAGGCCGCGGGCCTGCGGGTGTTCGTCGACGACCGCGTCGACACCCCCTTCGGCCGCCGCGCCGTGGACTGGGAGCTCAAGGGCGTACCGGTCCGCGTCGAGATCGGCCCCCGCGACCTGGAGGCCGGCACCGCGATGCTGGCCCGCCGGATCCCGGGCGGCAAGGAGGCCGTGCAGATCTCCGAGCTCGCCGCCCTGCTGCCCAAGGTGCTGGAGGAGGATCAGGCGCAGCTGCTGCGCGAGTCCCGCGAGCGCCGGGTGTCCCGTACCTCCGACGTCGCGACCATCGAGGAGGCCGCCGAGGCCGCCATCGCCGGCGGCTGGGCGCGGATCCCGTGGGCCGACCTCGGCCCCGAGGGCGAGGCCAAGCTCGCCGAGCAGGCCGTCTCCGTGCGCTGCCTGATCGCCGAGGACGGGTCGGTCCCGCAGGCGGACGACGCCCCCGGCAACCTGGCGATCGTCGCGCGCTCGTACTAGCCGGACCGGCCGACGGTTCCCACACCCCGGCGCGCGGCATCCGTCGCGCGCCGGGGTGTAGTCGTCGTTACGTACCGACTCCTCCCGAGATATGCGCACCCGTCCTCGTCGGGACGCATGAGACTGAACTGACTGGTACGTGCAAAAAATTTGGAATGGCCCGGAATCGGAACACCGGGGCACCCCGGCTCGTTGTCACGACGTGAGCACGACACCACCTGTTCTCGCCGCAGAGCTGGCGCAGGCGTGGGCCGATATTCAGCGGTACCACTCCGAGCTGCCTGACCTTGCCGCGCCCGAGTCCCTGATCGGAGAGTCCTCGTCCGCCTGCGGCGCCGAGCTCTCCTTCGAGCGACTGCTGCACGAGGCAGTCCACGGCATCGCCGCAGCCCGCGGAGTGCGTGACACTTCGCGCGCCGGCCGCTACCACAACCGCAGGTTCCTCGCGATCGCCGAGGAGATGGGGCTGGACCACACCGACGAGCCACACGCGAGCAGCGGCTTCTCCCTGGTCTCGCTCAACCCCGAGGCGAAGAGGCGCTACCGGCCCACCATGGAGCGCCTCCATCGCGCACTGAAAGCCCATACGGTCGCCACGGCCGCCGACACCAAGCGCAGCTTCCGCGGCCCGGCCGCCCGGCACGGGTCCTCCGGCGGCGGCGTCCGCGTCAAAGCGGTCTGCGACTGCGGGCGCAACGTGCGCGTGGTCCCGTCCGTGCTGGCTCAGGCCCCGATCGTCTGCGGAGGCTGCATGAAGCCCTTCCGCATCCCCGAAGTGGCCATCGCGGTGGCCTCCTGACCCGGCGGGCGGGCTCCGCGACCGCCCGGCCGAGCGCGCCGCGGGCGTGTGGCACAATGGCTAGCTGTACTCGACAGTCGCATAGGACCCCTCTCTCCTCCGGCTGACGCGTCCATCGGGCACCCGAGTACCGCAACCCCACGTGGCATCTCATGTGCCCAACCACGTCAAGTTCAGGAGACACCACTCCAGTGGCAGTCAAGATCAAGCTCAAGCGCCTCGGCAAGATTCGCCAGCCGCACTACCGCATCGTCGTCGCCGACGCCCGTACCCGTCGGGACGGTCGCGCGATCGAAGAGATCGGTATCTACCACCCGACGTACAACCCGTCGCGCATCGAGGTCAACGCCGAGCGTGCGCAGTACTGGCTGTCCGTCGGCGCCCAGCCCACCGAGGCTGTGCTCGCCATCCTGAAGCTCACCGGTGACTGGCAGGCGCACAAGGGCCTTCCGGCCCCCGCGCCGCTGCTGCAGCCGGCGACGAAGGAAAACAAGCGTCGCACCTTCGAAGAGTTCGCCAAGGCCCTCGAGGGCATCGGCGAGGGCAAGGGCGAAGCCATCACCCAGAAGGCGAAGAAGGCCGACAAGAAGGCGGACGAGGCTGAGGCCGAGACCGCCGAGTCGACCGAGGCCTGAGCATGCTCGAGGAGGCTCTTGAGCACCTCGTGAAGGGCATCGTGGACAACCCCGACGAAGTGCAGGTCGCCTCGCGCGACCTGCGCCGCGGGCAGGTGCTGGAGGTTCGGGTCCACCCCGACGACCTCGGCAAGGTGATCGGCCGCAACGGCCGCACCGCACGTGCTCTGCGTACCGTCGTGGGCGCCATCGGCGGCCGGGGGATCCGCGTCGACCTCGTCGACGTGGACCAGGTTCGCTGAGAAGTTGAATCACCGGCACGGGCCGGGGAGGGCATACGTGCCCGCCCCGGCCCGTCGTCGTCTGAACAGGAGAGACACACAGTGGAGCTGGTAGTCGCGCGGATCGGCCGCGCCCACGGGATCAAGGGTGAGGTCAGCGTAGAGGTGCGTACCGACGAGCCCGAGCAGCGGCTCGGGCCCGGTGCCGTCCTACGGACCGACCCGGCGGCGGCCGGACCGCTGACCATCGAAACGGGCCGGGTGCACAGCGGCAGGCTGATGCTGCGCTTCGCGGGGGTCAAGGACCGCACCGGCGCCGAGGCGCTGCGCAACATCCTGCTCATCGCCGACGTGGACCCGGAGGAGCTGCCGGCCGAGCCCGACGAGTACTACGACCACCAGCTGATGGACCTCGACGTGGTCCTGCAGGACGGTACGGAGATCGGCCGGATCACCGAGATCTCCCACCTGCCCACGCAGGACCTGTTCATCGTCGAGCGGCCGGACGGCACCGAGGTGATGATCCCCTTCGTCGAGGAGATCGTCGCCGAGATCGACCTCGCCGAGCAGCGCTGCGTGATCACCCCGCCGCCCGGGCTCATCGACGAGCACGAGGCGGTCGTCGTCTCGACCCGGGACGAGGACGGGGAAGACGCCTGATGCGTCTCGACGTCGTCACGATCTTCCCCGAGTACCTGGAACCGCTCAACGTCTCCCTGGTCGGCAAGGCCCGGGCGCGCGGGCAGCTCGACGTACACGTCCACGACCTGCGGGACTGGACGTACGACCGGCACAACACGGTGGACGACACCCCGTACGGCGGCGGTCCCGGCATGGTCATGAAGACCGAGCCCTGGGGCGAGGCCCTGGACGCGGCGCTGGCCGACGGCTACGAGGCGGGCGCGCACGGGCCCGTCATCGTCGTCCCCACCCCCAGCGGCCGGCCGTTCACCCAGGAACTGGCCGTCGAGCTCTCCGAGCGCCCCTGGCTGATCTTCACCCCGGCCCGGTACGAGGGCATCGACCGCCGGGTCATGGACGAGTACGCCACACGCCTCCCGGTCTACGAGGTGTCCATCGGCGACTACGTCCTGGCCGGGGGCGAGGCGGCCGTCCTGGTCGTCACCGAGGCCGTGGCCCGGCTGCTCCCCGGGGTGCTCGGCAACGCCGAATCGCACCGCGACGACTCCTTCGCGGCCGGGGACATGGCCAACCTGCTGGAGGGGCCCGTCTACACCAAGCCTCCGCAGTGGCGCGGCCACGGGATCCCGGACGTGCTGGTCAGCGGCCACCACGGCAAGATCGCCCGCTGGCGCCGCGACGAGGCCTTCCGCCGTACGGCGAGCAACCGCCCGGATCTGATCGAGCGCTGCGAGGCCTCCGCCTTCGACAAGAAGGACCGCGAGCTGCTGAGCATCCTCGGCTGGAAGCCGTCTCCCGACGGCCGATTTTGGCGCAGGCCCCAGGCCGTGGAAGAATAGGCGGCTGCTGTGTGCTCGCGTGCGCCCCTGCCACAGGGGGACAGTCGCCCGCCGAGTCCCGCAGCTCCCGAATTCTCTACGGAAACCCCGCATCGGCGGCCTGTGGCGTCATGCGAAGAAAGCAGACGAATCCCATGTCTCACCTGCTCGATGGCGTCAACGCCGCCACCCTGCGCTCGGACGTCCCGGCCTTCCGCCCGGGTGACACCGTCAACGTTCACGTCCGCGTGATCGAGGGCAACCGCTCCCGTATCCAGCAGTTCAAGGGTGTCGTCATCCGCCGTCAGGGCGCCGGCGTCTCCGAGACCTTCTCGGTCCGCAAGGTCTCCTTCAGCGTCGGCGTGGAGCGCACCTTCCCGGTCCACTCCCCGATCTTCGAGAAGATCGAGCTCGTCACCCGCGGTGACGTGCGTCGCGCCAAGCTGTACTTCCTCCGTGAGCTCCGCGGCAAGGCCGCGAAGATCAAGGAGAAGCGCGACCGCTGATCTGCTCCCGGGGTTCAGGGGAAGGCCGGATAGGCTCTCCCCCCGATGGACACCGAAGCACCTCACACGCAGCGCGGCCACTCTTCCCCCGACGAGGGGGAGGAGAGGTCGCGTTTCGTGTTTTCCGGGGCGGCCCCGGGCCCAGGCAGGTCCGGGTGGCTGACCTGGCGGCGGGCCGGGCTGCTCGGCGCGGCCTGCACCGTCTTCCTGCTGCTGCTCAGCAATTTCGTGCTCCAGCCCTTCCTGATCCCGAGCCGCTCGATGGAGCCCACGCTCGCCGTCGGCGACCGGGTCCTGGTCAACAAGCTGGCGTACCGTTTCGGCGGCCCGCCGGAGCGCGGGGACGTCGTGGTCTTCGACGGCACGGGCTCCTTCGTACGTGAGGCCCCGGCCGGGAATCCGGTCGGCGACGCCGTGCACGGCGTCGCCTCGGCGCTCGGGCTGGCCGAGCCCTCGGACACCGATTTCGTGAAGCGGGTCGTGGGCGTCGGCGGGGACGACGTGGTGTGCGACGAGAACGGCCGGATCAAGGTCAACGGGGTGCTGCTGGACGAGCCGTACCTCTTTCCCGGCGACTCGGGATCGAAAGTGCCGTTCCGTATCGTCGTGCCCCTTGGGAGCCTGTGGGTCATGGGTGATCATCGTTCCCAGTCCCGGGATTCACGGGACCACCTGGGCGAGCCGGGCGGGGGGATGGTGCCGGTGGAGAAGGTGATCGGGCGGGCCGACTGGATCGGCTGGCCGGTGTCACGCTGGGGCGGCGTTGGTTCCGTGGGCGGTGGTCGTGGGTAGCCGCGGGCGCTCGCGGGACGACCGGGACGAGGGCGCGGACGCGGAGCCGGAGCACGAAGCGGGAGCCGAGCCGGCGGAGCCGGGCGGCCGGGCCGACCGCAGGCGCCTGGCCCGCCGGGTCCGGCGCAGACGGCGTACCCGCCGGATGGGGGAGCTGCCCCTGCTGGTGGTGGTCGCGCTGTGCATCGCTCTGGTCCTCAAGACCTTCCTGGTGCAGGCCTTCTTCATCCCGTCGGGCTCCATGGAGCAGACGATCCGGATCGGCGACCGGGTCCTGGTGGACAAGCTGACCCCGTGGTTCGGCTCCAAGGTCGAGCGCGGCGAGGTCGTCGTGTTCAAGGACCCGGGAGGCTGGCTGGGCAGCGACGGCGTCCAGCCCGCGCAGGACCCGGTGGGGATCAAGCAGATCAAGCAGACCCTCACCTTCATCGGCCTGCTGCCCTCGGCGAACGAACAGGACCTGATCAAGCGGGTCATCGGCGTCGGCGGGGACACCGTGAAGTGCTGCGACGCCCGGGGCCGGGTCACCGTCAACGGATCGCCGCTCGACGAGTCGTACGTGAACCCGGGCAACGCGCCCTCCGAGATCCGCTTCGAGGTGCAGGTGCCCGTGGGCCGGCTCTTCGTCATGGGCGACCACCGTGCGAATTCCGCCGACTCCCGCTACCACCTCGACGAAGGTTTCCACGGCACGATCGACGAGAGCGGGGTGGTCGGTCAGGCCGTGGTGATCGCCTGGCCGTTCGGGCACTGGCACCGGCTGGAACAGCCCGCCACCTTCCGCATGGTTCCCGACCAGGCGCGCGGCGGCCGTCGCGCGCCCCGTAGGCGCCGGGGCGGCTCCTCATTCGCATAGTGTGTCCTTGGTCTCCCGCGCCTTCGGGAACTCCCGCTCGTTAGGGGAGGGGAGGGCCCGTGCCGCATCAGGCCCGGGCGTCGATTTCCGAACGAGGAGTGAATGTGGGGGACGTGGCGGTTGGTGCGCGGTCCGGACGCGACGAGGGCGGCGAGGAGCCGGACGACTCCGTCAAGCGCGATGCCGTGGAGAACGACGGCGACGCGATGGACGGCGCCGCGGCACGCCCGCACCGTTCGTTCTGGAAGGAGCTGCCGCTCCTGGTCGGCATCGCCCTGCTGCTCGCTCTGCTGATCAAGACCTTCCTGGTGCAGGCGTTCTCCATCCCCTCCGACTCGATGCAGAACACCCTGCAGCGAGGCGACCGGGTGCTGGTGGACAAGCTGACGCCGTGGTTCGGATCGGAGCCCGAGCGCGGTGAGGTCGTGGTCTTCCACGACCCGTCGAACTGGCTGAGCGGGGAAGCCACCCCGGACGCCAACATCGCGCAGAAGGCCCTCAGCTGGATCGGCCTCATGCCGTCCGCCGAGGAGCGGGACCTGATCAAGCGGACGATCGCCATCGGCGGTGACACGGTCGAGTGCAAGAAGGGCGGACCGGTCGTCGTCAACGGCAAGGAGCTCGACGAGCCGTACATCTTCCCGGGCAACACCCCCTGCGACGACTTCCCCTTCGGGCCGCTCACCGTGCCCAAGGGCAAGATCTGGGTGATGGGCGACCACCGGCAGAACTCGCAGGACTCCCGCTACCACCAGCAGGACTCCACCCAGGGCTTCGTGCCCGTCAGCGATGTCGTCGGACGCGCCGTGGTGGTCGCCTGGCCGATCACCCGCTGGTCCACGCTGCCGGTTCCGGAGACCTTCGACCAGCCGGGCATCGGCAACCAGACCAAGGCCACCGCGCTCGGCCTGGGAGCCGCCGGGCTGGCGCCCGTCGGGCTCGGACCGGCCGCGCTCGGCTTCGCCGGCGTCGTGCCGGTCCTGCTGTGGCGCAGGCGGAGGCTGACCGCGGGGCCTACCGGCAGGTAGGGTGCCGCCCAGGTCGACGATCTCCGAGTGTGGGGGCGCTTGCAATGGGCGGAACACGAGCAATACGAGCAGGTGACGGCGATGGCCGCGGTGCTCTCGGCAGCACACTGTCGGGAATAGCCGTGGCCATCGGCTTTGTGCTCTTCCTGGGCGGGTTCGTGTGGGGAGCCGTCGTGTACCAGCCGTACACGGTGCCGACCGACTCGATGGTGCCGACGGTGAAACCCGGAGACCGGGTACTGGCCCAGCGCATCACCGGGGGAGAGGTGCGCCGCGGGGACGTGGTGATCTTCAAGGACGAGCAGTGGAGCGATTCGCCGATGGTCAAGCGGGTCGTCGGCATCGGCGGTGACACGGTCAGGTGCTGCGGTGACGGCGGACGGCTCACCGTGAACGGCAAGGTGCTGGACGAGCCGTACATCGAGGCGGAGAAGCTCGACGTGGCCGGCGCCCCGGGCGGCTCGGCCTCCCGGACGCCGTTCGAGGTGACGGTGCCGGAGGGCAACCTCTTCCTGCTCGGTGACCGGCGCGGAGCCTCGCTGGACTCCCGGGCACACCTGGAGGAGGCCGGACAGGGCACGGTGGCCCGTTCGGCGGTGAAGGCCCGTGTCGACGCCCTCGCATGGCCTGCCATGTCGATGCTGGAACGGCCCAAGACCTACGCGGCCCTGCCCGGCGGGATCTCGACGGCGGGGCCGCTGCGGCTCCAGGTGGCCGCGGTGGCGGCCGGAGCCGCCATGGTGGTGCTCGGAGCCGCGTACGGGCCGGTCGTACGGGTTCTCGGGCGCGGGCGGCGGCGGGAGCAGGCAGATGGCCGCTGACGCGACGGGGCCTGGGGCCGGGCCGGATGGTCTGGCCGGGTCGCGTGGGCCGGCCGGGCCGCGCAAGGTGGCGCGGGTGATCCTGCTGGACCCGCAGGACAGGATCCTGCTGATGCACGGATTCGAGCCGCAAGACCCGGCGGACGACTGGTGGTTCACCCCGGGCGGCGGTCTCGAGGGGGCCGAGACCCGGGAGCAGGCCGCGCTCCGCGAGCTCGCCGAGGAGACCGGGATCACCGGCGTGCAGCTGGGGCCGGTGCTGTGGCACCGCTACTGCTCGTTCCCCTTCGACGGGCGCCGCTGGGAGCAGGACGAGTGGTACTTCCTGGCCCGGACCACACAGACGGCGACCGTGCTGGGCGGCCTCACCGAGCTGGAGCGCCGTAGCGTCTCGGGCACCAAGTGGTGGACCTCCGAGGAACTTCTTGCGGCACATGAGACGGTGTACCCGACCAGACTCGCAGAGCTGCTCCGCACGCTGCTCGACGATGGTCCCCCGGGTGCGCCCGTGAACCTGGCCCCGGAAATCGTTTAGGGGCGCACGGGCCTGGCGCACAATAGGGGGACGCACGGCTGAAGGGGAACATGCCATGAGTGCCGAGGACCTCGAGAAGTACGAGACCGAGATGGAGCTGAAGCTCTATCGCGAGTACCGCGACGTCGTCGGGCTGTTCAAGTATGTGATCGAGACCGAACGCCGTTTCTACCTCACCAACGATTACGAGATGCAAGTGCACTCGGTGCAGGGGGAGGTCTTCTTCGAGGTCTCGATGGCCGACGCGTGGGTCTGGGACATGTACCGGCCGGCTCGCTTCGTCAAGCAGGTGCGGGTACTGACCTTCAAGGACGTGAACATCGAGGAGCTCAACAAGAGCGATCTCGAGCTTCCGGGCAGCTGATTCCCTCCCCGGGGTGACGGGGTTGTCCACATCGCCCCGGTTGTCCACCAAGATCCACGAGGTGGGCGGGGACGCGGGATCGTCGGTGCCGGAGGTGGTGCCGGATGAACGCGAAGGGCGTGGCACAACAGGCATTGGGGCGGTACGGCGAAGATCTCGCGACGCGGCGGCTCACCGAGGCCGGGATGACCGTGATCGCGCGGAACTGGCGATGTCGCGGCGGGGAGATCGACATCGTCGCCCGGGACGGGGACGCCCTCGTCGTGTGCGAGGTCAAGACCCGGCGGGCGGGGGAGTTCGAGCATCCCATGGCCGCCCTGCGGCCAGCCAAGGCCGAGCGCCTGCGCAGGCTCGCCGGGCGCTGGCTGGCCGACCACGGGGGACCACCGCCGGGCGGAGTGCGCATCGACCTCGTCGGCATCCTCCTGCCGCGGCGCGGCGGGCCCGTGGTGGAGCACGTCAGGGGGGCGGCCTGATGGGGTTCGCACGGGCCTGCTCGGTCGCCCTCGTGGGCGTCGACGGCGTAGTGGTGGAGGTCCAGGCCGACCTGGAGCCCGGGGTCGCCGCCTTCGCCCTGGTGGGGCTGCCGGACAAGACCCTGGTCGAGAGCCGGGACCGGGTCCGGGCGGCCGTGGTGAACTCCGGCGCCGCCTGGCCGCAGAAGAAGCTCACCGTCGGCCTCAGCCCGGCGTCGGTCCCCAAGAGCGGCGCGGGTTTCGACCTCGCTGTGGCGGCAGCCGTCCTGGGCGCCGCGGAAGTGATCGACCCGAAGGTGATCGCCGATCTCGTCCTCATCGGGGAACTGGGCCTGGACGGCCGGGTGCGTCCCGTCCGCGGGATCCTGCCGGCGGTGCTCGCCGCCGCCGAGGCCGGGTACCGGCAGGTGGTGGTCCCGCAGCAGTGCGCTGCCGAAGCCATGCTCGTCCCGGACGTCTCCGTGCTCGGAGTGCGCAGCCTGCGGCAATTGATCGCGGTGCTCACGGACGGGGTGGTCCCCGAGGAGGATCCGCCGGATCCTCCGGGGCGTCCGGACCCGATGCTCGCCGGGCTGGTCGTCCCGGGAGCCGGACTCGGCACGGGAGTCACCCGGGCCGGCGACGGCCGGGACTTCCCGGACCTCGCCGACGTCTCCGGACAGTACGCGGCGCGCCGGGCCCTGGAGGTGGCGGCGGCCGGGGGCCACCACCTCTTCCTGAGCGGGCCCCCGGGCGCGGGCAAGACGATGCTGGCCGAGAGAATCCCCTGGATCCTGCCCCCGCTCACCCGGCAGGACTCCCTGGAGGTCACGGCCGTCCACTCGGTCGCGGGAATCCTGCCCCCGGGCGAACCGCTCGTCACCCGGCCCCCCTACTGCGCCCCGCACCACTCGGCCACCATGCAGTCCCTCGTCGGGGGCGGAGCCGGTGTGGCCAGGCCCGGAGCGGTCTCCCTGGCGCACAGGGGGGTGCTCTTCCTGGACGAAGCCGCGGAGTTCAGCACCAAGGCCCTGGACGCCCTGCGCCAGCCCCTCGAAGCGGGGCGCGTGGTCATCGCCCGGGCCGCCGGGGTGGTAAGCCTGCCGGCCCGGTTCCTGCTGGTGCTGGCGGCCAACCCCTGCCCATGCGGACGGCACACCCTGCACGGCGCCGGATGCGACTGCCCGGCCTCGGTGATCCGCCGCTACCAGGCCCGGCTGTCGGGGCCGTTGCTGGACCGGGTGGACCTGCGGGTCGTGGTCGAGCCGGTCACCCGCTCCGATCTGCTGGGGCGCGGTGGCCGCGGCGAAGCCACGGCGGTGGTCGCGGGCCGGGTCCGGGAGGCCCGGGACCGGGCGGCGG
The DNA here is from genome assembly GCF_026627445.1 of Streptomyces sp. H27-H1. GTDB lineage: Bacteria > Actinomycetota > Actinomycetes > Streptomycetales > Streptomycetaceae > Streptomyces. Next base: position 35,006 of record NZ_JAPNLJ010000037.1, read on the forward strand.
CCCGGCTCGACGGCACGCCCTGGCGACTCAACGCGGAGGTTCCCGGCCACGAGCTGCGGACCCGCTGGCCGGCCGCCCCGGGAGCGCTGGCCCAGGCGGAGCTGGACCTGGAGCGCGGCCTGCTCACCGCACGAGGGCTCGACCGGGTACTGCGAGTCGCCTGGACGGTGGCCGACTTGAGGAGCCGGGACCGCCCCGACGCCCTGGACGTCGCGGTCGCCCTCGAACTGCGCACCGGAATCGCCCGCGGAGCCACGGCGCACCTGGACGCCGCCTCATGACCGCCCCCGCCCCCGCCCCCGCGCCCGGCCCGGAGCCGGTGGCGGAGCCCGCGGACGAGGTGCTCGCCCGGGCCGCCCTCACCCGGGTCCTGGAGCCCGGGGAGGGGCACGGCGGGCGCTGGCTGCGCGCGTACGGCGCCGTCGGGCTGATACGGCTGCTGACCGGGCACGCAGCGGAGTCCGGAGTACTGCCCGGGGTCGGCGGGGAGCGGCTCGCCGGATACCGACGCAGGGCCGCACAGGCCGACCCCCGGCGGGACCTGGCGGCCGTCGCCGAGGCCGGGGGCCGCTTCGTCTGCCCCGGGTCGGCGGAGTGGCCGAGTCAGCTGGACGACCTCGGCGACGCCCGGCCCGTCGGGCTGTGGGTGCGGGGCAGGCCGAGCCTGCGGACCTGGGCACTGCGCTCGGTGGCGGTGGTCGGGGCCCGCGCTTGTACTCCGTACGGGGTGCACATGGCCCAGAGCCTGGCCGGCGCACTCGCCGAGCGCGGCTGGGTGGTCGTCTCGGGCGCCGCCTACGGGATCGACGGCGCCGCCCACCGCGGGGCCCTCGCCGCCGGCGGAGCCACGGCCGCCGTGCTGGCCTGCGGGGTGGACGTGCCATACCCGCGCGGGCACGCCGGACTGCTCGGGCGGATCGCCGCCCAGGGGCTGCTCCTCGGCGAACTGCCGCCGGGCAGCCACCCCACGCCGAGCCGGTTCGTCCTGCGCAACCGCGTCATCGCCGCCCTGACCCGGGGCACCGTCGTCGTGGAGGCGGCCCATCGCAGCGGGTCCCTGGTCACCGCCCGGCGCGCCCAGGCGCTGGGGAGGCTGACCATGGGCGTCCCCGGCCCGGCCACCAGCGGGCTCTCCGCCGGTGTGCACGAGCTGCTGCGCGGTGAAGCCTCCCTGGTCACGGACGCGGCGGAGGTCATCGAGCTGGTCGGGGGGATGGGCGAACTGGCCCCGGAGCGGCGCGGCCCCGTGATCGCCCGGGATCTGCTGGGCCCCGACGCGGTCCGGGTACTCGACGCACTCCCGGCGGGACGGCTCGCCGACCTGGAGGAGCTGGCCCTCGCGGCGGGCACGGACACCGATGAAGTCATCGGCAGACTGTACGAACTTCACTCTCTGGGGTTCGTCGAACGGCAGGGCGACGGCTGGCAGTTGACCCCGAAGCGGCCGAGAGGAGGCGCATAAACCGCAGGCACCCGGCGAGGCGGTCGCTGACCTGGGGTGTTCCGGTGAAAGAGTGAAGCCGATGAGAGACGCGGTCTTCCCGGTGGCAGCCGCCGGGACCGTGCGCCAGGCGCCGGTCCCGGGTCGCCCGCGCGAGTCGGGGCGCCTTTGCGGGCCCGCGCGATCCCGTACTCTTCGCGCACCGCGACACTTCCGTCACGCTACGCTCCCAAGGAATCCAGCTCCGGCAAAGGCGAAGCATGCCCCAGCACACCTCAGGGTCCGACCGCGCTGCGGTGCCCCCCGCTGCGCGCGGCAGCGAGCGAGCCACCGCGCCCTCGTCCCTGGAGGTGCTGTGGCGCTCGTACAAGGACTCGGGTGACGAGCGGCTGCGGGAGCAGCTGATCCTGCACTACTCGCCGCTCGTGAAGTACGTGGCGGGCCGGGTCAGCGTCGGGCTGCCGCCCAATGTGGAACAGGCCGACTTCGTCTCCTCCGGAGTCTTCGGACTGATCGACGCCATCGAGAAGTTCGACATCGAACGGTCCATCAAGTTCGAGACGTACGCGATCACCCGGATCCGGGGCGCGATGATCGACGAACTGCGGGCCCTGGACTGGATCCCGCGCTCGGTGCGGCAGAAGGCCCGCGCCGTCGAACGGGCCTACGCCACCCTCGAAGCCCAGCTCCGGCGCACCCCGACCGAGCACGAGGTCGCCAAGGAGATGGGCATCGGCGTGGAGGATCTCCACGCGGTCTTCAGCCAGTTGTCCCTCGCCAACGTGGTCGCTCTGGAAGAGCTGCTGCACGTGGGCGGGGAGGGTGACCGCCTTTCCCTGATGGACACCCTCGAGGACACCGCCGCCGACAATCCGGTGGCGGTCGCGGAGGACCGGGAACTGCGGCGGCTGCTGGCGCGGGCCATCAACACGCTGCCCGAGCGGGAGAAGACGGTGGTGACCCTCTACTACTACGAGGGCCTCACGCTCGCCGAGATCGGCAACGTCCTCGGAGTCACCGAGAGCCGCGTCAGCCAGATCCACACCAAGTCCGTCCTGCAACTGCGGGCGAAGCTGGCGGACGTCGGGCGCTGAGCGGGCGCCCGCCCTCGGGGGGCCAGGCGTGCGGGCGGGGCGGGTTGGCCGGAATGCGGCGAGCGTGCGACGGCCTTGCCGTACATCCGTAGAGTGGACGCGTGCCCAGGATTCGAGCGGCCTCCGTGGCCGAGCACCGGTCGATGCAGCGCGGGGCTCTGTTGGACGCCGCGCGTTCCCTGCTGTCCGAGGGGGGGACGGAAGCGCTGACCTTCCCCGCCCTCGCCGAGCGGACCGGCCTCGCCCGGTCCTCCGTGTACGAGTACTTCCGGTCCCGCGCGGCCGTCGTCGAAGAGCTGTGCGCGGTGGACTTCCCCGTGTGGGCGGCCGAGATCGAGGCGGCGATGTCCGCGGCGCAGGAGCCGGAGGCGAAGATCGAGGCGTATGTACGGAGCCAGTTGGGGCTGGTGGGGGACCAACGGCACCGGGCGGTGGTGGCGATCTCGGCGAGCGAGCTGGACGCCGGGGCGCGCGAGAAGATCCGCGCGGCGCACGGGAGCCTGATCGCGATGATCGTGGAGGCGCTGGCCGCGTTGGGCCAGGCCGAGCCCCGGCTGGCCGCGATGCTGCTCCAGGGCGTGGTGGACGCAGCCGTCCGGCGGATCGAGGCGGGCTCGGGGGAAGACCCCGACGTGGTCACGGACGCGGCTGTGGCGATGGCCCTGCGGGGCGTCGGGGGTTAGGACCCGGGCTCCGCTCCGGACCCCGCGCCCCGAAGAGCGCCGGTCGGGCCTCGTACCGGCAGCAGGCGGGGGGTCGGGCGGGGGAGGAGGGCCAGGGGGTTGAGGTAGGCCTTCGCGCGGAGCAGGCCCCAGTGGAGACAGGGGCCGGGGCAGTGCGGGCCGTCCGTGAGGACGGCGACCACCTGACCGGCTCTGACCTCGGCTCCCTCCGCCACCAGGGGGCGGACCGGTTCGTACGTCGTGCGCAGGCCGTTCGGAAGGGTCAGCGAGAGGACCCCGCGGCCCGCGACCCGGCCGGCGTAGTGGACCCGGCCCGGGCCGACCGCGCGCAGCTCCGCGCCCACCGGGGCCGCCAGGTCCACCCCGCGGTGGCCGGCCGCGTAAGGGGTGGGGGGCGGGTCCCACCAGCGGATCACCGTCAAGGGGGCGGGCAGCGGGCGTGCGCCCGCGGTGCTCGCGGCCCGCTGCGATTCCGGTGGTGCCGGCGGTCCCGGTGGTCCGGGTGTGGCCGGGGGCGGGCTCAGAGTGAGGCCCAGGGTCATCAGCAGGGTGAGCAGCAGTCTCGTCATGGGGGTCAGGGTCCCGCCCCGGAGCCGGCCCCGCCCGGCCCTGTGGAGGGGCGGGGGACTGTGGAAAACCGCGTCACCCGGCATACCGCCGGGTCCCGTACACTTCTTGTGGCGATCCGGGTCACCGGGTCGACTTCGCACGCCCCAGCACCGGCCTCTCAGGCCAGGTGACAGCGTCTCTCGGTCCCCTCTTCGGGGGCAGGGCGCGAACAGGGGCGTCAGGAACCAAACCGAGAAACAAGGAGATGGCCATGGCCGTCGTAACGATGCGGGAGCTGCTGGAAAGCGGCGTCCACTTCGGTCACCAGACCCGCCGTTGGAACCCGAAGATGAAGCGCTTCATCTTCACGGAGCGCAACGGCATCTACATCATCGACCTGCTGCAGTCGCTGTCGTACATCGACCGCGCCTACGAGTTCGTGAAGGAGACCGTCGCCCACGGCGGTTCCATCATGTTCGTCGGTACCAAGAAGCAGGCCCAGGAGGCCATCGCCGAGCAGGCGACGCGCGTTGGTATGCCGTACGTCAACCAGCGGTGGCTGGGTGGCATGCTCACCAACTTCTCCACCGTCTACAAGCGCCTTCAGCGTCTGAAGGAGCTTGAGGCGATCGACTTCGACGACGTCGCGGCGTCGGGTCTCACCAAGAAGGAGCTCCTGGTCCTCTCTCGCGAGAAGATCAAGCTGGAGAAGACCCTCGGTGGTATCCGCGAGATGTCGAAGGTCCCCAGCGCTGTCTGGATCGTCGACACCAAGAAGGAGCACATCGCCGTCGGTGAGGCGCGCAAGCTCCACATCCCGGTCGTCGCGATCCTCGACACCAACTGTGACCCCGACGAGGTCGACTACAAGATCCCGGGCAACGACGACGCGATCCGCTCCGTCGGTCTGCTCACCCGCGTGATCGCCGACGCCGTCGCCGAGGGCCTCATCGCCCGTTCCGGTGCCGCCACTGGCGACTCGAAGCCGGGCGAGAAGGCCGCTGCCGAGCCGCTCGCCGAGTGGGAGCGCGACCTGCTCGAGGGCGAGAAGAAGGCCGACGACGCCGAGGCCGCTCCGGCCGAGGCCGCTCCGGCCGAGGCCGCTGTCGAGACCCCCGCCGTCGAGGCTGAGGCCGCTCCGGCCGCCGACGCCGAGGCTACTCCGGCCGCCGAGGCCGAGGTTGTCGCCGAGCCCGTCGTCGAGGCTCCGGCCGCCGACGCCGAGCAGGCCTGACCCACTGAGAGCGCCCGGCGTTCACGCGCCGGGCACTCACAGCACGGACGATGACGGCGGGGGAGCCGCGCCACAAGCGCGACTCCTCCGCCGTTCACCCGTAGATCCACGACTTCGAGAGAGAATCACAGACTCATGGCGAACTACACCGCCGCTGACGTCAAGAAGCTCCGCGAGCTCACCGGCGTCGGCATGCTTGACTGCAAGAACGCGCTGGTCGAGGCCGACGGCGACGTCGACAAGGCCGTCGAGGCGCTCCGTATCAAGGGTCAGAAGGGCGTCGCCAAGCGCGAAGGCCGTTCTGCCGAGAACGGCGCCGTCGTCTCCGTCATCGCCGACGACAACACCTCCGGTGTCATCGTCGAGCTGAAGTGCGAGACGGACTTCGTCGCCAAGGGCGAGAAGTTCCTGGCCGTCACCGAGGAGCTTGCCGCGCACGTCGCCGCGACCTCCCCGGCCGACATCGAGGCGCTGCTCGCTTCCGAGATCGCCCCGGGCAAGACTGTCCAGGCGTTCGTGGACGAGGCCAACGCCAACCTCGGCGAGAAGATCGTCCTGGACCGCTTCGCGCAGTTCACCGGCGGTTACGTCTCGGCGTACATGCACCGCACGATGCCCGACCTGCCGTTCCAGATCGGCGTCCTGGTCGAGCTCGACAAGCCGAACGCCGAGGTCGCCCGCGGCGTCGCGCAGCACATCGCCGCGTTCGCGCCGAAGTGGCTCTCCAAGGACGACGTCCCGGCCGAGGTCGTCGAGTCCGAGCGCCGCGTCGCCGAAGAGGTCACCCGCGCGGAGGGCAAGCCCGAGGCTGCCCTCCCGAAGATCGTCGAGGGTCGTGTCAACGGCTTCTTCCGCGACAACACCCTGCTTGGCCAGGCCTACGCCCTGGACGCCAAGAAGTCCGTCCAGAAGGTTCTGGACGAGGCCGGTGTCACCCTGGTGCGCTTCTCGCGCATCAAGGTCGGCATCTGAGTCCGTCCGTACGCGACGGACACCGGACCCCGATAGGGTCTGAAGCAGTCGCCCGCGTTCGCGCAGGGCGACCGCAGATCTGACGAGGAGGCCATTGCCGTAGAGGGAACCGCGAGGACCCACCGGCAATGGCCTTCTTCGTATGTGCACGAGGAGATCTCCATGAATCAGGGCGTGGACACCCACACCGCTTCCGACGACAAGAGCGACCAGGACAAGAAGGGCCGCCGCTTCATGCTGAAGCTGTCGGGCGAAGCCTTCTCCGGTGGTGGAGGACTCGGCGTCGACCCCGACGTAGTCCACGCCATCGCACGCGAGATCGCCGCGGTGGTCCGCGACGGCGCGGAGATCGCCGTCGTGATCGGTGGCGGCAACTTCTTCCGCGGCGCCGAACTGCAGCAGCGCGGCATGGACCGGGCTCGGTCCGACTACATGGGCATGCTCGGCACGGTCATGAACTGCCTCGCCCTCCAGGACTTCCTGGAGAAGGAAGGCATCGACTCCCGCGTCCAGACGGCCATCACCATGGGCCAGGTCGCCGAGCCGTACATCCCGCTGCGCGCCGTGCGCCACCTGGAGAAGGGCCGTGTCGTCATCTTCGGCGCCGGCATGGGCATGCCCTACTTCTCCACCGATACCACGGCCGCCCAGCGCGCCCTGGAAATCGACGCGGAAGCCCTGCTGATGGGCAAGAACGGCGTCGACGGGGTCTACGACTCCGACCCGAAGAAGAACCCGGACGCGGTGAAGTTCGACGCGCTGGAGTACAGCGAGGTGCTGGCCCGCGACCTCAAGGTCGCCGACGCCACCGCCATCACGCTGTGCCGCGACAACAAGCTGCCGATCCTGGTCTTCGAAATGCTCGCCGAGGGCAATATCGCCCGCGCGGTCAAGGGTGAGAAGATCGGCACGCTCGTGAGCGACCAGGGCACCCGGGCCTGAGCAGGCCCCGTCCGCCTGAACCATCCATTTCTGACATGCAGGAGCACGTGGTGATCGAAGAAACCCTCCTCGAGGCCGAGGAGAAGATGGAGAAGGCCGTCGTCGTCGCCAAGGAAGACTTCGCCGCGATTCGCACCGGTCGTGCGCACCCGGCGATGTTCAACAAGATCGTGGCGGAGTACTACGGCGCCATCACGCCCATCAACCAGCTCGCCTCCTTCGCGGTGCCCGAGCCGCGCATGGCCATCGTGACGCCCTTCGACGCGTCGGCCCTGCGCAACATCGAGACGGCCATCCGCGACTCCGACCTGGGCGTCAATCCCAGCAACGACGGCCGCATCATCCGGGTGACCTTCCCCGAGCTGACGCAGGACCGCCGCAAGGAGTACATCAAGGTCGCCAAGACCAAGGCCGAGGACTCCAAGATCTCCATCCGCGCCATTCGCCGCAAGGCGAAGGACACCCTCGACAAGATGGTGAAGGACAAGGAGGCCGGCGAGGACGAGGTGCGCCGCGCCGAGAAGGAGCTCGACGACGCCACCGCGAAGTACGTCACGCAGGTGGACGAGCTGCTCAAGCACAAGGAAGCCGAGCTCCTCGAAGTCTGATGAACGACACTTCCTGGCAGCCGGAGCCGGTTCCGGCGGGTCCCGCATACGATGCGCAGGCGGGCCCGCACACTCGGCCCATGCCCATCGTGCCCGATGCCGCCGGCCGTGACTTCGACGACCGGGAAGCACGCGATCGGGGGGCCGCCGCTGACGGCGGCCCCCTCTTCCGCGCCGATACGCCGCCGCAGGAGCCCATGCCCAGCCCCCCGCCGACCCCGCCTTCGCCGGCACCGCAGGACGCCTCGCCACCGCCTCAGAAGAAGCGCGCGGGGCGGGACCTGCGTGCCGCCATAGGGGTCGGTGTGGGCCTCGGCGCGGTGATCTTCGCCTCGCTCCTCATCGTCAAGGCGGTCTTCGTCGGCGTCGTCGTCGTGGCGGTCGTCGTGGGCCTGTGGGAGCTGACCTCCCGGCTGCAGGAGAAGAAGGGCATCAAGGCCCCGCTGGTCCCGCTCGCCATCGGCGGCGCGGCCATGGTCATCGCCGGATACGTCCGCGGGGCCGAGGGCGCCTGGGTGGCCATGGCCCTGACGGTGCTGGCGGTCCTCGTCTGGCGGATGACCGAGCCGCCCGAGGACTACCTCAAGGACGTCACGGCGGGTGCATTCGCGGCGTTCTACGTGCCTTTCCTGGCCACCTTCGTCGCGATGCTCCTGACCGCCGACGACGGGCCGCAGCGGGTGATCACCTTCCTGGCCCTGACCGTGGTCAGCGACACCGGGGCCTACGCGGTGGGCTGGCGGTTCGGCAAGACCAAGCTCGCCCCGCGCATCAGCCCCGGAAAGACCCGCGAGGGGCTCTTCGGAGCGGTGGCCTTCGCGATGGCGGCCGGCGCGCTGTGCATGGAGTTCCTGATCGACGGGGGCGTCTGGTGGCAGGGCCTGGTACTCGGCTTCGCCGTCGCGGTCAGCGCCACGCTCGGCGACCTCGGTGAGTCCATGATCAAGAGGGATCTCGGGATCAAGGACATGGGAACGCTGCTGCCGGGCCACGGCGGGATCATGGACCGGCTGGACTCCCTGCTCCCGACGGCCCCGGTGGTGTGGCTGCTCCTCGCGGCCTTCGTCGGCACCGGCTGAGCCGCCCGGGTTATCCTGGAAAGCGCGCCACGGTTAAGTGGCGCGCTTTCCCCGTGTCTGCGGGGATGGACCCGTGAGCTCTCCGGGCACCGGGCGTGCCATCACGTTGACTCCGCTCGTGTGCGGAGATCGCCCGCCAAGGGTTCGTAAGACTTGAGGAGTACCACTCATGGCCCCCCGTCCTGTCCCGGGAGAGCTCACATTCGTCGCCCCTCGCGGAGTGAAGAAGCCGCCTCGGCACCTCGCCGACCTCACCCCGGAGGAGCGCCGGGAGGCGGTCGCCGCGATCGGTGAGAAGCCGTTCCGGGCCAAGCAGCTCTCGCAGCACTACTTCGCCCGGTACACGCACGACCCGGCAGAGTGGACCGACATCCCCGCCGGCTCCCGCGAGAAGCTCCAGCAGGAGCTGCTGCCGGACCTGATGAACGTCCTGCGGCACATCTCGTGCGACGACGACACCACCCGCAAGACCCTGTGGAAGCTGCACGACGGCACGCTCGTCGAGTCCGTGCTGATGCGCTACCCCGACCGGGTCACCATGTGCATCTCCTCGCAGGCCGGCTGCGGTATGAACTGCCCGTTCTGCGCCACCGGCCAGGCGGGTCTCGACCGCAACCTGTCCACCGCCGAGATCGTGCACCAGATCGTCGACGGCATGCGCGCCCTGCGCGACGGCGAGGTCCCCGGCGGTCCGGCCCGGCTGTCGAACATCGTCTTCATGGGCATGGGCGAGCCGCTCGCCAACTACAACCGGGTCGTCGGCGCCATCCGTCGCCTCACCGACCCGGAGCCCGACGGCCTGGGCCTGTCCCAGCGCGGGATCACCGTCTCCACCGTGGGCCTGGTCCCGGCGATGCTGCGCTTCGCCGACGAGGGCTTCAAGTGCCGCCTGGCCGTCTCGCTGCACGCCCCGGACGACGAGCTGCGCGACACCCTGGTCCCGGTGAACACCCGCTGGAACGTCCGCGAGGTGCTCGGCGCGGCCTGGGAGTACGCGGAGAAGTCCGGCCGTCGCATCTCCATCGAGTACGCCCTGATCCGCGACATCAACGACCAGGCCTGGCGCGGTGACCTGCTCGGCAAGCTCCTCAAGGGCAAGCGCGTGCACGTCAACCTGATCCCGCTGAACCCGACGCCGGGCTCGAAGTGGACGGCCTCGCGGCCCGAGGACGAGAAGGCCTTCGTCGACGCCATCGCCCGCCACGGAGTGCCGGTGACCGTGCGTGACACCCGCGGTCAGGAGATCGACGGCGCGTGCGGCCAGCTCGCAGCCTCGGAGCGCTGATTTTCGCCAGTTGAGGTTCGCATTCGGCCACGGGGTACCCTGTGGCCGAACCAATTTCATATTCCGACAGGGGAGCGCCACAGCGCTGAGAGTGCGGTATCCGTCACCGCAGACCCTCTGAACCTCGCCCCGGTCATTCGGGGTAGGAAGTTCGGTCACCACTCAAGCTGTTGCGCCCTGCCCGGCGTCCGCTCGACAGAGCGCCGGGCAGGGCCGCGTCTTCTCCTGGACATCCCAGGAGGAATTGACCAGTGAGCACCACCAAGAAGATCGCGGGCGCCGCGCTCGCGGCCGCGCTCGGCGTCACCACGCTCAGCGCCTGCGGCGGCGACGCCAAGGACAAGCCCGCGGGCGCGAGCGACGCCCCGAAGTCCAAGACGATCACCCTCGTCTCGCACGACTCCTTCAACGTGACCGACACGGTGCTCAAGGAGTTCGAGCAGCAGAGCGGCTACACCGTCAAGGTCCTGAAGGCGGGCGACGCGGGTGCGGCGCTCAACCAGGAGATCCTCACCAAGGGCTCCCCGCGCGGAGACGTCTTCTTCGGCGTGGACAACACGCTCCTCTCCCGCGCCCTCGACAACGGCATCTTCACGCCGTACGAGGCCAAGGGGCTGGCCGGAGTGAAGCCCGAGTTCGTGCTCGACAAGGAGCACCGGGTCACCCCGGTCGACTCCGGCGACATCTGCGTCAACTACGACAAGGCCTACTTCGCCGACAAGAAGCTGGCCCCGCCGCAGACGCTGGACGACCTGGTCAAGCCGGAGTACAAGAACCTGCTGGTCACCGAGAACGCCGCGACCTCCTCGCCCGGCCTCGGCTTCCTCCTCGCCTCCGTCGGCAAGTACGGGGACGACGGCTGGAAGGACTACTGGAGCAAGCTCAAGGCCAACGGCGTCGAGGTCGTCGACGGCTGGGAGCAGGCGTACAACGAGCGCTTCTCCGGCTCGGCCGGCGGCAAGAAGGCCAAGGGCGACCGCCCGCTGGTCGTCTCCTACGCCTCCAGCCCGCCGGTGGAGGTGCTCTACGGCGAGCCGCAGCCGGCCGAGGCCCCGACGGGCGTCTCGACGGGTACGTGCTTCCGGCAGACCGAGTTCGCGGGCCTGCTGAAGGGCGCGAAGAACGAGGAGGGCGGCAAGGCGCTCCTGGACTTCCTGATCTCCAAGAAGTTCCAGGAGGACATGCCGCTCCAGATGTTCGTGAACCCGGTCACCAAGGACGCGCGGCTGCCGGAGCTGTTCACCAAGCACGGCGTCGTGATCGAGAAGCCGGAGACGGTCACCCCGCAGGCCATCGCCAAGAACCGTGACCAGTGGGTCAAGGCGTGGTCCACCCTCGTCGTGAGGTAGGACGAGTGAGCGAGGTTCCGAAGGAGAGCGGGCGGGCCACGGTCGTCAGACTCGGTCTGATGGCCGTCCCGCTCGTCTTCTTCGGGCTGTTCTTCGCCTACCCCGTCGCCGCGATCGTCGGGCGCGGGCTGAAGACCGACACGGGCTGGCAGTTCGGCCGGATCGGCGAGGTGCTGGCCCGGCCCGACATCGGCGAAGTGCTCTGGTTCACCACCTGGCAGGCGCTCGCGTCCACGGCGCTCACGCTCCTGATCGCACTCCCCGGCGCGTACGTCTTCGCGCGCTTCGAGTTCCCCGGCAAACAGCTGCTGCGGGCGCTCGTGACGGTGCCGTTCGTGCTGCCGACGGTCGTGGTCGGCACGGCCTTCCTCGCGCTCGTCGGACGGGGCGGCCTGCTCGACGAGCTGTGGGGGATCCGTCTGGACACGACCGTCTGGGCGATCCTCCTCGCGCACGTCTTCTTCAACTACGCGGTGGTCATCCGTACGGTCGGCGGGCTCTGGGCACAGCTCGATCCACGCCAGGAGGAAGCCGCCCGGGTGCTGGGCGCCGGGCGGTTCGCCGCCTGGCGGCGCGTGACGCTGCCCGCGCTCGCCCCGGCGGTGGCCGCCGCCTCGCTGATGGTGTTCCTGTTCACCTTCTCCTCCTTCGGTGTCGTGCAGATCCTGGGCGGACCCGCCTACTCCACCCTGGAGGTGGAGGTCTACCGGCAGACCGCGCAGCTCCTGGACCTGCCGACGGCCGCCGTGCTGACGATGGTGCAGTTCGCGGCCATCGGCGCGATCCTCGGCGTGCACGCCTGGACCGTGCGCAAACGGGAGACCGCGCTGCGTCTCGTGGACCCGCGCGGCACGGCCCACCGGCCGCGCGGCTGGGCCCAGCGGGCCCTGCTCGGGGGGATGCTGCTGACGGTGGCGCTGCTGATCGTGCTCCCGCTCGGGGTGCTCGTGGAACGCTCCCTCGATGCCCCCGGCGGCTACGGATTCGGCTTCTACCGGGCGCTGCAGGAGGTCGGCGCCGGCGGCGGAACGTTCCTGGTGCCGCCGCTGGAGGCCATCTGGAACTCCCTGCAGTACGCGCTCGCCGCCACCGCCATCGCGCTGGCCATCGGCGCTCTCGCGGCCACCGCGCTGACCCGGCGGGGCGGCCGCTTCGTACGGGGCTTCGACGCCCTGCTGATGCTCCCGCTGGGGGTGTCGGCCGTGACCGTCGGCTTCGGTTTCCTCATCACCCTCGACAAGCCACCGCTGGACCTGCGGACCTCGTGGATCCTGGTGCCGCTGGCGCAGGCGCTGGTGGGCGTGCCCTTCGTCGTACGGACCATGCTGCCGGTGCTGCGCGCGGTCGACGGACGGCTGCGGGAGGCCGCCGCCGTGCTCGGCGCCTCACCGCTGAGGGCCTGGCGGGAGGTGGACCTGCCGATGGTGCGGCGGGCCCTGCTGATCGCGGCGGGCTTCGCCTTCGCCGTGTCCCTCGGGGAGTTCGGGGCGACCGTCTTCATCGCACGGCCGGACCATCCGACTCTGCCGGTCGCCGTGGCGCGGCTGCTGGGGCGGGCCGGGGAGATGAACTACGGGCAGGCGATGGCCCTGAGCACGATTCTGATGCTGGTGTGCGCGGTGTCCCTGCTGGCGCTGGAGCGACTGCGACCCGACAAGACCCCCGGAGAGTTCTGATGACACTGCTTCAGCTGGAAGAGGTGTCGGTCCGCTTCGGTGAGCGCGCGGTCGTGGACGCCGTGGACCTGGCGGTCGCCGAGCACGAGATCGTGTGCGTGCTCGGGCCGAGCGGGAGCGGCAAGTCCACCCTGCTCCGGGTGGTGGCCGGGCTCCAGCCCGTCGCCGACGGGAGAGTGCTGCTGGGCGGCGCCGACCAGGCCGCAGTGCCCGTACACCGGCGGGGGGTGGGCCTGATGTTCCAGGACCACCAGCTCTTCCCGCACCGGGACGTGGGCGGGAACGTCGCGTTCGGACTGCGGATGCGGGGCGGCTCGAAGCCGTCCTACGGGGCCAGGGTCGCCGAGTTGCTGGAACTGGTCGGGCTCCCCGGGGCGCAGGGCCGGGCGGTGGCCTCGCTGTCCGGCGGAGAGCAGCAGCGGGTCGCGCTGGCGCGGGCGCTGGCGCCTTCGCCCCGGCTGCTGATGCTGGACGAGCCGCTCGGGCAGCTGGACCGCGGGCTGCGGGAACGGCTCGTCGTGGAGCTGCGGGGGCTGTTCTCGCGACTCGGCACGACGGTGCTGGCCGTCACGCACGACCAGGGTGAGGCGTTCGCGCTGGCCGACCGGGTGGTCGTGATGCGGGACGGTCGGATCGCGCAGGCCGGGACTCCGCTGGCGGTGTGGGAGCGGCCGGCGTCGGAGTTCGTGGCGCGGTTCCTGGGCTTCGAGAACGTGGTGGACGCGGTGGTGTCGGGTGGGGCTGCCGTGACCCCGTGGGGGAAGGTCACGGTCCCCTCCGGGGCTCCGGAGGGGGAGCGGAAGCTGTTGATCCGCCCGGCGGGGGTCGTGCTGTCGCCTGGGGGGCTGGGCTGCGAGGTGGTGTCGCGGACCTTCCGGGGGACGCACGTGGCGCTGCTGCTGCGGCCCGAAGTGGGGCCGCAGCTGGAGGCGGAGTGCGGGCTGGCCGGGGCCCCCGGGGTCGGGGACCTGGTCACGGTGGCCTTCGCCCCGGCCGAGGTGGTCGTCCTCCCGGGGAAGTAGGACCGCCGCCCGCGGGGTGCCTCAGACGCCGGCCGGGCTGAGTTCCGCCGGGGTGTCCGTCCCGGCTCCGTCGTGGTTGCCGTACCAGGCGACCGCCACCGCGCCGGCCACCGCCAGGACGAAGCCGAGGACCGCGAGCCAGGCCATGCCGGGGCGGGAGGCGTCGCCCAGCCAGAGCACGCCGATCGCTCCGGGCAGGACGGTCTCGCCGACCACCAGGGCGGCGGTGGCGCCGTTCACCGAGCCGATCTGGAGCGCCACGGTGTGCAGGTACATGCCGCCGACCCCCGCCAGGACGATGGCGTACAGGGCCGGATCGGCGAGGAGCGCCGGGAACGAGAAGGGCTCGATGCCGTTGAGGATGCGGACGCCGACGCCCAGCGCGCCGAACGCCAGGCCCGACAGCAGGCCCGCCAGGATCGCGGCCCGGGCGCCGAGGAAACGTACCGCCACCGTGCCGCCCGCGATGATCAGCACGGTCACCGCCAGGAGCCACCAGTGCGTGGCGTCCGGCGCGTAGTGGCCGCCCTCGTGGCCCGCCGCCGTCGCCAGCAGGACCAGCGCCGCGCAGACGACCCCGATGGAGGTCCATTCCTTGCGGGTCAGCCGGATGCCCAGCATCTTCACGCTCAGCACGGCCGTGATGACCAGGTTGGCGCTGATGACGGTCTGGGAGAGGAAGAGGGGGAGGAGGCGGGCGGCCAGGGCGCCCAGACCGAAGCCCACGAAGTCCAGGATCGTGCCGAGGATGAACTCCCAGGTCATCGCGGCCTTCGCCGTGGAGGTGAGGTTCGGGCCGCCGTGCTGGGTGACCCCGGCGGCGGCGGGCGACATACGGGCGGCCCGCCGTGAGCCCACGGCTTGCAGGACGGATCCCGTGCCGTAGCAGATGGACGCCGCGATAGCGGTCAGCAGGCCTATGAGCACCCGGGGGCTCCGTTCACGTCTGGCTGGTTTTACGTAGTGCGTACCTCTTCCAGACGTGTGAAAGAGGCGAGAAGTTGCCTGCCCGGGTCAGCTCATTGCGGCGAGGGCCGCCGGGACCTCGGCCACCGAGTCGACCAGGGCTATCCGGGACTCCATCGCACGGCCCCGGGCCAGCGCCTGGAGCAGCGGCCAGGCCGGCAGCCGCTCGGTCCAGTGGGCGCGGTCGACGAGGACCATGGGAGTCGGCTCGCCGCGGGACTCGTAGTGGTTGGGCGTCGCGTTGTCGAAGATCTCCTGGACCGTGCCCGCCGCGCCCGGCAGGAACACCACGCCCGCGTTGGACCGGGCGAGCAGCCCGTCCTCACGGGTGGCGTTCGCGAAGTACTTCGCGATGTGCCCGGCGAAGGGGTTCGGCGGCTCGTGTCCGTAGAACCAGGTCGGGATGCCCACCGAGTCGCCGCCCGTCACCGCCGGCCAGCGTTCCCGTACGGCGAAGGCCGCGCGCGCCCAGTCGGAGACGGACGGGGTGAAGGAGGGTGCCTTGGCCAGCATCCGCAGGGCTTCGGGCAGGGCGTCGTCAGGGGCGGGGGCGAGGTACGCGCCGAGGTTGGCCGCCTCCATCGCGCCCGGTCCGCCGCCGGTGGCCACGGTCAGTCCGGAGCGGGTCAGCGTCCGACCGAGCTCGGCCGCGCCCCGGTAGGCGTCCCCGCCGCGGGCCATGGCGTGGCCGCCCATCACGCCGACGACGCGGGCGCCGGCGAGGTGCTCGTCGAGGGCGTCGGAGATGGCGTCGTCGTGGATGGAGCGCAGCATCGAGGAGTAGACGTCGCCGCACGACTTGGTCTCCTGGAACCAGGCGTACGCCTCGGCGTCCGGGGTGGCCTCGTAGCCGGCGGACAGTGCGGTGAAGAGTTCCTCGGGCGTATAGAGCAGCCCCCGGTACGGATTGAACGGCAGGTCGGGGACGGGCGGGAAGACCAGGGCGCCGTCCGCGCGCACCTTGACCGAGGCGTCCGGTTCCATCGCGCAGCCCAGGAACACGGCGGCGGAGGTGTCGGCGGACAGCAGGGCGAAGGTCCGCTCCAGGAGGTTGACCGACTGGATCCGGTATCCGCTGAGTGAGCCGCGGGCCGCGACCCGGTCGAATTCGGCGAGCGTCTCGATCTCGATGTCTGCGTTGACCATTCGGCCCACCCTAAGGGCTGCCCGCCTCAGCGGGTCAATGCCAGCGACGTCAGTTGCGACACACCCCAGCTGAGCGGCAGGCACACGGCCACGAGCGCGGTGGCCCGCACCGTGGCGGCCGTACGGAGGACCTTGCCCGGGGCGCCGAGCCCGGCCAGGGTCTCGCGGCCGACGGCCCTGGCCTGGCGGACCTCGACGGCGGAAGTCAGCAGGGTGGCGGCCGCGCACAGTGCCACCAGGGCGGCCGCGGGCGCGGTCAGCGGGCCGAGCGGGACCAGGAGGCCGCCGTGGTCGCGCAGGGCCACGGCGCTGAGGGCGCCCGCCCCGAGGGCACACAGGACACCGAGGGGCGCGCCGAGGCGGGGGGCCTCCTCCTGGAGGGCCCGCCCGGCCAGCAGCCGCAGCGCGCCCGGGCGCACGGCCTGGACGAGCGTCCCGCAGGCGTAGGCCAGACCCGGGCCGGCGAGGGCGAGCCCGAGGCCGGTCAGCGCCCAGCCGACGGGCGGACCGGCTCCGCCGGGGCCGCCGAAGGCCAGCACGGCGAGTCCGCAGGCGGTCAGGGCGATGCCCCAGGGCAGTACGGTCTGCGGCGCGGGCCGCGGATGCGGGCGCATGGCCAGGGCGGTGGCGACCGAGGCGGCCAGCGGGAGCAGGGCCAGCAGGGTGAGGGCGGCCGCCACGGGCAGGGGCTGGTCGGCGTGGAGCAGCTGGGCCCCGGCGCCGTCGAAGGGCAGCCCCGTCACCTCCCCGCGCAGATGGAGGAAGACGGCCAGGGCCACGGTGCTGCCGAGGGTGCAGGCCACGGCGGTGGAGATGGTGGCGACCAGGGTGAGCCGTACGGGTCCCAGCCCGGCGGCGTCCAGCCCTTCCCGGGGCCGGGTCGCCGGGTCGGTACGGGCCACGGCGACGGCGAACTGGACCGTGACGGCGAGGGGGACCAGGGCCCACAGCAGCTGCGGGAACGATCCGGCGGGCCGGGCCGTGGCCTGCGCGAGCACGTACAGCAGCAGGAAGCCGCTGCCGGCCGAGGCGGCGGCGACCAGCAGCCGGCGCAGCTGGACCAGCGGCCGGGAGCCGCGGGCTAGGCGGAGAGCGAGCACGCGGCCTGGTCCTCCGGGGGCTGGGGGAAGGAGGTCGGGGAGAGCGCGGCCGCAGCCGCGGCGGGGCGGCCGTCGAGCAGGGGGAACCGGCGGTCGGCGACGGCCGCGGTCTCCTCGTCGTGGGTGGCCAGCAGCACGGTGATGCCGTGGGAGCGGGCGGCCGTGGTGAGCGTGCGCAGCAGCAGGGAACGCTCGGCGCGGTGCAGCGGGGCGGTGGGCTCGTCGGCGAAGACCACCGCGGGCAGGCCGGCGAGGGCGCGGGCGAGGGCGACGCGCTGGGACTCGGCCCGGTTGAGGGCGCCGGGGCGCTTGCGGGTGAAGGCGCCCATGTCGAGGCGGTCCAGCCATTCGCAGGCGGCCCGTTTGGCGGCACGATGGCTCACGCCCGAGATCAGTAGCGGCAGGGCGGCGTTCTCCCAGACCCGGAGCTCGGGCAGCAGCCCCGGTTCGGGGCCGATCCAGCCGAAGCGGCCCTGGCGCAGCCGCTCGCGGGCCAGGGTTCCCATGGTGTGCACGGGGACGCTGTTGAACCAGACCTCGCCCTGCTCGGGCTGCAGCTGTCCCGACAGGCAGCGCAGCAGCGTGGTCTTGCCGCTGCCCCGGGGGCCCGTGACGGCGAGGATCTCACCCGCGCGGGCGCCGACCGAGACCCCGATGAGGCCCGGCGAACCCCTGTGGGAGTAGTGAAGGGACCGTGCCCAGAGCAGATCGTCCTGGGGCGGGGCATGGTCGGGCGGGGCGTTGTCCGGTCGAGCCACCATGGCGTACA
This sequence comes from Streptomyces sp. H27-H1, assembly GCF_026627445.1. Lineage (GTDB taxonomy): Bacteria > Actinomycetota > Actinomycetes > Streptomycetales > Streptomycetaceae > Streptomyces. The sequence goes on from NZ_JAPNLJ010000037.1 coordinate 52,921, forward strand.
CCTCCGTCCGGGGGAACGAAGCGGAGCCCGCTTGGTCACTGGCGCCGCAAAGAGATGTAAAGAGATGAACCTCTTGAATGGTGACAGCACACGGCCCGGACCCCCGCGTTCTCACTCGAACGGAGGATCCGGGCCGTGTGGTCCGGCAGTTTGCCGCCTGTGGGACGGCCGGCGGACGCCCGCTGGTTAGAGCTTGGTCCAGGCCTCGGTGAGCACGCGGCGCAGGATGCCCTCGATCTCATCGAAGGTGCCCTGGTCGGCGGTCAGCGGCGGGGCCAGCTGGATGACCGGGTCGCCACGGTCGTCGGCGCGGCAGTACAGGCCGTTCTCGAAGAGCGCCTTGGAGAGGAAGCCGTAGAGCACGCGCTCCGTCTCCTCGTCCGTGAAGGACTCCTTGGTGACCTTGTCCTTGACGAGCTCGATGCCGTAGAAGTAGCCGTTGCCGCGGACGTCGCCGACGATCGGCAGGTCGTGCAGCTTCTCCAGCGTCGAGCGGAAGGCGTCCTCGTTGTCCAGCACGTGCTGGTTGAGGCCTTCCTTGTCGAAGATGTCGAGGTTGGCGAGCGCCACCGCGGAGGACACCGGGTGTCCGCCGAAGGTGTAGCCGTGCAGGAAGGTGTTGTCACCCTTGTAGAACGGCTCCGCGAGGCGGTCCGAGATGATGCAGGCGCCGATCGGGGAGTAGCCCGAGGTCATGCCCTTCGCGCAGGTGATCATGTCCGGGATGTAGTCGAACTTGTCACAGGCGAACATCGTGCCCAGGCGGCCGAATGCGCAGATCGTCTCGTCGGAGACGAGCAGCACGTCGTACTCGTCGCAGATCTCGCGGACCCGCTGGAAGTACCCGGGCGGCGGCGGGAAGCAGCCGCCGGCGTTCTGCACCGGCTCCAGGAAGACGGCGGCGACGGTGTCGGCGCCCTCGAAAAGGATCTCCTGCTCGATCTGGTCGGCGCACCAGCGGCCGTAGGCCTCCGGGTCGTCGCCGTAGATCGGGGCGCGGTAGATGTTGGTGTTGACCACCTTGTGCGCACCGGGGACCAGCGGCTCGAAGGGGGCCTTCAGGGCCGGCAGGCCGGTGATGGACAGGGCGCCCTGCGGGGTGCCGTGATAGGCCACCGCGCGGGAGATCACCTTGTACTTGGTGTGCTTGCCCTGGAGCTTGAAGTACTGCTTGGCGAGCTTCCAGGCGGTCTCGACGGCCTCGCCGCCACCGGTGGTGAAGAAGACCTTGTTCAGGTCGCCCGGGGCGTAGTGCGCGAGGCGCTCGGCGAGCTCGACGGCCTTGGGGTGCGCGTACGACCAAATGGGGAAGAACGCGAGTTGCTGGGCCTGCTTGTAGGCGACCTCGGCCAGTTCCTTGCGGCCGTGACCGGCGTTGACCACGAACAGTCCGGCGAGACCGTCCAGGTAGCGCTTGCCCTTGTCGTCGAAGATGTAGGTGCCCTCACCCCGCACGATGGTGGGGACGGGCGAGTTCTCGTACGACGACATGCGGGTGAAGTGCATCCACAGGTGGTCGTAGGCGGTCTTGGAGAGGTCCTGGCTCACGGGCTATCGAGTTCCCCACATGTAGGTCTGCTTCTTCAGCTTCAGGTAAACGAAGCTTTCGGTGGATCGCACGCCGGGGAGCGCGCGGATCTTCTTGTTGATCGTTTCGAGCAGGTGGTCGTCGTCCTCGCAGACGATCTCCACCATCAGGTCGAACGAGCCCGCGGTCATCACCACGTACTCGCACTCGGCCATCGCGGTCAGTGCGTCGGCCACCGGGTCGAGGTCTCCCTCGACGTTGATGCCGACCATCGCCTGGCGCCGGAGCCCCACGGTGAGCGGGTCGGTGACGGCGACGATCTGCATGACGCCCTGGTCGAGCAGCTTCTGTACCCGCTGGCGCACCGCTGCTTCGGACAGGCCGACGGCCTTTCCGATCGCCGCGTAAGGACGGCGGCCGTCCTCTTGCAGTTGCTCGATGATCGCCAGGGACACAGCATCGACCGAAGGGGACGGTTGTCTGTTCCTGGAATCTGCGCTTCGACTGACCACGACCTCACTGTGCACGAGGAGTCGTCCGTTCCGCAAGGCGAGAACGATGTAATTCGTTGTTTGGGAGGTCGGATCTCACTGATTCCGTAGTTCGTGGTGTGCGGGCCTGTCGAAAACGGCGTCCGAGGAGCTAGGCTGAGTAGCTGTCTCATCCATTGGACATGTGATCACAGGAGTGTGGCTGTAGTGACCACCGAACTGCGTCGTCTGCGCAACTACATCGGCGGGGAGTTCAAGGACGCCGCCGACGGGCGGACCACCGAGGTGGTCAACCCCGCCACGGGCGAGGCGTACGCGACCGCCCCCCTCTCCGGCCAGGCGGACGTCGACGCCGCCATGGCCGCCGCCGCGGCCGGCTTCCCGGCGTGGCGCGACGCGACCCCCTCCGCGCGGCAGAAGGCCCTGCTGAAGATCGCGGACGCCTTCGAGGCGCGCGCGGACGAACTGGTCGCCACCGAATCGGAGAACACCGGCAAGCCGCTGGGCCTCACGGCCAGCGAGGAGCTGCCGCCGATGGTGGACCAGATCCGCTTCTTCGCGGGCGCCGCGCGCCTGCTGGAGGGCCGCTCGGCCGGCGAGTACATGGAGGGAATGACCTCGATCGTCCGCCGCGAGCCGGTCGGCGTCTGCGCCCAGGTCGCGCCGTGGAACTACCCGATGATGATGGCCGTCTGGAAGTTCGCCCCGGCCCTGGCCGCGGGCAACACCGTGGTCCTCAAGCCCTCGGACACCACTCCGGCCTCCACCCTCCTGATGGCCGAGATCATGGGCTCGATCCTGCCCGAGGGCGTCTTCAACGTCGTCTGCGGCGACCGCGAGACCGGCCGGGCCATGGTCGAGCACCGCACTCCGGCGATGGCCTCCATCACCGGCTCGGTGCGCGCGGGCATGCAGGTCGCCGAGAGCGCCTCCAAGGACGTCAAGCGCGTCCACCTGGAGCTGGGCGGCAAGGCCCCCGTCGTGGTCTTCGGCGACGCGGACATCGCCAAGGCCGCCGAGGACATCGCGGTCGCCGGCTTCTTCAACGCCGGCCAGGACTGCACCGCGGCCACCCGCGTCCTGGTCCACGAGTCGATCCACGACGAGTTCGTCGCGGCGCTGGCCAAGAACGCGGCCGACACCAAGACCGGCCAGCCGGACGACGAGGACGTGCTCTACGGCCCGCTGAACAACCCGAACCAGCTCAAGCAGGTCGCGGGCTTCATCGAGCGGCTCCCCGCCCACGCCAAGGTCGAGGCGGGTGGCCACCAGGTCGGCGAGAAGGGCTACTTCTACGCCCCGACCGTCGTCTCCGGCCTCAAGCAGGACGACGAGATCATCCAGAACGAGATCTTCGGACCCGTCATCACCGTCCAGTCCTTCACGGACGAGGCCCAGGCCCTGGAGTACGCGAACGGCGTCGAGTTCGCCCTCGCCTCCTCGGTGTGGACCAAGGACCACGGCCGCGCCATGCGGATGTCCAAGAACCTCGACTTCGGCTGCGTGTGGATCAACACCCACATCCCGCTCGTCGCCGAGATGCCCCACGGCGGCTTCAAGAAGTCCGGCTACGGCAAGGACCTCTCCGCCTACGGCTTCGAGGACTACACGCGCATCAAGCACGTCATGACCTCGCTCGACGGCTGACCGACGGCCGGGTAGGCGGCCTGCCGGGCGCCGCATCGACCAGGGCAGAGCCTTGAAGGGGCGGGCAATAGACAACATGTCTATTGCCCGCCCTTCGGCGTCCCACGAGGCTCTTCCCATGCCTGAACTCGCCTTCTCCCGCCGCGCGGCGCTGCGTGGCCTCGGTTCCGCGGGGCTGCTGGCCGCCCTCGCCGGCTGTGGTGTCCCCGCCGCGTACGTTCCCGAGGGCCGCCGGGAGGGGCAGGACCACTCCGAGAGCGACCGGAGCGTCTCCTTCTCCAACTGGCCCCTCTACATCGACACCGATGAAGAGGACGAGAGCAGGCGTCCCACGCTGGCCGCCTTCACGGAGAAGACCGGCATCGAGGTCCGGTACACCGAGGAGATCAACGACAACGACGAGTTCTTCGGCAAGGTCAGCCCGTCGCTGATGAACGGCCAGCAGACCGGTCACGACCTGGTCGTGGTAAGCGACTGGATGGCCGCCCGCTTCGTCCACCTCGGCTGGGCCCAGGAGATGGACCGCTCGGCGCAGGCGAACGTGGCCGAGCACCTGGACCCGCAGCTGCGCTCCCCGGCCTTCGACGAGGGCCGGCTGCACACCGTCCCCTGGCAGTCGGGGATCACCGGCATCGCCTACAACCGCAAGGCGCTCGGCCGGGAGATCAAGTCGGTCAAGGACCTGTGGCACCCGGACCTGGCGGGAAAGGTCACGCTCTTCTCCGGTCTCGACGAATCCTTCTCCCTGCTGATGCAGGGCAACGGCGTCGACGTGACCAAGTGGACCGAATCCGACTTCCACCGGATGTGCGACCAGGTGGAGAGCATGGTGAAGAAGAAGCACATCCGCCGCTTCACCGGCAACGACTACACCTCCGACCTCAGCAAGGGTGACGTGCTGGCCTGCCAGGCCTACTCCGGAGACGCGATCCAGCTGCAGGCCGACAACCCCGACATCGAGTTCGTGGTTCCCGAGGAGGGCGCCGAGCTCTGGGCGGAGAGCCTGCTCGTCCCCAACCTCGCCCGGCACAAGGCCAACGCGGAGGCCCTGATCGACTTCTACTACGACCCGGAGATCGCCGCGCTGCTCGCCGCCTCCGTCAACTACGTCTGTCCGGTCCCGGCAGCCCGGGAGGTGCTGGCCGCCTCGGACGACGAGGAGACCGCCGAACTGGCCGAGAACCCGCTGATCTTCCCCGACGACGACATGCGCAAGCGGCTCGTCGTCGCCCGCGACATCTCCGCGGCCGAGCGCGCGGCCTTCGCCAAGCGCTGGAACGCCATCGTCGGCCTCTGAGAGGTGGGGCGACGATCACGGTCCAGCCACAGAACTGAACGCGTTCATCAGTTTGGCTGAACGTGTTCAGAAAACTACGTAGGCTTCCCTGCATGAGCGAGAGAAGCGCCCTTCAGCGGCGGATCCGTGCCTGGCTTGCCCTGTTCCTCGTCTGCCTGGTGCTCAGCGGACTCACCGCCTTCCCCCTGGTGAGCGAACTCCACTGGGCCAATGCCCTGGTGGACAACGTATGGCTGCGCCGAGTCGGCGACGGGCTGGAGAGGGCGGACTCCGAGTACCCCTTCCTCCTCTACGGCACCGACTGGCTCGCCTTCGCCCACCTGGTGATCGCCGTCTTCTTCTACGGGGTCCACCGCGACCCGGTCCGCAACGTCTGGATCGTCGAGGCCGGCATGATCGCCTGCGCCGGCATCGTCCCCCTGGCCCTGATCTGCGGCCCCATCCGGGGCATCCCCTTCTGGTGGAGCGTCATAGACATGTCGTTCGGGGTCTTCGGGGTGGTCCCGCTGCTGATCCTGCGACGCATGATCAAGCGGCTGGAGGCCCTGCCGACGGACACCGCCCGGGGACCGCGGCCGGCCCCCGTGCCGGCCGCGGCCGAGGCCCGGAGCTGAGACCGCGCTACTCGGAGAAGGCCGCCATCACGATGTCGAGGGCCACCGGGTTCATGTCCTGGCCCTTGGCATCGGTCGAGTTGACCGAGTACACCAGGGTGCGGGACAGGTCGCGGGTGCCGCCTATCGCCGTGTTGTAGCCGTGCCGGCTGCCCGTCTTGCCCCAGGCGACCGTGCCGTCGGGCAGCGTGATCCGCGCCATCCCGGCCGTCAGCGTCGCGGCCTTGCCCGTGACGAAGTCCTTCACTCCGGGGACCGTGAACATCTCCTCGAGCTGCGCCTTCGGCACGAGGCGCCCGCTGAAGAGAGCGACGGTGAACCGCTCCAGATCGGCCGTGGTGGAAATGATGTCGCCCGCGGCCCACCGGTCCGAGGAGTTCCACTCGGTCACGTCCCGCAGCTCGGTGGAACCGTCCTCGCGCGCCACCGCCTGGTACCCGTGGTGGTGCGGACCCGGTATGCGGGTCTGCAAGCGGCCCGGGAAGGAGGTGTCCCGCAGACCCAGCGGCTTCAGGATCCGCGCCCCGACCGCCTTCTCGTACGTCGTGCCCGTCACCTTCTCGATCAGCACGCCCAGCACCGTGTAGTTGATGTTCAGGTAGTGCTGGGCCGTGCCCGGGACGAACTCGGGGTTCTTGGCCACCGCAGCGGCGATCTGGTCGTGCGGATCGGTCACGTCGAAGCGGTGCTCCCACTGCGCCTCGAAGGAGTCGCCCGGACCGTCGGCCGCCGGTATCCCGCTGGTGTAGGTGAGCAGCTGCCGGACGGTGACCGTGCCGTACGCCTCGGGTACGGTCCCGGGCAGGTACCGGCGCACCGGCCGGTCGAGATCCAGCCTGCCCTCGGCGGCGAGCTGGAGCACCACCGCCGAGGTGAAGGTCTTGGTCACCGACCCGGCCCGGAACCGGCCCTCCTCGATCGCCCCGCGGCCGGTGCGGATGTCCGCGACACCGGAACTGCCCCGCCAGCTCCCGCTCGTGCCGCCCACCCGTACCAGCGCGGCCGTCGCCTCCTTGTGCTGAGCGCCGAGTCCGGCGATCGCCTTCTCCAGCGCCGTGGCGTTCGGCGGCGTCGAGATCAGCGGCTGCGGCTTCTGCGCCGAGGCCGGGACCGGTGCCTGCGCCGGGGCGGCGTGGGCGACGGCCGGTCCGGCCGCGAAGCCCAGGACCAGAGCGGCGGCGATCAGCGTGCGGGTCTTCGCGTTCATGGTGGGATCCCCCTGTCGGTTCTCCGGGCGGCTTCCGCCCCGATGACCTCAATGCTGCTGGTCACAGGGGTAGTTGCGGATCACCACCGAGAGGGGTCTTTGCCGGTACGACAACTCACCACCGGGAGTGAGGAGACACCCGCCGTCTCACTCCCCAGAGGGAGATACCCGAGAGCCAGCCGCCACCAGGCCCGTCTCGTACGCGCAGATCACCGCCTGGATCCGGTCCCGCAGCCCCAGCTTCGACAGCACGTTGCCCACATGGGACTTGACCGTGTGCTCGCTCACCATCAGCTCCGCCGCGAGCTCAGCGTTCGACAACCCCCGGCCCAGGTGCAGCAGCGTCTCCCGCTCCCGGGCCGTCAGTACCTCCAGCCGCTCCGCGGACAGCGCCTCCCCGGCCGCCGGCCGGGCCGTCGCCGCCGTGTACTGCGCGATCAGCCGCCGGGCCACCGAAGGCGCCAGCAAGGATTCGCCCGCCGCCACCACCCGTACGGCATGCACCAGATCGTCCCGGCGCACGTCCTTGAGCAGGAAGCCGCTGGCTCCCGCGTGCAGCGCCTCGTACACGTACTCGTCCGAGTCGAAGGTCGTCAGCATCACCGTCCGGCAGGAGCTCGTCGCCGAGATGGACCGGCACGCCTCGATCCCGTCCAGCACCGGCATCCGGACGTCCAGCAACGCCACGTCGGGCGCGAGGGACCGTACCGCCGCGACCGCCGCGGCCCCGTCCCCGACCTCCGCCACCACCTCGATGTCCTCCTGGACGTCCAGGATCATCGCGAAGCCGCTGCGCACCAGCTCCTGGTCGTCAGCTACCACCACACGGATCGTCAACTCCCCACCTCCGCACCCGACGTTACAAGCACCACCCGCACCTCGAAGCCGGTGCCGTCCGGGCCGGGCCCCGACCGGGCCGTGCCCCCGTGGGCGGCAGCCCGCTCGCGGATCCCGATCAGACCGTGTCCGCCCGACCGCGCCTGCGGCACCGAGGAGCCCGTGCCCGGGCCCCGCCCGTCGTCCGTGACCGTCACCGTGAGCTCCCGATCCCCGTACTCCAGACGCACGGACACCGCCGATGCCCCGGCGTGCTTGACCACATTGGTCAGGGCCTCCTGCACCACCCGGTGCACCGTCGCCTCCAGCGCCGCGGGCAGGCTGCGCACCGAGCCCGTGCGCTCGTAGCTCACCGCCGGCCCGCTGCCCCGTACCCGCTCCAGCAGCCCCGCCAGCTCCCGGACACCGGGCTGCGGGGAGCGCGGCGCCGCCTCGTCCGTGCGCAGCACCCCCAGCATCGTGCGCAGCTGGGCCATCGCGTCCCGGCCGGTCTCGGCGATGGCCTCGAAGGCGGCCTCGGCCCGCTCGGGGGCCCTGCGTACCGCCACCGGACCGGCCTCCGCCTGCACGATCATGATGCTGACCGCGTGCGAGAGGATGTCGTGCATCTCCCGCGCGATGCGGGCCCGTTCGCGGGCGGCCGCCTGCTCCGCCTCGATCCGGTTGGCCCGCTCCAGCTGAGCGGCCCGGTCCAGGAGGGCCGCCGTGTACGCCTGCCGGGTGTGCTGCAGCCGCCCCAGTGCGTATGCCGCGCCCGAGACGAAGAGCGTGAAGAGCAGTTCGCGCGCGGTCCCGGTGTTCCGGCTCACCGACAGGGCGACCGTGAGGACCGTGAGCCCGCCCACCGCCAGCCGGACCCGGGCCGTGCACTGCAGGGCGACCGTGTAGAAGGCGATCAGTCCCGCGTACGGCATGGGCTGCCCCGGGCCGTCGACCGCCAGTTTGTACACGCCGCCGGCCAGCAGGATCGCGGTCAGCACCGCCAACGGGGCCCGGCGCCGCCAGACCAGCGGAAGCACGCCGAGCGTGGTCATCGCGTACGAGGCCCAGTCCGCGGGCGGCGCTTCGGCCGACCGGGGCACCACGAAGGGCATCGTGACGGCCAGTTGCACCAGCAGCGTCAGCCCCAGGTCCTGGCGGCGCGGACCGGCCCGCCGGATTCGCGCCGCGAGCTCCTCCCAAGCGTGTATCACCGGCCGAGCTCGGCCCGTACGGCTTTGAGCGCGTCCATCCGGTTCGTGGTGATCGAGTCCACCCCGGACCTGAGCAGAGCCCGCATCGAGCGTTTGGTGTCCGGGGTCCAGGCCGACACCAGCAGGCCGTCCCGGTGCAGGGCGCCCACCAGCTCCGGGCCGACCAGTCCGAAGCGGTAGTTGAGGTAGCTCGGGGCGACCGCGTCGATCAGCACCCGGCGCGGCGGCGCCAGCGTGGTCCACGTCAGCGCGATCTCGGCGCCCGGATCGGCGGCGCGCACCGCGAGCATGGCGGCCGGACCCGCGCAGTAGTACGTACGGTCACGGGCCCCGCACTCGCGGACCTGGCCGACGACGGTCCGTACGGTCTCGGCCGTCGCACCCGGCAGGTCGATCATGACCCGGCCCGCGCCGGTGGCCATCAGGGCGTCGCGCAGGGTCGGGACCCCGCCGTCCGTCAGCTCCCGCAGCTGCGGGGCCGTGACGTCTTCGAGCCGGACGTCGTGGCCCCACAGCCGCTGGAGGTCCTCGTCGTGGAGCAGTACGGGGACCTGGTCGCGGGTCATCCGTACGTCGATCTCGACCGCGTCCGCCCCGTGGTCGAAGGCGGAGCGGATCGAGGGCAGGGTGTTCTCGCGGAGGCGGTAGGGATCCCCGCGGTGGCCTACGGCAGTCAGGGTGCGCATGCGCCCATTCTGCGCAACCGTCAGGAAGCCAGCCAGGCGGAGGTGTACGTGTCGATCTCGGCGGTGAGCCGCGCCTTGCCGGCCGGGTCGAGGAAGGAGGCCTCGACGGCGTTCTTCGCGAGCTGGGCGAGGCCCCGCTCGTCCAGGTCGAGGAGCCGCGCGGCCACCGCGTACTCGTTGTTGAGGTCGGAGCCGAACATCGGCGGGTCGTCGCTGTTGATGGTGACGAGCACGCCGGCCGCCACCATCTCCTTGACGGGGTGCTCGTCGAGGGTGGCGACGGCGCGGGTGGCGATGTTGGAGGTGGGGCAGACCTCCAGCGCGATGCGGTGCTCGGCGAGGTAGGCGAGGAGCTCCGGGTCGCGGGTGGCGCTGGTTCCGTGGCCGATGCGCTCGGCGCCCAGCTCGCGGATCGCGTCCCAGATGGTCTCCGGGCCGGTGGTCTCGCCGGCGTGCGGCACGCTGTGCAGGCCGGCGGCGCGGGCGGCGTCGAAGTACGGCTTGAACTGCGGGCGCGGCACGCCGATCTCGGGACCGCCCAGGCCAAAGGAGACCAGGCCCTCGGGGCGCAGGTCCACGGCGAGGCGGGCGGTTTCCGCGGCGGCTTCCGCGCCGGCTTCGCCGGGGATGTCGAAGCACCAGCGCAGGATCACTCCGAGCTCGGTCTCGGCGGCCTTGCGGGCGTCCTCGATGGCCTCCATGAAGGCCTTCTCGTCGATGCCGCGGCGGGTGGAGGAGTACGGGGTGACCGTGAGCTCGGCGTACCGGATGTTCTGCCGGGCCATGTCGCGGGCGATCTCGAAGGTCAGGTGGCGCACGTCGTCGGGGGTGCGGACCAGGTCGACGACGGAGAGGTAGACCTCGATGAAGTGCGCGAAGTCGGTGAAGCTGAAGTAGTCGGCGATGGCCTCGGGGTCGGTGGGGACCTTGGAATCGGGGTGCCGGGAGGCGAGTTCGGCCACGATGCGGGGGGAGGCCGAGCCGACGTGGTGGACGTGCAGTTCGGCCTTGGGCAGCCCCGCGATGAAGGGGTGCAGGTCGGACATGAGGGCGCCTCCGAAGAACGCGGTACGAATGGAACGGCCTTCATCGTAGGCAGGACCCGGACCGTCGAAGGGGCTGTCTGAGGCAGCGCATAGCATGGCAGTACGAGAGGGGGGCGCCTTATGACCGATCAGAGCCCCGAGTCGCGAGACCCCTGGGCGCCGCCGGAGCAGCCCGCGGTCGATCTGGGGAAGCAGCAGGGCGGGCGGGGGGCGCCGGGGGCGCCCGGGGTGCACGACCAGCAGACCGTCGCGGGCATGCCCGGCGGCGGCATACCCCAGGCCGGGCCGCCGGCCGGGCAAGGTCCCGCGCCCGCCCATGGGCCGCAGCCCGGGCAGAGCCCCGCCTACGGATACCCGGCCCAGCCGGATCCGGCCGGGTACGGCTATCCGGCCCCGCCGGCCGCTCCGCAGGCCCCGTACGGCGGGTACCCCGCATACCAGGGCTATCCCGGGTATCCGGGGAACGGCGGATATCCGCCGCACGCCCCCAAGAGCAACGGCTTCGGCGTCACGGCGCTCGTGCTCGGGATCATCGCCGTGGTCAGTTGCTACCTCGGCCTCCTGTTCGGCGTTCCGGCGGTCATCTTCGGCGTGCTGGCCCGTGGCAAGGCCAAGCGCGGCGAGGCCGACAACGAGGGCATGGCGCTGGCCGGCATCATCACCGGCGCGGTCGGCATCGTGATCAGCTGCCTGTTCATCGCCATCGCGATCGTCGCCGTCATGGCCGACGACGGAGGGTCCGACTACGACACGGACTCCGACTACGAGTACTCGACTCCGTACCAGAACTCGCAGGTCCTCCACCGGGGCTGAGCCGGGCGGCGGGTACGACGGGAGGGCCGGGCCGGAACACGTACGTGTTCCGGCCCGGCCCTCCCGTCGTAGCGGAGCCGTGCCGTCAGGCGGCCGGGGCCGCCGCCGCGCCGTCCCACGGCCATACGGCGTCCCGGCCGTCCTCGATCAGGGACACCATGCGGAAGGCCGCGTCCGTGAGCCCGCCGAAGGTGTGCCGGTTCGCTGACCCGGAGGGCGCGTGGCCCACCCGGTATCCGGCGAGGTTCCACGTGTACACCGGGACCGTGCCCGGTACCAGGGCGGTCGGGTCCCCGCCGTACGCGTATGTGGCCTGCTCGTCGGTGACGATCAGGACCCGGTCGTGCCCCTTGTAGTGCGTGCGCACCGCCTCCGCCGTGTAGGTGCCGCCGAGGTTTTCGAACCGCTCCAGCACCTTCAGCACCGACTCGCCCCGGCCGTACGCGACCGCCTTGCTGCCGGTGCCGAACTGCACGAGGTCCGCTTCCTCGGCGCGCAACGCCAGCGCCGTCCCGAAAACGGCCGCCGCGTCGGCCCGGTTCAGCTGCGAGCGGTCCGACAGCGGGGACCACATCGACCCGGACCGGTCCACCAGGATCAGCGTCCGCCCGGTCAGCGCCGGTACGTTGCCCAGCGAGAGCCCGAGCGCCCGCTCCAGCGGGTACGCCCAGCGCAGCGAGGGCGCGTGCTGGTGGGCGGCCAGGTAGCGGAAGGGGAACTGCCGGGAACGGGCGACGGTCTGCGGGTCGGAGATCTTCGCCGCGACCCGCGCGGCCACCTCGTCCGAGACCCCGGCCTGGTCGAAGTTGCGCAGGTTGCGCAGCAGCGCCATGGCGCCCATGGACGGGATGACCGCCTCCCAGGCGGCCGCGTCCATCGGCCCCTGCAGCCAGCCCGCCAGCGCCTCCCAGGTCATGCCCGCCGCGGCGAGCCGCTCGGCGCCGTCCGCAGCGGTGACCACGGCCCGGCGCTCCGCCACGGGCACCTCCATGAGCGCCCGGTGCGCGAGAAGGGTGCGGTTGCCCGCCGGGACCTCGGCGTCCTCGGGGTGGTGCCGGCGGTCGAGGGCGTACCGGAACAGCTCGCCCTGCCAGGGCTTGGCCGGGTCGGGGGAGGCGTGCACGAGGTTGAGGACGTCGCCGAAGCGGTAGCCCTTGCTCGCCGTGTCGTACTTCAGGAGGGAGACGCCGTTGTACAGGCGGCGCACGGCGTCGGCGATGCCGCGCTTGACGGGCTTGGGCACGTTCCGCCCGTACGTCGCCGTCCAGTAGGCGAGCAGCTCGCCGGGCTCGTCCGCGCGCAGCAGTACGCGGTCCACGACCTGCCGGTTCGACGGCCCCCCGGTCGCTCCTGCGTCGAGGCGCGCCTTGACGTACTCGGCCGCGCCGACGAGCGAGGCGGTCCGCATGTTGCCCTCGCCGCGCAGCCAACCGAGCAGGCCGGCGGTCCACTGCGGATCCTCGAGGGCGAGGGTGCGCACGAGCGCGGTGAACCGGTCGTCGCGGGCCCCGCCGGACTCGTAAGCGGTCCGCTGCGTCACGAAGTTGGCGACGGCGAGCAGGAACAGCTCGGAGCGCGCATCGCGGACGTACCCCGCGCTGCCGTGGTGGTTGGGCGCGCGCCGGCCGGTGGAGCGGACGGGCGAAGCGGGCGCGGTGGGCGCCGTCTTGGAGCGGAGCACGTTGAAGCGAGCCATGTGAATCCCCCCGAATTCAGTGGAAACCGGGGGAGGCGTGACGTGCGGAACGCCCGAGATCGAAGTCGGCGACGGACTGTGTCGACTGCTCTGCCAACTGAGCTACCGGCCGGAGCCGGGCGGGACTCGAACCCGCGACCCGTTGATCCGGAAGGAGCCGCTGCCTGCGCACCGGGCGTTCCGCACGCGTGCCTCCCGAGATCAGAAGCGGCGGCGGCGTGTTTTCTGCAAGAAGTAGCCGCAGCCAGGCGCACCGGGAGGTGCGTGACGTAGGTGTCCAGAGGTCGAAGCCGGCGAAACCACAAGGTGCTCTGCCAGCTGAGCTACACCGGCCCGAAGCCGGTGACGGGACTCGAACCCGCGGCCGCCCGATTATGAGTCGAAGTAGGTTTCGCCTTCGCACCTGGACGAGGATCACGCTAATCCCAGGCCCTCGCCGATGCCATCGATTAACTCTCCGTCCGCAGCCGCTCGCGCGCCTCCATCAGGGCGAAGCCGAGCAGGTTCAGCCCCCGCCACCGCGCCGGGTCCAGGGCACGCTCGTCGTCGGCCGCGAGCCCGATGCCCCAGATCCGGTCCATCGGGCTCGCCTCCACGAGGACCCGCTTCCCGGTGGAGAGCAGATACGACTTCAGCGCCGGGTCGGAGCCGAACTTGTGCACGCTGCCCTCCACCACCAGCGCGAACCGCTCCCGTTCCCACACCGCGTCGTCGAAGCCGCGCACCAGCCGCCCGGCCTTCTTCGCGGCTGCCGGGCTCCCGGCTTCCAGCGCCGCTCGCTCGGCCTCCGGATCCCCGAACAACCGGGCCTTTCCAGCCATCATCCAGTGCTCGGCCGTGGCGTACCGGACGTCACCCACGGTGAACTCGGACGGCCACCACTGGCTGAGACAGCTCGGGCCGAGCGTCCCGTCGGGCCGCGGGCGGTGCCCCCAGAACGGCAGGTACTTCACCCGCTCACCCCGGTTGACCTGCTCTATCAGTTCCTCGGTCGTCTCCATGCACGCGAGTCTGGCAGTAGCCACGGACACTTCGTACGGGTTTTTGGGCGCGCCTCGACACATGGTCGACCGATTCCGTCGCGTAATCAAAAGGAAACAACGGAATCACTTGGCCGAGGGGTGTACCTCTGCCAGGATCGGCACTCAATTCGAGCTGTAGCTCGAACTGTAGCTACGGAGAGCGTGAGAGCGTGATGGGCAACCGCTTCCAGGTCAAGGTCCAGGTCAAGGACCGATTCGCCGCAGGCGCGCAGTACATCGACGGGCAGCTGCGGCCCGGCACCTCCGGTCGGTCACACACAGTGGTCGACCCGGCGACGGGTGAGGAGGTACTCACCTACGAGCTGGCCTCCACCGACGATGTGGACGCGGCCGTCGCCGCCGCCAAGCGGGCCTTCCCGGGCTGGTCGGGAGCCACCCCGGGAGAGCGCTCCGACGCGCTGCACCGGCTGGCCGGAGTGCTGGCCGAGCGGGCCGAGGAGTTCGCCTACGCGGAGTCCCTGCAGTGCGGCAAGCCGGTCAAGCTGTCGACCGAGTTCGACGTGCCGGGGACCATCGACAACACCGCCTTCTTCGCGGGCGCCGCGCGCCACCTCCAGGGGCAGGCCGCCGGCGAGTACTCCGGGGACCACACCTCGTACGTACGCCGCGAGGCGATCGGGGTCGTCGGCTCCATCGCACCGTGGAACTACCCGCTCCAGATGGCCGCCTGGAAGATCCTCCCGGCGATCGCCGCGGGCAACACCATCGTCCTCAAGCCCGCCGAGCTCACCCCGCTGACCTCCCTGATGTTCGCCCAGGCGGCCAAGGAGGCGGGCCTGCCCGACGGCGTGGTCAACATCGTCAACGGCGCCGGCCGGGACGCGGGCGAGCACCTGGTCGGCCACCCGGACGTGGTCATGACCTCCTTCACCGGGTCCACCGCCATCGGCAAGCGGGTCGCCGAGATCGCCACCGCCACCGTCAAGCGGCTCCACCTGGAGCTCGGCGGCAAGGCGCCCTTCCTCGTCTTCGACGACGCCGATCTGGAGGCCGCCGCCCACGGGGCCGTCGCCGCCTCCCTGATCAACACCGGCCAGGACTGCACGGCCGCAACCCGTGCCTACGTCCAGCGCCCGCTCCACGACGCCTTCGTCGCCCGGGTCGCCGAGCTGATGGAGACCGTCCGCGTCGGCGACCCCTTCGACCCGGCCACCGACCTCGGCCCGCTGGTCTCGCACGCCCAGCGCGACCGGGTCGCCGGTTTCGTCGAGCGCGCCCGCGCGTACGCCACCGTCGTCACCGGCGGCGAGGTTCCCGGCGGGGAGCTCGCGGACGGCGCGTACTACCGGCCCACGCTGATCTCAGGCGCGGCCCAGGACAGCGAGGTGGTCCAGTCCGAGATCTTCGGGCCGGTCCTCGTGGTCCTGCCCTTCGACTCCGACGACGAGGGCATCGCGCTGGCCAACGACACCCCCTACGGTCTCGCCGCCTCCGCCTGGAGCCGTGACGTGTACCGGGCGAACCGCGCCACCCGCGAGATCAAGGCGGGCTGCGTCTGGGTCAACGACCACATCCCGATCATCAGCGAGATGCCGCACGGGGGCTACAAGGCCAGTGGCTTCGGAAAGGATATGAGCACGTACTCCTTCGAGGAGTACACGCAGGTCAAGCACGTGATGTACGACAACACCGCGGTGGCCGCGAAGGACTGGCACCGCACGATCTTCGGGGACCGATAGCCGTCAGCCGCCTGACCAGCGGCCCGCACCCATCCCGAAAGGGCATCTCCCATGGAGCAGTTCGAGCCCGACCGCCTCTCGGCGGCGCAACTCGCCGCGATGCGGCGCAGCATCACCAACGGGCGCGGCGCCCTCACCCGCCGCTCCCTGTTGCGCGCCTCCGGAGTCGGAGCGCTCACCCTCGGCGGCCTGTCCGCGCTGGCCGGCTGCGGCATCCCGCCGGCCAAGCGCGCGGACGGCACCGCCGTGGCCTCCGATGACCATTCGGAGCAGGAGAAGGAGATCAACTTCTCCAACTGGACCGAGTACATGGACACCAGCGAGGACGAGAAGTCCCGTCCCACGCTGGAGGAGTTCACCAAGCGGACCGGGATCAAGGTCAAGTACACCGAGGACATCAACGACAACGTCGAGTTCTTCGGCAAGATCAGGCCCCAGCTGGCGGCCGGCCAGGACACAGGCCGCGACCTGATCGTCGTCACCGACTGGCTGGCCTCGCGCATCATCCGCCTCGGCTGGGCGCAGAAGCTGGACCCCTCGCACCTTCCGCACGCCTACGCCAACCTGATCCCGCAGTTCCGCAACCCCGACTGGGACCCGGGCCGCGCGCACAGCTACCCGTGGACCGGCATCGACACCGTCATCGCCTACAACACCAAGGCGACCGGCGGGAAGAAGATCGACTCCGTCACCCAGCTCCTCGACGACCCCTCCCTCAAGGGCCGCGTCGGCTTCCTCACCGAGATGCGCGACAGCGTCGGCATGACCCTCCTGGACCAGGGCAAGGACCCGGCGAACTTCACCGACGCCGACTACGACGCGGCGATCGGCCGGCTCCAGAAGGGCGTGGACAAGAAGCAGATCCGCCGCTTCACCGGCAACGACTACACCGCGGACCTCGACAAGGGCGACCTCGCAGCCTGCCTGGCCTGGGCCGGCGACGTCATCCAGCTCCAGGCCGGCAACCCGGACATCCAGTACGCGATCCCGGCGGCCGGCTACATCACCTCCAGCGACAACCTGCTGGTCCCGGTGAAGGCCCGGCACAAGGCCAACGCGGAGAAGCTCATCGACTACTACTACGAGCCCCCGGTGGCGGCCCAGCTGGCCGCGTACATCAGCTACGTCTGCCCCGTCGAGGGCGTCAAGAACGAGCTGGCCAAGATCGACCCGGCGCTCGCGGACAACGTCCTGATCGTCCCCGACAAGGCGATGTCCGCCAAGTCGCACGCCTTCCGCTCCCTCACGAGTGGGGAAGAGACGGCGTACGAGGAGAAGTTCGCCAAGCTCATCGGAGCCTGACGGGTCCCGCCGCCCCCGCGGCGCCCGTACCGGCACCTGCCCCTTCCACGTCACCACCACCGAAGGCCCAGGCCCATGACTGACAAGACCGAAGGCGGCGACGTCCGCCTCGCCGGGATCAGTAAGCACTACGGATCCTTCACGGCCGTGCACCCGCTGGATCTCACCATCCCCCAGGGCTCCTTCTTCGCCCTCCTCGGCGCCTCGGGCTGTGGGAAGACCACCACCCTGCGCATGATCGCCGGTCTGGAGGAGCCCTCCACCGGAACCGTCAGCCTCGGCGACCGCGAGGTGACGCACCTGCCGCCCTACAAGCGCCCGGTCAACACGGTCTTCCAGAGCTACGCCCTCTTCCCGCACCTCGACGTCACGGAGAACATCGCCTTCGGGCTGCGCCGCCGCGGCATCAAGTCGGTCAAGAAGCAGGTCGACGACATGCTGGAACTGGTCCAGCTCGGCCAGTTCGCCCGCCGCAAGCCGCACCAGCTCTCCGGCGGCCAGCAGCAGCGCGTCGCCGTCGCCCGCGCGCTCATCAACCATCCGCAGGTGCTGCTCCTCGATGAGCCGCTCGGCGCCCTCGACCTCAAGCTGCGCCGCCAGATGCAGCTGGAGCTGAAGCGGATCCAGACCGAGGTCGGCATCACCTTCGTGCACGTCACGCACGACCAGGAGGAGGCCATGACCATGGCCGACACGGTCGCCGTGATGAACGGCGGCCGCGTCGAGCAGCTGGGCGCCCCCGCGGAGCTCTACGAGAACCCGAAGACCACCTTCGTGGCGAACTTCCTCGGCACCTCCAACCTCATCGAGGCCGAGGTCCTGGAGGCCGGCGCGGCCGACGTCGTGGTCGGCTCGGCCGGTACGAAGCTGCGCGTCCCGGCGGCGCGATGTTCGACCACGCCCCGGGCGGGCGGCAAGCTGCTGGTCGGGGTGCGCCCGGAGAAGATCTCCCTGGTCCACGTGGACGCCGAGGACACCATCGGGGCCGGCCGCAACAAGGTCGTCGGCAAGATCGCCGCCTCCTCCTTCATCGGAGTGTCCACGCAGTTCGTCATCGACAGCCCGGTCTGCCCGGAGCTGGAGGTGTACGTCCAGAACATCGAGCGCGACGCCCGGCTCGTGCCCGGCGCCGACGTGATACTGCACTGGAACCCGGACCACACCTTCGGCCTGGACGCCGCTCAGGACATCGACGCGGGCATCGAGACGGTCGGGGAGTCCGCATGACCGCCCCCGCCGCGCTGCCCGAGGTCGTCGCCACCGCCGAGCCCCCGGTGCACAAGCCGTCCCTGAAGAAGCGCCTGATCCCGTACTGGCTGCTGCTCCCGGGCATCCTGTGGCTGGTCGTCTTCTTCGTGCTGCCGATGATCTACCAGGCCTCGACCTCGGTGCAGACCGGCTCCCTAGAAGAGGGCTTCGAGGTCACCTGGCACTTCCAGACGTACTGGGACGCCTTCACCGACTACTACCCGCAGTTCCTGCGCTCCCTGCTCTACGCCGGCACCGCGACCGTGCTGTGCCTGCTGCTGGGCTATCCGCTGGCCTACCTGATCGCCTTCAAGGCGGGCCGCTGGCGCAATCTGCTCCTCGTGCTGGTCATCGCCCCGTTCTTCACCAGCTTCCTGATCCGCACCCTCGCCTGGAAGACGATCCTGGCCGACGGCGGCCCGGTGGTCGGCGTCCTCAACTCGGTCGGCTTCCTGGACGTCACCAGCTGGCTCGGCATGACCGAGGGCGACCGCGTCCTGGCCACGCCGCTCGCGGTCGTCTGCGGACTGACGTACAACTTCCTCCCCTTCATGATCCTTCCGCTCTACACCTCGCTGGAGCGCATCGACACCCGCCTCCACGAGGCGGCCGGGGACCTGTACGCCCGTCCCGCCACCGTCTTCCGCAAGGTGACCTTCCCGCTGTCCATGCCGGGCGTGGTCTCCGGGACGCTGCTCACCTTCATCCCGGCCAGCGGCGACTACGTCAACGCCGAACTGCTCGGCTCCACGGACACCCGCATGATCGGCAACGTCATCCAGTCGCAGTACCTGCGCATCCTCGACTACCCGACTGCGGCCGCGCTGTCCTTCATCCTCATGGCCATCGTGCTCGTCATGGTCACCATCTACATCCGCCGAGCGGGGACGGAGGACCTGGTCTGATGAAGAGCGCCATTACCTGGCTGCGCCGCCACCTCGTCGTGATCGCGGGGCTCGGCACGCTCGCCTACCTGATCCTGCCGAACGTCGTCGTCACGGTCTTCTCCTTCAACAACCCGACCGGACGGTTCAACTACGCCTGGCAGGAGTTCTCCCTCGACGCGTGGAAGGACCCCTGCGGAGTCGCCGACATGTGCGGCTCGCTGTCCCTGTCGCTGCAGATCGCCCTGTGGGCCACCATCGGCGCGACCGTCCTCGGTACCGCCATCGCCTTCGCGATGGTCCGCTACCGCTTCCGGGGGCGCGCGGCCGTCAACTCGCTGATCTTCCTGCCGATGGCCATGCCCGAGATCGTGATGGCGGCCTCGCTACTGGCCCTCTTCCTCAACATGGGCATCCAGCTCGGCTTCTGGACGATCCTGATCGCCCACGTCATGTTCTG
Organism: Streptomyces sp. H27-H1; assembly: GCF_026627445.1. Taxonomy (GTDB): domain Bacteria; phylum Actinomycetota; class Actinomycetes; order Streptomycetales; family Streptomycetaceae; genus Streptomyces. The sequence goes on from NZ_JAPNLJ010000037.1 coordinate 72,592, forward strand.
CCTCAGCTTCGTCGTCGCCGCCGTCAAGGCCCGGGTGCTCTCCATGGACCCGCGCCTGGAGGAAGCGGCCCGCGATCTCTACGCCGGTCCCGTGCAGACCTTCCTGCGCGTCACCCTGCCGATCGCGGCCCCCGGCATCGCGGCGGGCGCGCTGCTCTCCTTCGCGCTCTCGTTCGACGACTTCATCATCACCAACTTCAACTCGGGTAACACCGTCACCTTCCCCATGTTCGTGTGGGGATCGGCCCAGCGCGGTACGCCTGTGCAGATCAACGTCATCGGCACCGCGATGTTCGTCATCGCGGTCCTGGTGGTGCTGGCCGGCCAGCTGGTCGCCGGCCGCCGCAAGAAAGCACAGCCCAAGTAACACCTGGCAACACCTGTAGGGAGTTGGAAGACATGGCCCCAGACGCCATGCGCACCGCTGCACGATCCCTTTCCGAAGCGAAGCCGGTCTCGTACTGGCTGGACGACCCCGGCAAGCCGGCCGCCGAGCCCGCCCTCACCGGGGACGAGCACTGCGACCTGCTCGTCATCGGCGGCGGCTACAGCGGACTGTGGACCGCGCTGATCGCCAAGGAGCGCGACCCCGCCCGGGACGTCGTACTGATCGAGGGCGTTGAGGCGGGCTGGGCCGCCTCGGGCCGCAACGGTGGCTTCTGCGCCGCCTCCCTCACCCACGGCCTCGCCAACGGGCTGGCCCGCTGGCCGGACGAGCTCGCGAAGCTGGAGGAGCTCGGCGCCCGCAACCTCGACGCCATCGAGGAGGCGGTCGCCCGCTACGGCATCGACTGCGACTTCGAGCGCAGCGGCGAGATCGACGTGGCCACCGAGCCGCACCAGGTCGAGGAGCTCCGCGAGTTCCACGCGGAGGCCGAACGGCTCGGCCTCGCGGGTCGCTCCGAATGGCTGGACGCGGACGCACTGCGGGCCGAGGTCGACTCCCCGACCTTCCTCGGCGGGATCTGGGACCGCGACGGCGTCGCCATGCTCAACCCGGCGAAGCTCGCCTGGGGCCTGAAGCGGGCCTGCCTGGAACTGGGCGTGCGGATCTACGAGAACACGCGCGGGCTGGATCTGGCCGGCTCGGGAGCCGGGATGGCCGTGCGGACCCCGTACGGCCGGGTCTTCGCCCGCCGGGTGGCGCTGGGCACCAACATCTTCCCGTCGCTGGTCAAGCGGGTCCGTCCGCTGACCGTCCCGGTCTACGACTACGCGCTGATGACCGAGCAGCTGACCGAGGAGCAGCTCGCCGCGATCGGCTGGAAGAACCGGCAGGGGCTCGGCGACAGCGCCAACCAGTTCCACTACTTCCGGATCACCCCCGACCGGCGGATCCTGTGGGGCGGCTACGACGCGATCTATCCGTACGGCGGCAAGCTCGACGTCGAGCACGACCACCGGCCCGAGACCTACCTCAAGCTCGCCGAGCACTTCTTCACCTGCTTCCCCCAGCTGGAAGGCGTGAAATTCAGCCACGCCTGGGGCGGGGCGATCGACACCTGCTCGCGCTTCTCCGCCTTCTTCGGCACCGCGCACGCGGGCAAGGTGGCCTACGCGGCCGGTTTCACCGGGCTGGGCGTCGGGGCCACCCGCTTCGGCGCCGACGTGATGCTGGACCTCCTCTCGGGGGAGCGGACCGAGCGCACGGAGCTGGAGATGGTGCGCACCAAGCCGATGCCGTTCCCGCCCGAGCCCTTCGCCTGGACCGGCATCACGATGACCAAATGGTCACTGGCCCGGGCGGACCGGCTGGGCGGCCACCGCAACCTGTGGCTGAAGACGCTGGACCGCTTCGGTCTCGGCTTCGACAGCTGAGGCCGGGGCCGCGACGGCCGGGCCGGGGCCCGGTGTGCTGATCGGGTAAGAGACGCCCGTACGCCCCTGGCGCACACCGTCACCGACGGTATGACCCGGTTCACTGCCACGGAGTAGGGAAACCCGCGTCATAGCCGGGCCCGGCCCCGCTCTCTCCTGTGAGAACGCTTCACCTCACCAACGGAGAGCGGAGGCCGGGCGATGACGACCCCGGGAGACAAGACGGCAGTGGACTGGCTGGTTTCGGTGGCGCCCGATCCGGACGCCTGCCGGCGGGAATGGGAGCGCAACCCCCTCGGGGTCGCCCTGCTTCCCGCCGGCCACCGGTGGGACGTACTGATCCTGCCGGGGGAGCTGGGCCACGCCACCCTCGAAGTACTGGACACGCTGCCCGCCCCGCCCGGCCCGGTGATCGCCGATTTCGGCGACTCCAGGCTGGGCTTCTTCGTGCCTCCGGGCACGGCGTCCCGCTGGGTCGGGACAGGCGTACGGGGAGCCGGGCACGGGACCTGGATCGTGGTCCCCTACCCCGGCCGGGCCACGGGCGGGGTCCGCTGGCTCGTGGTCCCCGACGGGCAGGGCACGCTCACCGATCCGGCGGTCCTGGAGCTCGCGATGCACGAGGCGGCGGCGCGCGCCGTGGGCCGGGAAGGTGGCAGGTCTTGACAAGAACATTGGTCTGGACCATCTTGGGCGCCGCTGCGCCTTCCCCCACCGCCTGCCCAGCCGCGGCCCGGCTCCATCCCCCCATGCACCGGAGGCAGTTGTGCGCCCGACCAGCCCCGTCCGCCCTGCCGGACCCGCCGTCATACGCTCCGCCCTGTCCCTCCTTACCGCCGCCGCCCTCGCGGTGGCCGGCCTCCTCGCCGCAGGTCAGTCGGCCGCCGCGGCCGACGTCGACCTCATCCGCAACGGCGGCTTCGAAGCCGGTCTCGACGGCTGGAGCTGCTCGGCCGGCAGCGGAGCCGCCGTCAGCACCCCGGTGCACGGCGGCACTTCCGCCCTCAAGGGCACCCCGGCCGGGCAGGACAACGCCCGCTGCTCCCAGACCGTCACCGTCAAGCCCGACTCCCCGTACACGCTGAGCGCCTGGGTGCAGGGCGCGTACGTCTACCTCGGCGCGACCGGCACCGGGACCACGGACGCGCAGACCTGGGCGCAGACCCCGGGTGCCTGGAAGCAGCTGAGCGCGAGCTTCCGTACCGGAGCGAACACCACGTCGGTGACCGTGTACACGCAGGGCTGGTACGGCCAGCCGCCGCAGTTCACCGACGACGTGACCCTGGTCGGCCCCGACCCCGGCGGCTCCGGACCCGGCCAGCCCCAAGTCCCGGCCGCCCCTGCCGGCCTCGCCGGCTCGGCCTCCTCCGCGACCGCGGTCGGCCTCTCCTGGTCGGCGGCCACCGGCGCCACCTCGTACAAGCTCTACCGGGACGGTGCGAACCCGACCACGGTCAGCGGCACTTCGGCGACGGTCACCGGCCTCACGGCCGCCACGACCTACTCCTTCCAGGTCAGCGCGGTGAACGCGGCCGGCGAATCCCCGAAGAGCGCCGCCGTCCCCGTCACCACCCAGAGCGGCGGCGGCAACCCCGGCAACCCGGGCCTGCCCGCGCACGCCCTGGTCGGCTACCTGCACGCCAGCTTCGCCAACGGCTCCGGCTACGTCCGGATGGCCGACGTGCCCGCCTCGTGGGACGTCATCAACCTGGCGTTCGGCGAGCCCACCTCGGTGACCTCGGGTGACATCCGCTTCCAGCTCTGCCCGGCCAGTGAGTGCCCGAATGTCGAATCGGCCGCGGAGTTCAAGGCGGCCATCAAGGCCAAACAGGCCGCCGGCAAGAAGGTCCTCATCTCGATCGGCGGCCAGAACGGCCAGGTCCAGCTGGGCACCACGGCGGCCCGTGACACCTTCGTCTCCTCCGTCGGCAAGATCATCGACGAGTACGGGCTCAACGGCCTCGACGTCGACTTCGAGGGCCACTCCCTCTCCCTGGCCACGGGCGACACCGACTTCCGCGCCCCCACCACCCCGGTGATCGTCAACCTGATCACGGCCGTGAAGACACTCAAGGCCAAGTACGGCCCGGACTTCATCCTGACCATGGCCCCCGAGACCTTCTTCGTCCAGCTCGGCTACCAGTACTACGGATCCGGCCCCTGGGGCGGCCAGGACCCGCGCGCCGGCGCCTACCTCCCGGTCATCCACGGTCTGCGCGACGACCTCACCCTGCTCCACGTCCAGGACTACAACTCCGGCTCGATCATGGGCCTCGACAACCAGTACCACTCCATGGGCGGAGCCGACTTCCACATCGCCATGACCGACATGCTGCTCACCGGCTTCCCGGTGGCCGGCAACACGGCCCGCGTCTTCCCGCCGCTGCGCGCGGACCAGGTCGCCATCGGCCTCCCGGCCACGACCAACGCGGGCAACGGCCACACCAGCCCCGCCGAGGTGAACAAGGCGCTGGACTGCCTGACGAAGAAGACGAACTGCGGCGCCTACCAGACCCACGGCACCTGGCCCGCCCTGCGCGGCCTGATGACCTGGTCGATCAACTGGGACCGCTTCGGCGCCTGGGAGTTCTCGAAGAACTTCGACGCCTACTTCGGCGGCTGACCGGCCGTCACCACCACCACCCGTGCCCGGCCGCAGTCCCCCGGGGCTGCGGCCCGGCCACAGCACTAGGCGCTGGGTCCGGCAGGCCGTGCGGCGTACCGGCGGACGCCCAGGAGCAGCGGCGTGCACATCAGCAGGCTGGCCAGGACGTCCAGGGGCCAGTGGTAGCCGCGCAGGATCAGGCCCGTCGCCGTCAGTGAGGTGAGGGCGGCCGCCAGGGCCAGGGGCCAGCGGCCCCGGGTGTACGGGCGGACGAGCAGGGCCGCGCCCGCGTACGCCACGTACGCGGTGGCCGTGTGGCCCGAGGGGTAGTAGCCGGAGGCCCAGGGTTCCAGCGGGCCCGGCCGGCCGGTCCACTCCTTCAGCGGGACGATCAGGGCCGGCACCAGGGCCATGGCCAGCGCCGCGGCCGCCGCGCCCCGGCGGTTGCCGCGCCGGGCGGCGTAGACGACCGCGAGGAGCAGCACGGGGACCGCGACGGGGACGTTGCCGAGATCGGAGAGGCGCTGGGTGACCGCGTCGGGGACGGTGCGCACGAGCGCCCGGCTGAGGCCGGCGTCCGGGACCAGCAGCGGCCCCGACACCAGGACCTGCCAGGTGATCAGGGCGAAGAGTGCCGCGCAGAGCGCGGAGAGGAGAGTGGCCGGCCGCCCCGGAACAGGGGGGGTGGTTCCGGGGCGGCCGGCCGGATCGGGTCGCCGGGCACCCCGGGGGGTTTGGGGCGTACGGCTGTCCGATCGGTGAGGAGTGTGCGCGAACGCATGCCCAGTGCGGCGCTGGGGAAGCCCGGTACTGGTGTCGCCTCCGGTTTCCCGGGGGCGGGGTGTTTCACTCATCTGCAGAAACCGTACGGCAGCGGAAGGGGGACCGACAGCAGGAAAGCGCTCCCGCCATCGGCCCCCCACACCTTCTTCACAGCGCCCGACCGTTACCCGCGGTAGTGATCGCTTGGTGATCGAGCATCGCACCCCCGCGTTCTACCGCTTGTGTCAGACGTTCGATCAGAGGGCCGCGAACGCGGCCTCGATGACGTCCAGGCCCTCGTTCAGCAGGTCCTCGCCGATGACCAGCGGCGGGAGGAAGCGGAGCACGTTGCCGTAGGTGCCGCAGGTGAGGACGAGCACGCCCTCGGCGTGGCAGGCCTTGGCGAGCGCGCCGGCCGCCTCCGGGTTCGGGGTCTTGGACGCGGGGTCCTTGACGAGCTCGATCGCGATCATGGCGCCGCGGCCGCGGATGTCGCCGACGATGTCGTACTTCTCCTGGATGGCGGTCAGACGGGCCTTCATGATCGACTCGATCTTCTTCGCCGCGGCGTTGAGGTCGAGCTCCTTCATGGTCTCGATGGAGCCGAGCGCACCGGCGCAGGCCACCGGGTTGCCGCCGTAGGTGCCGCCCAGGCCGCCGCCGTGCACGGAGTCCATCATCTCGGCGCGGCCGGTCACGGCGGCGAGCGGCAGGCCGCCCGCGATGCCCTTGGCGGTCGTGATGAGGTCGGGGACGATGCCCTCGTCCTCGCACGCGAACCACTGGCCGGTGCGGCAGAAGCCGGACTGGATCTCGTCGGCGACGAAGACGATGCCGTTGTCGTTGGCGAACTTCACGAGCGCCGGGAGGAAGCCCTTGGCCGGCTCGATGAAGCCGCCCTCGCCGAGGACCGGCTCGATGATGATCGCGGCGACGTTCTCGGCGCCGATCTGCTTGGTGATCTGGTCGATCGCCTGGGCGGCGGCCTCGGGGCCGCAGTTCTCGGCGCCGGTCGGCCAGCGGTAGCCGTAGGCGACGGGGACGCGGTAGACCTCGGGGGCGAACGGGCCGAAGCCCTGCTTGTACGGCATGTTCTTCGAGGTCAGGGCCATCGTGAGGTTCGTACGGCCGTGGTAGCCGTGGTCGAAGACGACGACGGCCTGGCGCTTGGTGTACGAACGGGCGATCTTGACGGCGTTCTCGACGGCCTCGGCGCCGGAGTTGAACAGCGCCGACTTCTTGGCGTGGTCACCCGGGGTGAGCTCGGCGAGGGCCTCGCAGACCTCCACGTAGCCCTCGTAGGGCGTCACCATGAAACAGGTGTGGGTGAAGTCGGCGAGCTGCGCGGTGGCGCGGCGCACGACGGCCTCGGCGGAGGCGCCGACCGAGGTCACGGCGATGCCGGAGCCGAAGTCGATCATGCGGTTGCCGTCGACGTCCTCGAGGATGCCGCCACCCGCACGGGCCGTGAAGACGGGGAGCACGGAGCCCACGCCGCCGGCCACCGTCGCGAGACGGCGGGCCTGCAGCTCCTGCGACTTGGGGCCGGGGATCGCGGTGACGATGCGGCGCTCCTGCGGAACAGCGGTCATAGGGGGCTCCTGGGGGGTGTTTTCGGACGCACTTGTGTCTTTGTCCGCAGGCTAGGCCCGGGAGGCGTGGTCCTGCATGCTCCGTTCGGGAGTGGTGCCCGCGTGTCCTTGTCCGTGACGGCCATAGGAAGGATTCCGCCCATGTCTTGTGGATCATCACCGGGTACGGGCCGCTGGGCGGCGGCGGCCACTAGATTGAGCGCGCAGCACAGTGCGGTAACGGGCAGGGGGCAGGGGTTACATGGACACCGACGGCACGCACGGCAGGCACGGGCGGCCGGAGCCGCGCACGGCCGGGCACGTCCCCCGGCCGGCCGGCCCCTCCGGGCACCCGGGCCCGGACCACCCCGCTGACCCCTCCGGCGCCCCCGGCCCCTCCGGCCTCCCGCCGAAGCCCGCCCACGCCCCCGGCGCGGGACCGGCGCCCACCGCGGCCCCGGCGGCGGGCCCCACCCTCACCGACTGGCTACGCGTCCCGCGCCCCGCCGCCGGCCCCGGCATCTGGTCGTACGGGCACGTTCCGCGCGCCGCGCAGGAGCCCGAGACCACCCCGACCCGACAGCTGATCAGCGGGGCGCTCATCTCCCTGCTGGCCGGACTGCTGCTGTGGTCCCTCCTCTGGAACGGCTACCTCGGCGGCTTCTGGCTCTGGCCGCTCTACATGTTCACCCCCGACTCCTGGGCCGGGACGTTCCCCTCCGTCGTCGCCTCCTACGTCTGGTACGCCGTCGTGGCGCTCACCCTGGCCATCGGCTTCGGCCGCCTCGGCCGCTGGCCCGAGCTGGGCCGCCGCATCCTCGGCGGCCGCGCCGTACGGGCCGTGGACCCGGCGCCGCGACCGGTGGAGCCCGGCGGGCCCGACGACCCCGCCCAGTGGACCGAGGTGCGGGCGGCCGGGCTGGTGGAAGCCGCCGACCGGCTGGGGGCGGAGGCCCGGGCCGGGCGGATGAACGACGTGGACTACGCGCGGATCCGGCGGGCCTGGGAGACCGTACGGGCCGACCCGTCGCGGACGCGGGCCTTCGACCAGGCCGTACGGGACAAGGGCGCCGGAGCCTGCGTCCACCCGTCGGGCGCCCGCGACCTGCCCGTCCGCGCCGCCCGGCACGATCTGCTGGCCCGGCAGGTGCAGCTCGGCACGGTCCAGGACGGCGAGCGCAACCCGTACGCCCGACGCGGCAGCGGCGTCGCCCTCGACCCCGCGGTCCTCGGTACCTCACTGCTCGCCATCGGCCCCTCCGGCGCGGGCAAGACGACCCGCCTGGTCCGCCCCGTCGTGGAGTCCCTCGCCCTGCAGGCCCTGGCCGGCCAGGCCGCCGTCATCGTGGTCGCCTCCGCGGGCACCGCCCTGGGACCCGACACGGGCTACGACGTCGTCATCCGCGTCGGCGACCCCGATTCCGTCTACGACCTGGACCTCTACGGAGGTACCCCCGACCCCGACGAGGCCGCCACGCTGCTCGCGGAGGGCTTCGTGGGAGACCTGCCGGGGATCGACGTACGCCGCGCCGCCACCGCCCTCGCGCAGCTCCTCGGACCGTTCCGGGCGGCGCACGGCCGCTTCCCCGCCGTGCCCGAGCTGCGGGAACTCCTCGATCACGTGCCCGTCGCCCTCGCCACCCTGCGGGGCACCCTGGAGGCCGCCGGACAGCACCGGATGCTCCGCGAGCTCGACGCGCGCGAACGCCAGCACGGGGCCTCCGCCGATCCGGGACCGGCCCTCGCCGACCGGGTCGCACTGCTCGACCGGCCCGCCTTCGCGGGGTTCTTCAACGTCAAGGACGCCGACACCACCGGCGCCGGCCGGCCCTTCTCCCTGCGGGCCCTGGAGCATCCGCTCCGGGTCCGCATCGACCTGCCCGAGCGCGGCCACGCCGACGCCTCCCGGGTGCTGGCCCGGCTGCTGCTCGCCCAGTTCAACGCCGCCGCCACGGCCCGCACCGACCGCTCGCTCTTCGCGCTCCTCGCCTTCGACGACGCCTCCCACACCCTCACCCCGGAAGCGGTGCGCGGCATCCAGCGGCTCCGCTCGGCCAACGCGGGGGTCCTGCTCACGCTGCGCACCCTGGACGACGTACCGGAAGCGCTGCGGACCCCGCTGCTCGGGGCCGTCGGCTGCCGCATGGCCTTCTCCGGGGTCACCACCTGGGACGGCAAACGGTTCGCCGAGACCTGGGGCACGGAGTGGGTGGAGACCCGGGACGTCACCCACCGGACGGTCTTCGCCGACCAGCCGCTCACCCGGGCCATCCACGCCTTCCGCAAACTGGTCTCGGGCAAGGCCGTGACCACCGACGCCGTGACCGTGCGCCAGGTGGAACGGGAACGCTGGTCGGCCTCCGACCTGGCGCACACGGTGCCCCCCGGCCACGCCGTCCTCTCCCTCACCTCCGTCCGCGGCGAGCGGGCCGCCCCGCTGCTGGTGCGGCTCGGGGGATAGGACGGGGCGGACCCGTACGAGGTGGCAGAATCGAGGTGAGCCGTTCGTACGACACGGCGAAATCCGCGGTGGTGGTCCACGGCGAGAATCCAGCGTCGGCGTCTCGCCGCCGCAACCCTCCTCCCCCCTTAAGGCGCCCCGGTACCCATGCCGCTCACCCTCGCCTCGCTCGTTCAGCACTCGGCGCTCAAGCTCAGCGTCCGGGCCGGGGAGGGCCGCCTCGACACCCCCGTGCGCTGGGCCCACGTCAGCGAGCTCGCCGACCCCGTCCCCTACATGGAGGGCGGGGAGCTGCTCCTGATCACCGCGATGAAGCTGGACGCGGAGGACCCCGAGGAGATGAGGCGCTACGTACGCAGGCTCGCGGCCGCCGGAGTCGTCGGCATCGGCTTCGCCATCGGCGTCAACTACGACGCCGTGCCCGAGGCGCTGGTCGAAGCCGCCCGCGGCGAGGACCTGCCGCTGCTGGAGGTACCCCGGCGCACCCCGTTCCTCGCCATCAGCAAAGCCGTCTCCGCGGCCCTCGCCGCCGACCAGTACCGGGCCGTGACCGCGGGCTTCGAGGCGCAGCGGGAGCTCACCCGGGCCGCACTGTCCGCCGACGGGCCCGCCGAACTGCTGACGAAGCTCGCGGCGCACGTGCACGGCTGGGCCGCCCTGTACGACACCTCCGGCGCCGTCGTCGCGGCCGCGCCCGACTGGGCCGCCCGCCGGGCCGCCCGGCTCACCCCCGACGTGGAACGGCTGCGGGAGCGCCCGGCCCCCGCCAGCGCCGTGGTGGGCGGCTCCGAGGACCGGGTCGAGCTCCAGTCGCTGGGCACCGGGCGGCGGGCGCGCGGCGCCCTCGCGGTCGGTACCGGAGCCCCGCTCGGCACGGCGGAGCGGTACGCCGTCCACTCCGCGGTGGCCCTGCTGACCCTCACCACCGAACGCTCCCGCTCCCTGCACGACGCGGAGTCCCGCCTCGGCGCCGCCGTGCTGCGCATGCTGCTCGCCGGCCAGGCGGAGCAGGCCCAGGCCGTGGCCGGGGACCTGTACGGGGCCCTGCTCGACGCACCGTTCCGCATCCTCGTGGCGGAGCCCGCGCTGGCCGGCACGGCGCAGCCGGAAGGGCTGGCACTGCTGGCCGACACCGTGGAGTCGGCGGCCGCGCGCACGGGGGAGACCCTGCTCGTGGTGCCGGAGCCCGGCCGGCTCGTGGTCCTGGCGGCCGACGGGGGATCGGCGGTCCAGGCGTGCGCGCAACACGCGGAGGCCCTGGAATCCCGGCGCGGCCGGGAGCCGGGCGAACCGGAGCCGGACGAACTGGTCCTCGGCCTGTCGGCGCCCGCGGCGGCCTCCGGCGTGGCGGCGGCCCTCAAGCAGGCCGACCAGGCCCTGGCCGTGGCCCGGCGGCGCGGCCGCCCGCTGGTCGAACACGAGGACCTCGCGGCGGGCTCGGTGCTCCCGCTGCTCGCCGACGACGCCGTACGGGCCTTCGCGGACGGCACGCTGCGCGCACTGCGCGAACACGACGAGAAGGGCCGCGGCGACCTGGTGGCCTCCCTCCAAGCCTGGCTCTCCCGCCACGGCCAGTGGGACGCGGCCGCCGCCGACCTCGGAGTCCACCGGCACACGCTCCGCTACCGGATGCGCCGGGTGGAGGAGATCCTCGCCCGCTCCCTGGACGACCCGGACGTCCGCATGGAGCTCTGGCTCGCCCTGAAGGCCACCTCTCCTTCTTGACGCGTCCCTCCCTTCTTGTCGCGCCCCTCGCATCGTTCGGCGCCGGCGCGCTTCTCGGGCTCCGTGGCGCTGCGCCGGACTCCGTCCGCCGTCGGCCGGGACGCCGGCTGATTTCAGCCCCGCCGGCGTTTGAGGCGCGGGTCCGGGCGGAGCCCGGGGAACGGGGGAAGGGCAGGGAACGGGGGAAGGGCGGGGAGGGGACATGTCCCGCGCAGCGGCAGCCCACCGCGGCACCCCGCAGCCCCCCGCCGGGGCCCCGCACGGGGCAGCGGGACCCCCGACACTGACAAAGCGGCGCGCCGCGCCACGCACGTACTCCACGCCGGACAAACGCCGAAACCGCGACGGAGTCCTACGGTGGAGGGGACAAGGACCCACCGCACACACTCCGAAGGGCCGGGATCAGCATGACTTCCACCCACGCCTTCTGGCTCGCCGGCCGCCAGGCCACGGGCGACGACAGCTTCGACGTCCACTCCCCGTGGGACGGCCGCCTCGTCGCCGCCGTGAGCGTCCCGACCGACGCCCAGGTCGAAGAGGCCGTCGCCGCCGCGTACGCCGTGACGGCGGAGTTCTCCGCGACCCCGGCCCACGTACGCGCCGAGGCCCTGGCCCACGTCGCCCGCCGGCTCGCCGAGCGCACCGAGGAGATCGCGCTGCTGATCTCCGCCGAGAACGGCAAGCCGATCAAGTGGGCCCGCGGTGAGGTCGGCCGTGCGGTGTCCGTGTTCCGCTTCGCCTCCGAGGAGGCCCGCCGCTTCAACGGCGGAGAGGCCCAGCGCCTGGACACCGACGCCGGCGGCGTCGGCCGCCTGGCCCTGACCCGCCGCTTCGTCAAGGGTCCGGTCCTGGGCATCGCGCCCTTCAACTTCCCGCTGAACCTGTGCGCCCACAAGGTGGCCCCGGCCATCGCCGTCGGCGCGCCGATCATCCTGAAGCCGGCCCCGGCGACCCCGCTCTCCGCTCTGGTCCTCGGCGAGCTGCTCGCCGAGACCGACCTGCCGGCCGGTTCCTGGTCCGTGCTCCCCGTCGCCAACGACAAGATGCCGGAGCTGGTCAAGGACGAGCGCCTGCCCGTCATCTCCTTCACCGGTTCCGACAAGGTCGGCTACGCCATCCAGCAGGCCGTGCCCCACAAGCACTGCACCCTGGAGCTCGGCGGGAACGCCGCGGCCGTGGTCCTGGAGGACTGGTCCTCCGAGGCCGACCTCGACTGGGCCGCGAACCGCATCGCGACCTTCTCGAACTACCAGGCCGGCCAGTCCTGCATCGGCGTGCAGCGCGTGATCGCCGACGCGGCCGTCTACGACCGCCTCGTAGAGAAGGTCGTCGCGAAGGTCCAGGCACAGGTCACCGGCGACCCGAACGACTCCGCCACCGACGTCGGCCCCCTCGTCTCCGAGGACGCCGCCAAGCGGGTCGAGTCCTGGGTCGACGAGGCCGTGGCCGCCGGAGCCAAGCTGCTCACGGGCGGCAAGCGCGAGGGTGCCTCGTACGAGCCCACCGTCGTCGCGGAGGTGCCCGCGGGCGTCACCCTCGCCACCGAGGAGGTCTTCGGACCGGTCCTCACCCTGCGCCGGGTCGAGAACACCGACGAGGCCTTCGCCGCCGTCAACGACTCGAAGTTCGGTCTCCAGGCCGGTGTCTTCACGCGGAACATCCAGACGGCCTTCCGCGCCCACCGCGAGCTGGAGGTCGGCGGTGTGATCGTCGGCGACGTCCCGTCCTACCGCGCCGACCAGATGCCCTACGGCGGCGTCAAGCAGTCCGGTGTGGGCCGCGAGGGCGTGCGCTACGCGATGGACGACTACACCTACGAGCGGGTCCTGGTCCTCAGCGGCCTCGACATCTGACCGACTCGTACGGCCCACCAAGCCGACGGCCGGAGCCTACTGTGCGGGGGCTCCGGCCGTCTTTTCATGTCCGCCACCGGCCTGTCCGGACGGCCGCCCGCCCGGTCCTGCCCCAGGACGAGGGCGAGGGCGGGGCGAGGACGGGTGCCGGGCGCGACGACCGTGCCGGCGGGGTCCTGGATCAGGAGGCACCAGGACGGCCCGTGCCGCGGACCGACAGACGGCGCCGGGTGCGGGCGATCATGCGCCGGCCGCGGTCAGTGCCGAGGGCGCGCAGCATGCTCAGCACCTTGGCCTGGCGGCCGCTGCGCACGCTGCCGAGGACGGCGAAGCGCGTTCCGGCGCCCTCGGGGACCGCGGCCATCCCGCCGACCACGTGCCGGCTCTGCATCAGGCAGTAGCCGGGCTGGAGCAGGACCTCGAAGGCGGCCCGGTAGCCGAGCGGGCCGTGGGCCCAGGCCCGGCCGCGCTCCGGGGCGCCGGGGCGGAAGCCCGGGACCATGCGGAAGGCCTGGATGGTCGGCACCAGGTGCGGCAGCTCGCCCTCCAGGTCGCTCGCGACGTCCCAGACCTCGTCGAAGGGGGCGTCGATGTACTCCTCCGCGTACATGACGGCGCCCAGCCCGGCGGCCATCACGCGCAGCCGCTGGACGGGGTCGAGTGCGGCCGTAGGCCAGCCGGTGGTCATCGCGTCCACGCCTTCCGAAAGTTGTCGCGGGCACGGTGCAGTCGCGACTTCACCGTGCCACAGGGAATGTTCAGGATCTCGCCGGCCGATCGTTCGTCCAGGCCCTCGAGTTCACGCAGGGTCAGCACCGCGCGGTGCTCCGAGGACATCCGGCGCAGGACGTCGTGCACGTCGCAGGCCAGTTCCGGGCTGCGCGATCCGGGCACGTCGTCGAGTTCGCCCCACGGGGTCTCCCGCTGGGCGCGCCGGGCGACCCGGACGGCCTCGCGTACAGTGATGGTGCGCACCCACGCGTAGAGGGCGGTCGGATCCTTCAGCCGGGGCAGGCCCTGGAAAACTGCGATCAGGGACTCCTGCACCGCGTCGGCGCTGTCGGTCAGCGCGATCGGGCGGCACAGCCGGCTGACGTACGGGGTCACCAGGTTGAGCAGGTCGTTGACGGCCAGAGCGTCGCCGGACTGGGAAGCCCTGACCAGCCTGGCCGCGGCTTCCCAGGGATCGGGCTCCAGGGGCCGCGGGGTGTCCAGCTCGTGGCGCCGGACACTGGGGTCGGCTGTTCTCACGTCCCGGTCTCCTCCCTCGCGTGGCATCGCTCCACCCGTTCGCCGGACGGCGCTCGGTGCACGGTGCTTCATAGGACAGAGGGGCCAAACGGAGCGGATACTCCCGCGCGGCCGCATATTTGCGCGGAAGACCCGGGAACCCGGGGGAGTGTCCGGGGCCCGCAGCGCCTCTCTCATGGTGTCGACGATGCCTGCTGGAGCTGTGAAGGGGCCGAGGAAGTTGGAGAGAGAACAACATCCCGAGGTACGTACCGGCCAGGGCGTGGTGAGGGGCCGGGTCGAGGAGGGGATCTCCGTGTTCCGGGGGATCCCCTACGCGCGGCCGCCCTTCGGCGAGCTGCGCTTCCGCGCGCCGCGGCCGGTGGAGCCCTGGGACGGCGTACGGCCCGCGCTTCAGTTCGGGCCTCCGCCGCCGCAGTACGACCGGATGAGCCCGGAGGCGGGCACGGGCGGCCAGGAGCAGGCTCCGGACTGCCTCACGGTCAACGTGTGGTCCCCGGAGCTCGGGGCCGTCGGGCTGCCCGTGATGGTGTGGTTCCACGGGGGCGCCTACGTGTTCGGCCGCTCGGCGGACCCGGTGTACGACGGGTCCCGGCTGGCCCGCCGGGACGTGGTGGTGGTCAGCTTCAACTACCGCGTGGGCATGGAGGGTTTCGGGCAGCTGGCCGGGAGCCCGGCCAACCGGGGCCTGCTGGACCAGATCGCCGCCCTGCACTGGGTCCGGGAGAACATCGCGGCCTTCGGCGGCGAGCCCGACGACGTGACGCTCTTCGGCGAGTCGGCCGGAGCCGGGTCGATCGCTGCCCTGCTGGCGATGCCGGCGGCGAAGGGTCTGTTCCACCAGGCGGTGGCGCAGAGCGTGCCCGGTTCGTACTTCACCCCGGAGCTGGCGGCGGGCGTCGCGGAGGCGGTCGGAGCGCGCGTGGGTTCGGCCGCGACCGCCGAGGCCCTGCGGGGCGGCGATCCCCACCTGCTGGTGCGGGCCGCGGACGCGGTGTTCGCGCGGCGGGCGCGGTATGCGGACCGGTGGGGCACCGTCGCCCACACGGAGACCATGTTCTCCCCGGTGATCGACGGGGAGTCGCTGCCCCGCACCCCGTGGGAGGCGGTCGCCAAGGGCATGGCCCGCGACCTGGCCCTGATGTTCGGTCACAACCGGGAGGAGTACCGGCTGTTCATGGCCAAGCGGAGCGAGTTCGGTGCGGTGACGCGGGAGCGGGCCGCCGAGGCGCTGCGCGTCTTCGGGCCGGGCACGGATGGGGAGCGGGCCTACCGCGAGGCCTACCCGGCCGCGGACGCGGAGGAGTTGTACGAGACGGTGATGTCGGACTGGCTGTGCCGGGTGCCCACGACCCAGTTGCTGGAGGCGCAGGCGGCCGCGGGCGGGGTGGCGTACGCGTATGAACTGCGCTGGCCCGCACCGGTGTCGGGCGGGAAGCTGGGCTCCTGCCACGGTCTGGACGTACCGCTGGTGTTCGGGACCCTGGAGGCCCCGCTGGCGCGGCAGATGCTGGGGGACACCGCTCCGCAGGAGGCCGGCGCGCTGTCGGATCGGATGCAGTCGGCCTGGGTGCGGTTCGCCGGGTCCGGGGATCCGGGGTGGCCCGCATACCGCTCCGCGAGGCGCCTGACCAAGGTGTTCGACTGCGAAGACGTGCTGCTCGGGGATCCGGTGGCCGCGTCGCGCCGGGTATGGGAGGAGCACCCCTTCGGGGCGCTGGAGCCGCGGTAGCGGCGGCCGTTTCCGGTGGGCGGCATTTCGCCTGTGACCCCTTTTGAACGCTATGGGTGATACGGGTCTCGCATTGCGGAAGTGGGTTTGGATCCGTCCAATTGTCGCCGCCTGATGCTAGGGTGGCTGGTGTTGTGCAAAGTCTGAGTTCAGGCGCGACGGGGGTTGACGGCCTGAACTCGGATGCCCGTGGATTGATACTTGCGGGTAATGCGCGGAAGTGCAATGCGTCGGCAAAGTTCACGCAAGAAACAGCTTTGCCTTACGTGCTCGATCGAATGGCTTGACGCCGCCCCCCGTCCGGCGAACGGGATATCGACAATGGGGGCGCAGTGGCTGAAACCGATGTTGCGCGGACGGTTGGCTGGGATATGGAGGAACTGACCCGGCTCGTGGAAGGCGCGCAACGGGGCGACGCCTTGGCCATGGACGAGCTGCTCGGCGTCGTCGCGCCGTACGTCGGCCGGATCTGCGGGCCCGTGGCATTGCAGGACGGGGCGGACGCCGCGCAAGAGGCGCTCATCGCGGTATTCCGCAACATTCATCAGCTAAAAACGCCCGCGGCGTTTCTGGGCTGGGTGCGCGCGATCGCCGCCCGGGAGGCCCTCAAGTATGCGAAGCAGCGCCAGCGGCAGGGTTCCTTACCGTCGGACTGGGACGAGAAGCCGGTGCCCGAGGACCTCCAGCTCGCCTCGGACATCGCCGACGTCATGTGCAGGCTGGCACCCGAACACCGGGTTGTGCTAACCCTGCGCCACATCGACGGCCTGAACGAACAGGAGGTCGCGGGGGTTCTCGCGGTGCCGGTGGGGACGGTCAGGTCCCGGCTGTTCCGGGCCCGGCGCTCATTCCGTTCCGCCTGGGAGTGAGCGCGCGTCCATGCGGAGCCGGAGGCGGTCGAAGAGCACTCCGGTCCGGCGCTCCGCCCGCACCACGCGGAGGCGGTCCACGGCCTGGCCGCCGGGGAAACGCAGGCTGCTGAAGAAGGCGAAGCGTGTTCCGCCACCCTCGGGTACGGCGGCCATTCCGCCGACCAGTGCCTTGCTCTGCATCAGGCACCAGCCCGGCCGCAGCACCACGTCGAAATGCTCGCGGTGTCCGATGGAACTCACGGCCCGCCCGGTCAGCCGGTCCTTCTCGGTTCCGGTAATGGTGAAGGAACGCAGGCCCGGGACGATATGCGGGAGTTCCTTTTCGAGATCGCTCGCGACGGCCCACAGGCGCTCGATCGGTACGTCGAACAGACGCTCGCCGTAACTCGGGTACTTCAAGGCGGAGGCGATGACCTTCAGGCGTCGCACCGGATCGAGTTCAACCGTCGGCCAGTCACTGTTCAACGGACCAGTCACTGGCTACCGCCCCCTATGTCTCGTATGCGGGAGAGACTCTCAGTCATCTCCCTTCCCGGTCAAGCTATTCGGAATACCCGCCCCGGGTCAGCCGCGCGCAACAAGCTCCGAGAGAAATCAGAGCCGCCCGGGAGTGCATCTCTAGCGTACGGCCTCTTTCCCTTGAAGGAGCAGGATACGTGTGCATCGTACAAGGGGAGCGGCGGTATGTGGCTTACTCAGTTGCTGGAGCGAAATCGGCAGGGCTTCGGCGGGTGGGTGGCCCTGGCCGACGCACGGCGCTCGCTCACCTGGGAGCAGCTGGCCGGACGCGTCGAAGCGCTGGCGGAACGGCTGAACGCGCGCGGGGTGCAGCGGGGGGACAGGGTGGCGGTCCTGTCGGCGGACCGTATCGAAGTGATCGAGACGTACTTCGCGTTGGGACACCTCGGGGCGGTATTCGTCCCCCTGGACCCGAGTCTCGTCCCGGGGGAGGTCGAGGAGATCGTCGACCACGCCAAGGTCGTCGGTGTCATCGGCGAAGGAGCGCTGCTGGAACGCGTGGACAGGGGCTCGACCGCAAGTAGTTGGCGGCTGGCCTTCGAGGACCCGCTGTTCCGGGACGGGCCGGACGGCGGGGGCGGCGGTCAGCCGGCCTTCGAACCGCACGTGCGGGCCGACGACCCGGTGGCCATCCTCTACACCTCCGCCACCGGGGGCCGCCCCAAGGGCGTGGTCGTGGACCACCGTTCGGTCAAGGACATCTCGCTCGGCTGGCTCGCGGCCACCGCCCAGCCCGCAGGGGGAGTACTGGTCACCAGCGGGCCGCTGTTCCACGGGACGGTCGTCCTGGCCTTCGCCCATCTCGCCGCGGGCGCCGCCCTGGTGGTGGCCGGACCGCGGCCGCGGGACATCGTCGAGGCCGCCCGTGTCCACAAGGCGACGCACCTGTGGCTGGTGCCGGAGACCCTGCGCGCCGTGGTGGACCACCTCGCCGGACACCCGGACGAGGCCCTGCCCGATTCGCTGGCAGAAATCCTCTACGGAGCCGCCCCGCTCCCCGTCGAGCTGTACGCACGGGCCGCCCGCACCCTCGGCTGCGGATTCCGCCAGGTGTACGGGCTGACGGAGGCGGGCGGTCCGATCGTCACCCTCGGGCCCGGCGAACACCCCGACCCGCTCGGAGAACTGCCCGACACACTGCCCACCGGCCAGGTCATCCCCGGGATGTCGCTGCGCATCGCGGACGAGAACGGCCGGCCGCTGCCCGCCGGGCACACCGGCGAGATCCTGGTCCGCGGCGACGGCCGGATGCGCGGCTACTGGCGCGACCCCGCGGCCACGGCGGCGGCCACCGTCAAGGGCTGGCTGCGTACCGGTGACCTCGGCCGCCTCGACGACGAGGGCCGGCTGCACCTCGTCGACCGCCTCACCGACCTCATCATCAGGAACGGCCGCAACGTCTACCCGGCCGAGATCGAGCGGGTGCTGCGCCGGCACCCCGCCGTCGCCGACGCGGCCGTGGTGCCCGTCGCCGACGGCGACGAGGGCGAGGTGCCGCTCGCGCTCGTCGTCCTGGCCCCCGGTGCCGGAGCGGACCGGACGGAGATCCTGGGCCACCTCTTCGAGCGGATGGCGGAGTACAAGGTCCCCAAGGACGTCCAGATCGTCGAGGAACTCCCGCGCAATGCGACCGGGAAGGTGCAGAAGAAGCTACTCACCGCGTGAGCCGCCGCCATCCGAGCACGCGGCGGACCATGCACGAGGGAGTCCGTGCACGAGTGAGTCCGTGCACAAGCGAGTCCGAAGACGCGAACAACCGGGAACGGGGAAGAAAGCCGTGCGATCCATGGGGACCCTGCTGACACTGCCACGCGCCCTGACACACTTCCGGCCCCGGATACCGGGGCTCGGCTTCGGTGTCTCCTCCGTCCACGAGGGACCGCCGGTCGCCGTGCGCGAGGCCGAGCGCCGGATGGCCAGGGCCATGCCGCCCCGGCGCAGAGCCGACTTCCTGACGGGCCGCAGCGCGCTGCACCGCGCACTGCGCTCGGCGGGACTCACCGCCGACGCGGTGCTGTTCGAGGGGCCGCGCCCGCTGCTGCCGCCCGGGATCTCCGCGTCCATCAGCCACTCCGAAGGCGTCGCCGTAGCCGTGGCCGGTCCCTCGGACCGGTTCCGCGCGCTGGGCGTCGACCTCGAACTGAACGGCCTGCCCCTGGAAGCCGCCCACCTGGTGCTGCGCGGAGCAGAGACCGCCGTGCTCCGGCAGGCCGGCGCCGCCGCCCACCAGCGCCTGCTCGCCATGTACTCCGCCAAGGAAGCCGCCTTCAAGGCACTCAGCCCGCTCCTCGGCCCCGACCTGACCGGCCTGCGCGACCTGCGGCTGGCGGCCGACGCCGACGGATACCTGGCCCACGCCACGAGCCGTCCCGAGTTGCGGATGCGCGTGAGCGTACGGCGGCTCCCGCAGGGCGTCCTGTGCTGGGCCGTGCCACAGGACTAGGTCCTGTCTGGAGTCCGGATCGCGAGTTCGGTAGATCGCCTGCGCGTGGAGGCCCGGTCTTGATAGGCCATCAGTCATGGCGCGAGGCGATCTCACCGACGAGCAGTGGACTCTGATCGAGC
>NZ_JAPNLJ010000038.1 GCF_026627445.1 Streptomyces sp. H27-H1
GGAGAAGGCCACCGCGCAGGTGATCCACACCCTGGCGAAGGAGGTGATGGGCCTCAACGAGCAGATCGC
The DNA here is from genome assembly GCF_026627445.1 of Streptomyces sp. H27-H1. Taxonomy (GTDB): domain Bacteria; phylum Actinomycetota; class Actinomycetes; order Streptomycetales; family Streptomycetaceae; genus Streptomyces. The sequence goes on from NZ_JAPNLJ010000038.1 coordinate 70, forward strand.
CGAGATCGACAAGCTCATTGCGGCCCGGTTTCGCGACCACGAGCTCGCCGAAGTGATCGCCAGCATGCCCGGCATTGGCCCGCTTCTGGGGGCGGAGTTCCTGGCTGCCACCGCCGGCGACATGAGCCGATACGGCAGTTCCGACCGCCTGGCCAGCTTCGCCGGAGTGGCCCCGGTGCCCCGGGACTCCGGCAACGTCAGCGGCAACCTGCACCGGCCCCGGCGCTACCACCGCGGGCTGCAACGCGTCTTCTACACCTCCGCACTCATCAGCATCCGCAACTGCGACGAGTCCCGCCGCTACTACGAACGCAAGCGCGCCGAAGGCAAGCGACACACCCAGGCCGTCCTCGCCCTGGCCCGCCGACGCGTCAACGTCCTGTGGGCCCTCATCCGCGACGGAAAGTGCTTCCAACGTGAACTCCCTGTCACTGCCGCTGCTTGACAACAGCATTAGGAGGTGAGCAGGCCGAGCAGCCGGGCGGCGTTCTCCTTGAGGATCTTCGGCCGGACTTCGGGCTTGATGCCGAGCGTTTCGAAGTCGGCGAGCCAGCGGTCGGGGGTGATGACCGGGTAGTCGGAGCCGAACAGGACCTTGTCCTTGAGGAGGGTGTTGGCGTACCGCACGAGCTGGGGCGGGAAGTACTTCGGGGACCAGCCGGACAGGTCGATGTGGACGTGCGGCTTGTGGGTGGCCACCGCCAGGGCCTCGTCCTGCCAGGGGAAGGAGGGGTGGGCGAGGATGATCCGCAGGTGCGGGAAGTCGACGGCGACGTCGTCGACCAGCATCGGGTTGGAGTACTTCAGCCGGATGCCGCCGCCGCCCGGGACTCCGGCGCCGATTCCGGTCTGGCCGGTGTGGAACAGGGCGGGAACGCCGAGCTCCTCGATGGCCTCGTACAGCGGGTAGGCGAGGCGGTCGTCCGGGGCGAAGGCCTGGAGGCTGGGGTGGAACTTGAACCCCCGCACGCCGTACTCCTCCACCAGGCGCCGCGCCTGAAGCACTCCGGCGCGGCCCTTGTGCGGGTCGATGCTCGCGAACGGGATCAGCACGTCGGCATGGGCGGCGCAGTTCTCCGCGATCTCTTCGTTGGAGATCCGCGGATGCCCTGTGGCGTGTTCGGCGTCGACGGTGAACACGACGGCGGCCATGCGCCGTTCGCGGTAGTGGTCGGCCATCTCATCGATGGTGGGCTGCCGGTGTCCGTGGGCCTTGAAGTACTTCTCGGAGGCGCCCAGCAGTTCAGGGCCGAGTGCCGTGCGGCCGTCCTTGGCGACCTCGGCGTGCGTGTGCATGTCGATGGCGGTCAGCCGGTCGAGGTCGAGCGCGGGTTCGTAGGCACGGTCGCCCATGTCATGCCTCCGGGGCCTGGGGCGCGGGAATTCCGTACGTCTCGGGTTCGGCTCCGACACCACCGGGCCATTGCGCTGCGATCGCCTCCGCGCTCCACCCGCCGTCGGCGAAGGCGGTCGCCTTCTCCTTGGGGTGCGCCCACAGGGCGAGCCGGTCGCCGCCTACGCCGATGGCCTGTCCGGTCACGTCCTTCGCGGCGTCGGAGGCGAGGAAGGTGACGAGCCCGGTGACGTCCTCGACGGTGCCGAGGCCCTCGCCCTTGCGCAGCCAGTCCGGCAGCGGACTACCGGTGCGCTCGGACTCCTCGATGACGGGGGCGAAGGCCGGGATGGTCCTGGTCATCTCGGTGGCGGCGACCGGGACGACCGCGTTGACGGTGATGCCGGAGCGGCCCAGTTCCATGGCCCAGGTGCGGGCCATGGCTACGATGCCGGCCTTGGCGGCGGCGTAGTTGGTCTGACCGAAGTTGCCCCGCTGTCCGGCGGGCGAGGAGATCAGGACGAGACTGCCGCCGGTCCCCTGCTCCCGCATCCGGACGGCGGCCGCCCGGGCGCAGGTGAAGGTGCCGCGCAGGTGGACGCGGACGACGTCGTCGAAGTCGTCGTCGGTCATCTTCCACAGCACGCGGTCGCGCAGGATGCCGGCGTTGGTGACGAGCACGTCCAGGCGGCCGAATTCCCGTACCGCGGCGTCCACGAGCTCCTGGGCCGCCGCGCTGTCTCCGACGGCCGCGACGACTCCGGCCGCCGTGCCGCCCTCGGACCGGATCGCGGCGAGGGCGGCGTCGACCGTGTCCTGGTCGACGTCGTTGACGATGACCGCGGCGCCGGCGGCGGCGAGGGCCCTGGCGTATCCGAGGCCGAGGCCGCGTCCGCTGCCGGTGACGACGGCGACCTTCCCGTGCAGATCCATGAGGTGCCTCTCTGAGGGGTGGGGGATGCCGGAGCACCGGCGGACGGCCGGGCTCGATCGACAGGAATCCTGTTGAATGACAGTCTCGTCAATCAACAGGATTCCTGTCAATGCTTTAGGGTGTACCTGCCATCCACCCGGGCACCACCACAGGAGGACGAACGTGAGCACCTCGCTGCTCTACCTGGTCAAGCGGACGGAACTCGCGGTGCGGGCCCGTCTCGAAGAGCTGGTCAGGCCTGCGGGCATCACCGCCCTGCAGTACACCGCCCTCACCGTCCTGGACCGGCACGACGGGATCTCCGCCGCCCAGCTTGCCCGCGACTCATTCGTCACCGCCCAGACCATGGCCGACATGGTCCGCGCCCTGGAGAGCCGCGGCCTGATCCGCCGCGAGCCGAACCCCGACAACCGCCGGGAACGCCTCGTCCTGCTGACCGGGGCGGGGAAGGGGCTCCTGGACGAGTACGCCGGACCGGCCCGCGCGCTGGAGGAGCGCATGGTCGCCGACCTGACCCCGGAGGAAGTCGACGGGTTCCGGCAGGCACTGCAGCGCACGTGGCGCTCCCTGACCTGACCGCGCGGGGCGCCGCCCGATGGTTTTCTGCCCGTCGTCCGGCCCTCAGCCACCTCCACCCAGCAGACTGCCGCGCCGTGGCACCGAGCTGAGCAGGAGTCGGGTGTACGGGTGCTCCGGGGCGTCGAGCACCCGGTCCGCGGGGCCCGACTCCATCACCCTGCCCGATTTGAGGACGAGCACCTCGTCCGCGATGTGGCGTACGACGGCCAGGTCGTGGGTCACGAACAGGAAGCCGACCCCCGCCTCGCGGCGGATCTCACGCAGCAGTTCGAGGATCTGGGCCTGGATGGAAACGTCCAGCGCGGCGACCGCCTCGTCCAGGACCAGCACCCGGGGCTCCACCGCGAGGGCGCGCGCGATCGCCACGCGCTGGCGCTGCCCGCCGGACAGGTCGCGCGGCAAGGCCGCCGCCTCTCGGGTCCCGAGGCCGACCTGATCCAGGTGTCCGGCGACACGGACCGCGCGCGCCGCGGCGTCCAGGTCGGTGTGCAGCCGCAGTACCTCGTCCAGGCAGCCGCTCACCGTCACCCGCGGATCGAGCGACAGGTAGGGATCCTGGAAGACCATCTGGATCTCCCGCGCCCGGGAGAGCCGTTCGGCGCGGCCGCGGGCCCGGGCCGAACGGTCCCGGCCGTCGAGCCGGACCGTACCGCCGTCCGCTCGCTCCAGGCCCACGAGCATCCGGACCGTCGTCGTCTTGCCGCTGCCGGACTCGCCGACGATCGCGAGCGAACCGCCGGCCGGCAGCGAGAACGACACCCCGTCGACCGCCGTGTGCTCCCCGTACCGCTTGTGCAGCCCCTCGACCACCAGACCCTTCGTCACAGCGTGATTCCTTCCTCGGCGCGCAGGCACGCGGCCAGGCCCCCGCCGTGCGGTGCCAGTACGGGCGTCTCCACCGCACAGCGCGGCAACGCGTGCGGACAGCGGGCCGCGAACGCGCAGCCGGGCGGGGCCTCGGACAGTGAGACGGGCCGGCCCTGGATGGGCCGGGGCGGGGGCGCGCCCGCTTCGATGCGCGGAGTGGAGGCGAGGAGCCCCGCCGTGTAGGGGTGGCGGGGCCGGTCGAAGAGCTCGTCGGTGGAGCGGGTCTCGACGATCCGGCCGGCGTACATCACGTACACCCGGTCGCAGATCGCCGAGGCCAGCTCCAGGTCGTGGGTGACGAAGAGCATTCCGGTACCGCGCTCGGCCCGCAGCCGGGCCAGGATCGCGATCACCTCCGCCTGGGTGGTGACGTCCAGCGCGGTGGTCGGTTCGTCGGCCAGGAGCAGGGCCGGCTCGGCGGCGAGGGCGGCGGCGATGACGACCCGCTGGAGCATGCCGCCGGAGAACTGGTGCGGGAAGCGGCGCAGGGCGCCGCGCGGATCGCGGATGCCGACGGCGTCGAGGAGTTCCTCGGCACGTGCGGCGGCCCGGTCGGCGGGGGTACCGGAGGCGCGCAGCCCCTCGGTGAGGAAGTCGCCCACTCTGCGCAGCGGGTTGACGGAGGCACGCGGGTCCTGGAAGACCATGGCGACCTCGCGGGCCCGCAGCCCGGCGAGCTCCCGCGGGCGCATGCTCAGCACGTCCCGCCCGGAGACCCGGACCCGACCGGTGGCCCGGGCGCCCGGGGGCAGCAGTCCGAGGACGCTGCGGCAGGCGACCGACTTGCCCGAGCCGGACTCGCCGACCAGGCCGACGGTCTCCCCGGGCCGTACGGTCAGGCTGACCCCGTCCAGGATGGGCCGGGCGGCCCGGTCGTCCGGGAGCCGTACTCCGAGCCCGTCGATCTCCAGGACGGGCGTGGTCGATGGCGTGGTCATGGCGTTCATCTCTCCCGCCTCGCGATCCGGTCGGCGAGTCCCTCGCCGACGATTCCGAACGCCACGACCGCGAGCACGACGCACGCGGACGGCGCGAGCGTCGGGAGCATCGCCCCTTGCATGACGGCCCCCTGACCCTCGTTGATCATGGCGCCCCAGTCGGCCGTCGGCGGCTGGACGCCGAAGCCGAGGAAGGACAGGGCCGCCAGGTCCATCAGCGCGTACCCGAAGTTCATCGCGGACTGGGCGAGAACGGTCGGCGCGATGTTCGGCAGGAGGTGACGGGCACAGACCGTCCAGCCGGACCATCCCTGCACCACGTAGGCCTCGATGTAAGGCCGTTGTTTCTCCTGCCGGGCGATGCCGCGCACGAGCCGGCCCACGTACGGGGTGTAGGCGACGGACATGGCGATGACGGGTGCGGTCATGCCGGAACCGAGGACGGAGACGAGCAGGATCGCCAGCAGCAGTCCCGGGATCGCGAAGACCAGGTCCATCGAGCGGGACAGAAGAGTGTCCGCCCAGCCGCCCCGCCAGGCCGCCACCACACCGAGCAGCAGGCCGAGCAGGGTGGAGACGGCGACGACGAGCAGCGGCCCCAGGAGCCCGGTGCGGGCGCCGTGGATCAGCCGGGACAGGATGTCCCGCCCCGACTGGTCGGTCCCGAGCAAGTGGTCGCCGCTGGAGCCGGCGAGGCTCGCGGCGAGGTCGAGCGCCTCGGGGTCGTACGGGGCGAGGACGGGTGCGAGGACGGCGACGAGGACGAGCACGGCGAGCACCGCGACCGAGACCGCGAACAGTGGCCCCTGGCCCAAGAAGCGCAGTCCGCGCAGGCCCGGTCTGCGGTACGCCGCCGTGGTGAGGGTGGAGGTCATGGAGAGCCTTCCCCGGGGGAGAGACGGGGGTCGATGAGCGGGGCGAGCAGGTCGACCGCGAGGTTGACGAGGACGAAGGCCGCCACGCTGAGCAGGGTGACGGCCTGGACCACGGCGAAGTCCTGCGCGGTGACCGACTGTACGAGCAGTGAGCCGAGCCCCGGCACGTCGAAGGCGGTCTCCACGATCGAGGTGCTGATGAGCAGGCCGGCGAGCATGGTGCCGCCGACGGTGACGACGGGGCCCAGCGCGTTGCGCAGCACGTGCCGACGCACCACCGTCCGCCCAGCGACGCCCCGGGCCCGCGCGACCTCGACGTGCTCGCGGCCGAGTTCGTCGAGCATCGCGGAGCGCGTGACCCGGGCCAGCAGGCCCGCGAACGTCAGGGCGAGGGCGACGGCCGGCAGGGTGAGCTGGTGGACCCGGGCGCCGAAGCCCTCCGCGGCGCCGCCGCCCGGGCCGGGGAACCAGCCGAGCCCGACCGAGAACACCGAGACGAGCACGATCGCGGTGACGAAGGACGGGGTGGCGGTGGCCACGCCCGTGCCGATGAGCACCGCCCGGTCGAGGAGCCCGGGGCGCAGCGCCGCGAGGATGCCGACGCTCACCCCCAGGACGGCGACGAGCAGGGCCGCGTAGCCGACGAGGAGGGCGGTGCCGGGCAGCCGGGAGCCGAGGAGTGCGGTGACGTCCTGGTGGTACTGGGCCGAACGGCCGAGGTCGCCGCTCAGGACGGCGCCGAGCCACTTGCCGTACTGCACCACCACGGGGTCGTTCAGGTGGTGCTCGGCGCGCAGGGCGGCCACGGCCTCGGGGGTCGCGGGGCGGCCGTGCAGCAGGAAGGTCACCGGGTCGCCGGGGGCCAGGTGGATCGTGCCGAAGACCACGACGGAGGTCACGAACAGCACGGCCACCAGGCCCAGGAGCCGTCCGACGAGGAAGCGGGTCATTTCTGTGCGGCCCCGATCGTCGCGGCCCACGGGTAGTAGAGCTGGGTGATGCCGGTGGGGGCGCCGGTGATCCGCTTGCCGAGGAAGACCGAGTACGGCGCCTCGTACAGGGGGATGACGGGCAACTCGCGCAGGGCGATCGCCTGGAGCTTCGCGGTGAGGTCGGCGCGCTTGGCCGGGTCCGGCTCGGAGTTGGCCCGGTCGAAGACGACGTCGAATTCGGTGTCGGACCAGGAGCCGTAGTTCCCGAAGTCGCCGGCGCGCAGGTACTGGTAGAACTCCAGCGGGTCCGGCGTGTTGTCGTAGCCGTTGGTGATGACGAGGTCGAGCCCGTCGCGGGCCTTCGGGTCGACGAAGATGCTGCTGTACGCGTCGGGGGAGACGGTCTTCAGCTTGACGTCGAGGCCGATCTGGCGTCCGGCCGCCTGCACCGCGTTGGCGACCACGCTGATCTCGGGGGCGAGCGAGCTCGTCACGAGGGTGATCGAGCGGCCGGTGGCACCGGCCTCCTGGACCAGCTTCTTGGCGGCCGCGAGGTCATGGGGCAGGTCGGGCAGCGTGTCGTAGTGCGTGGCGGCCTTCTCCGGGAGGAGCGCCCAGGCACCGCGCGCCGCGGGGGCCTTGGCCGGGACCCCGACGCCGCCGGCCGCCGCGTTGATGATGTTCTTCCGGTCGAGCGCCATGGACAGGGCCTTGCGGACCCTGAGGCTGCCGAGCGGGCCGTCGAAGTTGAGGACCGCGAGGTTCGCAGCCGCGGTGTTGGGGCCGAAGAGGACCGCTCCGTTGCCGCCCGCCCGCAGTTGGGCGAGGGAGGAGGACGGCACCATGTAGCCGCCGTCGGCCGTGCCGGACAGGAAGGCGTTGGAGCGGGCGGCCGCGTCCTCGATGAAGGTGAACTTCACGGACCGGGACTTCGGAGCGAGCGCCTTGTCCCAGTACGCCGGGTTCTCGCGCAGGGTGATGCTGTCGCCCTGCGCCCACTTCTCCAGGGAGAAGGGGCCGGTGCAGTTCAGGGCGCCCTTCGGGGTGCCGTAGTCCGGGCCTTCCTTGGCCAGGGAGGCCGCGCTCACGACGGTGCCGGGAGAGGCGGCCATGAGTTCGTGGAAGAGGACGTCGGCCTTCATGAGGCGGATCGTCACCTCCAGCGGGCCGGTCGTCTCGACGGAGTGGACGTTCTTGAAGGCCGAAGCCCACGGGGAGCCGGTGGCCGGGTCCATCTGGCGCTTGAGGGAGGCGACGACGTCGTCCGCGGTCAGCGTCGTGCCGTCGTGGAACTTCACGCCCGGCCGCAGGGTGTAGACGAGCGTGCGCGGGTCGGGCTGCGCCCACTTGACCGCGAGACCGGGCTCGACCTTCAGGTCGGGGGTGACGCGGAGCAGCTGCTCGCAGACGTTGGCGAGCACGGTGTTCGGCGGGTAGTCGTACGCGAGGGCGTAGTCGAGGGTGTACGGCTCGGCGTACAGCGACCACGTGAAGGAGTCCAGGGGGCCCTGGGCGGGCGGTGAGGTCGGGGTGACCTCGAAGGCGGCACCGCCACCGCCAGTGGTGCCGGTCTGGGGCCGGGTGGCGCCGGAGCAGGCGGTGAGAGAGGAGGCCGCGAGCACGGCGGTACAGGCGAATGCGATGAATCTGGGGACACGCATGCAGATCCACCCCTTTACGGGTGTTGTGAGGGGCACGGGGGGATGGAGCGAGTATTGATGCGGGAACGTTCCCGCACAAGAGTTCGGCCAGGATTGCGGGAACGGTTTTGCAGAGGCCGGGAGGATGGCAGCATCCCTCTCATGACCGAAGATTCAAGGCTCGGCGAGCAGCCCGCCCCACGCGTGCGGCTCGTGGACGTCGCCCGCGAGGCGGGCTTGTCCAAGACGACCGTCTCGGCGGCGCTCAACGGCACCGGCCGGCTCTCCCCCGACGTACGGGAGCGGGCCCGCGAGACCGCGCGCACAATGGGCTACCGGCCCAACGCCTCCGCACGCCAGCTGCGCGCGGGACGGGCCCGGCTGATCGGATATGTGGTCGGCGAGCTGGCCGACGCCCCCTGGACCTTCCTGGAGTCGCCGTACTTCGCCCGGCTCACCGGGGCCACCGCCGCCACCGCGCTCGGACGCGGCTACGCGATCGTGCTGCTGCCCGCAGGCTCCCTGCAGAGCGAGTGGTCCACGCTGCCCCTCGACGCCGTGATCGTCGCCGACCCCGTCGCCGACGACCGGATCGTCGAGGACCTGCTCGCCGCCCGCATCCCGGTCTTCAGCGACCGGTCGGTGGAAGGCCGACCGGAGGCCCACTGGGTGGACGTCGACGCGGTCGACGCGGTCCACCGGACCCTGGACCACTTCGCGGCCCAGGGCGCCCGGAGGCCCGCACTGGTCGTCCCGGACAGCACCACCCGCTTCCACCGCGAAGTGTTCGCCGCGCACCATGACTGGTGCACGGCGCACGGGCTGCCGGAGCTGGCCGTACGGGCCGCGGAGCCCGGCAACGGGCCGGTGGTCCGGGCCGTCGAGACCGCTTTGGGGGCCGGGCCGGAACGCCCCGATGCCCTTTTCGTGGTCGCCGAGGCCAGCCCGCCCCTCGTCCTGGACGCGGCACGGCGGCACGGCTACGACGTTCCTGGCGACCTGCTCGTCGCGTGTATCAGCGAGGACGAGGCCGCCGTGCACACCGAACCGCCGGTGACCACGCTCAGCCTGCGCCCCGGCGCCGTCGCCGAAGCCGGGATCGAGCTGGTGGTGGCCGTTCTGGAGCACGGGCGGAGGGAGACCAGCGGGGTTCTCGTGCCGGTCCGCCTCGACGTCCGCGCCTCCTCGGTACGGCATCCTCAGCCTCCGAACACGAGCTCGCCGCCCACATAGGTCCGCTCCACCCGCGCCTCGGCGATCTCCTCCGGGGGCGCGGCCAGGATGTCCCGATCGAGCACCACGAGGTCGGCCAGATGGCCGGGGAGGAGGCTGCCGGCGTCGTCGAGCCGGCTCACGTGCGCGGAACCGGCGGTGTAGGCGGCGATCGCCGAGAGGAGGTCAATGCGCTGCTCGGGCAGGAACACCCGCTCGTCGTCGGTCCCCGGCTCCCGGCGGTTCACGGCCACGTGGATGCCCGCGAGCGGGTCCGGGCTGGAGACCGGCCAGTCACTGCCCGCCGCCAGGGTGGCCCCCGACCGCAGCAGACCTCCGAACGGGTACTGCCAGGCGGCGCGCTCCGGGCCCAGGAACGGGATGGTCAGCGCGTCCATCTGCGGCTCGTGCGCCGCCCACAGCGGCTGGATGTTCGCGATGGCGCCGAGCGCGGCGAACCGGGGCAGGTCGTCGGGGTGGACGACCTGGAGGTGTGCCAGGTGGTGCCGGTTGCCGCGCCGCCCGTTGGCCACCACGGCGGCCTCGACCGCGTCGAGCGCCTCGCGTACCGCACGGTCGCCGAGCGCGTGGAAGTGGACCTGGAAGTCCAGCGCGTCCAGCGCGGTCACGTGACCGCGCAGGGCCTGCGGATCGATGAAGCTCAGCCCGCTGTTGGCCGTGGCACAGCCGCAGCCGTCCAGGTACGGGGCGGTCAGCGCGGCCGTGAAGTTCTCCGCGATCCCGTCCTGCATGATCTTCACCGACCCGGCCCGGAACCGCCCGTACGCCAGCTCCTTGCGGCGCTCGACCAGTTCGGGGATCTGCTCGGCACCGCGCTCACGGTCCCACCACAGCGCGCCCGACACGCGGGCGGTCAGCGAACCGTCCCGCGCGGCGGTCAGATAGGCCTCCGAGGGGTCCCCCATCCCGTTGAAGCCGCCGAGCAGCGCGTCCTGCCAGCCGGTGATGCCGAGTGAGTGCAGCAGCTCCTGCGCCCGCAACAGGCCCGCGATCCGGTCCTGCGGCGTACTCGGCGGCACCAGCCGCGAGACCAGAGCCGTCGCGCCCTCCTGGAGCATTCCGCTGGGCGTGCCGTCCGGCTCGCGCTCGATCCGACCGTCGGCCGGATCCGGGGTGGCGGCGGTCAACCCCGCCCGTTCGAGGGCCCGGGTGTTGGCCCAGGCCCCGTGGTGGTCGCGGTTCGAGAGCAGCACCGGCCGGTCGGGCACCACCGAGTCCAGCAGCTGCCGGGTCGGCAGTCCGCCCGCGAAGCTCTCCATCGACCAGCCGCCGCCGGTGATCCACTCATGCTCCGGGTTGGCCTCCGCGTACGCCCGGATCCGCTCCAGGTACGCGGCGACGTCGACGATCTCGGTCAGATCGCATTGCGCCAGCTCACTGCCCCCGCCCACCGCGTGGACGTGAGCGTCCTGGAAGCCGGGCATCAGGAGCCTGCCCGCGAGGTCGACCACCTCCGTACGGGGCCCGATCAGCTCCCGCACCGCGTCATGTCCGACGGCGGTGATCCGCTCCCCCGTGACCGCGAGCGAACTCGCCCGGGTGCGGGCCGGATCCATGGTGAGGACTGGACCTCCGGTGAAGACCAGATCGGCGTGAGACATGCGGCGGCTCCCTTGCGTGCGGATGCGCTGGACAGACTGCGTACGGATGGTCTGGACGGCTTGCGTACGAATGCGCGGAACGGGTGACGGGCGCCATCGAAGCCCGCGAGCCGTTTACACGTCAATGGTGTTGACGTAAGGTCCCGGCCATGTCCGAACGCGTGGTACCCGAGGGCAGGCGGCAGCGCAGCCGTCCGACCAAACACGGCGCCGTCCTCTCCGAACGCCTCATCGTCGACACCGCACTGCGTCTCGTCGAACAGCACGGCGCGAAAGCACTCTCGGTACGCAGGCTCGGGGCCGCGCTCGGCGCCGACCCCACCGCCCTCTACCGCTACTTCCGCAACACCGACGCCCTGCTCCTCGCCCTCGCCGACGAGCTCATCGGCCGCGCCCAGGAGGGTTGGACGGCCACCGGCAACTGGCGGGAGGACCTGCGCTCGATGGGCCGACGCATCCACGCCTCGTACCTCGCCCAGCCCCAGGCCGCGCTACTCGCCGCCCACCGCACCACCGGCCGCCCGCACGAGACCCGGGCCGTCGAGACCATCCTCGGCATCCTCCGTGACGGCGGGTTCCCCGACGCCCTGGCGGTACGGATCTACCACGCCTTCGTCGACCAGTCGCTCGCCTTCGCCGCCCAGGACGCCGCGGCGGCGGCCCTGCCACCCTCGGCAGCGGCGACCGACGCCGAGGTCTGGCATGCCGCGTACAGCCGCCTCCCCTCCGACACCCACCCGCACATCGCGGCGGCGTACCCCCTCCTGGCCGTCGACATGCGCGACAGCGGCTACCCCTTCGCCCTGGAACTGATGCTCATCGCCGTCGCCGCGCTGCACCCGGACGCGGGGCGGTAGCGGCCCCGAGCCGCGGCCGCTGCCTGCCCGTGGAGCCCGGCCGGCACCGCGGACCGCAGCCCCCGCAATCCACCCGAAGGCGCTTACGTCAACACCATTGACGTTGCTGTGTCCGACCGGGTCTCATGGGCGGCACCTCGGAGGGAAGTCCCCGCGCCCGGGCTCCTCCGCCACCCGAAGGAAGCCACCATGGACCCCCTGCTCTCGCTCCGGGACGCCGATCCGACCCCGTTCTGGCTCGACGATCCGCGCCGCCCCCGGGCCACCCCCGCCCTCATCGGCGGCACCACCTGCGACCTGCTGGTCGTCGGCGGCGGCTACACCGGTCTGTGGACCGCCCTCGCCGCCAAGGAGCGCGACCCCTCCGCCGATGTCGTCCTGGTCGAGGGCGACGAGGTCGGCGGCGCCGCCTCCGGCCGCAACGGCGGCTTCTGCGAGTCGAGCCTCACCCACGGTCTCGCCAACGGCCTCGCCCGCTGGCCCGACGAGATCGGCGTCCTCGAACAGCTCGGCCGCGCGAACCTCCAGGCCATGGAGGACACCCTCGCCCGCCACTCCATCGACTGCGACTGGGAGCGCACCGGATCCCTGGTCGTCGCCACCGAACCCCACCAGGTCGACTGGCTCGCCGAGGAGGCCGAGGCGGCCGCCCGGTACGGCGCCACTGCCACCGTCCTCGACGCCGACGCCGTCCGCGCCGAGATCGACTCCCCCACCTTCCTCGGCGCCGTCTGGAACAAGAGCGACACCGCCATGGTCAACCCCGCACGGCTCGCCTGGGGCCTCAAGCGCGCCTGCCTCGACCTCGGTGTCCGCATCCACGAGCACAGCCCGGCCCTTTCCCTCGACGAGCAAGGCGCCGTCGTCTCCGTCCGCACCCCCTACGGCCGGATCACCGCCGGGCGGGTGGCGCTCGCCACCAACGCGTACCCCTCCCTGGTCCGCCGCCACCGCCTTTACACCGTCCCCGTGTACGACTACGCCCTCATGACCGAACCGCTCGGCGAGCAACAGCTCGCCTCGGTCGGCTGGCACAACCGGCAAGGCTGGGCGGACCCCGCCAACGCCTTCCACTACGTGCGGATCTCCGCCGACAACCGGATCCTGTGGGGCGGCTACGACGTCGTGCACCAGCGCCGGGTCCGCGCCGAGCACGACCAGCGCCCCAAGACCTACGCGACGCTCGCGCGCCAGTTCTTCCGCACCTTCCCGCAGCTGGAGGGCATCCGCTTCAGTCACGCGTGGGGCGGCGCCATCGACACCAGCACCCGCTTCTGCGTCTTCTTCGACACCAGCCATCACGGCAAGGTCGCCTACGCCGCCGGCTTCACCGGACTCGGCGTCGGCGCCAGCCGGTTCGGCGCCGAGGTCATGCTGGATCTCCTGGCGGGCGAGCGCACCGAGCGGACCGCCCTCGATCTCGTACGCCGCAAGCCGCTGCCCTTCCCGCCCGAGCCCGTCCGCTCCCTCGGCATCGGCATCACCCAGCGCTCCCTCGCCCGCGCCGACCGCAACGAGGGCCGCCGCGACCTGTGGCTGCGGTCCCTGGACCGCCTCGGCCTCGGCTTCGGCAGCTGACCGAACCAGCATCGGGAGGCCCGGTCGCGCGGCCTTTCGTGCCGCCGTCCGCGGCACACGGTCACCGTTGCCCGGGCTGCTGCCGACGCACCCTCAGCCCCGGTCCCCGGGGGCCCGCATGCCCCTGGCGCGGGCGGTCTTCGACGCCGCGTCGGAGGCGAGGAGACCGAGGATTTCGCAGGCTCGGCCCGGTTGGGTGGAGGCGGCCAGTACGCCTCCGCTGAACGTCGAGGTGATTTCGGTGTCGCCCGGCAGCGGGCCGACGATGACGACGCCCTGCAAGTCCATCAGTTCGCTGTGCTGCTGGAAGGCCAGGTCGGCTTCGCCGGACGCCAGCAGGCTGCCGGCAGGCACCCCCGGTGATGCTTGGACAAGCCGGTCCCGGAGCGTGTCGGCAAGGTCCAGCCGGGTGATGAGATCGAGCAGGGCCGTGCCGCTGGGGCCCGTCGAGTAGGCGATCTTCATCGCGGACAGGAGAGCGGTCCGCAGGTCGGACTTCGAGCGGAGTGCCGGCACCGGTGTTCCTTCCGGCACGGCGGCGACGACCTGGGAGACCCACAGCGGGCGCACCGTGTCCCCGAGGAGGTGTCCTTCGGCCGCGAGCTCGGCCATTGCTCCGTCGGCCAGCACGAGAAGGTCGGCCTCGACTCCCTGGCGCACCCGTTGGGCGATCTTGACGCCGCCTGCGGATTCGAACCGCACCGGAATCCCGTGAGCGAGGCGGATCTGTTCGGAAAGCTCGGTCAGTATCAGCCGCGTCGCCATCGAGGACAGCCCGGAGGTGTCTCGGTCCATGTCGCCTCCTTGTGTCCGGCAGGTGGTACGGCGTGTCCGCCAGATGGTACGGCGCACGGCCGGGCGCTTCAACGCCGGTCTGCGAGACTGAGCGTGTGAGCAGAACCCGGAGCACGGCGGCTGGGAAGGTCCTCGAGGTCCTCTCGGCCTTCGATCGCGACCACCCCTCGCGAACACTGTCGGAGATCGCACAGTGCACGGGCCTGGCTTTGAGCACCGCACACCGAGTGGTCGCGGAGCTGGCGGAATGGGGCGCGCTGGAGCGCACGGAGGACGGGTCGTGGCATGTCGGGCTGAGGCTCTGGGAGATCGTCTCCGGATGCCCCCGCACGCAGATTCTGCGCGATGCGGCCCTGCCGTTCATGCAGGACCTCTACGAGGCGACCCACGAGAACATCCAGCTCGCGGTGCGCGAGGGCACCGATCTCGTGTTCGTCGAACGGATCGCCGGGCATCGCTCGGTGGAGCTGTTGACGATGGTCGGGTCCCGGTTCCCCATCGGCTCCACCGGGATGGGCCGGGTGCTGCTGGCACACGCACCGCTGGACATCCAGGAGGAGGTGCTCGACTCGCCGCTGCGCGCCTGGACCCCGCACACCGTCACCGACCAGCGAACGCTGCGCGCGCAGTTGGACCTCATCCGCCGCGAGCAGGTCTTCGTCAGTGACCGGCAACTCTCCGAGAGCACGGTCGCGGTGGCCGCACCGGTACGGATCGGCCCGGCCGGACCGGTCAGCGCCGCGCTGGGAGTCGTCATCGCGGCGAGCAGCGCGAGCCGTGCGCGCGGGCTGCGCGAGCCGCTCCTGAGAGCTGCGTACGGGATCTCCGACGAGCTCGGTCGGCGGACCCGTACGACGGTCTGAAATCCGAGCAGGGCTTCCGCCTGGCGGAAACAGCGGTGACTGGTCGCGGTCGTGGATGTCAGCGTTCGGGGTGTTCGAGACGCTCGCAGTCACTCAGGAGATGCCATGGCTGACGCCATCATCGACACCGTTGCCTCGGTTCCGGTCGCTGTCATCGGTGCCGGTCCAGCCGGCTTGATGCTGGCCCACCTACTCGGGCGCGCAGGGGTCGAAACGATCGTGGTCGACACCCGCACCCGGCGGGAGATCGAGACCACACAGCGGGCCGGCATCCTGGAGGCCGACGCGGCCCGGGACCTGGTCGAGACCGGCGTCAGCGACCGGATCCTGCGCGAGGGCCACGAACACGAAGGCACCGAGCTGCGGTTCGGCGGCCGGGCGCACCGCCTCGACTTCAAGGAGCTGGTCGGCGAGTCGGTGTGGCTCTACCCGCAGACCGACGTGTTCATCGACCTGGCCGACGCCCGGGAGCGCGACGGCGGCACGGTCCGCTTCGGCGTCAGTGACACCGAAGTCCTCGACATCACCACCGACGCCCCCCGGGTCCGCTACACCGCGCCCGACGGGTCCCGCCACGAGATCCGGGCCAAGTACGTGGTCGGCGCGGACGGTTCGCGCAGCATGTGCCGCGATCTGGTGCCGGAGGATCAGCGGGTGCGCTACGGCAGGGAGTACCCCTTCGCGTGGTTCGGCATCATGGCCGAGGCTCCGATGAGCGCGCCCGAGCTGGTCTACGCCCACTCCGAGCACGGGTTCGCGCTGATCAGCCAGCGCACCCGGACCGTGCAGCGGATGTACTTCCAGTGCAGCCCCGACGAGTCCGTCGACGCCTGGCCGGACCACCGCATCTGGGAGACGCTCCAGGCCCGGGTGGCCGGAGAGGACGGCTTCCGACTCAAGGAGGGGCCGATCTCCGAGAAGACGGTGCTGCGGTTCCGCTCGTTCGTGCAGGAGCCGATGCGGTGGGGCTCGATGCTGCTCGCGGGCGACGCCGCGCACACCGTGCCGCCGACCGGCGCCCGCGGGCTGAACCTGGCGCTGCACGACGTGAAGGTGCTCTCCGACGTCCTGTTGCGGGCACTCGGTGGTGCAGGCGAGGCCGTGCTGGACGAGTACCAGCCGCGCGCCCTGCAGCGGGTCTGGCGGGCCCAGAACTTCTCCTACTGGATGACCCAGCTGCTGCACACCGCGCCCGGCGGCACACCGTTCGACCTGAGGCGTCAGCTCGGCGAGCTCGACAACGTGGTCGGCACGCGCGCCGGCCGCAGCTACCTCGCCGAGCAGTACACCGGCTGGCCCGCCCGCAGCCGGGGCTGACCCCAGCACGACCACCAGGAGAGAGCACATGATCATCGACTGCCACGGTCACTTCACCACCGCACCGCCCCAGTTGGCTCAGTGGCGCGACCGGCAGACAGCGGCGGTCGGCGCCCCCGGGGAAGCGCCCGACCCCGACGAGTTGGTCATCACCGACGACGACCTGCGCCGGGCGATCGAGGGCAACCAGCTGCGGCTCATGGACGAACGCGGAACCGACCTGACGGTCTTCTCCCCGCGGGCCAGCTTCATGGCCCACCACATCGGCGACTTCGAGGTCTCCTCGGTCTGGGCCCGGATCTGCAACGACCTGGTCCACCGCGTCAGCACGCTCTACCCCGACCGCTTCGCGATGGGCGCAATGCTGCCGCAGTCGCCGGGCGTCGATCCCGCGACCTGCCTGCCCGAGCTGCGGCGCGCGGTCGAGGAGCTCGGCGCGGTGACGATCAACCTCAACCCTGATCCCTCGGGCGGCAGGTGGACCGCGCCACCGCTGACCGACCGCAGCTGGTACCCGGTCTACGAGGCGATGGCCGAGTACGACATCCCCGCCATGATCCACGTCAGCACGTCCTGCAACCCGGCCTTCCACACCACCGGTGCCCACTACCTCAACGCCGATACCACGGCGTTCATGCAGCTGATCCAGGGCGACCTGTTCGCCGACTTCCCGACGCTGCGGTTCGTGATCCCGCACGGCGGCGGCGCGGTGCCCTACCACTGGGGCCGGTTCCGTGGCCTGGCGATGGCGCTGGGCAAGCCGGATCCCGAGTCGCTCCTGGACAACGTCTTCTTCGACACCTGCGTCTACCACCAGCCCGGCATCGACCTGCTCACCCGGGTGATCCCCAGCCGGTCCGTCCTGTTCGCCAGCGAAATGATCGGCGCGGTCCGCGACCTCGATCCGCGCACCGGCCACCACTTCGACGACACGAAGCGGTACGTCGAGGACACCACACACCTCTCCGACGAGGAGCGGGCCGCCGTCTACTCCGGCAACGCCCTGCGCGTCTACCCCCGACTCGCCGGCCGCCTCGCCGCAGCCGGCTACTGACCCCAGGAGAAGAACCCATGGAGCACACCGAGATCGGTGTAGTCCACACGTCGATCGACCGCGCCGATCCCGAGGCCGTCGCCGCGCTGTCGGCGTTCGGCGTGGCGACCATCCACGAGGCCATGGGCCGAGTGGGGCTGATGCGCCCTTACCTGCGCCCGGTCTACCCGAAGGCCCGCCTGTGCGGCACCGCGGTGACCGTGCTGCTGCAGCCCGGCGACAACTGGATGCTCCACGTCGCCGCCGAGCAGATCCGGGAGGGCGACGTCGTGGTCGCGGCCTGCACGACCGAGACCGAGGACGGCTTCTTCGGCGACCTGCTCGCCACCTCGTTCCGCTCCCGGGGAGGCCAGGGCCTGGTCATCGACGGCGGTGTGCGCGACGTGGCCGACCTGGCGGAGATGGACTTCCCGGTGTTCGCACGGGCGGTCAACGCCAAGGGCACGGTCAAGGCCACGCTCGGCTCGGTCAACGTGCCGGTGGTCTGCGCCAACGCCCTGGTCAGGCCCGGCGACGTCGTCGTGGCCGACGGCGACGGCGTGGTCGTGGTGCCGCGTGAGCGGGCCGCCGAGGTCGCCGCGGCGTCGGCCGCGCGCGAGGCCGGCGAGGCGGGCAAGCGTGCGCGGTTCCGCGCGGGCGAGCTCGGCCTGGACCTGTACGGCATGCGCGGCCCGCTGGCCGAGCGTGGGCTGCGCTACGAGGACTGAGGAGGACGACCATGTTCGAGAAAGACCCCGAGTGGCTCGACTGGTACACCGGTCCGAGCCGGCCGCGGTTCCGGCTGCCCGGAGGCGCCGTCGACGCGCACTGCCACGTCTTCGGCCCGGGGGCGGAGTTCCCGTTCGCACCCGAGCGGAAGTACACCCCCTGCGACGCGTCCAAGGACCAGCTCTTCGAGCTGCGCGACCACCTGGGCTTCGCCCGCAACGTCGTGGTCCAGGCAACCTGCCACGGCGCCGACAACAGCGCCTTGGTCGACGCCCTGCGGGACTCGCAGGGCCTGGCCCGCGGCGTCGCGACGCTTCGGTCCGGGGTCTCGGACGCGCAGGTGCGGGAACTGCACGAGGCCGGCGTTCGCGGCGTGCGGTTCAACTTCGTCAAGCGGCTCGTGGACGCGGCGCCGCGGCAGGACCTGTGGGACGTCGTCGAGCGGATCGCGCCGTACGGCTGGCACGTCGTCGTCTACTTCGAGGCAGCCGACCTTGCCGGGCTGCGCGACTTCCTGCTCTCGGTCCCGGTGCCGTTGGTCGTCGACCACATGGGCCGGCCCGATGTCGCCAAGGACCCGTACGGTCCGGAGTTCGAGGCGTTCCTGGACTTCATGCGGGCGAGGCCGGACATCTGGTGCAAGGTGACCTGCCCGGAGCGACTGTCGGCGGCTGGCCCGCCGGCCCTCGACGGGCAGCAAAACGCCTACCGTGACGTCGTCCCGTTCGCCCGGCGCGTGGTCGAGGAGTTCCCGGACCGGGTGCTGTGGGGCACCGACTGGCCGCATCCGAATCTCACCGACCACGTGCCCGACGACGGTCTGCTCGTCGACTTCATCCCGCACATCGCACCGACGCCGCGGCTTCAGCACAAGCTCCTCGTGGACAACCCGATGCGCCTGTACTGGCCGGACGCCGACTGACCACCGCACGATTGGAGCTCCCGCAGTGTCGCTGGACAAGACCTACAAGCTGGTGCCGGGGACGACCCTCTTCGACGCCGAGCAGTCCGCCAGGGGTTACCACCTCAACCAGTTCTGCATGTCGCTGATGACGGTGGACAATCGTGAGAGCTACCTCGCCGACGAGCGCGCCTACCTCGACGCGTGGCCGCTGCGGGAGGAGCAGAAGCAGGCGCTTCTCGACCGCGACCTCAACGCCGCGATGCGCGAGGGCGGCAATATCTACTTCCTCGCCAAGTGGGGTGCGGCGCTGGGACTGTCGTTCCAGCAGATGGCGGGCTCCATGACCGGCATGACCGAGCAGGAGTACCGGGACATGATGGTCGGCGGGGGCCGCTCCGTCGAGGGCAACCGGATAGACCGCGCCGTCCTGGAGGCGGCACACGCCGCCCCGGAACCGTCGGCCGAGCACGCCACGATCACCGGCGCGGTGTTCACCTCGCACGTGCCGGCGATCGGCGCGGCGATGGACCACCACAAGACCGACGAGCCCTACTGGAGGCCGGTCTTCGAGGGCTACGAGTTCTCCAAGCGGTGGGAGCGCGAGAACGTCCCCGACGTGGTCTTCCTGGTCTACAACGACCACGCCACCGCGTTCGACCTGTCGATGATCCCGACCTTCGTGCTCGGCACCGGCGCGGCCTACGACACCGCTGACGAGGGCTACGGGCCCCGGCCCGTCCCCGGCATCGAGGGCGACCCGGAGCTGGCCGCACACATCGCGCACTCGCTCATCAGGGACGACTTCGACCTCACCCTCGTCAACGAGATGGTCGTGGACCACGGCCTGACCGTACCGCTGTCGCTGATGTTCGGGGACGTCGAGAAGTGGCCGTGCAAGGTGATCCCGTTCCACGTCAACGTGGTGCAGTACCCCGTGCCCTCGGGCGCCAGGTGCTTCAAGCTCGGCCAGGCGCTGCGCAGGGCGATCGAGTCCTACGACAAGCCGTTGAAGGTCCAGGTGTGGGGCACCGGCGGTATGAGCCACCAGTTGCAGGGCCCCCGCGCCGGCCTCATCAACCGGGAGTGGGACAACGCCTTCCTGGACCGGCTGGTCGAGGATCCGGTCGCCCTGTCGCAGGTGCCGCACCTGGAGTACGTCGAGGAGGCGGGCTCGGAGGGCATCGAGCTGGTCATGTGGCTGATCGCCCGCGGGGCGATGAGCGACCTCGACGACTCCGGGCAGGTCGAGGTCAAGCACCGCTTCTACCACGTGCCGGCGTCCAACACCGCCGTCGGCCACCTGATCCTCGAGAACCACCC
Organism: Streptomyces sp. H27-H1; assembly: GCF_026627445.1. Taxonomy (GTDB): domain Bacteria; phylum Actinomycetota; class Actinomycetes; order Streptomycetales; family Streptomycetaceae; genus Streptomyces. The sequence continues at coordinate 20,398 of NZ_JAPNLJ010000038.1, forward strand.
GCGGGCCGAGGCGCCCGCCGTTAAGGAGTGACATGACTGACGAGCAGACCGTCCGGATCGCCCTGGTCGGGGGCGGTGCCTTCGGCGCCAAGCACGCGGCCGCCCTCAAGCGGATCGAAGGCGTCGAGGTTGCCGCCGTGGTGAGCAGCACCCTCGACAGCGCCCGGAGGTTCGCGGAGGAGCAGGGCACCGGCCGCGGCGTCGCGACCTTGGAGGAGGTGCTGGCGATGGACGACATCGACGCCGTCATCCTCGCCACGCCCACGCAGATGCACGCCGCGCAGACGCTGGCCTGCCTGGAGGCGGGCAAGCACGTCCAGGTCGAGATCCCGCTGGCTTCCTCGCTCGGCGACGCCGAGGCGTGCCTGGCGGCACAGCAGCGCACCGGCCTCGTTGCGATGGTGGGGCACACGCGGCGCTTCAACCCAAGCCACCAGTGGGTGCGTCAGCAGATCCGGGCCGGGGAGTACCGCATCCAGCAGATGGATGTGCAGACCTACTTCTTCCGCCGCACCAACGTCAACGCCCTCGGTCGGCCACGCTCTTGGACCGACCACCTGCTGTGGCACCACGCCGCGCACACCGTCGACCTCTTCGCCCACCAGACCGGCTCGCCGATCGTGCAGGCCAACGCGATCCAGGGCCCGATCCACCCCGACCTCGACATCGCCATGGACATGTCGATCCAGCTGCGCGCGGAGAACGGCGCCATCTGCACCCTGTCGCTGTCGTTCAACAACGACGGGCCGCTCGGCACGGTCTTCCGCTACATCGGCGACAACGGCACCTACATCGCGCGATACGACGACCTGGCCACCGGCAAGGACGAGCCGATCGACGTGAGCGGGATCGACGTCTCGATGGACGGCATCGAACTGCAGGACCGCGAGTTCGTCGCCGCCATCCGCGAGGGCCGCGAACCGAACTCCTCCATCGCCCAGGTGATGGCCTGCTACCGGACGCTGGCCGCCCTCGAGGAACAGCTCGACGCCGCCTCGGCCTCGTGACCGAGGCGCCGAAGGCCGGCCCCGAGCCGCGCGCCGCGCCGACTCGGTCCGCGTTCGAGGCCCCGGCGATCGGCCTGGGCCGCATGAACCTCAGCCACGCCTAGGGTGCGGCGCCCACGCCGCAGGCCGCCGAGCACCTGCCGCGGACGGCCCGGGGGGAGGGCGTCCCCCCTTCGACACCGCCGCTCTCGCGTCGGAGCGACGGCCGGACTCGTCGAGTCAGGAAAGGTGCGCGCGCTCGGGCTGTCCGAGGCGTCCGCGCGGCACGGACAGCCCGAGCGTCACCCCCGTCGACACCGTCAGGCTTGCGCTGCGGGCCGCCCTGACGGCCAAGGCCGGCTGGGCCCAGGGCCTCGGCCTGGTGGTCACCGGCATCAACTCCGGTCCCAACGTCAGCGCGCAGGTGAACGACTCGGGCGCCCGTCGGCGCCGCCCTGGCCGCCGTCGAGGAGGGCGTCCCCGCCCTCGCCTTCTCCACCGTCGGCGACAACAGCGGCGTCAACTTCCCGATCACCAACTACCGGGCCACCGCCGCCGACTACGCTGCCCGCCTGGTGGCCGGCCTGCGCGTTCGCGGCCTCTCAGCACCCGCGCCGCGCTCAGGGTCGACCATGCCGGAGGCGTCGGTGACGGCTGCGGCCGGGATGCGCTCTTCGCGGCCGTCCCATATTGGTCCCTAAAAACGACCAAGGGGCTGTTTCAGATTGCTCTGAAACAGCCCCTGATCTGCGACTTCGAAAAGTCGGGACGACAGGATTTGAACCTGCGACCCCTTGACCCCCAGTCAAGTGCGCTACCAAGCTGCGCCACGTCCCGATGCCCGTTGACCTGGGGTTTTCCCGGGTTGAACGTGCAGGAGAACAATACCGCACTTCTGGAGGTGGTCGTGCACACCTCTCTTGACCGCGGCGGCGCGAGACGGTCCTTGACCTCAACCGGACTTGAGGTTGCACGATCGATGCATGACACAGACAGCAGCCGCGGACACCGGATTCCGCTACGAGGACCTGGGCGCGCTCATCGCCCTCATGACCGGGGCCGAGAAGCACGGTCCCGCCGCGACCTCCACGCTCGACGCCCTCTGGGTGCTCTACGACCGGATCCTGCGGGTCGGGCCCGGCACCGCCGAGGATCCGGGGCGGGACAGGTTCCTGCTGTCGAAGGGGCACGGGCCGATGGCCTACTACGCCGTGCTCGCCGCCAAGGGGTTCTTCCCCGTCGACTGGCTCAGCGGGTTCGGCGCGTACGACTCGCCCCTCGGGCACCACCCGGACCGCACGCTGATCCCCGGCGTGGAGATCGGCAGCGGCTCGCTCGGGCACGGGCTGCCCCTCGCCGTCGGGAGCACGCTCGGACTGCGGGCCCAGGGGCTCGCCGACGCGGACGTGTGGGTGCTGATCGGGGACGCCGAACTGGACGAGGGGAGCAACCACGAGGCGATCGCGTACGCCGGCTCGGCCGGTCTGGAGCGGTTGCACACGATCGTGATCGACAACGACTCCGCGACCCACGGCTGGCGGGGTGGCATCGCCTCGCGTTTCGAGGCGGCCGGCTGGTCGGCCGTGACGGTGGACGGCCGGGACCATGCGGCGCTGCACGCGGCGTACACCGCGCCTCATCCGGGGCGTCCGCTCGCCGTGGTCGCGCGGGTGGAGAAGAAGCGGTAGCGGAGCGAAGCAGCTCTGCGGGTTCGAACGAGTTCACACGAGTTCACACGAGTTCGAGGGGGAGACATGGACACCATGCGCGAACGGTTCGTTTCGGTCACAGCGCGGGCACTCGACGAGGATTCCCGGCTGGCCCTCGTGCTGGCCGAGATCACCATGGACGGCTTCCGGCCGGCCCAGGACCGGCATCCGGACCGGGTGATCAACGTCGGCATCCGGGAGCAGCTGCTGATCGGCGTGGGCGGCGGGCTCGCACTCACCGGGCTGCGGCCCGTCGTGCACACCTTCGCCAGCTTCCTCGTGGAGCGGCCCTTCGAGCAGGTCAAGCTCGACTTCGGGCACCAGGGCACAGGCGGTGTACTCGTCAGCGCCAGCGCGAGCTACGACTGGCCGACCGGCGGATTCACCCACATGGCGCCCGGCGACGTGGCTCTGCTGGACACCCTGGACGGCTGGACCGTGCACGTCCCGGGCCATCCGGACGAAGCCGAGGCGCTGCTGCGCCAGGCCTACGCCGCCGGGAACGACAAGGTCTACGTCCGGCTCTCCGCGCAGTCGAACACGGCGGCCCGCCCCGTCACCGGCCTGGGCTTCCAGACCGTACGCGAGGGACGTACGGGCGTCGTCGTCGCCGTCGGGCCCCTGCTCGACAACGTCCTCGACGCGACCGAGGGCATGGACGTGAGCGTGTTGTACGCGCCGACCGTGCGGCCCTTCGACGACGCGGCACTGCGCGCCGCGGTGGGGCACGGCCCGGCCGACGTGGTGCTGGTCGAGCCCTACCTCGCCGGGACCTCCACCGCCGCCGCCAACGACGCACTCGAACCTCTCCCGCACCGGGTGCTCGGTCTGGGTGTCGGCCGCGCCGAGCTGCGCCGCTACGGCACGATCGACGAGCACACGGCGGCGCACCGGCTCGACCCTGCTGCCCTGCGTGCCCGGATCGCCGCCTTCACCCCTCGGTGACCCGCCCGCTCCACCCGGGGCCGGCCAGCTCCGGGTGGGCCGCGGCCAGCCGCTTGGGGGCCGCCTGGCACCAGGAGTCGGTCAGGATCGAGCGCAGCTCCGCCGCGCCCTCGACCGCCGCCAGCCGGACCCGGAGCCACGCGTAGTTGTCGTCGTGGCCCGGCCGTATGAAGAACTTCTCCGGTTCCGCCGCGATCAGTTCGTCGCGGTCCTCCTTGGGGCACTTCACCCCGATGGAGGTGTCGTCGTCGGCGAGCGCCGCGAAGATCTTCCCGTTCTTCCCGTTCGCTCCGCCGACCCTGAAGGTCGGCATGCCCCAGGCGAGCTTCTCGCTGCTGTCCGGGAGCGACAGCGCGATCTGCCGGACGTCCTCCGCCGTCGTGGCCATCCCCCGACTCCTCTCCAGTGCGCTCCGCTCCGGTCCGCTCCGGTCCGCGCCGGACACGGTGGTGCCTCGTCTTCGACCGTAGCCCCGGGCACTGACATTCACCCGCGGGCCGTTAGGTCCTCGCGCGCGTGCACCAGTTCCACCAGCTCCGCCGCCAGCGCCTTCAGCGTCGCGAGCCCCGCCAGTCCCCACCGCCTCGGCACCACGTCCACCGCGCACACCGTCCCCAGGACGATCCCGCGCCGGTCCGTCAGCGGGGCGCCCGCGTACGAGCGCACACCGCTCTCGTCCACGACGGCGTTGCCCGCGAAGCGCGCGAAGTCCCGTACGTCCTCCAGCACCAGCGCGCGCCGCCGTACCACCACGTGCGGGCAGTACCCGTGGTCCCGGGGCAGCGTCCGCGCCGGATAGCCGCTCGACGGGGCGTCGGCCGTGTGGTGCAGGCCGGCGAAGAACTGCCGTTCCTCGCTGATGAAGTTGACACCCGTGTACGGAGCGTCGAGTGCGTCCGCGACCCGCCGTGCGAACGCGTCCAGCTCAGCGTCCACCCGCTCCCCCAGGCCCAGTTCGCGCAGTCTCAGCACGCGCGCGGGCGCCTCCCGGTCCACCGGTGTGAGCAGCAGGTGCCCGGTCGATTCGTAGTAGGTCATCGAGTCTCCCCCACATCACGTCACTCCGCGCGATTCGCGGACCTCGTGCACTTCGGGTGCTACGGGTTCTACGGGTACTTCGTGTCGAGCAAGTGGTGGACCAGGGCTGCCAGCGCCCCCGTTCCGGAGCTCGGCAGGCGGGCGTCGCAGCGCACGACGGGCACCTCCGGCCCGAGCCCCATGGCGTCCCGCACCTCGTCGGCGGCGTAGCGGTGGCCGTCGTCGAACTCGTTGACGGCGACGATGAAGCCGATCCCCCGCCGCTCGAAGAAGTCCACGGCGGGGAAGCAGTCGGCGAGGCGGCGCGTGTCGGCGAGCACCACCGCCCCCAGCGCCCCGGTGCACAACTCCTCCCAGAGGAACCAGAAGCGCTGCTGGCCCGGAGTACCGAAGAGGTAGAGCACGTGCCGCTCGTCCAGGGTGATCCGGCCGAAGTCCAGTGCCACGGTCGTGGTCGTCTTCGCCTCGACCCCGTCCAGCGGGTCGGCGGCCTCGCTCAGCCCGCTCAGCAGCTCCTCCGTGCTCAGCGGTTCGATCTCGCTCACCGCGCCGACGAAGGTGGTCTTGCCCGCCCCGAACCCGCCCGCGACCAGGATCTTCAAGGTCGCGGAGGATTCGCGGACGGCCGGATCAGAGCCGTTTGCGCAGGCCATCGAGCACCGCCCGGAGCAGGGACTGGTCGTCGTCGGCGAAGGAGCCGCCGGTCGGGAAGCACGGCGCCCGCACCGTCACGGCCCCGTGTCCCATGAGGTCGCCGAGGACGACCTTGACCACCACCGCCGGCAGCCTCAGGTGTCCGGCCACCTCGGCGACGGTGACGGCCGCCGAGCCCGCGCACAGCCTGAGCGCGAGGGCGTGTTCGGCGCCGAGCGGTGCGCGCGGGCGCACTCCGGTCGCCGTCACCAGCGACAGCAGGTCGAGGGCTACGGACGGTCGCGTCCGCCCGCCGCTCGCCGTGTACGGACGGATCACCCGGCCCGCCGAATCGTCCAGCCACGGCGCGTCACGCACTCCCCCCGGTGCCGTTGTCCCCCCGGCGCGGGCCCTCATCGCTCCACGTCGGCGGCGGGCCGCCTCGGCGGGGCCGCCAGGTACGGGCGAACGCTCTTGACCAGCATGGCCATCTCGTAGCCGAGGACGCCCGCGTCGGCCTCCCGGTCCGCCAGTACGGCCAGACAGGTGCCGGATCCGGCCGCCGAGACGAAGACGAGAGCGGTGTCGAGCTCGACCACCACCTGCCGGACCTCGGCGCCCTCCGCGAACCGGGACCCCGCGCTGCGGCCCAGCGCGTACAGCCCGGACGCCAGGGCCGCCAGGTGGTCGGCGCTGTCGGCGTCGAGTCCGTGCACACAGGTGACGAGTCCGTCGGCGGTCAGCAGGACCGCGCTGCGCGTGTACGGAACCCGCTGGACCAGGCCGCCGAGCAGCCAGTCGAGGTCCGAGAGCCTACTGGTCGTGATCGCCACTTCGCCGCCCATGGGGGTGTGCTCCTTCGCTGTCGGGTGAGAGGCCGGGGTCACGTCTGGTGCTCCGACTGGGCGAGGCCGAAGCCCCGTTGGAAGGCGGCCATCAGGCCGGGGTCGTGCACGGGCCGCTCCGCGCTTGCGGCTCCGACTGGCCGGGGTACGGGGGCCTCGCGCAGTTGGGGCGCGAGGTGTTCCTGGGCCCGCCGCCGGGGGAGTGGCGGCCGTTCTCCGCCGTCCCGGGCGGCCGGTACGGTCAGCGGCGGCGCGACCGGCGCCACCACGCTCCCGGCCGGCGCCGCGAACGCGGGCGCCGCGACCGTGACCGCCGGCTCCGGGGCCACCGGCGCCGTGACCGACAGTCCGGTGACGGCCGGTACCGCGACCAATGTCTCCCGGGCCGCCGGCGCCGTACGGGACACCGTGCCCGGTACGCCGACGTCCCGGCCCGGCGGCACCGGCGGGGCGCCGGAGGGCTCCGGCCCGGGCAGGCTCACCCGCGCCGGCTCCAGCCGTGGAGCGCCCGCCCCCTCGCCGGTCCCCCAGGAGGTGGACCGGGAGCCGCCCAGGGAGCCGGCCGCGCTCGGCGCCTCCGCCCCCAACAGCTCCTGGGGCAGGACCAGTACGGCGAGCACGCCGCCGTAGATGTTCGACTTGAGCTCGACGGCGATCCCGTGCCGGCGGGCCAGCGCCGAGACGACGAACAGGCCGATCCGCCCGTCGGCCAACAGCTGCCGGACGCTGATCTGGTCCGGGTCGCCGAGCAGGGCGTTCATCCGGTGCGCTTCCTCGGCCGGCATGCCGAGGCCCCGGTCCTCCACCTCGACCGCGATCCCGGCGGTGACCCGCTCCGCGCGCACCACGACATCGGTGCCGGGGGCGGAGAACACCGTGGCGTTCTCGACGAGTTCGGCCAGCAGGTGCACGACGTCGGCGACGGCGTGTCCGCGTACGGAGCCGCCCGCGGGGGGCACCACCTTGACCCGGGTGTACTGCTCGACCTCCGCGACCGAGGAGCGCAGTACCTCGCTCAGGTCGACCGGCCGGGTCCACTGACGGCGCGAGGCGGCTCCGCCGAGCACCGCGAGGTTCTCCGCGTGGCGCCGGATCCGAGTGGCGAGGTGGTCGACGTGGAAGAGCTCCCTGAGCAGGTCCGGGTCCTCGACCGTGTCCTCCAGGTCGTCCAGCAGCGAGATCTCGCGGTGTACGAGGGACTGGAGGCGGCGCGCGAGGTTGACGAAGACCTCGACCTTGCGGTCGCTGTCGGAGGGCGTGACGGGGGCGCCGACCCCGATCAGGGTCGCATGGGCCTGTTCGCGGGCACCGCGAAGCTCCTGGGAGAGCAGCCAGAACTCGTCCACCGCCGCCGTCTCGGGACCGAAGGGCGGTGTGTCCGGCCCGCCGCGCACGGGGCGGGCGGGCAGCTCACCGCGTTCCAGCCGGTCTGCGGTGGTGCGCAGCTCCTGGCGTCCGCGGACGCTGGAGCGGCGCAGTGCCTCGCAGCGGTCGCGCACGGTCTTTGCTGAGCGCTGGGCCCCGAGCAGGGCGGCCGCGAGGGCGGCCGCGAAGAGCAGGGAGCAACCGCTGAGCACCGGCCACAGCCGGGGGTCGCGGGAGCCCTCGCCGCCACCGAGCTGGAGCGTGAAGATGACCGCGGCGGCGCCGCTGAGCCCCGCGGCGAGCGTGGGCAGCAGCGCGGCGCGCATCAGCTGGGGCCGTATCTGCCGACTGGGACCGGTGACGGCATGTCTCGACGGGGAGTGGCGGGCGGCGCGGAGTCCGGACATCGGCGTCCTCGGTATGTGGGGCCCGGCCCCCGGGCGTCCCGGGATCCGGTGTTGATCACCGGATACCCACGCTAGACCGCACGCTCCGTCCCGGGGCGGCCAGTTGGGGAACTTCGCCCTGGTGCTTCCCGCTCCCGATGGAGCGCTCGTACGACAGCCCGAATACGCCGGGAGCGCGCACGCCCCGGCGCCTTGCCGGTTCGCGCCGCCCCCGGCCGCCCCCGCCGCCCCCGCGCCACTCACCCGCCCCACCGGCGGCGGGCCGGAGGGGCGGGGAGGGTGGGCTGCCCGGCGCGGCCCTAGGAGCCGACGGCCTCCGGCTCCTCATGGGTGACGGGTTCCGGCCGCTCGGCCGCGGCGGTCCTGGCAGCGGTCACCGGCGGCGGGGGTGAGCCCGCGGCCACGAAGGGCCGCCACCACGGTGCGCTCGGCGCGTCGGCGGCGCCCGGCTCGAACGGCTGCCCCGGCACGGGCAGGGCGATCGCCGCCCCGGCCCCCTCGGCGGCGGCGACGGTGCCCTCTCCCGGCTCGTCCCAGGGGTGCGGGGCCAGGTTGAAGGTGCCCCAGTGGATCGGCAGCATCGTGCCGCTCGGGGTACCGCCCTGCAGGTCGAGGTGGGCGCGCACGCCTTCCTCGGGCGTCATGTGGATGTCCGTCCAGAACTCCGAGTACGCCCCGATCTGGATCATCGTGGCGTCGAAGGGCCCGTGCGCCGCGCCGATCTCCTTGAAGCCGGGGAAGTAGCCGGTGTCCCCGCTGTGGTAGATCCGGTGCGTGTCGCCCGCCACGACCCAGGACGCCCACAGGGTGAACTGCTGGTTGCGCAGTCCGCGCCCGCAGAAGTGCTGGGCGGGGGTGGCGGTGAGCGCGAGTCCGGCGATCTCGGTGGTCTCGTTCCAGTCGAGCTCGCGCAGCCGGTCGGCCGGGACGCCCCAGCGCTCCAGGTGCGCGCCGACGCCCAGCGGAACGGCGAAGACCGTGTCGGTACCGGCCAGGGCCTTGATCGTCGGCAGGTCGAGATGGTCGTAGTGGTCGTGCGAGATCACCACCACGTCCACTTCGCCGAGCGCGGCCAGGGGTACGGGCACCGGGTGCAGCCGTTTGGGTCCGGCAAAGGGGAAGGGGGAGCACCGGTCGCCCCAGACGGGATCGAAGAGCACCCGGCGCCCGTCGATCTCGGCGAGCACGCTGGAGTGGCCCATCCAGGTCACCCGCAGGCCACTGGCCGGGGGCTTCGACAGCTCGGCCAGGGTCGTCGGATAGACCGGGATCGGGGCACCGGGGCTACGCCGGAGCCGCTGCTCCTTGTGGAAGTAGATCTTGGCGAACTCCGCCATGGATCCGGAGGGTCTGGTCCGGGTCCCGGCCGGGTTCTGGAAGACTCCGTCGGCGAAGTTCGGCGAACGCCGGATCCGCTCCAGCCGGGCACCGGACGGGTCCGCGCCGAAGGCTTCGGGCCGCAGCGCGCGCAGCCGTGGACGCAAGGGACGGGAGCCGGTCAAGGCGCCTCCAGTGTGGGGGGTGCGAGCAGGGCGTTCTCATGGTTACCACCATCCCAACGCGTGACAATCCCCAAGGATTCCGCTACGTGCCCGCGAACGCGCCCCGGCTCCCTCCCCGCCCGCCCCCGAACCACCTCTACAGCGGCAGCAGGTCCGGCCGCTTCGCCTCCATGTGGTCCCCGGAGGACTCCCCGCGCAGGCGCCGTCCGATCCACGGCACCAGGTGCTCGCGCGCCCACTGGATGTTGTCCCGGGTGGTGTCCACCGAGCCGCGCGGCCGCGTCGGCGGCCACGGCTGGTCCGGATCGGCCGGAGTGTCGAGGCCGAGCACCTGGGCGGCGCGCAGGGCGACCCGGGTGTGCCCCTCGGGCGAGAGGTGCAGCCGGTCGGCGTCCCAGGCCCGCCGGTCCTGTACGGATTTCAGTGACCAGAGGTCGAGTACGGGGCACTCGTACCGGTCGGCGATCGACCGGACGTGCGCGCTGAACGTCGCGATCTTGCCTCGCATGTGCTTGAGGACCGGCATGTCCCGCGTGTCGAAGCCGGTGGTGATCACGACCAGGCCGACGGATCCGGCGAGGTCGCGCACGGCCGCCTCGTACCGTTCGGCCACGTCGTCCGGATCGCTGCCGGGCCGGATGATGTCGTTGCCGCCCGCGCAGAAGGTCACCAGGTCCGGCGCGAGCTCCTTGGCCCGGGGGACCTGCTCGGCCACGATCTGGTCCAGCAGCCGGCCGCGTACGGCCAGGTTCGCGTAGCGCAATCCGCCGGACTCGCCGGACTCGCCCGCCTCTTCGTGCGCCTCGCGCTCGTCGGCCAGCAGGACGGCCAGCCGGTCCGCCCAGCCGAGGAACGCACCCCCGGGTCCCGGGTCCCCCACGCCCTCGGTGAAACTGTCCCCGAGCGCCGCGTACGAGCCAATGGTCTTGGTCTTGGATGTCGTCGTCGCTGCCACGGGAACCCATACTTCACCGCGGATCATGACCTACGCGACCGTAGCCAGGGGTTCACGGACCGTGATCTTCACCACCCGCCGGGCGGGGAATAACGTGGGTGGGGCCGCGACCCCCCTCCGGTCCCGGCCCCACGGCTCAGACGAGCAGCCGGGTCTCGGCGCTCGGTAGTTTGCTCCACCAGTGGCCGTACCGCCGGTAGACCTCCGGTTCGCGGTCGGCGAGGAAGGCCGTCAGCGAACGGGCCTCGCCGGCGAGCTCCTCCCAGACCTCGTCCGGCAGGGGGTGGAAGGCGGTCGCCTCGATCCCGGCCCCGGCAGGCCGCCACACCCCGGCCACCTGGCCGTCGACCAGCAGGGTCGCCAGCGTGTCGCCGTTCATCCGGGCGACGAGCCTGCGGTACTGCGGCGGGACCACGCGGCTCCGGTCGGCGTAGGCGAGCAGGACGCTGTCCCACATGGCCATCAGCCGGGGCGGGGCCGGTGTTTCCTCCGGCGGGCGCGGTGCTCCCTGGACGTCGAACAGCTCCTCGCCGTCCGGCCCCGTCAGCCTCTCGAGCTTCCCGGCGAGCTCCAGTGCCCGCAGCGCCTCGCGGATCCTGGCCCGCTGGACCATGGAGAACTGGGCCGCGTCCGCCACCGAGGCCGGCCCGAACCCCTCCAGGTAGCGCAGGACCAGCGTCCTGAGGGACTCCTGCGACACCTCCGGGTCGGCCGGTACCGTCCGCGGCCGGTTCGGCGGCGCGACGTAGGACGGACGCTCGCCGAACGACCACGGCGCCGCGGTCGGCGCGTGCAGCAGCGGCGCGTACTGCCGCAGCCCCCACCATGCTCCGGGCTGCGGCGCCGCTCCCAGCCGGTGTCCGAGCCAGGCCTCGCACTCCGCGGTCGTACGGGGCCGGTCGGCGAAGTCCAGCAGCTCCGGCACGAGGACGTCGGCGTCCTCGGCCGTCAACCCCGACACCGTGAAACGGGTCCCGAGCCGGGCGGCCCGTACGGACGGCTGGACGGCCTCCCGGAAGGGCCGGTAGTCCTGCGCGTGCACGGCGTGCAGGGTGAGCCGCATCAGCGTCGACTTGACGACCTCCCGGCCCGCGAAGGCGGCGTCGAGGCCGGCGGGGTCGAAGCCGGCGATCCGGTTCCACAGGGCGACGTAGGGCGAGGCCGCGTGCTGCGCCTGGAGGGCGACCACCCGGCGGACAGCGTCACCGACGCCCAAGGCCTCGCGCCGCAGCAGCAACTGCCGCGCGAGGGTTGAGCGGTTGAGCTCCTTTGCGGTGATCTTCATGCCGCGACCGTCCCGTCCCCTGTCGAAACGTGCAGCCTAACCCGCACGTCCGACACTGCCTCAGATGCTGACGCCCTTGGACCGGAGGTAGGCCAGCGGGTCGATGTCCGAGCCGTACGAGGGCCCGGTCCGGATCTCGAAGTGCAGGTGCGGGCCGGTCACGTTGCCCGTGGCGCCGGAGAGGCCGAGGCTCTGCCCGGCGGTGACGCTCTGGCCCGTGGAGACCGAGAGCTGGGAGAAGTGCGCGTACTGGCTGTACTTGCCGTCGGCGTGCCGGATGACGACCTCGTTGCCGTACGCGCCGCCCCAGCCGGCGGAGACCACGGTGCCGGCGCCGACCGCCCTGACGGTGGTGCCGGTGCTCGCGGAGAAGTCCACACCGGTGTGGTAGCCGCTGGACCACATGGAACCGGCGAGCTTGTAGGCGGTGGAGGTGCCGCCGCCGACCGGGGCGACGAAGCCGGACGACGTGGCGGTGTTCTGCTGCTTGGCGGGCGCCTTGGGGGCGCGCGCGGCCGGAGCGGCGGCCTCGTCATCCGAGGAATCGGCGGAGTCCCCGGAATCCGACGAATCGCCGGAAGAGGAAGAATCGGAGGAAGCGGACTTCTTGGCGGACTTCGGCGCCTCGGCCGGCGCGGACTCCGCGGCCGCGGCGGGGGCCGAACCCCGCGCGTCGAGCGTCAGCTTCAGGCCCGGGTGGATCAGCGACGGGTCGGAGCCGACGGCCTCGCGGTTGTCCGCGTAGAGCCGCTCCCAGCCGCCGGTGAGGTGCTGTCGCTCGGCGATCTTGGAGAGGTAGTCGCCCGGCACCACGGTGTAGGTGGCGGGGGCGCCCTGCGTGGCGGCGGGCGCGGCCTGGAGCGCGGCCGGGACCTGGGCGGCCACGGTCCGCGGAGCCTGGACCGGAGCGGCGGCGGGTGCGGCGGCCGGGACACCGGCCGCGTGGGCGCCGGTGGCGCCGAGCAGCGGGAGCGCGAGGGCCGCGCCGCCGGTGCCGGCGGCGGCGAATCCGCGGGATATCGAGCGGGACTTGGGACGGCGGTGCTTACCCGTTCCGGACATGGCGAATTCCTCTCCGACGCCTGCGAGGTGAGCTGTCGGGTTCGGACTGGAGATGTCCGGCGGTGCGTGTGCCGGTGAACTGCACATGCACGGCTTCACCCCGAGCTGTCCCGTTGTAAAGATCCCGAAGGAACTCCGGAACAGCGGCTTACCTGGTTCCCCCGCTCCTGCCGCGCGCGTGAATAGTCGGGTGCGGTTTCCGGACGGCGGCAGGATTAGGCGGTCCATCCGGATCGATCGCGAAGGTAATCGAGCCCGGCCGCACCGAACAAGTCCCGAATTCCCCGATGGATTCGAAGGGATGATGGACCGACGGAATTCCGGTCACCCTCCGTCCATTCCCCGCCCCCAACAGCCGCCCCGCCAGGGGAATTCGCCATTGTCGATCAGGCACTCACGGTCACCGTATGATCTGCCTCACGGGGTGATGCCCGATCTCGCCTCTCGCTATGGCAAGTTACCTAGAAGTAGCGTAATTCGGACACGAGCAACGACGACCGCACGGACGACACGGAGGACTCCCTGTGACCCAGCAGATACCCCAGAGCCCGTTCACGGAACCGGCGCTGACCGGCGTACGCAACTTCCGCGACGTGGGCGGGTTGCCGACCACGGACGGCCGAAGGGTCAAGTCAGGACGACTGTTCCGAAGCGGACATCTGGCGCATGCCACCGAAAGCGACGCAGAATTCCTCGGGTCGCTCGGGCTGCACACCGTCTTCGACTTCCGCAACGGCGCCGACCACACGCTGGAGGGCCAGGACGTGGAGCTGCCCGGCGTGCGCAACGTCGGCATTCCGCTGTCGGATCCGGCCGACGGCCGGGAGTTCTGGAAGATGGTCCGCGACGGGGACGTGGCGCAGCTCCGCGGGATCCTGGGCGACGGCAAGGGCGCCGCACGGATGTCCCGTTCGTACCGGGAGATGATCCGGACCCGTACCGCCGAGCACAGCCGGGTCGTGCACGCGCTCGCCGAGGACAGCGTCCCGGCCCTCATGCACTGCGCCGCCGGGAAGGACCGGGCCGGCGTGTCGATCGCCGTCACCCTGCTCGCGCTGGGCGTCGAGCGGGAGGCGATCATCGCGGACTACCTGGAGTCGAACGCCCCGCACAACCGCTACCGGGTCCGCCGGGGCACCGACACGCCCGAGGAGCGCGCCCCCGAGGTGGCGGAGCTGCTCGCCCCGCTCTTCGACGCCCGCGCCCCGTACCTGTCGGCGGCCCTCGAAACCATCGACGAGGAGTGGGGCGGTGTGGATCGCTACCTCGCCGAGGGCCTCGGGCTCGCCCCCGAGACCCTCGGCCGGCTCCGCGACCGGCTCCTGGACTGACGCCCACGAGGCGGGCCGCCGCCTGCCGGGCCGGCCGCCCCGCCGCCACCGCTCAGCGGTTGGCGACGGCCTGCCTCACCAGCGTCCTGCCGAAGTCCCACATGAGCGAGCCGCCGTGCGCCTCGTCCATGACCGCGCGGAAGGCGCCGACGAACCGGTCGACGTCCGCCTCGTCCACGATCAGCGGCGGGATCAGCTTGATCACTTCCAGGTGGTCGCCGGAGACCTGCGTGAGGATCCGGTGCTTCTGCAGCAGCGGCACCACGACCATCTGCGCGAACAGCCCCTTGCGCGCCGCCTGCAGCATGCTCCAGCGGCTCCGCAGCCCCAGCGAGGACGGCCGGCCGAACTCGATGCCGATCATCAGCCCGCGGCCCCGTACCTCGTGGAGCAGTTCGTACTCGTCCACGAGCGCGGCGAGCCGCCCGCGCAGCAGGTCGCCCGTCGCGCGGGCGTTGACCATTACCCCTTCGTCCTCCATGACGGAGAGGACCGCGAGCCCGGCCGCCATCGCCTGGGCGTTGGAGCCGAAGCTCGCGGAGTGGACGAGGACCCGGTCCATGGAGGAGTAGACCTTCTTGAAGATCCAGTCCTTGCCCAGGGTCGCGCCGACGGGCACGTACCCCCCGGAGAGGGCCTTGGCCACGCACACCAGGTCCGGTTCGACTCCGGCCTCGTGCTGGTAGGCGTAGAAGTCGCCGGTACGTCCGAGGCCGGTCTGCACCTCGTCCGCGATCAGCAGTGCTCCCCGCCGGTGCAGCAGTTCCTGCGCGGCGAGCAGGAACCCGGGCGGGGCGGCGAGCACCCCCTTGCCCTGGATCGGCTCCACGACGAAGGCCGCCACGTCGCCCTTCTTCAGCTCCCGCTCCAGCGCGGCCAGGTCGCCGAGGGCGATCCGGGTGTCCGGCAGCAGCGGCGCGAAGCCCTCGCGGAACCCGCTCTCGCCGTTGACCGAGAGCGAGCCCGTGGTGAGCCCGTGGAAGGCGTGGTCGCAGTAGAGGACCCTGGGCCGCCCGGTGGCGTACCGGGCGAACTTCAGGGCCGTCTCCACGGCCTCGGTGCCGCTGTTGCCGAAGAAGACCCGGTCCAGGTGCGGGCTGTGGGCGAGCAGCTTCTCGGCCAGCAGCCCTGGCAGCGGCTGGCAGTCGAAGCGGGTGAGGTCGGCGAGCTGGGCGTCGAGCACGTCATGCAGGGCCTGTTTGACCACCGGGTGGTGGCGGCCCAGGCCCATCACTCCGAAGCCGGCCAGCATGTCGAGGTAGTCGTTGCCCTCGGCATCCCAGAAGTGGGCTCCCTCGGCCCGCTCGTAGACCTTGTCGAAGCCGATGGTGTGCAGCATCCGGGGCAGCTGGTGGTTGAGGTGGCGGGCGTGCAGTTCGTACCGCTCGCCACCCCGCTCGGCCAGCAGGGCGCCGAGGTCGAAACCCCGGCCGCCCTCCCCCGCCCGGCCCGCGCTCATGCCGACTTGCCCCGGTTCCCGCCCACGGTCTCGCGGGCCGCCCGCAGCGACTCCTTCAGCGAACCCATGGTGGCCAGGACGGCCGTGGGCTCGTACCCGCAGTGCGCCATGCAGTTCGCGCAGCGCGGGTCCTTCCCGCGGCCGTACTTGCTCCAGTCGGTGTCCTCGATCAGTTCCCGGTACGTGGGCACGTACCCGTCGCTCATCAGGTAGCAGGGGCGCTGCCAGCCGAAGAGCGAATAGTTCGGAATGGCCCAGGCGGTGCAGGGGAAATCGGCTTTTCCTTCCAGGAAGTCCAGGAAGAGCGGGGAGTGGTTGAGCCGCCAGCGCCCCCGGTTGCCGCCCGCGAACGCCTTCTTGAAGAGTGCGCGGGTCTGTTCGACGCCGAGGAAGTGCTCCTGGTCGGGGGCCTTCTCGTAGGCGTAGGCCGGCGAGATCATCATCTCGTCCACCTGGAGATCGTCATTGAGGTAGTTGAGCACCTCGATGATGGTCTGCGGGGTGTCGGTGTTGAAGAAGGTGGAGTTGGTGGTCACCCGGAATCCACGCCGCTTCGCCTCCTTGATGGCCGCGACCGCCTCGTCGAAGACTCCTTCCTTCGCCACCGACTCGTCGTGGCGCTCGCGCAGTCCGTCGATGTGCACGGCGAAGGCGAAGTAGGGGGAGGGCGTGAACTTCTCGATCTTCTTGCGGAGCAGCATGGCGTTGGTGCAGAGGAATACGTACTTCCGCTTGGCCACCAACTGGCGCACGATCTCGTCGATCTGCGGGTGCATCAAGGGCTCACCGCCCGCGATGGACACCATCGGCGCACCGGACTCCAGCACGGCGCCCACCGCCTGGGCCACGGGCATGCGCTGCTTGAGCACCCCGGCCGGGTGCTGGATCTTCCCGCACCCCTCACAGGCCAGGTTGCACGCGTAGAGCGGTTCCAGCTCGACGATCAGCGGGAACTTCTCGCGCTTGCGGAGCTTCTGTTCGAGCAGGTACGTCCCGACCCTGATCGTCTGTCGCAGTGGCATGGCCATCTGGCTCACCTCCTGGGGAGCAGCAAAGAACGGTGCCAGTCATAAAACGCGGGCAGCACGGCACGCAGTACCCGAAAGGCCGATATTCCCCCGCGAACGGTGCCGATACGGACGAGCTCATGCTCCGGAGCGTCCACGATCACCCGGACGGCCGCAACCGGGCGGTCCGCGCCCCCCGGGGCGCTCCCGCCCCGGGTCGCGGTCCAGAGGGTCGCGGCCGATTCCATGTCGACCCCGATGGCGCCCTCGGCGCGCAGCCGGCCGCGCTCCTGGCCCCGGACGACGTGGTCGGACCCGGTCAGTGCGCCGAGGTGTACGGTCCGGCCGGGTACGGCCCGGGCCAGTGCCTCGGCGAGCAGGGCACTGCCGGCGCAGGCGACCGTGCCGCGCGGGTCCCGGGTCTCCTCGGCGACGATCAGGTCGCCGGGGCTCATGCCGGGCAGCAGCCCGGCGCAGAATCCGGTGGCGAGCACCGCGGCGCCGTGCAGCGCCGGCTCGGCCAGCTTCCGGCCCACGGCGCGTTCGGCCGCGCGGGGGCCCATCCCGGTGCGCAGGACCTCGTACCGCTCGGGCGCGCCCCGGTCCCGGCCGCTGCGCAGGGCCGTGCGCTCGATGCGCAGCGCGCAGGCGATCAGCAGCGGCGGCGGTGCCACGGCCGGGCCGTCGCTCATACGGTCTCCCCGGGGGACGGGGCCGCGAACGGGAGGGCTGCCGGACCCGTGTACCGGCCGCCCGGGCCGAACGGTTCTCCGTACAGGTAGCGGCCGAGGGCGGTGAGCGGGAAGACCTGCCGGTACAGGTGGTAGTTGATGGAGAAGTCCCAGGGGAAGCCGGTCCCGGTGAAGTACGGCTCGTCCCAGGTGCCGTCCGCGTGCTGGGTGGAGACGAGGTACTCGACCCCCCGTTCCACGGACCGCGCGTCGCGCTCCCCCGCCGACAGCAGGGCCATCAGCGCCCACGCCGTCTGCGAGGGCGTAGAGACGCCCTTCCCGGCCCAGGACGGGTCCTTGTAGGAACGCTGGTCCTCGCCCCATCCCCCGTCCTGGTTCTGTACGGATTCCAGCCAGTGCACGGCCCGCCGGATCGAGGGGTGCGAGCGGGCGAAGCCGGCGGCAGTCAGGGCCGGGACCACCGAGCCGGTGCCGTAGACGTAGTTGGTGCCCCAGCGGCCGAACCAGCCGCCGTTAGGGTCCTGTTCGGCGAGGAGCCAGGCGATGCCGCGGCGGGTGCGCGCGTCGCCCGCCCGGCCCTCCACGGCGAGCATCTCCACGACGTGGGCGGTGACATCGGCCGACGGCGGGTCGGTCACCTCGCCGAAGTCGCAGAAGGGCAGCTTGTTGGGATAGGGGCTGGTGTTGTCGGCGTCGAAGGCGCCCCAGGCGCCGTTCTTCGACTGCATGCCGAGGTTCCAGGACACTCCCCGGGCGATGGCGCCCTCCAAACGCGCCGGGTCGGGATGCTTGACGCGGCGCAGGGCGAGGACGACCTCGGCGGTGTCGTCGATATCGGGGTAGTTGTCGTTGTGGAACTCGAACGCCCAGCCGCCCGGGGCCAGTCCGGGGCGGCGCACGGCCCAGTCCCCGCTGCGGACGATCTCCTCGCCGAGCATCCAGTCGGCGGCCTTGACCAGGGCGGGGTGGTCGGGGCGCAGTCCCGCGTCGGCCAGCGCGATGGCCGCCAGGCAGGTGTCCCACACCGGGGACTGGCAGGCCTCGATCATGCGGGC
Source organism: Streptomyces sp. H27-H1 (assembly GCF_026627445.1). Classification (GTDB taxonomy): domain Bacteria; phylum Actinomycetota; class Actinomycetes; order Streptomycetales; family Streptomycetaceae; genus Streptomyces. The sequence continues at coordinate 38,674 of NZ_JAPNLJ010000038.1, forward strand.
ACCGTCCGCGCGCCACACGGCGAACCGGTCCAGGGACTCCAGTCCGGCCTGCATCACCGGGTGATGGAGGTCGTAGCCGAGCAGGTGGAGGGCGATGACGGAGTACACGGCGGGCGGCTGGATGCCGCCCCAGCAGCCGTCGTTCTCCTGCCGGTCCACGATCCAGCGGCCGGCGCTCGCCATGGCCGCCGCGCGCAGCCGGCGCGGGGCGAACCGGCGGTAGACGTGCAGCGCCCTGTCCATCCGCTGGAAGGCGCCGTCCCAACTGGCCATCGGCGCGAGCCGCTTCGCCGGGTACGGGGTCCGCGCGTCGGTGTGCAGCTCGTCCAGGGCGAAGGGGGCCGGGCGGACCGGGCGCAGTGCGGAGACCACCGTGAGCGGGACGATCGTCTGCCGGGCCCAGCAGCCGAAGTCGTAGATGTTCAGCGGTACCCAGGGTGGCAGGAAGAGCAGTTCGGGCGGGAGTTCGGGCAGGTGGTCCCAGCTCCACCAGCCGAACAGCGCCAGCCAGATGCGGGTGAAGACGCGGGCGCCCGCGAGTCCCCCGTGGGCCCGGATCCACGCCGAGGCGCGGGCCATGTGCGGGGCGCCCGGATCGTCTCCGGCGAGGCGCAGGGCCACGTAGGCCTCGATGGTGGCGGACAGGTCGCAGGGGCCGCCGTGGAAGGTGGCCCAGGTGCCGTCGTCCTGCTGCTCTCCGCGGATGAACTGGGCCGCGGCCCGGGTGGTGGGCTCGTCCCGGATCCCGAGGAACTGGCGCAGCAGCAGGTCCTCGGCGTCCATGGTGACGTTGGTCTCCAGGTCGCCCTTCCACCAGCCGGCCTCGTCCTGCCGGTCCAGCAGGTCCCGGACCGCCCGGTCGACGGTCTCCCGCACCCCGCGCAGCCGGGCGGGGCCGGGGTCCGGCGGCCCGGCGGCCTCGGTGTCGTGGCGGTCGGCGCCGCAGGCATTGGCGCCGCCGTCGGTCGTCGCAGTCATGGCTTCCCCTTCGCGTGCAGTGTCCTCTGCTGTCCTGGGGTTCGCCGTCGGCCGGTACTACTGGCAGGCAGTACCGGCCGGCGACTGGCGATTCATATGCGCGTACGGGTGGCGATCACCTCTTGCGCACGACGACGAAGTCGGCGAGCGCCACGAGCTGGTCGCGCACCCGCTGGTCCATGTCCACGTCGTCGAGGGCCTTGATGGCGATCTCGTACTGGCGGCGCGCCTCGTCGGCGGTCCACCGGCGGCCGCCGGCGGCCTCGATCAGCGCCGCGCGGGCCGCGAACTCCTCCTCGGAGAAGTTCTCGAAGTCGTTGCTCTTGGCGTCGGCGGCGAGCAGTTCGGCGAGTTCCTCGCAGGCCGGTCCGCCGGCGGCGAGGGCGGCGACCACGGGCAGCGACTTCTTGCGCTGGCGCAGGTCGCTCCAGGTCTGCTTGCCGGTGGACTCCGGGTCGCCCCAGATGCCGAGGAGGTCGTCGACGGCCTGGAAGGCGAGGCCGAGGTGGTAGCCGTACTCCTCCAGCTTGTCGGCCGTACGGTCGTCCGCGCCGCCGAGCACGGCGCCGATGGAGACCGCGCAGGCGAGGAGGGCGCCGGTCTTGTTGCCCTCCATCTCCAGGCATTCCTCGACGCTGACGCTCTCGCGGTGCTCGTAGGAGATGTCCTGGGCCTGGCCGTCGATGAGCTTGCGGCTCGCGGTGGTCAGCCGGCGGGCCGCGCGGCCCGCCTCGACCGTGCCGAGCTCGAGGAGCACCTCGTTGGCCAGGGCGAACAGGGCGTCGCCGACCAGGATCGCGAGGGCGGGTCCGTGGACCTTCCACACCGTGTCGCGGTGGCGGCGCTGCTCGTCGCCATCCATCAGGTCGTCGTGCAGCAGCGAGAAGTTGTGGACGAGCTCGACCGCGACGGCTCCCGGGATGCCGACCTCGGCGGTGGCGCCGGCGGCCTCCGCCGAGAGCAGGGCGAGGGCGGGGCGGACGGCTTTGCCGCCGTCGCCGTCCGCCTTGTTGCCGTGGGCGTCGATCCAGCCGAAGTGGTAGGCGGCGACCGTGTTCATGGGCGCGGCGAGCCGGTCCACGGCGGCGCGGAGCACGGGCGTCGAGAGCGTACGGCCTCGTTCGAGGAGGGCGAGCGTGTCCGCCTTCTCCCCGCCGGCCGGGCCCGCACTGGCGTCCGTGTTCTCGACGGCCGGATTCCCCGGGTTCACTGGCTCTCCTCTGGTTCCTGTACGTACTGCGGTGCGTGGTGCTGCGGTGCGTGATGCTGCGCCGTTGGTACCGGTGGTGCCAGTGGTGCCCATGGCGCTGACATTGCCGGTGGTGGTCATACCGCCTCCTGCAAGGGGTGTTCGCGGTGGCGGCCCAGCGAGGCGAGCGCGGCATGGGCCGCGCTCAGTCCGCTGCGGACGGCGCCCTCCATGGTCGCGGGCCAACCCGTCGCGGTCCACGCACCGGCGAGGTAGAGCCCCGGCGTGTCGGTCCGGGTTCCGGGCCGCAGCCGTCCGACGCCGGGGGTGGGGGCGAAGGTCGCGGTGCGCTCCCGGGTGACGAAGAAGTCGCGCACCTTGGCTCCGCGGGCGGCGGGCAGCAGCCGTTCCAGCTCGGGCAGGTACTTCGCGCGCAGGACCGAGACGGGTTCGTCGATGTCCTCGTGGGCGGCCGACTGGGACAGCGCCAGGTACTGGCCGCCGTCGGGGAGTCCGGAGGAGTCGGTACGGTCGAAGACCCACTGGACCGGTGAGCCGAGGGCGGCGAAGAAGGGCTGCTTGAGCACCTTGGTGTCGTAGACGACGTGCACGTTGAGGATCGGCGCGGTGCCGATGTCGAGCAGTTTGTCGGGGTCGGCGAGGGCTCCGGCGGGCAGCAGCCCGTGCGCCTCGCGCTGCGGTACGGCGAGGACGACGGTGCCGGCGTCGAGTGACTCGCCCTCGGTGTCCACCCGCCAACCGCCTTCCGGCGTACGGGTGATGTCCGTGACCCGGGTGCGCAGTTCGGTGCGCACCCCGGCGGCGTCCAGGGCCTTGCGGGCGAGGGAGTCGTGCAGGTCGCCGAGCGGTACCCGGGCCCAGCCGATGTCGGACGCGCCGTTCTCGGAGAGCAGGCCCGTCTTGAAGACCATGGCGGCCAGGCCCAGCGAGGACTGCCCGGCGGTGGCGTTGAGGGTGGCGATGCCGATGAGGTCCCACAGCGCCTCGATGGTGCGCGGGGACTGGCCGTACCGGCCGAGCCAGGTCCCGAAGTCCAGACCGTCGAGCGCCGGGTCGGCGGGGTCGAGGCGGCGCAGCGCGAGAGCGGCGCGCCCGACGGACGCGCGTTCGGCGAGGGAGAGGTGCGGGTAGCGGGCCAGGGAGCCGGCCAGGTGCAGCGGCACGGGCAGGGCGCTGCGGCGCAGCCGGCCGAGCCGGGGGCCGCCGGGGTGGGCGACGTCGAGGACCGGTACGTCGAGGCGGTCCTGCAGGGGTGCCAGGTCCGCGCCTTCGACGCGGTCGAGGAACCACCGGTAGGCGGTGCAGCAGCGCAGGTAGACGTGCTGGCCGTTGTCGACGGTCAGCTCGCCGCGCTTGAAGGAGAACGCCAGGCCGCCGAGGCGGGGCCGGCCCTCCAGCAGGGTCACCCGCAGGCCCGCGTCGGCGAGTTCCAGCGCGGTGGTGACCCCGGCGAGCCCCCCGCCGACGACCACGGCGTGGTGCGCGCTCATGCGTCCTCCTCTGTCGCTCCCACAGACGCCTCCGGGCGCCCCGGGGTTGCTCCCGTTCGCCCGGCCGGCACGGTTCGCCGGCCCGCCGTCATCAGAGCCGCCTCCTGGCACGCTGGCGCGAGATGGTCCGCGCGTCCAGGCCGGAGAGGCCGCGGACGGCCACGTACGCCTTCTCGTGCGGCGGCAGCGAGACCCGGCCTCGGAGCACGGCCTGCGGCTCGCGCTCGATGCGGTCGAGGAGGCGCCGGTAGATGCCGGCCATGGCCGCGACGCAGGCGCCGCTGCGCCGGTCGAGCAGCGGCAGCAGCCGGTAGCCCTCCACGAACAGGGCGCGGGCGCGCCGGACTTCATGGTGGACCAGGCCTGCGAAGTCGGCGCCCGGGGACATCCGTTCGCTGTTGAAGCCTTCGGAGCAGCCGAACTTGGCGAGGTCCTCGGCGGGCAGGTAGGTGCGTCCGTTGCCCGCGTCCTCGCGAACGTCCCGCAGGATGTTGGTGAGTTGCAGGGCGAGGCCGAGGGTGTCGGCGTACTCGCCGGCCCGCTCCGCATCGCGTGCGTCGAGCCCGCCGGAGTGGGGGGCCGCGAACACTCCGAGCGAGAGCCGGCCGATGGCTCCGGCCACGCAGCGGCAGTAGACCTTGAGGTCGTCCCAGGTCTCGTAGGTTTCGCCGCGGACGTCCATCAGGACGCCGTCGATGAGTTCGTCGAGCCCTTCGAGCGGGATCGGGAAGCGGCGCGAGGCGTGTGCGAGGGCGACCGCGACCGGGTCGGTGTCGTCCTCGTCGATCTCCTCGGCGCGGATCCGGCCGAGCAGGGTGCGGGTCTCCTCCAGCCGGGTCGTCTTGACCTCGGGCGGCAGTGTGCCGTCGCCGATGTCGTCGACCCGCCGGGAAAAGGCGTACAGCGCGGACATCGCCTGCCGCTTGTCGGCGGGCAGTAGACGGATGCCGTAGGCGAAGTTGCGCGCCTGCGAGCCGGTCACGGCCTCGCAGTAGCTGTAGGCCGCGGAAATCGGTGCGGACATCGCAGCGGGCGCGCCCGGTGCGGACGCGTGTGTGGGGCCCTCCACGGTGGGGCTCACCCCTTTCTCGGCGCTGTGCGCAGGACGGCGGCCACCTCGCGGAGCAGGCCGCTCTTGGTGGGCTTGGGCGGGCCGGGAAGGACGTCGAAGCCGGCGGCGGTGACGGCTCGCAGGGCGGCGCGCCCTCCTCCCACGAAGCCCGCGAGGAGCAGTCGGAGCCTTCCGTGGACACTGCCCACGAGCGGCGTGCCTTCGTCGAGGAGCTCCCGCGCCCGTTCGGCTTCGAAGGCGATCAGGGCGCGTACGGACGCTCCCGCCGACGGGGCCTTCAGGTCGGCCTCGCTCACGTGGAAGCGGCGCATGTCCTCGCCCGGGAGGTAGATCCGGTCCCGGGCGAGGTCCTCGGTGACGTCCTGGAGGTGTTCGGCGATCTGCAGGGCGGTGCAGACGGCGTCGGAGCGGCGGATCCGCTCGGGGGTGCTGGTGCCGGTGAGGCCGAGTACGAGCCGGCCCACCGGGTTGGCGGAGAGCTCGCAGTAGCCGACGAGGTCGCCGTACGTGGCGTAGCGCGAGACCCGCTGGTCCTGGCGGTTGGCTTCGATGAGCCCGAGGAAGGGCTCGGGGGTCAGCGCGTGGGCGCGCACCACGGGCTGCAGAGCCAGCATCAGGGGGTGGCGCGGGGGGCCGTCGGTGCCGCCGAAGACGCGCCTGAGGTCCGCTTCGAAGGCGTCGAGCATCGCGGTCCGGTCGTCCGCGGCGGCGGGGTCCAGACCGAGCAGCACGGCGTCGTGGCCGCCGGGGGCGAGGTCTCCGTCGCCGATGTCGTCGACCAGGCGGGCGTACCCGTAGACCGCCATCAGGCCCTCGCGCCACGCGCGGGGCAGGAAGGCGGGGGCGACGGGGAAGTTCTCGGAGCTCGCCTTGCCGAGGGTGGCGGCGGCCGGTCGGGAGAGGGCGGAGGCGTCGGGCAGCTCGCGGGGCCGGGGACTGGTGCCGTGCCCCGGGGTCACCGCCCGCCGCCCGCGGCGGGGACGGCCGTCGTGCGTGGGGGCCGGAGAATTCCCGTAGCCATTGCCGTCACATCTCCCGTTCTACACTGCCAACCCAATACATCCCATTTCGGACACGCCGCCGGGTTTTCCCCGGGGCGTTCTGGGCCATTCACCTATGGGGGGAATCGCCCCCTCTTGCCCGCGATTGAGGACTGGCCCAGCTTACGCTGTACAACGGCACGGAGGCTCGACGGGTATTCACTCCGCCACCCCATGTCGCCCGCACGCCACCCGTGCGAATAACGGCCGCCGAGCACGGCGGGCATCCGTACGGCATGCGTCGGCCCCCGCCGCCGGACGCGGTGGGGGCCGTCGGTGGAAATCCGTCAGCCGGTCGCCTTCTCGTACGCCGCGACGACTTCCGCGGTGGGACCGTCCATCAGGAGTTCTCCGCGCTCCAGCCACAGCACCCGGTCACAGGTGTCGCGGATGGAGTTGTTGTTGTGGCTCACCAGGAAAACGGTGCCGGCCTTCTTGCGCAGTTCGCGGATGCGCGCCTCGGAACGCACCTGGAACTTCCGGTCACCGGTGGCGAGGGCCTCGTCGATCATCAGGACGTCGTGGTCCTTCGACGCCGCGATGGAGAAACGCAGGCGCGCCGCCATACCGGAGGAGTAGGTGCGCATCGGCAGTGAGATGAAGTCGCCCTTCTCGTTGATGCCGGAGAACTCGACGATGTCCTGGTAGCGCTCCCTGATCTGCTCGCGGCTCATGCCCATCGCGAGACCGCCGAGGACCACGTTGCGCTCGCCGGTGAGGTCGTTCATCAGCGCCGCGTTGACACCCAGCAGCGAGGGCTGGCCGTCGGTGTAGACCTTGCCCGACTCGCAGGGCAGAAGGCCCGCGATGGCGCGCAGCAGGGTGGACTTGCCGGAGCCGTTGGAGCCGATGACACCGATGGCCTCGCCCCGGTACGCCGTGAAGGAGACCCCGCGCACTGCGTGGACCCGGCGGACACCGGGTGAGTCGCCGCCCCGGCGGACGATCTTGCTGAGCGCCGCCGTGGCGCTGCCCTTGCCGGAGCTGCCGGTGTTGACGCGGTAGACGATGTGCACGTCGTCGGCGATGACGGTGGGGATATGCCCCTGGTTGTTCTCAGCCACGGCCGTAACGCTCCTCAGCCTTCCAGAAGTACACGAATCCGCCGAGGCCGATCAGGACCGCCCAGGCGACGGCGAAGGCCCAGACGTGCGGCGGCAGGTTCTCCCGGCCGTACCCGTCGATGAGTGCGAACCGGATCAGGTCCATGTAGATCGCGGCGGGGTTCCACTGCAGTGCGTCCGCGATCCACGAGGGCCTGCCCTTGAGCTGCTCGGTGATCGAGAACATGACGCCGGAGGCGTACATCCACGTACGCGTGACGAACGGCATGAGCTGCGCGAGGTCGGGGGTCTTGGAACCCATCCGGCCGAAGACCAGGGCGAGGCCGGTGTTGAAGGCGAACTGGAGGATCAGCGCCGGCACCACGAGCAGCCAGGACAGGCTCGGGTAATTACCGAAGGCGATCGTGACCACGAACACGACGACCATCGAGAACAGCAGCTGCTGGAGCTGCTGGAGCGAGAAGGAGATCGGCAGCGAGGCACGTGGGAAGTGCAGGGCGCGGACCAGGCCGATATTGGCCGGGATCGCCCTGACGCCCGCCATCAGCGAGCTCTGCGTGAAGGTGAAGACGAAGACACCGATCACGAGGAAGGGGATGTAGTCCTGCTTGTTGATGCCCTTGCCGGCGTCCAGGATCAGGCCGAAGATCAAGTAGTAGACCAGCGCGTTCAGCAGGGGGGTGGCCACCTGCCAGATCTGGCCGAGCTTCGCCTGGCTGTACTGGGCCATCAGTTTGGCCCGGGAGAACGCGATGATGAAGTGGCGTCGGTCCCAGAGCTGCCGTACGTATTCGGCCAGGCCCGGCCGGGCTCCGCTGACGGTCAGGCCGTACTTCCTGGCCAGGTCCGCGGAACTCAGCCCGGCGTCTTCGGACGGCGGGTTGCTCGTGGCGAGGGCGCCGTCCTGGGTTGTGTCACTCACAAGATGAAACTTTCCGTCTTCATGATGCGGCAGAAGGTGGCATCGGGCCTGAGTCGATCGGATCGTGATCGCGCCATGGTCTCAGACCCGGACGTGTCAGATGACAGGCGGTCTTCCCAGCCGGGTCAGCCGCCAGACCGTACGCCACTTCATGGGGCGCCGGGGACCGCAGGAGGTCGTCCAGCCCTCCTTGAACCCCCCGAACCAGGCCTTGAGCGCGGGTCCCGAAGGCTTGCGCAAGAGCGTCAGCACAAGCCAGACGCCCACGTAGACCGGGACCAGCGGTGCGGGCAGGTTGCGGCGGGCGAGCCACACCCGGTTGCGAGCCACCATACGGTGGTAGACCGCGTGCCGGGAGGGAGCGGTGGCGGGGTGCAGAAGCACCATGTCCGCGCGGTAGTCGATCAGCCACCCGGCGTCGAGCGCCCGCCAGGCCAGGTCGGTCTCCTCGTGCGCGTAGAAGAACTGCCCCGGCAGGTCGCCGACCTGCTCGAACACCTTCGTGCGGACGGCGTTGGCGCCGCCCAGGAAGGTGGTGACGCGCGAGGAGCGCATCGGGTCGGAGGCCCTCAGCCGGGGTACGTGCCGGCGCTGGGTCTCGCCGGTCTGCGGATCGGCGATCCGGAAGCTGACGATGCCCAGCTCCGGGTCCTCGGCGAAGGCCTGGCGGCACAGCTCGGCGGTGTCGGTGCGCTCCAGCAGCCCGTCGTCGTCCAGGAAGAGGAGGACGTCCACGTCGAAACCGTCGGCGCCCGGGGTACGGAACGCTTCGATGCCCACGTTGCGGCCGCCGGGGATGCCCAGGTTCTCGGGCAGCTCCACGGTGCGCACGCCGGCCGCCGGGTCCGCCAGGCCGGTGAGCCGCACGCCCTGGCCCACGACGACCACCTCGACCGGGGCCCCGACCTGCCGGGCCACGGAGTCGAGGAGCGCCTTGAGCTCGTCCGGGCGGTTGCCCATGGTGATGATGACGGCGCCCAGCCGCAGGGGCGCAGTCACTTGAGCCTGCTGGAGGCCAGGACCGACACCAGGTGCAGCACCGTCTGCAGCAGTGCGATGCCGGCGAGCACCGCGACGCCGAGGCGGGAGAAGTACAGGTCGCCGCGGACCTGGTCCAGGACGGCCAGCACCAGGATGAGCATCGAGGCCTCGATGCCGAGGACCAGGCGGTGGAACTTGAATGCGGCGGCGGCCCGGCGGGCGAGCGCCATGCCGGACGAGCGGGGCGTGGCCGCCGCGTCCTGGACCACGGGCTTGCCGGCCTGGTGGCGGGCGACGCCGACCAGGTCGGTCTCGGCCTTGATCAGGATCGCGCCGAGCGCCGCGAGGGTGCCCAGGAAGGCCCACAGCCAGTCGATGCGCCCGGTGCCCCACAGGTCGGAGGCGCGCAGGCCGAAGCCGACCAGCACCGCCGCGTCGCACAGGTAGGCGCCGACCCGGTCCAGGTAGACCCCGGACAGCGAGAACTGCTTCTTCCAGCGGGCGACCTCGCCGTCGACGCAGTCGAGCAGCAGGTACATCTGTACCGCCACCACGCCGAGGACGGCGCCCCAGATGCCCGGCACCAGCAGGGCCGGGGCGGCGAGGACGCCGGCGAGGGTCATCACGTAGGTCAGCTGGTTCGGCGTGACCTTGGTGGTGACCAGGAAGCGGGTGATGCGCAGGGAGATCTCGCGCATGTAGAGGCGCCCGCCCCAGTGCTCACCGCTGACCCTGTCCTTGACCCCTGCGGGGTGAACGACGGGGCGGAGTTCAGCTACGGATGGTCTTGGCATAGTCGGAGTAAGCGTCCCTGATCTCGACTGCGGACAGGTTGAGGTGCTCCAGGATCGTGAACCGTCCCGGACGGGTCTGGGGGGCGTACTCGACGGCCGCGACGAACTCGTCCACGCTGAACCCGATCTCCTCGGGCAGCACGGGCAGGCCGTGACCGCGCAGCACCCGGACGAAGAGCTCGGACTGCTCCTTGGCCCCCCGCAGGTGCATGGCGAAGGCCGCGCCGATGCCCACCTGCTCGCCGTGGAGCGCGGAGCGTCCCGGGTAGAGCAGGTCGAAGGCGTGGCTGATCTCGTGGCAGGCGCCGGACGAGGGGCGGGTGTCCCCGCTGATCGCCATGGCGATGCCCGAGAGGACGAGCGCCTCGGACAGCACGGTGAGGAACTCGTCGTCGCCGACCCCGCCGGGGTGGCGCAGTACGGACTCTCCGGCGGTACGGGCCATGGCGGCGGCCAGGCCGTCGACGGGCTCGCCGTTGAGGCGGTGCGAGAGCTCCCAGTCGGCGATGGCCGAGATGTTGGAGATCACGTCGCCGACGCCCGCGCGGACGAACCGCACCGGGGCCTCGCGGATCACGTCGAGGTCGACGACCATCGCGATCGGCATGGGCACTCCGTAGGAGCCCCGGCCGTTGTCGTTGTCCAGGATGGACACCGGCGAGCAGATGCCGTCGTGGGAGAGGTTGGTCGCGACGGCCACCATGGCCAGCCCGACCCGCGCCGCGGCGTACTTCGCCACGTCGATGATCTTGCCTCCGCCCAGGCCCACGACGGCGTCGTAGCGGCGGCCCTTTATGTCGTCGGCCAGCTTGACCGCGGAGTCGATGGTCCCGTCCACGACGGGGTACCAGTCGGCGTGCGGCAGCACGGACTCCAGCTTGGCGCGCAGCACCGCGCCGGAGCCGCCGCTGATGGCGATCGCGAGCTTGCCGGACGAGGAGACGCGCTGGTCGGCCAGGAGGCCGGCCAGATCGTCCATCGCGCCGCGGCTGATGTCGACGACGACGGGCGAGGGGATGAGCCTCGTCAGTACTGGCATGCGATCGTCCGGCCCTTGGCGAGGTCGTCGTGGTTGTCGATCTCGACCCACTTGATGTCACCGATGGGGGCCACGTCGATGGTGAAGCCGTCGTTGACGAGCTGCTGGTAGCCGTCCTCGTAGTAGAGGTCGGGGTCGCGCTCGAACGTGGTCTTCAGGGCCTCGGCCAGCGCCTCCGCGGCCTCCGGCTCGATGAGGGTGACGCCGATGTACTCGCCGGTCGCGGTGGCGGGGTCCATCAGCTTGGTGATCCGCTGGACGCCCTTGTCGCCGTCGGTGATGACCTTCATCTCCTCGTCGGCCAGGTTCTTGACCGTGTCGAGGGCGAGGATGATCTTCTGGCCGTTGCCGCGGGCGGCGAGCAGGGTCTTCTCGACGGAGACCGGGTGGACGGTGTCGCCGTTGGCGAGGATCACGCCCTGCTTGAGGACGTCACGAGCGCACCACAGGGAGTAGGCGTTGTTCCACTCCTCGGCCTTGTCGTTGTCGATCAGCGTGATCTTGACGCCGTACTTGGCCTCCAGGGCCTCCCGGCGCTCGTACACGGCTTCCTTGCGGTAGCCGACGACGATGGCGACCTCGGTGAGGCCGACCTCGGCGAAGTTGCCGAGCGTCAGGTCGAGGACCGTGATGCTTTCCTCGGCGCCTTCGGGGCCGACTGGCACGAGGGCCTTGGGCAGGGTGTCGGTGTACGGACGCAGCCGGCGTCCGGCTCCGGCAGCGAGGACGAGGCCGATCATGCTGGTTCTCCTTCGTCATGTACGGCGGGTGCCCCGGAGGACACCCAGAAGCGGATGCTCTCCAGGAGCACCACGAGTGCCACGAACACGGCGAGGGCCGTGAGCGCGACGGGGAAGTCCACGGCGCGCGACGCCAGGACGGAGGCCAGGACCGTGATCAACAGAACCCGGCCCTCGTGCCCGCCGATCGTCCGCACCAGCCAGTGCGGGGGCGCGCCGGTGCCACCGCGGATGCGGTAGACGGTGTCGTAGTGATGGTAGGCGACCGCCGCGACCAGTCCGAATGCCGCCGGAAGGGCCCCGGGGACGTCCGCCTTGGCCGCGAGGATCAGGACGGTGGTGTACTCGGCGGCCCGGAAGACGGGCGGCACGAGCCAGTCGAGCGCTCCCTTGAGGGGCCGGGCGACGGCCGCGCCGGCGAGTACGGCGTAGAACACGGCGGCGACGATCACCTGGCGGGCCCCGAACCCGTAGGCCCAGGCCGCCCACAGCAGCGCCGCCGAGCCGATCAGGGCGGCGACGATCCCGGCGCCGGGGGCCATCCGCCCCACCAGGCGGCCCGCGAGCTCGGCGACCGGGCCCGAATCCGCCAGGTCCGCCAGGGCCCGGGCGGCCCGGTCGGTCCGCTTCGCCTTGCGGGTCAGCGAGCGCAGGACCCGGCCGGCGGTGGTGTAGAGCGCTCCGAAGGCGCAGCCGACGAGCAGGGCGTAGAAGACGATCCGGGGGGTGGTCACGGCGGTCAGCACCGCGATCATGGCCCAGCGCTCGCCGATCGGGAGGATGATCATCCGCCGGACCCAGACCGTCCAGCCGACGCTGTCGAGCTTGACCGACAGGGCGGCGGTGGGGCTCCCGGAAGGAGAGGCCGCAGCGGCCGCTGCGTCGTGGTTGGCCTCGTTGAAGGCGAAGTCCACGACGTGCCGGCAGGTCATCAGGATCATGGCGCCGAGGGCCAGGGCCCATACGTCGTCGCCGTTCCTGGCCGCGCCGAGGGCGAGGCCCGCGTAGAAGGAGTACTCCTTCGCGCGGTCGAACGTGGCGTCGAGCCAGGCGCCCATCGTCGAGTACTGGAGCGAGTAGCGGGCGAGCTGCCCGTCCGTGCAGTCCAGGACGAAGGAGACGAGGAGCAGCACGCCGGCCGCCACGTAGCCCCAGCGGTCGCCGGTGGCGGCGCAGCCGGCCGCGATCAGCGCGGTGATCAGCGAGGCGGTGGTGACCTGGTTGGGGGTCAGTCCGCGGCGCGCGCACCAGCGGGCGATGTAGCGCGAGTACGGGCTGATGAAGAAGGTGGTGAAGAACCCGTCGCGGGACTTCACGGCGGTGCGCAGCCGCACGGCCTCGTCGTCGACGGCCGCGACGGCGGCGGCCGCCGCCGCGCGCTCGGCGGTGGTGGCGGGCACTGCGGCGACGAGGGTGCCCAGCTCGGGGCGGTGCACGGGGGTGCCGGCGGCCTCGACGGCGGCGGCGAGCCGGTCGGGGTACGGTCCGTTGCCCACGGGCGCGGACGCGTCGAGGGCGGCGGCCCGGTCCAGGTCGGCGCGGGCGCCGGGCTGGACGGCGAGGGCGCCGGTGACGGCGCAGACGTCGAACCGCGGGTCGGTCAGCGCGAGGCGCAGCGCGTGCACGTGCCCGACGAACTCTCCGTCCACGACGGCCACCCGCTGGTCGGCGGGTACGAGCGCCAGCGCGGCGGCGGTGTCCGACGGGGTGGCCGCGGGTCGGACCTCGAAGCCGAGCGAGCGCAGCTCGTCGGCGAGCGCTGATCCGGGCACCGGCAGGCCGGTAAGGATGACGGTCGGCAGACGAACTCACTCCTTGCACGCACACGGGTAACGCGCGCCGGGTGGGCCGGCGGCGCGTCGGCAGAGGCTATCGGATGAACGGAATCGGGGGTTCACCCCCTGTTTACGCCCCGATAAGCCGAAAATCACGGGCGCATGGGCCCTGTGCCGATCATCATTGACGATCGGCGGGAGCGATCACAAACCGCCCCTGGCGCAGCCGCTGTTAAAGTGGCCGCAGACGCGTACGAGTGCCGTCAAAGCGTCCTAATCGCCCGAATGTCACGCCGGACGTGACGAACGAAGGAAAGAGGTGGGGTTGATGACCGTCGCAGTCGTCGCCGCCCAGCGCAGCGGACTCCGGTTCATCCCTCTCTCCTTCCGGGCGTCCGGCCGGGTCTGATCACACCGATCACCCCCGTCGGCCGGAGCCCCCGTTCAAGGGTTCACGTTGACCGACCACACCGGTAACACCAACAACTCCCACACCACCGATTTCGACACCCAGAGCGACCTCTTTTTCGAGGCGTTCCTGGAGCTGCACCGCGGCCTGCCCCGGCAGTCCCCCGGCTCCGAGGCCACCACCCGCCACCTGCTGTCCCTGTGCGGACCGCTGCCCGAGCGGCCCCGCGTCCTGGACCTGGGCTGCGGCCCCGGCCCCAGCGCCCTGCTGCTCGCCGCCGAGGCGGGCGGCGGCGGGGCCGATGTCACCGCCGTCGATCTCCAGGACGGCTTCCTCGAGGAGCTCCGTGCGGCCGCCGCGGCCCGCGGGCTCACCGGCCGGGTCCGCGCCGTCAAGGCGGACATGGGCGACCTCACATGTCCGGACGGTTCCTTCGACCTCGTATGGGCCGAGGGCTCCGCCTACAACATCGGCTTCGCCACCGCGCTCGCACGGTGGAAGCGACTGCTCGCCCCCGGCGGCACCCTGGTGCTGAGCGAGTGCGAATGGACCGTCGAGGAACCCTCCGCCGGGGTCCGCGCCTTCTGGGACCCGCACTACGCGCTGCGCTCCACCGCCCGCAACCTGGCCGCCGTCCAGGCCGCCGGCTACCAGGTGCTCGGCGTCCACCGGCAGCCCGAGTCCGACTGGGCCGCCTACTACGGCCCCCTCGGCGAGCGGGCCGCCGGGGCGCCGGAACCCGCCGGGCCCGAGGCCGCGGCCGCGCTGGGCTTCGTACGCGAGGAGATCGACGTACGGGAGCGGTACGGGCACGAGTACGGATACACCGCCTACGTCCTGCGGCCGGTGACGGCCGGGGACGGCGGCGCCTGGCACGTGCGCCCCGAGGCGGCCGGGGACGCGGCCGCCGTGCACGCGGTGAACTCGGCGGCCTTCGAGACCCCGGCCGAGGCCGACCTCGTGGACGCACTGCGCGGGGACGGCTCCTGGCTGCCCGGCCTCTCCTACGTGGCCGAGGGCCCGGACGGGTCGGTCGCGGCGTACGCCCTGCTGACCCGGTGCGAGGTGGACGGGGTGGCGGCGCTCGCCCTCGCCCCGGTGGCCACCACTCCCGCGCTCCAGCGCTCGGGCGCCGGAAGCGCGGTCGTACGGGCGCTGCTCGCGGCGGCCGCGGCGCGCGGGGAGGGGCTGGTGCTCGTCCTCGGGCATCCCGCGTACTACCGGCGCTTCGGGTTCGCACCGGCTTCGCGCTTCGGGATCCGGGCACCCTTCGAGGTGCCCGACGAGGCGATGATGGCTCTGGTGCTCGACGACGCGGTGCCGGTTCCGACGGGCACGATCAAGTACCCCGCGCCGTTCGGGATCTGATGCACTGTCCGGTCCCAGGCCGGACGAACCGAACGCCCGGGACGGTCCGCTCCTCGTCGCTTATCACGCGGCGGGGGGCGGACATGCGCGGATCACCGAAGTGCGGGCAATCACCTTTTGTACGGCAGACTGAAAGCTGAAGTCCGAAGCGAAGGATGGGTATGCCGACCACACCAGCCACCGCCGCGAACAGTGCGACCACGGGCACCAGCGCTCAAGAACCGATCATGCTCGAACTGGTCGACGAGTCCGGCACCACCATCGGCACCGCGGAGAAACTCGCCGCTCATCAGGCGCCGGGTCAGCTGCACCGGGCGTTCTCCGTGTTCCTCTTCGACGAGCAGGGCCGGATGCTGCTCCAGCAGCGCGCCCTCGGGAAGTACCACTCCCCCGGCGTCTGGTCGAACACGTGCTGCGGCCACCCCTATCCCGGAGAGTCGCCGTTCGCGGCCGCGGCCCGGCGGACCCACGAGGAGCTGGGCCTCTCGCCCTCGCTGCTCGCGGAGGCGGGGACGGTGCGCTACAACCATCCGGACCCCGCGTCGGGGCTCGTGGAGCAGGAGTACAACCACCTGTTCGTGGGACTCGCGCAGGCTTCCGCGCGGCCGGATCCCGAAGAGATCTCGGACACCGCCTTCGTGACCGCCGAGGAACTCGCGAAGCGGCACGCCGAGGCCCCGTTCTCGGCCTGGTTCATGACCGTGCTGGACGCGGCCCGGCCCGCGATCCGCGAGCTGACGGGCGACGCGGCGGGCTGGTAGCGGCCCCCGCGGGCTCAGACCGCCGAGGTCGGGATGGCGGCGGGTGACGCGAGCGCCGCGTTGAGCGGCAGGGCCGCCCAGATCACCTTGCCGCCCGTAGAGGTGTGCTCCACGTCGCAGACCCCGCCTGCCTCCAGCGTGATCTCCCTGACGAGGAGGAGGCCCCGGCCGCCGGTCTGGCCGAAGTCGGCCTCCAGCGCCTTGGGGCGGTACGGGTGGTTGTCCTCGACCGCCACCCGTACCCACTCCCGGCCGATGGCCACTTCCACCGCGACCTCCGGCGAGAGCAGGGCCGCGTGGCGGACCGAGTTCGTCACCAGTTCGGAGACGATCAGCAGCAGGGAGTAGACCAGGTCCAGGTCGGCCGGCACCCCCTGGCGGCCGAGCAGGTCACGCACCGCGCGGCGGGCCTGCGGAACGGATTCTTCTACTGCGGGTGCCGTGAATCGCCACACCCCCTCGTACGCGAGGGGGGAGGCCTCGACCTCTGGCTCCTCCGCCTTGACTGGCGGGACGCTCCCGCTCACATCCATTTCCCGGCCCCCGTCTTCACGCTCGATCGTCTGCACACGTCAAGAGTGGGGACCGGACCGCTCCGGGCTGGACCGCTGACCAGAAGTCAGCATCAATCGGACACTTTCTGACCGCTGGCGTATGACAGAGTCAGTTGTTCGACCGTTCCTGATCTTCTGAGGGAAGCTTCTCGGCCGCCCGGGGCGTTTCGGCCACACCGACCCCCGCCCCCGCCGGCGTCACAGGAACCTCGTCGTCCCTGACCAAGCCCAGGATGCGGCGGGCTCCCATGCCCACGGCGATCAGACTCAGACCGTCGAACAGCAGCGCGAGGGAGAAGAACGCTCCGATCACGTACAGGCTGCTGCTGGGCCAATTGGAGAGGATCAGCAGGCCCAGCAGGATGCCGAAGGCGCCCTGGACCAGGGTCAGCCCGAGGTGCGCGCCGCGCACCACCACGGCGCCCGCCAGCCGGAACACCCCGCCGGTGAGGAACAGCAGCGCGGCGAACATGGTCAGTGCCTCCGCGCTCGCCTCCGGGCGGCGCAGGATCACGAAGCCGGCCGCCATGTTGATCGCGGCGACGATGACGGCGAGCCAGAAATAGTTGCTCTTGCGGGACTGGATCGCCTGGAGCAGCCCCACCACGCCGCCGGCCAGCAGCAGCCAGCCGAAGAGGAACATCGTGGTCAGGGTGGCGACGCCGGTGTAGACGAGGCCCACCAGCCCGGCCACCACCAAGAGCGCGCCTAGCAGTGCCATCAGCGCGAAACTGCGGCTGACCTTCTTCTTGTCGTCCTTCATGCCCTCGGGACCCTTGCGGTCCGCATGCTCGGCACTGTCTGCGCCCATGGACGCGCCACCTTTCAGCACCCCCCGCACGGCCCCCACTGCCTGCCGGTCCACCGATCTGCCGGGTACCGGTCTCTTGATCATAGGTTTCACCGCCCGGGATAGCATCCGGCGCATGGACGCAGCCCACGCCGCCGAGGCAACGCAGGCACCCCGCGGAGCCCTCCTCACCGACGTCTCCGACGGGGTCGCCACCGTCGTGATCTCGCACCCCGCCAAGCGCAACGCCATGACGGCCGCGATGTGGCGCGGGCTGCCGGAGCTGCTCGCCGGGCTCGCGGCGGATCCCGCCGTACGGGTACTGGTCCTCACGGGGGCCGGCGAGACCTTCTGCGCGGGGGCCGACATCTCCTCGCTGACCGGGGCCGAGGACCCGCAGGCCCTGGCCGTGGCAGCGGAGGAGGCGCTCGCCGCCTTCCCCAAGCCCACCCTGGCCGCGATCCGCGGGTTCTGCGTGGGCGGGGGCAGCCAGCTGGCCGCCGCCTGCGATCTGCGCTTCGCGGAGGAGGGGGCTTCCTTCGGGGTGACGCCGGCGAAGCTGGGCATCGTGTACCCGGCCTCGTCCACCCGGCGGCTCGCCTCCCTGGTGGGTCCGGCAGCCGCCAAGTACCTGCTCTTCTCCGCCCAGTTGATCGACGCGGAGCGGGCGCTGCGTACGGGACTGCTGGACGAGCTGCTGCCGGCGGGGCAGCTGTCGAAGCGGGTGGCCGAGTTCGCTCGGATCCTGGCCACGCGCTCACAGCTCACGCAGGCTTCGGCGAAGGAGTTCGCGGACGGCCGCACGGACCGGGACGCGTACTGGGCGGCGCAGGCGGCCGGAAGCGGAGACACCGCCGAGGGGGTCGCCGCCTTCCTGGAACGGCGCGCGCCCGCCTTCACCTGGACTCCGCCGACGGGGTGAGCGGGCCGAGCCGCGCGGCCTGCGAGCTCCCGCTGGCCCGGCCCGCGCCGGCCTTGCCCGCGCCGCCCCTCCCGTAAGCCCGGCGCCGTGCGCCCGCCCTCCCCGCTCCGGAGCCCGTCCTGTACCCCGTCGCCGCCGCATGCCTGTCCGTCGCCCTCCTCCTCGGGGTGCTGGCCTTCGCCGTACTGCGCCCGCGCGGACTGCCGGAGGCCGCGGCGGCCGTGCCCGCCGCCGGGGTGCTCGTCGAACTGGGCGTCGTACCGCCCGCCGACGCGTGGGCGCAGACCCGCGAGCTGCTGCCGGTGGTCGGCTTCCTCGCTGTCATCCTGGCGCTGGCCCGGCTCTGCGCCGACGAGGGGCTTTTCCAGGCCGCCGGGGCCGCGGTGGCCCGGCGGGCGGCGGGGCGCGGCCCGGTGGCGCTGCTCGGCGGGGTGTTCGCCGTCGCCTCCGTCGTCACCGCCGCGCTGAGCCTGGACGCGACCGTGGTGCTGCTGACCCCGGTGGTGCTGGCGACCGCCTCCCGGCTGGGGGCCCGGCCGCGCCCGCACGTCTACGCCACCGCGCACCTGGCGAACTCCGCCTCGCTCCTCCTGCCGGTCTCCAACCTCACCAATCTGCTCGCCTTCGCCGCGAGCGGGCTGTCCTTCACCCGGTTCGCGGCGCTGATGGCCTTGCCGTGGCTGGCGGCGATCGCAGTGGAGTACGCGGTGTTCCGCCGCTACTTCCGGACCGACCTGGCGGCCGCCCCGGAGCACGTCCCGGAAGCCGCGGAGCCGGCGCCGATGCCCTGGTTCGCGGCCGGTGTGCTCGCGCTGACCCTGGCCGGCTTCGCGCTCGCCTCCTTCGCGGGGGCCAGCCCCGCCTGGGCGGCGCTGGCGGGCACGCTGGTCCTCGCCGTACGGGCGCTGCGGCGCCGGGAAACCACTGCGGTGCGGATCCTGCGCTCGGCGGCGCCCGCCTTCTGCCTGTTCGTGCTGGCGCTGGGGGTGGTGGTGCGGGCGGTCGTGGACCACGGGCTCGGGGACGCACTGCAGCGGGTGACCCCGGCCGGGGATTCGCTGCCCGCGCTGCTCGCGGTGGCGGCGGTGGCCGCCGTGCTGGCCAACCTGATCAACAATCTGCCCGCGGTACTGGCCCTGCTCCCGGTGGCCTCGGCGGGTGGCGCGGGGCCGGTGCTGGCGGTGCTGATCGGGGTGAACATCGGGCCGAACCTGACCTACGCGGGCTCGCTGGCCACGCTGCTCTGGCGGCGGATCCTGCACGGCGACGGCGTCGGCGCGGATCTGGTGACGCTCCGGGACTTCACCCGGCTCGGGCTGCTGACCACCGTCCCGGCGCTCGCGGCGGCGGTGACGGCGCTGTGGGCGGCCCTTGGCCTCCTCGGTGCATGACCCGCCGCCTCGGTGCGTGACCGGCCGCCTCGGTGCGTGACCGGCCTCCTCGGTACGTGACCGGCCGCCCGGAACGCGGGGCGGGCGCCGGGGCGGGGCGGCGAGGGCGGGGGCGCGGATAGGATCGGCAGATCATGACTGCAACCCTCGTCGCCAAGAAGCTCACCGCCGCGCACGGTGAGCGCACGCTCTTCGCCGATCTCGACCTCGTCGTCGCGCCCGGCGACGTCATCGGCCTCGTCGGCGTCAACGGCGCCGGGAAGTCCACGCTGCTGCGGATGCTCGCCGGGCTGGACGCCCCCGAGACCGGTGAGGTGCGGCTCTCCCCGCCCACCGCCGCCGTCGGTCACCTCCCCCAGGAGCCGGAGCGGCGCCCCGGGGAGTCGGTCCGCGAGTTCCTGGCCCGGCGTACCGGGGTGGCCACGGCGCAGGCCGAACTCGACGCGGCGACGCAGGGCCTCGTGGACGGCGCGGCGGGCGCGGACGACGCGTACGCGGACGCCCTCGACCGGTGGCTGAACCTCGGCGGCGCCGACCTCGACGAGCGGGCCCAGGAGGTCGCCGACGACCTCGGGCTCGCGGTGGGACTCGACCTGCCGATGACCGCGCTGTCCGGCGGCCAGGCCGCCCGCGCCGGACTGGCCTCGCTCCTGCTGTCCCGCTACGACGTCTTCCTGCTCGACGAGCCGACCAACGACCTCGACCTCGACGGTCTGGAGCGCCTGGAGCAGTTCGTGAAGGGGCTGCGCGCCGGCACCGTCGTGATCAGCCACGACCGCGAGTTCCTCACGCGCACTGTCACCAAGGTCCTCGAACTCGACCTGGCCCAGCAGCAGATCAACCTCTACGGCGGCGGCTACGACGCCTACCTGGAGGAGCGCGAGCGGTCCCGCAGCCACGCCCGCGAGGAGTACGACGAGTACGCCGACAAGCGGTCCGCCCTGGAGGGCCGGGCCGCGATGCAGCGGGGCTGGATGGACAAGGGCGTCAAGAACGCCCGCCGCAAGGCCACCGACAACGACAAGATCGGCAAGAAGTTCCGCAGCGAGGCGAGCGAGAAGCAGGCCTCCAAGGCCCGCCAGACGCAGCGCGCGATCGAGCGGCTCGACGTGGTCGACGAACCGCGCAAGGAGTGGGATCTGCGCATGGAGATCGCCGCGGCCCCGCGCTCCGGCTCGGTGGTCGCCACCCTGCGCGAAGCCGCGGTCCAGCGCGGGGACTTCGGCTTCGGACCGGCGAGCCTGCAGATCGACTGGGCGGACCGGGTCGCCATCACCGGAGCCAACGGGGCCGGGAAGTCGACCCTGTTGGCCGTGCTCCTGGGCCGGCTCGCCCCGGACTCCGGCGCGGCCACCCTCGGTTCGGGTGTGCTGGTCGGCGAAGTGGACCAGGCTCGCGGCCTGTTCCTCGGCGACGAGCCGCTCATCGAGGCCTTCTGCGCCGCGGTGCCCGACACCGAGCCGGCCGACGTCCGCACCCTGCTCGCCAAGTTCGGCCTGAAGGCGGCGCACGTGACCCGTCCGGCGGCCACCCTCTCCCCCGGCGAGCGCACCCGGGCGGCCCTGGCGCTCCTCCAGGGGCGCGGGGTGAACCTGCTGGTGCTGGACGAGCCGACGAACCACCTCGACCTGCCGGCGATCGAGCAGCTGGAGTCCGCTCTGGAGGCCTACGAGGGCACCCTGCTGCTGGTCACCCACGACCGCCGGATGCTCGACGCGGTCCAGGTGACCCGCAGGCTGCACGTCGCCGGCGGCAAGGTCACCGAGCTCTGAGGCCCCCGCCCTGAGCCGACGGGGCACGCCCCGCACGGCGCGCCCGGAGCCCGCCGGCATGGACGAACGGGGGCCGGACCGGATCAGCCCACGTCCGCCGGGGGGCGCCGCTTGCGGGCCATCTTCCGGGCCACGAAGGTGCGCGGGAGGTGGCGGGCCGCGAAGGCGTACGCCTGGTAGCGCCGGCCGGTGATGCTCACGGGGCGGCGCCGGGCAAGGTCCTTCAGTGCCTGGGCCACGACGTCGCGCGGCTCGAGCCACACCGCGTCGCTCAGGGCGCTGACGTCCATCCCGGCGCGCTCCTGGAACTCGGTGCGGGTGAATCCCGGCACCACCGCCAGCACGCGGACCCCGTACGGCTCCATGTCCACGCGCAGCGACTCGCTGAAGGCCGTGATCCAGGCCTTCGCGGCGCCGTACGTCCCGGTCGGCAGCAGTCCGGCCACCGAGGAGATGTTGAGCACCGCGCCGCGGCGGCGCTCGCGCAGGCCCGGGAGCAGTGCGTGGGTGAGCCGGAGCGGCACCTTGACCAGCAGGTCGAGCATCCGCTCCTCGTCCTCGACCGGGCTGTACGGGAACGGCGCGGGGAGCCCGAAGCCCGCGTTGTTGACCAGGATGTCGACGGGCCGGGCCCGGTCGGCGAGCCGCTCGGCGACGGATCCGAGCCCGCCCGTGTCGAGCAGGTCGGCGGGCAACACCTCGCAGACGGCGCCGAATTCACGGCCGAGGTCCGCGGCGACCGCTTCGAGGCGGTCCTTGTCGCGGGCTACGAGGACGAGGTCGCAGCCCTTGGCGGCGAAGCCGCGGGCGAAGGCCGCGCCGAGTCCGGCGCTGGCCCCTGTGATCAGTACGGTGGTGGTCAAGAGACTTTCGCTTCCTGGCTGTCGAGCGGGGTGAAGCCTGTGATGGCCGGTGAGGTGTAGGCCCGGGCGACATCCACGAGGAAGCGGGCCTCGCCTTCCAGGTCACCACCCTCGGCCGAGGTCTGGAGGGCCGCGGGCAGTTCCAAGGCGCTCTCCTCGCTGCGCTGTTGCGGTCCCCCGGCCAGCTTCGCCTGCCGCGCCTCCTTCAGTACGCAGGCCAGCGCGGCGGCACTGGCCCGCGGTTCGGGGACTCCGCTGCCCGCCACGTGGCTGCGCGCGAGCTCCGGCACGCCCGGGGCTACGTACTCCCCCAGGATCAGGATGGCGTCGCGGGTCTCGATGACCTTGCGGTAGACGAGCAGGTTGCGCGGGACCGGCGGCCACAGCAGCTCCAGCACCCGGCCGGCGCGCGGCTTGTTGAGGGCGACGTGCGGGACGGCGTGCACCAGGTCGCGCCAGAGCGGCCACAGCCGCCAGGCGGTGGCGATGTCGGAGGCCGTACGGCGGAAGGTGAAGAGCGTCGGGACGAGGATCGCGGCGGCGCGGAGCAGGCCGTGCACGTTCATCAGCAGCGGGTTCGCGGGCATCGCCCAGGTGAATCCGAACAGCGCCTTGAGCAGGTACACGAACCAGAACACCCCGGCGAGCCCGGTGCCGAGGCCGAACAGCAGCAGTCCGGCGGCGAGGCCCCGGCTCTCGGCGCGGCGGCTGTAGCGCCAGCAGACGTACACGCAGATGGTGTTGGCGAGCAGGTGGGCGGAGATCAGCACCAGCCAGTACGCGAGGGAGGGCACCGGGTCGCCGACGGGCGGGATGGTGTGCGTGCCGTGGGCGGGCGCCGCCGTGTCCAGTACGACGAGGACACTCAGCCACAGGACCGTGCCTGCGCCGGAGGCGATCTGGAGCCGGCGGCCCCGGGTGGCGGCGGCCACGAAGTAGAGAACGGCGCCCGCCGAGAGGACGCCGATGAGGTTGCGCACCAGCCCGATGGTGTGTGCGTAGCCCGGATCGCGGCCCATGGCGTAGGCGACGACGTCGGGGAGGTTCAGGGTCATCGCAGCCGCGGCGGTGGCCACGGCGAGCCACAGGCCCCGCTGGTGCGGGGCACGCAGGGCGCCGGGCGCACGGAGCAGGACCGCGATCCAGAGGCCTATGACACTGGGGACGGCGAGCGCGTCGCCGAAGGCGATCAGATCAGAAGCCACGGTGGACCGGCCCCCGCCCACGGCGCTCGTAGCCCATCGCGGACTCCAGCCGGGCGAGCGTGTCCCGGCCCCCGGCTCCGTGGCCCAGGTGCGGGCCGCGGGTGCCCGTGCGGATGCGGATCATGCTGGCGAGCATCTCCGCCTCCCGCTCCTGGCGGGTGGTGTAGTTGGTGCGCCCGAGCACTGTGGGGACGGGCCCGTGCGCCCCGCCGGCGCCCAGGGGGGTCTCGTCGGGGGCTTCCAGGGAGTGGTGCCCGAAGAGGATGTGGCCGATCTCGTGGAGCACGATGTGCTCCCGGTGCAGCGGGGTGGTCTGGGCCTCGTAGAAGACGAAGTCCACGCTGGCGGTCCCGACCCACAGCCCGCACACTCCGGACTCGGCGGCCTCCTTGGGCAGCGGGTGGAGCCGGATGGGGCGGCCCCGTTGCTCGGCTATCCGCTCGCACAGTCCGTCCAGGGAGAACGGGTGCGTCAGTTCGAGACGGCCGAGAATCGCCTCGCACCGCTTGCGCAGACTGGGTTGAGGGTGGCGCATATTTTCCCTCTTCGGACCCTTTCTCGGGCAGCGATGATAGGCGTGCGTGGGCATGGGCATGACGTCCTTAAGCCTTCAAAGCGGCCCCGGGAGCGCGGTCCTGAGGGAAACACGGAAGCCCGCTCGCCGAGTAACGAACGGGCGTTCCGTCATGCCTACATATCATCCGGATGAGTTGGCAAGGTATGTCCCCATGTCGGGTGCCTATTCGGCCAATCCGTCACGGGCTGCCACGAACGGCTAGCGCTTGCGGCTGCCCCGCTCGTCGGGGCCGCTGAGCCCCGCACGGCGCAGGGCGTCGGCCATCGCGCTGTTGGCGGGGGCCGGAGCACCGCCGCCGCCCTGACGTTGACCGCCGCCCTGCCCGCCTTGACCTCCCTGACCTCCCTGCCCGCCTTGGCGGCGGCCCTTGCCGCCGTCGCGGGAACCGCCCTGACCGCCCTGACCGCCTTGGGCGCCTTGGGTGCGCTCACCGCCGCCCTCGCCGCCGCCCTGACCGCCCTGGCCCCCCGCCGAGCCGCGCTGCTGCGGAGGCCGGCCGCCACCGCGCCGCTCGCCCCGCTCCTCGCGCTGCCTCGGCGCGCCGCCGCCGGCGGCGCTGCGCTCCGCCTCGTCCTCCAGCCGCAGCGTCAGCGAGATCCGCTTGCGCGGGATGTCCACGTCCATGACCTTGACCCGGACGATGTCGCCCGGCTTCACCACGTCCCGCGGGTCCTTGACGAAGGTCTTCGACAGCGCCGAGACGTGCGCCAGCCCGTCCTGGTGGACGCCGATGTCGATGAAGGCGCCGAAGGCGGCCACATTGGTGACCACGCCCTCCAGGATCATCCCGGGGGCCAGGTCGCCGATCTTCTCGACGCCCTCCTTGAAGGTCGCCGTCTTGAACGCGGGCCGCGGGTCACGGCCCGGCTTCTCCAGCTCGCGCAGGATGTCCGTGACCGTCGGCAGACCGAAGGCCTCGGTGACGAACTGCTCCGGCCGCAGCGAGCGCAGTACGCCGGTGTTGCCGATCAGGGCCGCCACCTCGCTGCCCGCCGTCTTGCCCATGGTGCGGACCACCGGGTAGGCCTCGGGGTGCACGCTGGAGGAGTCCAGCGGGTCGTCCCCGTCGCGGATCCGCAGGAAGCCCGCGCACTGCTCGTACGCCTTCGGGCCGAGCCGGGCCACGTCCTTGAGCCCCTTGCGGTTGCGGAAGGGGCCGTTGGCGTCGCGGTGCGCCACGATGTTCTCGGCAAGTCCGCCGCTGATGCCCGACACGCGCGAAAGCAGCGGCGCGGAGGCGGTGTTGACGTCGACGCCGACGCCGTTCACACAGTCCTCGACCACGGCGTCGAGCGAGCGCGAGAGCTTCATCTCGGACAGGTCGTGCTGGTACTGGCCGACACCGATCGACTTCGGGTCGATCTTCACCAGTTCGGCGAGCGGGTCCTGCAGGCGCCGGGCGATGGAGACCGCGCCGCGCAACGACACGTCCATGTCCGGGAGTTCCTGGGAGGCGAAGGCGGACGCCGAGTACACGGAGGCGCCGGCCTCCGAGACCATCACCTTGGTGAGCTTCAGCTCGGGGTGGCGGGTGATGAGGTCCGCGGCGAGCTTGTCGGTCTCCCGGGAGGCGGTGCCGTTGCCGATGGCGACGAGGTCGACCGCGTGCTGCTCGGCGAGGCGCGCCAGTTTGGCGAGCGCGTCGTCCCACTTGTTGGCGGGCACGTGCGGGTAGATCACCTCGGTGGCGACCACCTTGCCGGTGGCGTCCACGACGGCGACCTTCACACCGGTGCGGAACCCCGGGTCCAGCCCGAGCGTCGCACGGGTGCCTGCGGGTGCGGCGAGCAGCAGGTCGCGAAGGTTGGACGCGAAGACCCGTACCGCCTCGTCCTCGGCGGCGGCGCGCAGCCGCGACCGCAGGTCGATCCCGAGGTGCACCTGGATCTTCGTGCGCCAGGCCCAGCGGACGGTGTCGGCAAGCCACTTGTCGCCGGGGCGGCCGCGGTCGTTGATGCCGAAGCGGCGGGCGACCATGCCCTCGTAGGTGGAGGGCCCGGGAGTCTCGCTCGGCTCCTCCGGCTCCAGGGTGAGGTCGAGGACGTCCTCCTTCTCTCCGCGCAGCATGGCGAGCACGCGGTGCGAGGGGAGGGCGGTGAACGGCTCGGTGAACTCGAAGTAGTCGGCGAACTTGGCGCCCGCCTCCTCCTTGCCCTCGCGGACCTTCGCGGCGAGCCGGCCGCGGCCCCACATGCGCTCGCGCAGTTCGCCGATGAGGTCGGCGTCCTCGCCGAACTTCTCGGTGAGGACGGCGCGGGCGCCCTCCAAGGCGGCGGCCGGGTCGGCCACGCCCTTGTCCGCGTCCACGAACGCGGCTGCCGCGACGGCCGGTTCCACCGACGGGTCGGCGAGCAGCCCCTCGGCGAGCGGCGCGAGGCCGGCCTCGCGGGCGATCTGTGCCTTGGTGCGGCGCTTGGTCTTGAAGGGGAGGTAGATGTCCTCCAACCGGGCCTTGGTGTCGGCCGCGTTGATACGGGCCTCCAGTTCGGCGTCGAGCTTGCCCTGCTCCCGTACCGAGTCGAGGATCGCCGCGCGCCGGTCCTCCAGCTCGCGCAGGTAGCGCAGCCGCTCCTCCAGGGTGCGCAGCTGGGCGTCGTCGAGCATCTCGGTCGCTTCCTTGCGGTAGCGCGCGATGAACGGCACGGTCGAGCCGCCGTCGAGCAGCTCGACGGCGGACTTGACCTGCCGCTCCCGTACGCCGAGCTCCTCGGCGATCCTGCCTTCGATGGACATCGTCACTGTGCGGTCCCGCCTGCCTTCGTACGTATGCGTGATGCAGTTGCGTGCAGTTGCGTGCTGCGTCGGAAGGCTGCCAATTGTGGCAGGTGGCGGCGGCGGACGTCGGGAACCGGGCCCGGCCCGGGTCTCAGGCCTTGCCGAGGAGGTCTCCGGGGAAGGCCCCGGCGGCGTAGGCCCGCATGGTGAAACCGCCGCCGATCTCCGCGAGCCGGGCGAGTCCGGCCGCGCCGAGGTGCTCGTAGGGAGCCTCGTCCAGGCGGTCGGTCTCCGTTTCCAGCTCCGCGCGCAGCGCCGTGCCCTCGGCCGTGAGCTCACCCGCCGCGTCCAGCAGTCCGCGGGTACGCAGCCGGCCGGCGGCCGCGTCGAGGTCGCCCTGGTCCCAGCCGCGGATGGCCTTGAGGTACTTCGGGGTCATGCCGCGGCCGGTGGCGGTGTGGCTGAGCAGGGCCTCGACCGGGTCCAGGCCTACGGTGAGCAGGGCGACGAGGTGCCCGTCGCCGCGGTGCTCGCGCAGCAGGGTCGTGGCGTGCCACAGCTTGAGGTGCGGCTCCTCGGGTACGGGGAGGTCCGCGTGGGCCGAGTAGAGCGTACGGGCGTGCCGGGTGCAGGCCTCGCTCGCGCGCATCGCCAGCTCGGCGGCCTCTGCCATCTCGGGGGACCCGATGGCCTCCTCGCCGAGGAGCCGGCGCAGCGTGGTGTCCGCGGCCCTCAGCCGGGCGGCGAGGACCTGGCCTGGGGTGGCGGTCTCCCAGACGGCGGGCAGGTGCCGGGCGACCAGGTCGTGGCGGTAGTTGTAGAAGGTGGCCGTCACGGTGCCCGCGCCGACCGCGCCCATGGCGGCGGAGCGGGAGGAGAGGTTGACCGCGGCGCGGTCGGCGATCCCGAGGGCGGCGAATTCCTTGCCGAGGTCGGGCGAGAAGTAGACGGTGGAGTGCAGCGGGTTGATCGCCCCGTGCCAACAGCGGCGGGCGGCGTGCGCGGGAAGGTTCATGACGGCAGGTTACCGACTGTTTGGTATGGCGAGAAGGGCGGGGCCCGCCCGACGGGTCCGCGGGGTGCGGGGTGCGGGGTGCGGCTACCGGCCCCGCTCCCACCCGCCGACCGGTCCCTGCTGCGGAGTCCACCAGGACATCAGCCCCCACGCGGCCAGGGCGATCGCCAGGGCCGCGAGGACGGGGCCCAGGGTGCGGTGGCCGCGGGCCGCCCCGTACGCGGCCACCGGGATCAGGGCTCCGCAGAGGAGGATCAGGGGCAGGTCGACGAAGAGGACGGAGAGGTCCTGGTCCTGGCTCTCGAACCCGCCGTCGAGGGAGTACCCCGCCCGCAGCACCCAGATCATCGCGCCGGCCAAGGCACCGACGCCGGCGAGTATGCGGGGGGCCGTCCGGATTCTGTGGATCACGGCCTGGTCCGATCTTCGGCGAGGAGGGACGGGGAGAGTACCAAGCCGGAAACACGGCTGCCCCCTCTTCGCACCGTCCTGCGCGAAGAGGGGGAAAGGGCCGCGGCCTGGCGCTACTTGAGCTCGGCGCCGGTGGCGACGACCACCCCGTAGAGCTCGGTGACCGTGGCGAGGGCCGCCTGGTGGATCTGCCGTGCCGTCAGGGCGCCCGCCGGGCTCTCCAGCGCCCGCGTGGCCGAGGCGTCGGCGACGACGGTGGGGGCGTAACCGTTCAGGAAGGCGCCCTCGGTGGTGAACAGGGTGCACATGTTGGTCATGAACCCGGCGATGATCAGGTTCTTGCGGCCGGTGGCCTCGATGATCTCGTGGAGATCAGTGCGGTGGAAGCCGTTCGGAACGGACTTGGTGACGACGGCCTCGCCGGCTCGGGGGGCGACGGAGGCGTGGAGGGTGCCCGGCTCGGTGTCGATGCCGTAGCCGCCGTCACGTAGGTGCACGACGGGGGTCCCGGCCTCGCGGGCCCGGGCGAGGAGCCGGGAGGCGCAGGCGAGCGCCGGTTCCCAGCCGTCGAGTTCCATGACTCCGGCGGTGTAGGTGTTCTGGTAGTCGACCAGGACCAGGACCGCGTTCTCGAAGGTCGCGGGGGTCTCGTCGAAGCCGTTGAGCCGGCGCAGGGTGGTGGTAGCCATAGGGGTGCCGTTCTCACGAGGGTGGGGGTGCGGCCGACGCGGGCCACGTCCACCACGCTAGGACGCCGCGAGCGCCCGGGCAATGACGGCCGATCCGCAGATACGGACATCGGTCCGGGCAGGCCAGGGGTGGGGCGCGGGGTGTCGCGGACGCTCGGATCACTCGGTTCGGCACGGGCGTTTTTCAGACGCGTGGCGATCGTGTGACAGCAGGGGCCATGGACATGACGTGGGGCGCCGGGCGTGAATACGGTCGAACGGAAGCCACTCCCCTACCCCTTGGAGTTCAAGGTGCACCGCAAAGTCATCGCCCCGAGCGTGCTCGCCGCTTCCCTTCTGCTGGTGATCCCGGCGTCGGCGGCAAGTTCCGTTCCGGGCGCACCGGGTATCGGCGATCCCTACTACCCGGCCAGCGGCAACGGCGGGTACGAGGTGTCCCACTACGACCTGCGCCTGCAGTACCAGCCGAAGACGGACCTGCTGGAGGGCACCGCCACCCTGCTCACCACCGCCAAGCAGGACCTGTCCCGGTTCAACCTCGACTTCGGCCTGGACGTCAGCGAGATCCGGGTCAACGGGGTCAAGGCGAAGTTCGCCAAGTCCGGCGCCTCCGAGCTGGAGGTCACCCCGGCCTCCCCGCTCCAGCGGGGCCGGCAGTCGAGCGTGGTCGTCAAGTACGCGGGCAAGCCTTCGGAGTTCAAGGTCGACGGCTGGTCCGCCTGGCAGCGCACCCCGGACGGCGGCGTCGCCGCGCAGGAGCCCGATGCGGCGGCCTGGTGGTTCCCGAGCAACGACCACCCGCTCGACAAGGCCACCTTCGACGTTTCGGTGAACGTGCCCGACGGAACTGCTGCCATCAGCAACGGCGTTCTGCAGTCGCAGAGTTCACGCCTCGGCTGGACCCGGTACAACTGGCGCTCGAACAAGCCGCAGGCCACGTACCTCGCCACGCTGGCGGTCGGCAAGTTCGACATCACCACCGACAAGACGTCGAGCGGGCTGCCGATCCTGAACGCCTACAGCCAGGACCTCGGCGACAACGCGGGCGCGGCGCGCGCGAGCGTGGAGCGGACCGGTGAGGTCGCGGAGTGGCTGGAGGGGGTGTTCGGGCCGTACCCCTTCAACGCGCTCGGCGGGTACGTCCCCAACGTGCCCAGCGGGTTCGCGCTGGAGACGCAGACCCGGCCGTTCTACAGCCCCAAGCAGTTCGCGAACGGGGCGAACGTGTCCGTGGTCGTGCACGAGCTGGCCCACCAGTGGTACGGGGACAGCGTCTCCGTGGACGGCTGGAAGGACATCTGGGTCAACGAGGGCTTCGCCCGCTACAGCCAGTGGCTGTGGTCGGAGAAGGAGGGCGAGGGCACCGCACAGGAGCTCGCCGACTGGGCATACGGGCAGCGGCCGGCCGAGGACCCGTTCTGGCAGGTCAAGCCGGGTGACCCAGGTCCGGAGAACCAGTTCCACGGGGCCGTCTACGACCGGGGCGCGATTGCCGTCCAGGCGCTGCGCAACCAGGTCGGCGACGAGAAGTTCTTCCGGATCCTGAAGGGCTGGCCGACCGAGCGGGCCTACGGCAACGCCAAGGTCGGCGACTTCGTCCGCTACGCGGAGAAGATCTCGAACCAGCCGCTCGCGCAGCTCTTCGAGACCTGGCTCTACACCCCGGGCAAGCCGGCCGCCTCGGCCCTGAACCCGGCCGCCTCGCCGGCCGCCCGCACCTTCAAGTCGCCGGCCAAGCCGGCTGCCGAGCCGAAGTCCTGGAAGAAGATCTCCGCGACGGACACCGTGCACGACGCGCACTGATCCGCCGCCGTACGCGCTCGCGCGCCGGCGCCCCTCAGTGGGCGGTGGCGCGCACGCGTGCCCGGGCCGCGCGGGCGATCGGGAGGTAGCGCAGGCGCTCCGGCAGGAGCGGTACGAGGATGCGTACGGCCGTGCTGAAACGGCGCAGGCGGCGTTCCTGGGCCGGGGTCCAGTCCAGGCCGATGGCGGCGCGCGCCTCGGGAGGCATGTAGCCGGCGGTGACGAAGGCCCGCAAGCGCAGGAAGGCGGCCCGCAGGACGGGCCAGGTCAGGCGCAGCAGGAGCCGCAGGGGCAGCGGACCTCCGGCGGGGCGGGGCAGGGGTGCGTCGGTGGCGAGCAGCTCTCGGGCGACCTTGGTGGGCTCGATCTCCTCGGCCAGCATCCGGTGGTAGTACGGCCAGAACTCCTCGATGCTCTGCGGGATGTCCCGGTCGCGCAGTCCGAGGATACGGCCGACCTGGAGCCACTCGCGGTAGAGCTGACGCTCCTGGGCCGGGGTGAAGGGGCGCAGCAGGTAGCGCCCGGCGTACAGGTAGACCGGGAAGCCGGTGGCGTGCACCCAGGCGTAGCAGGCCGGGTCGAGGGAGTGGTAGCTGCGCCCCCGGGTGTCGGTGCCCTGGATCTCCTTGTGCAGGCGGCGCACCCGGCGCCCCTCGGCCGCGGCGTCCGCCCCGCCGTACACCCACAGCTGGACGGAGCGCAGGGAGCGCTCGCCGCGGCCCCAGGGGTCGGTGCGGAAGACGGAGTGCTCGTCGACCCCGGCCCCGATGGCGGGGTGGGCGACCTGCATGGTGAAGGCGGCGGGCAGCATCAGCAGGGCGCGGACGTCTCCGGCGATGGTCCAGAGCACGCCGCCGGGTGGCGGGGGCTCGGGATCGGTCCGGCGGTCGCCGGCGCGGCGCGCCGTCCGCTCGGCGGGCTCCTCGGCGGGGTGCCCCGTGGGGTGCTCGGTCGTGCTCATGCGTGTGCCCCCAGGCTCTCGACCTCGCTGTTCTTCCAGTATGACGGGGGTCCGGGTCTTCCGCCGGGGCCCGTGGGCGGTGCATCCTGCGGCCATGGACCTGTCCCCTTCGGCCTTGCTGGAGGCCTCGGCCCCCTGCCTGCTGGCGGTGGCGGCCGTCACACTGGCCTTCGTCGCCGCGTTCGCCGTCGCGGTCTTCGCCCTCCTCCACTTCGTCCAGCGGCGCCGGCGGGGCCGCGGCGACGCCTCCGACGGCGCCGAGCCGGACGGTCTGACCGGCTTCGCGTGGACCGCGACGGAGGACTGAAGGGCCCGGTTCCACCCGCGACCCCACGTTGCCTTGGTCCGGACAGAAAGTCTTGTCACGGGTGTTACCCAGAGGTAACCGTGGCTGCTTGGATGGCGGAGCCGATCTTCCCCCACAGGAACGAGGGAGACCTCCATGCCGTACATCCGTCCCCGCAGGGCCCGGGCCGCCGCCACCACCGCCGTCGCCGCGCTCGCCGTCGGAGCGCTCGCCGCCACCACGGCGCCGGCCGCCACCGCCGCCGAGAGCGCCGCCGCGCCGCGGCTCAGCGTCCTGTCGTACAACGTGTTCCTGATGAGCAAGAGCCTGTACCCGAACTGGGGTCAGGACCACCGGGCGGCGGAGATCCCCAAGGCCTCCTTCTACCAGGGGCACGACGTGGTCGTGATCCAGGAGGCCTTCGACAACGGCGCCTCGGACGCTCTGAAGTCCAACTCGGCCGCCCAGTACCCCTATCAGACCCCCGTCGTGGGCCGCAGCAAGAGCGGCTGGGACGCGACGGGCGGCGCCTACTCCTCCACCACCCCGGAGGACGGCGGCGTCACGGTCCTCAGCAAGTGGCCGATCGTGCGCAAGGAGCAGGTCGTCTACAAGGACGCCTGCGGAGCCGACTGGTGGTCCAACAAGGGCTTCGCCTATGTCGTGCTGAACGTGAACGGCGCCAAGGTCCACGTCGTCGGCACGCACGCCCAGTCCACCGACCCGGGCTGCGGCGCGGGCGAGGCGGCCGACATGCGCGCCCGCCAGTTCCGGAACATCGACGCGTTCCTGGACGGCAAGAACATCCCGGCGAACGAACAGGTCATCGTGGCGGGCGACATGAACGTCGACTCGAGGACCCCGGAGTACGCCTCCATGCTGGCCAACGCCGATCTGGCGACGTCCGACACCCGCACGGGCCACACGTACTCCTTCGACACGGCGCTGAACTCGATAGCGAAGTACCGCTATCCGACCGACCCGCGCGAGGACCTGGACTACGTGCTCTACCGCAAGGGCAACGCCCGTCCGGCGAACTGGGAGAACAACGTGGTGAAGGAGGAGTCGGCCCCCTGGACGGTCTCCAGCTGGGGCACCTCCTACACCTACACCAACCTCTCCGACCATTACCCGCTGATCGGCCGCTGACCCACCCCGCGCACGGAACGGGGGCGCCGCCGCGATCCGGCGGGCGCCCCCGTTCCGCGTGCCGGAGCCGTCAGCCGGCGGCCTTCGCCCGTTCCCACTCGCTCGCGTAGTCGTTGAAGATCGCCCGCAGGTGGTGGCCGATCTTCAGGTAGTCCAGGTCGTCGAGGTTGGCGAGCGAGACGCGCACCGACCACTGGGGCCCGTCGAAGCCGCCACCGTTGAGGAGGACGACCGAGGTCTGTTCGGCGAGCCGGAACAGCGGGTCGACGGGCTCGTAGTTCTTCTCCAGGAAGTCCGCGAAGTCCTTGCCGTGGACCCGTTCCGCCTCGGCCAGCAGGTCGAGTTCGATGTAGTACCCGGCCCGCTTGCCGTCCTCGGAGATCTTCATCTGGGCACCCTCCAGCAGCAGGTCGAGCCTGCGGTGGACGATCTGCCGGATGCGCTCCTTGTACGCCTGCCCCTCGTCCAGCATGTCGAAGAGCGAGAAGAGCGTCATCATCGTCTGCTGCGGCAGCGAGAGCCCGGCCGTGTGGTTGAGGGCCACCGACCGGGAGTCCGCGACGAGCCGGTCG
Organism: Streptomyces sp. H27-H1; assembly: GCF_026627445.1. Lineage (GTDB taxonomy): Bacteria > Actinomycetota > Actinomycetes > Streptomycetales > Streptomycetaceae > Streptomyces. The sequence continues at coordinate 71,992 of NZ_JAPNLJ010000038.1, forward strand.
ATGAAGCGGATCTTCTCCGGCTCCAGGGTGAGGGTGCCGTACCGCTTGGCGAGCCGGTCCTTCTGGTCCTGCGGGAACGCGGCGATCATGTCGTCGATGACGTTGTCGTCGTGCAGGCCGATGACGCCGAGCCGCCAGCCGGTGCAGCCGTAGTGCTTGGAGTACGAGTACACGAGCAGGGTGTTGCGGGGCAGGTCGGCGGCGATCGAGCGGAACCCGGGCACGAAGGTGCCGTACACGTCGTCCGTGACGATCAGCAGGTTCGGATTGCTGGTGGCGACGATGTCCTTGATCTGGTTCGCCACCCGGTCGCTCAGGGCGAGCGAGGGCGGGTTGCTCGGATTGACCAGGCAGACGAGCTTCACCGAGGGGTCGGCCAGCTTGGCGACCTCCTCCTCCGGATAGCGCCACTGGCGCACCCCGGTCTCGGCGAAGAGGCTCGCGGCGACGTTGACCACCTCGAACTCGAAGGTGTCCAGCTCCGGGATCTCGATGTACGGGGTGAACACCGGTGTCATCAGGGCGATCTTGTCGCCCTTCTTCAGGATCCCGTTCTTCATCAGGGAGTCGAAGATGTAGCACATGGCGGCGGTGCCGCCCTCGGTCGCGAACAGCGAGAGGTTGTTGCCCTCGGGCGGGCGCTTGTCGAACATCTCGTCGGCGACGTAGCCGCGCACGATCTGCTCCGCGTGCTTCAGCATCCGGTCCGGGACCGGGTAGTTGTCGCCGGTGATGGCGTCCGTCAGCTCGTGCACGAAGGCGTCCTTGTCGAACGGCCAGCGCGAGAGGGCGTACTGGACGCAGGCGGACAGCATCTCCACGCCCGGCAGGTCCGGGTGGCGCCGGGCCCAGGAGTCGAACCGGTCCCCGATGCCTTTCTTCTCCGGCATTCCGCCGAGGTTGTCGGCGGTCCACACCCGCCGGGACTCCTCCAGCGCGAAGTAGCCCAGGGCGTAGAAGGCCTCGCGCGGTCCGGTGGCGATCCAGTTCGGGTTGCCGCGGCCCGCGTTGAGCATCGCGCGCGCTGTGGTGTCCTTCTGGCCGGGCTTGTCGGCCTGGGCGGCGGTGGCGAGCTGGATGAACTTGTCCTTCAGCTCGAACGGGCTGAGCTGTGCGAAGGACTGGATCTCCTCGCGGCTGAACGTGGTTTCCGGCACGGTGGCTCGTTCCTTCGGTTCGGGGATGCGGGACGAGGGAAAAGGCGGGCGATTCAGTGGTTGAGGATGACGATGACGGCGCCCCAGATGGTCAGGAGGACGTTGCTGATCGCGTACGGGATGGTGTAGCCGAGTGTCGGCACCTGCGATTTCGACTCTTCGTTGATCGCGCCGATCGCGGCCGTGGTGGTCTGGCCGCCCGCGAGCACGCCCATCAGGATCGGGAACCGGATCTTCTGGACGTGGTGGCCGACCAGGAAGCCGACGAGCAGCGGGATCAGCGTGGCGATGGCTCCGAAGGCCAGCAGCCCCCAGCCGGCGGTCGCCAGTCCGCTGGTGAAGCTGGGCCCGGCGTTGATGCCGACGACCGCGACGAAGAGGCAGAGCCCGAGGGTGTCCATGAACCACTGGGCGCCGGGCGGGACATTGCCGTACGTCGGGTAGCGGCCCCGGATCCAGCCGAAGACGAGGCCCATGATGAGCGCGCCGCCCGAGGTGGACAGGGAGATGGGGACCCCGCCCGCGGTGAGCGCCGGGATGCCGAGGCAGCCGCCGAGGAAGATGCCGATGCCCACCCAGATCATGTCGGTGGCGAAGCTGGTGGGGACCGGCTTGCCGATGGCCCGGCCGGCCGGGTCCACCAGTCGCTTGGGGCCGGAGAGGATCAGGGTGTCCCCGCGCTCGATCTGGGTGGAGAGGCGGTAGGGGAACTCCGAGCCGGAGCGGAAGAGTTTCTCGACGTAGACCCCGACCATGAAGGGCTCGGCCCGCAGCTCCGCGACGGTCTTGCCCAGTTGCGCCTTCTCCGAGGCGACCACGTGCAGGTTCTCGGTCTGGTAGCCGAGCAGTTCCACGTCGTCGGCCTCGCCGCCGATGTGCGTCCGGGCGTCGAACGCGACGAGCGATTCGCGCAGGGCGCTGACGGCTACGGTGTCGCCCTCGCGGAGCACGGTCTGCTGGGTGTGGTCGAGGATCTCCCCGTCACGCCGGATCCGGGTGAGGTAGATCCGGTGACCCAGCGCCTTCTGCTGGTTCTCGAAGTCGTCGATCGTGCGTCCGACGAGATCGGGCCGCTGAAGGTGGTAGGCCCGCAGCACGATCTCGTAGTAGCCCTCGTGGAGGTCGGGATCGTCGCTCGGGGCGTCGAGCTCCTTGGCGAGCTGGGCGCTCTCGGCGGCCAGGTTCCGGCGGTAGAGCCGGGGCAGCACGTTGGCCAGGAGGATCGCGCAGAGGATGGTGCCGAGCGGGTACGTGACCGCGTACCCGATGGCGACCAGGTTCTCCTGCTCCTTGATCTGATCCGGCGAGAGGCCCGGGAGATTGCCGATGGCGTCCTGGGCCACGCCGATGACGGCGGACTGGGTGAGCGCGCCGCCGAGCAGGCCGGCGCTGAGGCCCGGCCCGTAGCCGAGGAAGGAGGCGAACCCCCAGGAGACCAGCAGGCCGGTGACGCAGACGAGGACGGCGTTGAGGACCTGCGGCAGGCCGTCCTTCTTCAGGCCGCGGAAGAACTGCGGGCCGACCTTGTAGCCGAGGGCGAAGAGGAACATCGTGAAGAAGAGGTTCTTCACGGTGCCGTCGATGGTGACCTTGAACTGGGCTCCGAACACGAGCCCCGCGATCAGGCAGCCCGTGACGGCGCCGAGCCCGATGGCCTTCCAGCGCAGTTTGCCGACCAGGAATCCGACGGCCACCGTGAGGAAGACCAGGAGTTCCGGGTGCGGTTGGAAGATGTTCCGGTTGAGGAAGTCGATCATGTGCGGACCCTCCGGTCCCGGGGGTCGGGGATCAGGCTCCGAGGATGCCGACGAGGATGGGGCCGGTGAGTGGGAGCAGGAAGTTGGAGAGGGCGTAGGTGATCGTGTAACCGAGCATCGGCACCGAGCTCTGCGCCACCTGCGTGACCGAGGTGATGGCCGGGGTGGAGCACTGCTGTCCGGCGATGGCGCCGATCAGCAGCGGCTTCTCGATCTTCAGGAACTTGCGGCCGACGACCAGCGAGATCGTGGCCGGTACGAGGACCATCGCGATCCCGGCGAACGGCAGCAGGGCACCGTACTCCTTGAGCAACGGCCAGGCCTGCGGGCCCGAGGTCAGCCCGGTGCAGGCGATGAAGACCGCGAGCCCCATGTCCTTGATGGTGGTGGCGGCTTGCGGCGGGAAGGCGCCGAAGGTCTGCCGGCGGGAACGGAACCAGCCGAACAGCAGACCCGAGATCAGGCAGCCGCCGCCGGTGCCGAGCGAGAGCGGCACCCCGCCGAGGCGGACCACGATCTGGCCGATGAGCGAGCCGAGCGCGATGCCGAGACCGAGGTAGATGAAGTCGGTGGAGTCGTTCTTGGCCACCGTGCCGATCTTCTCGACGATCCGGTTCAGGCCCGACCGGGCGCCCACGAGGGTGACGACGTCACCGCGCTGGACGACGGTCTCCGGGGTGGCGGGCAGGTGCTGCTCGCCGCGGAGCACGTCGGTCACGTAGACGCCGCTGCGCCGGAAGTCCGGGTGCGTGGTGCGGATCTCGTCCAGCGACTTGCCGGCGATGGACGGATCGGTCATCGCGACCTGGCTGGTGGCGAGCGGGGTGTCCACTCCCGGGATGCCGGGGGTCTCCGGGCCGATGGCCCGGCCCGCTTCGATGGCATCCGAGCGCCGGCCGACGACGAGGACGAGGTCGGAGAGGGTGAGTTCGAGGTCCGGGGCGGGGGGCAGGTTCTTCGATCCGCGCCGGACGGCCTCCACGGTGACCCCGCCGAAGGCCTCCTCCAGGCTCCCGACGGTACGGCCGTCGGCGAGGGTGACCAGGTGGGTGCGCCCGACCAGGCCGGGCAGCGCCTCGCGCTCGTCGCTCTCCAGTGCGCCGCCGGCGCCGGCGCCGCGCATCTTCTCCCACAGCTCGCGCGAGGCGTCCCGCAGGTTGATGCGCAGCATCATCGGCATGATCTGGCTGGTGTAGATGACGATGGTGACCAGGCCGAAGAGGTAGCAGACCGTGTACGCGGTGGCCACATGGCCCTGGTACGTGGAGATCTGGTCCGCGGTCAGGTCGGGCAGTTTGCCGATCGCCTCGGTGGCGGTACCGACCACGGCGGATTCGGTGGCCGCGCCGGCCAGGATGCCCGACGCGGTGCCGACATCGAGGTCGAAGGCCTTGGCGAGCAGGTAGGCGAGTCCGAGCACGCTGACGAGCTCGACGAAGCAGAGCGCGAAGAAACGCATGCTCTTGCGGTTGAGGTTGGCGAAGAACTGCGGTCCGGCCATGTAGCCGAGGGCGAAGATGAAGAGCGCGAAGAAGATCGTCTTCACGTCCGCGTCGATTTCGATCTTGGCCCAGGCGCCGAGCAGCAGCGAGACGATCAGCGTGCCGCAGATGCCGCCGAGGGTGATCGGGCCGACGCGCAGTTTGCCGACGAGGTAGCCGACGGCCAGACAGAGGAACAGGGCGAGTTCGGGGTGGTCACGGAGCACACCCATGGGCGGTCAGCCGGCCTTGCCGGGCGAGGGCGAGAATGCCGTATATATCCACATTCGTTCACCCTTGCCCGACTGGCGGACATCTGCCCACACGGATGAGCCATCCGGGTCAACAGGCTCCTTACGAGCCCCTACGAGCCCTCGTCCGCACCCTCGCGCGGCTGCGCGTACAGCCCCTCGATCAGCGCCCCGTACTTCTCCCGGATCACCCGGCGGCGCAGTTTCAGGGACGGGGTCAGCTCACCGGACTCCGGTCCCCACTCCTCGGTCAGCAGCCGGTAGCGCTTGATCTGCTCGGTGCGGTTGAGCCGGGCGTTGGCCGCCCCGACGGCGCGGGCGACCTCCTCCAGGACGGCCGGGTGCGCGGCGAGCTCACCGGGCGTACGTGCCTCGATCCCCCGGGCCTCGGCCCAGGCCGGGGCCAGTTCCGGGTCCAGGACGAGGAGGGCCACCAGGTAGGAGCGGCCGTCGCCGTGCACCAGCGCCTGCCCGATCAGCGGGTGTTCCTTGACGGTGTTCTCCACCAGGGCGGGCGAGACGTTCTTGCCGGTCGAGGTGATGATCAATTCCTTCTTGCGGTCGGTCAGCCAGAGGAACCCCGCCTCGTCGAGCCGCCCGATGTCCCCCGTCGGGAACCAGCCCTCGCCGTCGGAGGCGCTCTCCACCGAACCGTCGGGCAGCAGGTAGCCGCCGAAGACCGTCTCCCCGCGCGTGAAGATCTCCCCGTCCTGCGCGATCCGCAGTTCCAGCCCCGCGATCGGGCGGCCCACCGAGCCCAGCCGGAACCCGTCGGGGCTGTTGACCGTACAGACGCCGGAGGTCTCGGTCAGCCCCCAGGCGTCCATGATGGTGATGCCCCAGCCCGCCCAGAAACGGACCACGTCGATCGGCATCGGCGCGGTGGCGCTGGCCGTCCAGAGGAGCCGGTCCAGCCCCGCCAGCGTCAGCAGCGGGTCCAGCACCCCTTCCTTGGCCAGGGCGTACGAGGCTTCGAGCCCCGCCGGGACCTCCTCGCCCCGCTCCAGGTGGCCCGCGCGCTCCCGTGCCAGGTCGCCCGCGGCTTCGATGGCGCGCTGCCGCTCCTCGGGAAGCCGCCCCAGGACCGCCCGTACGGAGGCGGCCAGCTTCTCCCACACCCGGGGCACCCCGAAGAACTGCACGGGGTGCAGTTCGCGCACGGCGGCCGAGACGGCGGCCGGGTCGGCGCACAGCCGGACGTGGGCGGCCCGCAGGAGGGGCAGGTAGATGCCGAGGATCCGCTCGGCGATGTGCGCGAAGGGCAGGTAGCAGATGTGCTCGGCGTGCTCGGGCAGTTCGATGTGCGCGTCGAGCCGGACGGACTGGAGCAGGATGTTGCGGTGGGTCAGGCGGACGCCCTTGGGGTCGCCGGTGGTGCCGGAGGTGTAGACGACGGTCAGCGGGTCCTCGGGCCGTGTTTCCCGCCAGGCCTTCTCGAAGGCCTCGGAGCGGTGCACCCGGGCGCCGCCGGCGTAGAGGGAGCCGTAGGTCGTGTGCGGGCCCGCTTCCGGCGCCTCGGCCACGACGAGCCGTTCCAGCGGGATCCCCGGATCGGCGAGCAGCGGCTCCCACCGGGCCAGTTCCCGGGCGCCTTCGATCACGGCGAGCCGGGCCCGGCTGTGGCGGGCTATGTGGGCGATCTGCTCGGGCGCGGAGGTCCCGTACACGGTGACGGGTACGGCGCCGAGGTGGACGAGGGCGAGGTCGGTGAGCCAGTGCTCGGGCCGGTTGCCCATCATCAGCAGGACGTGCTCGCCGCGCTCGACCCCCAGGGCGGCATAGCCGGCGGCGAGGACGGCCACTTTGCGGCGGACGTCGGACCAGCTGAGGGTGGACCAGTTCGTACCGTCGGGGCCCTCGCGCCACGAGAGGGCGGGAAGATCGCCGTGCTCGGCGGCGTTGCGCGCCAGCAGGGCGGGCACGGTGAGCTCGTCGAGGGATGCGGGCAGTCGGAGTTTCGTGGTCATGGCAGCTCCTGGCCGTTTCACATCGTTGGTGCGACAGCAATACTGTTGAACACGAACCGTGTCGGTCGAACTGTGCCGATGAAAAGCGTGCTGATCAGAGAGCGAGGCGGAGAGCACATGACCACCCAGGCGCCGGAGCCGGCGTCGCTCACCGTCGACGAACTGGCGGCCAGGGCGGGTGTGACCGTCCGCACCGTACGGTTCTACAGCACCCGTGGGCTTTTGCCCCCTCCCGTGATCGGACCCCGTCGCGTGGGCCACTACGGCCCGGAGCACCTGTCCCGGCTCGCGCTCATCGAGGAGTTGCAGCACCAGGGCATGACCCTCTCCGCCATCGAGCGCTACCTCGACGCACTGCCCGACGACCTGAGCCCGCACGATCTGGCCATCCACCGCGCACTGGTGGCGACGTGGGCCCCGGACGCGGCGCTGGAGTCCTCGCGCGCCGAGCTGGAGAAGCGGGCCGGGCGAACACTGACGGAGACCGACATCCGGCGCCTGACGGCCATGAACGTGCTGTCGCCGACCCCGGAGGGCTTCCGGGTGGACGTGGGGCTGCTGCGGCTCGGGGTCGCACTGCTCGACGTACCGATCGCCCACGAGACGATCCTGGTCGCCCGCGAAGTCCTGCTGGAGCACGCGCGGACGGCGGCGCACCAGCTGACCGCACTGTTCCGGGACGAAGTGTGGGGCCCCTTCACGGAGGGCGAGAGCGACCCGGAACGGGTGGAGGCGATGAAGGCGCTGTCCGCGCACATGCAGCCGATGGTGGTACAGGCCCTGGTCACCGCGTTCCAGCGCTCCCTGAAGGAGGAGCTCCGGGCCGCCTTCGTCTCGGAAAGCTAGCGTGACGCCTCGCCTTTGACGCGCCGCAGTACGACCGCGACGGGGACGGCCCCCTGTCGCACGGCCCGGATATGGGGCCGATACCTGAGGCCCGAGCCGGGAACGTACCGGCTGACGGGCGCCAGGTGAGCGCCGTCTACATCGTGGAGCGCAGCATCCCCGCCGTCTTGGCCATCGCGGCCTTCGCCTGTTCGTCGGCCGTGGTCCGCGCGGCTTCCTCCAGTAGGAGGGCTGCCGCCTGGAGGAGGCCGACGTGCACGGGTACGGTCTCCAGCCCGGTGAGGGCCGCCATGGCCTGCTCGGTGGCGCTCTGGGGGATGAGGGTGCTGACTCCGCGTCCGGCGCCCCGCGTTGGTGTGCTCACCCGGTGATTCTCGCCGATCGCGACGCCGAACCCACCCACGAGACTGGTCGGGCGAGCCATCGCCCGACCGGCACGTAAATCAAGGGTCATGTGCGGAACGGCCGTTAGGGTCACCCTCATGGCGAAGATCTACAAGACCACGATGAGCCCGGGCAAACTCGAGCTCCTCGCTTCCTGGCTTCCGACGCGGCCCTGGTACGCGTCCACGGGACAGGCGCCGGCTCCGGCCCGCTCCGGCGGATTCAGGCTCGACGACCCCGAGGGTGAGGTCGGCATCGAGTTCATGGTGCTCACCGACACCTCGGGCGGCCGGGAGACCTCGTACCTCGTGCCGCTCAGCTACCGCGGGGCCCCGTTGGACGAGGCCGGAGCCGGTCTGGTGGGGACCTCGGAGCATGGGGTGCTCGGCACTCGGTGGATCTACGACGGCGTTCACGACCCGGTGCTCGTGGGCCAGTTGCTCGCTCTGATCCAGGGCTGCGCCGTGGCGCAGGACCAGTGCGACAGTGGTATCGCCGACCCTTCCGTCACCGCCTGGTTCGACGGCCCCGGGCTCCCGGCGGACCTCCCGCGGGGGCGGCTGGAAATCACCGACACCGCGCGGGGTACCGACGTGCGCGTGCCGGGCGTCGCGGCGCTCGGCCTGACGCGTGTCCTGCGGCCCGTTGGCGACGGGCCGGCTGACGCCTCCGGGGTCGTGGGCCGGCTCACCGCCGGCTGGACCACGCCGGACGGGGCAGCGCACCGGGGCCTGTTCGCGGAGCTGCACACCACCGCGCACGCCACCACCTGACCCGCCCCCGCGCGGTCCCGGGGCACAGGGCCCCGGAACCGCGCGACGGACGGCCGGTCCGCGCGGACGCGTCCGCTCAGTCCGTGTACGTCTCCCCGCGCTCGGCCTTCGCCACCAGGGAGGCCGGCGGGGCGAAGCGCTCGCCGTACTGCCCGGCCAGCTCGCGGGCCCGGGCCACGAAGCCGGCCAGGCCGCCCTCGTAGCCGTTGATGTACTGGATCACCCCGCCGGTCCAGGCCGGGAAGCCGATGCCCATGATGGAGCCGATGTTGGCGTCGGCGTAGGAGGTCAGGACCCCCTCGTCGAAGCAGCGGACGGTGTCCAGCGCCTCGGAGAAGAGCATCCGCTCCTTCATGTCCTCGAACGGGATCCCGACATGGCCGTCCCCTGGGGCCTTGGTGAAGTGCTCCCGCAGCCCCGGCCAGATCCCGGCGCGCTTGCCGCTCTCGTCGTAGACGTAGAAGCCGCCGCCACCGCTGCGCCCGGGGCGCCCGAACTCGTCGACCATCCGGTCGATGACGGTGTCGGCCGGGTGCTCCGGCCAGGCCCGGCCCTCGGCCTCGAAGGCCTTGCGGGTCTCGTTGCGGATCTTGCGGGGCAGGGTGAGGGTCAGCTCGTCCATCAGGGAGAGCACCTTGGCCGGGTACCCGGCCTGGGCCGCGGCCTGCTCGATGGAGGCGGGCTCGATGCCCTCGCCGACCATGGCGACGCCCTCGTTGATGAACTGGCCGATGACGCGCGAGGTGAAGAACCCGCGCGAGTCGTTGACGACGATCGGGGTCTTGTTGATCTGCCGTACGAGGTCGAAGGCGCGGGCGATGGCCTCGTCACCGGTGCGCTCGCCCTTGATGATCTCGACCAGCGGCATCCTGTCCACCGGCGAGAAGAAGTGCAGTCCGATGAAGTCGGCGGGCCGCGAAACCCCTTCCGCGAGGCCCGTGATGGGCAGCGTGGAGGTGTTCGAGCAGAGCAGCGCGTCGGGCGTGAGGAACTCCTGGACCTCCTGGAACACCTTGTGCTTGAGGGCGGTGTCCTCGAAGACGGCCTCGATGACGGCGTCACAGCCCGCCACGTCGGCGGGATCGGCGGTCGGGGTGATCCGGGCGAGGAGCTCGGCGCGCTTGGCCTCGGTCGTACGGCCCCGGGACAGGGCCTTGTCGAGCAGCTTCTCGGAGTACGCCTTGCCCTTGGCGGCGGCTTCGGGGGTGACGTCCTTCAGCACCACCTCGATGCCGGCGCGGGCGCAGGAGTAGGCGATGCCGGCGCCCATCATGCCGGCGCCGAGCACGGCCACCTTGGCGACCTTGCGGGGCTCCACGCCCTGCGGGCGGCTGCGGCCTGCGTTGACGGCCTGGAGGTCGAAGAAGAACGCCTGGATCATGTTCTTGGCGGTCTGCCCGGTGACCAGCTCGGTGAAGTAGCGGGCCTCGATGGTCAGGGCGGTCTCGAAGTCCACCTGGGCGCCTTCGACGGCGCAGGCCAGGATGTTGCGCGGCGCCGGGTACGGGGCCCCGTTCAGCTGCTTCTTCAAGTTGGCCGGGAAGGCCGGAAGGTTGGCGGCGAACCGCGGGTTGGACGGCGTGCCGCCGGGGATCTTGTAGCCGGGGACGTCCCAAGGCTGCTTCGACTCCGGGTTCGCCTCGATGAAGGCGTGCGCCTTGGCGAGCATCTCCTCGGGCGTGGCGGCCAGTTCGTGGACCAGGCCGTTGTCCAGGGCGCGCTGGGGGCTGTACTGGGTCCCCTGCAGCAGCACCTTGAGCAGCGCGTCGGCGATGCCCATCAGGCGGACGGTCCGGGTGACGCCGCCGCCGGCCGGGAGCAGGCCGAGGGTGACCTCGGGCAGGCCGATCTTGGAGCCGGGCGCGTCGAGGGCCACGCGGTGGTGGGAGGCCAGGCAGATCTCGTAACCGCCGCCGAGGGCGGCGCCGTTGATGGCGGCGACGACGGGCTTGCCGAGGGTCTCGATGCGGCGCAGCGAGCGCTTGATCTCGGTGCCGGTGTCGAAGGCCAGCTGTGCGTGCTCGGGGCGCAGCCGGGCCATGTCCTTCAGGTCGCCGCCCGCGAAGAAGGTCTTCTTGGCGGAGGTGAAGATGATGCCGCGGATGGAGTCCTTCTCGGCCTCCGCGCGGTCGGCGACCCGGGCGATGGAGTCCTTGAAGGCCTGGTTCATCGTGTTGGCGGACTGGTTGGGGTCGTCGAGGACCAGGGTGACGACGCCGGTCTCGTCCTGTTCCCAGCGGATCGTGGTGGACTCGCTCATGGTCACTGCTTTCGTTTCGGAAGGTCCGGGGGGCAGGGGGTGCAGGACGAGGTCAGAGGCGTTCGACGATGGTGGCAACGCCCATGCCGCCGCCGACGCAGAGGGTGACGAGGCCGTAGCGCTTGTCCTGGCGCTCCAGTTCGTCGATGACGGTGCCGAGGATCATCGCGCCGGTCGCGCCGAGGGGGTGGCCGAGCGCGATGGCGCCGCCGTTGACGTTGACCTTGTCCAGGGAGACGCCCATGTCCTTGACGAAGCGGAGCACGACTCCGGCGAAGGCCTCGTTGATCTCGATGAGGTCGATGTCGTCGATGGTCAGGCCGGCCTTGGCGAGGGCCTTGCGGGTGGCCGGTGCGGGGCCGGTGAGCATGATGGTGGGCTCGGAGCCGGAGACGGCGGCCGACACGATCCGGGCGCGGGGCGTGAGGCCGCCCCGCTCGCCCGCCTCGCGGGAGCCGATCGCGACGAGGGAGGCGCCGTCGACGATGCCGGAGGAGTTGCCCGCGTGGTGGACGTGGTCGATCTTCTCGACCCAGTGGTACTTCTGCAGCGCGACGGCGTCGAAGCCGCCGAGGTCTCCGATGTCCGCGAAGGAGGGCTTCAGGCGGGCAAGGGTGTCGGCGGTGGTACCGGGGCGGACGAACTCGTCGTGGTCCAGGACGACCAGGCCGTTGCGGTCGGTGACCGGGACGACCGACTTCGCGAAGCGGCCTTCCTTGATGGCGGCGGCGGCGCGCTCCTGGGACAGGGCGGCGTACTCGTCGACATCGCGCCGGGAGAATCCCTCGATCGTGGCGATCAGGTCGGCGCCGATGCCCTGCGGGACGAAGTCGGTGTTCCAGCCGGTCATCGGGTCGTTGAACCAGGCTCCGCCGTCGGAGGCCATCGGGACGCGGGACATCGACTCCACGCCGCCCGCGAGGACCAGGTCCTCCCAGCCGGAGCGGACCTTCGCGGCGGCCAGGTTGACGGCTTCCAGCCCGGAGGCGCAGAAGCGGTTCTCCTGAAGTCCGGCCACGGTGTCCGGCAGCCCGGCGGCGATCGCCGCGATGCGGGCGATGTCGGAGCCCTGGTCGCCGACCGGGCTGACCACGCCGAGCACGATGTCGTCGATGGTGGCGGGGTCCAGGCCGGGGTTGCGCTCGCGCAGGGCGTGGATGAGGCCGACGACCAGGTCGATCGGCTTGGTGCCGTGCAGGGAGCCATTGGCCTTGCCGCGGCCGCGCGGCGTGCGGATCGCGTCGTATACGTACGCTTCGGTGCTCACTGGTCAAGCCTTTCGGG
>NZ_JAPNLJ010000039.1 GCF_026627445.1 Streptomyces sp. H27-H1
CTCCGCCCTCCGCCCTCCGCACCAGACCTGAACATTCCCCGTCACCGAAAGGCACCTCCATGCCACTCGCCTCCGCACGCACCCGGCTCGCCACCCTCTCGGCGCTGACCGCGTTCGGCGCGTTCGCCTCCCTCGGTACGGCGACCGCCGCCACACCGGACCTCAACGGCGGATGGGGTCCGTTCACCCGCTGCCCCGTCGACTCGCCGACGATGCTCGGGGCGGACGGTCTGGACAAGGCACCGCAGTGCGTCGTCTCCTACTCCACCAGCGGGTCCATCAAACTCGGCAACACGACGGTCATCACCGCCAACAGCAACCTGCAGATGGGCGTCGTCCAGAACTCCGACGGCACCAGCACCGTCGTCGCGCCCGCCTCCGGGGCGATCATCGCCGACTCCGCGACGGTGCCCGGCGGCCTCCTCGGGCTGATGTGTCCGAGCAACATCCCGGGCATCACGGCCATCTGCCAGCAGCTCTCGGACGGCAAGCTCAACAAGATCACCGCGACCCTGGAGTCGGTGGGCGCCCCCTCGAACTTCGACCAGATAGCGGGCGTCGTCACCGACCAGACGATCGTGAACATCCCCGTCCGCATCCACCTGGAGAACCCGTTCCTGGGCAGCAACTGCTACATCGGCACCAAGAGCAACCCGATCGTCCTGAAGCCGAAGAACCTCACCTACCCCTCGTTCGGCGTGGATCGGTTCAACGGTGACGGCAGCGCGAACGAGGAAGGCGAGATGAGCCGCCTCAACCTCCTCGGCTCCACCCAGTACGACACGTCCTTCGCCGTCCCCGGCGCCAGCGGCTGCGGCTTGGGGCTGTTCGGCCTGATCGACGCGGCGGTCAACCTCAAGACCGGTCTGCCGTCGGCGGCGGGCAACAACAGCCTGACCCTGAACAACACCCAGACCTACCTGGGCGGGCTCTACGCCCCGGGTACGGTAGCCCCCGACGCGGGCAAGCAGCTCGCCCGGAACTGGCACTCCGCGGTCAAGTAACCGCCATCGACAGCCGATTCCCGGCCGAACTCACCGCCGCCACCCCTCCCCCCTGCGTGACTCGTGCTCAAGTGGTGTACAGCACAGCCAACTTGACTTAGCGTCAGCACCACAACCAGGTATGGACCTGACGGCCGCGCCCCCGCCCTCCAGCCAGACAGGGTGCTGCCACGCCGCTCCCCATCGGGCGCGCAGGAGAGCAAGGGATCGGTCATGCCCTCAATCGCACAGACACCGGACATCGGTGAACCGCTCGACCCGCTCCCCAAGGAGTTCGCAGCCTTGATGAGGCCCGAGGTCCCGGGCCTCATCAAGGAGATCCGCGTCGAGGTCCAGCGCGCCTATCCCGTGTACACCCGACTCCTCAACGGCCCCAACGCGGACACCATCCGCCAGGGTGTGGAACAGGCACTGGCCACGTTCGTGGACCGCGTCGCCGACCCCGGCGCGAGCTCGGTCCTGCGCGACGAACTGCTGCGCAAGTTCGGCCGGGTGGAGGCGTACGAAGGCCGTGACCTCGACACCCTCCAGGGGGCCTACCGGCTGGGCGCACGCATCGCGCTCCGCCGGGCCAAGACCATAGGCCGGCGGTACAACCTGTCCCCCTCGCTGATCCTCGCCTTCGCGGACGCGCTCTTCGCCTACGTGGACGAGCTGGAGGCACTCGCGCGCGAGGGGCACGCGGAGGTCCGGGCGCGTGCGGCCTCCGAGGTGTCGGCGTTACGAAGGCAACTGCTCCACCTCATCCTCGTCGGGTCGCCCCTGCCGCAGGCGACCATCGCCGAGCTGTGCGAGCAGGCGGCCTGGGAACTCCCCTCCCAGTGCACCCTGGTGGCCTTAAGGGCTCCGGCGCCGGACCACATACGGACCTGCCTCGACCGGGACGTCCTCGCCGACCTCGGCATCCCGCAGCCGCACCTGCTGATCCCCGGACCACTCACTTCCGAGCGTCTGGCGATGCTCGAATCCGCCCTGTCGGGCACCTCGGCCGTCATAGGCCTGACCGTGTCACCGCCGCAGGCCGCCGACTCCATCCGGTGGGCCAGGAGGGTGCTGCAGCTCATCGACGACGGGATCGTGCCCAACCGGCCGGTCGTGCACTGCGAAGACCATCTGACAACGTTGTGGCTCCTGTCCGACCCCGCGCTCGTCACCCACATCGCGGCCCGCGAACTGGCCCCGCTCAGCGGGCTCACCGGCTCCCGGCGCGGGCGCCTAGTCGAGACGCTGCGCGTCCACATCTCCACCCGAGCCCCCGCCGATCAGGTCGGCGAGGTGCTCGGTGTCCACGCGCAGACCGTCCGCTACCGCCTGCGCAACCTGGATGCCCACCTGGGCGACCGCATCACGGACCCGGACCATCGCTTCACCCTGGAGGCTGCCCTGCGCTCGCTCCACCTCCAGGGCAACGACTACGCGGAATGACCCGACACCCTCGGCCGCGTTGATCGGCGGACAAGCCCCGAGGAGCGTCACCGATTCACGGCCGGAACGAGGCGGCCATCGGCCACGCAGCCCTCTTCCCGATCCGCCGGCACCTGCGTCAGGAACGTGGTCTCCTGTGCGGGCACACCGCGTCAGCGCGTCGCAGCCCGTGGCTGGCGCGCTGGTGTCGATAGCGACCCGCTTAGCGGGCCGACGGAGGAGAGAGAACCGCGATGCACATGCGCCCACCCTACCCGGCTGGGAAAGGGGCGCCCTCCCCACCCTGACCTGGGGAAACGACTCGATCGCGACCGTCGCGGCAGCGCGGGGCACCGGGCCGATGACCGGGCAACGACCGTGGGGAGAATCGAGAAGGTTCCCCAGGGTTTCTCTACTGGGGGACGTCGATCAGGACCCGGCCGCGTCCGCCGCCGTCGATGCGGTCATGGGCCTTGGCGATGTCGGCGAGCGGGAAGCGGTCGCCGACATCGACGCTGAGGGCGCCGACGGCCGCCGCAGCGGTGAGATCCCGGGCCGCCTGGCGTCTGGCCTGGTCGGGGAAGTCGTCGCTGCCGAGCAGGCGCAGGGTGACGTTGTTGAACAGCAACGTCCAGAACGGGATCTCGGTGCGGTCGTCGCGGGTGGCGTACGCGGCGATGACGGCGCCGTTCGCGGCGACGGCGTCGTCCAGGTCGGCGTTGTCGGACAGGGCGACCTCGATGATCCGGTCCACGCCGTCGGGTGCGTGGGCGCGGATCGCGGCGGCCGGATCGCCTGAGTCGAGGGCGACGGCGTGGGAGACGGCCGCGGGATCGATCCGGTCCAGTTCGGTGCCGCGCCGGACGGTGCCGATGACCGTGGCCCCGCCCCAGCGGGCGAGCTGGGCGGCCAGGGAGCCGACCCCGCCCAGGACGCCGTTGACGAGCACGAGTTTGCCGTCGACGGGGCCGTCGGCGAAGACGGTGCGGTGCGCGGTGATGCCGGGGATGCCCAGGCTCGCGCCGAGGTCGTCGGACAGGTGGTCGGGCAGCGGGACGGCGAGGTCACCGGGGACGACGGTGTACTGGGCGGCGGTACCGAAGGGGCGGTAGGACTGGGCACCGTACACCCAGACGCGCTGCCCCACGCGCCGCGCGTTGACGCCGTCGCCGACGGCGTCAACGATGCCGGCGGCGTCGCTGTGCGGGATCACCTGCGGATAGGGCATGGCCGAGCCGGTCCAGCCGCGCCGCTTCTTGGTGTCGCCGGGGTTGGCGCCGGAGACTGTGACGCGGACACGGACCTCACCGGGGCCGGGGGTGGGGTCGGGCACCTCACCGTACTGGAGCACCTCGGCGGCCGGGCCCTGCTGGTCGTACCAGGACGCAAGCATGTTCAGCCCTTCCGATCACGGGTGTGGGTCTGGGGGCGGGGCTGCTCGTCTGCCCCTCGGATGCCGTCGCCGTCCAGGACCTCGTGGAGCCAGGCGCGTTCGGCGCGGCTGGTGGCGCGGGCGGTGAGCATCATGCCGCGCCGGTAAGGGTCGGTGACCTGCTCGGCGCGCATCGGCGCGTCGCCGTCGTAGAAGAAGCTGGCGGGAGCCTCCAGGAAGTCCAGGCGGCGGCGCAGCACGGCGTGCTGCTCGGCCCTGTCGGGCAACAGCGAGAGGAACGCCAGGATCACGAACCAGCGGGAGAAGTCGGTGATCTCGTGCTCGGCCGGTTCCCGCAGCCGCCGCAGCATGTCCTCGCGTCCCGCATCCGTCAGGTTCAGCATGTACCGGCCGCCGCCCGCCTCGGGTGCAGGGCGCCGTTCGATCAGCCCGGCCTTCGTCAGCCGGCTGATCGCCGGGTAGAGGGTGCCGTCACTGACCGGACGGCTGTAGCCAGTCAGGTGCGTAATGCGCCGTCGCAGCTCGTGCCCGGGCAGGGGGCCTTCGGCGAGGAAGCCGAGTATCGCGAGTTCCAGCATGGCCCCAGGATCTCACATCGAAACGATGCGCACATCGTTTCGATGTTACGTTGGATGTGGAGGCCTCCTCTCCGTGCCGCCTGCAAGGCCGCCTCGGGCCGGCCGCCCGCGCCGTACCCCTCCCCGGGAGGGCGACATAAGGAAGAAGACCATGACTGCCGCTAATCCCCGCCAGGCCCACGTCACCTCCACCGACGGCACGAAGATCGCCGTCACGATCACCGGCCAGGGCCGCCCCCTGGTCGTCTCCCCGGGCGCCCTCAACGCCGCCCAGGACTGGCAGATCCTCGCCGACCTGCTCGCCCCGCACTTCACCACCTATGCGATCGACCGCCGCGGCCGGGGCGCCAGTGGCGACAACAGCGAGCACACCATTCAGCGGGAGGCCGACGACATCGCCGCCGTCCTCGACCTCGCCGGCCCCGACGCGATCCTGCTCGGCCACTCCTACGGCGGACTGGTCACCCTCGCCCACGCCCTGCACCAGCCCCCGGCGGCGTTCATCCTCTACGAGCCCCCGATCCCGCTGGGCGGCCCCGTCGGCGGCGACGCCCTCGCCCCCTTCGAGGAGGCCGTCCAGGCAGGCGACCTCGACCAGGCCCTCACCCTCGGGCTGCGGAACTTCCTGAAGTTCCCCGACGAGGCCATCGAGGAGTTCCGCCAGACCCCGTTCTGGGCCATCCGCGCGTCCATGACCCCGACGTGGGCCCGCGAGATGCGCGCGATGGACAGCTTCGGCGATGACCTTGCCCGCTTCGCCGCCCTCGACATCCCGACGCTCCTCGTGATCGGCGAACTCAGCCCTCACTGGCTGACCGGCGTCTCCCGCCGCCTGCACCAGGCCCTGCCCGACGCCCGCCTCGTCGAGATCCCCGGCGAAGCCCACGACGCCTTCCTCACCGGCCCCCACGCCCTCGCCGAGGTCATCACCGCCTTCACCAACGGCCTGCCTGACTGAGCGAAGTCGACAGCCCCGCGCTCACAAACGGTCCTTTGCGCGAGCATGATCAAGAACGGGTTCGAGGAAGCGCTGCGGACCGCGCGGGAGGTCAAGGCCCACGCCCCGCACTGCCGGGTCATCTTCACCGTGTACGAGATGAAGCGGCTCGGCCGCGAGATGCTCGCCGGGCCGCCGCCCGGCATCTACGACCCCACCGGGCCCGGCAAGCTGCTGTTCGCGTTCTTCGCGGCGATGGCGGAGACCGAGCGGGAGAACATCCGCGAGTCGACCCTCGAAGGGCTCGACGCGGCGGCCCGCAAGGGCAAGCACGGCGGCCGACCGCCCGTCATCACCGACGACATGCTGCACACCGTGCTGCGGCGCCGCGCGAACGGCGAGTCGGTCGAGCAGATCCAGCCCGACCTGATCATCGCCACCGGTAAACGCAAGGGCCAGGCCCCCAGCGTCGCGAGCATCTACCGCGCGCTCGCCGAGCACGAGAAGGGGGAGGCGTACCCCGAGGCCGTCGAACAGGCACACGCCGACTTCGCCGAACTCCAGGACGCCGACGACATCCCCCGCCCCCGCCGAGCCCGCATCCGGCGCCCGGACGACCCGATCACGGCCGAGGAAGCCGACCTCCGTCAACAGATTTAGGACCAGGTGCTCCAGAGCACGGAGACCGAGTAGGCGACCAAGACACCTCGGGGCAACAAGATCAAGTACTGGCGGCTTTTGGGCTTACCTCGGCGCTACCCCCTCTTCGCGTGACCCGGGCGGGCTCGGCCTTGCGTCGCCGAGCCCGCCACGCCGGCTCCGCTCCGGAGCCGGACCCGTGTCACGCCGTTAGCGACGCAGTGTCAGCAGACCCGGCCGGTAGGGCCATTGGCCGTAATCACCGCCGGAGTTGGGGTCGCGTCCCTGATAGAGGAACTGCAGGTTGCAGGGATCGACGGTGAAGGTCTGGTCCGCGGTGGTGCGGATCAGTTCGCCGTGGCTGATGTCGTTGGTCCAGGTGGCGCCGCTGTTGGCCTTACCGGCGAAGGGGTTGCTCTCGGTCCCGGCCTGGGGTGTCCACGAGCCGTTCAGACTGGTGGCCGTGAACGAGCGGAAGTAGCGGCCCTGCGAGCCGTCCGCCTCGACGATCATGAGGTAGCGGTCCTGGCCCTGGAGCTTGTAGACCTGCGGGGCTTCGAACAGGTTCTTCGTCGTGTCGCTCATGATCGTTGTGTAGGTCGAGCCGAAACTGCCCGGGAAGTTCCCGATCGGCATGCTGGCCCGGTAGATCTTGCCGTTGTCACCGGCGAAGAACAGGTACATGTTCGTGCTGTCACCGATGATCGTCTGGTCGATGGGCCCTGTTCCGGAGTCGGCGATGCTTCCGGAGAAGAGCACCTGCTGTGACGACCAGCCGTTGGGGTTGGCGGGGTCGCTCGACGTCCGGTAGGAGAAGGCGCTCCCCCCGCCCCACTGGTAGGTGAGCACCCAGATGTTCTTCGGCGCGAAGTAGAAGAGCGTGGGCGCGACGACGGAGTTCGACATCGTGTTCTGGCCGGCCGAGGCCATCTCCGACCAGTTGCCGAACAGGCCGAAGTTCATCGAACCCCAGCCCGCCCCCGTTCCCGCGGCGCCGTGCGTCGTCGCATAGACGAGATGCTTGCCGTTGTAGGGGGCGACGGTGAAGTCCTTGAGCGACGCCCACCCTGCCTTGGGCTGCGCCAGCGCGCCCGTCGAGCTCCAGCGGTAGGTCGACGGAAGAGCGCACGCGCCGGGGGTGCCGGCACCGACCTTGACGAGCTGCCACTGCTGGTTGGTGCCGCCCCAGTCTTCGTACTGGACGATGTTCGCGTTGTCGGCGGTGGAGCCACCTTGCACTTCGAGGGCCTTGTTGCTGTGGCGCGCGATGAGCCTCACGTAGCCGTCCGAGCTGTCGGCGAGCCGCCACTGCTGGTTGGTGGCGTTCAGGTCGGCCCACTGGACGATCGAGGCGCCGTTGGCGGTGGATCCGTTGTGGACGTCCAGCACCTTGCCGGAGTGTCGGGACTTGATGCGGTAGTTACCGCCGCCGGAGTCGACGAACTGCCACTGCTGCTGGTTCTGATCGTTCCGGGTCCACTGGGTGATGCGGGCGCCGTCGCCGGTCGCCAGGTTGTAGACGTCCAGGGCCTTGCCGCTGTTGCGGTTGACCAGCACGTAGTAGGCGTTGGGGTCGACGGTCGCCGCGGTGGCGGGCTGGACACTGAGGAAGGTGGCCAGGAGCAGCAAGGGTGCGAGGACGGCGAGCAGCCGTCTCACGTGCACCGGGAACGGAGGGCGAAACGACATCAGGAGAGCTCCTTCGAGGGGTGGGGGCGAGGTGACCCCGACGGGCCGCGCGGCGGCCGCGTTGTTGGGGGGTCGGGGACGGGATAGGTGTGAAGGCGGCCGCACATGCCGAAGCTCTGGCGCTCCGGGCGCTCCAGGCGTGACACCGCGCCGTGGCCGAGGTGGGAGAGGTCTGCGGCCTTCAGCCGTTCCAGCTGACGGCCGGTCGTGAGGGCCGCGGCCAGGGGGCCGTCACGCCAGCGGGTCCACCAGGCGTCCAGCAGCTCGCTTTTCAGGCGGTGAGCCGCGATGTGGAACTGCGGCAGCCCGCCTTCGCACAAGGCCAGGAAGCCCTCGACCGCCAGGTCGCGGCGGCGGCGCGCTGCCGCGGAAAGGTCGCCGGTCAAGGTGGCCGCTGCCTGATAGGCGCCCGGATCGGCCAGCACCGGGGCGGGGAAGGTGAAGACGGCGTCGCCCGCCTCGGGGAGTCCGCCGTTCTGCATGAGCACCACGAGGCGCAGGTCGCCGTCGTTGACGAGGCGGTGGATCGTGCCGGGGGTGAACCAGACGACGTCGCCGGGGTGCAGCGGGGTGTCGGCGAAGCCGGAGGTGGTGAGCGTCTGGACGCTGCCCGCGCCGCCGGTGACTACGTAGGCTTCGGAGCAGACGAGGTGCATGTGGGGGGTGCCGCCGCACAGCCCGTCGGCGGCCTCCCAGTCGTACACGGTCAGCCCGGAGATCCCCACGCCGCCGGGGAAGGGGGTCACCACGGGTGTTCCGCGATGTGGCGGGACAGGCGCCCGGCGGTCCATGCGCCGTCGGCCACGACGACCCGGTAGCGGCGCGACAGGGTTTCGCCCGGGGCCAGCGGCAGTTCCTCGTCGAACGCCAGGGACGGGTTGACGGCGGGGAAGGGCTCGCTGCGGACGAACCAGTCGCAGGGGGCGTCCGGATCGTCCAGGAACAGGAGCGTGGAGGAGCGGTCGACCTCGTCGTGCGTGCCGATGAAGGCCAGCCAGTCGCCCTGCTCGCCCATCGCGGGGCCGATCACGTCGCCGCCGGTGAAATCGCGCGGGCCTCGCCAGAACAGGCCGGAGTACCCGGCGAGCTTTCTGCCCTGTGTGCCGGGGCTGCCGAACAGCAGACCGGTGTCCCGGACGTTGATCAGTGCGGTGGCGACGTCCAGGCTCCAGGAGTCGGATTCGACGTCGTGTGCGGTCAGCGTGCGGCGCTCGTCGATCCAGTGCTCCCCCGCCATCGTGTACCAGGCCAGGTCCTCGGTGATCACGGCGCGGCCGTGGCCCGTTTCGGCGGACACGGCGAGGCTGCGCATGGTGCCGAGGTTCGGCAGGTCCACGTAGCCCTGGCCGCGCAGGTAGGTGCCGCCGCCCCAGAAGTTCTGCCCCGACACCCACGACGCCGTGATCTGGATGCCCTTGTGCCAGCGGTGGTCGTGCGGCCGGTACCCGGTGACCACGTCGCCGGCGAGCGTGCGCACCGGATGCAGGTAGGGCTTCGGCGCCTCGAAGGGGTCCATGACCGGCCGGTGCACGTACCGGAAGAGGTCGACGCCGCGAGCTCGGACGGTCAGCGAGTCCTCGTCCTCCAGGAGTTCGAAGGTCATCGGAACACCTCCGGGCGGCCTCCGTTGAGCGAGCCGTAGAACGGATCGGCCGCGTCGATCTCTCCGCGCCGGACCGGCAGCCCGGTGATCGCGGCCTTGTACAGGGCGGTGACCAGTTCCATGGTGGATCTGCCGAGGTCGGGCCGGATGCCCGCTTCGTAGCCGTCCAGGAAGGCCGCGAGCTGGGCGGTGTGCGAGCTGGGCAGGTCGTCCGGCGGCTCCCACTTCACGCTGGTCGATCCGGTGGTGAACGTCCAGTCCGCGTTGGAGTAGCCGTACAGATGCCGCAGTTCGACCGTGGCGTCGGTGAGGTCGAACCGCAGGTAGCTCTCCTCGCGCGGGGAAAGGACGCTGTTGACGACCGTCGCGATGGCTCCGTTCTCGAACCGGACCAGGGCCGCGGACACATCCTCGGTCTGGACGTCGCGTTCGAGGCGGCCGGCCATCGCGCGTACCTCGGCCCATTCGCCGAGCACCGCGAGCATCAGGTCCATCTGGTGGATGCCGTGCCCCAGCGTCGGGCCACCCCCCTCGCTCTCCCAGGTGCCGCGCCAGGGCATGTCGTAGTAGGCGTCGTCGCGGTACCAGGCCGTGACGCACTGCGCGACCAGGGGACGGCCCAGCGTCCCGGCGACGATCCGGTCGCGCAGGTACCGGGCCCCCGAGCCGTACCGGTGCTGGAACACCGCGCCCGCGACGGCGGGCCCCTCGGCGGCGCGGATCCGGTCGAGCTCGGCCAGCGACAGCGCCACCGGCTTCTCGCACCACACCCACGCCTGCGACTCCAGACAGGCCACGGCCTGGTCGGCGTGCAGGAACGGAGGCGTGCACAGGTGCACGAGGTCGGGGCTCTGCTCCTGGAGCATCGTGTGCAGGTCGGTGTAGACCGCGGGAATGCCGTGTTCGGCCGCGAACTCCTCGGCGCGCGCGGCGTCCACGTCGACGGCCGCCACGATCACGGCCCGGTGCGCCTGCGCCCGGAGGGCGGGTACGTGGCAGATGCCCGCGATCCCGCCCGTTCCGACGATCGCCGTCCTGATCATCCGCCCAGCACCTTCCTGATCGAGTGATAGGCGGGCTTGGGCATCAGGTTCTCGTCGTAGGGCAGGGCCGCACCCTCACCGGGGAAGACGGAGGGGATCCACGAGTACTTGTCCGTGTAGTCCCAGATGGTGATGCCCACGCATTTCCTGACCGCGAGGCAGGCCTTGACGTAGTCGGCGTACCAGGTGGCCTGCGTGGCGAGCTTCTCGGGGGTCGCCGGGAGGTTCATCCTGATGTCGAGCTCGGTGATCGCGACCTCGACCCCGAGGTCGGCGAAGCGCTCCATGTTCTGCTGGACGTCGGCGGGGAAGCCGTACTGGAGCGCCAGATGGCCCTGGATGCCGAAGCCCTCCACCGGGACGCCGTCGGCCTTCAACTGCTTGATCAGGGTGTAATAGGCGTCGCTCTTGGGGCCGATCCAGTCGACGTTGTAGTCGTTGAGGTACAGCTTGGCGTGTCGGTCGGCCTCGTGGGCCCAGCGCAGGGCGTCGGCGATGTAGCCGGGGCCGAGCGTCTTGTAGAAGAGCGTCTCGCGGTAGGTGCCGTCTTCGTTGAAGGCCTCGTTGACGACGTCCCAGTGGATCACCTGGCCCTTGAAGTGCCGGACCACCGTCTGTATGTGGTGCTTGAGGATGGCGCGCAGCTCGTCGGCGGTCCAGGTGCCCTCGGTGAGCCAGGCGGGAAGCTGGTTGTGCCAGATGAGGGTGTGGCCGCGGACCTTCTGGTGGTGGGCCTGGGCGAACGCGACGACCTCGTCGGCGGCGGTGAAGTCGAAGACGCCGCGTTCGGGCTCGGTGGCGTACCACTTCATGGCGTTGCCGGGGGTGGTCTGCCCGAATTCGCTGCCGAGGAGCTTCAGATAGGCGGCGTCGGTGAACTCGGGGTTGTCGGTGGCGGAGCCGAAGTACTTGTGGTGCTTCTCGGCCAGTTCGCCGAGCGTCCTGGGACGTGGCTCGGCGGCCGCGGGCGCGGCGGCGAGGCCGGCCGACAGGCAGACGGCGGCGGACAGAGCGGTGAGAATCCGGGACATGGACATGACGGACTACTCCTCCAGTGATGGGCGGTTCAGTCGAGGACGATCGTGGTCAGCGCGCGTGGGGCGAGCGTCGCCCTGAGGGTCGTGCCGTGCGTGGAGACGATGTCGGCCGGGGTGATCGAGCGGGTCTCGTCGGTGACGTAGGCGTCAGGGCGGCGGTCGTGCCCGCCGCGGAGTGAGAACTCGGTGGAGCTTTCGGTGCTCGCGGTGTTGAGGATCTCGATCACGCGGCTGCCGTCGGTGTTGCGGAAGGCCGTGATCCGCAGTGCCGGGTCGGCGTTCGTGACCGGCACGCGGACGGCGCCGGGGCGGATGAACCGGCTGAAGGCGGCCAGCGCCCAGTACCGCTTGGACACGCGGTAGTCGTCACCGGGGTTGGCGAGCTGGATGAGCCCTCGGGTCGCGCCGAGGGACGCGCCGGTCCAGTAGACGTAGGCATTGGCGTTGCCGACGGTCAGGGTGTTCTGGATGTCGGCCGCGACGGTGAGACCGTCGTAGCCGCTGCCGTCGTCCCAGTTCTCGTTCCAGGTGGCGCCGTCCGGCGACCATTCCGACATCCACACGTGCTTGTCGGTCGGCTGCGCCACCTCGGTCGGACCGCTGTAGCGGTGGCCCGTGATGGTCCGCACGGCCTTGCCGGCCGCGGGGTCCGCCTCGATGGCCTCGGTGTAGGCGACCTGCCGGTCCCAGCCCGCGGCGTCGCAGCAGACCACCCCGGTCTTCAGCCCGGACGCGCGGACGGTCGGCCCGAGCACCTTGAGGAAGTCGACGGCCTGCTGCGGGGTGAACCGCATCGAGGCGTAGGTCGCCGTCCAGTCGGGTTCGTTGGTGAACCCGAGGTCGGTGAGCCCGATGCCCTCCTGCTGGTAGAACTTCGCGTACTGGACGAGGTAGTTCGCATAGGCCTGACGCCATTCGGGCAGCAGCTCGCCGCCGTCGTTCTCGCTTCCGTTGGTCTTCATGAAGGCCGGGGCGCTCCAGGCGTCGGCGAAGAACCGTTTGACGCCGTACTCCTTGGCCTCCTTGGCGAGCCAGACCTGACCGCCGTCCCAGCCGTCCCAGACGTACTTCGGCGTGGCCCGCGGCCCGCCGGGATCGGCCGGCAGGATCGTCGGCATGTGGTCGTAGACCTTGTCGGTCGACGACCCGATGCCCAGACGCAGGATCGAAAGGCCCGCACCCTTGTCCTTACTGAGCAGCAGGTCGAGCACCTCGCGCTGCTTGGCCGGGCTGAGGCCGCGTGCGCCGTGCAGCAGGTCGGCCCGCTGGAAGGCCATCGAGAAGCCGAATCCGTCTATGGGCTGGAGCTCGGCGCGGAAGTCGATGACGGGTCGCGCGGGGGCGGCCACCGCCTGCATAGTTAACGCTAACAATATTGCGGTCAATGCGGCCAGGCGTTTCACGGCGTCTCCTCGGGGGGGGGGAGGTCGGGCGGGACGGGTCAGCCCTTGGTGGCGCCCGCGGTGAGTCCGCCGATCAGCTGCCGCTCGGCGACGGCGTAGAAGGCGAGGGCGGGGACCATGGCGAGCACGATGTAGGCGAGGACGAGCGCGTAGTCGGTCGAGTACTGGCCCTGGAACTGCTGGACGCCGACCGGGATCGTCTGCCATTGGGGGTCGTTGAACACCAGCAGCGGCAGGAAGAAGTTGTTCCAGCTCGCGACGATCGCGAGCACCGAGACCGTGCCGAGCGCCGGACGCGCCATCGGCAGCAGGATCTTCCAGAAGAAGCGGAACTTGCCGCAGCCGTCCATGACGGCCGCCTCCTCGACCTCTGCCGGGATGGTCCGGAAGAAGCCGCGCAGAATGATGATCGTCATGGGGAGCCCGAAGGCCGCCTGCGGGAGGATCACTCCGAGGGGGTTGTCGAGCAGGTCGAAGTTGCGCAGCAGCAGGAACAGCGGCAGGACGGCCACCGCGAACGGGAACATCAGCCCGATCGTGAACAGCGTGTAGAACAGCTCCCTGCCCCGGAAGGCGTAGCGGGCCAGGACGAACGCCGCCATCGCAGCGACCGCCACCGTGCAGCATGCCGTGCCGATCGCGATTCCCGCGCTGTTGGCGATCTGCCGCCAGAACATTCCGTCGCTGAGGATGCCGGTGTAATTGCCGGTCTTCCAGTGCTCCGGCAGCCCGAACGGGTTGGTCGTCAGCTCGCCGGTGCTCTTGAACCCGGAGATCACCGCGTAGACCAGCGGCACGACGACGAACGCGCCGATCAGCCAGACCACGGCGTGCAGCGACAGGCCGTGTGCCGTTCTGCGGGCGTTCATCGGCCACCTCCCGAGGTGACGGCCCCGCTCAGGTCACGGCGCAGTACGTAACGCTGGTAGAAGAGGGAGAAGACCAGACTGATCATGAACAGCACCACGCTGATCGCACTGGCGTAGCCGACCTGGTAGCGCTTGAAGCCGAACTGGAACATCGAGATCGCCATCGTCTCGGAGGAGTGGTTGGGCCCGCCCGCGGTCATGACCCAGACGAGGTCGAAGAGCTGGATGGCACCGATGACCGAAAGGAAGACGCTGATCCGGATCGTCGGGCCGAGCAACGGCAGCGTCACGTGCCGGAAGCGCTGCCAGGCGCCGGCGCCGTCGATGGAGGCGGCCTCGAGGATCTCGCCCGGGATGCTTTGCAGCCCGGCGAGGAAGAGCATCATGTGGAACCCGAAGTACTTCCAGGTCATGACCACGAACAGGGTCGGCATGACCGTCGAGGGATCGGCGAGCCACTTGCCCTGCAGCCCCTCCAGGCCGAGGGCGCCCGCGAGATGGTCGGCCATGCCGCCACCGGGAAGGAAGATCATCGTGAAGAGGACCGCCGTGACCACTTCGGACAGGATGTACGGCGCGAAGAACAGCATCCGGTAGACGGCCCGGCCGCGCAGCCTCTGGTTGAGCAGGACGGCGGTGAACAGCGCGAACGGCAACTGCACCGTGATCGACAGCGTGATCAGGTACAGCCCGCGCTCCAGATCGCCGAGGAAGACCTGATCCCCGAAGAGGGTGGCGTAGTTGCCGAAGCCGACGAAGTCCTCCAGGGGGCCGACCCCGCCCCACTTGAAGAAGCCGGTGTAGACGGCGACCGCGATCGGGGCGAGGACGAAGACGAGGAAGAGGACCAGAGCCGGGACGAGGAACCAGGCGACCGACGCCCAGCTTCCCAGCCGGCGCAGGAGCGACCGCGCCGGGGCGGGCGGGCGCACCGGTCCGGTGTCCTGCGTCCGCTCCTTGGTCAGGGTGGACACGGAGCTAGGCACCCTTCGCAGCCTCGGTTATCGACTTGGTGACCTGCTCGGGCGTCTTCTTGCCCGCGATGAGGTCGGCGACGCTGTCGTTGACCTCCTGGCCGACCGCCGGCGGGTAGGCCTGGTCGAGGAAGAGCTGGAAGCCCGTCGCCTTGACCAGGCTGTCGGCCACCACCTTCCTGTTGGGGTCGGTGAGCTGGCTCTCCGCGCCCTTGACCACCGGGAGGTAGCCGTTGGAGGCCAGCAGCTTGGACTGGTTCTCCAGAACGAAGAACTTCAGGAAGTCCAGCGCCTCCTTCGGGGCGCCCTTGCGCAGCGCGAAGCCGCCGCCGCCGCCGAACACCTCGGTGGCCTGGCCGACGCCGCCGTCGACCGTAGGGAAGGGGAAGAAGCCGAGGTCCGCTCCCAGGTCGGCGCCCGCGTCCTTCTGCACCGACGGCCCCCACTGCCCCATCAGCTCCATGGCGGCCTTGCCGTTGCCCATGGTCGCGGCCTGGCCGCCGGGGGTGGCGTAGCCGGCGCCGAGGAAGGCCGTCTGGAACGGCTGGAGGTCGACCAGCTCCTTGAGGTGGGCGCCTGCCTGGACGAAGCCCGCGCCGGTGAAGTCCTTGGTGGTCGCGGCCTGCTGCAGCGCGGGGAGGCCCGCGACGCGCATCGCGAGGTAGGCCCAGTAGTAGTGGCCGGGCCATTTCTCCTTGCCCGCGAGGGCGATCGGAGTGACGCCCGCCGCCTTGAGCTTCCTGACGTCTTCCAGGAGCTCGGCCCAGGTGGCCGGCGGAGCGGTGATCCCGGCCTTGGCGAAGAGCTTCTTGTTGTACCAGAAGCCGACCATGCCGACGTCGTAGGGCACCCCGTAGGTCCGGCCCTCGAACTGGTAGGCCTGCAGCGAGACCGGGGTGAGGTCGGACGACCAGCCGAACACGTCGGTGAGGTCCTCCACCAGCCCCGCGTCGACCTGCTGCTGCAGCACGCCTCCGCCCCAGGTCTGGAAGACGTCGGGGAGCTTGCCCGAAGAGGTGGTGGCGGTCAGCTTGGACTTGAACGCCTCGTTCTCCAACGAGGTCGTCTTGATCGTGATGTCCGGGTGGGCGGCCGTGAACGCCGAGGAGATCTGCGGGAAGAGGGACTTGCCCGGTTCCGTCGTGGCGATGTTCCACCACGCGAAGGTCACCTTGCCGCCGGCCGCCGGCTTGCCGCCCGAGTCGTCACCGCCGCAGGCCGCGGTCAGCGAGACGGACAGAGCGGTCAGACCCGAGAGCGCCAGGAAGCTTCGTCGGCTCGGGGGGGTGCTGGCCATGGGACCTCCGGGTTAGGAATGCCGGTTCAGACGCGAAAGATTTTCGAAACACCATCGGATTCGGTGCTGCCATAAACTAGGAAGGCGGGGCCCCTCGGTCAAGACCTGTCACCGATTTATCCGCCACAGCAGCACTCTTTGAGCTTGACAAGCAGGTCACGCCGACCGGAAACTCTTCGAAAGTTTGCGATACATGTCGCCAGCCCATGGTCTGCCCATAGGAGAGAAGTTGAGCGAGCAGCGTCCGACCCTGGCCGTCATCGCCGCGGAGGCAGGCGTCTCGCAGGCCACCGTGTCCAAGGTGCTCAACGGCCGCTCCGACGTCGCACCCTCGACGCGCGAACGCATCGAGAGCCTGCTGCGATCTCACAACTACCTCCACCCCGGGCGGCAGGGCAGGGCCCGCAGATCGGGCCTGGTCGACCTGATCATCGGCGGTCTGGACAGCGCGTGGGCGGTGGAGATACTGCGCGGCGTCGAGGCCGAGTGCGCCCAGCGGAGCGTCGGCACCGTCGTGTCCCTCGTCCCACCGGGCGAGGCCACGCCGTCGAGCTGGGCCGCACTGCCGGTCCTGCACCACAGCGACGGCGTCATCCTCGTCACCGCCTCGGTCACCCAGGCCCAGCGCGCCCAGGTCGAACAGGCCGGGGTGGCGCTGGTCGTCATCGACCCGATCGACCTGCCGGGCAACGGTGTGCCGAGCATCGGCGCGACCAACTGGGCGGGCGGCCTCGCCGCCACGGAGCACTTGCTGGAGCTGGGGCACCGCCGGATCGCCGCTATCGGCGGGCGCAAGGAGATGCTCTGCAGCCAGGCCCGCATCGACGGGTACCGGGCCGCGCTGGAGCGGGCCGGGATCGAGGTCGACCGCGACCTGATCCGGTTCGGCGACTTCCGGCACGAGGGCGGGTTCCAGCGCGCCAGGGAACTGCTCGCCCTCCCCGAGCCGCCGACCGCCGTCTTCGCCGGCAGCGACCAGCAGGCGATGGGCGTCTACGAAGCCGCCCGGCAGGGCGGGCTGAGCATCCCGCAGGACCTCAGCGTGGTCGGCTTCGACGACCTGCCGATGTGCGAATGGCTTTCACCGCCGCTGACGACGGTGCGTCAGCCGTTGGAGGAGATGGGCCGGCTCGCCGCACGCACGCTCTTCCAGCTCCTGGACGGCCAAAACCTGGTCAGTCCCCGGATGGAGCTCTCGACCGAGCTCAAGGTCCGGCTCTCCACCGCCCCGCCCCGTCTCTAGGAGAACTCCTTGACCGAGCCCTGGCGTGACCCCCTCCTGCCCGTGTCCATACGGGTCGCCGATCTGCTGAAACGGATGACGCTGGAAGAGAAGGCGGGTCAGCTCGCCGGCTTCTGGGCGCTGCCCTCGGATCCGGGGGCGCCGGTCGCGCCGATGGAGGACGACTCCGGCGAGTCCGCGCCCGGCCTCGACGACATCGTCGCCCACGGGCTCGGCCAGCTCACCAGGGTGTACGGCACCGCGCCGATCACCGTGGAAGCCGGGATGGAGCGGCTCGCCTCGCTCCAGCGGCAGGTGACCGGAGCCGGCCGGTTCGGGATCCCGGCGGTCGCTCACGAGGAGTGCCTGACCGGGTTCATGACGTTCGGGGCGACGGTCTTCCCCGGGCCGCTGGCCTGGGGTGCGTCCTTCGATCCCGGGCTCGTGCGCCAGATGGCCGCCGCCATCGGCACGGGGATGCGGCGGGTCGGCGTCCACCAAGGGCTGGCCCCGGTGCTCGACGTGGTCCGCGACTACCGGTGGGGCAGGACCGAGGAGTGCATCGGCGAGGATCCCTATCTCGTCGGAGCGATCGGCACCGCTTATGTGCAGGGTTTGGAGGGCGCCGGGATCGTGTCGACGCTCAAGCACTTCGCCGGGTACTCGGCCTCGCGCGGCGGCCGGAACATGGCCCCCGTCGCCTCGGGGCCGCGCGAGTTCGCGGACGTACTGGTGGAGCCTTTCGTACGGGCACTGCGCGAGGGAGGCGCCCGGTCGGTGATGAACAGTTACACCGACGTGGACGGCGTCCCGGTGGCCGCCGACGAACGTCTGCTGACCGAACTGCTCAGGGGTGAGCTCGGTTTCAGCGGTGTGGTCGTCGCCGACTACTACGCCATCTCCTTCCTGGAGACCCGGCACGGCGTCACCGGATCGCGCGGCGCGGCCGGCGCGCTGGCACTGACCGCCGGAATCGACGTCGAGCTGCCCACGGCCCGTTGCTACGGCGAGCCGCTGACCGCACTCGTGCGGTCAGGAACCGTACCCGAGGAGCTCATCGACCGGGCCGCGGAACGGGTCCTGCTGCAGAAGGCCGAGCTCGGCCTGCTCGACCCCGACTGGGAACCCGCCGACCCCGGGCCGGTCGACCTCGATCCGCCGGAAAACCGGGCACTGGCCAGGCTCCTGGCCGAGCGGTCCACCATCCTGCTCGCCAACGACGGCACCCTGCCGCTGCGGCCGTGCCGGGTGTCGGTCAGCGGGCCGTACGCCGACGACCCCCGCTCCTTCCTCGGCTGCTATTCCTTCCCCAACCACGTCGCGCTGCCCGGCGACCTCGGGCTGGAGATCCCGACGCTCGGCGAGGCTCTCACCGCTGCCGGATTCACGGTCACCGCGGACGATCCCGACGTGAACGTGCTGGTGCTCGGGGACCGGGCGGGCATGTTCGGCCGGGGCACCTCCGGAGAGGGCTGCGACGCCGAGACCCTCGACCTGCCCGGCGATCAGGCCGCGCTCGCCTCCGCCGTTCTGGACTCCGAGGTGCCGACCATCCTGGTCCTCGTCTCCGGACGGCCCTACGCGCTCGGCACGCTGGCCGAGCGCGCATCGGCCGTGGTGCAGGTCTTCTTCCCCGGCGAGGAGGGCGGGACGGCGCTGGCCCGGGTCATCAGCGGGGCCGCGGAACCGTCCGGGCGGCTGCCCGTCTCCATCCCCCGTCAGGTAGGCGGCCAGCCCGGCACCTACCTGCACGGCAGACTCGGCGGGCACACCGACTGGAGCTCGGTGGACCCGACGCCTCTGTTCCCCTTCGGACACGGGCTGAGCTGGACCAGCTTCACCTGCTCGGAGCTCTCGGTGGATCCCGTCGCCGCGACGGACGGGGCCGTCTCGGTTTCGGTCACGGCACGCAACGTCGGCGAGGTGACCGGGACCGAGGTGGTTCAGCTGTACCTCTCCGACCCCGTGGCGTCCGTCGTCCGGCCGCAGCGGTGGCTCGCCGGATTCGCCAGGGTCGAGCTGCAGCCGGGCGCGGCCGCCCGGATCACGTTCTCCGTCCATGCCGACCGGACCTCTTTCACCGGACTCGACCTGCGCAGAAGGGTGGAGCCCGGGGAGATCGGCGTGGCCGTCGGACGGTCCAGCGGCGATCTTCCGCTCCGGGGCTCCTTCACTCTGGAGGGCCCCGTACGCCACCCGGCGGCCGACCGGGTACTGTCCGTGCCGGTCGAGATCGTCCCGGTTCCATGACCGGGTTCTTCGGTGATCCCGTGCTGCCCGGGTTCCGGCCCGACCCGTCCGTCTGCCGGGTGGGATCCGACTACTACCTGGTGACGTCGAGCTTCGAATGGTTCCCGGGCCTTCCCGTGTTCCACAGCCGCGATCTCGTGAACTGGCGGCGCATCGGCTCCGCGCTCGACCGGGCGTCCCAGCTCGACCTCGACGGGTGCGAGCCCTCACGGGGTTTGTTCGCACCGACGATCCGGCACCATGACGGCGTCTTCCACCTCGTCTGCACGCTGATGGACGGCCCCGGCCATTTCGTCGTCACGGCGACCGACCCGGCGGGGCCGTGGTCGCAGCCGCACTGGCTGGACGGCGAGGGCTTCGACCCGTCGCTGTTCTTCGACGACGGGCCGGACGGAGGCGACGGCCGGGCCTGGTTCACCGCCGCCCGCGTGCTGGACGGGGCCGCCGGCCGCACCGAGATCTGGATGCGCGAATACCTTCCCCGTGAACGACGGCTCACGGGACCCGAGCATGTCCTGTGGTCAGGAAGCCACCCGGACGCCCGGTGGTCGGAAGCCCCGCACCTGTACAAGATCGACGGCACCTATCTCCTGCTCACCGCCGAGGGCGGCACCGACGTGGACCACAGCGTGGTGGCCGCCCGCGCCGACCGCGTGACCGGCCCCTACGAGGGCGCCCCCGGCAACCCGGTGCTCCCACCCGCCAAGGGCCCTGTCACCTGCACCGGGCACGCCGACCTCGTCCAAACCCCGTACGGCGACTGGCGGGCCGTCCTTCTGGGCGTGCGTCCCGGCTCCGCCCTCGGCCGCGAGACCTTCCTCAGCCGGATCACCTGGGAAGAGGGCTGGCCGGTCTTCTCCCCCGTCGTCCACACCGGCCTTCGCCGGCCCCTCCACGACGGCTTCGCCACCCTCTCCGCCGACTGGAGCACCCTGCGCACCCCGGCCGCGCCGTTCTGGACCACCGGCGACGGGCTCCGCCTGCGGCTCCGCCCCGACCGCCTCGGCGAACGCACCACCCCGTCCCTCCTGGCCCGCCCCCAGGAACAGCCCGACTGCGACGTCTCCACCGAACTGCACTTCGCCCCCGCCGCACCGGGCGAGCAGGCAGGCCTCGCCGTGGTCCTCGACGACGACACCCACCTCCTCTTCCTGCGCACCACGGAAGGACTCAGCCTCCATCACGGGCCCGAGGTCCTGGCCGGCGTTGCCGTCCCCCCGGGCCCCGTTCGACTGGGGGTCCGCATCCGCGGCTTCAGCCACACCTTCGCCCACGCGGTACCCGACGGTGCCTGGCAGGACCTGACCACCGTCGAAGCCACCTTCCTCACCCCGCTGTTCACCAGCATCCAGCTCGGCCTCTACGCCACCTCCCATGGCCGCCCCTCCACCAATCAAGCCTGCTTCGCGTGGTTCGACATCACGTACCCGGGCCCACAGGAACCGCCCGGCAGGCCCTGACGTCGCCGATGCCGCGGCCAGGTGGCGGTCAGCTTCCGCCACCTGGCCGCTCGCACCTCACGTCCCACCCAGCCGACCCCATTGACCTCGGTGTACGTGGCCGCGATGCACGCCGCCGGAGCGGATCGATCGCCCGGTGCAGCTGCGCGGTGCGCGGGACAGC
This sequence comes from Streptomyces sp. H27-H1, assembly GCF_026627445.1. GTDB lineage: Bacteria > Actinomycetota > Actinomycetes > Streptomycetales > Streptomycetaceae > Streptomyces. The sequence continues at coordinate 20,966 of NZ_JAPNLJ010000039.1, forward strand.
CTTGTCGGCACCGCCCGTCGAAGGTATTGACACGTCAACTGTGAGCGTTAACACTCGTGCGCAGCAGGCGGCCGCACCGACCTCGCAGCCGCCGGTCGAAGCCCGACAGTCCTTGGGCGCGCACCCTCATCTCTCACGGACCATGGAGTTCGCCATGCCGGTTCCGCCCTTCAGTCGCCGCGCCATGATCAAGGCGACCGGCGTCGCGGCCGTAGCCGCGGCCGTCGGCCCCGTACTGAACACCGTCTCCGCCGCGGCGGAGACGCCCCCGGTCAGGTCCGACGTCGGAGTGTCGACGTTCCCGTTCGACCTGGGTCAGGTCCAGCTCACCAGCAGCCGCTGGCTCGACAATCAGAACCGCACCCTGGCCTATCTCCGCTTCATCGACGTCGACCGCCTGCTGTACAACTTCCGCGCCAACCACCGGCTCTCCACCAACGCCGCAGCCCCGACCGGAGGATGGGACGACCCGGCGTTCCCCTTCCGCACCCACGTGCAGGGCCACTTCCTCACGGCATGGGCCCAGGCCTACGCCGCGGTCGGGGACACCACCTGCCGCGACAAGGCCGACCGCATGGTGGCCGAACTCGCCAAGTGCCAGGCCAACAACTCCACCGCGGGCTTCTCCGCCGGCTACCTGTCGGGCTTCCCCGAGGCCGACTTCACCAGCCTCGAAGCAGGCACGCTGAACAACGGCAACGTCCCGTACTACTGCGTCCACAAGACCATGGCCGGTCTGCTCGACGTGTGGCGCCTCATCGGCAACACTCAGGCCCGCGATGTGCTCCTCGCGCTCGCCGGCTGGGTCGACCGGCGCACGGCCGCGCTCAGCCAGAGCAAGATGCAGTCGTTGCTGGGCGTCGAGTTCGGCGGCATGAACGAGGTGCTGGCCGACCTCCACCAACAGACCGGCGACGCACGCTGGCTGACCACCGCCCAGCGGTTCGACCATGCGGCGGTCTTCGACCCCCTCGCCGCGAACCTGGACCGACTGAACGGTCTCCACGCCAACACGCAGGTGCCCAAGTGGATCGGAGCCGTCCGCGAGTACAAGGCCACCGGGACGACCCGCTACCGCGACATCGCCGCCAACGCGTGGACGATCTGCACCACCTCGCACACCTACGCCATCGGCGGTAACAGCCAGGCGGAACACTTCCGGTCCCCGAACGCCATCTCCGGCTTCCTGGTCCCCGACACCTGCGAGCTCTGCAACTCCTACAACATGCTCAAGCTGACCCGAGAACTGTGGCAGCTGGACCCCGGCCGGGCGTCGTACTTCGACTTCTACGAGAAGGCGCTGCTCAACCACGTCATCGGCGCCCAGAACCCGGCCGACCCGCACGGGCACGTCACCTACTTCACCCCCCTCAACCCGGGCGGCCGCCGCGGCAAGGGCCCGGCGTGGGGCGGCGGCACCTGGAGCACCGACTACGACACGTTCTGGTGCTGCCAGGGAACGGGCATCGAGTCCAACACAAAGCTGATGGACTCCATCTACTTCCACGACGGCAGCACCACCCTCACCGTGAACCTGTTCCTCCCCTCCGTCCTGAACTGGACCCAGCGAGGCATCACCGTCACCCAGACCACCTCCTACCCGGCCGACGACACCACGACGCTCAAGGTCACCGGCGGCGTCGGCGGGACCTGGTCCATGCGCGTCCGCATCCCCGGATGGACTTCGGGCGCCACCCTCAGCGTCAACGGCGTCGCCCAGACCGTCACGGCCAGTCCGGGCACCTACGCCACGCTCACCCGGTCCTGGGCCTCCGGCGATACCGTCACCGTGAAGCTCCCCATGCGCGTGGCCCTCCAGGCCGCCAACGACAACCCCGGTGTCGCGGCGATCACCTACGGCCCCGCCATCCTCGCCGGCGACTACGGCAGCACCACACTGTCCTCCCTCCCGGCCCTGGACCCCTCCTCGATCACCCGAACCAGCAGCACCGCCCTCGCCTTCACGGCCACCGCCAACGGAACGAAGGTCGGCCTCGCCCCCTTCCACGACGCCCAGGGTTTCAACTACACCGTCTACTGGCGGACCGACAGTCCCGGCTTCCGTCTCGTCAACGCGGCCAGCGGACTCGTCCTCGGCATCCGGGACATGTCCACCGCCGACGGGGGCCTCGCTCTGCAGTGGACCGACTCCGGCACCGCAGACCACGACTGGCTCCTCCTCGTCGACGGCACCGCACTGCGGCTGCGCAACCTCAACAGCGGCAAGGTCCTCGGCGTGAAGGACATGTCCACCGCCGACAACGCCCCGATCCTCCAGTGGGCCGACACAGGCACCGCCGACCACCGGTGGACCGTCGTCGACGCCGGCAACGGCTACCACAAGCTTCGGAACGTCCACACCGGCAAGCTGCTCGGCATCGAAGGCGGCGCCACCGCCAACGGCGCCGCGGCCGTACAGGTGCCCGACACCGGAGCCCCCGCCGGCCAGTGGCAGTTCGTCCCCGACGGCGCCAGGCGCATCCAGAACGTCGCCAGCGGGCGGGTACTCGGTGTGCGGGACATGTCCACCGCCGACGGCGGCCTCGCCGTCCAGTGGGACGACAACGGCACCGCCGACCATCTCTGGACGGCCGTCGTCGACACCGGCGGCCACCTGCGCCTGCGCAACTCCCACAGCGGCAAGGTCCTCGCCGTGGAGAACGGTGGCACCGCCAACGGCGCCCGGATCGTCCAGTGGGCGGACAACGGCACCGCCGACCACCGGTGGCGCCTGCGCCACGGCGGCGGCGACACCTTCAGGATCCAGTGCGCCAACAGCGGCCGCGTCCTCGGCGTCTCCGGCGCCTCCACCGCCCAGGGAGCACAGACCGTCCTCTGGGACGACAACGGCACCAACGACCACCTGTGGCGATTCATCTGACCCCGCGCCGAGTCCCCCGATCGCCACAGGCCGCTCGCGGCGACGGGAAATCGAGTGGGAGGCGCTCACGTCAGATCGGGCCGACCCTGCCGGAAGCGACCGCCGATCAGGCCGACGCGGGCAGACCGGGGGCGGACTCGCGCACGGTCAGGCGGGTCGGGAGGATCAGCGGGCTGGGACGGTGGCCTTCGATGGCGCTGACCAGCATCCTGGCCATCTCCTGCCCCAGCGCCCGCACCGGCTGATGGACCGTGGTCAGCGGCGGGCTGGTGTGCCGGGCGCTCGCCAGGTCGTTGAAGCCGATCACCGCGACGTCCTCGGGCACCCGGAGCCCCCGTTCCCGCAGGGTGCGCAGAGCGCCGATGGCCATCGCGTCGGAGGCCGCGAACACCGCGTCGGGATCGGTGTGCGCCCGGAGTAGTCGCTCCATCGCCTCGGCGCCCCCCTCCTCGGTGAACTGCCCGGGCTCGATCCCGAGCAGCGGCAAGCCGGACAACGTCAGACCGTCGGTGAACCCCTGCTCGCGCGCGACGGAGGCCCTGGTGTCCACCTGCCCGGTGATCATCACGGGGCGTCGGCGGCCCGTGCGCGCGAAGTGCTCGGCGGCCAGGCGGGCACCGCCCCGGTTGTCGGCGTCGACGTACCACGTGGGCTCCCCGATGAGCGGGAGTCCGCCGAAGACGACGGGGAGATCGACCTCCTCGCCCAGGCGTCCCAGGGGATCGTCGCCACGCAGCGCCATCAGCATGACACCGTCGGCCCGGCGGGAGCGCAGCAACCGCTCGAACCTCTCCCGGCCGCGGGGGGTGTTGGCCAGCAGCAGGATCAGTTCCAGTTCGGTCTGCTCCAGCGCCGCGCTGACGCCGACGATGACCTCCGCGAAGAACGGGTCCGCGAACAGCCCCGGCTCGTCGCTGGAGAGCGCCAGCACCACCGCTCCGACCCTGCGGGTCGCCAGGGCCTGCGCGGACGGATTGGGCACGAAATCCAGCTCGCGCACCGCCCGTTGGACCGCCTCCCGCTTGGCGCGGCTGACGTGCGGGGCGTTGTTGATCACCCGGGAGGCCGCCGTGCGCGACACACCGGCTCGTGCGGCCACCTCGTCGAGGGTCGGCATGCGCTTGGGTGACGGCTCCATGGAAGAACTGCTCCTCGGGCTCACGCGGTCGGCGAACAGCGGCCATGATTCCATGCACCGTTCCGACTTCAGACCTGGACGTCGGTGATGCCCTTGGTTCGATTTGGTAGCGCTTCCAAGCTGTCGCGCCCTACCGGTCACTGCGGTACTTCTGCGTTCAACCTCTTGACACGCCCTGGCGGCCGACCCAATCATCCCATCAGCGCTGTCCGGCCCCCATCAAAACTGGAAGCGCTTCCACTTCCCCACCCCACCGGAGGAAGAACCATGCGCAAGCCCGTCCGAGCCGCATCCGCCCTGCTGGCCGGTATCCTCGCCGCCGGCCTCGCCGTGATCAACGCCGGCCCGGCGCACGCCGCCGACCCGACCACCATGACCAGCGGCTTCTACGCCGACCCCGACAACTCCGCCCTGCGATGGACCAACGCGAACCCCGGCGACGGGCGGGCGGCGGCGATCCGGACGTCCATCGCCAACACCCCGGCTGCCCGCTGGTTCGGCAACTGGAGCGGCGACATCGCCGCGGCCACCGGCGCCTACGTCGGCCGCGCGGACGCCTACGACAAGCTGCCGATCCTGGTCGCGTACAACATCCCCAACCGGGACATCTGCGCCGGTCACTCCGGCGGTGGCGCGGGGAGCCGCGCCGCGTACGACGCCTGGATCGCCGCCTTCGCCAGTGGCATCGGCAGCCGCCCGGCCGTGGTCGTCCTCGAACCCGACGCGCTCGGCCACGAGAGCTGCATGACGGCCGGCCAGATCGCCGAGCGCAACGCCATGCTGAAGAACGCCATCGCCCAGTTCAAGGCCAAGGCACCCAATGTCTGGGTCTACCTCGACGCCGGGAACCCCGGCTGGATCGACGCCTCGACCATGGCACGGCAGCTCGCCGCCGCCGGTGTCAGCGGAGCACGCGGCTTCGCACTGAACGTCTCCAACTACTTCGCCACCGACCAGAACACCTCCTACGGCAACGCGGTCAACTCCGCCCTGAGCTCCTACGGCTACACCAAGCCGTTCGTCGTCGACACCAGCCGCAACGGCAGCGGTTCCAACGGCCAGTGGTGCAACCCCGCCGGCCGCCGGATCGGTACTCCCAGTCAGCGCGGCGGCGGTGCCGAGATGCTGCTGTGGATCAAGATCCCCGGTGAGTCCGACGGCAACTGCGGCGTCGGGTCGGGCTCCTCGGCCGGACAGTTCCTGCCGGAGGTCGCCTACAAGATGGTCTACGGCTACTGAGCCCTTCCCTCACCGCAGGCCGGGCCCTGGCGCCGGGCCGACCCCCACGCGGCCCGACGCCCGGGCCCGCGACCCCAACACCGCACCGAAGGACCTCCATGGGCATCCCCCTGCACCGATTAGTCCTGGCAGCGAGCGCACTCACGCTGCTCCTCGGCGCCGTCGCCCCGGCCTCAGCCGAGGCGAGCTCCGCGCCGGCCTCCCACACGCTTCCCACGAACACCCGCTTCTCCGTCGATCCCGGCAGCGACGCGGCCCACCAGGCCGTCACCGACCTCGTCCGCGGAGACTTCGAGGGCGCCAAGTCCATGGCGAAGCTGGCCAGTTGGCCGGAGGCCGTCTGGTTCACCGACGGCACCCCGGAGCAGGTCGAATCCCGCGTACGCGACCTGGTGCGCCGCGCCGAACGAACCCGGACGGTTCCCGCCCTGGTGGCCTACAACATCCCGCTGCGCGACTGCTCCCAGTACTCCTCCGGGGGTGCGCAGTCGGACGCCGAGTACCAGGCCTGGATCAGCGCCTTCGCCCGGGGGCTCGGCCGTAGCAAGGCCGTCGTCATCCTCGAACCGGACGGGCTGGCCAACCTCCCCTCCGACTGCGGTCCCGGCAGCGACCCCACCGGCGCGATCACCACCGGACGCTTCGCCGACCTCAACCACGCGATCGACGTGCTGGGGCAGCAGCCGAACAGCGTCGTCTACCTCGACGCCGGCAACAGCCACTGGCGCAGCGTCGGCGACATCGCGCAACGGCTCCTCCAGGCCGGTGTCACCCGTACCCAGGGCTTCTCGCTGAACGTCTCCAACTATCTGGCCACCGACCTGTCCACCCACTACGGCACCTGGGTCTCCCAGTGCCTGTGGTTCGCCACCAAGGGCCCGGACTGGGCCAGGGGGCACGCCGACTGGTGCGCGAGCCAGTACTACTCCCCCGCAGCACCGAACGACGGGCAGCCTGGACACTCCGTAGACGTGGACGACCCGTCCACTTGGCACTGGACCGACCGCTGGTTCCAGCAGAACGTCGGTACCCCGCCCGCGCAGGAGCTCACCCACCTGGTCGTCGACACGAGCCGCAACGGCCGGGGCGCCTGGACCCCGCCCGCGGGCAAGTACAGCGGCGACCCGCAAACCTGGTGCAACGCGCCCGGTCGCGGCATCGGCGACCGGCCGACCGCGAACACCGGCGTCCCGCTCGTCGACGCCTATCTGTGGATCAAGACCGTCGGCCAGTCCGACGGCCAGTGCAACCGCGGCATCCCGGGCGGCACCATCGACCCGGAGTACGGCATCGTCGATCCCGCGGCCGGCGTGTGGTGGCCTGAGCAGGCCAAGTCCCTCGTCCGGAACGCCAACCCGGCACTGGAGTTCAACACCGTCCTGCGCTGACCGAGGCGGGGAAATATCTGATGTGGCCTGAGCTTTCGGCGACATCCCACTGAGCGATCCTCATCGAAATACTTTCGATGAGGATCGCTCAATTTAAAGGGGCTACCAGGTCACTCCAATGGGGCGAATTCTCGAAATTCTTTCGAAAGTCTTGACTTGTTTCGGCGGGGTTTCCAGACTGATGCCCGAGGCGGTGCGGCCCGTCTATGTCCGGGTTCTGGGTGCCGTCCTCGGATCTTTACGCCCTGGTGGTGAGCGCCCTTTCTCAATGGACGCGGGCGTCGTTCACGCGGATTCACTCTGCCGCGCTCCAATCCTTCCGTGACTTCTTTCTGGAGGCCAATTCATGGGCTCACATGCCATTCCCCCACCCACCGTCCGCCGGAAGATCGGCGGCCTGTATACGGCCCTGGTCGTCGGCGTCCTCGGTTCGGCCGTCGCGCTGGTGGCGCCGCTGACCTCACACGCCGCCGAGAGCACGCTCGGCAGCGCGGCGGCGCAGAGCGGCCGTTACTTCGGCACCGCCATCGCCTCGGGCAGGCTGGGCGACTCGGCGTACACGACGATCGCTGGACGCGAGTTCAACTCCGTGACGGCCGAGAACGAGATGAAGATCGACGCCACCGAACCCCAGCGGGGCCAGTTCAACTTCACCGCCGGTGACCGCGTCTACAACTGGGCGGTGCAGAACGGCAAACAGGTGCGCGGCCACACCCTGGCCTGGCACTCCCAGCAGCCCGGCTGGATGCAGAGCCTCAGCGGCAGCACGCTGCGCCAGGCGATGACCAACCACATCAACGGCGTGATGGCCCACTACAAGGGCAAGATCGGCCAGTGGGACGTCGTGAACGAGGCCTTCCAGGACGGTACTTCGGGGGCCCGGCGCGACTCCAACCTCCAGCGCACCGGCAACGACTGGATCGAGGTCGCCTTCCGCACCGCGCGTGCCGCCGACCCGGCCGCCAAGCTCTGCTACAACGACTACAACGTCGAGAACTGGACCTGGGCCAAAACCCAGGCCGTGTACACCATGGTCCGGGACTTCAAGCAGCGCGGCGTGCCGATCGACTGCGTCGGCTTCCAGTCCCACTTCAACAGCGACAGTCCCTACAACAGCAACTTCCGCACCACCCTGCAGAGCTTCGCCGCCCTCGGCGTCGATGTCGCCATCACCGAACTCGACATCCAGGGCGCTTCGGGCACGACCTACGCCAACGTGACCAACGACTGCCTGGCCGTCCCGCGCTGCCTCGGCATCACCGTCTGGGGAGTGCGCGACACCGACTCCTGGCGACCGGAGCACTCGCCGCTGCTGTTCAACGGCGACGGCAGCAAGAAGGCCGCCTACTCCTCCGTCCTCAACGCACTCAACGCCGGCTCCCCCACTCCGACGCCCACGCCCGGTTCCGGACAGATCAAGGGCGTCGCTTCGGGCCGCTGCCTGGACGTGCCCGGTGCCAGCACCACCGACGGCACCCAGGTCAACCTGTGGGACTGCAACAACCGCACCAACCAGCAGTGGTCGTACACGGCCGGAGGCGAGCTCAGGGTCTACGGCGACAAGTGCCTGGACGCCGCCGGCACCGGCAACGGGACCAAGGTCCAGATCTACAGCTGCTGGGGTGGCGACAACCAGAAGTGGCGCCTCAACTCCGATGGATCCATCGTCGGAGTCCAGTCCGGACTCTGCCTCGACGCCACCGGCAACGGCACCGCCAACGGCACCCAGATCCAGCTCTACTCCTGCTCGAACGGCAGCAACCAACGCTGGACCCGCACGTGACCTGCCGCGGTGAAGGGGTGAGCCGATGAAGACCTACGGCGCGACTTCCCCCGCTCCTCCACACCGAAACCGCTGGTGGTCCCGGTTGGCCGCCGTAGTGGCGGCGACCCTTGCGATCGGCATGCTCGTCGCGGTGCATCCGGCGCCCGCCGAGGCGGCGACGGTGGACGGCAATGCCTGGTACGTCCTGGTGAACCGCAACAGCGGCAAGGCACTGGACGTCTATGGCGTGTCCACCGCCGACGGCGCGCGGGTCAGCCAGTGGACGCGCAGCGACGGAGCCAACCAGCAGTGGCAGTTCGTGGACTCCGGCGGCGGCTTCTACCGGCTCAAGGCGCGGCATTCGGGCAAGGTCCTCGACGTGAGCGGCGCCTCGACCTCCGATGGCGCCGCGATCGCGCAGTGGGCCGACGGCAACGGGTCCAACCAGCAGTTCCGCCTGGCGGACTCCGACTCCGGCCACGTCCGGCTGATCAACCGCAACAGCGGCAAGGCCGTCGAGGTGCAGGGCGGCTCCACCGCCGACGGCGGCAACGTCGTCCAGTACACCGACTGGGGCGGCGCCAACCAGCAATGGCAGATGGTCAAGCTGTCGTCCGGAGGCGGCGGATGCGGCAGCGCCCCGACCCTGGCAAGCGGTACGCACACGATTCAGAGCAGCGGCAAGAGCCGCAGCTTCATTCTCAGAATTCCCGACGACTACACCAGCAGCCGGCCCTACCGCCTGATATTCGCGTTCCACTGGCGGGGCGGAACCGCCGGCGAAGTCGCTTCGGGCGGAACGAGCGGAAACGCCTGGTCCTACTACGGCCAACAGGAACAGTCGAGCAACAGCGCGATCCTCGTCGCGCCCCAGGGTCTCGGCAACGGCTGGGCCAATTCGGGCGGTGAGGACATCACCTTCGTCGACGACATGATCCGGCGAATCGAGGGCGGCCTCTGCGTCAACACGGCGCAGCGTTTCGCCACGGGTTTCAGCTGGGGCGGCGGTATGAGCTACGCACTCGCATGCACCCGGGCGAACGTCTTCAGGGCTGTCGCGGTCATTTCCGGCGCACAGATCAGCGGGTGCAGTGACGGCACCCGGCCCATCGCCTACTTCGGAATCCACGGCGTCAGCGACTCCGTCCTCGGCATCGCGCAAGGACGGTCCCTGCGCGACAGGTTCGTCAGCAACAACGGCTGCACTCCCCAGAGCCCGCGCGAGCCCGCGCCGGGCAGCCGCACGCACATCACCACCACCTACTCGGGCTGCCGCGCCGGGTACCCGGTCCAGTGGGCCGCGTTCGACGGCGGCCACCTGCCCGGTCCGGTCGACGGCTCCCCCAACGAGAGCGGCGTCGCGACCTGGACCAAGACGGAGATCTGGAGGTTCTTCGCACAGTTCCAGTGACATACCCGCACCAGGTGAGTGGAGCCAGGATGATCCTGGCTCCACTCCGTCGCCGTCCCCCCAGGTCCGGCGGCGGTGCGCATGACGCGCTTCCCGCAAGACACCTTCGATAGTACGGTCGCCCGCATCACCTGCGACCGCCGGAGGTTTCCGCATGTCCGCCCGCTATTTCGAGGACTACGCACCCGGCCACGGCAGGGCCGCACCGCGCGCGGCCCTGGACTCCGATGCCCCCAAAATCGACCTCAACGGGGACTGGGCGTTCCGGTTCTCACCTGCCCTGCGCCCGGAACCGGACGGATTCGAAGCCCCGGACTTCGACGACAGCTCCTGGGACACCCTTCGCGTCCCCTCGCACTGGCAGCTGAGGGGCCACGGTCGGCCCGTCTACGTCAACATCGCCTACCCGATACCGGTCGACCCTCCCTTCGTCCCGGACGAGAACGAGACCGGGGACTACCGCCGGATCTTCGACCTGCCCGGCACCTGGGCGGACACGCCGGCCGTGCTGCGCTTCGAGGGCGTGGACTCGTGCGCCCGGGTCTGGCTGGGCGGCCGCGAGCTGGGCGTCACCTACGGCAGCCGCCTGCCGACCGAGTTCGACGTGACCGGGCTGCTGCGGCCCGGCCGCAACGTGCTGGCGGTCCGGGTGCACCAGTTCTCCGCCGGCACCTACCTCGAGGACCAGGACACCTGGCGCCTGTCGGGCATCTTCCGCGACGTGTCCCTGCTGGCCCGCCCCGCGGGCGGCATCCGGGACGTCTTCGTACACGCCGGCTACGACGCGGACACCGGCGCGGGCCGGCTCCGCGTGGAGGCCGACGCCGACGCGCCGGTGCGGATCGACATCCCGGCCCTCGGGATCCACGACCAGCCGGCCGGAGCCGAGTTCGCCTTCCCGGAGGTACGGCCCTGGAGCGCGGAGGATCCTCAGCTCTACACCGCGTACCTGGCCACCGCCGCCGAGCGGGTCCGGATCCGGGTGGGATTCCGCAGCATCGCCGTCGACGAGGCCGGAGTACTCCGGGCGAACGGCCGCCGGGTGGTGCTGCACGGGGTGAACCGGCACGAGTTCGACCCCGACCACGGCCGTGCGCTCTCGCTCGGAACCATGCGCCGCGACGTGGAGTTGATGAAGCAGCACAACATCAACGCCGTGCGCACCGCGCACTACCCGCCGCACCCCGCGTTCCTCGACCTGTGCGACGAGCTCGGCCTGTGGGTCATGGTCGAATGCGACCTGGAGACCCACGGCTTCGAGCACGCCGACCCGGAGCGCTGGCAGCGCAACCCCTCCGACGATCCCCGCTGGCGCGACGCCTACCTGGACCGCATCGAGCGGACCGTGGAACGGGACAAGAACCACCCGAGCGTCATCCTGTGGTCGCTGGGCAACGAGGCCGGGGACGGACGCAACCTGCGGGCCATGGCCCAATGGGTCCGGCGGCGCGACCCGTCCCGGCCGATCCACTACGAGGGCGACCGGCTCGGCGAGTACACCGACGTACACGGCGAGATGTACCGCCCGCCCGCCGCCGTCGCCCGGATCGGCCGGGGAGAGCTACTGCCGGGCGAGGTCTCCTACCCGGCCCGCGCCGGCTCCGGCGACCCGGCGGACGACGTGCGCAACCGCAAGCCCTTCCTCCTCACCGAGTTCGCCCACGCCATGGGGAACGGGCCCGGCGGGCTCACCGAGTACCTGCGGCTGTGCGGCGAGTACCCGCGGGTCCAGGGTGGCTACGTCTGGGAGTGGATGGACCAGGGGCTGCGCACCCGTGACGCCCAGGGGCGCGAGTTCTTCGGCTACGGCGGCGACTTCGGCGAGGACCTGCACGACGGCAACTTCATCTGCGACGGCCTGGTCCTACCCGACCGCACCCCCTCCCCCGGTCTCCTGGAGTACGCGAAGGTGATCGCCCCCGTCCGGATCGGCCCCGGCCCGGAAGCGGACACCCTCGCGGTGGAGACCGCTATGAGGTGCTGGACCTGTCCCATCTGCGGTTCACCTGGTCGCTGGCCCGCGAAGGGGTCGAGCTGGCCCACGGCGTACTGCCCACACCGGAGCTCGCCGCCGGGGAGCACGGACGGCTGCCGCTGCCCCGGCTGGACCCTCCGGGCGGGCAGGACGACGGGGGCGAGCTCTGGCTCACCGTCCAGGCGGAGCTGGGCAAGCCCGCGGACTGGGCCCCCGAAGGTCACGTGGTCGCCTGGGGGCAGCTCCAGCTCTCCTCGACGGGTCGCCGCCGGCCGGCCGGCCCGCCGGGGCCGGCCCGTAGCGAGGGCGAGCACATCCTGCTCGGCCCCGGCCGCTTCGACCGGACCACCGGAGCTCTGCTCGGCATCGGCGGACTTCCCCTGCGCGGGCCACGGCTGAATCTGTGGCGCGCCCCCACCGACAACGACCGCGGCTGGTCCCAGCGCGACGCCGCCTACTGGAAGGACCGCGGGCTGGACCGACTGCGCCAGCGCACCGTCTCCGTCACCCCTGACGCACACGGCATGGCCGTCGTCGTCCGCAGTGCCGCCGCCGCGGGCAACTCCGGCTACCTCACCACCTACCGCTGGGACAGCGGCGGTGACAGCCTGCGCCTGCGGGTGCGTGCCGAACCCGTCGGCCACTGGCCGGAGCGGAGCGACGACTTCCACGACACCATGGTGGACCCGGCGCTCCCGCCGGAGGAACATGAGGAGCTGGTCCGCAGGAACAGGTCCCGCTCACTGGCCCGCCTCGGACTCGCCTGGGGAGGTTCCCGCCGACTGGTCCCGGGTGGAGTGGTTCGGTACGGGCCCGGGGGAGGCCTACCCCGACTCGCGTCAGGCAGTGCGCGTCGGACGTTTCCGCGCGACCGTGGAGGAGCTGCAGACGCCCTACGTGCGCCCCCAGGAGAACGGCAACCGTGCGGACGTACGCTGGGCCACCTTCACCGACGGAGCAGGGAACGGGCTGCGCGTCGGGGGTGAGGAGCCGTTCCATTTCGCCGCGCGCCGCTGGACCGACCGACAGCTCGACGCCGCACGCCACCACACCGATCTCGTCCCGGGCCCGGTGATCCACCTCCACACCGACCATGCCGTCCAGGGCCTCGGCAGCGGCGCCGTGGGACCCGGTGTCCTGCCTCAGTACCGGCTCGAACTCGCTTCGGCGGACTTCGCGTTCGTCCTGACTCCCCTACTGCGGAGCTGAGACGGCCGAGTGGCCCGCCGCACCAGGGTTCCTGGTGCGGCGGGCCGCTGCGTGCCTGGTCAGTCGGCGGGCGGACAGGGCGTGCTGATCGTTCAGGAGCAGAGTGCACCGTTGAGCGTGTAGCGCGCCGGGACCGCGTTGGTACCCGAATACGTCGCCTGGAAGCCGAAGCTCACGCTGCCGCCGGGCGCCACCGTACCGTTCCACCCGGAGTCCCGGGCGGTGACCGTGCTGCCCGACTGGCTCACCGTGGCGTTCCAGGCGCTGCTGATCCGCTGATCACCCGCGAAGCTCCAGCCGAGGGTCCACCCGGAGACCGCCGACGTTCCGGTGTTCCTCACGGTCACCGTCGCGGTGAAGCCGTTGTCCCAGGCGTTGTCGATCCGGTACGCCACCGTGCAGGCGGCCGCCGGCGCGTCGTCGTCCGCCTCCGTCGCCGTGAGCGTCGCCGGCTGCACGCCGGAACCACCGACCGTGAACGTCGCGCTACCCGGCAGCGCGTCGGCATCCTGCGCGGCGAAGACCGAAACCTGCTGCGTCGTGGCCCAGTTGGCCGGGGTGAACACCAGGGTCGCGGCTGCCGACAGGTCCTGGTCGCCGGAGTTGCGGGCCACCGTCAGCGTGACGTTCTGCGCGGGCGCGGCCGAGAGCCGCACGCCCACCGGCGCCGAACCGCCCTCCGGGACCGTCAGCACCGCCGGTGACACCTGGACCGCGGGCACCGCCGGGGCGCCGCGCCGCTCGGCCGCGAAGGCCGCAAGCCAAGCCAGCGAGGCGTTCCAGTTGATGGCCACCTCGTTGGTGGCGTACGAGCCGATGTCATCCACGTAGCACGCCGCCGGCGCGCAGCCGGCGAGCTTCTCCTTGGCCACCGGGTCCTCCAGCCCCGCGTTCGGCCCGCCCGCGAAGGAACCGGCCGGCGGGTGCGGCAGCGAGGCGTCGTTCTGGTGCGCCCAGAACCTGTGGTGCTGGTTCTCGGAGTAGCGATCGCCGTAGCCGGTGACGTAGGAGAGGCCGAGCGCGTTCCGGCCCAGCAGGTAGTCCAGGGACTCCACTGCTCCGGCTCGGTAGCGTTGCTGACCGGTGAGCTCGTAGGCAACGGCCAGCACCATCGCGTTGTTGGTGACGGCGCTGTTGGAGCCCCACACGTATCCGGTGGTGGCCAGTGGCACCGCGTAGCCCTGTCCGGCCATGGTGGACAGGTGGCCGTCGGCGGCCGAGGTCAGCAGTCCCCGCAGCCGGGCCGTGTCGGCGGCGGGCAGGGCCACGCCGACGCCGGTGGCGAGAGTGATCCGGCCGAGCGTCGCGGTACCTCCCCACCAGAACCCGTCGACGGGCTTGGTGTGGTGCGCGGAGGAGGTGACGGCGTCCCGGTACTGCGACTCACCGGTGGTGGCCAGGAGTTCCGCCGCTGCCCAGTAGAACTCGTCGGAGACGTCGGCATCCTCGTACGCACCGCCGCCGGTGTTGTCGGTCGCCGGGGCGAGCACGTTCGGGTTGCCCTTGGCAGCCGTCCAGGCGCGGCGGGACGCGTCCAGGCAGCGCGCGGCGAACGCAGCGTCGTACGGCGCGTACACCCGGGCACACTGCGCTGCCGAGGCCGCCAGATTCAGCGTCGCCGCGGTCGACGGCTTGTGCAACTCACGCTGTTCCGCGTCGAGTTCGGGACGCGTCGGCAGAGCGGTCCACTTGGCGTCGTGCATCTTGTGGAAGGCCATCCCGGCCATCGGCTTCCCGGCCGGGACCTGCATCCGCAGCAGGAACTCCAGCTCCCACCGGGCCTCGTCCAGCACGTCCGGCGTCCCGTTGCCACGCTCCGGCACCCGCAGCGTCGCGTCGCCGAGAGCCGCGTCGCCGCCCGAACGGCGGGCCCGCTCATAGGAGTTGACCATTTCCCAGACGGAGATGCCGCCGTTGACCACGTACTTGCCGTGGTCGCCCGCGTCGTACCAGCCGCCGCGCACGTCCTGTTGGTAGTCGCACACCCCGGCCTGACAGGGGACGCTGGTGTCGCCCTTGTTCGGAGCGATGCCCAGGTGCCCGGCGGGGCGGGCGTAGGCACTGCCGCCCGCCAGGGCCGCGTCGATCGCGGTTCCGCTGCGCTGCTGGTAGAAGAACGACATGCTGTCGGCGCGCAGTCCGTCGTACAACGACGCGGAGATGTCGAAGGGGTGGCTGGTCTGGCCGCCGACGCCCAGGGTGTAGCCGGTGCCGGTGCCGGTGTACGCGCCGAAGTCCACCAGGTGCGTGGACTGGCCGGACGCCTGGTCGGCGCCGCGCACCGTGGTGGTGCCCGAGGCAGCAACCGTGCCGGAGGCGTCGCGCAGCTGCCAGGCGAGCGGGGCCGTCGCGGAGCTGACCACGGTGGCCCGCTTGGGGCCGTCGGGCAGGTAGCCGAGCTGGTTGACCCGGACGGGTGTGTCGGCAGCGGCGGCCACCGTGGCGGCTGCCGCGACCGGAACGGTCAGGGCGGTCGTGGACACGGCGCCGACGGCCAGCGCGAAGCCGGCGAGCACGGCGGCCGCGCGACGCGGCACACGACGGGCGGGGGCGGGGGTGACAGGAGGCACGGGTGGAGCCTTCCTTGGGGGGTGGGGGCAGGAGTGGGAGCGCTCCCATTCAAGCCAGCCGTCAGACGGTCCGTCAAGGCACCGGTGTGACCCGGTAGTTGACCTACCTACGACTGTCGATCCGCCAGTACACGGTGTAGTTAAAGCTTTGGGCGTCGCGGAACGGGGGGACTGAGGGGGGGAAGTAGGTGACATGTCCGTGCGGGTCGGCCGGATTCCGGGAGCCCCCGGGCGGCGCGTCCGTCACTCACCGCTGATCGTCCGGTACGGCCCGCGACGAGGGCGGCGGACCGGTCGGTGCGGATCTAGGCTGGAAACGAGCCGCTGGGCACTGTTCCTGGCGAGCACCGCTGTCCGGACGGAGGCGTGGCGCGTGGAGATGGCTGCGAAGCGGGATGCCCCGACCGCCTCCGTCACGGTCGACCCGGCCGGCGTGGTGAGCGGCTGGAGCGAGGGCGGGCGGCTGCTCCTGGGCTGGACGGCGCAGGAGACCGTGGGGCGGCCCGTCACCGGCCTGCTGGCCGATCCCCCACCCGGCTTCCCCGGGAGCCACGGCGTCGGCTCCGGCTCCACGGGCGTCGTCCCGCTGCGCCATCGGAACGGTTCCACGGTGGACGCCGTGCTGACGGTTCAACCGCTGCGCGGCGCGGACGGCCGTGCGCTGGGCCACGTGGTGACCGCCCAGCCGTGGGGGCGCCGCCCCGTGATCGCCGACCGGGCCTTCGAGCAGTGCCCCTTCGCTCTGGGCGTCTATGACCCTGAGCTGCGGTTCCTGTGGGTCAACGCCTCCGCGTGCCGGGTGATGGCGCACTCCGAGGAGCAGGTGCTCGGTGAGAAGTACCGCGAGCTGTTCCCCGAACTCGACGACATGGCCTACACCGGCCGGCTCTCCGAGGTGGCGAGGACGGGCGAGCCCGCGCGTCTCATCACCGTCTTCCGCCCGCTCGGCAGCAACTACGCCAACGCCTGGGCCACCAGCATGTGGCCCGTCCGGGACGCCGAGGGCAGGGTCCGTGCCGTCGCCAACTGGGGATTCGACATGAGCGCCGAGTACTGGGCCCGGCAACGCCTGCTCATCCTCAACGAGGCCGGCAGCGGCATCGGCCGGACTCTCGACGTGATCGGCACCGCCCAGGAGCTGGCCAGGGCCCCTGTGCCGGGATTTGCCGACCACGTCAGCGTCGATCTCTTCGAGGAGGTGCTGCGCGGAGAGGAACCGCCCTCCGCGTCCGCGTTCGCCCCCGGCGAGACCATCACGCTCTGCCGTGCCGCCGAGCACAGCGCGAAGCTGGACACCGGCCGGGCGGCCCGGCCGACGACGGCCATCAGCCACGCCCCCGGTTCCGTCGCCGCCCGCTGCATGGTGACCGGCAGGTCCACGGTCGAACTCGCCGCCGATCCGGGTCAGGGCGGCGAATGGGCCTTCGGACCCGGGCTCGCCGCCGACCCGGCCCACTGGCCCCCGGGCAACCCTGTGATCGACGGGACCATCGCCGCGGACGGACTGACCGGCCAGATCACCGTGCCGCTCCGGGCGCGCGGCGCGCTGCTCGGTGTCGTCGCCTTCTCCCGCCGCGACCGGCCCGAAGCATTCACCGCCGACGACCTGATCCTCGCCGAAGAGCTGACCGCCAAGGCGGCCGTCGCCGTCGACAACGCCCGCCGGTATGCGCGTGAGCGCACCACGGCGCTGACCCTGCAGCGCAGCCTGCTGCCCCAGCGGCTGCCGAGCCAGGAGGCGATCGAGGTGGCGTCCCGCTACCTGCCCGCCGGGGCCGGCGCGGAAGTGGGCGGTGACTGGTTCGACGTCATTCCGCTGTCCGGCGCCCGGGTCGCCCTGGTCGTCGGCGACGTCGTAGGCCACGGCCTGCACGCCTCGGCCAGCATGGGCCGGCTGCGGACGGCGGTCCGCACCCTCGCCGACGTCGACCTCCCTCCGGACGAGCTGCTGACCCATCTGGACGACCTGGTCATCCACCTGTCCGGCGACCTTCAGCCCGCCGGCGACTTCGAGGCGACCGGCGAGTTCGGGGCGACCTGCCTGTACGCGGTCTACGACCCGGTCGCGCGCCGCTTCACGCTGGCGAGCGCAGGCCATCCGCTGCCGCTGGTCATCTCCCCGGACGGTGCCATGACCCCGGTACTCGCACAGCCGGGACCGCCGCTCGGCCTCGGTGGGCTGCCTTTCGAGGCCACCGAGCTCGAGCTGCCCGAGGGGAGCCTGCTCGCCCTCTACACCGACGGCCTGGTGGAAGGCCGTGAGCGCGACATCGACCAGGGGATCGCCGAACTGCAGCGGGTCCTGGACCACTCGGCCCCCTCACTCGAGGCCCTGTGCGACACGGTGCTGGACGCCATGCTCCCCGAACGCCGCACCGACGACGCCGCCCTGCTACTGGCCCGCACCCATGCGCTGGACCCCCACCACGTCGCCGACTGGGACGTCGAACCCGACCCCTCGCAGGTGCCGCTCATCAGGAAGTTCGCCGTCGACCAGGTGGACGCCTGGGGTCTGGAGGAGGCGTCGTTCGTCACCGAACTGGTCGTCAGCGAGCTGGTCACCAACGCCATCAGGTACGGCGAGCCGCCGATCAGGCTGCGGCTGATCCGCGATGCTTCCCTGATCTGCGAGGTCTCCGACGCGAGCAACACCGCTCCGCACCTACGCCGGGCCCGCGCCTTCGACGAGGGCGGCCGGGGCCTGCTGCTCGTCGCCCAGCTCACTCAGGGCTGGGGCACCCGGCAGACCACCAGCGGCAAGACCATCTGGTGCGCGCAGACCCTCCCCTAGTGCTGTGGATGTCGTGTGGATCGGGCCGGGCTCGCGGGCTTCCGTGGTGCTCTTGTCCGGCCGGTACCGTCACCAGCCCATGGGGAGACCGGCGACGAACGAGCTGAGCCGGTCGGCGATGAGCCGGTCGTCGTGGGCCGAGTAGTGCCAGTCGCAGCCGAGGTAGTCCAGGCCCGATTCGTCGAGGGGCCAGTAGCGGACCCCGCTGTCGCCGGCATCGTTGCGCGCCTTGACCACCTGCTGGACGTGGTCGGCGTACTGGCCCGCGCCGACTGCCACGACGGTCGTCCCCGTCCCGTAGCGCGTACGCAGCTTCTGGAGGAAGTCGCCGTAGGCGCTGCGGTAGCCGGCCGCGAGGCTTTCGGGCGTCCACGGCTCACCGGGGTTCACGGCGGTCGAGAAGTCGTTGGTGCCGAGGTTGACCACCACGAGCTGAGGGCGCCAGGTGCCCGGGTTCTGCCAGACGTCGCCGGACACGCTCAGCAGGGCGCGGTCGTAGAAGGTCCGGTACGTGACGTCCGACGAGCCTCCGTTGTAGTTGCGCACCATGCCGAGGCCCGAATAGCCGTTGATCTGGTAGTCGGAATTCAGTTGCCGGGCGGTGAGGGCGCCGTAGCTCACATCGGAGTTGGTGCTCCGCTTGAGCTGGTCCGAGGTGCAGGTGCGGGAGGTCGAGAGGTTGCCGTAGCCCACCGTGAGGGAGTCGCCGATGAACTCGATCTGACGGCTGCGGGCCGTCGGTTTGCCCAGTACGGCCCCGCCGGGCGCGGCCAGGAAGCCCCCGAACGTACTGGTGTCCCCCGGGCTGTCGTTGCGCTTGACGAGGCGGACGGCGTGCTCCCGGTCCTGCAGCCCGTTGACCCAGTGCGTGGTGTTGCCGGGCGTGACGAGCGTGGCGACAGTGGCTCCGTCGACCTGGACGTCGTAATCGGCCGCCGAGTCGTTGAGCACGATCCCCACGCCGGTGCCCCTGACGCGGCCCTCGAAGTACACGCCGGGCCAGCTGTACTGCACCGTGTTCCCGGCGTCCTTGACCCGTCCCGCGGTGTGCACCTGCGCCGTCACTCCCGACACGCGGACGAGTTTCCACTGCTGGTTGGCCCCGCCCCAGTCGGTGAACTGCACGACCTTGGCACCGTCCACGGTGGAAGCGTTCTGGACCTCGACGGCCTTGCCACTGTTCCGGTTGATCAACCGGACATGACCGTCCGGGGAATCCGCCGCCCGGAACTGCTGGTTGACGCCACCCGCATTACTCCACTGCACGATCGGGGCATGGTCCGCGGTGGAAAACCCGGAGACGTCCAGCACCTTGCCCGAGTGCTGCGCCTTCAACCGGTAGTAGCCGCCACCCGAGTCGACGAACTGAAACCGCTGGTTGCCCCCGTCATGACGAGTCCACTGCGACAGGGCCGCCCCGTCGGCGGTGCTCCCTCCCGACACGTCCAGCGCCTTACCGCTGCCACGGTTCACCAGCACGTACCACGCACTCGTATCCACACTCGCCGCCTGAGCCGTCCCGACCGCGCCAAGTCCCGTCAAAAGCCCCACCATCAAACCGGTCACCGCGGCCAACACCCCCGCACGCCTCCCCCGCCCCGACCGCCACGCACTGAAGGTCATTTGCACACCATCTCTCTGCATTCGTAGTGAACTGCTGCAGGGCGCCCCGGCAGCCCTGTGGGACCTCGTGGAGGTACGGCGAGGCGATACCTGCCCTCGGGCGAATCCCTCCCCTGCGGGACGACAGCGCGAAAGCGACCGGCTCATGGACGGCCACAGCACCGCACGATCCACGAACATGGGATGTATTAGTGGGGCACCGAGGGGATTCTGTCCATAGGTGGGACAGACATCCCTGGTACAGCAGGAGTTGGGAGTCGACTCCTCCTGGCTCGCACCCCTGGTCATGGGATGTATTTATCTTGGGGTACCTATTGACGGGGGCATACCGCATGCCTACTGTCCTGCGACGGAGCCGACCGGATTCCAACCGATCAGGAATCCTGTCCTGGGTCGCCAAGTGCCCTTGCTCGCAGATGCGTTCACGCTGTTCCTCGTATTCCTCGTCGGCGCCCTGGCGCTTGTGAATGCCAGGGAGCCGGGGTGCCGGCCTTGGCGGCACCGCCTGACGCAGCGGCTTCCGGCCGCCGTGTGACGTCACGTCCCGGGACACGGCGCGGTTCAAGGAACGGTCCAAGGAACGGTTCAAGAGCGACGGCGTCCTGTGACACGGGCCTGCCCGGCGGACGTTCGAGGTCCGCCCGGACTCCACCTTCAGCTCGGCTGACCCCGCCTCGGGGCACGCCCCCGCGGACGGCTACCCGCACCCGGAAACGAGGAGAGGCAGATGAAGGACACGCTCAAGGCATGGAAGCCCCCGTGGCCGGGGCGGGGAGGCGTGCGGGCCATCAATCCGTGCCGGCTGCAGTACGTCTACCAGGGCATGGACCCCAAGGCCGATGCCGGCTGCATCGACCTGCCCTGGCGGATGGGCCCGCTCACCCAGACCAACTCCTCCTGCTGACCGCCCGGGCCACCATCGGAAAACGCACGCTCCCCCCACGGGCCGGACCGCCGACGGAACGGCGTTCGGTCCCTTTGATGAAGCAATCACTCACAGAAGAGGACGCCTGCATGAGAAAGCCTTGGTTTCTTCCCCTCATCGCTCTTGTCGCTGCCACGCTCGGAGTGGCAGCCGTTGGTGTGACCCCTGCCTCCGCCGCCTCGACCATGCCCCTGCGGGTCATGCCGTTGGGCGACTCGATCACCTGGGGAGTGGGGAGCAGTACGGGCAACGGCTACCGGGGTCCGTTGTGGGACAAGCTTGCCGGGGACGGCCATCCGCTGGACTTCGTCGGTACGTTGCGGGGCGGTTCGATGTCCGACGCCGACAACGAAGGCCACTCCGGATACCGCATCGACCAGATCGCCGCACTCGCCGACGCCTCGCTGACGCGCTACCGGCCCAACGTCGTGACGCTGGAGATCGGCACCAACGACCTCAACGGGGGCTACCAGCCCACCACTGCCGCCGCGCGGCTGAAGTCGCTGGTCAACCAGATCACCGCCGCCGCCCCCGACGCGACCGTCCTCGTGGCGTCCCTGGTCGTGTCCACCAGCGGCTCGGAGGAGCAGTACAGGGCCGCGTACAACCAGGCCATCCCGCAGATCGTGAGCGAGGCACAGGCAGCGGGCAAGCGGGTCTCGTACGTGGACATGAGCAGCCTGACCACCGCAGACCTGGCCGACGCCCTGCATCCCAACGACGCGGGCTACCAGAAGATGGCAAGCGCCTTCCACCGGGGCATCCAGGCCGCGGACAGCGCCGGGTGGCTGCGGAACCCCGCCCCCGCCGCCGCACGCGTGGAGTCCGGCACCACCGGCAAGTGCCTGGATGTCGGTGGCGCCAACTCGGCCGACGGGACCGCCGTCCAGATCTGGGGCTGCGGCGGCGGCGCCAACCAGCTCTGGTCCGCCTACACCGGCGGCACCCTGCGCTCCATGGGCAAATGCCTCGACGCCGCCGGCGGGGGCACCGCCAACGGAACCAAGGTGCAGATCTGGGCCTGCCACGGGGGCGCCAACCAGATCTGGCAGCCCTACAACGGCGGTTACCGCAACCCCGCCTCCGGCCGCTGTCTCGACGTTCCGGTCTTCTCCACGACCGACGGCACGCAGCTCCACCTGTGGGACTGCCACGGCGGCTCCAACCAGAAGTGGACCGCTCTGACCGCCGGATGACCCACGCTCCCGGGACCGGAGCCCCTTCCGGGCTCCGGTCCCGGGACAACGTGAAATCGGCGCGTGGCCGTACGGCGGACCTCGCGCCGTCCGGCATGTCCAACGCCGGGTTCACCTCGCGCACCCCTCGCACGCCGAGGTTGTAGCCGAATCTGAATCATCTGCGTCGAAGCGCTTCGACGCCTCACCAGCCCTAACGGGCCGTGAATGGTCCAGCAGAAGTCGTTCACGCGGTAGAGGCCCTTGTTTAACACGAAACTTGTCCGTTACTTTTTGCCGTCTGAAGTGAAGCGCTTCGACGATTGCCGTAGGAAGGCCCGTCGCCTCGTGCTGCTTCCCTCGGCTCTGGCGCTTGGCCAGAGCACGACTCGATTCTCCGTACCCGAGGAACCGTCATGACGACTCGCAGCATCACCGACCGCCTGGGTGGCCTGGCCTTCGGCGGGGACTACAACCCCGAGCAGTGGGACGAGCCGGTATGGAAGGAGGACGACGAGCTCATGAGCCGGGCCAGGGTCAACCTGGCCACGGTGGGCGTCTTCTCGTGGGCCCTGCTCGAACCGGAGGAGGGGCGTTACGACTTCACCTGGCTCGACGCCCACATCGACCGCCTGCACGCGAACGGCGTGGCCGTCGACCTGGCCACGCCGACCGCTTCCCCGCCGCCCTGGTTCACCCTGGCCCATCCCGATGCGCTGACGGTCCGGGCCGACGGCACCCGCCTCGTCCACGGCAGCCGCGACACGTACTGCCTCGCCTCCCCCTCCTACCGCAGCGCGGCCCGCCGGATCGCCTCCGCGCTCGCCGAGCGGTACGGCGACCACCCCGCCCTCGCGCTGTGGCACGTGCACAACGAGTACGGCACGCTCTGCTGGTGCGACCACGCGGCCGCCGCTTTCCGGGTGTGGCTGCGTGCCCGCCACGGCTCGCTGGACGCCCTCAACGAGGCCTGGGGAACGGCCTTCTGGAGCCAGCGCTACACCTCCTGGGAGCAGGTGCTGCCGCCGCGCGCGACGAATTACCACAAGAACCCCGGCCAGACGGTGGACTTCCACCGCTTCTGGGGCGACGAGATCATCGCCGCGTACTGCGAACAGCGCGACGCGATCCGCGCGTACAGCGACCGCCCGGTGACGACGAACCTGATGCTGCCCTACTACCTCAGGCTCAACCTGTGGGCCTTCGCGCGTGAACTCGACGTCGTCACCTCCGACCAGTACCCGTCCGAGACGGGCCCGGACTCCGCAGCCCACGTAGCCTTCTACGCCGACCGCTCCCGCTCACTGGCCGGCGGCCGCCCGTGGCTGCTGATGGAACAGGGCACCAACACCGTCTACGACGGCGACCAGGTACTCGGCAAGGAGCCCGGCGAGATCCTGCGCCACAGCCTCGGCCACATCGCGCGCGGTTCGGAGGGGGCCCTCTTCTTCCAGTGGCGCCAGTCCCGGGCGGGTGCCGAGACCTGGCACTCGGCGATGCTGCCGCACGCGGGTCCCGACAGCCGCATCTTCCGCGAGGTCACCCGGACGGGCGAGGCGGTCGCCCGGCTCGGCGAGCTGGCGGGATCCACGGTCACCGCGCCGGTCGCCGTACTCGACGACCCGGACGCCATGTGGGCGCTGGAGGCGGACGGCCTGCCCTCCGCCCGGCTGGACTACCACACGCCGCTCGCCGAGGCGCACCGGGCGCTGTGGGACGCCGGCGTCACGGCCGACTTCGCGCACCCGGAGCACGAGTTGAGCGGCTACCGGCTGGTCATTGCCCCGTCCTTGTTCCTGCTGTCCGACAAGGGCGCCGAGAACCTGCGCCGTTACGTCGAGGGCGGCGGCACGCTCCTCGTCCAGCACGCGAGCGGATTCGTCGACGACCGCGTGCACGCCCGGCTGGGCGGCTATCCCGCGGGCCCGCTGCGCGAGGCGCTGGGCATCCGCGTCGAGGAGCACCGGCCGCTGCGGACGGACGAACGCATCACCCTGTCGGACGGGTCGCACGGCACGGTCTGGAGCGAGTCCCTGCGCACCGAGGGCGCGCAGACGCTCGCCACCTACACCCACGGCATGCTCACGGGCAGCCCCGCCCTCACCCGGCACCGCTCCGGCACCGGGCAGGGCTGGTACCTCTCGACCCGCCTGGACGCCGCCGACTACGGCGTCCTGGTCGGCCGCCTGCTGAAGGAGGCCGGTGTCGAACCGGACGTGCCGGGCCTTCCGGCCGGTGTCGAAGCCGTCACCCGGCACGCACCCGACGGCCGCCACTGGCAGATCCTGCTCAACCACAACGCCGAGGCCGTGCCCCTGCCGGTCCCCGCCCACGACCTGCTCACCGATGCCCTCGCGCACGAACTGCCGCCCGGCGGTTGCGCTGTTCTGCGCGGGCTCTGACCTCGAAAGGGCCGCCATGCCCGCCAGGCCCGCCATGCCCAACGAACAAGGAACCCTCCACTGGGGGCACGACGCCCTTCACCTGCAGATCGTCCTCGATGACAACGGCAGTCCGCGCCTGACGCACCTGGGGCTGCCCGGCGAGGCACGGAGCACCCCCGGTGCGTCCCTGCCCCTGGTGGAGGTGACGGCCGCGGGTCACGGCCGTGGCTGGTCGGGCGACCTCCTCGTGGGCACCGATCTCGGCGGGCGACTGGTCCACCGGTCCCACCACGCGGCCCGCGACGGCGTCTGGCACACACTGACCGTGCACCTCCACGACCCGGAGACCGGCCTGGTGGCGGAGGTGACCTACCGCTCGCCGGACGGCGTCCCCGTGCTCCGCAGCGAGGTGACCCTGCGCAACGAGGGGCAGGTCACTCTGAATCTGGAGTCGGTGAGTTCGCTCGTGGTGGGCTGCCTCACCCCCCGGAACCCGGCCGCCTTCGACACCGCGGATCTGCTGCTGGCGGAGAACGACTGGCTCACCGAATGCCGCTGGCGGCGACATCCGGCGCGTCTGACCACACCGGCCCAGAGCGGACGCGTGGTCCAGGCGCACGGCCGGGCCGGCTTCGCCCTGAACGGGCAGGGCACCTGGTCCAGCTGCGGGCACCTCCCCATGGGCGGATGGACGGACCGGCTCACCGGCCGCACCTGGGTGTGGCAGATCGAGCACAACGGCGGGGGCTGGCGCTGGGAGTGCGGCGAGCGGGACAAGGCGGCCTACGCGGCGCTGTTCGGACCCACCGACACCCAGCACGGCTGGCGGCACGCGCTCGAACCCGGCGCCGCCTTCCGCACCGTGCCCGCCGCCCTGTCCTTCAGCGCCGACGGCGGCCCCGACGCCGCGTTCGCCGCGCTGACCCGCTACCGCCGCGCCCAGCGCCGCCCGCACGCCGACCACCTGCGCCTGCCCGTCATCTTCAACGACTACATGAACTGCCTGATGGGCGACCCCACCACCGAGAAGCTGCTTCCGCTCATCGACGCGGCGGCCGACGCGGGCGCGGAGTACTTCGTGATCGACGCCGGCTGGTACGACGATGACGACGGGGGCTGGTGGACCACCGTCGGCGCCTGGGAGCCCGCCGCCTCCCGGTTCCCCGGGGAGGGCGGGATCCACGAGGTGCTGGACCGCATCCGGGAGCGCGGCATGGTTCCCGGCCTGTGGCTGGAGCCGGAGGCGATCGGCGTACGCAGCCCGATGGCCGAGTCCCTGCCCGACGAGGCGTTCTTCCGCCGCGACGGCTCCCGCGTCACGGAGGCCGGCCGGCACCACCTGGACCTGCGCCACCCCGCCGCCCGCGCCCACCTGGACCAGGTCGTGGACCGCCTGGTCGGCGAGTGGGGCGCCGGCTACCTCAAACTCGACCACAACATCGACCCCGGCTCCGGCACCAGCGCCCACCCCGGCGAGACCCCGGGCGCCGGCCTGCTCGGCCACAACCGGGCGCACCTCGACTGGCTCGACGGCGTCCTCGACCGGTATCCGCACCTGGTGGTGGAGAACTGCGCCTCCGGCGGCATGCGCTGGGACGACGCCATGCTCTCCCGGATGCAGCTGCAGTCCACCAGCGACCAGCAGAACCTCCACCTCTACGCGGCCATCGCGGCCTCCGCGCCCACCGCCGTCACCCCCGAACAGGGTGCCGTCTGGGCGTACCCCCAGCCGGAGGACTCCCTCGACGAGGTGGCCTTCACCATGGCCAACGCGCTCCTCGGCCGGATCCATCTCTCCGGCCGCATTCCCGAACTCGAACCGGAGGCCCGGGCCCTGGTCCACGAAGCGGTGGCGGTCTACAAGGCCATCCGCGCCGACCTGCCGCGAGCCGTGCCGTCCTGGCCACTGGGCCTTCCCGTCTGGGACGACCCCTGGATCGCCCTGGCCCTGCACACTCCCGCCCTCACCTACCTCACCGCCTGGCGCCGCCCCGGAACCGACGCCACGGCGACGCTTCACCTGCCCCACCTGCGGGACACCGCCGCCCGCGTCGACCTGCTCTACCCCTCGGCGAGCCGGGCCGTTTCCGGCTGGATGCCCGACACGGCCGAGCTGAGGCTGACCCTGCCCGCCGCGCCGTCCGCCGTCCTGCTCCGCATCACCTCCACGGACCCCGGCGCTCCCGGGCTCTGATCCACCCCACCCCGCCCCACGCCCGCATCACGCATCACGCATCACGCATCGACGAGAGGACCCATCGGGTGCCGCCTCTGCCCCAGCCGGACCACCGCTCCACCAACCCCGTGATCCCCGGCTTCCACCCCGACCCCAGCGTCTGCCGCGTCGGCGACGACTACTACGTGGCCTGCTCCAGCTTCGAGTACTTCCCCGGGATACCCCTCTTCCACAGCCGTGACCTGGTGCACTGGACCCAGATCGGCAACGCCCTGGACCGGCCGGAGCAACTGCGGCTGCCCGTCTCCATGTCGTCCTCCGGCGGGATCTACGCCCCCACCCTGCGGCACCACGACGGCCGCTTCTGGTTGATCGTCACCAATTGCAGCGAGGGCGGCGGCAACCTGCTCGTCACGGCCGCCGACCCCGCCGGACCATGGTCTGACCCCATCTGGGCGCCAGGCGTCCCCGGCATCGATCCCGACCTGGTCTGGGACGAGGACGGCACCTGCTGGTGCACGGTCGCCGGGGGCTCACAGGTCCGTATCGACCCGTCCACCGGGCAGACGTACGGAACACCGCACAGGGTCTGGTCCGGCGGGCCCGGCGCCAAGGCCCCGGAAGCGCCGCACCTGTACCGGATCGGCGACTACTGGTACCTGCTCATCGCCGAGGGCGGCACCGAACGCGGTCACGCCGTGTCGATCGCCCGCGGCCGCACGCCTGCCGGCCCGTTCGAGCCGTGCCCGGCCAACCCGGTCCTCACCCACCGCGGCACCGACCGCCCCGTCCAGAACACCGGGCACGCCGACCTCGTCCAAGGACCCGACGGCTCCTGGTGGATGGTGCTGCTCGGAGTCCGGCCGGGCGGCGGCACGCCGGGCTGGCACGTGCTCGGCCGGGAGACCTTCCTGGCTCCCGTGACCTGGGTGGACGACTGGCCGGTCGTCGGCGAGGTCGCCCTGGACCTGCCCGAGCTCCCGTGGCCGCTGTCCCCCGGCCCGGTCGAGGAGCAGCGGGACGACTTCGACCTCGCCGAACTGCGGCCGTCCTGGATCTCCCTGCGCGACCGGACCGCCGAACACTGCACCACGAAGGAACGCCCCGGCTGGCTGACCCTCCGCGCGCGGGGCGGCTCCCTGGACGAACCCGACGTGGTGTTCACCGGCCGACGCCAGCAGCACCTCACGTGCCGGGCGCGGACCCTGACCGACCCGTCGCAAGGGCGCGGCGGCCTTGCCGTCCGGCTCGACGAGCAGCACCACTACGCGATCGAGGCGTCCGGTACGGAGGTACGGGTCATCGCGCGCGTCGGCCCCCTGCGCACGGTCGTGGCCGCTCGGTCCGTGCCCGCCGGGCCGGTGGTGCTCGCCGTCACGATCACAGAGCCGCCGCCGCACGGACCGTGCACCGGACCTGACGCCGTCTCCCTCGGCATCGAGCGGCCCGACGGCACGTTCACCGAGCTCGCGGCCCTCGACGGCCGCTACCTGTCGACCGAGGTCGCCGGCGGTTTCACCGGACGCGTCATCGGCATGTACGCCGCGGAAGGCAGCGTCCACTTCGACTGGTTCGACTACGAGCCCGTCGAGGGCTGAACCAATCCCCCTCCCGAGTCCGGCTGACACGTTCCCCACCGGCCGGCCATCACCCGTACGACCGACCGAAAGGCATGACACATGAAGGACATACGGCCCCCCGCGCAGCACCGCAGCCGGGGCCCGGGCAGGCTGGCCGCCCTGCTGCTGGCGCTCGTCGTCATGCTGGGGCTGGCCGGCGGCACCGCGCTGGCCGCGTCCGACGGCCACCGGAAGCCTTCGCGGCCGGTGGTCTGGGTTCCGGACAACCCGATGGACGCCGTCGCGGGGATGCAGCCCAGCTGGAACCTGGGCAACACCCTGGACGCCTTCCCGAACGAGTCGTCCTGGGGCAACGGGCAGACCACCAAGGCGACGTTCGACACCATCGCCGCGCAGGGGTTCCGCAGCGTCCGCATCCCGGTGACCTGGACCGACCACCAGTCCACCACCGCGCCGTACACCGTCGACGCCGCCTACATGGCCCGGGTCAAGCAGCTCGTCGACTGGGCGTTGGCCGACGGCCTGTACGTGGTGCTCAACGTCCACCACGACTCCTGGAGGTGGGTCGAGAAGATCACGAGCGACCACGACAACGTGATGGCCCGTTTCAACTCCACCTGGTCGCAGATCTCCACGACCTTCCGTGACGCGCCGCGCACTCTGATCTTCGAGGGCATCAACGAGCCGAGCTTCGCCAACGCCACGGACGCGCAGAAGGTCTCCTACCTGCACGAACTGCAGACTTCGTTCCACTTCGTGGTCCGCGCTTCGGGCGGCGCGAACGCGAGCCGCATGTTGTCGCTGACCACGCCGGGCGGCAGTGGTGACCAGGTCCACCTGGACAACCTGTACACCACGATCGCCGGACTGAAGGACCGTCAGCTCATCGCGCAGGTGCACTTCTACAGCTGGTACCCGTTCAGCGTGAACGTCGCGGGCGGCACCCTGTACGACGCCGTCGCGCAGAAGCACCTGGAGGACTCCTTCGCCAACATGCACCGCACCCTCGTCGCCAAGGGCATCCCGCTCTATCTCGGCGAGTACGGGCTGCTCGATTACCCGAACCACTTCAACCCCTCCCGCGTCGAGCGGGGCGAGGCGCTGAAGTACTTCGAGCACGTGGGCTACGGGGCGCGCAAGTACGGCATCACCACCGCGCTGTGGGACCCGTTCGCCTACCTGGACCGCGAGACCCTGCAGTGGCGCGACCCGGCCCTGTTCGCCGTGATCAAGTCGAGCTGGACCACCCGTTCGGGCACGGCCTCCTTCGACAAGGTCTTCGTGCCGAAGTCCAGCCCGGTCACCGCCAAGTCGCTCACCCTGAACCTCAACGGCACCTACTTCCGCGGGGTATGGCAGGGCGACACCAGGCTGGTCGCGGGACGGGACTACACCGTCTCCGGCAACCAGCTGACCTTCTCCGCCAAGGCGCTGACCCGCCTGGTCGGCAACCGCGCCTACGGCGTCAACTCGTCGCTCCAGGCCCGGTTCACCAGTGGGCTGCCCTGGAACATCGACATCGTCACCAACGACGTTCCGGTGCTGTCGGACGCCACCGGCACCACCGGCTCGTTCACCGTCCCCGCCCAGTACCGGGGCAATGACCTGGCGACCATGCACGCCACGTACGCCGACGGCACCAACGCCGGCCAGACCAGCTGGACCCCGTACCAGGAGTTCAACAAGGCGTTCTCACCGGACTACCCGAACGGCACGATCATCCTGACCCCCGAGTTCCTGAGCGCGCTCCGCGAGGGGGAACCGGCGACGCTGGTCTTCCACTTCTACAGCGGCACCACCGTCACCTACCACGTCACCAAGTCCGGAAGCGCGGTCACCGGCACCCTCTCCTGACCTGCCGCACCCTCGCCCTGGCCGCCCGCTCCCCCGGGCGGCCAGGGCAGGCTCGCGTCCGCGTCGAAGCGCTTCGACGCAAGGATGGACACGCACCCAGGGCTGACGATAGGGTCGGCGTACATTTTACGCGCAAATACGCGCACACTGTCGAAGCGTTTCACAAAGCTGGGAGAGCTGGATGGTAACCCTCGCCGAGGTCGCCCGGCACGCCGGAGTATCGGCGAGCACGGTGAGCTATGTCCTCAGCGGCAAGCGGTCCATCTCCACGACCACGCGGCTACGGGTCGAGGAGAGCATCCACGAGCTGGGATACCACCCGAACGCCGGCGCGCGGGCCCTGGCGAGCAGCAGGTCGAACATCATCGCGCTGATGGTTCCGCTGCGCACCGACATGTACGTACCGGTGATGATGGAAATCGCCATCGCGGTCGCCACGACGGCCCGGACACACGGGTACGACGTGCTGCTGCTGACCGGCGAGGAGGGTCCCGACGCCGTCCGCCGCGTCACCGGCAGTGGGCTCGCCGACGCGATGATCCTGATGGACGTCGAACTCGACGACGAGCGTCTGCCGCTGCTACGCGGCACCGACCTGCCGTCCGTCCTGATCGGACTGCCCGCCGACACCTCGGGGCTGACCTGCGTCGACCTCGACTTCAAGGCCACCGGCGCGTTGTGCGTGGAGCACCTGGCGACGCTCGGCCACCGCGACATCGCCGTCATCGGCGAGGCCCCCGCGGTCTACGAACGGCACACCGGCTTCGCCGAACGCACCCTCGACGGACTCCGTTTGCGCGCACGGGACTTGGGCATCAGGATGCTGCACCGGCCGTGCGGGGGCGGCTACGACGCGATGGCCGTCACCCTCGCCCGCATCCTCGACGAGCGCCCGGCCACCTCCGGGTTCGTCGTGCAGAACGAGCAGGCGGTCGAGCCGCTGCTCGCCCTGCTGCGCCGGCAGGGCCGCGCCGTGCCCGAGGACGTGTCGGTAGTGGCGGTCTGCCCGGACCAGGTGGCCGTACAGGCCTCGGTGCGGCTCACGTCGGTCTCCATCCCCGCGCAGGAGATGGGCCGGCACGCCGTGGAGCGTCTGGTCGCCAAGCTCGACCACCGCGGCGCCGATGAAGTCGTTCTCATCACCCCGGAGTTGACGGTGCGGGAGAGTACAGGGCCGGCGTCCTTCGCCGCTTCCTGACCCGACGGCTTCGTCCGGCGGTGGACGACTCCCACAGCGCACTGCGGGCCGAGGCCGGCCCTGATGTGCCGGGTCAGCCGCCGTTGATGGTCAGGTTGTTGGTGTTGAAGTTGAGGCCACCGGACGAGGAGGTGATCTCATAGCCGAACTGCACGTCGCCGATGGTCTCGTTGCCGGGCATCCAGCCCTTGGTGTGCGCGATCCAGTTGAGGATCGGCTTGACGTCCACGGTGCCGGAGTTGGAGTCGGACGTCCGCAGGAACGAGAACACCTGGTTCGACCCGTTGGAGCCCTTGTAGACGTTCCAGTTGTGGCCGCCGAGTGCGACGCTGGCCTGCCAGGTTCCGATCGGGCCGACGGCTCCGTTGTAGTTGACCCAGAGCATGATCTCGTACTGGTGGTCGGTGTCCCAGATGTCGTACGACGTGTTGTACGCGCCGGACGACGGGACGCTGACGTTGTAGGTGCTGGTGAGCCAGCCGAGGGAGTCGATCGTCTTGTTGATCGTCTTCGTCGAGTTGGGATAGGACTTGATACCGCCGGTGTTGGGGTGGTTGGCCCAGACACCCCAGCCGGTGCCGGAGTTGGCCCAGAAGCACTGGCTGCCCGCACCAGAGCCCCAGACGTTGTTGTAGAGCTTGTAGCCGTTCAGGCTGGTGCTGCCCCATTGGTCGCAGGAGTTCCAGACTGCTGCCGAAGCGGGGGCGGCGGCCAGGCCGATGGCGGCACCGAGCGCCAGCGCCGGCGCCAGCACCGCCATCGTGATCTTGCCTATCGTGCGGTTTACCATGGTGTCCCTTCCACGGGTGGGGGGAAATGTGGGGGTACTACCACGTCCCGATACTGAGGACGTGGTCCTCTCCGGCGACGAGATCGATCGACTCCGCGTCGCCGGAAGAAGTCCTGACTTCGATGCGGACCGTGCGGGCCGGCTT
The DNA here is from genome assembly GCF_026627445.1 of Streptomyces sp. H27-H1. Lineage (GTDB taxonomy): Bacteria > Actinomycetota > Actinomycetes > Streptomycetales > Streptomycetaceae > Streptomyces. Next base: position 53,183 of record NZ_JAPNLJ010000039.1, read on the forward strand.
CAGAACCGCCCTCGCCCGGCCGGGCGCCCAGATCAGTTCGACCTCGGCGCCGAACCGCGTGCGTACGCCCGTGAGCCGGCCCGCCGGGAGGGATGGCGGCAGCGCGGGCAGCAGGACCAGTCGGTGGGGTGTCGACTGGAGGAGCGCCTCGATCAGCACCGCGGGCAGGGTGTGCGCGGCGTCGGCGTTGTAGACGTCGCGGTTCGGGTAGTGCGCGCTCATCAGGGAGGCGTGGAAGAAGTCGCCGTCCAGGACCTGACCGAGGGCGTGGGCGAGGCGTCCGCCGTCCCGGAGCCGGGCCGCGATGAGCGCGTGGTGGAGATGGCCGTGCGCGGAGTCGTTCTCGGCGCCGCGCAGTTCGAGGGCGCGGTGGGCGGCGGCCGCCAGGCCGGGGGTGTCGTACGGGGTGATCTCCTCGAGCGGCCAGACTCCGTAGAGGTGGCTGAGGTGGCGGTGGTCGTAGGAGTCCGCCAGGCCCGGCCAGGCCCATTCGGCCAAGGCCCCGTCCTCGTTGATCCGGTGCGGCGGGAGCCGGTCGGCGAGGGCGCGCCAGCGGTCGGCGTCCGGCCCGTCCGGGTGGTAGTCGGCCGCGGTGCGCAGGGCGTGCCGGGCCGCCGAGAGGTCCATGGCGGCGTTGACCGTCCCCCAGCTCGCGTCCGCGGGGCGGTTCTCGGGTGAGTAGGAAGGGACGACGACGAGCCGGCCGTCGCCATCGGTGCGAGTGAGGAAGTCCTCGTAGAACAGGGCGACTTCGGCCAGGGCGGCGGCGGTGCGCGGGTCGCGGACGCCGTGGGTCTCGTCGTGGTCGACGAGGGGCCCCAGCAGCCAGTCCGCGCCCGCGGTCCACAGGTGCAGCGGGTACTCGCGGCTGAAGTGGTACGAGTGGCCGGACTCGCCGTCGGTGTGGGCGGGGGCGACCACGCCCCTGGCGCCGAAGACCGCGCGGGCGTTGTCGCGCCAGTCGGGCAACTGGCTTTGGATCAGCGCGGCGTGGGCCTCGGTGACCTCGGGCAGATGCGCGGCCGCGGCGGAGGCGGTCTGGAGGTTGAGGTTGGCGTCGTTGGTGAACGCCCCCGACCAGGCCGTGTTCCATTCGCCGGTCCACAGGCCGGTCAGGCGGGGCGGGAAGAGGCCGCTGGAGGACAGCAGGTGGTAGCGGCCGGCCGCGAACAGCCGCTCCAGCAGGGCGCGATCACGCGGGCGCTTCAGCAGCTCCGAGCCCGGCAGGGCCCGTTCGGCCGGGTCGGCGGCGAGGTCGAGGGTGACGCGTTCGTAGGCGGGGCGGTGGAGGGCGGCGTGGCGGTCGAGGAGCGCGTCGTAGTCCAGGGGCAGGTCGCGCAGGGCGCGGCCCTCCGCGGTCACGTCCAGTCCGCCGGTGTGCCGCCGGACGCGCGTGAGGAGCAGCACGGACGGGGCGCCCTCGACGCGCACGCGGGGCGCGGCGAGGGCCGTCCTGCCACCGGTGGCCACGACGAGCGTGACTCCGGTGAAGGCGCGGTCGCCCTCCGGGTAGCGGGCGCGCAGGCTCAGCAGGGCGCCCTCGGGGGTGACGATGGCGCCGTGGCCGACGGCCAGCGCGGCGGGGGCTCCGGGGAGCCGGTGGTCGAGGGAGATGTCGAGGGTGAGTCCGGGCGGCGCCGTCACGTGCTGGACGATCACGTCGTCGCCGCGGGAGACGAAGACCCGGCTGGTCCATCCGGCGCCGGCCGCCCGTACGACACCCGTCGTGAAGTCGATGTCACGGCGGTAGTCGCCACCGCCGCCACCGTCACCCCCGTCAGGCCCGTCACCCCCGTCACCTCCTTCGGCGGCGGGCCGGACCAGGCTGACCTGGAAGGCCGGGTGGAAGGGCTGCACCCACTGGTGCGGACGGCCGTCGGTGAAACCCTCCGCGGCGGTGCGGTCTCCTGCCAGGAGGCGGTCCTGGAGCCCGGGGAGTTCGGCGGCCAGCCGGGGCGGCCGCCGGTGCGGGCCGTTCCCGCTCGGCCGTACCAGGGTGTGGTGCGTGACGACGACCCGCTCCGCGTTCGGATCACCGAACACCAGGGCTCCGTGATGGCCGTTGCCGCTCAGGAAGCCGTCCTCCCAGCGGGTGGCCGGGTGCGGCTCCCACGTGCCGTGGACGGGCCCGTCGACCGCGGTCATGGCCGGAGCACCGCCACGCCGTAGCGGCCGAGGGTCACCCGGTCGGTGACGTCCGTCCCCGTCAGGAGGTCGTGGTGGGCGCCGGGCACCTCGACGGTCACCGGCTCGATGCCGTGGTTGAGCACGAACAGCGCCCCGCCCCGCCGGACGGCCTCGACCTGCTCGGGAAGGCCGTCCAGCACCGGCCGGACGCCCGCGCCGTCGGCGATCCGGGCGAGCAGGTCGCGCAGCGCCTCCGGCTCCGGGAGCGTGGAGACGTACCAGGCCCGGCCCTTGCGCAGGACGGCGGGCAGTCCGTCGAGTTCACCGCCCTTGTACGGCACGGTCTCCTCGGCGGTGCCGTCGCCCTCCAGCTCCTCGGACCACAGGGACGCCCCGAAGCCCTCGCAGGTGACGGTCTCCCCCGCGTCCAGCGGCCACCACTCGTGCAGGGTGCGGATCCCGAACAGCTCGCGCAGCCGGGGATCCATGCCGCCGGCGCGGACCCGGTCGTCCTCGTCGGCGACGCCGGTCTGGAAGCCGCAGACGAGGGTGCCGCCCCGGCGGACGTGGGCGAGGAGGTTGTCTACGGCCGTGTCCGTGAGCGCGTACAGCTGCGGCACGACGACCACGGAGTACGGCGTCAGGTCGTGCTCGGGATGGGCGAAATCGGTGGTGAGGTGCGCCTGCCACAGGGCTCGGTGCCAGGCGCTCAGCACGTCCGGGTACTCCACCTGCCGGGACAGGCGGCCGTCCTGGGCTCCGGCCCACCAGGCGTGCCAGTCGTGCAGGACCGCGATGTCCGCGGTGATGTCGCGGCCGGTCACCTCGGAGGCGATCCGCTCCAGCTCCGCGCCGAGCTGTTTGACCTCCTGGTAGGTCCGGCCCTCCTCTCCGGCATGGCTGACCATGCCGGAGTGGAACTTCTCCGCGCCCTGCCGGGACTGGCGCCACTGGAAGTAGCAGACGGCGTCGGCGCCCCGGGCCACGGCCTGCAGGGACCAGAGCCGGTTGAGACCCCGCGGCTTGGGGTGGTTCACGCCCCGCCAGTTGACGGGCCCGGCGGCCTGCTCCATGAGCATCCACGGCCCGCGCGCCTGGGAGCGGGTCATGTCCTGGACGAGGGCGCCGCTCTGGGCGCCCAGCGGGTCGCGCGGATCCGGGTAGATGTCGACGGAGACGACGTCCTCCTCAGCCGCCCAGCGCCAGGCGTCCTGGCCGATCCACAGCGGCATGAAGTTGCTGGTTACCGGCAGGTGCGGGGTGTGGCGGCGGACGATGTCCCGCTCGGCGGCGTAGCACTCCAGGAGCGCGTCGGAGGTGAAGCGCCGGAAGTCCAGCACCTGGGTGGGGTTGCGCATGTAGTGGGGCAGGCGGGGCGGCAGGATGCCGTCCCATGTGTCGTAGCCCTGGCTCCAGAAGGCGGAGCCCCAGGCCTCGTTGAGGGCTTCGAGGGTGCCGTACTTCCCGCGCAGCCAGCGGCGGAAGCCGGCCGCGGCCGGGTCGCCGTAGTCGAAGGTGCAGTACTCGTTGTTGATGTGCCACATCGTCAGGGCCGGGTGGCCGCCGTAGCGGGCGGCGAGGTCCTCGGTGATGGCGGCGGCGTAGCGCCGGTAGGTGGCGCTGGAGTGCGAGAAGTGCTGGCGGCCGCCCCACCACTCGGTGCGGCCGTCCTCGGTGACGGGCAGGGTGTCCGGGTGCAGCCGGCCCATCCAGGGCGGGGGCGAGGAGGTCGGGGTGGCGAGGACGACACCGATGCCGTTCTCGTGCATCAGGTCCATCACCGTGTCGAGGCGGCCGAACTCCCGGGCCCCGGGCTTCGGTTCCAGCATCGACCAGGAGAAGACACCGACAGTGACCGAGTTGACCCCGGCCGCCTTCATCAGCCGGACGTCCTCGTGCCAGGTCTCCTCGGGCCACTGCTCCGGGTTGTAGTCGCCGCCGAAGAGCAGACGGCCTCGTGTCACGTCACTCAGGCCGGGCATCAGACCGGCTCCCCGTACTGCACGCCGCGCCCGTTGGTGGCGAGGTAGACCCGGCCGTGGACGCGCGGATCGCCGGTGATCGCCGCGCCGGTCCAGCCCCACCGGTGCTGGTCGTCGTTGATCCGCGTCCAGGTCCTGGCCTCGTCGTCGGAACGGTAGACGGCGTTGAAGTCCTCGATCCCGCCGGCCATGTAGATCGCCGGGTACGAGGCACCCTTGGCGGCCTTGCCGAAGCCCAGGGTGTGCGAGGCACGGCAGCCTGCGACCTCGGTGAAGCCGGCGCCGCCGTCGGTCGAGCGGTAGAGCCCGTTCGCCTTGGCGCTGAGCCACAGGTCGCCGGAGCGTCCCGGGGCCGCGGCCAGCTGGAACCCGGCGTCACCCGAGCTCAGGCCGGTGGCCCGGGCGCTGAAGGTCAGGCCGCTGTCGGTGCTGGCGTGGAGCGTGCCGGTGCTCGTGTCGAAGGCGTAGAAGCCCGTCGGGTCCACGGGATCCGCGACCAGGACCGCGCCCTTCGGGAGGAAGGCGACCTCGGACCAGGTGGCGCCGTTGTCCGCCGAGCGGTGCGCCGGGTACACGGTGCCGTCCCAGTGCGCGAGGGACCACAGCAGCACACTGCCGTCGGCGTTGGTGACGATCGGCCCGGGCGCGTCCCTGGCGACGGCCGGCTGCGACGCGAAGGGCGCCCAGGTCCTTCCGCCGTCGTTCGACCAGGCGCCGTTGCCCTGGTCGCCCGAGCCCGTGCGCACGAGGTACGAGGGCTTGGCCGTGGCCTGGGCGAGTCCGATGGAGGACCCGAACACGGGGTTCGTGGCCATGCCGCGCGACGGCGAGGCGGTCAGCCGCTCGTGGTAGAGCACGCCGATGTCCCGCGAACCGCTGATCAGGTGGGCCTCTCCCGTCGGAGGCGACACGATCGCCACCACGGACGCCTCCTCCAGTCCGCGGACCTGCGGAGCCCAGTGCTTGAGGTCGCGCGTGCCGTACAGGGTCGCGCCGGTGCCGTAGACGACGTGCCTCGAGTCGAACGGGTCGAGGCCGACGGCCTGGATCCACCAGCCGAACTTGGGCTCGTCCTTGCCCCACTTGAGGTAGGGGGTTTCGGAGACGTCGAGGACGGCCCCGTCCTTCAGGGACTTCCAGGTGCGGCCGCCGTCGGTGGAACGGAAGACGGTGTCGATCTCGGCCCAGCGGTTGTTGGTGGACACGACGAGCGTGCCGGGCCGGCGGGCGTCGACGGCGACACCGCCGTAGCCGAAGGAGTCGGTCCCGCCGTCGCTCGTCGCCCCTCCGGGTTTCACCGGGGTGACTTCGGTCCACTTGCCGGCGGTGGTGCGCAGTCGGTGCACGCTGCCGTCCGACTGCCCGTTGGGCCCGGGCGCGTTGGCGTACGTCACGTACAGCGCGCGGTCGTGGCGGTCGTACGCGGCGCGGATCGGCACCTTCGCGGCGGCGCCGGCGGGCTGCCCGGGGACGGGCTCCCAGGTCTTTCCGTCGGACGTGCGGTACAGGTTGGGGTGGTCGGCGGCGCCGCCGGAGTCGCCCCAGCCCGCGTAGACGCTGCGGCCGACGGCGACGAGGAGGGTGATGCCCTGCCCGGTGGCGCTCGGGGTGGCCGGGAAGCTCACGGCCTTCCAGGTCGCCCCCCGGTCGGTCGACTTGAGCAGCCCGTCGTGCCGGGTGCCGAGCCACAGGGTGTCGCCGGTGCGCGGGTCGACCAGCAGCCGTTCACCGCATCCACGCCCGTCCTCGTTGGCGCCGAACCGCACGGTGAGGTCGGTGCGCTTCCACGTGGCCCCCCGGTCCTCGGAGCGCAGCACGGCCCCGTTGCCGGCCCAGGACTGCGTATAGGTGCCGAGGGCGAGATAGACACGGTCGGGGTGGGCGGGGTCGACGGCCATGGCCTCGACGCCGAGGAGGTTCCAGTCGTCCCAGCCGAGGTGGTCGGTCAGCGGGATCCAGCGGTCGGTCCGGTCGTCCCGGCGGTAGGCGCCCCCGATGTCGGTCCGGGCGTAGGCGAGCCCGCGCACCGACGGGTGGAACAGCACCCCGCTGATGAACCCGGTGCCGCCCATCACGGCGTTGCGCCACCGGTACCCGCTCTTCGCGACGGCAGTGGGAACGGGAGCGGGGGCGGCAGCGGCGGCCTGAGCCTGCCCCGAAGCCGTCGGGAGGGAGACGACCGCGGCGACGGTAGCGGCAGCGGAGCCGGCGAGAGCGGAGCGTCGGCTGAGATTGAACGTGCTCATGACACACCTCGGTCTTGACGGAGGGGGAGGCCGAGCGGGATCAGAAGCGCGGGACCACAGGGCTTCAGCCCTTGACGGCTCCGGTGAGCATGCCCTTCTTGAAGTGCCGCTGGACGAAGGGGGAGGCAACCGCGACGGGGATCAGCGCGAGGACCATGACGGCCATCTGCAGTCCCAGCGAGGAGAGTTGTCCGGTGCGGACCGCCTGCTGAAGGCCGGTCGGCGCCTCGGTGTTCTTCTGGACCAGCTGGATGAGCACCTTCTGCAGCGGCATCATCTCCTGGTCGGTGAGGTAGATGGAGGCGTTGAACCAGGCACTCCAGTAGCCGACCGCGTAGAACAGCGAGATGACGGCCAGCACCGCGCGCGACAGCGGCATGATGATGGACAGCAGGATGCGCAGGTCACTGGCGCCGTCGATGCGGGCCGACTCGGTGAGTTCGGGTGAGATCCCCATGAAGAAGGCCCGTAGGACGAGGATGTTGAAGACACTGACCGCGCTCGGCAGGATCAGCGAGAGGTAGGTGTCGGTGAGGCCCAGCGACTGCACCAGAAGGTACGTCGGAATGAGCCCGGCCCCGAAGAACATGGTCGCCATGATGGTCAGCAGGAAGAACCGATGGCCCAGGCTCCCGGGCCGCGACAGGCCGTAGGCCGCCAGCACCGACACCGCCATCGAGAACAGCGTGCCGACGAGCGTGACACCGACCGAGACGGTGATCGCCCGGCTGACCTGACCACCGCTGAGCAGTTCGGTGTAGTTGACGAAGGTGATGCCCCGGGGGATGACGACGAGGCCGCCGACCTGGTCGATCACGGGTTTGGGAGAGAGGCTGGTGACGATCACGATCCACAGCGGACCGAGCACCCCCAGGCAGGCGAGCAGGAGGAACCCGCTCTTGACGGTGAGTCCCGCCTTGCTCGGCGGCTCCTCCCACACGGGGCGGGCGGGAGCCTTGAGGCTGCGGATGAGCTGCGTATCGAGGCTCACTTCTTGTACACCCCCTGCTCGCCCAGCAGGTGAGCGAACTTGTTCGCGCCCAGGACGAGACAGACGCCGATGAGGCCCTTGGCCAGGCCGACGGCGGCCGCGTAACTGAAGTCGCCGTTCTGGATGCCCATGTTCCACACGTAGGTGTCGAGGACCTCACTGGCTCCGAGTCCGACCGCGTCCCGCTGGAGCAGGAACTGCTCGAATCCGACGCTCAGCGCGTCACCCACCCTCAGGACCAGCAGCAGCGCGATCACCGGGCGCAGCGCGGGCAGCGTCACGTGCCACATGCGCCGCCAGCGCCCCGCGCCGTCCATGGCTGCCGCCTCGTACAGATCGGTGCTGACGGCGGCCAGCGCGGCGAGGAAGACGATGATCCCCCAGCCGGCGTCCTTCCACACGGCCTGCGCGGTGACCAGGTACTTGAACAGGTCCGCGTTGGTCATCAGGTCGAAGCCGCTCCACCCGTGGTCCTGGAGGGTCTGGGCGATGATGCCCGCGCCGCCGAAGACCTGCTGGAAGACGGTGACCACGAGGACCCACGAGAAGAAGTGCGGCAGGTACATGATCGCCTGCGCCACGGCCCGCACCCGGGGCCGGACCACGCTGTTGATGAGCAGCGCGAGGGCGATGGGGATCGGGAAGAAGAGCACGAGTTGGAGCGCGAACAGGACGAGGGTGTTCTTCGTGGCGCTCCAGAACAGCGGGTCGTCGACCATCCGGGAGAACTGCTCCACGCCTGCCCAGGGACTGTGGAAGATCGCCGTGATGCCGTTGCTGGAGACGTACGGATCGTAGTCCTGGAAGGCGACGACGTTGCCGAGCAGCGGGACGTAGTTGAAGAGCAGGAGCAGGGCGATGACGGGCAAGGTCATCAGGATGAGCGTGCGGTCGCGGCGCAGCCGGATCCGCCAGGGAACCTTGCCGGCCCCGCCCGTCCCGCGCGGCGCCCGCGCCCGCGCCCGCCCCTTCGCCGCCCCGGTGGCGACCGCAGGCGCCGGCTCCTCGGCGGCCGCGGGGGGACGCGTCCTGTCGGGCCGGCTCCCTGCCGTGATGGACATCAGTTGCCGCTGCCGTTCTTGTCGATGAGCTCCTTGTACCAGTCGCGCAGCTTGTCGCCGCCGGAGGACCTCCAGGTGGAGATGGCGGCCTGCACGTCGGACAGCTTCTTGTTGCCCCGCACGTAGTCGATCTCCAGCTGGCCGAACTGGCTGGAGAGGTTGGCGTAGTTCGTCGGCTCGACGATGTTCATGCCGTACGTGGTCGTCTTCTTCAGGTCGGCCCCCATCCGTTGCTGCCACTCGACCTGCTTGCGGGCGATGTCGGGATGGTCGGGGTGGGCGAAGTAGGGAGCGGGGGCCGCCAGCATCGACCAGGCGTTGTTCACCTCGGAGTTGCCCTGGTCGTTCTTGACCGGGACGCCGTCCTTGACCGTGTAGTGGGTGCCCTCGACGCCGTAGTCCACGAGCATCCGCTCCTTGGTGCCGTAGGGCGCGGCCGCGAAGTTGGCGGCCGCCAGCGCGTTCTCCACGGTCTCCTTCGAGGCGCCCTGGCGGATCATCGACCAGATGGTGGCGGGCGAGGACGCGTACATCGTCGGGCGGCCGCCGTCGGCGCCGAAGATGTCCATGCCCTCGATCTGGAAGGCCGGGTTGGACGGGGCCTGTTCGGCGGCCCTGACGTACCAGGCGGACATGTCGCCGTTGAAGACCAGGATCTGACCGGCGGTGAACCGCTGGGCCGCGTCGCCGGAGCGCGCCTTGTCGTCGGGGTGGACCACGCCGGCGTCGAAGAGCTTGCGGCTCCACTCCAGGGCTTCCAGATACTCGGGCGCTTCTATGCGGTAGGTCAGCTTGCCGTCGTCGCCGATGTTCCAGCCGAGCGCCCCGGAGGGGCGGACGCCGAAGATGCCGGCCGTGACCCAGGTCATGTCACCGCAGGCGTAGACCTTGGCCTTGGCGCTGGTGGCGTCCTTGGCCCAGCTGAGGAACTCCTCGGCCGACTTGGGTACGGAGTAGCCCTTCGCGTCGAAGATGTCCTTGCGGTAGTAGGGCACGATGGCGCTCGCGGCGGCGGAGGGCATCGGGATGCCTCGCAGCGCGCCGCCGAAGATGCTCATGCGCCAGGAATCGGAGGGGATCGCGGCGAGGTTCGGGTACTTCTTGACGTTGTCGCCCGCCAGGTAGGGGCCGAGGTCCATGCACTTCGCGGTGACCGCGTTCGCGATCTTGCCGACCAGCTCCCAGCTGGGCACGACCATCATGTCGGGGATGGAGCTGGAGGCGAGGACAGCGCCGAGCTTCCCGCCGTAGGTGTTGCCGTCCTGGTTCTGCCAGGTGACCTTGGTGCCCGCGACGGCGTCGATCCCCGTGTAGTAGGCGCAGCCGGGATTCGGCGGGGTGCCCCAGAGCGGGGACATGATCTTGAAGGAGGCGCCGGTGCCGAGCTTGTCCGGGACCGAGGCGGCGAGGGCCGCCAGGTCGACCTTGGCGGTGTAGCCGTCTGCCGAACCGTTCTTCGACGGAAGGTCCGGCTTGGCGAGCGTGCTGGCGACGTACGTCGGGATCAGCTTGTCGGCCGCCTTGCCCGACGTGTTGCCCGCTCGCGACTTGTTGTCCGAACCGCCGCAGGCGGTGAGCAGCGGTATTCCCCCGGCCATCGCCGCGGTGGCGATCGCCGTTGAGGCGAGGAAGCTTCTCCGGCTCGGTCCGGAGGAGGCGGCATTCGGCGTCATTGCGTCAACCCTTCATGGCGCACCTGGACACCCGGCGGTCGACCGTCGGGCTCGGTGTGGTGACTGGAACTGACGGAGCTGAAGCGGTCAAGACGACTGCGACGCGATTCGCTGTCGAAGCGCTTCGATGTTGCAGTGAGGTTAAGTGAACACCCAGAGGCGCACAAGGGTCGCTTCCGAGATTCCTCCAAGGCCTGGTGGGGAACTCTCTGTATGCCCTGCTTGATGTAACGGCGCTGATCCCTTGACACTCACCCTGGTGTCTGATGAGCATCGAAGCGCTTCGAATACGTTCCCGCTCCATCGCAGGGAGATCCCAGGTGTCCGCACACACGCCGCACACAGCACCGCCGTTCCGCGATCCGCAGCTGCCTGTCGCGAAGCGCATCGACGACCTCCTGTCACGGCTCACCCCCGACGAGAAGACCGGATTCCTGCACCAGTTCGCGCCTGCCGTGGAGCGGCTCGGCGTCGCCGCGTTCCGCACCGGCCAAGAAGCCCTGCACGGCGTGGCCTGGATGGGTCCGGCCACCGTCTTCCCGCAGGCGGTGGGCCTGGGCGCGACCTGGAACACGGATCTCGTACGACGGGTCGGCGAGGCGGTGTCCAAGGAGGCGCGGGCCATGCGGGCCCGCGACGACCGCGTGGGACTGAACGTCTGGGCCCCGACGGTGAACCTGCTGCGCCACCCTCTGTGGGGCCGCAACGAGGAGGGCTACTCGGAGGACCCGAAGCTCACCTCGGCCATTGCCACCGCCTACACGCACGGCCTGCGCGGCGAGCATCCGACGTACTGGCGCACCGCCCCCGTCCTCAAGCACTGGCTGGCCCACAACCATGAGACGGGCCGTGACGTCACGTCCTCCTCGGTCCGCCCGCGCGTCCTGCACGAATACGATCTGCGCGCCTTCCGCGAGACGGTCGAGGCGGGCGCCGTGGCCGGCGTGATGCCGGCGTACAACCTGGTCAACGGCCGCCCGAACCACCTCTCGCCGTATCTGCGAGAGCATCTGCGCACCTGGACCGAGGAGGAACTGCTGGTCTGCTCGGATGCGGGCGCGCCCTCCAACCTGGTCGACTCCGAGCACTACTTCGACACCCACGAGGAGGCGACGGCCGCCGCGCTGCTGGCCGGCGTCGACAGCTTCACCGACCACGGCACCGACAGCTCGCAGATCACCGCCCGGGTCCGCGGCGCTCTGGAGCGGGGCCTGCTGACCGAGTTGGACATCGACGCCGCGGTCCGCCGCCGCCAGCTGTCGGTCCGTTTCCGCCTCGGCGAGTTCGACCCGGAGTGCGACCCGCACGCGCTCACCACTGACTTCGACACCCCCGCCCACCGTGCCCTCGCCCAGGAGGCGGCCGAGCAGGCTGTCGTACTGCTCAAGAACAGCGGTGGTCTGCTGCCGCTCGCGCCTGGCACCCGGCTCGCGGTGGTCGGCCCGCTCGCCTACGAGTGCAAGCTCGACTGGTACAGCGGCACGCTCCTGCACCGCTCCACGCCCCTGGCGGGCCTGTACGAGCGGTTCGGACCGGAGCGCGTGCAGTTCGCGGAGGGGGTGGACCGGATCCTGCTGAAGACCTCGGCCGGAACCTTCCTGCACGTCCCCGAGGCGGACACCGACGAAGAGGTGCGCGGCACCGAAGGCGCCCTCGACCCGGCCCTGCTCGCGGGCCGGACGGACCTGCCCCCGCTCACCACCGACGCGACCGGCAGCGAACTCTCCCTCATCGACTGGGGCGAGGGCGTGCTGACCCTGCGCGCCCCCGACGGCCGCTACCTCTCCGTCGCCGAGGACGGCCGTGTCCGGGCCTCCGCCGACCAGCCCGGAGGCTGGGTCGTCCAGGAGACGTTTCGCCTGGAACGGCACGAGAACGGGCACCTCCTTCGGCACATCGCTACGGGTCACCTCGTCTCTGTCGCCGCCGACGGCCTCAAGGTTGCCGAGGAGAACGGGGAGAAGTTCGAAGTCGTCGTCGTCGAAAGCGGCGAGGACGCGGTGCACGCGGTCGCCTCGCAAGCGGGCGTGGTCCTGGTGGTCGCGGGTAACGATCCGCACATCAACGGACGCGAGACCGAGGACCGTACGACCCTGGCCCTACCCGCCCACCAGGAGCGCCTCCTGCGCGCGGCCCGAGCGGCCAACCCGAACACGGTGCTGGCGCTGGTGTCCGCGTACCCGTACGCGGTCGATCACACGGAGGTGCCGGCGCTGCTGTGGACGGCCCACGGCGGCCAGGCCGCCGGCACGGCCCTGGCCAGGACCCTGGCCGGCGACGTCTCCCCCGCCGGCCGCCTCCCGCAGACCTGGTACGCCGACGACTCCGACCTGCCCGGCCTGCTCGACTACGACGTGATCGGCGGCCGCCAGACGTACCTCTACTTCGAGGGCAGGCCTCTCTTCCCGTTCGGCCACGGCCTGTCGTACGCGTCCTTCTCCTACGAAGACCTCAGGACTCACGTCGAGGACGGAACACTGCACGTGTCCTTCACCGTCACCAACACCGGTGACGTCGCCGCGGACGAGGTCGCCCAGCTCTACACCCGGGCCGTGGAGCCGTCGGTGCCACGGCCCCGCAGGGAACTGGCCGCGCACCGCCGTGTGACGCTCGCGCCCGGCGAGGTCACGGAGATCGCCTTCCGGCTGTCGATGCCGGCCTTCGCGTTCTGGGACGTGGCACAGGGACGTCAGCGGGTGGAACCGGGTCCCTACGAGATCCTCGTCGGAGCGTCCAGCGAGGACGTCCGCCTGGCTCGGACGGTCGACCTCGACGGCGAGCCGTCCGTCCCCCGGCCGGTCCTGGCGGGCGGCCTGGACGCGGTGGACTTCGACGACCAGAGCGACACGGAGATCGTGGACCGTGCGAAGACCTCGGGGGACTCCGTCACCCCCGTGGCCGGCCGGCGGGGCGAGCTGGTGTTCCGTGACTGCGACTTCGCGAAGGGAGCTGCCGGGATCGCGGTGGAGGCCGCCGGTGAGGGCACGGTCGAACTCTCGCTGGGTGACGGTCCGGTCCTGGCGGTGCTCGCGCTGTCCCCCGGAACGGCCGGGCCCTACGACTACGCCACGGTGAGCGCCCCCGCCGCCGTGGCGGCCGGTGTGCACGAAATCCGTCTCGGACTGCGTGGCCCGGTGCGGCTCGCGCGGGTCACCTTCTCCGTCTGAGGCCCTGAGGTCCTGTCGTCCGAGGTCGCATCGATGGGGAACCCATGAGCCGGGTTGGCGTGCGCACGCGGCACGCCAACCCGGGGACACTCAGGCGACCTTGGTCATGTTCCAGTTCTGCGCGGGCCCGCCGTTGGCGGACCACTGGATGACCGGGCCCCCGTCCCCGCTCGCGTAGCCGTTGTCCAGCACCTTTCCGCTGTGCCGGTTCGTGAGCCGGAACGCGCCCCCGCCCAGCGCGGTGACCGCCCACTGCTGCCCCTGACCGCCGCTGTCGGTGCGCTGCACCATCACCGCGCCGTCGGAGGTGTTGCCGTTGTCGTCGAGGGCCTTGCCGCTGCGGACACAGACCAGTTTGTAGTAACCGTGGCCCAGGTCGGTGACCGTCCACTGCTGCGGGGAGCCTCCGTTGGGGGTCCACTGGCCGACCTGACCGCCCTCGGTGGTGGTGTTGCCGTTGTCGAGGGCCTTGCCGTTCTGAGCGCTGAGCAGCCGGTAGACGCCAGGCGTGAGGACCGCCGGCATGCCGCTGACCTCCACACAGACCACGGAGTCGTTCGCGTTGGGCGCCGTGGCCGGCACGCTGACGTTGATCTGGCCGCCGCTGACCGTGTGGGCGAGCGACACCGAGGGGTTGTTCATCAGGTAGACGCGGCTGATCGTGTTGTGGACTGCCGGGATCTGCAGGGTGCCGCCCGTCGGCCACGTGAAGACGTGGGCGAAGAGCTTGCCGTTCTTCTTGGTGATCCTGCCCCAGGACGGCTCGGCCGCGAAGGGGCTGCCGCTGGTGCCGTGGATGCTGTCGGCGTGGGTGGCCATCCAGGAGGCGATCCCACCCAGCGCCGTCGCCGTCGCGGCGGTCACGGTGCCGTCCCCCTTGGGGCCGATGTTGAGCAGGTAGTTGCCGTCCCGCGAGACGACCGTGACCATCTCCCGGATGATGTCCTTCACGGGCCTGTAGTTGTTCTCGGCCCAGTCGGTGTAGCCCCACTGACCGTTCATGGTGGCGCAGGTCTCCCACGGCCGGTCCAGCGGCGCGGCGGGCACGACCTGCTCCGGGCAGGCGAAGTCACCCAGGCCGAGGTCCCGCTTGACGCGTTCGTTGACGACGAGTCCGGGCTTGCGGGCCATCAGCCAGCCGTACAGCTCCTCCCCGTCCGCCTTGGTCCACCAGTCGGTGAGCGTGGGGCCGGCCGGGTTGGCGCACCAGTCGCCGTCGAACCACAGGAGGGCCGGGTCGTAGCGGTCCAGCAGTTCCTGCAGTTGGGCCTTCATGTCGTTGATGTAGGCGGTGCGGGCGCCCTGCGAGGACATGTCGGAGAAGAGGGTGCCGCGGTTGATGGTCTGGGAGGGGTGGCTCCAGTCCAGGATCGAGTAGTAGAGCCCGAACTTGACGCCCCGCTTCTCGCACTCCGTCTTCAGCTGGGCCAGCAGGTCGGGCTGGAAGCCGTTGTAGTCGCGCAGGTTGTACTGCTTGGTGCCCGTGGTGTCGGTGAAGCCCGCGACGTTGGAGTCCCACATCGCGTAGCCCTCGTGGTGCTTGGCGGTGATCACGAGGTACTTCATGCCGGCGCTCCGGGCCAGTTCGGCGATGGTGGCGGCGTTGAAGCTGCTCGGATCGAACGGGGTGGTCACCTGGGTCTGGTAGTCGGCCTTGTTCCAGTTCTCGGCGGAGAACGCCCACTCGCCGTGGCCGCGGTAGGAGTAGGACCCGAAGTGGATGAACATGCCGAACCTGGCCTGGTACCACCAGTCCAGCTTCGAGGGGACGGTGTAGGCCTGGGCGGTGGCGGGCCACAGGAACTGCGGCAGACCGAACGCCACGGCGCCGCCGGCGAGGGCGGCGGCCTTGATCAGGGAGCGTCGGCTGAGGGGGGAGGACATCTTCGACTCCTGGAGCGTGAGGGGGCAGGGGAAGCGGTCTGTTCAGTGAGCGGGTGGCGGGGCACCGTCCCGGGCGCTACGCGTCCACCACGAGGACGATGTCCAGCGTCCTCGGCCCGTGGACACCCTCGACGCGGTCCAGCTCGATGTCACTGGTGGCCGAGGGGCCTGAGATGAGCGTGAGCGGCCGGCGGGGGTCGAGCAGGCTCAGCGCCTCGGGCACGTCGGGGACGATCTGGTCCGCCCGGACCACGCAGACGTGCTGGTCCGGCAGCAGAGTGAGGGCCCGGCGCCCCTGGCCGGGTCCGTGGTCGAGGATCACGGTGCCGGTGACGGCGATCGCGGTGGCGACGGTGGTGACCACGGCGTCCGCCCCGTCGAGTTGTCCCACGGTCAGCGGCGGAGCGTCCTCCCGTCGCGACCAGGGGCCCTGCGGGAGCAGGTCCTCGGGAAACCCGGGCGGCACCACCAGGGTCCGTGCCCCGGTGCGGGCCAGCGCGCGCCCGACGGCCGCCGCCGCCTCGGCCGCCGGAACCCGGACCACCGTGGCTCGGTACTCGCCGGCACGTTCGGCGAACAGCCCGACCGCGTCCGGTCCCGCGCGGTCGGCGCGTGGAGCGGGCGGGATCGGTATGTCGTCGGGGTTCTCCGATGCGGGCACGCCGGCCAGGGCTCCCCGTACCGCTCTCAGGACGGTCTCGCGGCCGTTCATCGCTCTCCCTCCCCCTCCGCCGTCGCGGGGCCGTCCCCGTTCACGGGTGTTCTCGTCCGGCGCCACCAGGCACGGAAGGTCTCCCGGGGCGGCAGGGGCGTGTCCCGGCTCTCGGACCAGCGGGCGAACGGACCCGGCAGGGCGCCGATCCGGCCGTCACGGGCCACCAGCCGGGCCCCGAGGGCGGCGAGCTTCTGGGCCGCCGCCAGTCGCCCCGGGGAGGACATGACGGCGCCCGCGGCCTTCATGGCGAGCGCCTCGGTGGTGGGCAGGCGTCTGTTCCGCCGCCCTGCCTCCACGGCCTCCGCGCGCAGGTGGACCAGCACCTCGGGGATGTTGATCTTCACGGGGCAGGCGTCGTAGCAGGCGCCGCACAGGGTCGAGGCGAAGGGCAGAGAGGCCGCGTTCTCGATGCCCACGAGCTGCGGGGTCAGTACGGCGCCGATCGGGCCGGGGTAGACGGACCCGTAGGCGTGGCCGCCGGTGCGCTCGTACACCGGGCAGACGTTCAGGCACGCCGAACAGCGGATGCAGGCGAGGGCCTGGCGGCCCACGTCGTCGGCCAGCGTCGCCGTGCGGCCGTTGTCGAGGAGCACCAGGTGGAAGTTCCTGGGGCCGTCGCCTTCGGTGACGCCGGTCCACAGGGAGGTGTACGGGTTCATGCGCTCGCCCGTCGACGAGCGGGGCAGGAGCTGGAGGAAGACCTCCAGGTCGGCGAAGGACGGCAGGACCTTCTCGATGCCCATGACGGTGATCAGCGTCTCTGGCAGGGTCAGGCACATCCGCCCGTTGCCCTCCGACTCCACCACCACGACCGTTCCGGTGTCGGCGGCGGCGAAGTTGGCACCGGAGACGGCCACCTTGGCTCGCAGGAACTTCTCCCGCAGGTGGAGCCGGGCCGCCTCGGCGAGATCGCGGGGATCGTCGGAGAGTCCTTCGGGAGCCGGCCTTCCCCACTTCCCCATCTCCCTCCGGAAGATCTCCCGGATCTCGGAGCGATTGCGGTGGATGGCCGGCACCAGGATGTGGGACGGGCGGTCGCGGCCCAACTGCACGATGAGTTCGGCGAGATCGGTCTCGTAGGCGCGGATGCCGGCCTCGGCGAGCGCCTCGTTGAGGCCGATCTCCTGGGTCGCCATCGACTTGACCTTGACGACTTCGGGCTGCCCGGTGTCACTGCCGGCGGATGCCTGCACCAGGGAGGTGACGATGCGGTTGGCCTCGGCGGCGTCCGCCGCCCAGTGGACCACTCCGCCCGCGGCGGTCACCGACTTCTCCAAACGCAGGAGATGGTGGTCGAGGTGGCGCAGAGTGTGGCGTTTGACGGCCGCGGCCGTCTCCCGCAGTTCCTCCCAGTCCTCCAGTTCGGCGGCGACCGCCAGGCGCTTGTCCCTGATGGTGCCGGTGGCCCGGCGCAGGTTCGCCCGCAACTGGGTGTCCGCGAGCGCGGTACGCGCCGCCTGGGGAAAGGGCGGGGTGCCCAGCCATACGACGTTGTCCGCGCCGCTCACCGTACGTTCCCTTCCGTGGAGGCCAGGATCTCGGCCAGGTGCCTCGTGCCGACGCCGGTACGCAGGCGCGACAGGCCCCCGCCGATGTGCGTGAGACAGGAGTTGTCGCCCGCGCACACGAACTCGGCCCCGGTGCCGAGGACATGGCGCATCTTGTCGGCGAGCATGGCGTTGGAGACGTCCGCGTTCTTCAGCGCGAAGGTGCCGCCGAAGCCGCAGCAGGACTCGGCGGCGGGCAGTTCGACGAGGTCGATGCCCTTCACGGCGCGCAGCAGCCCGAGCGGCCGGTCGCCGACGCGCAGCATGCGCAGCGAGTGGCAGGTCGGGTGGTAGGTGACGCGGTGCGGGAAGTACGCGCCGACGTCGGTGACGCCGAGGACATCGACGAGGAGCTCCGACAGCTCGTACACCGTCGGGGCCACTCGCTCGACCGCCTCGGTGAGGGCGGCGTCCCCGTACTGGGCGGCCACCACCCGGTGGTGGTCGCGCACCATGCCCGCGCAGGATCCGGAGGGAGCAACGACGGCGTCGTAGCCCGCGAAGACCTCGGCGAAGCGGCGCACCATGGGCAGGGTCTCGGGCCGGTAGCCGGTGTTGAAGTGCATCTGGCCGCAGCACGTCTGACCCTGCGGGAACTCCACGGTGTGGCCGAGGCGTTCCAGCAGTGCGGTGACCGCCCGGCCGGTACGGGGGAACATCGTGTCGTTGAAACACGTGATGAAGAGGGCTATGCGCATGGGGTTTCCTGGGGCGGTACCGGGGGCGCGGTGAGGGTCAGGCCGTAGGTCCGCACGGCCGTGCCGGTGAAGACGTCGCGGCGTTCGGCCGGGCTGAGCCCGGCCGTTACGTCGCCGGCGGCGGCGACGACTTCGGCGTAGGTGGCGGCGAGCCGGCAGACGGGCCAGTCGGAGCCGAACATCAGCCGCCCGGGACCGAAGGCGTCCAGGACGGTGTCGGCGTACGGCCTCAGGTCATCGACCGTCCAGGAGGCCCAGTCGGCCTCGGTGACCATGCCCGAGAGCTTGCAGACGGTGTTGGGGAGGGCGGCGAGGTGCCTGATCCGCTCCGCCCAGGGCGCGAGTTCACCGGACGCGATGGGCGGCTTGCCGAGGTGGTCGAGGACGAAGGTGAGGCCGGGCAGGCGCTGCGCGGCCAGGGCGGCGGCCGCGAGCTGGTGCGGCTTCACCACGAGGTCGTACGCGAGACCCGCCTCGGCGATCGCGGTCAGGCCGCGCAGTACCTCCGGGCGCACGAGCCAGTGGGGGTCCGGCTCGCCCTGCACCTGGTGGCGCATCCCCACCAGGTGTGCCCCACCGGGGCCGGCGCGCAGCCCGGCGAGGGTGTCGGCGACGTCGGGCGCGGTCAGGTCGGTCCAGCCGACGACCCCGGCGACCAGGTCGCTGCGCTCGGCCACGGCCAGGAACTCGGGGGTCTCTTCCGCCGCCGTGACCGTCTGCACCAGCACGGTGGCGGCGACGCCGGCCGCGCGCGCCTGCGGTGTCAGGTCGGCTAGGGAGAAGTCCCTGCGCAGCGGGGCGAGTTCGGGACCGGTGATCCAGTCCTGGTCGCGCACGGACAGGTCCCACACGTGGTGGTGGGCGTCCACGATTCCCGGCCCGTGGTCCGCCCCGGTCACAGTTCCCACACCACCGGCAGCGAGGCGTCCGAGCCCTGCGCGGAGTAGTCGTGGACGACGTCCAGCAGCTCGGCCATCCGCGCCTGCCAGGCGATGTTGACCGGCAGCTTCTCGAGTTCGGCGGTCATCGCCCGGTAGTTCTCGACCTCCAGTACGTGGAACAGGTCGGTGCCACTGCGCCAGATCGTCCACTCGCTCACCCCCGCGGCGCGGATGGCGGCAGTCAGCTCCTCGGGCACCTGCCGGTGCGCGGCGTCGTACTCCGCGACGCGGTCGGCGCGGACCTTGGTGTGCAGGGCGACCTTCACGACGGCTCCTTCCGCGACGGGGTTGCCCCGCCGGGCGCGGTGACGGGTACGGGGGTGTCCGGGTCCAGCAGGCCCTCGGCGCGCAGCTCGTCCCACAGGGCGTCCGGGATCGGGCGCCGCAGCTGCTCCACGGTGTCGCGCACCTCCTCGGGGGAACGGGCGCCGGTCAGGACGCTCGCCACGGACGGGTGGCCGAAGGGGAAGCGCAGCGCGGCGGCCCGCAACGGCACGCCGTGGCGCTCGGTTACCGCCTGCAGCCGCAGTGCCCGGTCGAGCACCGGCCGCGGGGCCGGCGCGTAGTCGTAGGTGGCACCCGGCCGGGGAGCGGTCAGCAGACCGGAGTTGAACACTCCGCCGATGACGACGCTGCGGCCGCGGGCGGCCGCCTCCGGGAGCGGTCCGGTGAGCCCGTCCTGTTCCAGGAGGGTGTAGCGGCCGGCCAGGAGCACCACGTCGATGTCGGTCTCGCGCAGGAAGCGGGTGGGCAGGGCGGACTGGTTCATGCCGATGCCGATCGCCCCGACCACGCCTTCGCGGCGTAGCCGCTCCAGGGCCGGGTACGCCTCGCGCAGCGCCTGCTCGGCGTGGTCGTCCGGGTCGTGCAGCAGGGCGATGTCGACGCGGTCGAGGCCGAGGCGTTCCAGGCTCGCCTCGAGGGAGCGCAGCACTCCGTCGGCGCTGAAGTCCCAGATGCGGCGGTGGGTGGCCGGGACGGCGAAGCCGTGGGCGAGGCCGTGGGCGAGGTCGTGGGCGAGGTCGTGGTCCCTCTCGTCCCCGGGGCCGCCCCGCGGGCTCGGCACGAGGAGCCGGCCCACCTTCGTGGAGAGGGTGTAGGTGTCGCGGGGGCGGCCCTGCAGGGCGGCACCGAGCCGCCGTTCCGACAGGCCCAGTCCGTAGTGGGGGGCCGTGTCGAAGGTGCGGACGCCCGCGTCCCAGGCGGCTTCCACCGTGGCGTGGGCGGCCTCGTCGGTGACCGGGTGGTAGAGGTTGCCGAGCGCCGCACAGCCCAGGGCGAGCTCCGAGACCGCTGCCGCGCTGCCGCCCAGCCTGTTGCTCCTCACGACCGGGCTCCCGGGCGTAGCCGCAGTCCCTGCATGCCGCCGTCCACCGCGAGCGC
Organism: Streptomyces sp. H27-H1; assembly: GCF_026627445.1. GTDB lineage: Bacteria > Actinomycetota > Actinomycetes > Streptomycetales > Streptomycetaceae > Streptomyces. Next base: position 73,598 of record NZ_JAPNLJ010000039.1, read on the forward strand.
GGTGCCGGTGACGGACGCCGCGGCCGGACCGGCCAGGTAGACGATGGCGGCCGCCACCTCGTCGGCGGTCACCAGCCGGCCCATGGGCTGGCGGGCGGCCAGAGCGGCCCGTTCGGCCTCGGGGTCGTCGGAGGCGTCGAGCAGACGGGCCACCCACGGGGTGTCTGCGGTGCCGGGGTTGACGCAGTTGACCCGGATGCCCTCACCGACGTGATCGGCGGCCATGGCCAGGGTGAGGGACAGCACGGCGCCCTTGCTGGCGGAGTACAGGGCGCGCTGCGGCAGTCCGGCGGTCGCCGCGATGGAGCAGGTGTTGACCACGGAGGCGTGCGCGGACCGGCGCAGGTGGGGCAGGGCGGCCCGGGTGGTGCGGACCATGCCGATGACGTTGACGTCCAGGACGCGGTGCCACTGTTCGTCGGGGTTGTCCTCGACGGCGCCGACGGCGCCGATGCCCGCGTTGTTGACGAGGATGTCGATGCCGCCGAGCCGCGCGGCCGCCTCCTCCACGGCGGCGCGTACGGAGACGTCGTCGCCGACGTCGGCCTTGAGTCCGAGCAGCGGTTCGCGGACGGCTTCCGGATCAAGGTCGAGTACGGCGACGGCCGCGCCGCGCGCCGCCAGCGCGCGGGCCGTGGCGAGCCCGATGCCTGACGCACCGCCCGTGACGAGGGCCTTGAGGCCGGTCAGTTCGCTCATGCCACTTCCTCCTGCGCGGCGCGGTCGGCCACCCAGAACGTGCCGTCCGGGTAGAGGTACTCGGCGATGGACTCGGCACGCATGGTGGCGGAGAAGCCGGGGGCGAGCGGGGCGGTGTAGTGGCCGTCCCGGATCACCACCGGATCGGTGAAGTGCTGGTGGAGGTGATCGACGTACTCGATGACGCGGTTCTCGGTGGTTCCGGAGAGGGCCAGGTAGTCGAACATCGACAGGTGCTGCACCAGCTCGCACAGCCCCACTCCGCCGGCGTGCGGGCACACCGGCACCGCGAACTTCGCGGCGAGCAGGAGGATCGCGAGGTTCTCGTTGACGCCGCCGACCCGCGCCGCATCGATCTGGAGGACGTCGATGGCGCCGGCCTGGAGGAGCTGCTTGAAGACGATCCGGTTCTGCACGTGCTCGCCGGTGGCTACCTTCACGGGAGCGACGGCCCGTCGTACGGCCGCGTGGCCGAGGACGTCGTCGGGGCTGGTCGGCTCCTCGATCCAGTACGGGTCGAACTCGGCGAGCGCGTTGGTCCACCTGATCGCCTCGGGTACGTCCCACCGCTGATTGGCGTCGATGGCGATGCGGATGCCGTCACCGACGGCGGCACGGGCGGTGCGCAGCCGCCGGATGTCGTCGCTCATGTCGGCGCCGACCTTGAGCTTGATCTGCGTGAAGCCGTCGGCCACGGCCTGCTTGGCCAGCCGGGTGAGCTTGTCGTCGGTGTAGCCGAGCCAGCCGGGGGAGGTGGTGTAGCCGGGATATCCGCGCTCCAGCAGGGTGGCCTCACGCTCCGCGAGCCCCCTGCGGCCCTCACGGAGGAGCGTGAGGGCTTCCTCGGGGGTGAGGGCGTCGGCGATGTAGCGGAAGTCGACCTGGGAGACCAGCCACTCGGGCGAGGCGTGGGCGAGCAGCCGCCACAGCGGCTTGCCCGCCCGCTTGGCCGCCAGGTCCCACACGGCGTTGACCACGGCGCCGATCGCCATGTGCATCACGCCCTTCTCGGGGCCGAGCCAGCGCAGCTGGCTGTCGCCGACCAGGTCGCGGCTGACCGATCCCGGATCGGCGCAGAGCTCCTGGACGGAGCGGCCGATGACATGGGGCCGCAGTGCGTCGATCGCGGCGACCTGGACGTCGTTGCCGCGTCCGATGGTGAAGGTGAAGCCGTGTCCTTCGTGCCCGTCGCCGGCGTCGGTGCGCAGGACGACGTAGGCGGCGGAGTAGTCGGGGTCCGGGTTCATCGCGTCGGAACCGTCCAGTTCCCGCGAGGTGGGGAAGCGGACGTCGAAGGTGTCGACGGCGGTGATCCGGGCGGAGGATGTAGTCAAGTCGGTGCTGCCTTTCACGCTTGGGTGAAGGTCTGGCGCTGGCTGCCGAGGCCGTCGACGGAGAGCTCGACCGTGTCACCGGGGCGCAGGTAGGGAGTGCCGGGAAGACCCAGGGCCACGCCCGCGGGCGTACCGGTGTTGATCACGTCGCCCGGTTCCAGGACCATGTACTGGCTCAGGTACCACACGATGTGGTCGACCGCGAAGATCATGCCGCTGGTGTGACCGTCCTGCCGCTTCACACCGTTGACGCTCAGGTGCAGGCCGAGGTCCTGCGGGTCGCCGGCCTCGTCGGCGGTGACCAGCCACGGGCCGAGCGGGTTGAAGGTCTCGCAGGACTTGCCCAGGTCCCACTGCGACGAGTACTCGAGCTGGAACGCGCGCTCCGATACGTCGTGGCTGATCGTGTACCCCGCGATCACGGCCCGCGCGGCATCCGGTCCGTCCAGGTAGCGCGCCCGGCGGCCGATGACGACCGCGAGTTCGACCTCCCAGTCGGTCTTCACCGATCCGCGGGGGATCAGCACCTCGTCGTACGGGCCGACGACCGTGCCCGGGTCCTTCATGAACACCACCGGACGCGCGGGTATCGCCGCGCCGGTCTCGGCGGCGTGATCGCGGTAGTTCAGGCCGACACAGACGATCTTGCCGGGACGGGTGACGGGCGACCCGGTGCGCAGGCCGTCCCGGTCCAGCTCGGGCAGCTCCCCCGCCGAGACCGCCGCGCGGGCCCGGTCGATTCCCCCGGAGGCGAGGAAGCCACCGTCGATGTCCCCGGTCACGGAGGACAGGTCCAGCAGCCGGCCGTCGTCGACGTGCACCGCGGGCCGCTCTTCACCTGGGGATCCGACTCGTAGCAGTTTCACCGGGGCAGCTCCCTTGGCGAGCGGGTTTCGGTTTCGTCTTTGGTCCGCCAGTCATCGGATGTATCGCGGGCCACAGCGACATTAGGCGCGGAGATCGCGGCTGACAATGGATTCCTCGGATGTATTTCCTCGTCGCTGCCATCGACGCTCTCGAAGGGCGACCCTTCCGGAGCCGTACGGGGCATGCCCTCCCGAGGCGCCGCCCCCTGCGGGCAATTGGGCATCAGTCGCGGTCAGATGGGGCCCGGCGATCCTACGAAGCTCTGCGGCGCGACGGCCCGGCACATCAGGCCCGTCGCGGACCCTTGTCAACGTCGGCAACGTCGTCGTAACGTCCCGTCCCAGATACATCGGAGGAATGGCCGGATCGCTGGGTGCGTCGTCCGGTGTACCGCCGCCTCGTCCGGCGCCCCGCCGCCTTTCGCACGGGCGCGCACGCCGCCCCCTGCCACCGTCGCCGCGCCCCTGCTCAAGGAGAGAACACGGCCATGAAGCCCACTCGCATCCGCTCCACCGCCGCAGCCGCCACCGCCGCCCTCGCGATGCTGGCCCTCGCCACCGCGTGCAACCGCGAGAGCCCCGGCTCGGACGCCTCGGGCGGCGACAAGTCCGCCATCGGCATCGACCTGCCCCGCTCCGACTCCGACTTCTGGAACTCGTACGCGCAGTACGTGAAGAACGGCATCAAGACCGACGGCATCAACGCGCTGCCGCTCAGCAACTCGCAGAACGACGTCACCAAGCTGGTCGCCAACGTGCAGGTGTTCCAGAACACGGGCGCCAAGGCCGTCGTCATGGCACCTCAGGACACCGGCGCCGTCGCCTCCACCCTGGAGACCCTCGCGTCGAAGAAGATCCCGGTGGTCAGCGTCGACACCAGGCCCGACAAGGGCGCCGTCTACATGGTCGTCCGAGCCGACAACAGGGCGTACGGCACCAAGGCGTGCGAGTTCCTCGGCAAGCAGCTGGGCGGACAGGGCAAGGTCGCCGAGTTCCAGGGGGCCCTCGACTCCATCAACGGCCGCGACCGCTCCGAGGCGTTCGCGGAGTGCATGAAGACGAAGTTCCCGGACATCAAGGTCTTCGAACTGCCCACCGACTGGAAGGGCGACGTGGCCTCCGCCAAACTGCAGAGCCTGCTCGCGCAGCACCCGGACCTGAACGGCATCTACCTGCAGGCGGGCGGTGTCTTCCTGCAGCCGACTCTCGCGCTGCTGGAGCAGAAGGGCCTGCTCAAGCCCGCCGGGCAGGAGGGCCACATCAGCATCGTCTCCAACGACGGCATCCCGCAGGAGTTCGACGCCATCCGCAAGGGCCAGATCGACGCCACCGTCTCCCAGCCCGCCGACCTCTACGCCAAGTACGCGCTGTACTACGCCAAGGCCGCAGCCGAGGGCAAAACCTTCCAGCCGGGTGCGACCGACCACGGCTCCACCATCATCAAGCTGCCCAACGGCCTGGAGGACCAGCTCCCCGCTCCGCTGGTCACCAAGGACAACGTCGACGACACGACCCTGTGGGGCAACAACCTCGGCTGATGACCGGCGTACGCCCGCCCCGCGCGCGGTCGGCAACGGACCCCCCC
>NZ_JAPNLJ010000003.1:0-233613 GCF_026627445.1 Streptomyces sp. H27-H1
GGTCCTCCACGGTCACGGACGCCAAGTGCGGCAGGAACAGGTCGAGTATCTGATCACTTAACACCCGCACCATGATCGACCTGATGCACGGTCACGCTGGGCGATCCCGAAATGTTGATCAGAGCCGATCGGATTCCCCGCGGACGGCCCGTCGAATTGGCGCGCTCCGTAACGTCATACCTGAGTCTGGGAAGCGCTCACCCGGCAGGGGGAGGGGGATCGTTCAAGCGGCCGACGCTGTCGGCCGCCGTCGATGCGACGTTCAGAGCATGACCGGTTACGCACGGATGATGAGGACGTCTTGGCACACGTGGCATCAGCGATGCCCGCGCTGGGTGGGCTGGGCCACGATGCTCTGGGCGGTGGTGTACGCCGTCTTCGGTCTTGCCTGCGTGTGGAGCGGGGCCCCCTTGTTCCACCACGGCGACGTCCCAGGATCTTCCGCGCTGGGGTGGGCGGTCGTGGCGGTGGGGGCGCTGGCGGCGCTGTCCTGTGGGGCGGTGGCGCGGTACGGGCCGCGGCCGGCACTGCGGACGCTGCTCTGGGCGGTGTGCGGCCTGGCCGGGCTCGCCGCATTCAGCCTGCTGATGGACGTCATCACCCTGATGTTCGGCCAGAAAGTGGACAGTTGGGTGTCCGCCGCGAACCACGCCCTGGCGGCGGCCGGGGTTCTCCTGCTCGCGGCCACCGCCCGATCCGGTACCGGCGCGTCCGTCGCGACCCCGGTTGAGGCATCTTCCGCGGCTCCGCGACCGGTCCAGCTCGCCGCGGGCGCCGGCACTGCGGCATTCCTCCCGTACGTGGTGATGAAGTTGGTCTGGGCGTCTGGCGGCACCTTCGCCGGGATGTCCAGCGAGGAGATGAGCGCGCTCTCCGAGCGCAACGGCGCCTCGGGGATCTGGCTCACCCTGGAGTCCTGGGGCCTGGACGGCACCGCACTGCTGGCCGCACTCGGTGTCTTCCTGCTCTGGGGCTTGGTTCGCCCCTGGGGTCTGGTCTTCCCGCGCTGGACGCTCTTCCTTCGCGACCGCCGCGTCCCGCGTTGGCTCCCCCTGACCCCGGCCCTGATGGGTGCCGCCACCCTCGCACCGTACGGGGTGTTCGGTATCGGCTACTCGGCCCTGGCCACGGCGGGCGTGGTGACGATGCGCCGCGGCGACTTCCACTCCCCGGCCGACGCACTGCTGGTCACCTGGATCGGCATGGCCGCATTTGCCGTTTACGGGCTCGCGCTGACCGTGGCTGCCCGCTCGTACTGGATTCGGAGCAGTCGCCCAATGGATGAGCGCCAACACTGAGTGATCATCGGTGGCCGGCTGGATCCCCGCTGACTGGCCGCCCGTGGGGAGTTCCAACTGGCTACCAACAGCAGCCGGGTTCTCCGAGATCGCCGCCGGCACGGAGGGCGTCCACGTGATCGAGCACGCGCGCGGAGCCATGGTCGGCCGGCTGCCCGAGGAACTCGTGCCCGCCCCACACACCACCGGTGGGCTCGCGCCTCGGGACTGGCAGGGCTCAGGCACACCTCGGCCTCGCGATGGCGGCAGTCCTGCGCGCGGCTGGTCCGGCCGTGGAGGCCCACGTGCTGCCCGGCCCCGTACCGGCAGCGGAACCAGCCACCTGAGGGCGGACGGTGCCAGGCGACCGGCGGTGGTGGATGAGCGGGGTCGGGAACAGTTCCGTGTCCCGCCGCCCGTGCCGCCGCCGAGTGGCCCTCCGGGTCCGCGCTTTTGAGTGACACCACCGCTCGGCGCCGTGCGGGCCGTCGTCGTGGTCCCCGACGATCGCCGGTGGTCGTTCGTGTCACGGACATGATCCGTCGCCAGCCGCGGAGGAGATCTCGTGCAGGTCCTGCTCATCGCTAGTGCCTTCAACAGCCTCACGCAGCGCGTACACGCTGAGCTGCGCGACCACGGCCACCAGGTCGCGGTCGAACTTGCCGTACCCGGGAAATCGTTGACGCCGGCGGTGGACCGCCACCAGCCGGACCTGATCATCGCCCCCATGTTGCGCACGGCGATTCCGAAGGAGATCTGGTCCTCCCGAACGTGCCTGATCGTTCATCCCGGACCGGTCGGCGACCGCGGCCCGTCCTCGCTCGACCGGGCCGTCCAGGAACGGCAGCCCCGCTGGGGTGTCACCGTCCTCCAGGCCGTCGAGGAGATGGACGCCGGGGATGTCTGGGCCAGCGTCGAATGCGCCGTCCCGCCGGTCGCGAAGAGCGATCTGTACCGCGGGGAAATCGCAGACGCGGCACTCGAAGCGGTCCTGCAGGCGGTCGAACGCTTCGCCTCCGGCGCGTACACCCCACAGCCCCAGCTCACCGGTCACACACGCCCCTACCTGCGGCAGGAACACCGCCGCATCGACTGGCATTCGGACTCCACCGAGCGGGTGCTGCGCGTCCTTCGGGCGGCCGATTCCCAGCCCGGCGTACGGGATGAGCTGCTCGGCGGAGAGTGGTACCTGCACGGCGGCTACCCCGAAGGCCGGCTGCACGGGCGGCCGGGCGAGCTGTTGGCCACCCGCGCCGGGGCGATCTGCCGTGCGACGACCGACGGGGCCGTCTGGATCCCCGAACTGCGGGCCCTGCGCCTGCCCGGGGAACCGGTGCCCGTGAAGTTGCCGGCCACCGTGGCCCTCGGCGACCTGCTGCGTCCGCCGCATCTGCCGCGCCCGCTGCCCGAGGACGCCGCCCCGCCGCCCGGCGCGGGCGCGGGCGCGGGACGCGACAGGACCTGGTCCGAGATCGACTACCGGGAGGAGGGCGGAGCCGGCTTCCTCACGTTCTCCTTCCCCGGCGGCGCCATGAGCACCGAGCGGTGCCGCCGGCTGCTCGACGCCTACCGGACCGCCTGCTCCCGCCCCACCTCCGTACTCGTCCTCGGCGGCGGCCGTGACTTCTTCTCCAACGGCATCCACCTGGGCGTCATCGAGGCCGCGGCCGACCCGGCCGAGGAGTCCTGGGCGAACATCAACGCCATGGACGACCTCGTCGAGGCCGTCCTGACAACCACCGACCGCCTCGTCGTGGCGGCCCTCGGCGGCAACGCCGCCGCGGGCGGCGCCATGCTCGCCCTCGCCGCCGACGAGGTCTGGTGCCGCTCGGGCGTGGTGCTCAACCCCCACTACCGCCTGATGGGGCTGTACGGCTCGGAGTACTGGACGTACACGCTGCCGCGCCGGGTCGGGGCGGCAGCAGCCACCCGGCTGAGCGGAGAGGCCCTGCCCGTCAGCGCCGCCGCCGCGGTACGGCTCGGGCTGGCTGATCGTACGGTCGCCTGCCCGCCCGGGGCCTTCGCCGACGTCACGGTCCGTCTCGCCACGCGGCTGGCCGGCTCGCCGGCGGCACAGGCCAGGATCGCCGCGAAGAAGGCGAGGCGCGAGCTGGACGAGGCGACCCGGCCGCTGGCCGTGTACCGGGAGACCGAGCTGGCCCGGATGCGGGAGACCTTCTTTGACCCCGAGGCCCCCTACCACGCCCTGCGCAGGGCGTTCGTACGCAAGGAGAGCCCGGCGGCCACCCCGGCGCACCTGGCCCGCGTCCACGGAGGCGGCTCCCGGCACGGTGACGGCTCCCGGCAGGGTGGCGGCCCCGACGCCGGGCCGGTCCCAGGATGACGGCCGCGCGCCGGATCACCGGACCGGCCGGGCGTCACTGGACTGGGCGTACATGACCGCGCACCGGGACCTTCCGCCTGTTAGCAAGAAAGGTGACGCCGGCATGCCGGTCTTCCCCACCGTCCGCACTCTCCCCCCACCGCTCCCACCCCTCCCCTAGGAGGCATCCAGATGAACACGCAAACGCCGACCGAGGCCGAGGACCCCCCGATCCACATCCTCTGGATCAACGCGGGACTGAGCTGCGACGGCGACTCCGTGTCGCTGACCGCGGCCATGCAGCCCAGCATCGAAGAGATCGTGATGGGCGTGCTGCCCGGTCTGCCGAAGATCGCCGTGCACTGGCCCCTGATCGACTTCGAATGCGGTCCCGTGGGCGGCGCGGACACGTTCATCGAGTGGTTCTTCAAGGGGGAACGCGGCGAGATCGACCCCTTCGTGCTCGTCGTGGAGGGGTCCATCCCCAACGAGAGCATCAAGGCCGAGGGCTACTGGTCCGGTTTCGGCGACGATCCGGAGACCGGCCAGCCCATCACCACCAGCGAGTGGATCGACCGGCTGGCGCCCAAGGCCCTTGCCGTCGTCGCCATCGGCACGTGCGCCACGTACGGCGGAATCCACGCGATGGAAGGCAATCCGACCGGTGCCATGGGGCTGCCCGACTACCTCGGCTGGGACTGGAAGTCCAAGGCCGGCATCCCGATCGTGTGCGTGCCCGGCTGCCCGATCCAGCCGGACAACTTCTCCGAGACGCTCACCTACCTGCTCTACCAGGCGGCAGGTTCGGCCCCGATGATCCCGCTCGACGACAAGCTGCGCCCCACCTGGCTGTTCGGCGCGACCGTTCACGAGGGCTGCGACCGGGCCGGCTACTACGAGCAGGGGCAGTTCGCCCACACCTACGACTCCCCGAAATGCCTGGTCAAGCTCGGCTGTTGGGGCCCCGTCGTGAAGTGCAACGTGCCCAAGCGCGGCTGGATGAACGGCATCGGCGGCTGCCCGAACGTGGGTGGCATCTGCATCGCCTGCACCATGCCCGGCTTCCCGGACAAGTTCATGCCCTTCATGGACGAGCCGCCCGGCGGCAAGGTGTCCAGTGTCGCCAGCGGCGCCTACGGGGCGGTGATCCGCAAGCTCCGGGCGATCACGGCGCACACCGTGGACCAGGAGCCGAAGTGGCGCCACCGCGGGGACAAGCTCACCACGGGCTACCGACCGCCCTGGTGACGGGGCCGGGGCGATCCGACCCGTAGCAGCCGCACACCCGTAGCGCTCCACATCCGCGGCACCCCCACAACCGCACTCATGTGACAACCACCGATCCCGCACCGAAGGGTCACGGAGACACGATGGCACCGAAGACGAACGCAGCCGGCGACGGCAGCGGCCTGGTGGAGATGGCCTGGGATCCGATCACACGGATCGTGGGCAGTCTCGGCATCCACACGAAGATCGACTTCAAGCAGAAGCGGGTAGCCGAGTGCTACAGCACCTCGTCGGTCTTCCGCGGCTACAGCGTCTTCATGCGCGGAAAGGACCCGCGCGACGCGCACTTCATCACCAGCCGCATCTGCGGCATCTGCGGTGACAACCACGCGACGTGCTCCGTCTACGCGCAGAACATGGCCTACGGGGTGAAGCCGCCCCACCTCGCCGAGTGGATCATCAACCTGGGCGAGTCCGCGGAGTACATGTTCGACCACAACATCTTCCAGGAGAACCTGGTCGGGGTCGACTACTGCGAGAAGATGGTCCGCGAGACCAACCCCGGCGTCCTGGAACTGGCCGAGCGCACCCCGGCCCCGCACGCGGGCGAACACGGCTTCAAGACCATCGCCGACATCATGCGCTCGCTCAACCCCATCGAGGGGGAGTTCTACCGCGAGGCCCTCCAGGTCAGCCGCTACACCCGGGAAATGTTCTGTCTGATGGAGGGGCGCCACGTGCACCCCTCCACCCTCTACCCGGGCGGTGTGGGCACGATCGCCTCCGTCCAGCTCTTCACGGACTACATGAGCCGCCTCATGCGGTACTGCGAGTTCATGAAGCGCGTCGTCCCGCTCCACGACGACCTCTTCGACTTCTTCTACGAGGCCCTGCCCGGGTACGAGGAAGTCGGCCGCCGGCGCGTGCTGTTGGGCTGCTGGGGGGCGCTCAACGACCCCGAGCACTGCGACTTCACCTACGCCAACATGACCGACTGGGGACGGAAGATGTTCGTCACCCCGGGCATCGTGGTGGACGGCAAACTGGTCACCAACGACCTCACCGAGATCAACCTCGGCATCCGCATCCTGCTCGGCAGCTCGTACTACGACGACTGGCAGGGCCAGGAGAAGTTCGTCACCCACGACCCGCTCGGCAACCCGGTCGACGCCCGCCACCCCTGGAACCAGCACACCATCCCGGCCCCCCAGAAGCGAAACTTCGACGACAAGTACAGCTGGGTGATGTCCCCCCGCTGGTTCGACGGCAAGGACCACCTCGCCCTCGACACCGGAGGCGGCCCGCTCGCCCGCCTGTGGTCCACCGCCCTGTCCGGGCTGGTGCACACCGACTACGTGCAGGCCACCGGCCACAGCGTGGTGATCACCCTGCCGCGCACCATGACCAAGCCCGAGACCCGCTTCGAGTGGAAGATCCCGAAGTGGAGCAACGCGCTGGAGCGCAACCGCGCCCGCACGTACTTCCAGGCGTACGCCGCCGCCATCGCCCTGCACTGCGCCGAGAAGGGGCTGGCCGAAGTCCGCGCCGGCCGCACGCAGACCTGGGAGAAGTTCGAGGTCCCGGACGAGGGCCTCGGCGTCGGCTTCACCGAGGCCGTGCGCGGGGTGCTCTCGCACCACATGGTCATCCGCGACGGCAAGATCGCCAACTATCACCCCTATCCGCCGACCCCCTGGAACGCGAGCACCCGCGACACCTTCGGCACGCCCGGACCCTACGAGGACGCGGTGCAGAACACCCCGATCTTCGAGGAGAACACCCCGGAGAACTTCAAGGGCATCGACATCATGCGGGCCGTGCGCAGCTTCGACCCCTGTCTGCCGTGCGGGGTCCACATGTACGTGGGCAAGGGGCAGACCGTGAAGCAGATGCACGTCCCCACCGGACTGAGCGGACTGGGCGGATGAGCGCGCGCGAGAGGGTGAGGGCCGACGCCCGCCAAGCGGGCGTCCACGTCGAGGAGGTGCTCGACCGGCTCGCCGCCACCGGGGACCGGGAGGTGTGCGCGGCCGCCGAGGAGCTGGTACGCGTCCTCATGGACTTCTACGGCGCCGGGCTCGCCCGCATCGTCGACCGCCTGGGGGAGGACCGGCTCGCCGCCCTCCTCGACGACGAACTGGTGGCGAGCCTGCTCGCCCTGCACGACCTGCACCCCGAGGACGTGGACACCCGGATCGCCCGCGCCCTGGCGAGCGTACGGGAGGACGTGGAGCTCCTCGGCTTCGACGGGTCGACCGGGACACTTCGGCTGAGGTCCGCGCCGAGCACCGGCTGCGGCTGTTCCGGTGCGGCCGAGGGCCCCTCGCAGGCCGTCGAAGACGCGCTCGCCTGCTTCGCCCCCGAGGTGACCGCGGTGGAGATGGCACCCGCCGAGGCACCGCAGCCGGCCCTGCTCCAGATCGGCACCCGCCCGCAGCCTCCGGCGCGGGTGCTGTGAGCGGCGCCCCGGGGTGGTCCCCGCCCGGAGACCTGCGAGCTGTGCGGAGTGGCCGTCGCCGAAGGTGCGCACCGGCACGTCGTGGAGACCGAGAAGCGGTCGCTGGTCTGCGCCTGCACCGCCTGCGCCCTGCTGTTCGACCGGCCCAGCGTGGCCACCGGCCGCTTTCGCGCCGTCCCGACCCGGTACCTCGCCGACCCCTCCCACCCGCTCGACGCCGGTGCTTGGGAGCTGCTCCAGATCCCGGTGGGCGTCGCCTTCTTCTTCCGCAACGCCGCCCTCGACCGCCTCGTCGCGCTCTACCCGAGCCCGGCCGGCGCCACCGAGAGCGAACTCGACCCCGAGACCTGGCAGGCCGTACTCGGCGCCGGGCGCCTCGCCGCGCTCCTGGAGCCCGACGTGGAGGCCCTGCTGCTGCGCCGCGAGCAGGGCCGGACCGACTGCTATCTGGTACCGATCGACATCTGCTACGAACTCGTCGGGCGGATGCGCCTGTTGTGGACGGGCTTCGACGGCGGGGCCGAGGCGCGAGCCGCGCTCGAAGCCTTCTTCGCCGAGGTCGGGCGACGAGCCAGGATCCCGGCGGAGGCACCCGCGCCATGACGGACTTCGAGTTCACCTGCACCGGGGTCCGCGCCGACCCGTACGCCGCCGGGCCCACCCTGGTGTTCCGGCTGCGCGTCACGGCCGGCGGTACCCCCGCGCCCACCCGGGTGCACGCCCTGGCCCTGCGCTGTCAGCTGCGCATCGAACCGGCCCGGCGCGGCTACGGACCGGCCGAGGAGGCCGGCCTGGCCGACCTGTTCGGCGAACGCTCCCGGTGGGGCACCACCCTGCAACCCGTGCAGTTCGCGCAGGTCGCCCTGATGGTGTCCAGCTTCACCGGGGAGACCGAGGTCGACGTGGTCGTGCCGTGCACGTACGACATGGACATCGCGGCGAGCCGCTACTTCAGCGCCCTGGAGGACGGAGAAGCGCCGCTGCTGATGCTGTTCTCCGGCACCGCCTTCACCGGGGCCGGCGGCTTCCACGTCGAGCCCGTGCCCTGGGACCGCGAGGCCTCGTACCGGATGCCGGTGGCGGTCTGGCGCGAGATGGTCGAGCAGCACTTCCCGGGCTGCGGCTGGCTGCGGCTGCCCCGCGACCTCATGGACGAACTGCTCGCCTTCCGTTCGCGGCACGCCCTCGCCTCCTGGGAGGCGACCGTACGGACCCTCCTGGACGCGGCGGCCGAACCCCTGCCGGAGCCCGCGCCGCCCTTCCGGCTGGGCGCCGTCCTGCCGCGTGTCACGGAGAGGACGGCCCAGTGACGACGGCCACCGCACTGGAGTCCCGCTTCGCCCACGCCCGGCAGGTGGCCGACGCGGTGCTCTTCGAGGGGTACGTGCTGTACCCCTACCGGGCCTCGGCGGCCAAGAACCGGCTGCGCTGGCAGTTCGGGGTGCTCGTGCCGCCGGCATGGGGCCGGGTGCAGGGCGAACACGCTTTCCAGCAGACCGAGATCCTGATGGAGCCCAAGGGCGACGCCACCCTCGCCGTGGAGCTGCGCTTCCTGCACGCGCGGCGCCGGACCGTCGAGCGGGCGCTTCCTGACGGCTCCTTCGAAGGGGTCGCCGAACTGCACCTCGACGACCGGGTCCTGGTGCCCTGGGACGAGGGGGCGGAGGAGCGGGTCGAATTGAGTCCGACTCTGGGGGAGCTGACCGCAGAGGGGGCCGTGTTTCCCTTCGAGCGCCCTGCCCGGGAGGACATCGAGACGGTCGCCGGCGCCGACGGGGAAGCCGTCGGCCGCTTGGTGCTGCGTACCGAACCCATTGAGGGGTGCGTACGGCTTCGCGCCGTCGAACTTGACGGACCCTACCGGGTGTTGAAGCTCACGGCCGTGGTGGAGAACACGAACCCGTGGACCCCCGCGGCCGAGAGCGACGACCGGGAGGCGGCGCTGCCCCGCTCACTCGTCGCGGCCCACCTCCTGCTGGGTCTGAGCGGCGGCTCCTTCCTGTCGATGACAGACCCGCCGGAGTGGGCCAAGGGGGCCGTCGCCGCCTGCGCCAACCGGCACACCTGGCCCGTCCTCGCGGGCGAGCCGGGCCGGGCGGACGTGGTGCTGTCCTCGCCGATCATCCTGGAGGACCATCCCGCCATCGCCCCCGAGAGCATCGGCGCGATGTACGACGCCACCGAGATCGACGAGATCCTCGCCCTGCGCACCGCGGCCCTGACCGATCAGGAGAAGCGCGAAGCGCGAGGCACGGACCCGCGGGCCGCCGCGGTGATCGACTTGGCGGAGTCGATGCCCCCCGAAGTGCTGGAGCGGCTGCACGGTGCCGTACGCGCCCTGCGCGAGATCACCGGCCCGGACGGGACGGACGAGCCGGAGAGACCGCTGGAAGTCTTCGACGAGCAATCCGTGTTCAGACCCGAGACCCCGTGGTGGGACCCGGCGCACAGGGATACCGCCGATCCCGCGCGGGACCGGGTCCTCGTCGACGGCGTAGCGGTGGGCGTCGGCAGCCGGGTTCTCCTACGTCCGGGCCTGCGGCGCTCCGATGCCCAGGACCTGTTCCTCCAGGGCCGCGCGGCCCTGGTCGAGGCCGTACTGCACGACGTGGACGGCGGCGTGCACCTCGCCGTCACCGTGGAGGGCGACCCCGGCGCGGACATCCGCCGGGAGCAGGGCCGGTTCCTCTACTTCCAGCCCGACGAACTCAGCCCCCTGGAGGACGCGTGAGCGGCTCCCGCACCCTCGTCGCGGGCATCGGCAACGTCTTCCTCGGCGACGACGGCTTCGGGGTGGAGACCCTGCGGCAGCTGTCCGCGTACGAACTACCCGGACATGTCGAAGCGGTGGACTTCGGAGTCCGCGGGGTGCACCTCGCCTACCAGCTCCTCGACGGCTACGACACCCTCGTCCTGGTGGACGCCACGGCCCGCGGCGGGCCCCCCGGCACGCTCTACCTCATCGAGCCCGACGGACCGGACGAGTCCGGCCGCGTCACGCGGGGAGCTCCCGTGCTCGACGGCCACCAGATGTCCCCCGACGCGGTCCTGGCGCTCCTGGGCTCGCTGTGCGAGGGCACTGGCTCCACCCCGCCCCGGCGGACCGTCGTGGTGGGGTGCGAGCCCGCCTCCGTCGAGGAGGGCATCGGGCTGAGCGAGCCGGTGGCCGCCGCGGTGCCGGAGGCCGTACGGATGATCCTGGAGCTGTTGCGGAACGGGCACGCCGATCACGCTGATGACACCGATCACGACATCGTGGCGGCCCCGGTCGCCGAGTTGAGGAGGACCCCGTGAAGAAGGCCGTCATCGGCGGCGCGGCCGCGGCCGCGCTCATCGCCGTTCTGAAGCAGATCCTCCCCGACGTCAAGCGCTACCTGCGGATGCGCCGCATGTGACGCACGACGGCCGAACGGCGTACGCGGCGCACGGCACGTCGGCGTGCCCGACCGCACCGTCCCCGTCCTGCCGGTGTAATGAGCCCCGGCAGGACGGAGTCCGATGCACGAGATGTCGATCGCCATGGCCGTCGTGGGCCAGGTGGAGGAAGCGGCCGAGGCCGCCGGCGCGAGTGGCGTGAGCGTAGTACGCCTCCAAGTGGGGGAATTGGCCGGCGTCGTCCCCGACGCCTTGGCCTTCTGCTTCGAACTGGCCTGCGCGGGCACGGTCCTCGAAGGCGCCGAACTCGTCGTGGAGCCGGTGGTGGCCCGCGCGCACTGCTCCTCCTGTACGGACGAGTGGGCGGTCGGCATTCCGCCCGAGCTGTGCTGTCCCGGATGCGGGAGCGCGGCACACGTTGAACTGCTCTCAGGCCGGGAGTTGCAGATCCTCAGCGTGACCTGGGAGGACGGTGACGGCACCGGCGCCGCCCAGGACCCGGCCGAGGCCCCGTACCGACCCGCGAACCCAACCCCGAGGAGCGCCGAGCCATGTGCCGAGTGGTCGACCTGAAGCAGGCGGTACTCGCCAAGAACGACGCCGCCGCGCACGCCCTGCGCCGCGAACTCGCCGCTCGCGGCACGGTGACCGTCAACCTGCTCTCCAGCCCGGGCAGCGGGAAGACGGCCTTGCTGGAGCGCGAGTTGCTCCTCGCCCGGGAGCGCGGACTGTCCGTCGCCGCCCTCACGGCCGACCTGGCCACGGAGAACGACGCGGTACGGCTGGCGCGTTCGGGCGTACCCGTCAAGCAGGTGCTCACCGACGGCCTCTGCCATCTGGAGGCCTCGATGCTCGGCCGGCACCTGGACGGCTGGCTGCCGGAGTCCACCCGGCTGCTCTTCGTGGAGAACGTGGGCAACCTCGTCTGCCCGGCCTCCTACGACCTGGGGGAGTCCTTGCGCGTCGTCCTGGCCTCGGTGACCGAGGGCGAGGACAAGCCGCTGAAGTACCCGACCGCCTTCGGGCTCGCCCAGCTCGTGGTGGTGACCAAGACCGACATCGCCGAAGCCGTCGAGTTCGACGAGGACGCCTTCCGCGCGCACGTCCAGCAGGTCAACCCCGGTGTGGAGGTGATCCTGACCTCCGCACGCTCCGGTGAGGGGGTGGGGATCCTGCTCGACCGGGCGAACGCGGTCGCGGACGGCGCGACCACGCACGTGCCGGTCATGGCCGGGCAGGGGGCGGGCGGGAACGCGCACACCCACGGGCCCGCGGACGGCCACCATCACGCAGACGGCGACACCCACCCGCACGCGCACACCCATCCCGACTCCGGTCCCCAGGCGCAGGCCCGCCCCGCCGCGGTGCAGACACACTGATGGAGGCGGTCCAGCGCCGCCGGGTCACCGTCCGCGGCGTGGTGCAGGGCGTGGGCTTCCGGCCCTACGTGTACACCCGCGCGACCGGGCTCGGACTGGCCGGCCACGTCACCAACACTGCCGAGGGAGTCGTCGCCGAGGTGGAGGGCGCACCGGCGGCGGTCGCCGAGTTCTGCGACCGGCTCGCGGTCGACGCGCCCCCGCTCGCCGTCGTCGACACCGTCGACCACCACCAGGTCCCGGCCGCGGGAGGCGCCGGTTTCCGCATCATCGCCTCCCGTGCCGGCGGAGCCGTCCGTACGCTGGTCTCCCCGGACACGGCCACCTGCGCCGACTGCCTCGCCGAGCTCGCGGACCCGGCCGACCGGCGCCACCGCCACCCCTTCATCACCTGCACGCACTGCGGGCCGCGCTTCACCATCGTCACCGCACTGCCCTACGACCGGCCGAACACCACGATGGCCGGCTTCCCGATGTGCCCCGCGTGCGCCCGCGAGTACGCCGACCCGGCCGACCGCCGGTTCCATGCCCAGCCCGTCGCCTGCCCGGACTGCGGGCCCCGGCTGCGGTTGCTCACCGGTACCCCGCCGCGCGAGACGGACGACGCCGACCCGGTGGCCGGGGCCCGGCGGCTGCTAGGTTCCGGGGCGATCCTCGCCGTGAAGGGGATCGGCGGATACCACCTCGCCTGCGACGCCTCCGATGCGCGCGCCGTCCGGGAACTGCGCCGGCGCAAGGCCCGCGGTGACAAACCGTTCGCCCTGATGGCGCGTGACCCGGCCGCCGTCGAGGACCTCGTCCACCTCGGGTCCGAGGAGCGGAGCCTGCTCACAGGGCGGGAGCGGCCCATCGTCCTCCTGCGGCGCCGCGCGGGCGCCGCCGGTCCCGCCGACGAGGTCGCCCCGGGCAGCCCCGACCTTGGGCTGATGCTCCCGTACAGCCCCGTGCACCATCTGCTGCTCGGCCTGCCCGGTGACCCGCCCGGACCCCGGCTCCTGGTCATGACCAGCGGAAACCTCTCCGGTGAACCCATCGTCACCGACGACGCGGAGGCCCTGGAGCGGCTGGCCGGGCTGGCCGACGCCTGGCTGACGCATGACCGCCCGATCCACGTCCCCTGCGACGACTCGGTGGTGCGCGTCTGCGACGGAGCCCCGCTGACCGTGCGCCGCTCCCGGGGCTACGCCCCACTGCCGCTCGCGCTCCCGCTGCCCGTCCCCGCGACCCTCGCGGTCGGAGGGGACCTGAAGAACGCCTTCTGCCTCGGCCAGGAGCGCCGGGCCTGGCTCTCCGCCCACATCGGCGACATGGACGATCTGGCCACGCAGGACGCCTTCGAACGCGCAGAGCGGCAGCTGGAATCCGTCACCGGGGTCCGGCCCCGGCTGATCGCCGCCGACCGCCACCCCGGCTACCGCTCCGTGCGGTGGGCTGGGCGCCACGCGCGCGACCGGCCGGTGGTGCACGTACAGCACCATCACGCGCACATCGCGTCCGCGATGACGGAACACGGCCTGGACGGCAGTCGGCGCGTCATCGGCATCGCATTCGACGGAACCGGCTACGGGGACGACGGAGCCGTGTGGGGAGGCGAGTTCCTCCTCACCGACTACCGCGGATACACCCGCTTCGCGCACCTCGCGTACGTCCCGCTTCCGGGCGGCGACGCCGCGGTGCGGCGACCGTACCGGATGGCCCTGTCGCACCTGTGGGCAGCGAACCTCGACTGGTCGCCGGAGCTGCCCTGCACGGCGGTGTGCCCGCCCGATGAACTGCGCGTGCTGAGAACCCAGTTGGACCGGAACCTCAACTGTGCTCCCACGTCCAGCATGGGGCGGCTCTTCGACGCGGTCTCCTCGCTGACCGGAATCCGTCACCACGCGGGGTACGAGGCCCAGGCCGCGATCGAGCTGGAGTACGCCGCCCGTGCCGCGGGGGCGGATCACGAGGACGGTGACGGTGACGGGCGGGGATACCGGTTCGCCCTGCGGTTCCCCGCCCCCGGCAGCGGGGATCCCGTCGTCGCCGATCCCGCGCCCCTCCTGGCCGCTGTCGTGGCCGACGTGCGTGCGGGCGCCGCACCCCCGCTGATCGCGGCCCGCTTCCACTCCGGCGTCGCGGGGCTCGTCGCCGACCTGTGCGTCTTGGCGCGCGAACGGTACGGCCTGGAGTCCGCGGCGCTGACCGGCGGGGTCTTCGCCAACACCCTGCTGTCCTCGGCCTGCGCCCGGCGCCTGCGCGCACACGGTTTCACCGTGCTGCGGCACCACCTGGTGCCCCCGAACGACGGCGGCCTGGCACTCGGCCAGCTCATGGTCGCGGCAGCCACCACGGCCGCGGCCCGTACGACGGTAGAACACCCACAGCGAGGAGAAGCCCATGTGCCTGGCAGTGCCCGGAAAGGTGATTGACATCGGAGAGCGGGACGGCACGCGCATGGCCACCGTCGACTTCGGCGGGGTGGTCAAGGAGGTGTGTCTGGAGTACCTGCCCGACCTTCAAGTCGGCGAGTACGCGATCGTCCACGTCGGCTTCGCGCTGCAGCGGCTGGACGAGGAGTCGGCGAAGCAGACCCTCGCGCTCTTTGCGGAACTCGGGATGCTCCAGGAGGAGTTCGGCGATCCGTGGGAGCAGGCCGCGGAAGCCGGCGGGGCGCCCTGGCCGTTCACCGACGACCCGGAGGAGAGCCCCGATCCGGCCCCCGCAGCGGAGGCCACCCTCGAGATCGCGGCGCAGGAGGCGGCTCAGCAGTGAAGTACATCGACGAATTCCAGGACCCGGACCTCGCACGCCGGCTCCTCGACGACATCCACTCCACGGTGACCCGGCCCTGGGCGCTCATGGAGGTCTGCGGCGGCCAGACCCACACCATCATCCGGCACGGAATCGATCAACTCCTTCCGGACATGGTCGAATTGATTCATGGGCCCGGTTGTCCGGTCTGTGTCACCCCGCTGGAGGTCATCGACAAGGCCCTGGAGATCGCCTCCCGCCCCGATGTCATCTTCTGCTCCTTCGGTGACATGCTGCGCGTCCCCGGTACCGGCCGCGACCTATTCCAGGTGCGCAGCGAGGGCGGCGACGTACGAGTGGTCTACTCCCCGCTCGACGCCCTCAAGGTCGCGCAGCAGAATCCGCAGCGCGAGGTGGTGTTCTTCGGCATCGGCTTCGAAACCACCGCCCCGCCCAATGCCATGACGGTGTACCAGGCCAAGAAGCTCGGCATCCGCAACTTCAGCCTGCTGGTCTCCCACGTCCGTGTCCCCCCGGCCATCGAGGCGATCATGCAGTCGCCGAGCTGCCGGGTCCAGGCGTTCCTGGCCGCCGGGCACGTGTGCAGCGTGATGGGGACGGGGGAGTACCCGGACCTGGCCGCGCGCCACCGGGTCCCGATCGTGGTCACCGGCTTCGAGCCCCTGGACATCCTGGAGGGTGTACGCCGGGCGGTGCGCCAGCTCGAGCGCGGCGAGCACACCGTGGACAACGCCTACGCCCGCGCGGTGCGGCCGGAGGGGAACCCGGCCGCGCTCGCCATGCTGAGGGACGTCTTCGAGGTCACCGACCGCGCCTGGCGCGGTATCGGAGTGATCCCCGACAGCGGCTGGCGCCTGTCGCCCCGCTACCGGGACTACGACGCCGAGCACCGCTTCTCGGTAACCGGAATCAACACCTGCGAACCAGCCGAGTGCCGCAGCGGCGAGGTGCTCCAGGGGCTGCTGAAGCCACACGAGTGCGAGGCCTTCGGGACCACCTGCACCCCGCGCAACCCGCTCGGCGCCACCATGGTCTCCAGCGAGGGCGCCTGCGCCGCCTACTACCTCTACCGGCGCCTGGAGATCACCCCGGCCCGTACTGCCGCCCCCGCGAAGCGGGCCTGCACCACCGACGCGCCCCTGGAGGCGAGCCCCGTTGTCTGACACGACCCTGGACGTCACCGGCTGGACCTGCCCCGCGCCCCTGCGCGACCGACCCCGCGTGGTGATGGGCCACGGCGGAGGCGGGGCGCTCTCCGCCGAACTGGTCGAGCACCTCTTCGCGCCCGCCTTCGGCGGTGAAGTGCTCTCCCAGCTCGGAGACTCCGCGGCCGTCACCCTGGGCGGGGTCCGACTCGCCTTCTCCACCGACTCCTACGTGGTCCGCCCGCTGTTCTTTCCCGGCGGCAGCATCGGCGGCCTCGCCGTCAACGGCACCGTCAACGACCTCGCCATGAGCGGAGCCCAAGCCGCCTACCTGTCCTGCGGGTTCATCCTCGAAGAGGGTGTGGAAATGTCCGTGGTGGCCCGGGTCGCACAGGACCTGGGCGACGCGGCCCGCAAGGCCGGGGTCGAAGTGGCCACCGGCGACACCAAAGTCGTCGAGGCGGGCCACGGCGACGGGATCTACATCAACACCGCGGGCATCGGGATCATCCCGCAGGGCGTGGATCTGCGGCCCCAGCGGGTCGTCCCCGGCGACGTGGTGATCGTCAGCGGGGAGATCGGGCTCCACGGGGTGGCGATCATGAGCGTCCGCGAAGGCCTCGAATTCGGCGTGGACATCGAGAGCGACTGCGCACCGCTCGGCGGCCTCGTACGGGCCATGCTCGCTGTCACCCCCGACCTGCACGTCCTGCGCGACCCCACCCGGGGCGGACTGGCGGCCTCGCTCAACGAGATCGCGGCCGCGTCCGGCGCGGGCGTCGTCATCCAGGAGGGCCGGGTCCCGGTTCCCGTGCCAGTCGCCAACGCCTGCGCGATCCTCGGCCTCGACCCGCTCTACGTGGCCAACGAGGGCAAGCTCGTCGCGTTCGTACCCCGCGAGCACGCCGAGGCCGTACTCGCCGCGATGCGCGCCCACCCCCTGGGCCGGCGCGCGGCGGTTATCGGCGAGGCGGTCGAGTCCCACCCGGGTCTGGTAGTGGCCCGCACCGGGCTCGGCGGCACCCGGGTGGTCGACCTGCCGATCGGGGAGCAACTACCGCGCATCTGCTGAGTGGCGTTTTTCGGAATGCGTGAGGAAGAGGCACCTCTGACCCCCAGCCCGTCCGGTGGCGGCTCCGCAGCACGGTCGAAGCCGACATGCAGGTGGAGAATGGGTGGCGGCGCCACAGGCTGAGATCGCGTCCGCAGCGATCCAGTCGGCGCGGGCCGTGGCCATTCCCGGACGCTGCTCCCGCATGGTGGGCGGGGGCCTACCTGCCCTTGCGGTGCTTACTGTGAGGTTCCTGCGGGTCCACTCCCGTCACGGCGGAGGCATCCCGGGTGCCGCTGGGTCGCCGGGAGCGGCCTTTGGGGCCGAGATCGTGCATGCCCTCGGCCTCGCCCTTCTTCGCGAGATCCTCGCCGCTGCGGCTGATGCTCTCGCCGGTACGCGCGCCGGTTCCCTTCGTCTCCTCCTTCGAGACCGTCCGGCCCGGCCCGGCGTCCGGGGCATGCTCGTCCGGATGGAAGGAACGGCGTGCGCTGGGGTTGTCCTGCGTATGCGTGCTGTCGACGTCCGGCGACCAGCCGTGCTGCTCGGTGCCTGGGTGTCGGCTCGGCCCCTCGCCGTGTGAGGGCTGGGACGGCTTCGGTTTCCTGGACATGCGGTGTCCTTCGGTCAACATTCCCCGAGCATCCTCATACTGCCCCCTCCCGCGCGACCAGCCAACATTTCAGCCGTCTTCCGGCGCAACCCCGACCCGCTCCGCACGGCCGACGACGAGCTCCCGCGCGCCGCGGCCCCGGCACCAGGTGTCGGTCCGGTTAGCCTCCGTGGTGGTCGGTAGTGGGCCGGTTGGTGGAGGGGTGGATCGTGACTGACGGGCAGGGGTGGGAGCGGCGCAATGAGGCCGCGTACGGGATGGTGGCGTGGCGGCGGGCGGTGATGACCTGCGGTTCGCTGGTGGCGTGGCACACCGGATACGACACCCGGGCTGTTCCGGGCCCGTCCGGTCCGCGTCCGGGCCGGCCGGATGTGCCCGACGGCGCGCGGTACACGTCGGTGTGGATGCCGGTGGTGGGGCTGCTGGCGCTGGCGGCGTGCCGCGCGGCACGGGAGGCGGACGTCCTGGTCGACGACGTCGAGCTGTCCGCGCTGTTCGGCTGGGTCGACGGTGCCCACACCGGGACCCTTCAGGAAGGGCTGCTGGAGACCGGTGAGCTTCGGGGGCGGACCGTAGAGGGCTGGCTCAAGCTGATCGGGGACGGGAAGCGCCAGCGCCTGGCCCGCCAGGTCCTCGACGGCCACGTCATGGCGCACATCGCAGACGAGCGGGAACTGGAAGAAACCCGCGACGGAACGCCGGCGCCAGTGCTGCTGCTCGGTGACCGGGCCCGCGCCGTGCGCGCTGCCGGGATCCCGGACCTGGAACCCGAATGGGCAGTCGATGTCGCGTACGCCCGCGCCCAGGTCGACCGGCTCGACGTTGCCCTGCGCGGGGGACTTTGGACTCCCACTTCCCGGCACCGCGAGTACGCCGGACTCCTGCATCGCACCCTGATCGCCGCCCCGGATTTCCCGAGTCTGCCCGAAGGGGTGGCGGGCCCGGCCTGGGTGCAGCGGGTCCTGAGGATGCCTCACCTCGACTCGACCGTCCTGACCCTCACCGAGCTGCCGGCCTTCGTGGCGTTCGGTCCGAGAGGGGCAGCCGGAGACCCGCTGGGCGCCGCGGTCGGCTCCGTCGTACACAACGCGGCGGGCACGCTGGTGAAAACGGCAGCCGACCTCGAGCGGCTGTGGGCGGCCCGGCCCGCAGACCAGACGGTGGCGCTGTGGGAGAGGACACACCTGCCGACACCGGTGCGTACCCAGGTCCTCGCCGTCGAGAAGGTGACAGCCGAACTGGGCACGGTGCTCTTCGACATTGCTGGACCTGATAGCGAGCAGTAATCGGCCCGGCCGGGTGCGGGGCGGTGACGCCTTCGGCCGGGCCGGGCCCTCATCACGTCCTTCTGCTTGTCCTTGTGGATGAGGCGGCGCGCTTGGTTGGAACGGTGAGTCGGCGGCCCCGGGTTCCCAGGTGGTCCCCTGCCCGCCGACCGGGCCGTGGCCCGCTGGTTGTCAGTGGCGGGCCGCTTCGGGGTTGCGCCGTACGCCGACCACGGCGACGGCTGCGCCGAGGAGGCACAGCACGCCGGTGACCAGGGCGGCCGTGTGTACGCCGTTCATGAAGGCCTGTCCACTGCCTTCGACCACGGCGGACTTCAGCTGCGACGGCATGGTGCTGGAGACCGGGGAGATGCCCATGGTCACCGCGTCCTTGGCCGCGTCCAGGCCGTGTGCCATGGGTGCGGGTACGCCTGCGGAGGTGAGTTCACCGGTCAGAGTGGAGCTCACCCGGCTGCTGATCAGGGAGATCAGTACCGAGGTGCCGAGTGCGCCGCCGATCTGCAGCGCGGTGGCCTGCAGGCCACCGGCCACCCCGGCGTCCTGGACCGGGGCGTTGCCCACGATCGCTTCGGAGGAAGCGGCCATCACCATGCCCACGCCCAGGCCGAGCGCGATGAATGGCGGCCACATTGCTGTGTAGGAGGAGTGCACGCCCCAGCCGAGCATCCCGAAGGCCGCGCCGGCCTGCAGCAGCATGCCGAGGGGCATGGTCAGGCGGGCGCCGAACCGCTCGGTGAGCTTGGCACCCAGTGGTGAGGCGACCACGGAGGCCAGGCTCAGCGGCAGGGTGCGCACCCCGGCCTGAACCGGTGTCATGCCGCGAACGTTCTGCAGGTAGAGCATGACGAAGAAGATCACGCCGAGCAGCGCGAAGAAGTTGATCGCGGTGATGACGGCGCCGATGGTCAGGGCCGGGCTGCGGAACAGCCGCATCGGCAGCAGGGGGTGCTCGATGCGGGTCTCGCACCAGCAGAACAGTGCCAGGACGACCAGGCCGGCGGCGAGGGTGCCCAGGGTCGTGCCGGAGGCCCAGCCCCAGCCCTCGCCCTTGACCACGCCGAAGACGAGGATCAGCATGCCGACCGCCAGCAGGAGGACACCGGGGATGTCGAAGCGGTGGTGGCCGGTGGAGTTCTTGCTCTGCGGCAGCACGAAGGCGCTGAAGGCCAGAGCGATGATGCCTATGGGGGCGTTGATGTAGAACACCGACTCCCAGTTGACGTGCTCGACCAGCAGGCCGCCGACGATGGGGCCCAGTGCGGTGGACACCGAGGAGACCATGGCCCAGATGCCGACCGCCATGCCGAACTTCCTGGGCGGGAAGACCGCGCGCAGCAGTCCCAGGGTGTTGGGCATCAGCAGGGCGCCGAAGAAGCCCTGCAGGGCGCGGAAGGCGATGACGCCTTCGATGGATCCGCTCAGGCCGATGGCTACCGAGGCGGCGGTGAAGCCGGCCACGCCGATCATGTAGAAAGTGCGCCGTCCGAAGCGGTCGCCGAGCTTGCCGCCGAGGATCAGCGCGGCGGCCAGTGCCAGCAGGTAGGCGTTGGTGACCCACTGCAGGTCGGCGGTGGATGCGTGCAGGTCCCGGCCGATCTCGGGGTTGGCGATGGCGACCACGCTGCCGTCCAGACCGACCATGAACAGGCCGAAGGCCACGGCTATCAGCGTCAGCCAAGGTTTGGCGCGACGGTCCCGTGGGGCGTCCGTCGGGGAGTGTGCGGGCAGGGCGGAGCGGTCCACACGGGTGGAGGACATGAAAGTGCCTTGTTTCTCAAAGGGGACGGCGAAAGCGGCGGCCACGCGCATACGGGTGGCCCGGCCGCAGGATCCGGCTCAGTGGGTGACGGGGGTGATCCGGCCCGGGATTGACGCGAGCGCGGACAGGACCGAGCCGATGGCCGCCACGTCCCCGTCCGACAGGGTGCGCAGGGCCTCGGTGACATAGCCCTGGACCAGTTGCTCGATCGCCGCGACCCGGCGCAGCGCCTCGGTCGTCAGGTACAGGTGCGCGATGCGCTTGTCAGCCGTGTCCTGCCGTCGTTCCAGCAGGCCCTCGGCGACCAGCTGTGAGACCAGGGCGCTGACGTTGTTCGGCTTGATGAGCAGTACCTCGGCAGCCTCGCGCACGGTGATGCCGGCGCGCTCGCCGACCAGCCGGAGCAGGGCCAGCTGGTTCTTGGGGGGCTCCGCGTGCGGAAAGTCCTGGGCGAGGCGCCGGTCCAGTGCCCGGTTCAGCGCGGGCAGGACAGCAGCGAGCCCGGAGGCTACGGAGCTGATGTCCTGCGCGGACGCACTGGTGGGAGGCATGCACCCATTATGAATATGACTCTATACCTATGTCAACATACCCAATATGTGCCCGGGCCCCGGTCGGGCGCGCCGCCCGGGAACCGGGCTTTCCCGCCCGCCAGGCGGTCATCCGGTCCGGGGGTGTGAGCGCGGGCGGCGCGCCGTGCCGGCGGCGTACGGTCAGGGGGTGGCGTAGGTGGGGCCGACGAAGAGTGCACCGTCGGTTTTGTCGTGAGGCCGGTCAGGGTCCCGCCGAGGGCGGTCTCCATGGAGTAGGAACCCAGACTCTCCCCGTAGGCGAGCAGGCGAGCAGGCGAGCAGGCGAGGACGCGTACCGGCCGGCAGTGTCCGCCACTTGTCGTACACCGCGCCGAACAGGGCCCGGCTCGCCGCCGCTGCTTCATCCTCCGTCAGGACGGACACCCCTAGCGACCCCATGCCCCCGGCGTGGCCGCAGCGAGGGGGTACGCGTCCTGCGAGGCCCGCACGGCCAGCTGTTCAGTCTCTTCCTCCCAGGCGCCTGACCGGCCAAGCAGGCGGGGCGAGGCCGATCACTGTCGTGAGAAGCGCCGGTGGACACGACATGACTACGAGGTCTCGACAGGATGCGTGCTCGCCGGGTGCGACGGGCGTCGGACATCAGTTCATCTCGGTGGGCGGTGCAATCTGGCACGGGCGCAGGTACACCATCCGGGTATGTCTGCTACTGAATCTGCTGGCCTGCCATCCACGCCCCGAGCCTTCAATGAGTTCCGGTTCTTCGTCTAGGTCACGACCGGGGCCACCGTAGCTGTGCAGGAATCGGGTGGGGTCGCCCGTCCCATGAGCGGTAGGGCGCTGGTACCGCTGGTAGGGAGCCTGCTGTAGCCATGCGCCTCGCCCCCCATGCTCCGTTTACGGGGCCGCGCGAATGAGCCGCAGGGCGCGGGGCAGGTGGAGTTCAGGCGGAACGAGCAGTCCGCTGGCTCTCGCCCGGCGTGCCATCCGACCTGAACAGTACGAAGCAGGAGGGAAGGAAAGATCATGAGTACGGCTGAGGCTGAGAGGAGTTCGCGCACCGAGGACGAATCGGTGGGCGTGCTGGTATCGCGCGCATCGGAGCAGGTCTCCGAACTGGTTCGCGACGAGATGCGGCTCGCCCGGACGGAGCTGGGCCAGAAGGGCAAGCGGTTCGGAGCGGGTGGAGGTCTGCTCGGCGGGGCCGCGCTGGTCGGCGTCCTGGTGGCACAAGCCGCGGTGGCGGCGGGCATAGCCGCTCTGTCGCTGGTACTTCCGGTATGGGCCGCGGCCCTGATCGTCGCCGTAGTGCTCGCGGTGATCGCCGCGGTGCTGGCCGCGGCGGGGAAGAAGCAGATCGCGCGGGCCGTCCCACCCGTTCCCGAGCAGGCGGTCGACAGTGTCAAGGCTGATGTGGCCGAGATCAAGGAGAGGGCACACCGATGACGAACCAGCCCCACAGCAACGATTCCAGTCCCTCTGCCGAGGAGCTGCGCGATCGGATCGAGCACACCCGCGACGACCTCGGCCGGACCGTCGAGGCGCTCGCGTCCAAAGTCGACGTCAAGGCGCAGGCCAAGGAGAAGGCGGCCGAGGTGAAGGCGCAGGCCGAGGACGTCACGGCTCGAGCCCTGGAGAAGGCCGCCGCCTTGAAGGAGCAGGCCGCGGAGCTGTTGAAGGAGAAGACTCCCGAACCGGTTCTCGAGGAAGCGAGCCGGATGGCGACCGCGGTGCGGGCCAACCGGAAGCCGCTGATCGCCGTCGGAGCTGCCCTGGCCGTCGTCCTGCTGGTGAAGCGCGGTCGGAGGCGCAAGTGAAAGCCTCGACGATCGCGTACAAACCGGTGGGGCTGGCTCTGGGCGCCGCCAGCGGCATGATCGCCGCGATGGCCTTCAAACAGGCCTGGAAACTGGTCGAAGGCGAGGGTGACGCGCCCGGCGCCACCGATGAGGACCGCTCATGGAAGGAGATCCTCATCGCCGCAGGCCTCCAAGGCGCCATCTTCGCCGTCGTCAAAGCCACCGTCGACCGGGCTGGAGCCGTCGCGATGCGCCGGGTCACCGGCACATGGCCGGGGTGAAACCACCACGGCGCCGGCACATCCCGACGGGACCGGCGCCGTGCGGCCCCGCATCCGCCTCGCATCGGCCCGCGCGCGGGCATGAGCGCACGACCCGCGGGTACACGCGCAGAATGCACGGACATCATGCGCGTCCCACGAGCACCTTGTTCCGTACGACCCCGCACCCCGAGGCGCCTCCGGCCACCACGGGCCGCCACGCGGGCGGGGGAGGAGCACTCCGCCGGCTACGCCGCAGGATCCTCGCCTACCAGCACATCGACCTGCTCTCCTCGCGTGTCCCCGGCGACACCGCTGCCGGCGAGGAGGTCCTGCTCCTCGTCCACGTCCGCAAGGTCGTCGGCGAGGTTCACTACCGGATGTGCCTCACGTGTGCCGAGGCGGTGATCACCGCGGTCGACATCGAGGCACACTTCCTCGGAACGGGCCTGGACACCAGGGCGCTGTTCCACCTCCGGGCACGCCATCCGGGCCTCGTCTGGCACAGCACCCTGAATCTCCGCGCCACACGCGACCTGCTGCGCCGGTCGCGCATTCTCGACGGCGACGGAGTGTGTACGCACCTGGGGCAACCGCGTGCAGGGCAAACGGGGCCGGCCTCCACCCGGGCCTGAGGACCGAGGTGGCGGGTGAGGACCTGGTCGGCGATGACGGCGGCGTCCTGGCGTCGGTCCTTCCTTCGCCGCGGTAGCCCTCGCAGGCGCGGCGAAGGCCGACTGCGCAACAAGCGGGTGCTGTTGCCGGGGGGAGCGTGCTGGCCCCGGGAGGTCGCAGAGGTCCGCAGGATCGAGGAGGAACGGCTGCATGCCACGGTCGCCAAGGAAGTCCGGCGGGCGGATGCGGCGCTGCGCGGGCCACGTGGACGGCGCCCGCACCGGCGCCTCCCCCTGCCCCCCCAAGCGGGAACATGTCGCCGAATCCTCGCCATTGTGCGCGATCGGTAACGGTCGGGCAGGGCGGCAGCTGACCGTCCGACTCCGTGGGCACACTCACATCAAGTGCCGATCAATTGATCGTGCGCATGGCGACGTGCGCACGACTACGGGGGATCCGACCATGCGTGCGATGCGTAGAAGCATGAAGCTGTACGTCGTGGGGGCAGCCGTCGCGGCGGCTGCTCTGACCACCACGGCCTGCGGGCCGACCGGGGACAAGGCCGACAGCAAGACAAGTCCGTCGGCGAGTGCGCCGAGCGCCTCGGCGGGTGCACCGAGCCCGTCGACAAGTGCGCCGAGCACGTCGGGCGGCGCCACCGTCTCCCCCAGCGCGAGCGCGGGAGGCTCGGGCGGCTGGGCCTACGCGAACCGGCAGACCCCGCCCAAGGGCTCGATCTGCGACCACGGCGGTCAGGGTCCGTACGGGAAGGTCCAGTCCGTCAACTTCGGCGGTGAGAGCCCCCACACGGTGGTGAGCATCGTCCTCGGCTCCTACGAGTGCGCCCAGCCGGGCGAAGCGAGCCCCGTATTCACGCCGAACAGCGCGACCGGGGCGGCGACGGACGTACTCCTGGACGACAGCCATCTCAAGGTGGTCGTGGGTGGCAAGATCGCGAGCCAGCTGGGCACCAGGACGCCGAGTGCCAACACCTTCGTCAAGCATCTTGCGGACATGCAGGACCGCGGCGAGCTCAACGGCCGCAAGGCCCCCGAGTTCTACTTCCGGTTGGACAGCTCCTCCGACGACGTGAACGTGACGCCGGACGACAAGACCAAGATCATCTACCTGTACCAGATCGTCGACGGCAGCTGACGCCTGGGCTCGGGCTCTGCATCCCACGCAGGCAGGGCCCATCGAGGATCACATCGCGGTCAGGGGCCCGGCGCGGACAGCCCCAGAAGCTCCACCAGTGCACTCACCTGCACGCCTAGGTTCGCTGAGACAGAAGCGCGAACGACTCGGTTCGTTGAGAATCGCGTGCTGTGCCATCGAAGTTCGAGTGACGGAAAGTGTCCGCTGTCATCCAATCGAGTCGTTTGACAGTGAACCCAGTCGTTTCGGCTTCCTTGCCGGCGAACTCAGTCGAGTGAGGCGAACATGCCGGGCCCCCTGGCAGTCGCGTAGCGCGCAGGTGCGGCGGGCCGGACGCCGACGTCCTTGTTACGGTCGCTGGATGGAGAGCTGGGACGAGGACGGCGTACGCGCTCGGATATCGCAGAGGGCGGCACAGGACCCGGGACGGGAACGCTTTGGGGCGGACGCGCACCGGTACGAGTTGGCGCCCGCGCTGCCGGAGGCAGAGATCAGGGCGTTCGAGGAAGCCCAAGGCATCAATCTGCCGACGGAGTACCGGTCCTTCATCGCGCAGGTGGGCGACGGCCCCGCCGGCCCCGGTCACGGGTTGATGCCATTGGCGGTCCCACGGCACGGAGTCGGCGAGGATTGGGCCGTGGACGACGAGTGGGAACGAGACCGGCTGACGGGCCGACTCGCCGAGTCGTTCCCTCTCGACGAAGGGCTGCCTGGCCGGATCGGCGCACCAGCCGATGCGGTGACACAGGGCACACTCATGCTGGCCGAAGAGGGCTGCGGCATCTACGTCCGGCTGATCCTGAACGGCCCGCGAGCGGGCGAAGTCTGGCGGATGGACCCGGATTGGGGTGGCTTCGTCCCAGCGAGCGCCAGCTTTCGCGCCTGGTACACCGAGTGGCTGCAGAGCCCGTGAACACGCTTCACGCCGTCCCGACCAACCATCCGGCCTGCCAGCGAACCCCGTCGTTGTGACTTCGGCGCCTCCCGCTTTGACAATGAATCCAGTCGTTCCAGGTCAGAGCATCGCCGTCGACCAACCTCGCTGTCCAAGGACAGAAAGTCTGGCTCGGCACCGACGAACAGCATGAGTTCGAAGGAATCGTCGGAGGCCGGGGTGCGTGTACGGCTCCTCTTCGTGGTGGGGCGGCGGCCGAGATGGCTTCCAGGGGTCGGCCGCCTACCCCGTGTCCGCCTACGGAGCCGGGTTCCCTTTGGAGTCAGCGCGTGTGGTGCTGGATACCGTGCTGACGGGGGACCTTGGCCGACCGGTGTGCGGTGGGGCGGCGGTGGGTGGCCGGGCGCCGTCGGCCCGGGAAGGGGTTGCGTCGCGCGGGGGCACTGGGGGCCAGGATCAGGAGGACGACGGTTGCAAGGGACGCGACGAGGATGAGGACGGTACCGAGAATCATGTTCCTGCCTTTCGCCGGAATTCTGACTGCTGCCTGTAGCTACCTGGTGTGACCGATATTCGGGCCTCTAAACACGGCGAGTGATGTCTTTGCCGGGAGTAGGGGGCATACGAATTGCTGAAAGGCTCTTCTGCTGCTTGGAGTGATGACCGTGTCAAGTGACGAGATGGCTCAGGCAAAGGGCGAGCAGACCAAGGGCAAGGGCAAGGTCCAGGAGGCGGCCGGCCGTCTCGTGGGGAACGAGAGCCTGACCGTTGAAGGACGGGCCGAGCAGGCGAGGGCGATGCTCGCGAGGCCAAGAAGAAGGCCGAGGACGCCGTCAGGGACTGACCGCCTACGGGCGGAGCGGCGGGCCTGATCTCGGTAGTTCCGGGCCTGCCGATCGACCATGTCAGCGAAGGTGATCAGGCCGGAGTCCTCGGGTTCCTCGATGGCGTCCACGTCGAGGTGGCCCTCGTCGAGCGCACGCGGCGCCCGAGCAGCGGCGCCGAGGGCACGTGTGCGCCCGATTGCCGTTGGGCTGTAGTCGACTTGCCGCCGGCGCGGGGACGCCGAGACGCTGTGCGTGGGGCCTGCGGACGCCGCGCTGTCGGCCGCCGCCGAGGCGATCCGGTTCTCAAAGCCGTGCCGGATTCATTGACAGAAGGTGAACGCAACCTGATTCTGAGAGCGCTCTCAGAATTCAAGGCATCTCTCCACACCCTGCCGCTCAGCCCCGCGTCGCCCCCAAGGTGCGAGGGGCGACACACCCCAACCGGCAGGCTCCCCCCACCTGGAGGAAGAGCATGTTCCGCTTATCGAAAGTGCTTGGCTCCGGCGTCTCGGCGCTGGTCGTCGCCGCCGGCCTGATGGTCTTCGGCCCGTCGACAGCCGCGGAGGCCGTACCGGCGACCATCCCGCTCACGATCAAGAACAACTCGGGACGCAGCGAGCCGGTCTACGTCTACAACCTGGGCACCCTGCTCACCACGGGGCAACAGGGCTGGGCCGACGCCAACGGCACGTTCCATCCCTGGCCTGCGGGCGGCAATCCCCCCACCCCCGCGCCCGACGCCTCGATCGCGGGTCCGGCCAACGGGCAGACGCGGACGATCCGAGTGCCCAAGTTCTCCGGACGCGTCTACTTCTCCATCGGACAGAAGATCGTCTTCAAGCTCACCACCGGCGGTCTGGTGCAGCCCGCCGTGCAGAACCCCTCCGACCCCAACCGCAACACCCTGTTCAACTGGTCCGAGTACACGCTCAACGACGCCGGGCTATGGATGAACAGCACCCAGGTCGACATGTTCTCGGCTCCGTACGCGGTGGGCGTCAAGGCGGCCAACGGCACGGTCAGCAACGTCGGTCGACTCAAGCCGGGCGGCTACAACGCCGTCTTCGACCAACTGCGTTCGACCGGCTGGGGCGGACTGATCCAGAGCCGCTCCGACGGCACGCCGCTGCGAGCGCTCTCGCCCGGGCACGGCATCGAGGCGGGCGGAATCCCGGCCGGCACCATGAATGACTACGTCAACCGGGTCTGGAACAAGTACAGCTCTTCGACGCTCACCGTGACACCGTTCGCGAACGAACCGAACACCAAGTACTACGGCCGGGTCTCGGGCAACGTCATGAACTTCACCAACGGCACCGGAGCGGTGGTCACCAGCTTCCAGAAGCCGGACTCCGACAGCATCTTCGGCTGCTACAAGCTCCTGGACGCACCCAACGACCTCGTCCGCGGCCCGATCTCCCGCACCCTCTGCGCGGGCTTCAACCGGTCGACGCTCCTGACGAACCCGAACCAACCCGACCCGAACGGCAGCAACTTCTACCGTGACGCCGTCACCAATCACTACTCCCGCATCATCCACGGCCAGATGGCCGACGGTAAGGCGTACGGCTTCGCCTTCGACGACGTGGGTGCCCACGAGTCGTTGGTGCACGACGGCAATCCGCAGGAGGCCTTCATGACCTTGGAGCCGTACAACTAGGGCCTGTTGCGAAAGTGCTGGTCAGAGCCATTCGTTGATGGCTGCGATCAGCACGGTGGCTTCGTAGCGGACGGCGAGTTTGTCGTACCTCGTGGCTACTGCGCGGTGTCGTTTGAGGCGGTTGATGCCGCACTCGACAGCGTGGCGTTGTTTGTAGTCGTCTTTGTCGAATGCCGGGGGCCGGCCGCCACGGGAGCCGAGCTTCTTGCGGTTGCGAATCTGGTCGGCCTTCTCGGGGATGGTGCACCCGATCCGGCGTTTACGCAGGTAGGAGCGGTTGGCCCCGCGAGAAGGGCGGCCTGTCTCTGCGGGGCTTGCTGTTGGACGGCTGGCGCAAGTCGATGCAGCCGATGGCCGAATGCCTCGGGATTGACCACCAGCAGTTGCAGCAGTTCATGACGTCCTCGACCTGGTCCGTCGAGGACGTCCGGGCCCGACTCACGTGGCGGGCGGTACGGGCGGTCCGGCCGCAGGTGTGGGTGGTGGACGACACCGGTTTCCCCAAGGACGGCAAAGCGTCCGCAGGGGTGGCCCGGCAGTACTCCGGGACTCTGGGCAAGGTCGGCAACGATCGTCCCGTGGGTCGTCCACCGCGATCCCCAGTGGTGGCCGCAGCCGGAGCTCTTCGCCCCGCAGCGCTGGCTCGAGACCCCGCGTTCCGCCGGCGCGGCGGACGAGCTCACCGGTCACGCGGTACGGCCCGGACGCCCGCGCCTCGCCCATCTGCCCTTCGGCGGCGGTCCGCGGCAGTGCATAGGCAATACCTTCTCGCGGATGGAGGGCGTCATGGCCCTGGCCACCCTGGGCCGGCACTGGGAGTTCGAGCCCGTTCCCGGGTTCGCGGTCGACCCCCTGGCAAGGATCACCATCCGGCCGCGGCAGGGTCTGCCGGTGTCCGCCAGGCGCCGCTGAGTGCGATGCGCCCGCTAGTGCTGGATGGATCACCATCTGGATGAGAGAGGGGGGTACGGGATGCTGCCGCAGCCGGTGCGGCCAGCCGGCTCGTCTGCGCCGACGGCGTGCGCGAGCGCATGGAGACGGCCCGGACCGGGCAACGACGCCGAGCGGCCAGAGCCGCGCCAATCGACTTGGGCGGCCGGTCAGGCGGTCAGCGTCGCGAGTTCCGCGTTGGCGCGCTCGGCGACCAGGGCGAGGACGCGGCCGGCGGCGGCCAGGTCCTCGGCCGGTATTCCGCCCCAGATGCGGGCGCTGATGGGGGCGGTCTCCGCGCCGAGGGTGGCGGTCAGCTCGCGCGCCGCGTCCGTGGGGCGAAGGTGCGCGCCGTCCACGACGAGCAGCTGCTTGGCCAGCAGCTCGTCGAGGGTGGCGCGGATGTCGGCCGGATCGGCCTTGAGGGAGCCCCGGACCTGGGTGACGAGATCCTCCGGTGTCTGCGGGGTGTCGGCGGTGAGGGCGGCGCGCAGGGTGACCTGCTGCTGGAACGTGATGCCGTGCCGGGCCAGGGCGTGCTCGAGGACGCCGCGGGCGGCGTAGTGGGCCAGGGCGAGGACGCGGGCGTCGGCGGCGGGTGCGGTCGTGGATGCGGTGGTGGTGGATGCGGTGGTGGGTGCAGTGCTCACGATGTTGTCCCCTGAGTGCTCTCGTAGTTCGGTACGGATGGAGCGAGAGGTACGTCGAGCAGAGCCGTCAGCTCCTCGGTGAACGCGCGCGTCCGCGGGGCATCGAGGCCGCCGAGCGGCTCCAGCAACTGCTGAAGCAGTTCCTGGACCACCGTGATGGCCTGACCTGTGACGGCCTGGCCCTGCTCGGTGAGGGCGAGCTCCACGGCGCGCGGGTCGCGCGGATCGCGGGTGCGCTCGATCAGGCCGGCCGACTCCAGGGCGCGCGCCAGCTTCGAGACGTACAGCGCCTCCAGGCCGGCGTGGTCGGCGAGTTGGCGCTGGCTGGGCCGCTCGCCGGCGCACTGCATGCCGTACAGCGACGCGACCAGTACGTACTGTGCGTGGGTGAGGCCGAGCGGCGCAACCGCGCGATCGACCGCGACGCGCCACTTGTTGGCGAGCCGCCATACCAGGAAGCCGGGCGTGGGGCCCGGTGAAGCCTTGATCATGTCGAATAGAGTACATGGCGACTATGTCCATGGCTACTATATTCGGGCGGATGCGGCGGCGCACCTCGAACAGCCGATGGTCTAGGAAGGCTTCTGCCAGGGGATGTTCACGGCTCAGGCCGCGCAGTGCGGGATCGCCCCGGCGGCCGAGACGGTGCCGGGTCCACACAGCACCCAGCCGTCCGACCACGAGGAGGCGCAGTGACACACGGGCACCGCAATGACGACCCCTGCCCCGAGCTGAGCACCCCTGCCGAAAGCGAGAAGCCCTCCGTGTCGCCCACCCACGCCGGCATCCTTGAGACCGTGGAGGCGTACCTGGGCCGCCACCCGGACGAGCGGGGCGCCCTGTCCGGGCTCCTGTCCGCTCTGGACGGCCCCCATGACCTGAGCAGCCGGACCACGATGTCCGGTCGCGTCACCTGCAGCGCGGTCGTCATCGATCGGGAGGGGCGGGCCCTGCACGTCCCTCACAAGACCGCCGGCAAATTCCTCGCGCCCGGCGGGCACGTCGAGCAGGACGACCACACTCTGCTCGGAGCAGCGCTTCGCGCGGTCTGTGAGGAAGCCGGGATCCCGCCAGGCGCCCTGTGCGCCACCCTCGAGTACGGGCACGAGCCCTGCGACATCGCCGTCGACATCGACATCCATGAGATCGACGCCGATCCGGCCGAGGGAGAGCCGGCCCGTCATCACTACGACTTCCGGTTCGCCTTCTGCCTCGCCGACAGCGCCGCCGACGTCGCACTGCAGGCCGAGCAAGTCCCGGGCGCGCGATGGCTTCCCTTCGAGAGGGTGGCGTCGCCGAGCCTGCGGGCCAAGCTCGTAGCCTGCGGTCCCTACGGCCGGATCGAGCCGATGAACGCCTCCACTTTGATTCACGACGGTCGAGGCCGCTACCTCCTGCATCTGCGCGACAACATCCCCGGGATCTGGGAGCCGGGCTCCTGGGCCCTGCTCGGTGGCGGGCGTGAGCCCGGGGACGTCTCGCTGGAGGCCACGGCCCGCCGCGAGCTCTGGGAGGAAGCCGGACTCGCCCTGTCGGTGCTGGAGCCCATCGCCGTGGAGTTGGCCACCGGAACCAACGGCATGACCGTGCCGGTCCAGATCTTCTGCGGACAGTGGACCGGCGATCCGGCCGGGCTCGACCTCCGTGAGGGGGTCATGGTCGCCTGGTTCCGCCCCGAGACGATGCCCCGCCTCAGGCTGAACCCGTCCACCCTCGACCTCGTACGCCGCCATGCGGCCGGCCCCACCTCCACTACCCACCCCGGCCCGGAGCCGGTGGCCGTTGCGGGACAACGCGCCCGGTCGCGTGCGGGCAGTAGCAGCGTCCCGCACATCGTCGGTGTCCACCTCTACCTCCAGCGGGAGGACGGCAAAGTCCTCCTCGGGCTACGCCACCCCGACTCCGCGTTCGCCGCTTCCACGCACCATCTGCTCGCGGGCCACTGCGAGCAGGAGTCGGCGGTGAGCTGTGTGGTGCGGGAGGCAGAGGAGGAAGCGGGGTTGCTGATCGACCCGGGTGACGTGGAGCTGATCCACGTGGTGCACATGGTCGACGCACCCGGAGCACAGCCGCGGATGGGGCTGGTCCTTCGTGCCCGGAGGTGGTCGGGCACACCCGAGGTCCGCGAGCCGGACCGCTGTGTGTCCTGGGACTGGTTCGACCCGCAGCGGCTCCCCTCGCCCATCGTCCCGTACACGGCGGCCGCCATCGCAGGCATCCAGGCAGGCCGCGTCTACACGGAACTCGGCTGGACCTGACAAAAGGGAAGTGGCGCCGCGGCCGGTGGGTGTGTCGGCGGCGGCGCCACTGCGGGGGCGTTCGGTCCGTGCAGGCCTGTCGCCGGCGCGGGTCAGCGCCTGCGGACGATCAAGCGCTGGAGCGCGATGAATGCGAGCAGCAGCACGCCGATGACGATCCTGGTCCACCAGGAGCTGAGGGTGCCCTCGAAGGAGATCAGCGACTGGACCGTGCCGAGGACGAGGACGCCTACGACCGAGCCGACCACGTGGCCCGATCCGCCGGCCAGCAGGGTGCCGCCGATCACGACGGCGGCGATCACGTCGAGTTCCATGCCGACGCCGTGGAGGCCGTAGCCGGAGAGCATGTAGAGGCTGAAGAGCAGACCGCCCAGGGCCGCGCAGAAGCCGCTCACCACGTAGACGCCGACCTTGGCCCGGCTGGTGGACAGGCCCATGAGGCGGGCCGAGGACTCGCTGCCGCCCACCGCGTAGACCGTGCGGCCGAAGCGCGTCAGGTGCAGCACGTACAGGGCGGCCAGGACGACGGCCAGTGCGATGACGACGCTGTAGGTCAGCGTGACGTCGCCCGGCAGCACGATGGCTCCCGCGGCGAAGTCGCGGAAGGCCGGCTCGGTGATGGAGACCGATTCGACGCTGATCACGAAGCACAGGCCGCGGGCCAGGAACATTCCCGCGAGCGTGACGATGAACGGCTGGACCTCGAAGTGATGGATGACCAGGCCCATGAGCAGGCCCAGGGTGGAGCCCGCGCCGAGCACGGCGAGGATGCAGAGCACCGGGGGCCAGCCCGCGTTGAGCGTGGAGGCGGCGATCATGGTGGAGAGTGCGGCGACCGCGCCGACCGAGAGGTCGATGCCGCCGGTGAGGATGACGAAGGTCATTCCCACCGCGAGCACGATGAGGAAGGCATTGTCGACGAAGAGGTTCGCGACGACCTGTCCCGAGGCGAAGTTCTCGTAGCGGACCGAGCCGGCGCCGAAGGTGAGGACGAAGACGACGAAGGTGGCGACGACGGGCAGGAAACGCTTGGGGATTGCTGCGGGGGAGAGGGTCAGGGTGCTCATCCGGCCGCCACCTCCTGAGAACGGGATGTAGGAACGGAGGCCTTGCGGCGGGCGCTGAGCATTCTCGTGGTCCGGGGCGACTGCAGGAGACAGACGGAGATGACGACGACGGCCTTGAAGACCAGGGTGACGTTGGTCGGGACGCCGATGGTGTAGACCGTGGTGGTCAGGGTCTGGATGACCAGGGCGCCCAGCACGGTGCCGGCGAGGGAGTACCGTCCTCCGGCGAGCGAGGTGCCGCCGATGACGACGGCGAGGATGGCGTCCATCTCGATCCACAGTCCGGCGCTGTTGGCGTCGGCGGCGTTCACGTTGGAGCTGATCATCAGGCCGGCGACGCCGGCGCACAGGGCGGCGAAGACGTAGACGGTCCAGATGATGGTGCGTGAGCGGACCCCGGCGAGTTCGCCGGCCTTGGGGTTGATCCCGACGGCCTCGATGAGCATGCCCAGGGCGGTACGGCGGGTGATGAGGGCGACGGTCACCAGGACGGCGAGGCTGATCAGGATCGCGATCGGCAGGACGAGGAAGCCCGAACCGATCTGCCGGTAGAGCGAGTTCTTGATGGTGATGATCTGACCCTCGGTGATCAGCATCGCGCCGCCGCGGCCGGCGGTCATCAGGACCAGGGTGGCGATGATCGGCTGGATGCCGAGGACGGACACCAGGAAGCCGTTCCAGAGGCCGAGCAGGATACAGACGCTCAGGGCCAGCAGGACGGCGGTGACCGCGTCGCCGCCGCCGGATATCCAGGTGCACGCGATCGCGCCGGCGATGGCCGCGACGGCGCCCACGGACAGGTCGATGCCGCGGGTGGCGATGACCAGGGTCATGCCGACGGCGATCAGCAGAGTCGGGGCCCCGTTGCGGAGGATGTCGACCAGGCTGCCGAACAGGTGGCCGTCCTGGATCCGCAGCTCGATGAACGAGGGCTCCACCACGATGTTGAGCAGGAAGAGGGCCGCGAGGGCGACGAGCGGCCACAGCAGCCGTCCGCGTGTCATGAGGCCACCGCCGCGAGGTGGTTGTCGCTCGGAGCGGCGATGACGGACATGATCCGGTCCACGGCCACATCCTGTCCGGTCAGCTCGGCCACCTTGTGCCGGTCGCGCAGGACGACGACGCGGTCGGACACGCGCACCACTTCTTCCAGTTCGGCGGAGATGAACAGCACCGCCATTCCCTCGGCGGCCAGGTCGGCCACCACCTTCTGTATCTGGGCCTTGGCGCCCACGTCGATGCCCCGGGTGGGCTCGTCCAGGATGAGCAGCTTGGGGCGGGTGACGAGCCAGCGGGCGAGCAGCACCTTCTGCTGGTTGCCGCCGGAGAGGGTGCTCATGACGGCGTGGGGGTCGGCGGGCCGGATGTCGAGCTTCTCGATGTACTCGGCGACCAGCGCGTCGGAGGTGCGGCGGGGGATGGGGCGTGCCCAGCCGCGGGCGGCCTGCATGGCGAGTACGAGGTTGTCGCGCACGCTGAGGTCGGCGACGACGCCCTCGGCCTTGCGGTCCTCGGAGCAGAAGGCGACGCCCTGGGCGATCATCGCCCGGGGGCCGCGGGGCCGCAGCTCGACGCCGTCGATCGTGACGGTCCCGGTGTCGGCGCGGTCCGCGCCGAACAGCAGCCGGGCCAGTTCGGTGCGGCCCGAACCGAGCAGACCGGCCAGTCCGACGACCTCCCCGGCATGGATCTCCAGGTCGATCGGGTGGATCGCGCCGGTACGCCCCAGGCCTCGGGTGCTGAGCAGGGGCTCGGTGCCGGGGTGCCGCTCCTCCGAGCGGCGCTGGACCTCCTCCAGGGTGCCGAACTCGCGCCCCAGCATCGCCGATACGAGGGCGATGCGGTTCATCTCGGAGGGCAGGTACTCGCCGACGAGAGCTCCGTTGCGCAGGACCGTCATGCGGTCGGCTATCTCGTAGACCTGATCGAGGAAGTGGGAGACGAACAGGATGGCCACGTTCTCGTCGCGCAGCACGCGCACGATGCGGAAGAGTTCGGCGACCTCGTCGGCGTCCAGGCTGGACGTCGGCTCGTCCAGGACCAGGACGCGGGCCTTCACGGCCAGCGCCCGGGCGATGGCCACGAGCTGCTGCACGGCGATGGGGTGGCTGCTCAGAACGGAAGCGGGATCTATGGACAGACCGATGCGGGAGAGCAATTCAGTGGCCTGCGCGCGCATGGCCCGTCCGTCGATGTGGCCCAGCCGGCGCGGCTCGCGGCCCAACAGGATGTTCTCGGCGACCGAGAGGTTGGGCAGGAGGTTCACCTCCTGGTAGACGGTGCTGATGCCGGCCTCCTG
Source organism: Streptomyces sp. H27-H1 (assembly GCF_026627445.1). Lineage (GTDB taxonomy): Bacteria > Actinomycetota > Actinomycetes > Streptomycetales > Streptomycetaceae > Streptomyces. The sequence goes on from NZ_JAPNLJ010000003.1 coordinate 35,593, forward strand.
CGCTTGGCCGGGAGCGCCGAAGGCGACCGGCTCGCCGTGCAGGTGGATGACGCCCGACGTCGGACGGTGGACTCCGGTGAGGGCCTTGATGAGAGTGGACTTGCCCGCGCCGTTCTCACCCATCAGAGCGTGCACTTCCCCGGGGAGCAGCCGGAAGTCGACGTCCGACAGAGCCTTGACACCGGGGAACTCGACGCTGATGCCGCGCATGTCGACCACTGGTTCGCTGGTATGCGCTGGGGAATCGGTCATGACCAATGCTTTCGTCGTGGGTGCGGTCTCTGCCTCTGTGGGGGTGGGGGGTTGGGAGGCAGGTGCTGGTTGTGTGGGGGTTAGTACTGGCGTTGGGGGAGGGCCTTTTTGGCTTGTTCGGTGGTGAAGGTGGTTTCTTCGGTGATGACGCGCTGGGGGACTTGTTCGCCGTTTACGACCTTTTTGGCGAGGTCCATGAGCTGGTCGCCGAGGAGGGGGTTGCATTCGACGATGTAGTTGATGTCGCCGTCGGCGAGTGCTTGCATTCCGGCTTTGATGGCGTCGACGGTGATGATTTTGATGTCGGTGCCGGGTGTCTTGCCGGCTGCTTTGATGGCTTCGATGGCGCCGAGTCCCATGTCGTCGTTGTGGGCGTAGACGACGTCGATGTCGGGGTCGGCGCGCAGGAGTGCTTCCATGACCTGCTTGCCGCCGGCGCGGGTGAAGTCGCCGCTCTGGGAGGCGGTGACCTTGATGTCGGGGCGGGAGGCGATCTTGGTTTGGAAGCCCTTTCTGCGGTCGATGGCGGGTGCGGCGCCGGTGGTGCCCTGGAGTTCGACGACGTTGACGGGGCCGGTGGTGTTGGCCACGAGCCATTCGCCGGCCTTCTCGCCTTCCTTGACGAAGTCTGATCCGAGGAAGGTCTTGTAGAGGGAGGTGTCCTTGGAGTCGACCGCGCGGTCGGTGAGGATGACGGGGATGCCCGCTCGCTTGGCTTCCATGAGGACCGCGTCCCATCCGGTCTCCACCACGGGGCTGAAGGCGATGACGTCGACCTTCTGCTGGATGTAGGAGCGGATGGCCTTGATCTGGTTTTCCTGCTTCTGCTGGGCGTCGGAGAACTTCAGCTCGACGCCCGCGGTCTTGGCCGAGGCCTGGACGGAGTTGGTGTTGGCGGTGCGCCAGCCGCTCTCGGCGCCGACCTGGGCGAAGCCCATGGTGATCTTGTCGTCCTTGTCGCCACTGCCCGAACCGCACGCCGTCAGTGTGGCAAGCAGCAGGATGCCTGCCCCCGTGGTGATCTTCTTCAACACTGCGTTCCTCCGTGCTCAACTTCGCCCACCAGGGGTGGCGGGCTTCGAGTGACCAGCGCCACTGGTGCATCAGAGTGAACGCTCACATCCAAGACCGTCAACCCCCTGACACAAGCGATTTAGCAGCAGAGTGGCGCCGCAGCGGCGTCGGCAGAGGGTGCGCTATGTTAGCGCTCATCTACCGGTGACCGCTGCCGGCGAGTGGCGTGCAAGGAGTGGCGCGGCCCGTGAAGCGGCATGGGGGGGCCTCAACCATTGATCACCTGGCCTCGGTAAGCTGGAAGGGCTGACGCAGCGCACCTGCCTGGGATCATGGGATAGCCCAGGGGCGCCGTTACTGCGAGGTCACTCAAAGGTCATGGCGGACAGGAACAGCCGAGTCAGGAGAAAACGGTGCAGGACATCTCAGCGGTTGCCCGCGCGGTGCGCGAACCGGCGATGACGGATGTCGCCCGGCTCGCCGGGGTATCCCATCAGACGGTCTCCCGCGTTCTCAACGACCATCCCAACGTCCGGGAGCAGACGCGGCTGCGTGTGCGGGCCGCGATCGCCGAGCTGGGATACCGGCCCAACCGCGCCGCCCGCACGCTGGTGACCGGCCGGTCCCAGCAGATCGGGGTCGTGGCCCAGAACTCGACCCTCTTCGGACCCAACTCGACGCTGGCCGCCTTCGAGCTGGCCGCCGCGGCCCAGGGCTTCGCGGTGAGCGTGCGCCGGGTCCGAGTCCTCGACCGCTCCTCCATCGCCGCCGCGGTGGAGCACCACCGTGACCAGCGGGTCGCCGGCATCGTGGTCATCGCTCCCACTGCCTCCGCCGCCGAGGCCCTGGCGGAGATTCCGGCCGACGTCCCCCTGGTCGCCGTCGACGGAGACCCCGACCGGGGCGGAGCGCTGGTCACCGTCGATCAGGAGGCGGGCGCCTTCGCGGCCACGCGGCATCTGCTGGAGGCGGGTCACCAGACGGTGTGGCACGTCTCGGGGCCGCTGGACTGGTTCGACGCCGCGGGCCGGGCCCGCGGGTGGCAGCGCGCGCTGGAAGAGGCCGGCGCGGAGATCCCGCCGGTCAGTTCCGCCGACTGGAGCGCGGCCTCAGGCTACCGCGCGGGCCGGATGCTGGCCCGGATGCCGGACGTGACCGCGGTGTTCGCGGCCAACGACCACCTGGCGCTCGGCATCATCCGCGCCATGGCCGAGCGGGGCCGTTCCGTCCCTCATGACGTGAGCATCGTCGGGTTCGACGACGTGCCCGAGGCGGAGTACTTCTCGCCCCCGCTGACCACCGTGCGGCCGGACTTCGACGCCGTGGCCACCGAGACCCTCGCTCTCCTGCTGGCCCGGATCGAGGGCGAGGCGGGTCCCTCGCTGCGCATCCTCAGCCCCACCCTCATCTCGCGGGAGAGCGTCACGGCCCCGCGCGTCTGAGCTGGACCGCCTCGCCATTTTTCATGCCAGGGCTGGCTTGAGCACGCTCACATGTGGAAGCGTTCATGTCGGTCCATCTCTTGACGCCACAGTTGTTAGCGATAACACTTCGATTGTTCCTCCCCGCGAACGATCAGAGGTGGCTCCATGGCCGACGAACCCGATGCCCTCGTAGTCGGTATCGACTACGGCACCCTGTCCGGACGAGCCGTGGTGGTGCGCGTCCGCGACGGTGCCGAGCTGGGCACCGGCGTCCATGCCTACAAGCACGGCGTCATCGACCGGACGCTGCCCGCCACGGGCCGGGCCCTGCCGCCGGACTGGGCGCTGCAGGTGCCCGAGGACTACCTCGACGTGCTGCGGATAGCGGTCCCGGCCGCCCTCGCGGACGCAGGGGTCGATCCGGCCCGTGTGATCGGCATCGGGACCGACTTCACCGCCTGCACCATGGTCCCGACCACCGCGGACGGCACACCCCTGTGCGACCTGCCCGGGTTCGCCGGGCAGCCCCACGCCTACGTCAAGCTGTGGCGCCACCACGCCGCCCAGCCGCAGGCCGACCGCATCAACACCCTGGCCCGCGACCGGGGCGAGAAGTGGCTGCCGCGCTACGGCGGCCTGATCTCCTCGGAGTGGGAGTTCGCCAAGGCGCTGCAGATGCTGGAGGAAGCGCCCGAGGTCTACGCCGCCACCGAACGCTGGGTGGAGGCCGCCGACTGGATCGTCTGGCGGCTCACCGGCACCTACGTGCGCAACGCGTGCAGCGCCGGCTACAAGGGGATGTACCAGGACGACGAGTACCCCACCGCGGACTTCCTCGCCGAACTGAACCCGGCTTTCGCCGACTTCGTCACGGACAAGCTCGACCAGCCGATCGGACGGCTCGGCGACCGGGCCGGCGGCCTGAGCGCCGAGGCCGCGGCCTGGACCGGGCTGCCCGAGGGCATCGCGGTCGCCGTCGGCAACGTCGACGCCCACGTCACGGCCCCCGCGGCCGGCGCCGTGGAGCCCGGCCAGATGGTCGCCATCATGGGCACCTCCACCTGCCACGTCCTCAGCAGCGACGTCCTGCGCGAGGTCCCTGGAATGTGCGGGGCCGTCGACGGCGGCATCGTCGAGGGACTCTGGGGTTACGAGGCCGGACAGAGCGGAGTGGGCGACATATTCGCCTGGTACGTCGAGCACCAGGTGCCCGGCGCTTACCACGAGCAGGCCGGCGAACGCGGCCTGTCCGTGCACGAACTCCTCACCGAACTGGCAGCCGGGCAGGAGGTCGGCGAGCACGGACTCATCGCCCTGGACTGGCACAGCGGCAACAGGTCCGTCCTCGTCGACCACGAACTGTCCGGACTGGTGCTCGGCCAGACCCTGTCCACCCGCCCGGAGGACGTCTACCGGGCCCTGCTCGAAGCCACCGCCTTCGGCACCCGGACCATCATCGAGACCTTCACCACCGCGGGCGTGCCCGTCACCGAACTGATCATCGCGGGTGGACTGGTCCGCAACCCGTTCCTGATGCAGGTCTACGCGGACGTCCTCGACCTGCCGCTGTCGGTCATCGGATCGACTCAAGGACCGGCCCTCGGCTCCGCCCTTCACGCGGCGGTCGCCGCCGGAGCGCACCGCGACATCCGCGCCGCCGCCCAAGCGATGGGCGCGGTCGAGCGGGCCGTGTACCGGCCCAGGCCTCGTCAAGTCGCCGCCTACGAACGGCTCTTCGACGAGTACTCCGAACTGCACGACTACTTCGGCCGTGGCGGCAACGACGTCATGCGCAGGCTTCGCGCCGTGCGCCGCGCCGCCATCGAGTCGGCCGCGCTCGAATCCGCCGCGCTCGAATCACCCGCGCTCGAATCCGCCGCGCTCGAAACCGAGGAGAGTCGATGACCGCCACGGAAACCGTCAACACCCTGCGCCGGACCGTCGCGGACCTGCACCGCGAGCTGACGCGGTACGAGCTGGTGATCTGGACCGCGGGCAACGTCTCGGCACGCGTCCCGGGGGAGGACCTCATGGTCATCAAGCCCTCCGGTGTCTCCTACGACGACCTCGGCCCGGACTCCATGGTCGTGACCGACCTGCACGGAAACCTGGTCGAGGGCGACCTGGCGCCGTCCTCGGACACCGCCGCCCACGCCTACGTCTACCGGCACATGCCCGAGGTCGGCGGTGTCGTCCACACCCATTCGCCCTACGCCACCGCCTGGGCGGCCCGCGGCGAACCCATCCCGTGCGTCCTCACCATGATCGCCGACGAGTTCGGCGGCGAGGTGCCGGTGGGCCCCTTCGCCCTGATCGGTGACGACTCCATCGGCCGCGGCATCGTGGAGACCCTCCGCGACAGCCGCTCACCCGCGGTCCTCATGCGCAACCACGGCCCCTTCACCGTCGGCCGCGACGCGCGCGCCGCCGTGAAGGCCGCCGTCATGGTCGAGGACGTCGCCCGCACCGTCCACTTCGCGCACCAGCTCGGCACCCCGCACGTGATCGACGAATCCGCCGTGGACCGGCTCTACGAGCGCTACCAGAACGTATACGGGCAGTGAGCCCACGAGGGGAAACCATGACCGCCACCACCCGCCCGCAGATCTGGTTCCTCACCGGCAGCCAGCACCTCTACGGCGCCGACACCCTGAAGCAGGTCGCCGATCAGTCCGCCAGGATCCAGGAGATGCTGGCCGGCTCCGGACGGATCGGCGCCGACATCGTGGGCAAGCCGGTCCTGACCGAGACCTCCGCCATCAGGCGGACCCTGGAGGCCGCCAACACCGATCCGGACTGTGTCGGGGTGATCGCGTGGATGCACACCTTCTCTCCCGCGAAGATGTGGATCTCCGGACTCGACGCGCTGCGCAAGCCGCTGCTCCACCTGCACACCCAGCTCAACCGGGAACTGCCCTGGTCGTCCATCGACATGGACTTCATGAACCTCAACCAGGCAGCCCACGGGGACCGCGAGTTCGGCTACATACAGACCCGCATCGGCGTGGCCCGCAAGACCGTGGTCGGCCACGTGTCCGACCCGCAGGTCGTGCAGCGGGTCGACGACTGGGTCCGGGCGGCCCTCGGCTCGCACCACATGCGCCACCTCCGCCTGGCACGCTTCGGGGACAACATGCGCAACGTCGCCGTGACCGAGGGCGACAAGGTCGAGGCGGAGCTCCGCTTCGGCGTCAGCGTCAACACCTACGGCGTCAACGACCTCGTCGAGCTGGTCGACGCGGTCTCCGACGAAGAGATCGACAAGCTCGTCGCGGAATACGCCGAACTGTACCGACTCGCACCGGAGTTGCGGGCCGACGGTGACCGGCACTCCTCGCTGCGCTACGCCGCCTCCATCGAGGCCGGCCTGCGCCGGTTCCTCGTCGAGGGCGGCTTCGGGGCCTTCACCACCAACTTCGAGGACCTCGGCGGTCTGCGGCAGCTCCCCGGTCTCGCGGTGCAGCGCCTGATGGCCGACGGATACGGCTTCGGCGGCGAGGGCGACTGGAAGACGTCCGCCCTCCTCGCCGCGGCCAAGGCCATGGGACCGCAGGCTTCCTTCATGGAGGACTACACCTACCACTTCGGGCCCGGGGAGGCGAAGGTGCTCGGGGCTCACATGCTCGAGGTGTGTCCGTCCATCGCCGACGCCCAGCCGTCCTGCGAGATCCACCCGTTGTCGATCGGAGGCCGCGAGGACCCCGTGCGTTTGGTGTTCGACACCGTCCCGGGCCCCGCCACGGTCATCGGCCTGGCCGACATGGGGGACCGCTTCCGCCTCATCGCCAACGAAATCGACGTGGTGACCCCCGACGAGCCGCTGCCCTGCCTCCCGGTGGCCCGGGCGGTCTGGAAGCCGCGCCCGTCGCTGTCCACGTCGGCCGAGTGCTGGCTGATGGCCGGCGGCCCGCACCACACGGTCCTCACCACGGCGGGCCCGGGCGTCCTGCGCGACTTCGCGCAGATGGCCGGCACCGAACTGGTGATGATCGACGACAGCACGACCGCCCACGACTTCGAGGACCGCCTCCGCTGGAACCAGGCCTACCACCGCCTCGCCCAGCGCATGTGATCCGACCGGAGCCCTGAGCGGCCCGTACCGCAGGAAGGAGCCCCGCCCGAATGGGCGGGGCTCCTTCGGCGTCGGAGGGGGCGGTCGCTCGCGTACGGGCGGCGGGCCTTCGTGGAACAGATGGCCGGCCGGCGCCCGCCTGACGCGTCCGGACTGGAAGGTCATCGCCTCTCAGCCGGGCGCGAGGCGCTCCTCGTCAGCGGGTATGGAGATCAGGCGATGCTCCACTGCTGGGCGTTGTTGCCGTTGCAGGTCCACTGTCGGACTTCGGATCCCGGTGTGGTGGCGAAGTTGTAGTTGTCCAGGCACAGCCCGCTGTGCCGGTTGGCGAGAGTGGAGAAGCCCTCGCCCGCGGCACTGATACGCCACTGCTGGGCGTTGTTTCCGTTGCAGGTCCACTGCCGGACTTCGGATCCCGGCGTGGTGGCGAAGTTGTAGTTGTCCAGACACAGGCCGCTGTGCCGGTTCCGGACTTGGTAGTACCCGTTGCTCGCCGGCGTCAGATGCCAGTCCTGTACGGTCGCGCCGCCGCAGGTCCACTGCTGGACGGCGGAGCCGGGGGCCGTGGCCCAGTCGCGGTCGTCCAGGCACAGCTTGCTGTGCCTGTTCCGCAGGGTCACCGGCGCCGCGGCGGCCCCGGCCTCGCCCGACGGGCCCGGGAGGGCGGTCGTGGTGGACACCGGCACGCCGAGGTTCGGCGTGCCGTCCGCGTTCCAGGAGATCTTCTGCACCCGGGTCGTGCGTGTGGTGCCGCAACCCTGACTCGCGGAGGAGTTCGCGTGGTAGGCGATCCAGGTCTCGCTGCCGTCGGGCGAGGTGAAGAACGAGTGGTGTCCGGGGCCGAAGACGCCGGCGGCGTCGTTGCGCTGGAAGATCGGGTTGGCCTGCTTGGTCCACGAGGACGCGAGGAGCGGGTCACCGCCGCGGTACTCCAGCATGCCCAGCTTGTAGTTGGGGCCGTTGCAGTGGCTGGCCGAGTAGGTCAGGAAGGTCCGGCCGCCCCGTTGCAGGGCGAAGGATCCCTCGTTGACCGCTCCGTCCTGCCTCTCCCAGGCGAGCGTGGGGGCCGAGATCCGGGTTCCGCGCGCGCTCGCCGTCCACGGGTTCGAGAGGGGTGCGATGTAGAGCGACTGCAGGTTGTCCTGCGGGGAGAACGCCGAGAACGTCATGTAGAGGTTCCCGCCCAGCCTGAGCAGGCTCGCGTCGATCGCCCACCCGTTGTCGGGCATGAGGTCCATGATGCCGCGGTCGGTGTAGGGGCCGAGCGGATCGCGTCCGGAGCTCTCCAGGACGTGTGTCCTGCGGGGCCCGCCGGTCTGCTCCACCGAGTAGTAGAGGTACCAGCGGTCGCCGATCATCTCCAGATGGGGCGCCCACATGCCCGTCCCGCCGGAGCGGAAGACCAATTGCTCCGCCGCGTCGTGCAGGCCGGCGACGGTCGCCGACCGGCGCATGACGATGTCGGACGTCCAGGTGGTCGCGACGTAGTAGTAGAAGCCCTCGTGGAAGACCAGTGTCGGGTCGGCGCTGTTCGGCGCGCCCACCACGGGATTGGTGAAGGAGGGGCCGGGCGCGGCCTCGGCCCGGCCGGTACTGATCAGGTGCGTGCTCATCGCGGTGACGAGGGCGAGGGCGAACAGGAGGATTCGCCTTACCGCCGTCTGTCGTCGAGTGGATGACATCGTGCCTCCTCGGGGCAGATGGACCGTGCGGGGTGGGGGATCTGTGCATGGGCGGACAGCCGGGCCGCCGTCATGAAGGGCGGCCCCGGTTCGCTGATGCTCACGGAGCAGGAGCAGGAGCAGGACTGGAGCGAGTACTGAAGCGACCTGGGGCGGGCCGCACCCGGGGTGGCCGGCGGGCAGGCGTGCTGTCGCGTGCCGGCCGAGGTCAGTGCCCGACGTGCAAGGTGGCGTCGGCGCGGTCCCCGGCGCTCGCCATGTCGTCGATGCGCAGGGCGAGGTGTGCGTGGCGGAGGTAGCGCGTGGGGTAGTTGAGGGACCGGAAGGACGACCAGCTCGCGTCGGCCAGGCCGGGCTCGCGGCGAAACGTGGCGTCCTGCGCGAACTGGGCCGTCCGGTCGTTGAGGGCGAGCTTGACCTGGAAGCCCTGGTGCCGCAGGTAGTGGCCGGGGAAGCTCACCGATTCGAACGAGACGCTGCCGGCGTCGGCCAGTCCGGGCCGAAGCCGCCATTCGGTGTCCTGGTAGGGCTCCGACGGCTGTTCGGCGATACCGGCGTCGAAGTTGGCGTGGCGGACGAAGTGGCCGGGGAAGTTGTACGATTTCAGCCGGATCCGGTCCGTCGTGCCGTACCTCTGTGCCAGACGGTCGTACTCGGCCGCGGTCACGGTCGTGATCGTGTTGTGCTTCGCGTTCACCGGAGCGGTGTACCGCTTGCGGTCGAGCTTCGTCCAGGACGCTGAAACCAGATCGCCCTCCCAGACGTCGAACCTCGCGTTCGGGCAGAAGGTGTCGCCCCAGATCTGCCACGTGCTCGACGTAAGGGACTTGACCAGGGTGGGGGCCTCGGTGCACGGGTTCGCCGCGAGGGTGCTTCCGTACCGGGTGAAACTTCCCGGCTGTAGCGAGGTCGATCGCGCGCCGGAGAGGCCGCCGGTGGCGTTGTCCTTGAAGTACAGGTAGTTCGTGCCGTTGACGCCGGTCACGACGTGGGAGTCGATGACGCCCGCCGGGCCGCCGTCGAAGAACGTCTCCGGTGCGGTCGTGGTGACGAAGCCGGTGGTGTAGACGACCGCGATGACCGAGTGGCCGCCGCCCTGCGGGACGGTTGAGAAGGTGATGCCGTACGCCTGCCGGCCCTGGTCCCAGTGCACCGCCGGCGCCCAGCTGTAGGAGTTCGGGTTGGTCCAGTTGACGTTGAGCAGCCGGTCGGCGGACCAGTTCACGAGGTCCGGTGAGGTCCAGACGTGGATGTTCGGGTTGGGCTTGGCGAAGTCACCCCCCTTGGGGATGTCCGTCGCGAGCGCCACCCAGGTGCCGTCGTTCAGACGGTGCAGATAGGGATCCCGGATGCCCTTGGTACCGGCCGTGGGGGTGAGCACCGCCTCGTTGTTGTTGAGGGGCGTCCACTCCAACCCGTCTGTGCTCAGGGCGAGATGGAGGGCGTTGACGTTGCCGGAGCCGTTGAGGGACTCCTTGAAGTAGCCCATCACGTAAGCGGAGTCCGCGGCGGCCGCGGCCGCCTTCACCGCCGCGTGGGCGGGCTGGACCGCCTGTACGGGCATCACCACGACGGTGGCCAGTGAGGCGGCTGCCAACCAGCGGGCGAACCGTGTCCACCGAGGTCTGCTCATTGAGAATTCCCTTCGGGTGAGTGCAGGCGCGCGGCGAGTCGGCCGGCCACCTTCTCCAAGGGGGCGCACAGACGGCTGCGGCCTACTTCGCTGGGGGAGCGTGCCTGTGCGTTGAAGCACCCTGCGACTGCGGAGCGCGATCCAGGCCCATGGTGTGGGCGAGCTCGTTTTCCGCGTCCCGTGAGGATTTGTCCGCTTCCATTGCTCGCAGGAGGTTGCGCCCAAGGGGCTGGCGAACGTAAGCATTCGCGAATTCTGCCCTGGTCGACTGCCGTGATTGCGTGTGAGCGCCAAGCGGTTGGCGATGGCGGCGCACGTAACGTAGCTCACACCTCCGACACCGACAACCCTTCGTGTTATCGATAACACCGGGATCTTCTTGTGTGCAGATCGCCTCCCCTCTCGCCAAAGCGCCCTGAACGGACGGCAGTACGCGGGGGAGTGAACTGGTGGGAGGTGCTGCCGAACGATCCACTGCCGGGGCTCCCGGCGTGACGGGAGCCCTGCTCGGGAGCTGTGGACCTCAGGCGCGCCGGCCCCTAGTGGGCTGGTGGGCCTCCGCCCGCGTCGTCGACTCGAGCAACGGGCAACGGAAACAGGCATGTTGTCCGTGCGGAGAAGCCCCGGGCGCCGGCGGTTGGTGTCGCCCAGTCACAGGATCGGGCCGACGCAAGCAATTGTTTCCGGGGGATTGAGCTGCGGAACAGCCCCTGTTAACGTTCACAGCCACCGAGTGGCCCCGCTCGTCAGGGACTTCTGCACTGCATCTGCCCGCTCGACGTACCCGCCTGGCTTCGCGCGCTGGAAAGCCGCGTTTCGTGGATCTCGGACTCGGCAGCCAAGATGCGCCTCTCGCGGCGCTCCCCGCATCGGCCGCGAGCAGTCGTTGCGCCTGCGTCCGGGATTCGCCTGCGACGGCCGGCCCGTGGGGAACCGGCCCGCCCCTCTTCCGCATCCTCGACGAAGGAGAATTCCGTGCGACACCTCAGGCGTCGTGGCCTGCTCACCGCAGTGGCCGCCCTGGTCGTACTGTCGGTCGGCATGCCCGTTCCCGCCACGGCGGGACCTGTCTCACCCGCCGCGACGTTCACGAACCCGATCGCCCAGCAGCGCGCCGACCCACACATCTACAAGCACACCGACGGTTTCTACTACTACACCGCGACCGTTCCCGCCTACGACCGCATCGTCCTTCGCCGGGCCACCACCCTCCAGGGGCTGGCGACCGCACCGGAGAGCACGATCTGGACCAAGCACCCCGGCGGTGAGATGGGCGCGCACATCTGGGCCCCGGAGATCCACTTCATCGACGGCAAGTGGTACGTCTACTTCGCCGCGGCCTCCAGCAGTGATCCATGGGCGATACGTCCGTACGTCCTGGAATCCGGGGCCGCCGATCCGCGCACCGGCGCCTGGAGCGAGAAGGGGCGGATCGATCTGCCGCTGGACACCTTCTCGCTGGATGCGACGACGTTCGTGCACAACGGCACGCGCTATCTGAGCTGGGCGCAGAACGATCCGGCCGTCGGCGCCGGCACCAGCATCTACCTCGCTCGGATGTCCAACCCGTGGACCATCAGCGGCAATCCCGTGCGGATCGCCACGCCCACCTACGCGTGGGAGACGGTGGGCCACCGGGTCAACGAGGGGCCCGCCTTCATCAGCAAGGGCGGCAAGGTCTTCATGAGCTTCTCGGCCAGTGCGACCGACAGCAACTACTGCCTCGGTCTCCTGACGGCCGACGGGGCGGCCGACCTGATGAATCCCGCCTCCTGGTCCAAGAAGTCCACCCCCGTCTTCACCAGCAACGTGGCGACCGGCCAGTACGGTCCGGGCCACAACTCCTTCACCGTTTCCGAGGACGGCCGCTCTGACATCCTCGTCTACCACGCCCGCACCTACCGGGACATCAGCGGCGACCCCCTGAACGACCCCAACCGGCAGACCCGCGTCCAGAAGCTCTACTGGAACAGCGACGGCACGCCCAACTTCGGAGTCCCCGTACGCGAGGGCCCCACCCCTGTCCGCCTGTCATCCCTCAACTTCCCCGACCGGTACATCCGCCACGCCGGTTTCCGGGCCAAGGTGGAGGCGAACGTCGCCGACCTCGCCGACTCGCAGTTCCGTATCGTCGGCGGACTCGCCGGCAGCGGCAGCGTCTCCCTGGAATCGGTGAACTTCCCCGGCTACTACCTGCGCCACAAGGGCTTCGAGCTCTGGTTGGAGAAGAACGACGGCTCCGCCCTCTTCGCCGGTGACGCCTCGTTCCACCGCAGAGCGGGTCTGGCCGACGCCGCGACCGGCCTTTCCTTTGAGTCGTACAACTACCCCGGCCGCTACATCCGCCACTACGACAGCCTGCTCCAGGTGCAGCAGGTGGCCACGACGCTCGACCGGGCCGACGCCACCTACTTCGCCGAATAGACCGCCGATTCCGCAGGCCTGCCGAGGGCTCCGTCCGATCGGGCGGAGCCCTCGGCTGCGGCGTGAGCCGATCATCCGGGCCTCGGTGCATCTTCCACGGCCGTATCCGGGCCGGCCCGTCGACGTTCGCGCATCGCCCATGCCCGGAGGCCATGGCCTCTGCGGTGTCGTCGATAGCAGGATCGATCCTCTAAGGGTGAGCGCTAACATAGCCTACCTCCTCTCACCTCGCAGCGATGCTAAATCGCTTGTGTCAGGGGGTTGACGGTCTTGGATGTGAGCGTTCACTCTGATGCACCAGTGGCGCTGGTCACTCGAAGCCCGCCACCCCTGGTGGGCGAAGTTGAGCACGGAGGAACGCAGTGTTGAAGAAGATCACCACGGGGGCAGGCATCCTGCTGCTTGCCACACTGACGGCGTGCGGTTCGGGCAGTGGCGACAAGGACGACAAGATCACCATGGGCTTCGCCCAGGTCGGCGCCGAGAGCGGCTGGCGCACCGCCAACACCAACTCCGTCCAGGCCTCGGCCAAGACCGCGGGCGTCGAGCTGAAGTTCTCCGACGCCCAGCAGAAGCAGGAAAACCAGATCAAGGCCATCCGCTCCTACATCCAGCAGAAGGTCGACGTCATCGCCTTCAGCCCCGTGGTGGAGACCGGATGGGACGCGGTCCTCATGGAAGCCAAGCGAGCGGGCATCCCCGTCATCCTCACCGACCGCGCGGTCGACTCCAAGGACACCTCCCTCTACAAGACCTTCCTGGGATCAGACTTCGTCAAGGAAGGCGAGAAGGCCGGCGAATGGCTCGTGGCCAACACCACCGGCCCCGTCAACGTCGTCGAACTCCAGGGCACCACCGGCGCCGCACCCGCCATCGACCGCAGAAAGGGCTTCCAAACCAAGATCGCCTCCCGCCCCGACATCAAGGTCACCGCCTCCCAGAGCGGCGACTTCACCCGCGCCGGCGGCAAGCAGGTCATGGAAGCACTCCTGCGCGCCGACCCCGACATCGACGTCGTCTACGCCCACAACGACGACATGGGACTCGGCGCCATCGAAGCCATCAAAGCAGCCGGCAAGACACCCGGCACCGACATCAAAATCATCACCGTCGACGCCATCAAAGCCGGAATGCAAGCACTCGCCGACGGCGACATCAACTACATCGTCGAATGCAACCCCCTCCTCGGCGACCAGCTCATGGACCTCGCCAAAAAGGTCGTAAACGGCGAACAAGTCCCCCAGCGCGTCATCACCGAAGAAACCACCTTCACCACCGAACAAGCCAAAAAGGCCCTCCCCCAACGCCAGTACTAACCCCCACACAACCAGCACCTGCCTCCCAACCCCCCACCCCCACAGAGGCAGAGACCGCACCCACGACGAAAGCATCGAGCCCTTTTCCGTCTTGCCTGAGGAGCCAAATGAACCCGTCCCCTCCCCACTTCACCGGAGGGCCGCCGGTCTGCCGTCCCGCTACGGATTCCGGCCGGCGATGGACCTTTGGATTCCCCGGTGGGCTCCTGGCAGAGGTGCACACTCGAGGTGCCCGCCTCCACGAGCTGTGGGCGCCGGACCGGTACGGCAATATGGCCGACGTCGTCCTGGCTCCCCGCGACCCGGTCCAGTCGATGACCGCCGCCCGGTACTTCGGTGCCACTGTCGGTCGCTACGCCAACCGCATCGCGAATGGCCGGTTCACCCTGGACGGGAAACTCCACCAGCTGACCACGCAGGACGGCGGACACTGTCTGCACGGCGGAGCCGAAGGGTTCGATACCCGCATCTGGGAGGCCGAGAGCGTCCACACCCCGGAGCGAACCGGTGTGCTCCTCCACCTCCGCAGCCTTGACGGCGACCAGGGGTTCCCCGGGAACCTGGACGTGACGGTCAGTTATCTCATCGACCGGAACAACGAGCTGTCGATCTCCTACGCGGCGGTCACCGACGCGGCCACCGTGGTCAACCTGACGAATCACGCCTACTTCAACCTCGAGGGAGAGGGCGCCGGCGACATCTTCGATCACGAACTCGCCGTCGACGCCGCCCACTACACCCCGGTCGGCGAGGACCTCATCCCCATCGGAAACCCCCGCCCCGTCTCCGGTACGGCGTTCGACCTTCGCCGACCCCTCAGGATCGCCGAGGCGGTGGCCCGCCCGGACGGCCGGCCGACGCAGGCGCTCGGCGGGTACGACCACAATTTCGTGCTGAGTCCGCACGGCAATGACGTGCTGCGCAGGGCTGCCGTTCTCCATGCGCCGGCCTCGGGCCGACGCATGGAGGTGCTGACCACCGAGCCTGGCCTGCAGGTCTACACGGCCGGTCATTTCGACGGAACCGTCGTCGGCAAGGGCGGCGCACCTTACCGAGCGGGTGCCGGCCTCGCGCTGGAGACCCAGCACTTCCCCAACTCGCCCAACCGCCCGGGTGACCCGTCCCCTGTACTCAGGCCCGATGACGAGTACCGATCGAGGACAGTCCTGCGATTCACCGCGCAGGGCTGACCATCCGGAAGCGCGCCGACATCATTGCGCCCGAGATTTCGCCGTCTGCCCGCCTACCGAACTCGGCGGCCCGTGCCCCGATCGGCTCCGATATTTCGCGTTCATGTAAACGTAAATGACCAGATTTTGATGTGTGGAGAGGAGCCCTGACCCAGGGTGAGTACGCAGCCGATCACCAGAGAGTTCGAGTGGACCGAACTGGACCAGCGAGCCGTCGACACCGCCCGCCTCCTGGCCGCGGACGCCGTGCAGAAGGCCGGAAACGGCCACCCCGGCACGGCCATGAGTCTCGCTCCCGCCGCCTACACCCTTTTCCAGAAGGTGCTGCGGCACGACCCGGCTGACACGGAGTGGACCGGCCGCGACCGGTTCATCCTGTCCGCGGGCCACGCGTCCCTGACCCTCTACATCCAGCTCTACCTGGGTGGATTCGGTCTGGAGCTGGACGACCTGAAGGCGTTCCGCACCTGGGGCAGCAAGACCCCCGGCCACCCGGAGCACGGGCACACCAGGGGCGTCGAAACGACCACGGGCCCGCTGGGCCAGGGGGTCGCCAACGCGGTGGGCATGGCCATGGCCGCACGCTACGAGCGCGGTCTCTTCGACCCCGAGGCCGGAGCGGGCGACAGCCCCTTCGACCACCGCGTCTACGTCATCGCCGGCGACGGCTGCCTCCAGGAGGGCATCTCCGCCGAGGCTTCCTCGATGGCCGGCCACCAGAAGCTCGGCAACCTGATCCTGCTGTGGGACGACAACCACATCTCGATCGAGGGCGACACCGAGACGGCCGTCTCCGAGGACACCTGCATGCGGTACGAGGCGTACAACTGGCACGTCCAGCGCGTCGAACCGAAGGCGGACGGTGACCTCGACCCGGCCGCGCTGTACGCGGCGGTCAAGGCGGCCGAGGCCGACCCGCGGCCGTCGTTCATCGCGATGCGCTCGATCATCGCCTGGCCCGCCCCGAACGCACGGAACACCGAGGCCGCCCACGGCTCGGCGCTCGGCGACGAAGAGGTGGCCGCGACCAAGCGGGTACTCGGCTTCGACCCGGAGCAGACCTTCGCGGTCTCCGGCGAGGTCCTCGCCCACACCCGTTCGCTCGGCGACCGCGGCCGCGAGGCCAGGGGCGAGTGGGACGAGCGCCTGGCTGCCTGGCGTGCCGCCGATCCGAAGCGCTCGGCGGAGTTCGACCGCATCGCCGCGGGCACTCTGCCCTCGGGCTGGGAAGAGGAGCTCCCGGTCTTCGAGACCGGCAAGGTCGTCGCCACCCGTGCGGCGTCCGGCAAGGTCCTGCAGTCGCTCGGCGCGGTGATTCCCGAGCTGTGGGGCGGTTCCGCCGACCTCGCAGGCTCGAACAACACCACGATCGACAAGACGTCGTCGTTCCTCCCGGAGGGCAACCCGCTTCCCGAGGCGGACCCGTACGGCCGGACCGTGCACTTCGGCATCCGCGAGCACTCGATGGCCGCGGAGATGAACGGCATCGCGCTGCACGGCAACACCCGCGTCTACGGCGGCACCTTCCTGGTGTTCTCCGACTACATGCGCAACGCCGTCCGGCTGTCCGCGCTGATGCACCTGCCGGTGACGTACGTCTGGACGCACGACTCCGTCGGCCTGGGCGAGGACGGTCCGACCCACCAGCCGGTCGAGCACGTCGCCGCGTTGCGGGCCATCCCCGGCCTGAACGTGGTCCGCCCTGCCGACGGCAACGAGACGGCCATCGCCTGGCGCGAGATCCTCAAGCGGTGGACCAAGGAGTTCGGCAAGGGCGCTCCGCACGGTCTGGCGCTGACCCGCCAGGGAGTGCCGACGTATGACGCGAACGAGGACGCGGCCAAGGGCGGGTACGTGCTCTTCGAGGCGGACGGCGAGGCCCGGGTCGTCCTGATCGGCACCGGTTCCGAGGTGCAGCTCGCCGTCGCGGCCCGCGAGCAGCTCCAGGCGGCCGGCGTGCCGACGCGTGTCGTGTCGATGCCGTGCGTGGAGTGGTTCGAGGAGCAGGACCAGGGGTACCGGGAGTCGGTGCTGCCGCCTTCGCTCAAGGCGCGTGTCGCGGTCGAGGCCGGCATCGGGCTGACGTGGCACAAGTACGTGGGCGAGGCGGGCCGCATCGTGTCGCTGGAGCACTTCGGTGCTTCTGCGGATGCCGAGGTGCTGTTCCGGGAGTTCGGTTTCACGGGGGACGCGGTCGCCGCGGCCGCCCGGGAATCCATCGCCGCCGCCCAGGACTGACGCACGTACACGACGAGAAGCAGGAGAAAGAACTCTCATGACAGACGCACTCAAGCGCCTCTCCGACGAAGGCGTCGCGATCTGGCTCGACGACCTGTCGCGCAAGCGGATCACCTCCGGCAACCTGGCCGAGCTGATCGACCGGAGCCAGGTGGTGGGCGTCACGACCAACCCCTCCATCTTCCAGAAGGCGATCTCGTCGGGTGACGGGTACGAGCAGCAGCTCGGCGACCTCGCCGCCCGACGCGTCACGGTCGAGGAGGCCGTCCGCATGATCACGACGGCGGACGTCCGCGACGCCGCCGACATCCTGCGCGCGGTCTTCGACGCGACGGGCGGGCAGGACGGCCGGGTGTCGATCGAGGTCGACCCCCGGCTGGCCCACAACACGGACGCGACGGCTGCCGAGGCCAAGCAGCTCGCGTGGCTGGTGGACCGGCCGAACACGCTCATCAAGATCCCCGCCACCAGGGCGGGCCTTCCGGCGATCACCGAGACGATCGCGCTGGGCATCAGCGTCAACGTCACGCTGATCTTCTCCCTGGAGCGTTACCGCGCGGTCATGGACGCCTACCTGGCGGGCCTGGAGAAGGCGAAGGGTGCCGGCCTGGACATCTCCACGATCCATTCGGTGGCGTCGTTCTTCGTGTCCCGTGTGGACACGGAGATCGACAAGCGCCTCGACGGCATCGGCACCGACGAGGCCAAGGCCCTCAAGGGCAAGGCTGCCCTCGCCAACGCGCGGCTGGCCTACCAGGCGTACGAAGAGACGTTCGCCGGCGAGCGCTGGGCGGCCCTGGAGAAGTCGAAGGCCAACAAGCAGCGTCCGCTGTGGGCCTCGACCGGCGTGAAGGACCCGTCGCTCAAGGACACGCTGTACGTCGACGAACTGGTGGCGCCTGGCACGGTCAACACCATGCCGGAGGCCACCTTGGAGGCGACCGCCGACCACGGTGACATCCACGGCAACGCGGTCGCCGGCACCTATGAGCAGGCGCGCGCCGATCTCGACGCCGTAGAGAAGTTCGGCATCTCCTACGAGGAGGTCGTGGAGCTGCTGGAGAAGGAGGGCGTCGAGAAGTTCGAGGCGTCCTGGAACGAACTCCTCGCATCCACGGAGGCGGAGCTCGGGCGACTCGCCCCTCCCGAGGTGTGAGGAGTTGAAAATGACGTTCTCGTGGGCCTGCGCATGCTCGTGTCCGAAGTCTGGTCGTGGCTCAGCTGCAAGCCGATGACGACGCGGTGAAGTGGCTCCGTGCGG
This sequence comes from Streptomyces sp. H27-H1, assembly GCF_026627445.1. Taxonomy (GTDB): domain Bacteria; phylum Actinomycetota; class Actinomycetes; order Streptomycetales; family Streptomycetaceae; genus Streptomyces. The sequence continues at coordinate 54,099 of NZ_JAPNLJ010000003.1, forward strand.
CGGGGCGGGGGAGGGCCGGGCGAGGGGCTCACCAGGCCACGGGGAGCGTGTGGAGTCCCAGGATGACGGCGGTGTGGCGGACGCGGATGTCCTCCAGCGGGCAGGCGGCGCGAAGGCCGGGGAAGGCGCGGAGCAGTTCGGTGAGGGCCACCTGGAGTTCGAGGCGGGCCAGCGTCTGGCCGATGCACTGGTGCATTCCGTAGCCGAACGAGAGGTGACCGCGTACCTCGCGGTGGATGTCCACGCCGTCGCCGCCGGGGCCGGTGAGGAACCTGTCGTCCTGGTTGGCGCGCTTGATTCCGAGGACGACGCCCTCGCCCGCCCTCACCGTCCGTCCGCCCGGCAGGAGCACGTCGGCGAGGGCGACCCGGCCCAGGGCGGTGCGCACGATGGAGTGGTGGCGCAGGAGTTCCTCGACCGCGGGCTTCACGAGCGCGGGGTCCCGGCGCAGGGCGCTCAACTGGTCGGGGTGCTCGAAGAGCGTCAGCACGGACAGCCCGAGCATGTTCGCCGTCGTCTCGTGCCCGGCGATCAGCAGGAGCCGCGCCATCGCGACGACGTCCTCGTCCGTCATCCCGGCCGCCTCCTGCTGTTGGACGGCCGTACTGAGCAGGTCGTCCGCGGGCTCGGTGCGCCGCCTGAGGGCCAGCGTGCGGATGTAGTCACCGAGCGCGGTGAGCGCCGCGGTGGCCTCCTCGGCGGTGCCGTCGGTGCTGAGGAAGGCGCGGCTGTGCTCCTGGAACGCGCCGTGGTCCTCGTAGGGGACTCCGAGCAGTTGGCAGATCACCAGGGAGGGGAGGGGAAGGGCGAACCGGTCGACGAGGTCGACCGGTGGCCCCTCCTCCCGCATGTCCTCGATGAGCCGACGGGTCGCGTCCTCGATGCCCGGACGCATCTTCTCGATGCGCCGCATGGTGAACGAGGGGGTCAGTACGCGCCGCACCCGGCCGTGCTGCGGTGCGTCCATCCGCAGGAACGACAACGCTCCGGGCCGCGGCGGGGCGGGGAGCAGGCAGGGGTATCCGGGGATCTGGTCGTCGGCGGAGAATCGCGGGTCGGTCAGCACCGTCCGCGCGTCGTCGTAGTCGCCTACCAGCCACACACGGGATCCGTCGGGCAGGTCGACCCGTCGGGACGTCGCATCGTCGGCGTCCAGGGAGATGCGCTCCAGGAGCGGTATCAAGGCGGTGGAGGTGCCGGAGTCTTCCACATTTCCTCCTGCTTGGAGGTACGCGGGCGCACGCGATTCGGGCGGCCCCGCGGACAGCAAAGCAGGGGAGACCTGCGGCGTGAAGCCTGCCGGAGGGGCGCATTACGGGACGTTTCCGCAGGAGCCCGTGCGCCCCTCGCCCCTCGCCCCTCGCCCCTCGCTCCGGACCAGGAGGGGCGGCCGTTGATCACGTACCGGCGGGCGCCGGCGCTGGGGCCCCTCGCCGGGGCCGGCGCCCGCCGCCCCGGAGGGCCGGGGCGGCGGAGCGGAGCGAACCGGATCGCGGCGGTTCTCAGAGGGAGCCGACGACCTTGCGCGGGGTGATGCGGACGACGACGCGTTCGCTGTCTCCCGCGGACGAGGGGTTGAAGTCGGCGTAGTCCTTGCCGGTGTACTTGCGGGAGAGGTCGTTGATCAGCTCCTGCCCGCCCTCCGTGGTGAGCTCCGCAGTGCCGCGCACCTCGGCGTAGGTGTAGGGGGCGTTGTGCGGGTTGATGAGCACCGTGACGCGCGGATCGCGGCGCAGGTTCTTCTCCTTGCGGCGCCCGACGGTGGTGGAGAACAGCAGGTCGTCGCCGTCGCGACCGAGCCACGTGACGGACACCTGGGGGCTGCCGTCGGGCTGGATCGTCGCGACGGAGGCGAAGACCGGGGTGTCGTCGATGAGCTTTCTGAGGTCGTCGGAGAGCGCAGTCGGCACGTCGGGTTCCTTTCCTGGGGGTGCCGCTCCCCTCGGGCGAGCGGCGCGGACAACTCTGGTGGGTCGTTGCACTCGGGGCGAACGGGGCGCCGCCCCGCTCCGGTCAGCCGGCGGTACGCAGACTCCGCGTGTGCTCCCGGACCTGCGCCGGCGTCAGGTACATGTCGATGTCCTCGAACTCCCGCAGCGCGGGCGGCTTCGCGGACTGGAAACCGGTACGGACGAAGTCGTCCCCGGCCACCGCGTTCAGCAGCCAGTTGGTCATCACCCGGGTCTTGGCCACGTTCGTGCGCAGCGCCGACCAGTGGTATCCCCGGGCCACCGCCTGGGCCGGGAGCCCGCGCAGCGGGATGCCCAGCGGCTTGGACACGGCGTCGGTGCCACCGAGGTCGACGACCAGGCCGAGGTCCTTGTGCACGTACGACCGCAGCGACTGCCCGCGCAGCGAGGCGATCACGTTGTCGGCCAGGACGCGCCCCTGACGCAACGCGTGCTGCGCGGTCGGCGGGCAGATGGCCCCGGTCCCGCCCTTGGCCAGGTCCGGGACGGCGGCGGCGTCGCCCAGGGCGAACACGCCCTGCGCCTGCGCCACCGTCATCTGCGGAGTCACCACCAGCCGCCCCCGCTCGGTCTCCGCGTCCATCGTCCCGATCAGCGGACTCGCCGCGACACCGGCCGTCCAGATCAGGGTCCGGGTCGCCAGGGTCCGCCCGTCGGTCAGCGTCACCTCCTGCGGCCCCGCCTTGGCGACGCTGACCCCCAGCGACACCTGGATACCGCGGCGCTGCAAAATCTCCAGCGCCGCGCGGCCCAGGGAGTCGCCCAGCTCGGGCATCAGCTTGGGCGCCATGTCCAGGAGATGCCAGCTGATCTGCCGGGCGTCCAGCCTCGGGTACCGCTTCACCGCATGGTGCGTCAGCCGCTGGAGGCACGCGGCGGTCTCGGTGCCCGCGTATCCGCCGCCGACCACGACGAAGCACAGCCGGGCCGCCCGCTCGGCATCGTCCTGGCTGGCGTCCGCGAGGTCGAGCTGGGCGATGACGTGGTCCCGCAGGTACGCGGCCTCGGCGAGAGTCTTCATGCCCCGCGCGTGCTCCAGGAGCCCCGGGATGTCGAAGGTGCGGGTGACGCTGCCGGGCGCCAGCACGAGGTGGTCGTAGGCCTGGTCGATCACCTCGCCGGTGATCTTGCGGACGATGACGACCTTGGCCTTGGTGTCGACGCCGATCGCCGTTCCTGGAACGATGCGCGTACGGTGCCGGCTGCTGCGGCGCAGGGACACGGCGATGGACTGCGGGGTCAGGACGCCGGAGGCCACCTGGGGGAGGAGGGGCAGGTACAACTGGTAGGAGTTCGGAGTGACCACGCAGATGTCGGCCTCGCCGGGGGACAGGCTGCGTTCCAGGCGGCGTACGCATTCCACGCCTGCGAAGCCCGCGCCCACCACGAGGATCCTCGGTCGCGTCACGGTTTCGTCCTTTCTGAGGTCCACCAGGTCCTGTGCACGCCTGCCCAGTCCGCGGCGGTGTGCACCTGCGGGGCCCTGGAGGAGTCGCCGGGGAACCACCCGCGCACCATATGTGGGAAATCGGGCGCAACGGGGAAGGCGAAACGGGAACGACAGCCAAGCCAGCCGCACGGCGGCAGACGGGTAGGTAATCTCCGTGCTCATCGACCTCACCGGAAAGACGGCACTGGTCACCGGATCGACCCAGGGCATCGGCGCGGCCATCGCCTCGGGCCTGGCCGCCGCAGGCGCCCGGGTGGCCGTCAACGGCCGCCGCAGGGAATCCGTCGACGAGGCCGTGAAGCGGCTGGGCGAGGCCGGCGGCGAGCTGTTCGCCGCACCCGGCGACATCTCCACCGACGAGGGCGCCGCGGCCGTCTTCCGGGCCGTCCCGCACGCCGACATCCTGATCAACAGCCTCGGCGTCTTCGGCCCGCGGCCGGCCCTGGAGATCGACGACGACGAGTGGCGCCGCTTCTTCGAGATGAACGTGCTCACCGCCATCCGGATGACGCGGCACTACCTGCCGGGGATGGTCGAGCGCTTCTGGGGCCGGATCCTGAACATCGCGAGCGATTCGGCGGTGGTCATCCCGGCCGAGATGATCCACTACGGCATGTCCAAGACGGCGCTGCTCGCGGTGGCCCGGGGATTCGCGAAGGAAGCCGCCGGAACGGGCGTGACCGTCAACTCCGTCATCGCCGGCCCCACGCACACGGGCGGGGTGGAGGACTTCGTGTACGAGCTGGTCGACCGGAACCTCCCCTGGGAGGAGGCGCAGCGCGAGTTCATGCGCCTGCACCGTCCGCAGTCGCTGCTGCGCCGGCTGATCGAGCCGGAGGAGATCGCGAACATGGTCGTCTACCTCAGCTCCCCCTTCGCCTCGGCGACCACGGGCGGAGCGCTCCGCGCGGACGGCGGCTACGTGGACTCGATCCTGCCGTAGGCCGTCTCTCTCCAGCCAGGTGTGCGGCAGTGCGCCGAGCGGCCTGCCCGAGATCCGCAGAGGTCGAACCGGCCGATCGCGAGAGTGGCAAGGTGGCCGGCCCGCGGCTGGAGCTCCGCGGTGCCGTCGGCGATCGCCCCGGCCACCCGGGCGACGTCAGCGGGGTGGTACGTGCGCCACTTCGTCTCACCCCAAGTGGAGCGCGATGCATGGAGGTTGTTGCGGACTCCATTGGCATTCGCGGTGGCGTACAGGCAGGTCGCCCGGATGGTCGGCCAGGCTCGGGCCAGCTGCCTCTCGGCCAACCAGGCGACGTGCTCCGGTTCGGCTGCTGTCACGGGCGCACCTGCTCCCGGCTCGCAAGCAGTCTCTCCCCGCTCCGGCCGGATAGGCAACACCCTCTTCTCATCACCTACTGGCGGACGCTCTCAGTGGTGGCGCGTTTCCACGGCCCCGCGGCCGAGTTCACCTCGGACGCCTTGGCCCAGTACAGCTTGCCGTCCAAGCCCAGAGCGACGAGTACACCGCCGGCTCCGGCCGGGGCGCCCGCGATGAGCAGTTCGGCGGTGGCCCACCGGGTCCGGCCGCTGCCGACCGAGGCAGTGCCGAGCGAGCCGTTGGGGCCGCGGCCGGCGATGGCCTGACCGCAGAGGCCGACGGCGCCGTAGCCGCCGACTCCGCCCAGGTCGACGACGACCGGACGCGCGGAGCCGTCGAGCACGGCCGTCTGCACGGCGCCGGAATCGGGCTTGCGGAAGAACACCCGGATCCCGTCACCGTCGGCGCATACGGACAGCCCGGCGACCGTGCTCGCGGGCAACCCGCTAGGTGTGGGCCGCTTCGGCATGGCGGCTCCCGGCTTCGGCTGTGCCCAGGTCAGCACGGACTCCGGAGTGGCGACGACGACGTGGACACATCCGCTGCTGTCGGTCGTGGCGACCGGGTCGCCGTGCAGGCCGCTGCCGTCCAAGTCGATCCAGTCCGACCACTGCCCGGAGAGGGTCTGCTCGATCGCGTACAGCCTGAGATCTCCGCCGCGTACGAACACGGTGAGCTGCCCCGAGCCGTCCACGGCGGGCGCAGGGGCCGACAGGTCGGACAGGGAGGTGGTGCCGCTGCGCGTCGGCGTACCGAGTGACCGGAACGGACCGAACTCGCCTCCGGGCCGTTGCTGTACGGCTGTCACGACGTCACGGCGGTACTCGGCGCCCTTGCCGAGGTGGGTGCGGATGCCGAACACCGCGATGCGTCCGTCGCGTAGCAGCGCCGAGGTGACTCCGGTGTCGAGCGGCCCGTCCGCCGCCACCAACTTCGGCCCGCTCCAAAAGCCCTCCTCGCCGCGCGTCTTGTGCCAGACGGCAAGTTTCTGGTCGAGCACGCCCATGGCCCACAGGCTGCCGTCCTTGCCCATCTGCAGCCAACTCGTGGAGTTGGCGCGGGAGTACCGGATGGACTGGGCCCAGTTGTTGCCGTAGGGGCGATCGGACACCTTGCGGTCTCCGCAGCCGGCCGGGCTGTTGCAGTAGTTGTCGTTCGGGTCCATCCACGCGTAGGTCTTCACCGTGTCCGCCTTCGCGTCCGCGACGGCCTTGTCGAGAGCGTGCGGCAGATAACTGGTGTTGTAGCCGAGGTAGGTCTGGACGGTGAAGCTCGGGCGGTCCGTAGCTACGGCGTACTTCCGCAGCGCGGCCTGGGCGAAGCGCGCGCTGAAGACGTGGTCCTGATGGTCGACGATCTGGTGCTTCGCGCCCTCTCGGGCCGGGCTGGGGTCCAGGGTGCGCACGTGAGTGGGGCGAAACTGCCGCATGAGCGTCACGAGTGCCGCGACGAGCTGGTCCTTCGTATAACTGACCGGTTTGGCGGGCGTGTTGGAGGTGAGGATCGGCTCCAAGGCGGTGGTCTCGCCGTTCCACAGACCGCGCAAGCTGTGCGGCACGTTCTTGTACATCTCGCGGGCCTCGCGCATCTGCATCCAGACCAGGCTGATCTGAGGCTGTGCCCGGAGGGTGTCCAACTCGGCAGTGCCGCCGTCGCCGGTGGATATGGAGGTGCGGATCCAGGGGCTGGTCTTGTCACCGGTCGCCATCTGGGCGTACGCCGCGCGTATGCCGTTCTGCCGGGCCTCGGCGTACCGCGCCCGGTTGGTGGGCGGCATGGGGTGGCCCGGTGTCTCGTGCCCGGGAGCGTTCACACCGTCGGCCTCCCCGGACGTCACGTACACGGACACCATGGGCCGGCCGGAGCGTATCGAGTGGTCCGTGTCCGGGTTCATGAAGAACAGGTCGTCGTCCGGGTGCGCGACGATCTGCATCACGGACTCGCGGCTCTCGGCGTGCGTGGTCGGTCCGTCGGAGCCGTCCTTGCCGCCTTCCCCGCCCGCATCACCCGATCTGGAAGCGAACACCCTGCCGCCGATCATCGCCACGGCGGCTGCGGACCCGATCAGGAAGGTCCTGCGCGATGGCGCGGGACGTTGATGCCTGGCCCCCATGTACGTGCCCTTTCACTGCGGCAGCCCGAGGCGGCGTCGAACCGCAGCAACGAGCCGAGCCCGGTCGCCAATGCTCGACCAGGGGCCGGATGCTTTTGGAGTCCGCCCCATTATGCGGGTGTTTAATACCTATCCGGCCGGATGCTACCGAGGAGGGAGTTTCTGCCCAGGGGGCCCGGACACCCTTTGTTTGGGGGGTGTTGGGCTCGTCAATGGCGTGATCGGCGGCCTCGGGCGTAAGCGCGTGTGGTGCGTGCCATAGGGCAATTCGTCCCAATGGCTGAGGCGGACAGCCTCCAGCGCGGTCTTGGCGATGTGTCCGGCGCTGTCGTGGATGGGGGTGACGGCGGCTTGTCGGCGCTGGCGGCCGGGGGGCTTAGGTCCTTCGAGGTCGTGACTTTCGGCTTGTTGGATGCCGTCGGCGCAGTGATGGGGTCGTATCCATGGCCTGCCGATCCGTCCACTTCTTCAGCCAGGTATTAATTCCTCATTTTCGGGACTATTGGGAGGGAAGGCCGCCCTGTTTGAGGAGTTCCGTGGATCAGCCAGAACCGGACCGACACGGCGGTCGTGAACGCGGGAGGGGCGGCCGCGGAATTGCAGGGGGCCCCACCCCGGCCCCCTGACAGGGAGTGAGGACGCGGCTCTGGAGTTGCCCTTCTCTTCGACCGTCGGCGAGGCAGGCGGACGACCTCGCCGGGGCGTGTTCGCGCCCTGCCTATGATCGGAGGGCGAAGGGCACAGGCGGGACGAGAGCTGAGGACGCGGACGTGACACACCGTCGCTACGGTTTGATGATTGCGGCCGTGACAGCTGCGGCCGTGCTGGCCGGTTGTCAGAGCGGCGGTGCGACACCGCTGAGTCTGAGCGGGCTTACCGAGACCGCGGACTCCATGGACCCCAAGGGGGCGGACGCCTGCCCGCTCTCCTACGACATTGCCAAGGCGGCGAAGGCCGCCGGTCTGGAGGGCGAGGCCCGGCCGGGGCACGCGGACGGCGGTGACGAGCCGGTCGCTAGCGCCGAAGGCGGGAAGCGGGCCCGGCCCGAGGAGGCGCTGGCGCAGAATCCCGGGGCCCTGGTGAGTTGCGATTTCCTCATCGGCCGGGAGGACGTCGTGGTGCACACCGCTGCGACGCGAGACCGGCAGGCGATCAACCCCCTCGCCCCGGTGATCCAGCAGCGGGCGGGGATGGACCTCGAAGCCCTGACCGCCTACCTGAAGCAGGCCGGAGATGCCGCAGCCGGCAAGCCGGTCGTCGCCGCGAGCGGGAACCTCGCCGCCGTGCGGCTGAAGCTCGACGGTGAGGGCGACGCTTTCCTGGTCGTCGCGGTCGGGGACAGCCCCGGTGCGCAGGACAGCGGGCGCGTCAGCGCCCTGGCGAAGGCGCTCGCCGGCCAGGTGCAGTAACCGGCCGGGTGCACGGGGCCGCCGAGGCCTGATACCCGGACGGCCGGCCCGGAGGAAACCCGAGCCGGCCTCGGTGTGCGGCGTGCGGACGGGCTACGAGCCGTACGCCTCGAGTTCCGACAGCTGGCCGGCGGGCCAGCCGGTGTTGCCGGTGAAGGTCAGGCGCAGATGGCGGACGCCGGACGCGGGAAGGGTGACGGTGACCGTGTTGGATCCCTCCGTGAAGGTGTAGGTGGCGGAGGCCTTCAGCGTCGACCAGGCCGCGTTGTCGGTGGATCCGAGTACGGAGAGGGTCTGGGTGCGGGTTCCCCAGGAGGCGGGGAGTTTCAGCACCAGTCGTCCGACGGTCTGCGTGGCGCCGAGGTCGACGCTGAGCGACTGCGGGAAGACGTTGTTGTTGCTCTCCCAGTAGCTGCCGGCGTTCCCGTCGGTGACGTTGCCGGCCACGTAGCCCTGGGTGTGGGTCGTGTCGGTGGCGCTCTTGCCCTGCGCGAGGTTGGTGCCGGCCGGCGGGGTCGTCGGCGGCGGGGTGGTCGGCGGGGCCGTCGGGCCGCCGTCGGCCGCGTAGACCTCGAACTCGGAGATCTGTCCGGCCGCCCAGCCGGTGTTGCCGGTGACGTTCAGCCGGACGTAGCGGACGTTGGCCGCGTCCAGGGTGATCGATGCGGCGTTGCCGGAGGCGGGGTTGAAGGTGACGCCCGCTGCGGCGCGCAGCGTGGACCAGGCGGCGTTGTCGGTGGAGCCGAGCACTGCGAGGTTCTCGGTGCGCGTGGCCCAGTCGGCGGAGGGCGGCAGCTTGAGGGTGATCTTGCCGATCTGCTTGGTCTCGCCGAGGTCCACCGTCAGGGTCTGCGGGAAGGAATTGCCGTTGCTCTCCCAGTAGGTGGAGGCGTTGCCGTCGACGGCGTTGGACGCCGAGAACGACTGCACGGCCGAGGAAGCGGTGGCCGGCCGGCCCTGGGCGAGGTTGCCGTTCGGCGGAGTGGTCGGCGGAGTGGTGGGAGGCGTGGTCGGGGGTGTCGTGGGCGGGGTGGTCGGGGGTGTGGTGGGAGGCGTCGTCGGATCGCTGGGCACGCCGCCGTTCGTCCACACCGGCGCGGGCCACAGGCCGGAGCACGTCTGTCCGGTGTTCCAGCCGGAGTTGCCGCCGCCGTCGGTGATCTGGAGGCCGGTGCCGATGCAGTTGTGGATCGGGGTCGCCGACTGGGCGATGTTCTTGGCGGTGACCTGGGTGAACTTCGCGGCGAGGTTGGACTGCGCCTGGATGGCGTAGGTCCCGGCCCCGTCGATGTTGATGTTGGTGAACTCCACCCCGCTGATGGGGCCCTCGATCGAATGGATCGCCGCGTACGAGGAGTCCAGGATGTCCGTGTCGGAGATTTTGATGCTGGCGCCCTGCACGCCCTCGTTCAGGCCGGAGAACCAGATCGCGCCGACCCCGAAGTTCCAGTTGAAGTCGCTGTTCCCGGTGCGGATGAGGGTGTTGCGCGCGGCGGTGATGGTGCCGGCGACCGCGGTGCCCTTGCCGGAGTCGACCCCCGGGTAGCGGTTGGCGATGTGCAGGCCGCCGCCGTTGCTGATGGTGTCGGACATGACGTTGTCCGAGATGGTGAAGTCCCTGCCGCCGTAGGTGACGATGTTGTTCGCCAGGATCGGCAGGACGACCGTGTTGTGGTCGAAGCTGATGTTGGTGTTCGGCTTGTCCTGGGGCCAGGATGCAAGGCCGTCGTCACCCGCGTTGCGCACGAAAGTGTTGGTGACGCGGGAATTCGTGACACCGGTGTGGAAGTTCACGCCGTCCGCCGTCATGTCGAGGAAACGGCTGTTCTGGATGGTGAAGTGGTCCATCGGGCCGTCCATCCAGGCGGCGACCTTCACGTGCTGGATCCAGAGGTTGTCCACCGTGGAGTTGGACATCGCCCCACCCACGGCGTTGACCTGGTCGTCGTCGATCCGCTCGCCGATGTCGCCGATGATCGCGAAGTCTTTGAGGGTGACGTTCTTGCTCGGTCCGTTCGCCTCGTGCGACCGGACCGGGCCGGTGTAGCCCCCGCCGGGGACGTACTTGCCGTAGAAGCCGGCGGCGCGGTTGCGGTTCACCGGGTCGCGCCCGCCGAAGACCGTGTGCCAGGGGCCCGCACCTTGGACGGTGACCCCGTCCACGACGACGTGGTCGTAGAGGGTGTAGGTGCCCGGCGGGACGTAGACGGTCTTGCCCTGGGCCTGTCCCGCGTTGACGGCAGCCTGCATGCGGGCCGTCGAATCGGTGCCACCGGTCGGGTCCGCGCCGAAGTCGGCGACGGCGTCGAGCGCCCCGGCCGGCTTGCCGGCGGCCGGGGCGACCTGCTCGAAGTCGGCCAGGTCGATGGTGAAGGCGGGGGACTGGGCGGTCGAGGTCACCTGTACGCGGATCTTGGTGCCGGCGGGGTAGGTGGAGCCCAGCAGGGTGCGGGACTCGTCGTAGAAGTGGTGCGGGTTGGTGTCACCCGGGTTGTTGTTGAAGGGGTAACCGCCGTAGTACCAGCTGTACTTGGAGGTGACGGGAAGGTTCTTCACGGACTGCCCGTTCGCCCGGACGTCCAGCGTCGCGTCGCGCCCCTTCCCGTCGCCGGTGTCCGGGAGGCTGTAGCGCAGGGACATCGCGTTGGCGGGCTTGGTCAGAGTGAACTCGACGTACTGGCCGACCGCGTTCAGTGTCACCGCCTGCCGGCCGGATGCCTCCGACGGGAGCCGCCCGTAGAGCCGGTCGGGGCCGATGAAGGTGCCGTTGGTGGCCGCGTACTCGGCCTCCAGCTCGGTGAACGGCACGCTCGCGCCCCGCCCGGCTATGCCGATCGGCGAGGGTGCGGGCACCCCGGCGGCGTGCGCCGCGGGGGCGGCGCCGAAGCTCAGGGCGGTCAGGGCCGCGGTTCCGGTGAGGGCCAGGGCGAGGAAGACGGCGCTGGCCCGCCGTCTGAGGAAGCGGACTTGCTCGGGCGTCGGGGGAGGGCTTTGTGGCGACTGGGGCACGGGCACGCACGTCCTTGCGGCTCGATCGGCGGGGAGCGGAAGTGACTCAACGCGGGACGCTACGACTCCACATGGAGAAAGTCTATGAGCTGGCGCAAGAAACAGACGCGACTCTGCAATAAGCCTCTATCGACGGTCTTCGTTGCCCCCGCCGGACGCCGGCGACGTGCAGCACGGCCCCCGCACCCTCGTAGCCGCGAGGTGTCGTCATCGGATCCCGCCCCCGACCATGGCGCTGGGCAACGTCCGGCCGGGCGCCGTCCAGGTGAGCGGGGAGGGGAAGACATGCTGCGGTATCCACGCGGACTGCGGGCCGTGGTGCTGATGTGCGTGGCGGGACTGGTGCTGGCGGGCGCGCCCGCCTCGGCCGCGACCGGGGCCGGAGCCGGGGCCCGAGCGGCGACCGCCGCGGCGAAGCCGTCGTTCCAGCTGCCGTTCCCGTGCGGTACGACATGGGAGATGCACACCTGGGCCCACAACCCCGCGCTGGACATGGTGGTGGAGGGCAACACCGGCTCCGACGGCCTGCCCGTCCAGGCGTCAGCCGCCGGCACGGTGTCCGCCACCTACTGGAACAACGGCTCCGGCAATACGATCCAGATCAGCCACGGCAACGGATGGTTCACGGCGTACTACCACCTGAAGGACGACCCGGCGGCCTACGTGAAGAAGGGCGACCCGGTCCTGCCGTCCACCCGGATCGGCCGGATCGGCACCTCGGGCGCCTCGGGCTGGGCCCACCTGCACTACGAGCAGCGCTACCTGGCCACGGGTGGCGACTTCACCGACGAGAGCAACCGGGTGCCCGTCCACTTCGACGGCGTGGAGTACGCCGGGCCCTCGAAGGACTGGACGGGCGTCACCAGCCGCAACTGCACCGGCGTACCGCCCGCTTGGCAGGACTGTCCGTCCGGGTACGTGTGCTTCTATTCGGGCGCCGACGGCACCGGTACGGTCTGTCGCTCCGCCGGGAACGAGCCCAACAGCACCTGCGGCCTGCGCAAGTCCTTCTTCAACAACGGTACGGCCGACCCCGGTTACGACCACATACAGGTCAACTTCGCGGAAGGCGGCAGCACCTGCCTGCACTACGGCTGGAGCGAGGGGCGCGGGAATCTGCCCACCGGCGGCCGGACCGTCCAGAGCTTCCAATGGCGCGGCGAGTGCTGAGAACGCGCCGCCGTTACAGGACTGATTGATTCCGCTGGCTAACCTTCCTCCGGCACTCTGGGGGAAGGAAACGGCGTGTACAGCATCATCGTGGTTCCGGGGCCCACCATGTCCCCGGCCGCACAGATCCGCCTGGCACCGGGGCAGACCCTCCGGTTCGGACGCGGAAACGAAGGCGACGGAGGCCTGCACGTACCGCACGCCGGCGTCTCGCGCTCGGCGGGGGAGATCACCGCCACCGGTACGTACTGGTCGCTCAGCAACCTCAGCCGCTCGTCGACCTACGTGGTGGAGAACCCCGAGGGCGCCGGAGAGCACATCAAGATCGCGCCCGGAAGACTGGGCGCACCCGTCCCGTTCGAGTTCGCCCGGATCGTCCTGCCGGCCGGCTCCGAACTGCTCACCCTGGACGTCTGGGCACCCCGCCACGACTACGCCGACCGGAACGAGACCGGCGAGCCCGGCGGGGAGCCGACCGTGCTCTCCTTTCCGCTCGACCGCTCCAGCCGGTACTTCCTGGTCCTCACCGCGCTCTGTGAGTCACGGCTGCGCGGCGAACCGCACGCACCGTCGCCCACCGTCGAGCAGGTCGTCGAACGGCTCAAGCCGCACTGGACCGCCGCGAACCGCGCCGCCGTGCAGTGGAACATCGACTACCTCGCGGTCAAGCTCCGCCTCAAGCCCGGCCCCGACACGGCGGACCCGGGACCGCGACTGGTCGGCAAGAAGGAGACCCTGGTCTCGCTCGCCCTGCGCTTCGACCTGGTCGGCGAGGACGACCTGGCCGCCCTGCCGGCCTCCGCCTCCCCGCCGGGTAGCGCACGTTGACCGGGCGGGCGGGCCATTTAGGAGCCCTCGAGATCCCGGCGGGCTACAGGATCGGGCCCTGGATCGCCGGCCGTCTGCTGGGCGCCGGTGCCTTCGGCAGCGTGTACGCGGCCGTGCGCGCCGTTCCCGAACCCGGGCTGCCCGGCCGGGCCGCGCTCAAAGTCCTGCCGACCGGCACCCGCACCCCGCGCCAGCTGCGCCACCTGAGCGAGCTCGCCGATCGCGAGACCGAGGTGCTGCGCCGGGTGCGCACGCCCCGGCTGATCCGGATGTACGAGGTGCTCACGGTCGACGACCCCGGCCGTCCCGAACTCGACGGCGCCACCGTGCTCGTCCTGGAGGAGGCGAAGGGGTCCCTCGACGCCATGCTGGCCCGGGGAGTGCCGGCTGCGGGTCCCGCCCTCCTCGCCCAGGTCTGCGAGGGGCTCGACCAACTGCACCGGGCAGGCTGGGTGCACGGCGACCTCAAGCCCGGGAACGTCCTGCTGATGCCCGACGGTTCGGCGCGGCTCGGCGACTTCAACATGGCGGCGGAACTGGAGGGAACCCACGCGTACGCGCCGGCCTTCGCGACGCCCGACTACACCCCGCCTGACCTGCTCTGGTCGGAGGTCGGCGAACGCGGGATGAAGATCCGCCCGACGGCCGACATCTGGGCCTTCGGCGTACTCGCCCACGTCGTCCTGACGGGCACGCTGCCGCTGCCCGGCGGCACGCCCGCCGCCCGCCGGGACGCGGCGCTGCGCTACGCCAGGGGCGACGAGGAACTCCGACTGTCGCCGGAACTGCCGGAGCCCTGGCGGGACATCGTCCGCGACTGCCTGGCGCGGCGACACGAGGACCGGGCCGGGCACACCGCGGCGTCGCTGTGGTGCCGGGCGCAGGAGGCGGCCGACGGCCGGGCCGACCGGACGTACGTACGACCGGTCCCGTGCGACCCGGAGCGGCGAAGCTCCGCACCGCAAACCTCCGCACCGCAAACCCCCCTATCGCAAACCCCCATCCCGCAAGGCCCGGTACCACGCAGTGCCGAACGTGGTTCCGAACCTCGCGCCGCCGGGTCACGGCGCCGCCGTCGCGTGCTGATCGCGGCCGGGGCGGCCGCGCTCACGGGCCTGGGAGTCGTGTGGGGCTCGGGTCTGCTGCCCCTCGCGGGAGCCTCGGCAGCGGGGTACGACCGGTGCCGGCGCGGGGCCGTCTGCTTCTTCGCGGAAGAGAACGGGCGGGGCGAAATATGCTCCTGGGTCGACGGGGACGCCGACTGGACCGACACGCTGGGCCCCTGCCCGTGGACGGCGCGCCGCGCGCCGCGCTCGGTCTACAACAACGGGTTCGACCTTGCGGAGGGAGCGGCCAAGGTCGACGTCCTCTACTACGCGCAGGCGGGCGAGCGCGAGCGGCTGGGCTGCGTGGAGGTACACACAAGGGCGAACCTCACCGGCGCGGACCTGCCGCGCTCCCACGCCTGGGTCCCGAACTGCTGACCGCCCCGGGCAGTACCTCGTACCTGCGAGGTACTGCCCGGCAGGCACCTCCGAGACTCTTGAGGCACATCACACCGCTCTGACAAGGGGTTCACGATGCGCGTCAAGCGTTCCATCCTCGGCATGGCCGGCGTCTGCGCAATGCTGTCCGCGGCAGCCTTCACCACCGGGTCGGCCCAGGCCGCCGTCCCCTCGGGCCAGGCCGCGGCAGCAAGCCGCGTCCTGGTCGCCCCGGCCGCGCCCGCGGCCGCCCAGTCGGCGTCCCTCGTGGCAGCCGCCTCCCCGGGCATCTCGCCGTGGGCCGCCAGTGGCCACGTGTCGCCGGGCGGCAGCTACGGCTGCGCCAGCGGGAACCTGTGCACCCTCGTCTGGGACCCGACGACATCGGACTGGAAGATCTTCTACCTCAACGCCTGCCACCGGTACTCGGTGTCCAACTGGGACGGCAACGGGTTCTACTTCGACGCCCAGACCGGCGGGGTCACCTCCTACCTGTACGGCTCGAACGGCGGCGAGCTGAGCCACTTCCAGCCCGGAGGCGGGCAGGTCGGCGTGAACTGGTCGCCGGTGTACTCCATCAAGAACTGCTGACGGGCCACCCCACGCGAGCCCACCCCCACGCGGGCCCGGCCCCGGTCGAAATCGACCGGGGCCGGGCCCGTTCTGACAGGCGGCGGCACTCTGGTCGTCGACATGGCCCACAGGGCCGCCGGGCATCGGCCGGTGTCAGACCGGGGCGGCAACTGGCGTCAGGGAACAGAGGAGTTGACCGAAGTCCTCGTCGAAGTGCTTCGACTCTTCGCACATCTTGACGCCGTGGGGGCCGGTCTGCAGAGTGGGAGCGCTCCCACTGGTTCGGGACTTGCGCCCGAGCCGGAAGCTCGCCCACCCCACCTCCCCGAGCCGCGAGGAGAACCGCCCCCATGCCATCACCCCCATCACGCCCGTCACCCAGAGGGCGCAGACGACGCAGCCTGCTGACCGCGATGGTCGCAGCCCTCTCCCTTCCGCTCGGACTGACCGCCGTCGGAGCCACCACGGCCGAGGCCGCCGCGGTCCAATGCAGCGTCGACTACAAGGCCAACGACTGGGGCTCCGGCTTCACCGCCGAGCTCACCCTGACCAACCGGTCCACCACACCGCTCGACGGGTGGACCCTCGCCTACGCCTACTCCGGCGACCAGAAGCTGACCAACGGCTGGAACGGCACCTGGTCCCAGTCCGGCAAGACCGTCAGCGTCGCGGCCGCGGCCTGGAACCGGACCGTGGCCGCGGGCGCGGCCGTCACCGCCGGCGCCCAGTTCACCTACAGCGGGACCAACGCCGCCCCGACCTCCTTCGCGGTCAACGGCACCCCGTGCACGGGGGCCCACCAGCCCCCGGTAGCGGTCCTGACCAGCCCCGCGCCGGGCGCCGTCTACACCGTGGGCGACCCCGTCCCGCTCGCCGCCACCGCCGCGGCGGCCGACGGCGCCACCATCGGCAAGGTCGAGTTCTACAGCGACACCACACTCCTGGGCGCGGACACCACGGCGCCCTTCACCCTCGGCGCGACCGGCCTCGGAGCCGGTCCGCACTCCCTCTACGCCAAGGCGTACGACAGCCTCGGGGCCTCCGCGGAGTCGGCCCCCGTCGGCATCACCGTCGCCGCCGGCCCCGCACTCGTCGCCGCCCCCGGGCAGCTTTCGGTACGCCGTGGGGAGACGGGCGCCTTCGAGCTGAAGCTCTCCACCCAGCCGGCCGCGAACGTCGCGGTGAGCGTCGCCCGCACCTCGGGCAACACCGACCTCACCGCGACGCCGACGGCGCTCACGTTCACCCCGGCGAACTGGAACACCGTTCAGAAAGTGACGGTCGCCGCCGGGTCCACGGGCACCGGCTCGGCCGTCTTCACCGCGACCGCTCCCGGCCACTCGAAGGCCGAGGTCACCGCCACCCAGCTGGCTGCCGACTCCACCTACGACGCCCGCTTCCTCAACCTCCACGGGAAGATCACCAACCCGGCCAACGGCTACTTCTCACCCGAGGGCATCCCGTACCACTCCGTCGAGACGCTGATCGTCGAGGCCCCGGACCAGGGGCACGAGACGACCTCGGAGGCGTACAGCTATCTGATCTGGCTCCAGGCGATGTACGGAAAGATCACCGGAGACTGGACCAAGTTCAACGGCGCGTGGGACACCATGGAGAAGTTCATGATCCCCACCCATGCCGACCAGCCCACCGGCTCCTCGTACAACGCCTCCAAGCCCGCCACGTACGCCCCGGAGCACGACCTGCCCTCGCAGTACCCGGCCAAGCTCGACGGAGGAGTCACCTCCGGCGCGGACCCGATCGCGGGCGAGCTGAAGAGCGCGTACGGCACTGACGACATCTACGGCATGCACTGGCTCCAGGACGTCGACAACGTCTACGGGTTCGGCAACGAGCCCGGCAAGTGCTCCGCCGGGCCGACCGCGACCGGACCCTCCTACATCAACACCTTCCAGCGCGGGCCCCAGGAGTCGGTCTGGGAGACCGTTCCGCACCCGACCTGCGACAAGTTCGCCTTCGGCGGCAAGAACGGCTACCTGGACCTCTTCACCGGGGACTCCTCCTACGCCAAGCAGTGGAAGTTCACCAACGCTCCGGACGCCGACGCGCGGGCCGTCCAGGCCGCCTACTGGGCCGACATCTGGGCCAAGGAGCAGGGCAAGGGAACCCAGGTCACCGGCACCGTCTCCAAGGCGGCCAAGATGGGTGACTACCTGCGGTACTCCATGTTCGACAAGTACTTCAAGAAGTCGGGCAACTGCGTCGGGCCCACCGTCTGCCCCGCCGGCACCGGCAAGGACAGTGCGCATTACCTGATGTCCTGGTACTACGCCTGGGGCGGTGCCACCGACACGTCGGCCGGCTGGTCCTGGCGGATCGGCTCCAGCCACGCGCACGGCGGCTACCAGAACCCGCTCGCCGCCTACGCGCTCAGCGAGTACGCCCCGCTGAAGCCCAAGTCGGCGACCGGCGCGGCGGACTGGTCGACCAGTCTGGACCGGCAGCTGGAGTTCTACCGCTGGCTCCAGTCGGACGAGGGCGCCATCGCGGGCGGCGCCACCAACAGCTGGCAGGGGAGGTACGCCCAGCCGCCCGCCGGGACCCCGACCTTCCACGGCCTCTTCTACGACGAGAAGCCGGTGTACCACGACCCGGCGTCCAACCAGTGGTTCGGCTTCCAGGCCTGGTCGATGGAGCGGGTCGCCGAGTACTACCGGCAGACGGGCGACGCGGACGCCAAGACCGTGCTCGACAAATGGGTCGGCTGGGCCCTGTCGAAGACCACGATCAACCCCGACGGCACCTACCGGATCCCCTCCACCCTCCAGTGGTCGGGCGCCCCGGACACCTGGAACGCGGCCGGCCCCGGCGCCAACGCGGGCCTGCACGTCACCGTCGCCGACTACACCGACGATGTGGGCGTCGCCGCCGCCTACGCCAAGACCCTGACCTACTACGCGGCGAAGTCCGGGAACGCCGAGGCCAAGCGCGTCGCCAAGGCCCTGCTCGACGGCATGTGGGCCCACCACCAGGACCCGCTGGGCGTCGCCGTCCAGGAGACCAGGACCGACTACAACCGCTTCAACAATCCGGTATACGTCCCCAGTACGTGGACCGGCACCATGCCGAACGGCGACACGGTGAACTCCTCGTCCACCTTCGCCTCGATCCGCACCTTCTACCAGAACGACCCCGCCTGGCCGAAGGTCGAGGCCTACCTCGCGGGCGGCGCGGCGCCCGTCTTCACCTACCACCGGTTCTGGGCCCAGGCGGACATAGCCCTGGCCATGGGCTCGTACGCGGAGCTGCTCGAGTAACAGCCTCCCCGCCCGGAGACGGCTCCCCGTACGACGAGGCCGGGCAGACCTGTTCCCCAGGTCTGCCCGGCTTTTACTCGGCCCCTGCAGTAAGCGCTTTCTATTTTCCGGCCGAGAGTCACACACAGTCACACACCCCGCCCCAGAGGACCCCATGAAATCGAAATCCGTACTGTCTTTACTCGCCTCCGCCGCCCTGGCGTCCGGCGCGGTCGTCGTGCTGCCCGGCGGCACGGCCGCCGCCGCCTCGACCCGCTACGAGGCGGAGAGCTCCCCGGCCGTCTGTACCGGCACCATCGACTCCGACTGGGCCGGCCACTCCGGCAGCGGGTTCTGCAACGGCACCAACGCGGTCGGCGCCTACGCGCAGTTCACCGTGAACGCCTCCACCTCGGGCACGGCAACACTGAAGGTCCGCTTCGCCAACGGGACGGCCACCGCACGGCCCGCGACCGTCACCGTGAACGGTTCGGCGGCCGGTTCGGTGGCGGCGTCGTTCGAGGGCACGAGCACATGGGCGACATGGGTGACGAAGACGCTCACGGTCCCCGTCAGTTCGGGCAGCAACACCATCCGGCTCAGCCCCACCACAGCGGCCGGCCTGCCCAATCTCGACTTCCTCGACGTCGAAACCGGCGACACCACCCCGCCGACGGGCGCCACGCTGTACGCGGCGCCGAACGGCACCGACAGCGCGGCCGGTACGCAATCGGCCCCTACCACGCTCACCTCGGCGATCAGTCGTATCGCCGCCGGCGGAACGATCCATCTGCGCGGCGGAACCTACCGCTACGCGCAGACGGTCACCATTCCGCAGGCCAAAAACGGCACATCGAGTGCCCGCACCCAGCTGTCGGCCTACCCCGGTGAGACCCCGGTGCTGAACTTCTCGGCCATGAGCGAGGACCCGGCGAACCGCGGACTTGCCGTGAACGCGTCGTACTGGCACGTCAAGGGCATCGTCGTCGAGCGTGCCGGTGACAACGGGATCTTCGTCGGAGGCAGCAACAACATCATCGAGCGCACGGTGACGCGCTTCAACCGGGACTCGGGGCTGCAGCTCTCGCGGACGGCCTCCACCACCCCGCGCGACCAGTGGCCGTCGAACAACCTCGTCCTGAGCGCGGAGTCGCACGACAACGCGGACTCCGACGGGGAGGACGCCGACGGCTTCGCCGCGAAGCTGACCGTCGGGCCCGGGAACGTCTTCCGCTACGCCGTGTCCCACCACAACATCGACGACAGCTGGGACCTCTACACCAAGACGGACACCGGCCCCATCGGTCCGGTCACCATCGAGGACTCGCTCGCCTACGCCAACGGCACCCTCTCCGACGGCACGGTGAACGCCAACGGCGACCGCAACGGCTACAAGCTCGGCGGCGAGGACATCAAGGTCAACCACGTCGTCCGGCGCAGCATCGCCTACCACAACGGCAAGCACGGCTTCACCTACAACAGCAACCCCGGCAGCATGTCCGTGTCGGACAACATCAGCATCGACAACACCCAGCGCAACTACTCGTTCGACGCGGGCACCTCGGTGTTCCGCGACAACGTCTCGTGCCGCAGTGGCAGCGGACCGAACGACAGGACCATCGGTGACGCCGACGGCTCGAACCAGTTCTGGTCCGGCGCCAACGGATCCCGCTGCTCCTCCTACACCGGCGGCCTGACATGGTCCTTCGCCACGGACGGCCGCCTCGTCGCGGCCTTCGGCGGCAAGGCGGTGGCGCCGTAACCGACGCGCCACCGCATGACTTGGCCGCCCCGTCCGGTGCTCCGGGCGGGGCGGCCGACGTCATGCTGGTGAGTCGAGCGGCCCAACAGGACCGGTCAGTGCGGCTGGTACGGCCTCCAGTCGCCCAGGTACTTCTCCCGAGAGCGCGTCCGCGCTTCGGCGGCGGTCAGCTGAGGCCGGTTCGCCGGA
This sequence comes from Streptomyces sp. H27-H1, assembly GCF_026627445.1. Lineage (GTDB taxonomy): Bacteria > Actinomycetota > Actinomycetes > Streptomycetales > Streptomycetaceae > Streptomyces. The sequence goes on from NZ_JAPNLJ010000003.1 coordinate 74,634, forward strand.
ACGCTGACCACGGCGCCCGGACCCGCGTTCCCGTACTCGCGAAAGCGCATGGTCTGCCACGGGTACGCCTCGCGCATGTCGGTGTACGGGGCGTCGGTATCGATTCCGGGTCCGATCGCCGTGTCGCGGACGACGAGTGACGGCCAGGCGGTGGAGTCCGAGCTCGGCACCCAGGGGCGGGCGAGCTTGTACGCGCCGTTCTCGGCGCCGGAGGTGATCCGACACCTCGCGGCCAGGAAGCCGTACGGGTTGGCGCGGGCCGTGGACGGCGCGAACACCATGCCCTCGGGGGTGAAGTCGACGTCCCGGTCCAGCGTGTGGAACCGGCAGTGCTCGAAGACCGCCGTGGCCCGGCCGAAGACGAAGTCCACGTCGCCCTCGACGTAACAGTGCGCGAAGTACTGCCGGTCGAAGGTGCTCAGGGCGGCGGTGTCCGCGTAGAGCGTGTCCTGGTGGCCCAGGAAGCGGCAGTGGTGGAATGCCGCGCGGTCTCCGGTCACCTTGACGGCCACCGCCTGGGTGGCGGTGACGACCGGGTGGTCCGCGCGCAGGAAGTCGTTGGCGAAGGTGATCCGGTGGGCGGTGAAGTCCGCAGCCCTGACACTGGTGGTTGCGGATCCGCTGGTGCCGTAGGTGGCTCCGCCACCACCAGGAACCGGGGTGCCGGCCGCGTTGTCGTACACGATCACCACGTCCCGTGGGTCTTCGCTCGCGCCGATCAGAGCCAGCCCGGCGTGGGCCGCGGTGACGTTCACCGTCTCGCGGTACGTCCCCGGGGCGAGGACCAGTGTCCGCCCGGCGCCGGAGCCGGCGTCCAGCGCGGATTGCACCGTGGTGAAGTCACCGGCGCCGCCGGGATGGACGTACAGGGTGAGCGGGGTGAGACGCGCGGCCGGGCTGCCGTAGCGGCCGAAGGACTGCCGGGCGGTCGCGTGCGCGGGGGCGCCCAGGGTGAGGGCGAGCGCGGCGCCGGTGCCCGCGACGAGCAGGGATCTGCGAGCGACCGCACGGTGCGGGCCGTGCAGGGGAACGGTCATGGTCAACCGGCCTTTCCGGCACCCGCGCGGTGGCCCACGATGCCCGGCAGGGCGCGCGGGTCGTCGACCTTGGTGCGCAGCGTCGGCGTCCAGCCCGCCCCCGATCGCAGGGCCTCCTCGGGCATCTCCGCGTTGTGTACGGCGATCAGGTCGACGGGGCGGCCGTTGACGTAGTTGCCACGGGCCGTGAGGGGCGCGTCCTTCCACTTCTTGAGTATCCCGGCCGCGCTGATGCCGCCAGTCAGCGTGAACGCGTTCTTCTCGGCGACGAGCCGGGACTCGAAGCCGATCCCGAAGGAGTAGACGTACGGTTGATCCGCCCGGATCACGAAGTGGTTGTTGTACGCGTCGACCTGTCCGAAGCGGACGCGCGGGGCGCGCTCGACGATCCCGTCGAACACGTTGTGGTGCAGAGTGACCCTGAGCTTGCCCGCGTCGGTCGCGGCGGCGCTGTCGCTGTTGCCGATCATCAGCGTCTTGTCGTGGTTCTTGAAGACGTTCCACGAGGCCGTCACGTGGTCGGCGCCGCGTACGACGTCCAGCAGCCCGTCGTGCTGCTGGTAGACCTCGCCGTAGTAGGACGGCAGCGTGCTGTCGGGGTGGCGGCCGTCGGTGAGGGTGTTGTGGTCGACCCACACATGGGTGGAGCCGTGGACGACCACGGCGTCGTACTCGGAGTTCCAGGCACCGGTGGGACCGTCGGTGGGGTCCCACTGCGGGAAGCAGTCCAGCGGCGCCTCGATGGTGAGGTTGCGGACGATGACGCTGTCGGCGTCCTTGATCTGCAGGCTGGCGCCGGTGATCCCGGCGTCGCTGCCGATGCCCACGATGGTGGTGTGGGAGGGGACGAGGGCGGTGATGGCCTTCTTCTGGTTGGCGGCCGAGGCCACGCGCAGGTTCTCCTGCTCGCCGCTGACCTCCTTCTCATGGCCCCACACGACCGGGTCGTAGTCGGCCAGGTACTGGGGGAACGCGTAGCCCTGGGCCTCGAACGCCTCGCAGCCGGACGCTGTGGCGTTCAGCGTGCCCTTGATCCGGATGATCTTGGCGGCGTCGCCTCCGCGGATCAGTGCGGTCTGGAACTCCTGCCAGGTGGTGACCGTGTGGACGTGCTCGGCGTCGGCCGCCGCGCCGCCGGTGGTACCGGGGCCCTCAGCGGCCCAGCCGTCGCCGGCGGGGAGGGTCTGTCGGCCCGGATCGCGTCCCTGGGCGTGGGCCGGGGTACCCGTGACGGCCAGCACCAGGGCGGTGCTTCCGGCGAGTGAGGCGATGACACGGCCAGGGGAATGCTGTGTACGCATGCTGCGGCTCCTCCGTCTGCGTGAGGTGGGGAAGTACGTGGGGTGGGGATGTCTGCGACGGGCCTAGACGGCCTAGGTCGCGGGCCAGCCGATCCAGGACTCGGGGATGTCGTCGTCGAGGCGGCGCACGTCCCGGGGCGCCACTACCTCGCCGCGCAGCAACTCCGCCGCCACGAGGCGGGCCACGGCGATCGCTCCGGGCGGGTTGAAGTGCGTGTTGTCCTGCTCCGTCTCGGTCCAGTTGAAGTACTTCTGCGTTTCCACCGCGCCGAGTCGCTGCCAGAGGGCGATCGACAACGCTTGGACGTCGAGCAGGGCCACGCCCTCCTCCCGGGCGAGCGCACGCATCGCCGCCGGGTAATCGCCGTGCGTGGGAAGGCTGTTCCCGTCCGTGTCGAATTTCCTGCGCTCCACGGAGGTGGCGAGCACCGGATGGGCCCCGCGGGCGTGTGCCCCCTCCACGTATTGGCCCAAGTGCTCCTGGTACGTCGTCCAGGGGCTGGTGTAGCGCGCGGGGTCGGCGGACTTCTCGTCGTTGTGGCCGAACTGGACGAGGAGAAGGTCACCGGGGCGGATCAGGCCGAGGAGGGCGGTCAGTCGACCCTCGTCGATGAAGCTCTTCGAACTGCGGCCGTTCACCGCGTGGTTGGCTATCTTCAGGGTGTTGTGCAGGAAGAAGGGGAGGGCCATGCCCCACCCGGTCTCGGGCGCGGCGGCCGCGCACTTCTGGGACGCGGTGGAGTCACCCGCGATGTAGAGGGTGCGCGTGCGGCGGTCCCGGTTGGTGGCGGAGGCGGCAGAGGAGGGCGCGGGGTTCACGAAGGGGAGCGGCATGGCCGCGAGGGCTGCGGTGGTGAGCCGTCTGCGGGTGAGGGACACGTGGGGTTCCTCGCTTTCACCTGAATTCTCCCAGGATGCCCCGGCCTTCAGGACGGGGAGGAATGGGTCCTTGGGACGGAGCCGCGTAGCGGCGGAGTTCTCTGCGCATCTGCTGTGACCTGCGCTTTCATTCGTTGTCAGTGGGGTCGGATAGTTTCATCATCATGACGACGACAGCGATAGCCGAGGGGGCCGGGCATGCCCGGTACACCTACCGGCTGCGCGTGTCGTCCACCGTGCTCATAGCCCTGGAAGGGGAGTGGGCGCGGTGCCGTTGGGTGTGGAACGAGTCGGTCGCGATGTCCCGCAAGGTCCACCGCCTGAACAAGACCGCCGACGAGAAGATCACGTGCGGCCCGGCCCAGCTGGACAAAATACTGACCGAGGCCCGTGCCGCGATGAGCTGGCTGCGTGAGGGCGCTTCGGTTCCGCAGCAGCAGATCATCCGGGACTTCGCGAAGTCCCGGGCCAAGGCACTCAAGGACATCAAGGCGAAGCTGCCGATGCGGCAGCGGGCCGGGATGCCCCGCATCAAGCTGAAGCGCGAGGCCGCCCCGTCGCTGAACTACACGCAGCGCGGATTCCGTATCCGGGACGGGCGTCTGCACCTGGCCGGTGGGATCGTGCTGACAGTCGTGTGGTCGCGTGCGCTGCCGTCCGCGCCCACGTCGGTGCGGGTGTACCGGGACAGCCTCGGACACTGGTATGCGAGCTTCGTCGTTGCCACCGCCCTGGATCCGCTGCCCGCCACCGGCCGTGTGATCGGCATTGACTGGGGAGTCAAGGAGACCGCGACCACCACCAGCGACACCCACGACCTGCCCCACCCGCGGCACGGCAAGACAGCCGCCGCGAAACTCGCCCGATATCAGCGGCAGATGACCCGCCGCCGGACCCCGAAGAACCGGCCCGACACCGCCGGATACAAGAAGGCCCGCCGCGCGGCGGCGAAGGTCTCGAAGAAGATCGCCCGGCAACGCCAGGACACCGGACGCAAATGGGCCAAGACCGTGGTCCGCGACCACGATGCCCTGGCCGTCGAAGACTTCAAGCCGAAGTTCCTCGCCAAGTCCACCATGGCCTGCAAGGCCGCCGACGCCGCGATCGGCGCCGTCAAGACCGCCCTGGTCGAAATGGTCCGAAAGCACGGCCGCACCGTCCACCTGGTCCACCCCGCGCACACCACCATGGACTGCGCACACTGCGGAGCGAGAGCCAAGCACCGCCTCCCCCTCTCCGAGAGAACATATAAGTGCACCGCCTGCGGAACCGTGTCCCCCAGGGACAAGAACTCCGCCCGCGTAATGCTCGTCCGGGCTGGTCTCAACCCGGCTAGTGCTGATCTTGTAAGCCCCGCCACCTGCTAGGTGTCAGGCGAAGTGAGCTAGGAATCCCCTCCCTTCAGGGAGGGGAGGATGTCAAACGAGTGGGGTTCACGGTTTCGCGCGGGGCTGCTTCCGCTGCTAGTTCTTCTGGTGTTGCAGCCACTCCGCCTGGGCCTTGTTGAGCTGGCCGGCCATCGTGTCCAGGAATTCCTTGGCCGACATCGTGCCGAGCAGGACCTTCTGGAAGGCCGCCTCGTTGTCGGACTTGCTGATGGTGTTCCAGTCCGCCAGGTGGTAGGGCAGCTGCACGATCCTGATGCTTCCGCTGTTCAGCGACTCGGCGGCGAGCCTGGTCGCCTCGGACTTCTGGATCCACTCGTCCTTCGCGGCCTCCGTGTGGGAGGGGACGGCGCCGGCCGCCTTGTTCCACAGGCTGTTGGGCTCGTGCGAGGCGGCGAACTCGATGAACTTCCAGGCCGTCGCCTTGTTCTTGCTCGCCTTGAACAGGCCGAGGCCGTCCACCGGCTGCGACACCTGCACGCGGGTGCCGTCGTCGAGCGTCGGGTTGGGAAGACCGCGGAACCTGTTCTGGCCCAGCGCCTTCAAGTGGTCCTGGTAGGAGCCCAGGTTGTGGCTCAGCATGCCGATCTCGCCGCTGTCCCACTGGGCGACCATCTTTTTGAAGTCGTTGTTGACGTCGGCGGCCGGGGTGTCCTTCTTGTACAACCCGACGTACTTCTCCAGCGCCTCGACGTTCTTCGGATCGTTGACGGTGGTCTTGTCGCCGTTCCAGAACTCTCCGATGCCGGACTGGCCGTACGTCGCGTCCAGCGCCTGCGCGATGGAGCCCTTGCCGCCGCGGATGGTGAAACCGAACTTGTTCTTGCCGCCTTCGGTGAGCCTGTCGGCCGCCTGGTAGAACTTCGACCACGTGGTCGGCGCCTCAAGGCCGGCGGCCGTGAACAGGTCGGTGCGGTACCACAGCGTGCCGTTGTTGGCGGAGGTCGGAACGGTGTAGAGGGCCTTGCCGCCTCCCACGGACCGGACGCTGTCCAGCATCCCGGTGTTCAGCTTGCCCCCCAGCGAACTGTCCTCCAGTCGTTTCTCCAGCGGATCCAGCGCACCCTGGGCCGCGATGGCCGCCAGCATCGCGGTGGTCACTCCACCGACGTCGGGCAGGCCGCCGCCCTGAATGGCGGTGTCGTACTTGGACTGGGCACTCTCCGCCGGAATCCCGACGTAGTTGACCTCGATGTCCGGATTCGCCTTCTCGAAGGCGGCGATGATCTCCTTCCAGACGTCGGTACGGACACCGCCGTTGTTGTCCCAGAAGGTGATCTCTCCCTTGCCCGAACCCTCGCCGCCCGCGCTCGCGGTGGCGCCGCTGCCGTCGTCACCACAAGCGGTGGCGGCCAGCGCGAGCGTGGCGGCCAGGGCGAGTACGGTGGCCGGACGACTCCGTCTGGTGCTCTTGGTGTTGAACATGATCGGCTCTCTTCTGGTCAGGGGATCAAGGCCTTGCGGATGAGGCTCTCCGCGTCGTCACGGTCGAGACGGCCGTCCGCGACGACCGTGACGACCCGGCGTGAGACGCTCTCGCCGGCTTCGATGGGCACCGGCTCGGAAGGCGCCAGGGATGAGCCGATGCCCGGGTACTCGGCGGAGCGGACGAACCACGGGTCGCGCCGGGTCCGCTCTGTGGCGCCGGCGAAGACCAGCGTCCAGTCGGCGCCGCCGAGCGCCACCCAGTCGGCGCACGTACCGTGCACGGCTGCCTCGCCGTCGGCTTCGCCGGTGAACACCCGGGGAGGTTCGGCCTCCTTGGGTGCCCGCCAGAAGAAGCCGCCGTACGCCGCGCCGGGACGTCCGTTGGTGGCAGGACTGGACAGGAGGAGACGGCCCGCCGTGACGTTGGTGAGCGAGAACGTGAAGTCCAGGGCCCATGCCGTGTGGTGGAGTCCGGCGGCCCGGACCGTGCGGCGCTCCCGCAGGAGTTCCCGGTCTCCGGCCGTCCAGCGCAGCTCCTCCACGAACCCTGCGGAGTCGGCCGACCGGAAGCCCGTATGGCGTTGGGTGCCGTGGTTGTCGAGCTGGGTGGGTCCCCGGTCGCGTACGAAGGTCCGCCCGCCCCAGAAGTTGTGCCCCCCGACGTCGGGAACGGCGACACCGACGCCGAGGTGGTGTGGGTGGTCTCCCGGGCTGAGCTCGGTGACGGTGGTGCCGCCCAGGGTGGCGACCGGGTGGAGGTAGGGACGGGGTGAGAGCCGGGCGGGTAGCTCCGGCCGGATGACGTACCGGCCGACCTGGCGGCCGTCGCGGTGCAGGAGGACCGCGTCCGGTGTGGTGTTCACGGGCTGCTCGCGCCCGGGTGGACGGTGTCCGCGCCCGGGTGGACCCTGCCGCCGACCGTGGCCGACGCCGCCCAGGGGGCGCCGAGCTCGGAGTAGAGAGCCAGCGCGCCGGCCGCCGCGCCCACCAGTGCGTCGATGCCGTGCACGACTCGGCGGGGGGCGCCCTCGCGGGACTCCGAGCGCCAGGCGTCGGCGGGCAGCGCAACCGGGTCAGGTGACTGCCGGATCGCTTCGACCACCTTCATGAAGGCGCCCGTCACCTCCGGCGGCACCAGGAGCTCCGCACGGCCGCGGAGGTGCTCCACCAGGTTCTCCAGCAGGTCCGTCCTGCCGTACACCGTCTCTTCAGGACCGTGCCCCGCGCGCTGGAGCAGGACGCGGTCCTGCTTGTACCAGAAGGTGACGCGGCCACGGTCGCCGTGCACCAGGACGTACGGCTCGTCGGGCCGCTCGGCGCACAGGGTCGCGGCGACGGCGATACGGCCACCGCGCTCCGTGGTGACCCGTACGCACGAGGTGTCGTCGGACTCGATGGCGTTGGCCCGCAGCAGCTCGGTCTCGATGCCTGCAACGTCCTCGGCGCGGGTGGCGCCGCCGAGGGCGAGGGCGGTGGCCACGGCGTGCGCGAGCGGGTTGGTCAGGACGCCGTCGACGACGTCCACGCCGTGCAGGCGACGCCGGCCCGCCCAGGGCGCGCGGCGGAAGTACGCCTCGTCGCGCCCCCACGCGCCTGCCGCTCCGATCCCGGTGATCTCGCCGATGGCACCGGAGGCGACCAGCTCCCGGATCGCCGGCATGGCGTGCGAGCCCAGCGACTGGAACCCGATCTGACAGGCGACACCTGCCGAGGCGATCCCGTCGGCCATCCGGCGGAACTCCGCGTACGAGGGAGCAGGCGGCTTCTCCAGGAGCAGGTGCACTTTCCGGTGAGCGGCGATGAGCGCCAGGCCCGCGTGCGTGTGGATGGGGGTGCAGATCACGGCGATCTCGGCCCCGGTCGACTCCAGCAGGGCGGAGAAGTCCGCGGACTGCTCCGGTGTGCCCAGGCCCTCGAGCTCCCTGCCGGTCAGAGGGGTGAGATCGCAGATCCCCGCGAGGCGTACCAGGCCCTTGTCTTGAAGGCGCCGGATGTTCCTCAGGTGCCAGCGGCCGTGACCGCGAGCACCGGCAAGGACGACGGACAGCGGTGCGTCGGCGCTGACCCCTGCCGCCGGATTCCGTGAGGTCATGAGGTCCTCTCTCATCCCTTCACCGCCCCCGCGCTGAAGCCTGTGATCAGCCACTTCTGGATGAAGGCGAAGACGATGACGACCGGGACGGCGGCGATGATGCCGCCGGCGGCGAGAGCCCCCAGGTCGACGCTGTCCGCGCTCATCAAGGTGCTCAGGCCGACCGGGATCGTCTGCTTGTCCTGGTTGCTGAGGAACATCAGCGCGAACAGGAAGTGGTTCCAGGCGTGCACGAACGCGAAGGAACCGACGGCGATCAGGCCCGGCCGCAGGAGCGGGAGCACTACGATCCGGAACGCCCGGAAGCGGTCGCAGCCGTCGACCCAGGCGGCCTCTTCCAGGGAGTACGGCACGTTCCTGATGAATCCGCTGATCAGGATCATGGACAGCGGCAGCTGGAAGACCGTTTCGGCGACCACCACGCTGCCCAGTGAGTTGATCAGTTGGAGCCCGGCGAAGATCTGGAACAGAGGTACGAGCAACAGTGCGCCGGGCACGAACTGGGAACAGAGCAGCGCGAGCATGAACGCGCGCTTGACCCTGAAGTCGAAGCGGGCGAGAGCGTATCCGCCCGCCAAGGCGACGACCATGGTCAGCACCAGGGTGGCGATGCCCACGAGGACGCTGTTCTGGAAGTACGTCGCGAAGCCGCGGTCCGTCCACACCTTCTCGAAGTGCTCGAAGGTCATGGGCCACGGCACCAGCGAGGTCGAGCCGGCCGGGCGCAGTGCGAAGAGCGCGATCCAGTAGAACGGGACCAGAGTGAAGACCAGGTAGACGCCCAGCAGGAGGTAGATCTGCCAGAGCGGGGCCTCGTCCCAGGCGCGGCGTCTGCTCACTTGTCACCACCTCCGAACTTGCTCAGACGGAGGTAGATCACCGAGCAGAAGAGCAGGATCACGAACGCCACCGTGGTCAGGGCCGATGCGTAGCCGAAGTCGTGCGCGTCCACGCTGGTGTGGGCGACGTAGAGGGGGAGCGTGGTCGTCACCCCGGCGGGTCCGCCGCCGGTGAGGGTGTAGAGCAGGTCGACGTTGTTGAACTCCCACACCATGCGCAGCAGTGTGGACAGGACGATCGCGTCCTTCAGGTGCGGAAGGGTGATGTGCAGGAACTGGCGGAAGCGGCCGGCGCCGTCGACCTCGGCGGCCTCGTAGAGATCCCTCGAGACGGACTGGAGGTCGGCGAGGATGAGGATCGCGAAGAAGGGCACGCCGCGCCACAGGTCGGCGACGATCGCGGCCGGGAAGACCGTGGCGGTGTCGGACAGCCAGGAGGTCCCGTACTCCCCGATGCCCATGTCCGCGAGGTAACGCGTGATGCCCGTCTGCGAGTTGTAGAGCAGGACCCAGATCACGGAGGTGAGGACGCCGGACACCGCCCAGGGAGAGAAGACCAGGGCACGCCCCAGGGCGCGGCCGGCGAAGGTCTGGTTGACGATCAGGGCGAGTGCGAGCCCGAACAGCAACTGGAGGCCGACTTCGACGACGACCCATTGGAGGCTGAAGGTCAGCGTGTCCCAGAACTGCGGGTCCTCGGTGAAGGCGCGGGTGAAGTTGTCGAAGCCCGCGAAGCCGTCGCGCCAGGGCTTGGTGGGGTTGTAGTGCTGGAGGCTGTAGTAGAAGACGCTGAGCACCGGATAGGCGATGAAGCCCAGCATCAGCAGACCCGCTGGGGCGATCAGCAGGTAGGGAAGCCTGCGGGGGGTCGATGAGCTGCCACGCCGCCGGGGTGGCGCAGGCTGTTTCGCCACGGCTGCGGCTTGGGCCATGACTGTTCTCCGTTCTTGCGAGTGCGGTGGCGCTCTTCGCGCGCGAACGTGCGGTGCGGCGAGCGGGGGAGGGGGTCCGGCGCACGTCTTCGGCTGGTGTGGTCTCAGCCTGCGTACGGGTCCGGCACTTTGCCGGGCTTGGCAAGGAAGGCGAAGTCGCAGCCGCTGTCGGCCTGGGTGATCTGCTCGTTGTAGAGCGCCCCGTAGCCACGCTCGTAACGCTCCGCCGGCGGCGCCCACTCGGCCCTGCGCCGTTCCAGCTCCTCGTCGGGTACGTCGAGCCGCAGGGTGCGCGCCTCGACGTCCAGGGTGATGGGATCGCCGTCGCGGACCAGGGCGAGCGGTCCGCCGATGTACGACTCGGGCGCGATGTGGAGCACGCACGCGCCGTACGAGGTTCCGCTCATCCGGGCGTCGGAGATCCGCACCATGTCCCGTACGCCCTGCTTGAGTAGGTGATCGGGGATGGGCAGCATGCCGTATTCGGGCATTCCGGGGCCGCCCTTGGGGCCGGCGTTGCGCAGCACCAGGACGTGCTCCGCGGTGATGCCGAGGGACGGATCGTCGATCGTCCTCTGCATCGTGCGGTAGTCGTCGAAGACGACGGCCGGCCCGGTGTGCCGGAGCAGGTGCGGCTCGGCGGCGATGTGCTTGATGACGGCCCCGTCGGGGCAGAGGTTGCCGCGCAGGACGGCTAGTCCACCCTCTTCGGCGACCGGTTCGGTGCGGGGACGTATCACGTCGTCGTTGTGGACGAGCGCACCGTCGAGCTGTTCGCGCAGCGTGTCATGGGCGACCGTGGGCCTGTCCAGGTGGAGCAGGTCAGTGATGCGGGAGAGGAATCCGGGCAGGCCTCCGGCGAAGTGGAAGTCCTCCATCAGGTAGGGGCCTCCACCCGGCCGGACGTTCGCCAGCACGGGAACCGTCCGCGCTATCCGGTCGAAGTCGTCGAGCGTGAGGTCCACTCCGGCCCGCCCGGCCATGGCGATCAGATGGATCACCGCGTTCGTGGAGCCGCCGAGGCCGAGGACGGTGGTGACCGCGTCCTCGAATGCCTCCCGGGTGAGGATGTCGCACAACGTGATTTCCCGGTGCACCAGTTCCACGATCCTGATGCCGGCCGCAGCCGCCATCCGGTCGTGCCCGGAGTCCACCGCCGGTATCGAGGACGCGCCCGGCATGGTCACGCCCAGCGCCTCGGCCGCCGCGGTGAGCGTGGACGCGGTGCCCATCGTCATGCAGTGGCCGGGGGAGCGGGCCAGACCGCTCTCCAGCTCGGTCATCTCGCAGTCACCGATCAGACCGGCGCGCTTGTCGTCCCAGTACTTCCACATGTCGGTGCCGGAACCGAGGACCTCGCCCCGCCAGTGGCCGGGCAGCATGGGACCGGCGGGTACGAAGACGGCGGGCAGGTCCACGGAGGCGGCGCCCATCAGCAGCGCGGGCGTCGACTTGTCGCACCCGCCCATCAGCACGGCGCCGTCCACCGGGTAGGACCGCAGCAGCTCCTCGGTCTCCATCGCCAGCAGGTTGCGGTAGAGCATCGGGGTCGGCTTCTGGAAGGTCTCGGAGAGCGTGGAAACCGGGAACTCCAGCGGGAAACCACCGGCCTGCCACACCCCCCGTTTCACCGCCTGGGCGCGCTCGCGCAGGTGGGAGTGGCAGGGGTTGATGTCGGACCAGGTGTTGAGTACCGCGATGACGGGCTTGCCCAGGTGCTCCTCGGGCAGGTAGCCGAGCTGGCGGGTGCGGGCGCGGTGGCTGAAGGAGCGGAGCCCGTCAGTGCCGAACCACTGATGACTGCGCAGCTGTTCCGGGCGCTTCACCGGGACCAGCCGGCGGTGATGGCGGCGACCTCGGCGCGCTCGGACTCGGGTAGTGGCCTGCTGGGCGGGCGCACGTCCCGGCGGCACAGGCCGAGCGTGGCGAGGGCCTCCTTGACGACCGTGACGTTGTCCGCCGATCCGTCGGCCGCGCGCAGTTCCTCGAAGCGGCGGATCTGCTCCCACACCTTCATGGCCGCCGGATAGTCGCCGGAGCGGAGCGACTCGATCATGTTGAGCGAAACGGACGGGGCGACGTTCACCAGTCCCGACGTGAAGCCCGTGGCGCCCGCGGAGAAGTACGAAGGGGCATACGGCTCGGCAAGCCCCGCGACCCATACGAAGCGGTCGATGCCGGCGTCCCGGGCGAAGGCGGCGAAGCGCGCCGCGTCCGGCACCGCGTACTTCGCCCCGATGACGTTGGGGCAGAATTCGGCGAGTTCGGCCAGGCGGGACCCGCGGAGTAGCGCGTTGCGGATGTAGGGGACGACGCCCAGTTCGGGGACGGACTCGGCGATGGCACGGTGGTAGTCGACCCAGCCGGCCTCGGAGACGTAGGGATGGACCGGCTGGTGCACCATCACCATCTGTGCCCCGGCAGCGCGGGCGTGGCGTGCGCTGGCGACGGCGGTGGGCACATCATGGCCGACGCCGACCAGTACGACGGCCCGGGTGCCCGCTTCCTCCATGGTCAGCTCCGTGACCTGACGGCGCTCGTCGGGGGTCAGGGCGTAGAACTCGCCGGTGTTGCCGTTCGGAGTGAGGGTGCGGACGCCGGCGTCGAGCAGGCGCCGCAGCAGGAGCCGGTGGGCATCCTGGTCGAGGGAGCCGTCCTCTGCGAAGGGAGTCACCGGGATCGCCACGACCTGGGCGAGGGCCGCCCGTTGGGTTCCGAATCTCGAGGAGGTCATGCCTGCTCGTCCTCTCCGGAGGCCGCGGGGAAGGCCCGTTGTACGAACGAGGCGATGTGGGCGTGCAGGGCCCCGGCCGCACCGTCCGCGTCCGCGTCGAGTGCGAGCCGCAGGATCGCCCGGTGCTCGTCCGCCTCACGTTGCCAGGACGGATCGGAGGCCCAGGCGACGGTGGACACCAGCGCCGCCTGGTCCCGGACCTCGTCGAGCATCCGGCCGAGAAGCGGATTCCCGCACGGCACGTACAGGGCACGGTGGAACTCCCGGTTGGCCAGGGAACGTTCAGCAGCATCGGAGGCCAGGTCGGCGCGTTCCAGGGCCTGGCGCGCGGCGTCGAGCGAAGCTCCCCGCCGTACGCTGCGCCGCAGGGCCTCGGGCTCCAGGAGGAGGCGTACGTCGTAGACCTCGCGCGCCATGTCGGCGTCCACCATGCGCACGGAGACGCCCTTGTACTGGTTCATCACGACGAGCCCGCTGCCGGCCAGGGTCTTGAGGGCTTCGCGCACCGGAGTCTTCGACACCCCGAACTGGGCGGCGAGTTCGGTCTCGACCAGGGCTTGGCCGGGGATCAACTGGCCGGTGAGGATACGGCGTTTGATCGCATCCAGGACGTATTGCGTGCGGGAGGGGATCGGTGTGGGCACAGAGGTCATGCGCGCCTCTCGGGGCTTACAGAGGGACTCGTGTACGGGATCTCATATACCGCGTCTCATATATGAGATACGAAGCGCGATGTGATGAAGCTAGGAGCGCGGCCAGGTTTCGTCAACGCTTCGGAACGAAGAACTTTCTTGTTGTCGTCACGAGTTGGCCCCTCTCGCCATGGCTCAGGACAACTCCTCCAGGGCCTGGCGCACCGCCTCCAGATCCCCGTCCGAGGCCAGCCCCACGTGGTAGAGCCGCACTTCGGTCGCACCGCGGCCGGCTGCTCGCTTCGCATCCTCGGCGAGGGTCCGCGGGGAGCCGCCCATACCGCGGACGACCGTGAAGTTCGCTGCGAGAACTCCCCGCTCACGGCGGTGTTCGGCGAACGGGGCAAGCAGACCCGTACCCCCCGTACACGGCACGACGACACCGTCCGCGACGGACATGATGTGCTCCGGGTCGACGCCGGCATTCGCGCCGCAGCGGTAGGACACCGGGTCCGCGTGCACCAGTACCTGGAAGCCGTCCGGGGCGGCCGTGCGGATCGCGGCAACGGCCTCCGCCTGGAGCGTGCGTGCGCAGGCTTCCCTCCACGCGAGCGTGGCCGCCGCCATCTCGTCGCCGAGGAGGTCCCTCACGGCGCGCCAGCCGCCGGAGGGCTCGGCGCCCCGCCACAGGGGGCCAAGCGCGGAGCGCACCGCCCTGAGCAACTCGCCTGCGTCCAGTCCCTGGTGTCCGTACCCTGCGCGGCAGGAGGGGCAGAAGCAGAGTGACATCAGGTAATGGCCCGCTTCCCCGAGTTCCACGCCGGCTGTCTTGTCGTGAGCGTGCAGATGGGTCAACCCGTACCATCCGAGCGACTCCAGCTCGACGCCCCGCGCCCCGGGCCGAGCCCCGGCCTCGGCGGCCAGGTCGACCAGGTAGGCGCGGGTGGCCGGCTGCGCGATGCAGGGCGCCCAGGGGTAGCGATCCCCGTAGGCGTTGACCACGGAGGTTTCCGGGTGCTCCGTGCCCATGCGGGAGTTGTGGGCCAGGACGACCCAGGAATGGACGGCCACCCCGGCTTCCAGGAAGGCCCCGGCGGCCTCCGCGAACGCGTCGCCCGGCGCCCAGTCCCCGGCGGGGTAGGGCCGCAGGGCGCGGCCGTTCCACCGGGAGCCGAGAGGGTAGAGCGCCGCCGCGTGCGCGGCCGTGACGACGCGGTGGCGCGGGTGGCGGGGAGTCAGGGCGCGCGTGGAGTGGTAGGCCGAGGCGAGGGTCACCTGCGATACGCCGAGCGCCGCGATGGCCGCCGCGGCGCCCGGGTCGCCGTTGATGTCCCAGGGGTACACGAAGGCAGAACTCTTCACGTTCTCTCTCCTACTTGACGAAGTCCGGGAGCGATCTCTACCGTGCCTGGATGTGACTGACGTTCATGTACGTGAATCTCCGCAGGGCGCCGGGATCCCTTCGGCAGCCTGTGCGCACTTGTACCGAGGAGACGCCGCATGCCCGCACCCCGCACCGTCCTGCTCACCGGCGCGGCGGGAGGCCTCGGAACCCTGATGCGGGGCCTGCTGCCCGCGTACGGCTACGCACTGCGCCTGATGGACTTGGTGCCGGTCGAGGGTGCGCCCGACGCCGTCATCGCCGACCTCGCGGACAGGGATGCGCTGCGCGAGGCCGTGCGGGGTGTAGACGCGATCATCCACCTCGCGGGCATCTCCTTGGAAGCCCCCTTCGAGAAGATCCTCACCGCGAACATCGAAGGGACCTACAACCTGTACGAGGCCGCCCGGGAGGAAGGGGTTCAACGCGTCGTGTTCGCCTCGTCCAACCACGCTGTGGGCTTCACCCCCCGCCCCCGGGCCGGTGACGAGCTGATCCAGGTCCGCACCCCGCACCGCCCGGACACGTTCTACGGCCTCTCCAAGTCCTTCGGCGAGGACCTGGCGCAGCTGTACTGGGACAAGTACGGCCTGGAGACGGTCTCCGTGCGCATCGGCTCCTGCTTCGCCGAGCCCACCAGTGTGCGGATGCTGTCGATGTGGCTGAGTCCCGCCGACGGGGCCCGGCTCCTGCACGCGGCGCTCGCCGCCGAGCACGTCCAGCACACGGTGGTGTACGGCTCGTCCGCGAACACGCGGCTGTGGTGGGACCTCTCCACGGCCCGGGCGTTGGGCTACGCGCCCCAGGACGATTCGGAGCGCTACGCCGAGGGGCTCATAGCCGAGCAGGGCGACCTCGACCCGGAGAACCCGGACCACCGATACCTGGGGGGTCACTTCGTCACGAACCCGCCCGTCTGGCCGCACTGACCCTCCACAGCCCCCGTGCGCTCGTCACCCGCCGCTCCCAGACCTTCGGCGTGGCCGGGTTCGACGACATTCCCGAAGCCGCGTACTTCGCCCCGCCGCTGACTGCCGTGCGGCGGGACGTAGGCGAGCCGGGACGCCGCGCCCTCGAGCTGCTGGTGCGGGGAGCTGACCGGCGCAAGTCATGCCCGCGGCCAGGTGCTGGGGTCCGAGTCGAGAAGAACGACGGCACGACCGCCCTCGAGGACCGCGCCGGCTTCCACCAGCAGTGACAGCCGGATCCGGCCGCACCCCCGAGGGGTGCGGCCGGACCCGTTTTCCGTTGCGATCAGGAACCGGCCTTGCGCTTGTTGTAGACGTCGAAACCGACCGCGGCCAGCAGTACCAAGCCCTTGATGACCTGCTGGTAGTCGGTGCCGATGCCGACCAACGACATGCCGTTGTTGAGGACGCCGAGCACCAGGCCGCCGATGATGGCGCCGAGCACGGTGCCGACGCCGCCGGAGGCCGAGGCGCCGCCGATGAACGCGGCGGCGATCGCCTCCAGTTCGAAGTTGATGCCGGCCTGCGGCGTGCCCGCGTTGAGTCGGGCCGCGAAGACCATGCCGGCCAGCGCGGCCAGCACACCCATGTTGACGAAGGCGAGGAAGACGACGCGCTTGCTCTTGACGCCCGACAGCTTCGCCGCGGCCTCGTTGCCGCCGATCGCATAGGTGTGGCGGCCCAGGATGGAGTTGCGCATCAGGTAGCCGAAGGCGACCAGCAGCACGCCGAGGATCAGCAGCACGATCGGGAAGCCGTGGTAGCTCGCCAGCAGCAGGGTGAACACCACGACCGCGGCGGCGATGGCGACCAGCTTGGCGAGGAAGAAGCCCAGGGGGAGCAGGTCGAGACCGTAGCGGGCGGCCTGCCGGCGGCCCCTGAGCTCCTGGAGGACCGCCACCACGAGCACGAGGATCCCCAGCAGGAGGGTGAGGTTGTGGTAGTTCGTATGCGGGCCGGCCTCCGGCAGGAATCCGCTGCTGATCTCCTGGAAGCCCTTGGGGAAGGGCGCCACCGACTGGCCCTGCAGCACGATCTGCGTCCCGCCGCGGAACAGCAGCATGCCGGCCAGCGTGACGATGAAGGACGGGATGCCGACGTACGCGATCCAGAACCCCTGCCAGGCGCCCGCGACCGCGCCGATCAGCAGGGCGGCGGCCAGCGCGAGCGGCCACGGCACGTCGTGCTTGACCATCATGACGGCCGCGGCGGCGCCGACGAAGGCGGCCAGTGAACCGACCGAGAGGTCGATGTGACCGGCGATGATCACGATCATCATGCCGATGGCCAGGATCAGGATGTAGCTGTTCTGCTGGATCAGGTTGGTGACGTTGAGCGGCTGGAGCAGGATGCCGTCGGTCCAGATCTGGAACACCACGATGATCAGCGCCAGCGCGAGCAGCATGCCGTACTGGCGTATGTTGCCGCGCAGCGCCCGCGCCAGCAGGGGGCCGATGCCGCGACCGCCTCCGGGCTCGGCGGGCCGGGCCGTCTTGAGGTCCGTGGTCCCGGTGGTGTCCGTGGTCTCTGTCTGGGCCATGCCCTACACCTGCTCGTTCTCGGTCGCAGCGCTCACGGTCATGAGGCGCATGAGTGATTCCTGGGTCGCGTCCGCGCGGTCCACCTCACCGGTGAGCCGGCCCTCGGTCATCGTGTAGATGCGGTCGCACATGCCGAGCAGTTCGGGGAGTTCGGAGGAGATGATCAGAACCGCCTTGCCCTGGGCGGCGAGTTCGGCGATCACCGTGTAGATCTCGGCCTTGGCGCCGATGTCGATGCCCCGGGTGGGCTCGTCGAGGATCAGCACCTCGGGCTCGGAGAAGATCCACTTGCTGAGGACGACCTTCTGCTGGTTGCCGCCGCTGAGCTTCCCGGTCTCCGCGAACACCGAGGGCGCCTTGATGTTCATGGTCTTGCGGAAGGACTCCGCGACCCGGGTCTCCTCGTGCGCATTCACCCAGCCGCGCCGCGCGACCTTGCCGAGCGCGCTCAGCGAGATGTTGCGGCTGATGTCGTCCATCAGGTTCAGCCCGAGGTGCTTGCGGTCCTCGGTGACGTACGCGATGCCGTGGCCGATCGCCTCGGGGACGGTGCGGGTGCGGACCTCCTTGCCGTCCAGCAGCACCCGGCCTCCCGTGCAGCGCCCGTACGAGCGGCCGAAGACGCTCATCGCGAGTTCGGTGCGGCCCGCGCCCATCAGGCCGGCGATCCCGACGATCTCGCCGCGCCGCACTTCGAGCGACACGCCGTCGACGACCTTGCGCTGATGGTCGATCGGATGGTGGACGGTCCAGTCCTCGACGGCGAAGGCGACCTCGCCCACCTCCGGGGTGCGCTCGGGGTAGCGGTGCTCCAGATCGCGGCCGACCATGCCCCGGATGATCCGGTCCTCGGAGATGCCCTCGGCTTCGACCGCGATGGTCTCGACGGTCCGGCCGTCGCGCAGGATCGTGACGGAGTCGGCGACCTGGGCGATCTCGCCCAGCTTGTGCGAGATGAGGATGCAGGAGATCCCCTGGGCCTTGAGCTCCAGGATGAGGTCGAGCAGTTTGCGGCTGTCCTCGCCGTTCAGGGCGGCCGTGGGCTCGTCCAGGATCAGCAGCTTGACCTCCTTGGCGAGCGCCTTGGCGATCTCGATCAGCTGCTGCTTGCCCACGCCGATGTCGGCGACCCGGGTGTGCGGGCTCTCGTCCAGCCCGACCCGCCGCAACAGTGACGTGGCGTGGGTGAGCGTCTTGCTCCAGCTGATGATCCCCCGGTTGGCGTGCTCGTTGCCGAGGAAGATGTTCTCCGCGATGGAGAGGTACGGCACCAGGGCGAGCTCCTGGTGGATGATCACGATGCCGCGCTGTTCGCTGGCCCGGATGTCCTTGAAGGCGCAGAGCTCGCCCTGGAAGAGGATCTCGCCCTCGTAGGAGCCGTGCGGGTGGACCCCGCTGAGCACCTTCATCAGGGTGGACTTCCCGGCGCCGTTCTCACCGCAGACGGCGTGGACCTCGCCGGGGGCGACACTCAGGGTGACGTCGGAGAGCGCTTTGACGCCGGGGAAGGACTTGCTGATCGAACGCATCTCAAGGACGGGTCCGGCCATGGTGGTGCATCCGTTCGACAGGGGGCGGTACGGGCGGGGGCCTGTCGGGTCGACTGCCCCGCCCGTACGCACCCGGCTCTGGTGTGGGCTCTCTGCGTTCGGGCCCGGTGGCTACTTGAGCTGGCCGGCGGTGTACTGCCCGCCGTCGACCAGGATCTTCTCGTAGTTCTTCTTGTCGACGCTGACCGGCTGCAGCAGGTACGCCGGGACGACCTTGGCCCCGTTCTCGTACTGCTTGGTGTCGTTGACCTCGGGCTTGCCGCCGGTGAGCAGGGCGTCGCCCATCTGCACCGCGATCTTGGCCAGTTCGCGGGTGTCCTTGTACACGGTCTGCGTCTGCTCGCCCGCGATGATGGACTTCACCGATGCCAGCTCGGCGTCCTGGCCGGTGACGATCGGCAGCGCCTTGCCCGAGCTCCCGTAGCCGACGCCCTTGAGGGAGGACAGGATGCCGATGGAGATGCCGTCGTACGGGGAGAGCACCGCGTCGACCCGGGCCGAGGTGTACGACTTGCTCAGCAGGTTGTCCATCCGGGACTGGGCGACACCGCCGTCCCAGCGCAGTGTGGCGACCTGGTTGAAGCCGGTCTGACCGCTCTGGACGACCAGCTTCTTCTGGTCGATGTACGGCTGGAGCACGCTCATGGCGCCCTGGAAGAAGAAGGTGGCGTTGTTGTCGTCCGGCGAGCCGGCGAACAGCTCTACGTTGAACGGGCCCTTGCCGCCGGCGAGGCCCAGGGTGTCGGCGATGTAGGTGCCTTGCAGGACGCCGACCTTGAAGTTGTCGAAGGTCGCGTAGTAGTCGACGTCCGCGGTGCCGCGGATCAGGCGGTCGTACGAGATCACGGGGATCTTCGCTTCGGCGGCCTTGTGGAGGACGTTGGTGAGCGAGGAACCGTCGATCGCGGCCACCACCAGCAGCTTGGCGCCCTTCGTGATCATGTTCTCGATCTGCGAGACCTGGTTCTCGACGACGTTGTCGCCGTACTGCAGGTCGGTCTTGTAGCCCTTGGCCTGGAACTGCTTGACCATGTTGTCGCCGTCGTTGATCCAGCGCTCCGACGACTTGGTGGGCATCGCGATACCGACGAGACCGCCCTTGGTGTCACCACCGCCCGTGCCGTCTCCCGCGCCGTTGGTGCTCTGGCCGCAGGCTGTCAGAGCCAATGTGAGGCCCGCAGCAGCGAGGCCCGTCAAAACCTTCCGCACTATTCCTCCAGTGGTATGCCGCGATCGGCGCGACCTCGGCGGGGGCCTCGGATCGGGTCGAGCGGGGGTCGAGCGCCGGCCCGGGGTGGGAGGGGGCCGGGTTCGCCCGGGGTCGGTACGGCCCAGCGGGCAGCGGGGTGGGTGGACCCCGCGGGAGGCCCGGATGGGTGCCGCTCTGGGCTGGCGTTACATGAGTGTTAACGCTCACAGAAATCTCGTCAAGGGCTCGGAGATCACCGTTGGGTATAGCGCGGGGCGAGCGGAGAGGTGTTCGGGGGAGGCTTGACGGCAGAAATTGCAGCGTCAACAATCAGCTGCGAAGTGGCTCTGCGCTCTCCCCGCCCTCTCGGCTCGGTGCCGGCCACCGGCACCCGTGCCCGTGAACACCGCCGGAAGTGAACTTCTCCGGCCCGTGGGGGTCAGGCGGGCTGCGGGGTGAGGCGCTTATGCCCCTTGCGGTCGTAGTACGCGGTCATGGCGAAGCCGAAGAGCAGGGCGAGGGCGGTGCCGATCGCGATCATGACCCAGGACCGGGTGAGCCCCGCATCTCCTCGCGCGTCGAAGTAGAGGATCGCGCGCACCCCGTCGCTGAGCTGCCGCATGGGCTCGAAGTGGGACAGGAAGCGGTAGAAGGCGGGTACTGCCTGCAGCGGCACGGTGGCACCCGACGAGGGCAGGCCCAGGACGATGAACACGAACATCGACACCAGCTGGCCGATCCCGCCGAACGCGGCGTTGATGGCCTGCACGCCCAGACCGACGGCGAGGGCCGCGCAATAGGAGTAGATCCACAGCAGGGGCAGGTGGGACGCGTCCATGCCGAGGAGGGTGACGCAGGAGAGGAGGACCAGCGAGGCGCTGAGGAGCGTGATGCCCGCGGTCATCACCATCTTCAGCAGCAGCGTCTGGGTGCGGTCGACCGGCACGGTGGGGCGGCGGGTGTGCCAGGGGCCGATCTCGTTGTCCGCGTAGCCGAGGGCGGTGTCGACGCCGTTGCTGATGACGTTGCCGCCCATGAACCCTGCCAGCACGAGCAGCAGGGTGTAGTAGAAAGCCGTCAGGCCGAGGCCGCTGCGGGTGCCGATCGGGTGGCCGACCTGGGTGATCACGTTCACCGGGTCGGCGAGCAGCAGCTCCACGGTGGGGCTCGCCTGCGCGCCGGCCGCTGCCGTGAGCTGTCTGCCGACGGTCTGCGACGCCGCGTGCGCAGCCTTGGTCGTGATCTGAGTGGCGAGGGAGGAGCCGAGGCTGCCCTTGCCGGGGTTGGTGAGCACGGTGATCGTCGGCTTTCGGGTGGCCCCGGAGGTGGTGAGGGCGGTGACGTCGTCCGTGAAGCCGGCCGGGACGACCAGCGCGCCGTAGATCCTGCCGGAATCGAGCTGTTCCTGGGCCCGGGCAAGGCTGAGTGTGCGCCAATCGGCCTTGCCGCCCCCGGTGTCCGCCGCGATGGAGGCCGTGACCTGTGCGCCGAGGTTCTCGCTCTGCCCGGCCGGCGGCTTGCCGATGTCCTCGTTGACGAGGGCGATGGGCAGGTCGTGCAGGTCCTGGTTGGGGTTGACGATGCCGCCCATGTACAGGAGGGACAGCAGCAGGGAGAGCAGTCCGGTGAGGATCGCGGGCACCAGCCACAACCGGGGGTGGCGCAGTAGCGTCGCGGCGGTGACCTGAGGGGCGGCGGGCTCGGCCATGGTTCTCCGTGGGCTTCGGTCGGTCCGAGGACCGCACAGCGGGTGAGAACGGCCGAACGGGGTGATGGCGTGCTGACCGTACGAAAGCCCAGGATGGGGCCCGCACCCACGCGAGCCGTGGCACGCCTCGCCTTCCTCCCCCCGTTGCAGTACGGATACCGCGACGGGCCCCTCCCGGAGCCTGTCCTGGCCGGGTAGGACCCGGGACTCAAGCGATCAGGCTGTGCTCGGCGCCTCGCCGCTTCGACGTCATGACGGGGTGGGGCCGGCGAGGTGCTCCGTGAGGCCCGCGAAGGACAGGAACGTGGTCCGGTTGGCGAGCAGCCAGGTTCCGTCCAGTTCGCGGAACGTGTCTTCGTAGTGGCCCGCTTGGACCGGTGGTCCTCGCTGGTCAGACGGTACGGGCCGGGAGTGACGGGCGGCCGCAGGCGACGGGCGGGCCGGCGCGGGCGGGGCACATCCTGGTCGGGTACTGGGTGGTCGACGTCAAGGGCGAGGAGGGGGCTCTGGAGATCGCGTCGCGGGCGTCGGCGTGCCCCGGGCCGGGCGGGAAGCCCGGCAGCGACCCGGTCGAGGTGCACCCGGTCCCCGAAGGCTCGCCCCAGGCCTGAGCCGAGCGGATCCACGCGGGAGGCGGGTGCGTCAATACACGTCGCGGCCGTAGCGCTTGTCGGCGGAGAGCTGCTTCAGGTAGGCGGCGGCCGCGTCCTCGTCGAGGCCGCCGTGCGCCATCGCTATGTCGCGCAGTGCCCGGTCCACGTCCTTGGCCATCCGGCTCGCGTCCCCGCACACGTAGAAGTGGGCACCGTCCTGGAGCCAGGACCACAGCTGGGCGCCGTGCTCGCGCATGCGGTCCTGTACGTAGACCTTGGTGCGCTGGTCGCGGGAGAAGGCCAGGTCGAGGCGGTCGAGCGTGCCGTGACGGTGGAGTTCCTCCAGTTCGGCCCGGTAGTAGAAGTCGGTGGCCTGGCGCTGTTCGCCGAAGAACAGCCAGTTGCGGCCCCGGTGGCCCAGCGCCCGGCGGTGTTCCAGGAAGCCCAGGAACGGGGCCACGCCGGTACCCGGACCGACCATGACGGCCGGGGTGTCCGCGCCGGCGGGCGGGCGGAAGTGCGCCGAACGGTGGACGTACAGCGGCACGGGGGTGCCCGGTTCGGCGTCCGCGAGGAAGGTGGAGGCCACGCCCTTGCGCAGGTGGCCGCGCGGGCCCTCGTAGCGCAGGACGGACACGGTCAGGCTGACCGCGCGAGGGTCGACGAGGGGGCTGGAGGCGATCGAGTACAGGCGGGGCTGGAGCCTCTTCAGCCGGTCGGCCCACTCCTGGGCGCTGAGCCGGACCGGGAACTCGGCGAGGAGGTCTACGGGTTGGCGCCCCCAGGCCCACCGGGCGAGGCCGTCCTTGTTGTCGGGGCGCGTCAGCTGCTTGAGCATGCGGTCGCCGGTGCGTTCGGTGGCGAAGCGCAGCAGGTCGGAGGTGATGCGGGTGATGTCCAGGTGCCGGTGCAGGGCCTCGGCGAACGGCATGGGTGCGAGGCCGGAGACGAGGACTTCCGCGTCCGGGGAGAGCCCGGTGGTGGCCAGCCATTGCGCCACCAGGTCGGGGCAGTTGACGGGCCGGACGCCGAGCGCGTCGCCCGGTTCGTACGTGGGGCCGTCCGTGCCCAGGTCGAAGGTGAACCGGCGGACCTCCTTGGTGGCGCCGGGCAGGCTGAGCAGCCGGTTGCCGGACAGGTGGGCGGTGTACGGGGCCCCCTTGCTCGGCGTGAGAACGGGTGCGGGCGTCTCGGCGGCCTCCGGTTGCGGGGCGGCGGTCAGGGCGTCGCGCACCTGTTCCACCCACCGGGCAGCGGGTTCCTCGTAGTCGGGCTCGCAGTCCAGCCGCGGAAGGAGGCGTACGGCTCCGAGTGCGTCGAGGCGCTGGTCGAGCCGGCGGCCGTGGTTGCAGAAGGAGTCGTACGTCGAGTCGCCGAGCGCGAGAACCGCGTACCGGACGTCCTCGAAGGGGGTCGCGGCGGTATCGCGGAGCGACTCCCAGAAGCTGGAGCCGTTGTCCGGGGCGTCGCCGTCGCCGAAGGTGCTGGTGATCACCAGCAGGTCCGTGCCGGGCGTCAGGGACGAGGGGGTGAGGTCGGCCATGCTGTGCACGCTCGCCGAGTGGCCCGTTTCGGCGAACTGCTCCCCGATGGTGCGGGCGAGCTCCTCGGCGTTCCCGGTCTGGGAGGCCCACAGGACCACGATCCGGCGGGTCCTGGCATCCGGCGCCGAGGGCTTCGGGGCCGCTGCGGTCGGTGCTGCTGCCGTGCGGGAGTACGTACCGGCGAGCATGCCGTCGATCCAGAGGGCGTGGTCCGCCTCGAACGGGGCGTCCGGAGGGAGCGTCGGGACACCGGTGCCGGGCGGAGCGCAGGCGAGTCCGCCGAGGAAGCCTGCGAGGTACCGGCGCTCGTGGTCCGCGAGGACGGGCGGGGTGAGGTCGCCGAGGCCGAACAGAGCGGCCAGGGCGGGGACGGGGCCGTCCACCGACGAGGTCACGGACTCGACCGGCGTGGCAGAGGAGCGACCCGGCCGGGCATGCGGAGCGGTGGCCGTTGCGCTGGGGTTGTGGAGCGCGGCGCGTCCGGCGTCGGGGCGGGCGGCGGCCAGCGGGGCGCGCGTCCTGGTCAGTGTGACCGCGCAGACCTTGAACTCGGGCTGGAAGGAGACCGGGTCGACGGCGTCGTTGGTGACGGCGTTGACGCTGAGGTATTCGCCGAACAGGTCGTTCCAGTGGAACGGGGCGAAACAGTTCCCGGGCCGGACCCGGTCGGTGAGCACGGCCGGCAGTACGGCCCGGCCGCGCCGTGAGGCCACCTCCACGCCGTCGCCCTCCGCGATGCCGAGGGCGGCCGCGTCCTGGGGATGGATCTCCACGAACGGGCCGGGGTTCAGCTTGTTGAGCTTGGCGACCTTGCCCGTCTTGGTCAGGGTGTGCCACTGGTGCTGCAGGCGCCCGGTGTTCAGGAGGAACGGGTAGTCGTCATCGGGGAGTTCGGCGGCCGGAAGGTGCGGGCGGGCGAAGAAGACGGCTCGCCCCGTGGCCGTCGGGAACACCAGGCGGGGGCGGCTGCCGTCCGGGCGCTCGGCCAGGGTCTGGCTGACGCCGTCGTTGAGGTAGCGGATGGGGTTGCGGCCCGGCCCGGCCGGGGCGGCCGGCCACTGCACCGGGCCGGTGCGCAGCCGCTCGTAGGTGACTCCGCGCAGGTCCCAGCCGGTCTGCGGGTTCCAGGCCTGGCGCAGCTCCTCGAAGACCTCCTCGGCGCACGTGTACGTGAACGCGTCGGCGAATCCCATCGCGCAGGCGACCCGGGCGATCAACTGCCAGTCGGGCAGGGCCTGACCGGGCGGGTCGGCGGCTCCGGGGACCAGGGCGAGGCTGCGCTCCGAGTTGATCATCACCCCGTCCGCCTCGGCCCAGAGGGTGGCGGGCAGGGTGATGTCGGCGTAGGCGTTGGTCTCGGTCTCCTCGAACACGTCCTGGGTGATGACCAGTTCGGCCGTCTCCAGCGCCTTGATCACCGTGCTGCGGTTGGCGACGGAGGCGACCGGGTTGGTGCAGATGATCCAGCACGCCTTGATCTCACCGGCCGCGATCTTCTCGAACATCTCCACGGTGCCGCGCCCGACATCGGTGCGCAGGGTCCCTTCGGGGACTCCCCAGAGCTCCTCGGTGAACCGCCGGTCCCGCTCGACCAGGACCGAGCGCTGACCGGGCAGGCCCGGACCCATGTAGCCCATCTCCCGGCCGCCCATCGCGTTGGGCTGGCCGGTGAGGGAGAAGGGGCCGCTCCCGGGGCGGCAGATCGCGCCGGTGGCCAGGTGCAGGTTGACCAGGGCGTTGGTGTTCCAGGTGCCGTGGGTGGACTGGTTGAGGCCCATGGTCCAGCAGCTCATCCACTCGCCCGCCTCACCGATCCAGCGTGCGGCGAGACGGATGTCCGCCTCCGGTATGCCGGTGATCTCGGCGACCTTCGCGGGCGGGTAGTCCGCGAGGAAGGCGGGCATGTCCTCCCAGCCCACGGTGTGCTCGGCGATGAACCCGGGGTCGGTCCAGCCGCCCTCGACCAGCAGGTGCAGCAGGCCGTTGAGGAGGGCGAGATCGGTGCCGGGCCGGATCTGGAGGAAGAGGTCGGCCTTGTCGGCGGTGGCATTGCGGCGGGGGTCGACCACGATGAGCTTGGCGCCCGCCGCCTTGACCCGGTCCATCATCCGCAGGAAGAGGATGGGGTGGCAGTCGGCCATGTTGGCGCCGATGACGAAGAAGGTGTCCGCGCGCTCGAAGTCCTCGTACGAGCCGGGAGGGCCGTCGGCGCCGAGCGAGAGCTTGTATCCGCTGCCGGCGCTCGCCATGCAAAGCCGGGAGTTGGACTCGATCTGGTTCGTGCGCAGGAAGCCTTTGGCCAGTTTGTTGGCCAGGTACTGGGCCTCCAGGGACATCTGTCCGGAGACGTAGAGGGCCAGCGCGTCGGGGCCGTGCGCGTCGAGGATCTCCCGGAGGCGGCGGGCCGCCTCGACGACGGCCGCGTCCACGTCTACGGGAGCGGCCTCGAAGCCCCGTTCCGCACGGATCAGCGCGGTCTCCAGCCTGCCGGGCGCGGCCAGCATGTCGGCGTGGGTGGCGCCCTTGGTGCACAGCCGCCCGGCGTTCGCCGGGTGCTCCTTGTCGCCGGACACCTTGGCCACCGTACGGCGGCCGCCGGGGGGCCGGGCGATGTCCAGCACGACCCCGCAGCCGACCCCGCAGTAGGAGCAGACCGACCGCACCCGCCGCCCGCCCGTGTCTTGCGTCTCGGTCACAGGAGCCCCCTCGCGAACACCGTCCGGGCGGCCCGGAGCTTCGGGCGCCGTGGCGGCGTGCAGGTCCGTGTGCCGCTGCCCCCAACCTAGAAAGTCCGTGTTGCGTACAGGTGACGGGAGGGTCGGCCCAGGGGTTACAAGCCCCCTGCGCCGAGGCCCCCCCCGAAGGTGAGGTGCCCGGATCCTTGTGCGCCGGCGGCGTATCCGTACACCGCCGAGTCGCCCAGCTCCTCCTCGATCCGGATGAGCTGGTTGTACTTGGCCGTGCGGTCGGACCGGGACAGGGACCCGGTCTTGCCTTCCCGTACGAGGGCCTCGTTGGTGCAGAACACGTCGTCCCCGGTCAGCTGGCACCCGGCCCCGACCCGCGCCGTCACGCTCCTCCTGACCGCGGCAGTGAGCGTCTGGCTCGCGACGACCTGGCTGTGACCTCAGCCAGGACCGGCGGCCCATGAGCCGGATGCCGCCCCGGCGATGAGTTTGCCGGCGCCCACAGGTCTACCTTTGGACCGGGGCAGCCAATTCATCGGGAGTACGCCATGGGCCTCATCCACATCGAACTGTTCGCCACCCTCGACCTCGTCGGGCAGGCGCCCGGCGGCCCCGACGAGGACCCGGTGGGGTTCCCGTTCGGCGGCTGGCAGGCGCCCCTGCTGGACGAGGTGTCCGGGGCGCAGGTGGACGCCGCGTACGAGGGTACGGACGCACTCCTGCTCGGCCGGCGGACGTATGACATCTTCGCCGCCTACTGGCCGCACCAGAAGGGCGGTGAGGACGGCGGGATCGCCACGCTCTTCAACAGCGTCCCGAAGTACGTGGCCTCCCGCGGCAGGCCCGACCTCTCGTGGGCGGGCTCCTCGCAGCTCGGCCCGGATCTGGCCGGGGCGGTGCGCGAGATCCGGGACCGGCACGAGCACATCAAGGTCGTCGGGAGCCTGAACCTGGTGCAGGCCCTCCTGCGCGAGAAGCTCTTCGACCGTCTCGACCTCTGGCTGCACCCGATCGTGCTCGGCGTCGGGAAGAAGGTCTTCGACGGCGGCGAGGTGCCCACCAACGTCACCCTCCTCGAACCGCCGGCAGCCGGACCGAAGGGCACCGTGTACCTGCGCTACGGGCTCGCCGACGGCACGCCCGGGACGGGCGACATGAGCGCACCCGATCGTGGCGTCGGGCACGGCGGCTGAGAGCGGCGAGCGGAGCGGATCAGAAGTGTGCGGCGATCCCGTAGCCGGGCCATGTCGTGGCGGTCCCGGTCGGCTGGCTCGTAGCCCTGGTGGAAATGGACCCGTTGTTCCGCGGAGAGATAGGGAACGGCACTGCGCCGGATCGTACCGGTGACGAAGCAGGCTGCCGGACAGCTGTACGGCCGCCCTGGCTCCGGCGAAGCCTGGGTTGCACTTCCGTCGGGCGCGAAGACCAGGTGGTTCTTGCGGGCCCGGGCGATGAGCATGCCGTCGGTTCCACGCGCACGGCGGTGTTGTAGCCGAGGCCGCCGTCCTCGTGCCCGCTCGTAGAGGGAGTCCGGGAGTCCGGCCTCAGGCCGGCTTGCGCCACACGGAGACGTGCTTCGTGGAGTCCTGGGTGAACGGCGCCCCGTCCCAGTCCGCGACCCGGCGCTCCAGCTCGAGCCCGGCGATCCGTGCCATCAGATCGAGCTCGGCCGGCCAGGCGTAGCGGTGCCGGGAGTTGTCGCGGCGGTAGCCGTCGTCGCCGTCGCGGGTGAAGTGGTGCGAGACGAGGATCTGCTCGACCAGGTCGAAGGTGTCGAAGCCGAGGTGCTGGTCCGAGACGTCGAACGGCACCGCCACCTGGCCGGGCGGCAGGAACCGCAGCGGAGGTACGCCCAGTTCGATGACGAACCGGCCGCCGGGCACCAGGTGGCGTGCGGCATTGCGGAAGCACTCTACCTGCTCGTCCTGCGTGAGCAGGTTCGAGATGGTGTTGTAGACGAGATAGACCAGGGTGAACCCGCCGGGGACGGTGGTGGTGGCCATGTCCCCGAGGGTCACCGGCAGGGTGCTCTCGTCGGTCTTGCGCCGGAGCACCGCCGCCATGTGCTCCGACAGCTCGATGCCCGCCACCGGAACACCGCGCTCCCGGAGCGGGACACCCACGCGTCCGGTCCCGATGGCGAACTCCAGCGCCCGGCCGTCACCGGCGAGCTCGGAGAGGAAGTCGAGAGTCGGTCCGAGCGCGGCGGCCGAGGAGTTCCCCGCCTCCTCGGCGTCGTAGCGGTCGGCGGTCGCGCGGGTCCACAGCTCACTGGTCGTCACGGGCGACCACTCTGCCGAGTGCCGAGGGCTGCTGTCGAGGCATTTGCCTTCCGCAGGCGCGGAGCGCGACAGAGGCCGGCCTCGTCACTGCTCCTGTGGCGGTTTGCCCTCCGCCGCGGACACCTCGACGAACTCCACCTGGCCCTTTGCGTTGAGGCGCAGGATCGGGACGGCCTTGTTGCGCGGATTGCCGTTGTTCTGGAAGGAGATGAACCCGCTGGCCCCGGCCACCTGCTGGGTGCCGTCCATCTGGTGGAACATCCGGGCCACCGCGTCGCCGACGACCTGGCCCTGCCAGTGGGCGGCCATCTGGATCCCGTGGGCCGCGGCGAGCACCGCGTCGTGGCCCATCAGGGCCCCGCCGTCCTCACGGGGGTCGTGCGGGAACCACTGGTCCAGCAGCCCGCCCGGCTGGAAGTTCCTCGCGGAGGGCGCGGACACCGCCTGCGGCGCCGAGCGGTACATGTCGGGGTGGGCGAGGCCGGTGTAGAGCACCTCGATGCCCGTTCCGGCAGCGCGGGCGAGCTCCTCGGGGCTCAGGTTGGTCGTGTCGTCCCCGGTGAACACGGTGAACCGCTGGTCGGTGCAGCTGCGGTTGGCGAGCGCGTCGAGGAAGTGCGTGAGGTGCAGGCCGCGGCCCGCGAAGTACACGAGTTGAGGATGTTGCTGACACAACTGGCCCGACATGTAGTGCAGTTCGTTCTGCCAGGCGCTGCCGACGGAGGAGTCGTAGGTCATGCGCTCGGCGACGAGTTTGTGCTTGTCGCCGTCCTGGAAGGCCTTGGTGAAGGCGGTGCCGAGGGTGGCGGAGTAGAGGTCCCCCTGCGCCACGTCCTGGATGACGACGGCGGTGGCGACGCCGCGCCGCTTGAGGTAGGCGGCGCCCGCGTACGCCTCGTCCTCGTTGGTGGGGGCGATCCGCACGAAGCCGTTGATGTCCTGAATGTTGGTGGCGGTCAGCGTGGCGCCGACCATGGCTATGCCGTGTTCGGACAGGCGCTTTATGGCCGCGAGGTTCTCGTTGTTGCTGGGACCGAGGCCGGCGACCGCGACGAGCCGGTCCGGGGAGTCCTTGCGGGCGATGAGTTCGTCGACGGTGTGCTTCCACTGCGTGGACTCGCTGCCCGGATTGGCTATCAGCAGGCGGATCTTGGGGGAGGCGGAGAGGTCGCCCTGGTTGTGCCGGTACTGGGCGAGGTAGGCGCCCTGCAGTTCGTGCCGGACGCCCTCGGCGGAGTTGCTGTCGCCGGCGGTGGTGGTGAAGGAGGTGAAGTAGGCGACGCTGACGTACGGTTCCTTGTCCGCGTTGGCGAGGACCCGGCGGTTCTCCACCTCGATCTTCCTGCTGACGGCGTCGAGGTGCGGTGCGAAGACGTAGGAGCCGTCGCTCACTCCGACGCACTCGTCGTCAGGGCCCTGCTCGACGACCCCGTCGGCGCACCTGGCCTGGCGGTCCTGGAGCCAGCCCACACCCAGCCAGAGCGCCGCGACCAGGGCGACGGCCGCCGCGACGGCGAGCGCGACGCGGCGTACGACGTGCAGCGGCCATTCGATTCTGGGCATGTGCTCAGCTCTCCCAGCCGGCGGTCTGGGGATCGCGCCAGTGACGGTACCGCTCCGCCTCGTTGAACAGGGCCACGATGTCGTTCCTCCGCAGTTGGGACAGATGGGTGTAGCCGTCGGCGATGATGTCGCCCAGCCGCATGGCGGGGTCGGCGAGCGGGTCGCTCCACACCCAGCGGGTGGTCACCAGCGTGTGGATCACGGACTCGGTGTCCATCACTCGCCCGGGCCGGCGCGGGACGAGCCCGGCGAGGAGCTCCAGCGGTCCGCTGTCGGCGGGGAGGCGGTTGGGAGCGGCGGTGATCGAGTCGAACTCGGAGATCCACTGCCCTGGCGGTACGGCGGTGAAGCGCCGGGTCAGGTGAGCGGTGACCTCCTCCGTCCGGCCGAGGGCGAGCTGGTGGTACATCTCCTGCACCGGCTTGCCCTCGCCGCGGTAGTACTCAGCGAGGAGCTCGTGCGCGGCGTCCCACCCTTCGGGGTGTGCGGCCAGCCGCCACAGGAGGAGCCGACGCAGCCAGGGGTGGAGTATGGGGACGACGGCGACGGGACCGTTCAGCAGCCAGCGGTCGCGGATGTCGCCGAACAAGAAATCGTCGGGGCTGAGCAGCCGGGTGGCGACGGAGAAGTCCCGGGCGGCGGCGCATTCGGCGAGGGCCGCGCGCTGGGCGCCGTCGAAGTCGCGCAGGAGATGGCCGAGGGCGGTGTCGGCGAGGGTGGCGGAGTCCTCCCCGGTGCGCAGCGGCCGGTCGGGCAGGGTCCTCAGCCAATGGTCCTGCTGGGGGCCCGAGCCCGGGAGCGGACCGGCCTGGCGCAGTACGTCGAGCACCTGGTGGACGGCGCGGGGCAGCCCGCCGGTGAGCCGGTGCACGAAGGGGGTGAGGCGGGTCAGGGGCGCCAGGTCGCTGTTCCCGCCCAGCTGGAGCTCTATCCGGATGCGGACCTCGTCCAGGTTGAGGTCGCGCAGGCGTAACGGGTACCACCAGGTGTCCTCGCTGTCGCGCGTGGGCCGGTGGGCGTTCCAGTCGGCCAGGGAGGCCCGGTCGGGACCGCGCAGCTGCCAGGGCCAGGAATCCCCGGTGGCGGAGCCCCAGCGGGGCAGCCAGCGGTTCGAACTGGCGACGACGGTCAGCGGATCACTGGCGTGGCCGGCCACGACCGTCTCGTCGTGCCGGGAGCGCAGCAGCAGGTCGAGGAAGTGACGGCCGTAGTCCGTATGGCAGTTGTCCAGGAGCAGCAGATAGGAGCGGGGCATGAAGTTGCGGGTGGTGTTGCGCCTGAGGTCCTCGAGGAAGGCCGAGAAGAGGACGAGGTCGAGCCGCTCCTGCTCGTCGCCCTCGTGGCGCCAGAGGTTGAGCTCCACCAGGGCTTCCATCGGGTCCGCGCTGCGGATCATGGGGTGGCGTCCGTACCAGTGCGCCCCGGCCGTGAGCCGGTTGCCCAGCCTGCCGCCGAGCAGGCCGGGCACGGTGCGGCGGCTGCGCCGCAGCGCGTCCTGGAAGAGGGTGAGCGCGGCGGTGGAGGCGCCTTCGGGCATGCCGACCGCGCCCATGCCCACTTCGAAGAAGGCGGCCAGGTAGTCGCCGTACCGGGCCTCGTTCTCCTCCTGGAACCGGTCGAGTTGCTGTTGCACCGCGCGCCGCCCCTCCATGAGGCTGCGCATGCGCAGCTCCTGGTCCGAGGCGAGCAGGCCGAGGCTGAGCAGCGGGAAACGGGAGCGGCCGTAGCGGGGCAGCTTGCGTTCGAGCTGGCGGGCCAGGAGTCCGAGGGCGTAACGCGGCAGCAGGGACTGGGCCCCGCCGAAGTTGACGAAGGCGAAGGGGTAGTCGGGCCCGAAGCGTTCCATGAGCGCGCTGTGCGCCTCGCTGGCTCCGCTGCCGGCCGGGCCGAGGAGCATGGTCAGGGGCCTTTCGGCCGCCGGCTCCTCCTTCAGGCACGAGTCGACCAGCGACACGATGCCGCTGCGGCCCCGCAGGCCCATGCCCGTACCCGACTCCATCACGTGTGATCCCCCCCAGGACGACGCTTCGAGGAGTAGAGCCTGCCATCCGGAACCGGAGCGGGACAGGGGTTTCGGCTCCTTGATTCGTTTTCGGGTGGACGGCCGGGTCACCGGGGCGCCCCTCGCCGCGGTGAACCAGCCCTACCGGCAACCCGCGGGGACGGCCCCGCGGCTGCCCCGCCGATAATCCGGTGCCCCGGCAGGACCGGCTCACTACACTCGCCTCACGCGCCGCAGCACATCACGGCGCGCTCGTCGTCGAGTTGAGGAAAGGGGAACCGGGCCATGTGCCGTCACCGCACCGCCGCCTTCGTTCCCCACGCGCGCTACGACGTGATCCCGGTGTCCCAGGGCGCGCGGTGCCGGCTGCGCGGCCGCCACCGTATGCCCGTGACGCACGCCTGACCTCCGAGCTCCGCCCGTCGTACCGCCTGCGCACGCCACCCGCCCGGCCCTGACAGACAGGGGACCGGCGCCGGCGGGCGTCCGCCGGAGTACGGCGCGGCCGCATCCGGACGGCTCCGCTCCGGGGCCGTCACACGCCGGCCGTCAGGACCGAAGACCGAAGCCCTCCGCGTCAGGGAATCGCGCTGCCCTCCTCCTCACCATCGAAAGGCCCCGGGCCATGCGCACCGACCAGCGACCCTTCACCACCGCTTCCCCTGCCACCGCTTCCCTCACCACCACCCGCAATCTGGGCATCCTCGCGCACGTCGACGCGGGCAAGACGACGGTCACCGAGCGGATCCTGTTCACCACCGGCGCGGTGCACAAGCGCGGCGAAGTCCATGACGGCACCACCGTCACCGACTTCGACCCCCAGGAACGGGACCGGGGCATCACCATCTCCGCGGCGGCCGTGAGCTGCGCCTGGGACGGCCACCGCCTCAACCTGATCGACACCCCCGGCCACGTCGACTTCTCCGACGAGGTGGAGCGCTCGCTCCGGGTGCTCGACGGGGCGATCGCGGTGTTCGACGCCGTCGCGGGCGTGGAGCCGCAGAGCGAGTCGGTGTGGCGGCAGGCTGACCGCCACGGGGTGCCGCGGATCGCGTTCGTCAACAAGCTGGACCGGGCGGGCGCGGACCTGGACACCGCGGTCGCCTCGATCCGGGAGCGGCTGGGCACCGTCCCCCTGGTGGTGCAGCTGCCCATCGGCCGGGAGGACGGCTTCACCGGCGTGGTCGACCTCCTGCGGATGCGCGCGCTGCTCTGGCGCACCGGCTGCGACACCTGGGAGACCGGACCGGTCCCCGAGGGGCTGCGGGAGGAGGCCGCCCGCCGGCGCCGGGCGCTGGAGGAGGCGGTGGCCGAACTCCACCCGGCCGCGCTGGAAGAGTTCTGCGCGTCGGCGGCCCTGACCGAGCGCACCCTGGCCGGCGCACTGCGCGACCTGACCCTGAGCGGAGACGGTGTCGTGGTGCTCTGCGGTTCGGCGTACCGCAACCGGGGTGTCGAACCACTGCTCGACGCGGTCCTCGCGTACCTGCCCTCGCCCGCGGACGTGCCGCCCGTACGCGGCATGCTCGACGGCGCGGAGCAGGAGCGCACCGCCGACCCGGCACAACCCTTCACCGCCCTGGCGTTCAAGGTGACGGCGACGGCGACCGGACGGCTCACCTACCTGCGCGTGTACGCGGGTACGACGCGCAAGGGGGAGACGGTGCTGGACGCCGGTACGGGCCGCAGGGAGCGGATCGGCCGGATCCTACGC
The DNA here is from genome assembly GCF_026627445.1 of Streptomyces sp. H27-H1. Taxonomy (GTDB): domain Bacteria; phylum Actinomycetota; class Actinomycetes; order Streptomycetales; family Streptomycetaceae; genus Streptomyces. The sequence goes on from NZ_JAPNLJ010000003.1 coordinate 108,615, forward strand.
GTGCAGGCCGACCGCCACGAGGAGATGGAGGAGGTGACGGCCGGTGACATCGTCGCCGTGGTGGGGCTGAAGGACGTACGTGCCGGGGCGACCCTGTGCGCACCGACGGCGCCCGTGGTCCTCGAACCGCCCCTGGTGGCCGTACCGGTGGTGACGGTCGCGGTGGAGGCCCGGCGCAGCGCCGACGTCGGCCGGCTGTCGTCGGCACTGTCGCGGCTCGTCCTCGAGGACCCCTCCCTCGTGGTGCGGTCCGATCCGGAGACCGGCCAGACCGTTCTGTCGGGGCTGGGCGAGCTCCATCTGGAGGTCGCGGTGGAGAAGATCCGCCGCGTCCACGGGCTGGACGTCACCGTCGGCCGGCCGCAGGTCTCCTACCGGGAGACCGTGGTGCGAGGCGTGACGGGTCTGGTGTACCGGCACGTCAAACAGGACGGCGGCGCGGGTCAGTTCGCCCACGTCGTCGTGGACGTCGAAGCGCGGGAGGAGGCGGGGATGGAGTTCCGGTCGACGGTCGTCGGAGGCCGTGTGCCCCTGGAGTACGTGCGCGCCGTGGAGGCCGGTTGCCGGGACGCGCTCGCCGAAGGCCCCCTGGGCGGCTACCCGGTGACCGGACTGCGGGTCACGCTCACCGATGGTGCGACCCACTCGAAGGACTCCTCGGAGATGGCGTTCCGGGCGGCGGGGCGGTTCGCGCTGCGCGAGGCGCTGCGAGCAAGCGTGATGGAACTCCTGGAGCCCGTCGTGGAAGTCACGGTCACCGTCCCGCAGGACGACGTCGGCGGGGTGCTCGGCGATCTCGCGGCCCGCCGGGGAAGGGTGTCGGGCTCCACCTCGCAGGCCGGTACCGCCGTGGTCACGGCGGCCGTCCCGCTGGCCGAACTCTTCGGCTACGCGTCCGGGCTCCGCGGCCGGACCCGGGGCCGGGGCACCTTCACGACCCGCCCGGCCGCGTCCGCGCCCGTACCGCGGGCGGTGGCCGACGCGGTCCTGTCCGCGCGGTAGCCGCAAGGGGGGCGGCGGCCGGGGCCGTGACCCGGCCCGGAGCCGTCCAGCCCCTGCTCTGCCCCGACCCACCGGGGCAGAGCAGGGCTCACCGCGCCGTGCGCGAGACCGGGCCCCGGGCCGGGCCGACGGTGCGCGCTCCGGCCTCCCGCCGGCCTACGGACCCTCGTCGTAGGTCCCCGACTCGATCTCGAGGGCGAGTTCCTGCAGGACCTCGACCGCGGAGATGTCCGTCCGGCCGTTGTCGTGCGCGATGGCGAGGCTGGTGAAGGCCAGGCTGAATCCGGAGACCATCGTGTGCAGCGCCGGCCCGAGGGCCTCGGCGACCAGCATGGCCACCTGCCGGGGCGAGGCGTCGGCGGGCACGCTGATCGACGGCAGCATCTCGTTCAGGAGCGTCGTTGCCACTCCGGGCGCTGCCGTCGGTCCGCCGTCGGTGTCCTCATCGTCTTCCTCACCCGTCTCGACGGCCCGGCGGATGTCCTGGGCCTCGGTGAGGATTCCGATCACTCGCTTGAGTACCTCTGCGCGTTCCACCTGGTCGAGCGTAGCCCCGCTCCGGGACGCGATGGGCGTACCTTCCGCAATCGGCGGGATTGGATGACCGTGCGGGGCTTTCCAGCGGTCGTGGCTACGCGGACCTGCGGCCCAGGGCTCGGCGCACCCCGTAGACAACCACGATCAGGACGATGACGATGACCGCGATGATCACGAGGTTCTTGAAGAACCCGCCGCGCTTCTTGCTCTTCTTGGCCTTCTTGCCCCCGGCGACGACCTGAATTGGGGACGACGCCGACGTACGGACGGCGGCCGCCGAGCCGCTACTCCCGGCGGGCAGACCGCCTGGCGTGAGCACAGCCGTTACCGCCGGTGCCTGGCGGACGACCGGCGCGGCCGCCGCGGTCGCCGCAGGGCCCAGCAGCAGCCCGGCAATGACGAGGAGCGGCAAGAGCGCCGATGTCGCCGCCGGTACCGCAAACGCCTCCACAACACGGTGCTTCTCCACAGTTTCCCCTGTCCTGCGATGTCCCGACCGAATCCGGTGGAGCCCGGCCGGCGGGGGCCTCAGAGCATCGTCGGCGACTTCGCTCGCCCCGGCAAGGCCGTGCGGAACGCTCAACCGTGGGTGGGGGCCATCTACTGGTTCATCGCCGGACCGGCATCGTCCAGCCAGGCTCACAGCGACCAAGCGGCGGAGCGATTCTGCCACTTGTGATGGACGCCGGCGTGACTGGTGGCGAACACCTCGATGCGGCCGCCGACTGCCTCGCCCCGACCCATGCGGTGCGCGCCCCGCATACCGCCGAGAGCCTACTCGCCCACATCCTCACCGAACAGTCGGCGCACGGGAGGGGGGCCGACACGGCTGTGGGGCCGGGCCCGCACCGAGACCCTCACCACCGCGCTCTGCGCCATCGCCGGTACGGGCCTGTGGCCGGACGCGGCGCGGGCGACCTCCTCCGCACAGGACGGCCGTGAGGGTGCGGCGGCTGGCACGATCCGGGGCTCCACACCCCCCGCGGCCTGGATCCCGCCGCCCGCACGAAGGGCCGCCCGGCGCTGCCGGGCTGCCATCACCCCACGCCCGGGAGCGGGGCAAGCCTGACGGAGTGAGCTCAAGGCCGGGCCGGGTCCGGCTCTGCCTCCATGCCCCGCACCACGTCCATGAAGGCTCCCGCCAACGGGCTCAGCCGCTGCTTGCGGAGGTCCAGGACGGGCGTCGGGTTCGAAAGGCCGTGTGCCGCGAGGAGGTTCATGAGGGCCCAGATCAGGTCAGGGCGTCCCGTCACCGGGAGTTCCCGGCCGTCCGGGGTGATGACCGCGGCCGCGGTGGTGCCGGCGAGGAGGTTCGTGCGCGCCCAGTCGACGACGTACGACCTGCCAGTCGGGTCGGCGCGCAGGACGACCTCCCTGGTGCGGTGCAGGACGGCGAGGTAGTCCATCGGTACCGTCAGCCGCCTGGCGGCGTCGAACGGGGGCGTGCCGTCCGCGGGATGGATGCGGAGCACCGTGTCGAGGACCGGGCCGTGGCCCTGGAAGGTGTACGTACTGGTCATCTACAGGAACCGGGCACGCACCAGAACGCCGCCGCGGCGCGACCACCGCCGGTTGACGGAACCGAACGCCGCCGGTTCGCCCGGCAGGTCGTCCACGATCCAGCGGGACTCCTCGCCCGGCTCGGTCACCGGTGCCCGCTCCTCGGGGAAGGCCCGGTCTTGATCGATCAAGGCGGTGTAGCGTGCCGCCGCGTGCGGGTCCAGGCGCCGCAGGTCGATCGTGTCGCCGGTCATCTCGATGCCTCCGGCTTCCCGCGCGATCCGCATCTGCCGCAGCAGCCAGCCGGGTCGCCGGGTCGCGTCCGTCCACCGGCCTTCGAGGTCGGCCATGCGGCTGGTCCGCGTACCCGCCAGCAGGGCGCTCCGGGGCCACAGGGGCGTCACCTTCCCGGGGCTCTTCGGACCGGTCGGGCTGCCGGGACCGGCCGGGTCGACGAGGACGACCAGGCGGCCGGCCGTGACGGCCGAAAGGCACACGGACGGCACACGCCACGATTCCGTGATCTCGAACCCGGTGGCGTCCTCGAGCCCGTCGGAGTCGTGGACCCGGAGCCTGAGCCGGACCAGCGGCGTGAACTCGTCGGGGACGGAGTTGCCGGAGTAGGTCGTGAAGGTCGCCTCGTTGTCGGGGTTGTACCGCACGAGCGACGCCTCCAGGACGTCCGCCCGCGCCAACCGGGCCTTCGCCGAGCCCGGTTCGGACCGCGGTGCCCACATCACGAAGGTGTCGTCGCCGTAGGAGATGCTGTTGCCCTTCACGCGGTCCCCGCGAGTGATGCGGGGGAACCCGTTCCGAGTGAGCTTGAAGGCCTCGACGGGGATCAGGACCGAGCCGACGAGTCCGATGGCGAGCGCGATCCAGGCGCAGTCCTCGCCCTCGCGCCAGGCGACCCATCCCACGAGGAGGGCGATCGGGACCGGGAAGGTACAGAGCGTGGCGAGGATGAAATTGCCGGTCAGCGTGCCTGTGTAGCTGCGCATGTCCCCTCCTCGACCTTGACCTCGTCCCCGCACCCCGGAGCCGGTCCACACCCCCGTACCCCGCGGCACGCACCGAAGCCCGGTATGCCGACCGCTGCCCCCCATCGTCCCGTCGCCCTTGCCGCAGCACCACCCTCCCGGAGGGACAGATCACTTCGTGGTGGGCGGGGGATCCGCTACGGGACGAGTCCTAGATGAGTTCCGCCGCCAGCAATGCGGCGGCCTTGGCCACCAGGGGGTTGTCGGCCGGGTCGTCTTCCTCGGGCTTGGTCGTCAGGACGGCCATCACGATCGGCGCACCGTTCGGCGGCCAGGTGATGCCCGCGTCGTTGTTGCCTCCGTACCTCCCGCCGCCGGTCTTGTCGGCGAGAACCCAGTCGGCGGGGAGGCCGGCACGGAATCTGTCGCCGCTCGTCGTATTGGCGAGCATCCAGCCCGTGAGCCGTTCCCGGTCCTGGGGCGTGAGCGCGTCGCCGAGCGTGAGGCGTGCATAGGTCCGGCCGATGGCGCGGGGTGTGGTGGTGTCCGATACCCGCCAGGGTTCACCCGAGTTGAGTTCGGGCTCCCATCGGTCGAGCCGGGTCCTGCCGTCCCCGATCGAGCGGCAGAAACGGGTGATGGCGGTCGGTCCCCCCAGCTCGCGCAGCAGCAGGTTCCCTGCGGTGTTGTCGCTGTAGCAGATCGCCGCGTCGCACAATTGGGAGACGGTCATGCCGTTTTCGAGGTTCTCGGCCATGCCGGTGCGGGGGGAATAGCCCGACTTCTCTACGTACGCGGTGGTGTACCGGATGCGCTTGGCCAGGAACGCGCCGTCGTGGTCGAGGTCGCGCAGTACGGCCGCCGCGGCAATCGTCTTGAACAGTGAGCACATCGGGAAGCGTTCGTCCGCGCGGTACGCCACCATCCTGCCTGTGCGCATGTTGCGGGCGAACACACCCAGGCGGGCGGAGTGCTGGTGTTCAAGCTCCCGCAGCCTGGAGGTGATGCCGTCTCCGGCGGGTAAGGCGTGTGCGGTTCCGCCGAGGGGCAGAGTGGCGGAGAGTGCCGCGCCGGCTCCGAGAGCGAGTGCGGTGCGGCGCGATGGGCGTGGTCCTGTGGTGCGCAAGGCGTTCTCTTTTCTGTGGCGGTCATGGCCGACGTCGACACACGGGGCAGCCGGGCCGGATTCGCCGCGGAGGCGAACGTGGTGGGCGGCGCCCGACTCCACGGCTTCCCGCCACCCTCGCGCGCCGCGTACGCGGATGCATGAGTATCCGTACTCAGAGTCCCCGCAGGAGCCCCGCCGCCGCCCGGCAGCTGCTCGGCATCAGGGGGCCTCCGCCCCGGGACGCGGCCGACGACCCGACATCCGCCCCGGGCGCAGACGGACGTTGGCCGGCTCGGGAGTCCTGCCCGCTCCTACGCGGAATAGACCTTCAGTGCCGATATCTGGCCGGCCGGCCAGCCGGTGTTGGCGGTGAAGGTCAGTCGCAGATGGCGGGTGGTGGTGCCCGCGGGAAGGCTGAGGGTGACACTGTTCCCGGTCGACGGGTCGAAGGTGTAACCGCCCGCGCCGATGAGCGTGGTGAAGGTTGAGCCGTCCGTGCTCCCCGCCACGGAGACGGTCTGGGTCCGGGTGCTCCACGCGGACGGGGGCGGCACGGCCAGGACAATGCGGCGGGCCGGCTGGGCCGCGCCGAGATCGACCTGAAGCCACTGGGGGAAGGCGTTGTTGGCGCTCTCCCAGTAGCTGTTCGGGTCGTCGTCGACGGCGTTGGCGCAGGCGTAGCCCTGTGTATGACTGCTCTCGGTCGTGGGCCGCTGCCGGGCGAGGTCGACGGTGGAGGACTGGTGGTCAGTGGTCGCGGTCACCGTGCCGGAGGCGGGAGAGACGTTGCCGGCGGCGTCGTGGGCGGTGACGCAGAGGCTGTAGACCGTGGCCGGGGCGAGTCCGGTGACGGTGAACGCGGTCGCGGTGGTGGTCGCGAGCGGGGTGGAGGCGCCGCCCGCAAGGGAGTTGATCGTGTACCCGGCCACCTGGACGTTGTCGGCGGACGGGGTCCAGGACAGGGAGACGCTGGTGGTGGTGTGCCCGGTAACGGCGAGGCCGGCGGGTGCGGTGGGGGCCTGGCCGTCCGGTGGCCCGGACACGACCGGGGCGGTGGGCCGGGTCGCGGTCAGCGCCAGCTGGCCCTTGAGCATCCTGCCGCCGTCCGCGGTGAGCCGCAGGTAGTAGTCGGCGGAGCAGGCCGTGCCGTCCTCGTCCAGCGCCAGCAGCCCGGAGCCGGTCGGTACTCCGGCAGCGGTTTCCGCGGTCTTGGCTATCTGGTTGCCCTCGTTGTACTCGTCGAACATGGAGATGTAGATGCCCTGCGCACCCAGGCGGACCATGTTGTAGAACTGCCGCCACATGAAGTCGCCGTGCACCCGTTGGCGCAGCGACAGGTCACCCGGCAGGACGCAGGGCTGGTAGTCGATGCCGTTGGCGTCGCAGTCCGCCTGGTCGCCCAGACCGATGTTCTGGTGGACCGAATCGGAGTCGGCGGAGTTGGAGATGGCGCCGACCATCCAGGGCGAGATCATGTGGAAGGCGTGATAGACACTCAGGTAGCCGGGGCGCGAGCCGCCGCCGCCCGTCCGCCATTCGCGCGGTACCCCGCCGATCACGTAGCAGCCCTGGGCCTTGAACCAGTTGACCACGTCGAGGCAGACAGCCGCGTCCCACGGGTGGTTGGAGTCGTTGAAGCCGAACCCCCAGATGCACACCACCGGTTTGCCGTTCTGGCGGGCGTAGGCGGGTGAGCCCGTGTGCGCGGACATCTTGGAGGTCCAGTCGGCCTTGATCTCCGACCGCATGTTCGTCCAGCCGCTCACGTCGTACATGACGTAGAACTTGCGCCCGTGGGTCTCGGCCGAGTTCCGGACCTTCACCGCCATGGCGTCCCGCGTGGGGCCCTCACTGCTGTTCGGGTTGAAACGCTGCAGAGCCGCGGTGTCGCAGCCGTTCTGCCGCATCGACAGGAAGTGGGCGTCGACCGTCTGCTGGTCGTAGGAGGAGAACAACGTGGCCGGCCCGCCGCTGCCCAGCCGGCCGTAGCCGGTCTGGTAGGCCTGCGTGTAGTCCCGCATGTCGGGCCAGGCTTTGATCACGTTGTTGCCCGGGGACGGGGCTTGCGACCAGTTCTGGCTCCAGTGCCACCAGGCGTTGATCGGGGCGCCGTCGCCGGCACAGGCGAACCAGCCTTGGTATCCGACGGTGATCTTGCCGACGACGTCACCGGGCGCACTGGCCGCGCCGTCGACCGCGACCGCGACCGCGGCTGCGAGCCGGGGAGCGGGGACGCCGAGCAGGGCTCCGGTGGCTGAGCCGACCAACGCGGTGGCGAGGAAGGTCCTGCGGGTTACGGCCATGACAACCTCTCGGCGACGGGATGCGCGGTCCACGGTGGGGTTCCGGATCGGCAGCCGCAAAAATTCCATGGCACAGAGAAAAAGTCGACGGTTCAGACGAAATTATCTATGAGCAGGGTTCGTTGGTGGCGGCGCTCCGGGTGACGGCGTAGGGCTTCTTCACGGGCAGGGAGCCGGAGTCGGCGATCCGGACCTCCTGCTGGGGCCGGTCGCGGTCGTCCGTGGCCGTCTTCTCGATGGTGCGGACGGTCTTCATTCCGCAGACGACCTTGCCGAAGACGACATGGCGCCCGTCGAGATGGCCCGTCCGCGCGGCCGTGATGAAGAACTGTGATCCGTTGGTGTCCGGGCCCGAGTTGGCCATCGACAGCCAGCCCGCGCCGTAGTGCTTGAGTTTGAAGTTCTCGTCCTCGAACCGCTCGCCGTAGATGCTGCGGCCGCCGGTGCCGTCGCCCTTGGTGAAGTCACCGCCCTGGATCATGAAGTCTTTGATCACTCGGTGGAACTTCGATCCCCTGTAGCCCTTCCCGCTCGGCTTCTGCGCAAGTTCCCGGAAGTTGCGAACCGTCTTCGGGGCGGTGTTCCCCATCAGTCCGAGGGTGATCCTCCCGGCCGGTACACCGCCGATCGTGATGTCGAAGTACACCGTGTCGGTGACCACGGCGTCGTTGGCAGGGGCAGGGGCAGGGGCAGGGGCAGGGGCAGGGGCAGGGGCCTGGGCCGACGGCATGGTGGGCGTGGTCGCCTGGGCGGTGGCCGTCTGGAGGAGTACGAGGGCCGACGCCAGCGCGCCGAAGGCAAGTCGATGAAGTGTCCGCATGCCCGGGAAACTCGCCACGTCCGCCCTGGTTACGGGTATCGCGGGGTGGTGTGCCGGCCGACCGCCCTGCCTGCGCGCCTGCGCGGCGCGGGAGGGGATCCGTCGTACTCGGCATCATGGTGTCCCCGGTCGCGCCGGTGCGGGGTCAGTCGCAGGGCCATGCGGCGGCGGTGGCCACTCGCTCGCCGGCGGGGAGCGCGGAGAGCTCGCGGGAGGTGAGGGGCTCGGGATTGCTCTCGCAGGCTTCGGCGACGAGAGCGCCGGCGTCGGGCAGTGAGCGGCTCTTCGTGTCGTCGACACGGGTGGCGTCGACGACGGTGAGGGAATCGTCCGTGATGACGATCAACCGCAGCGTTTTCCCGTCCGCGCGGACGGGCACCACCATGGTCTGTTCCCCTCCGGCGATGTCCGCGGCACTCGAGCCGGCCGGGAGTATGGCCTGGAAGGTGCGGCCCAGCTGCGGGACGGTGACCCGCACGGAGTAGACGTCGTCGGCGAACCCGCGGCGTTCCACGAGGTACCGGTGCGAGGCGTCGCTGCGGGTGCCGCTCCCGGGGCCGGTGGTGACGTGGCTGCCGTAGCGGGTCAGGACCTCACCCTTGGCGGACGCGGACGCGGACGCGGGCACGGGCACGGTGACCGCGGTGCCCTTCAGGCCGTCGAGCCGGACATCGCCCACCGCCGGGCCGCGGGGGAGGACGACGTCGCTCTCGACAATGGGTACGTCCTGGTGCACCGCGACCACCTCACCGCGGAGCGCGTCGCGGGGGCCGTGCGCGTACAGGAGGCGGTGGGTGTCGTTGTTGAAGTCCAGGAACTGGCGTTCGCCCGCCGCACGGTCCACACCGTCGCCGTTCGACTCGAACGCCTTCACCGGCTCGGCGCCCATCAAGTTCCACACCTCGCGATGCCCGTCCGGCTCGGCGAAGGCGAGCATCCCGCCGCAGTCGCTGATCGCGAAGGCGGAGGCCGGGTCGACTGCGGGGCCGACCGTCGCCCACTTGGGGGCGGTGGCGTCCTTGCCGAAGGCCAACACCTGCATCCGGGCCAGAGCCGAACCCTTCTGCCGGGTCAGGACCGCCAGCTTGTGGCCCTCCGGCGCGACGTCCGCGGCGAGCATCTCACCGGCCGGGGCCAGTCCGAAGTGGGTCGTCACCGTGTCCTCGTACGTACCGCTGGAGCGCAGCAGCGCACCGTACAGTGCGTCGTCGCCGGTCGGGCGACCGGAGGCACCCCAAGCGGCGAGCGCGTAACGGCGGCTGTCGCGGCGCGCCTTGCCGAGGGCGCTCCGTTCCGCGGGGCTGCCGCTCGTGACGCCGGGGGCGTAGCCGATCGCGGTCGTGGTCAGGGCCATCGCGCGGAGCAGCGCCCCGGCTTCGCGTCCGGCCGGGCCCGGACGGGGGTCCTGCGCGGCGGAGCCGCCCGCGGCCGGCTTGTCGTCGTTGTGGGCGGCGTCGACCACGAACGGCGTGGCGACGACCGCGAGCGCGACGCCGCAGCCGGCTACGAGCGCCACACCGGCCCGACGCGACCGGCGCTTCCCGGACGCAGGCCCGTGGGCGTCGACGTCGGCTCCGGCCGGGGCGGTGGCGCTGACAGTGTCACCGTCGGCGTCCGCGCCGCTTCCTGACGGTGCGCCGACCGCTCCGGCGCTGCCCGCGGTACGGGCGATCACCCGGCCGTTGCGGCCGACGGCCGGAAGGGAGGCGGCGGGGGCGGCTGAGGCGGGGACAGCGGCGGCAGGTGCCGAGGACGATCCGCCAGGGTGTCGGACCCCATCGGGGAAATCTGAAGAATCCGAGGTATCCGAAGAATCCGAGGAAGCGGGCTCCTGGCCGTCACCGGCGGCGTTCCCGCTGTCCGGGCCGGCGGCGTGCCGGTGCTGCGCGGGAACGGTGGCCTTCGGGCCGCCCTCGGCCTCGGCCGCGGCGGACTCGCTCGTGCCGGTCGGGGCGCCAGCCAGGGCACCGGTCGGGGCTCCGGTCGGGCCGGCGGTCGCCTCGGGTCGCGTCTTCCTGGTCACGTGGGGCTACTCCTCCATGGATGGCGTTTCGACCGCCGTTTCGTCGGCCGGACTGCGGGCGTGGTCCGGCGCCGGCCATGGACTTCCCCGTACAGGGCGCTCAACTGCGTAGATTCGGGCGGATTCCGGCGGCCCATTGGAAGCAACCCGCAGCCCCGGGGCAACTCGGTTCCCCGTTCGGGTGAGCGCTCCCTCGCGCTGCCCGTCGTACCTCTCCCATGGCGCGACAGCAGGTCACACCCCCTCGGGCAGGACCGTTCCTCCACCCTGACCGTGGCCCCTCCCCGCTGTACCCACCGCCCCGGCATTCCGGCCACGGACCGTAACCGGGCTGCTCAGCGCCCAGAGATGCGAGGGAACGCATGTCCACGTGGGCAGATGCTCTGCAGGGTGACACCTTGACGTCGCCGGCTGACGTCGGCCGACCACCCGCTGCCGAACCAGAACCATTCGATGGCGGTCCCGGGCCCATTGGCGGCCCGGATCAGCAGGTGGCGGACGGGGTCGAAGCGGGCGAGGCTCTCGGCGAGGCCTCCGGGGCGGGAGCGCAGCAGCCAAGTAGGCCCTGTCCACCTGGTCGGTGTTGGTGACGAACCTCAGCCCGGTGATCTTGGCGGCGGACTTCCCGTTGTAGAACACCTCGATCTCACCGTCCGGGTTCGTTTTGCCGTGGGTGACGGTGTCCTTGAGGCGCTGTACGAGGTTGACCCACTGGCCCTTGGGCCAGTGGATGTCGGTGGTCCGAACCGGGCCGGCAGATCACCCCGCCCCGTCCCGTGTCCACATCAGCGACCGGCCGGACGCGAGGCCGGCGGATGGCCGGCCGGAGAAGTCCTGGATGTCACGCCCGGTTGAGGTGGGCATCGAGGTACTGCGCGGCCTGGTCGGCCGGTCGGTTCCGCGGGTCAGCCCCGCCCTCGGCTATCGCGAAGTCCCGGAGCCTGACCGGCCCGTGGCAACTTCTGACCTTAATGAAAGATGAAAGAAAAGGCTGTCACGGTTCTTGACCGCTCGATTGCGTGACGGGCAAGGTCTGGAGAGCGCTCTCCCGCGTCAAGTTCGTCTCGTCAAGGAGCACCCATGCACGTTCTCAGAGCCGTGGACGCCCGTCCACACGGACGCCGTCCCTCATCTGCACGCAGAGGGATCGCCGGGGCGGTCTCCGCCGCCCTGGTCGCCGGTCTGCTCGCTCTGGTGTCAACCCCCTCCGCGCAGGCAGCTCCGGTGCTTCTTTCGCAGGGCAGGACGGTCACCGCGTCCAGCCAGGAGCACTACGGCACCCCGGCCGCGGGAGCCGTGGACGGCGACAACGGCACACGCTGGTCCAGCGCCGCGTCCGACGCGCAGTGGCTGCAGGTCGACCTCGGCGCCCCCGCCGAACTCGGCCGGGTCGTGCTGCGCTGGGAGGCCGCCCACGCCAAGGCGTACCGGATCGAGGTGTCGCTCGACGGCACCAACTGGTCGACGGCCTACTCCACGACCAACGCAGCCGGCGGCACCGAGACCGTGGATGTCAGCGGCACCGCCCGCTACGTCCGCATGCAAGGTGTCACCCGCGCCACCGGATACGGCTACTCGCTCTGGGAGTTCCAGGTGTTCGCCGCCACCGGCGGGGACACCGGACCCCTTCTGCCGGGCGGCGGCGACCTTGGTCCGAACGTGCACATCATGGACCCGTCCACACCCGGCATCCAGGCCGAGCTGGACCGTGTCTACCAGGAGCAGGAGTCGGCGCAATTCGGCAGCGGCCGGCACGCGTTCCTCTTCAAGCCCGGCACCTACGGGAACATCAACGCCCAGATCGGTTTCTACACCCAGATCGCCGGCCTCGGTCTGCGCCCGGACGACACCACCTTCAACGGTGACGTGACCGTCGACGCGGGCTGGTTCAACGGCAACGCCACCCAGAACTTCTGGCGTTCGGCCGAGAACCTGGCGCTCAACCCGGTGAGCGGTACCGACCGCTGGGCCGTGTCCCAGGCGGCCTCCTTCCGCCGCATGCACGTCAAGGGCGGCCTCAACCTCGCCTCCAGCAGCTACGGCTGGGCCAGCGGCGGGTACATCGCCGACAGCAAGATCGACGGGCAGGTCGGCAACTACTCGCAGCAGCAGTGGTACACCCGTGACAGCTCCATCGGAGGCTGGTCCAACGGCGTCTGGAACCAGGTCTTCTCCGGTGTCGAGGGCGCACCCGCGAACAGCTTCCCGGAGCCCCGCTACACCACCCTGGACACCACTCCGGTCTCCCGCGAGAAGCCCTTCCTCTACATGGACGGCGCGGAGTTCAAGGTGTTCGCCCCGGCCAAGCGCGTCAATGCCCGCGGTACGAGCTGGGCGACCGGCACCCCGCAGGGCGCCTCGGTCCCGCTCAGCCAGTTCTACGTGGTCAAGCCGGGCACGACCGCCGGCACCATCAACTCCGCGCTTGCCCAGGGCCTGCACCTGCTCTTCACCCCGGGCATCTACCACGTCGACCAGACGATCAATGTGAACCGGGCGGACACGATCGTCCTCGGGCTGGGTCTGGCCACGATCATCCCCGACAACGGTGTCACGGCGATGAAGGTCGCCGACGTGGACGGCGTCAAGCTCGCCGGCTTCCTCATCGACGCCGGACCGGTCAACTCGCCGACGCTGCTGGAGATCGGCCAGAACGGCGCCGCCGCCGACCACGCGGCCAACCCCACCACCGTTCAGGACGTCTACATCCGGGTGGGCGGGGCCGGCCCCGGCAAGGCCACCACCGGGATGGTCGTCAACAGCGACGACACGATCATCGACCACACCTGGGTCTGGCGCGCCGACCACGGTGACGGGGTCGGCTGGGAGACCAACCGGGCCGACTACGGCGTCCGCGTCTACGGCGACGACGTCCTGACCACCGGTTTCTTCGTCGAGCACTTCAACAAGTACGACGTCGAGTGGTACGGCGAGCGGGGCCGCACGATCTTCTACCAGAACGAGAAGGCCTACGACGCCCCCAACCAGGCCGCGATCCAGAACGGCAGCACCAGGGGCTACGCCGCCTACCGGGTGGACGACTCCGTCAACACGCACGAAGCGTGGGGCCTGGGCAGTTACTGCAACTACACCGCCGACCCGGCCATCATCCAGGACCACGGCTTCCGGGCACCGGTCAAGCCGGGAGTGAAGTTCCACAGCCTGCTCGTGATCTCCCTGGGCGGCAACGGCCACTACGACCACGTCATCAACGACACCGGCGCGTCCACCGTTCCCGCCGGCACGTCGACCGTGCCGTCGACCGTGGTCTCGTACCCCTAGGATCCCCGCCCTGCGCTCAGCCCTCCCCCCTCGGCCTCCGCCAGTGCGACGGGCCGGGCCCCGACTTCCCCGGGCCGGTGGATCTCTCCCCGCTCCCCGGCCCCGGGGACGCACCCGCACGTCTTCACCGCCATCGATACCAGGAGCCCCCATGTCCCCACGCCCCTCCGCCTACGCTCCACCCCGCCGCACGCGCGGCGCGGCGGCAGCCGTCGCGCTCGGAGCGATCTTCGCCTCGTCGCTCAGCCTGGTCACCGCGCCCACCGCGGTCGCCGCCGAGACCCTGCTGTCCCAGGGCAAGCCGGCCACCGCGTCCTCGCAGGAGGGTGAGGGACTGTCCGCGGCCGCCGCCGTGGACGGCAACCTCACCAGCACCCGCTGGGCCAGCCAGTGGCGCGACGCCGAATGGATCCAGGTCGACCTCGGCGCGGTCCAAAACCTCAGCCGGGTGGTCCTCACCTGGGAAGGCGCCTACGGCAAGAGCTACGAGATCCAGGTCTCGGACAACGGAACCGACTGGCGTACCGCCAAGACCGTCACCGGCGGCGACGGGGGCACCGACGAGCTCACGATCTCCGCTTCCGGCCGCTACGTGCGGATGAACGGCCTCGTCCGCGCCAACGGTTACGGGTACTCCCTGTGGGAGTTCCAGGTCTACGGCTCATCCGGGGGCACTGTGCCGGGCCCCGGAGGCGCCGTGCGCGTGGCCGGCTCGCAGGGGAACTGGCAGCTGACCGTGGGCGGCCAGCCGTACACCGTCAAGGGTCTGACGTGGGGTCCGTCCTTCGCCGACGCCCCGAAGTACATGCCCGACGTGAAGTCCATGGGCGTCAACACCATCCGCACCTGGGGCACGGACGCTTCGAGCAAGCCCCTGCTCGACACGGCCGCGGCGAACGGGATCCGGGTCGTCAACGGATTCTGGCTGCAGCCCGGCGGCGGTCCCGGCTCCGGCGGCTGCGTCAACTACGTCACCGACGCCGCGTACAAGAGCAACATGCTCACCGAGTTCGCGAAGTGGGTCGACACCTACAAGTCGCACCCGGCCACGCTGATGTGGAACGTGGGCAACGAGTCCGTCCTCGGCCTGCAGAACTGCTACAGCGGCACCGAGCTCGAGGCGCAGCGCAACGCCTACACGACCTTCGTGAACGACGTCGCGAAGAAGATCCACTCCATCGACCCGGACCACCCCGTCACCTCGACCGACGCCTGGACCGGCGCCTGGCCGTACTACAAGCGCAACGCCCCCGACCTCGACCTGTATTCGATGAACTCCTACGGCGACATCTGCGGCGTGCGCCAGGACTGGGAGCAGGGCGGCTACAACAAGCCCTACATCATCACCGAGACCGGGCCGGCCGGCGAGTGGGAGGTACCCAACGACGTCAACGGCATTCCCGACCAGAAGACCGACGTCCAGACCGCCGAGGGATACACCAAGGCCTGGAACTGCATCACCGGTCACCAGGGCGTGGCCCTGGGCGCCACGATGTTCCACTACGGCATCGAGCACGACTTCGGTGGCATCTGGTTCAACCTGCTGCCCGACGGGCTCAAGCGGCTCTCGTACTACGCGGTGAAGAAGGCCTACACCGGGTCGACTTCGGGTGACAACACGCCGCCCGTCATCAGCAACATGACGGTCTCCTCGGCGACCCAGGCCCCGGCCGGCGGCGAGTTCACCGTCCGCGCGGACATCACGGACCCGCAGAATGACCCCCTGACGTACAAGATCTTCCTCAGCGGCAACTACGCGAACGGGGACAAGCGGCTGGTCGAGGCGCAGTGGCGCTCGACGGGCAACGGGACCTTCGCCGTGACGGCGCCCGAGAAGCTCGGCGTCTGGAAGGTCTACATCCAGGCGGAGGACGGCCGCGGCAACGCTGGCATCGAGACCAAGTCCGTCAAGGTCGTGGCCCCGCCCGTCACCGGCACGAACATCGCGCTGACCAGGCCGACGACCGCCTCCTCCTTCCAGGCCTCGTACGGCGACTGCCCCTGCGCCCCCGGCCTCGCCACCGACGGCAAGGACGGCACCCGCTGGGCGAGTGACTGGAGCGACCCGCAGTGGATCCAGGTCGACCTGGGCGCTCCCAAGCCGATCCGCACCCTCCAGCTGGTCTGGGACGCCGCGTACGCCAAGTCCTACGAGGTGCAGGTGTCCGACGACGGCAACAACTGGCGCACCATCCACACCACCACGACCGGCAACGGTGACGTCGACACGATCAACGCGTCGACGACGGCCCGCCACGTCCGGCTGAACCTGACCGCACGCGGCACCGGCTGGGGCTACTCGCTCCACGAGTTCGGCATCTACAGCTGACCCGACCCGTGTGACTCCCACAGGCCGCCGCTCGACCGGGCTGACCACCCGGCCCGAGCGGCGGCTTCCGCACGAGCGGGCCGTCCGGCCCGCTGCGGAACCGATACACGGTGGAGCCACGAGTTTCCCGGCCGATCGCGGGCAGGAGCCAGGGGTGAGCTACGTCAGGACTGGCGAGGAGTACGCCCGGGACGGCCGGTACATCACCACCCGGATCACCGCCGACGGTCGCGACGGCTACCGGGTCGAGCCCGGCCGCTACCGCCTCGTGGTAAGCCGGGCCTGTCCGTGGGCGAGCCGGGCGGTGATCGTACGGCGGCTCCTCGGCCTGGAGCGGGCCCTCCCGATGGCGGTCGCCGGGCCCGTGCACGACGAGCGCAGCTGGAGCTTCGACCTCGATCCCGGCGGGCGTGACCCGGTGCTCGGCATCGAGCGGCTGGAGCAGGCCTACCTCGCGCGCGAGCCCGGCTACGACCGTGGCATCACCGTGCCGGCGATCGTCGACGTGCCGACCGGCAAGGTGGTCACGAACGACTTCCCGCAGATCACGATCGACATGGCGCTGGAGTGGAAGCCGTACCACCGGCCCGGGGCGCCGGACCTCTGTCCGGCCGCGCTGCGGCCGGACATCGACGCCGTCAACGAGGTGGTCTACAAGGACGTCAACAACGCGGTCTACGAGGCCGGATTCGCCGGGACCCATCAGGCCTACGCGGCCGCCTACGCCCGGCTGTTCGCCCGGCTCGACTGGCTGTCCGTCCGGCTGGAACGGTCCCGCTACCTCGTCGGGGACACCATCACCGAAGCGGACGTACGGCTGTTCACGACACTCGTCCGGTTCGACGCGGTCTATCACGGCCACTTCAAGTGCAACCGGCAGAAACTGACCGAGCTGCCGGTGCTCTGGGCCTACGCGCGCGACGTGTTCCAGACACCCGGCTTCGGCGACACCGTCGACTTCGCCCACATCAAGCGGCACTACTACCTCGTGCACACCGACATCAACCCCACGGGGATCATCCCGGCGGGCCCCGACCCGGCGGCCTGGCTCTCGGAGCACGGCCGCGCGGCCATGGGCGGCCGCCCCTTCGGTGACGGTACCCCGCCCGGACCCGTCGCTCCCGAAGAGACGGTCGGATAGGACAGGCACCCAGGGACCCCAGGTCCCCGAGAACCCCGCAGGCACCGAGGGCCGCGGAACATGATGCGCGGGCCCGGGGGTAGACGCCGCCCAAGGAAAACCTTGAGGGAGGAGCGGGATGCCGAGCGATACGGAACGGGGACGCGACGAGTCCACCGAGGAACGCGCGGACCGGCAGTGGCAAGAGCTCATCCAGGAGATACGCGTCGCCCAGACGGGCGTGCAGATCCTGTTCGGATTCCTGCTCACGGTGGCCTTCAGCCCCGTCTTCGAAGGGCTCGCGCAGACCGAGAAGACGATTTACGTCGTCACGGTGGTACTCGGTTCCCTGGCGATCGGGGCACTGATCGGGCCGGTCGCGTTCCACCGCATCGTCTCGGGCCGCCGGATCAAGCCCGAGGCGGTCGCGTGGGCCGCCCGCCTGACGTTCACCGGCCTCCTCCTGCTCCTGGCCACGAGCACCTCCGCCCTGCTCCTCGTCCTGAGGGTCGCCACCCACAACGCCCTCGCGCCGTGGCTCGTGGGCGGAGTGTTCGCCTGGTACGTCCTGTGCTGGTACATGCTGCCCCTGTGGGCGCGAGTCCGCTACACCGCCAAGCTCTGACCCCGGCAGGGGGACGCGGGTGCCCCACCCTTGTGGCGGGGCACCGCCGGTGCGCGACCATCTCGTCGCGGCCCCGAGATCGACCCGATCGAAGCCGCCGTCAACCAGCTCTCCGCCGACAAGGGCGTCCTCTTCGCCGTCGCCGTCGCCGTCGGCAACCAGGCAGCCGAACTCCGCGACGCCAAGCCCTTCGCCGCGCCTCGTACAAGCTGGTTGCCTCGTCCACCCAGTCCGAGACCGTCAGCCGCACCTCGTCCATGGTGACCGCGACCTGGTGTTCCGCTCCGGCACGACCGCGGCCGGCGCCCCGACGCAACTGCCCGTCTCCGTGGTCTGGTTCGCGCCGCCGGTGCGTCTGGACGGGACCGTCAACCCGGGCTACCCGCTCCGCGTACGCCTCCCTGCGCGGCACGGTGGTCGACACCGCGGGCAACAAGTCCGAAGTCACCGTCCTGCGCAGGACGTGGACCACCGTCGCGATGTCGTGGAACTCCATCCGGAGGCTCATCCGCAGGTATCCTGGCGCACGTCGACGACGTCCCCGCCGCCTCCGCGGAGGCCCACCGCCGCGATGGTGCTGGTACCCGCGTAGGCGGTGCTCGCAGAACCCCCTAAGCGGTTGTGGCGAGCTGTTCCTCTGCCGCGCTGATGGCTTCGAGGGCGGTGGCGCGGCCCATGAGGACGCACAGCGTGTATGCGGTGTCGTCCATGGCGCGCAGGGCCCCGGGGTCCTGGGGCGAGGCCGCGAGGCGGGCCTGGCAGCCGCGGAACCGGGTCAGGACCTCCTCGGTGCGGGCGGGGTTCGGCGCGAGCCCGGGACGGTCGGTGCCCGCAGGGGCTCGGGTGCGGGCGGCTTCGACGGCGCGGCGCAGGGCGCGCTCGAAGCGGGTGGGCAGGGTGGCTCCGCACGAGGTGGCGGTCATCGCGGTTGCCAGCTCTTCCGCGGAGACCTCGGCCAGGTCGGCGGCCGTCGCCAGGATGCGCTGCGCGTCGCGGGCCGAGCACGGGGTCGTGGCCATGAGCATCCCGACCGCCCAGCCGCCCGTCGGCGCGGGCACCGGGCGCGCCACCGGGTGCCCGTGCGTCCGGGCGGGGGGTGCCTGTCGGGTCGGTGGAGTGAGTTCTCCGGGTGTCGGCACGGGGGCTCCTGCGGTCCGGGGCGGTGTTGCGGTGCGGTGGTCCGCTTAGGGAAGGTATGCCCGGCGCCCGAGCCCGAGCCAGGCGGCGCGCTGGTCAGCGGCCGACTCACATGTGGGGCTGGTTGTAATAGCGGGCGAACTGCTCCAGATAGCTGGGCCCGGTGCCGTATTCGGCCTCGTCGAATTCCGGCGCGTTCTTGATCTGCTCCTTGCTCCGATTGACGTAGACGGTCTGTTCTTCCGTGTCGATCCGCGTGATGACCCCGGCCGGGAGCAGGACGTGCTTACCGAAAATCCACACGCCGGTGTCGACGACGATGAGGGAGGCCCCGACCTCCTCGGAATGCTTGTCGATCTTCCCGATGCCCCCGTCGTTGGCCTCGACCTTGTATCCGACGAGGTCGATCCCCTTCGAATAGCCCGTGGTGTCGTCATGGCCCCAGATGCCTTGCCCACTCATGGCTCAAGCCTCTCCGTGTGGGGTGAATCGTCCTTTCTGGGGGCGCCTTCCCGAAAGGGACGCGGGTAGGCATTGTGCGGTGGTCGGGCGGTCGGGATTCGGGGCGCCGTCATCTCGTACGCGCGTCCCCGCCGGAACCCGCCCCGGTTTGCGCGGCCGGGAGTCGGGCAGCCGCCCGTAAAGAGTTCCCGTCGAGCCGGGAGGACGGCCATGGAAGAGCAGGGTGGCTCAGGAGGAGCGCCGCTGGAGGGCGAGCGGAAACGGGACGGGCGCCGCAAGGCGCATGGCGACCGCCAGGACGACAGAAAGAAGACGGCGGCGGCCGACACGGACGAAGCCAGCCGCCTGGACCGTCCGCAGCAGCCCGAGAAGCCGGACGGGAAAGGGGCGCGATGGGTGAGCCCGCGCGAGGAGTGAGGCCTGGCCGTAGGCGGGCGGGGGAGGGGAGTGCCATGCTCAAGGGGTGAAGGGTGATGCCGCACCTGTGGGTGAGGGCGCTGCACCCGAGGTGGTGGCGCTCGCCAAGGCGGTGGCCAGACTCCGGTCGGAAGTCGTGGACCTGGAAGGCATCGCCGGGATCACGGCTGTGGTCGAGCGGGCCAAGGGTGTACTGATGGCCCAGTCCGGGGTCTCTGCCGACGCGGCGTACGAGCTGCTCCTGGAACGGGCCGGCCGACGGGACCGCACCGTGCTGGAGGAAAGCTGGATCACGCTCGGGCAGGTCCGCTCGCCCCCCTCGCCGGGGACCGCCCGGATCTCCCTGCCCACCGCCGAGGCCACAGGAGCCGGGGACGACGCGAAGAACGAGCCCGGCATCTCGGTGCTCAGCCCGCGACCCCGTCCCACCGCTCGCCGCGACCGTGGCACCACGCGGCGTGAGATCCTGGCACGGCTCGCCGACGGCCTGGCCGCGGTGCACGGCGGCGACGACATCGCCGAACTGCTGGTGAGCGTGGTCGGCGCGGCCGTCGACGCGGACGCGGTGATGATCTACGCGGTGGCCCCCGCCGGGAGCCTGGATCTGACCGGCAGCGCCGGAATCGACGAGGCGCTGGCCGAGCAGTGGCGCCATGTACCGCCGCTGAGCGGAGTCGCCGCCCACGCGGCGATCGCCGGCCGCCGCGCGCTCTGGCTGGAGGACCCCGAGCAGGACGCCCGGCGCTATCTGCTGATCGGCGACCCGCCGGAGCGGTGGCTCGCCCGCGCCTGGGTCCCCGTACCCGGCGGTGGCGGGCCTCCGCGGGCGGCCATCGGGTTCCTGCGCACACGGCCGGGCCCCTTCGACGCCGACACCCGGGCGTTGCTGCGCCAGGCGACCCGGCTGTGCGCGGGCCCGCTGGGAACGCCGGCACGAGCCCGCGGCATCGACGCCGAGGGGCCGCGCGGCGCCGATGACACGGCCACCGTCCAGCTGATCATGGACGCAATGGCCGGACCGGCCATCCTGCTCACCCCGCTGCGCTCGGAGGACGGCGAGGTGGACGACTACCGCATCGACGCGGCGGCGCCCGAGTCGGTGGATGTGGCCGGCCGGCGGGGGAAGGAGCTCGTGGGCCGCCGGATCCTGGAGACCTACCCCACCGTGGCGGGCACCGCCCTCTGGGACGGGTACCTCAAGACGCTCATCACCGGCGCCGGCTACGAGGGGGAACCCTTCACCTACGAGGAGGTGGTCGCCGGCGTCCCCCGGCAGTCCGTCTACTCGGTCCGGGCGTCCAGGCTCGGAGACCACCTGGTCGTGTCCTGGATCCGCCACGACACGAGCCGGCGCGAGACCCGCAGGCTGGCCGACATGCAGCGCCTCGGCAACCTCGGCTGGGCGGACTGGAACCTGGTGACGGACACCGTCAGCTGGTCCGAGCAGGTCTATGCCATCTTCGACCGCGATCCCAGCCGGGGGCCGATGCTGCTGGAGGAACTGCCGCGCCACGTCGTCCCCGAGGACCTTCCCCGGCTGAGGGACGCCATCCATCGGCTGCTGAGCGAGGGGGAGGCCGTCGACCAGCCGTTCCGGATCACCACCGCTCTCGGGGTCCGCCACCTCCGCATCGTCGCCGAGGTCCAGGTGGACGCCGACGGAACCCCCATCGAGGTGCAGGGCTTCTTCCAGGACCTGACCGCGCAGCACGGCGTGGAACTCGCCCTGCACGAGGCCGAGCGGGCCTTCCTCCGTCAGCAGGGAATGCTCCAGGCCGAACGCGCGCTCGCGGCAAGCCTTCAGGACACGCTGCTGCCCATCCCGGAGCAGTCCCTGGAGCTGGCGGGCCTGCGCATCGACGTGGCCTACGTCCCGGCCGACAGCGGGATCAACGTCGGCGGCGACTGGTACAGCGCCATCGAACTCCCGGACACGAGCGCCCTGTTCGTCGTCGGAGACGTGGCCGGCCACGGGCTGGCCGCCGTCGGGACCATGGCCCAGCTCAGGTTCACCACCAAGGGCATGACGGTCACCGGCTCGTCCCTGCCCGGCGTCCTGCGCCGGCTCAACACGCTTCTGCTGCACACCGGTTCGGAGGAGTCCGGGAGCGCCACCGCCACCATGGTGATGGCCCGCTACCAACCGTGGGACCGGCGGCTGATCTGGGTACGGGCCGGACATCTGCCGCCCCTGCTGATCCGCGGCGCTCGGGCACAGTTCCTCGAACAGCCGCAGGGCACCCTCCTCGGTGCGACCTTCGAAGCCTCCTACGAGCAGGCCGTCATCGACCTGCTGCCCGGCGATCACCTGCTGCTCTACACCGACGGGCTCGTGGAGGAACCGGGCGAGGACATCGGTGTCGGTCTGGACCGCCTCGCGGCAACAGCCCTGCGGCTTCTCCGGGAGGAGCGCGGCGAAACCCTCTCCCGAACGCTCGTCACGCTGTGTGCGGCCAACCGCGACGACATCTGCGTCCTGGACATCCATGTCCCGGACGTCGATGGCCGCGACGCGGATGTCCCGGACGCGGTTGTCCCGGACGTGGATGTCCCCGACGCCGAAACGGAGTAGACGGACCGAGGCCCGGGGAGCTACCGGAGCGCCGGTGGGGCGGCGACCTCGAGCCACACGCACTTCCCGCCTTCCACCGGCTCGGACCCCCACTGGCGGGCCAGCCGCTCCACGATGAGCATTCCGTGGCCCCCGGGACGGGCCGGATCGGCGGGGACCCGCAGGGCCGGTACGACCGGGCTGGCGTCCGTGACCTCGATGCGCAGTCGGCCGGCGGCGCAACGCAACAGCAATGAACTCGGGCCGCCCGCGTGCAGGCAGGCGTTGGCCACGACTTCGGATACCAGGAGCAGTACGTCGTCCACGGTGTCGCCGGTGTCGGCGGTCTCGTCGTCGCCGCCCATTCCGCCGCCCTTGCCGCTGCCGGCCTCCGGCAGCCACTGCCACTCGGTGAGGGCCCGCCGGGTGAAGTCGCGGCATTGGCCGACGACATCCGTGGTCCCGCGCACCACCAGACGCCGGGTCCACTCGGGTGACCGGCGCTCGCTCATCGGTACTCCTCCGCTACACGCGCTGCTGGTTCGCCAGCGCGGCGTCCACATCGGGGTGCAGCGGGAACAGCCCGTCCGCACCGGTGGTGTGGAACATGCGTGCGACCGGCCGGTGGAGGCCGATCAGTTCGAGGCTGCCACCCGATTCCCGGGACACGAGCCGGTTGCGCAACAACACGTTCAAGCCGGTGGAATCACAGAATTGCAGCGCGCTGAGATCGACCAGCAGGCGCCGTTCGCCGTGTGCCCGGGCGGCTTCGAGGGCAGCGCGCAACGGTTCGGCGGTGTCGTGGTCGAGCTCTCCGGTCAAGGTCAGCACGGTGGCCCCGTCGAGGGGTCGTACGTCGACCGTGAAGCGCTCCTCGGTCGCCGAGGGCATCGCGCGCCCCCTTCCGCCGGTGGTTGGGTACCGATACCGGGTGCGTCTCGCGCCTACCCCGTCGTACGCCGCCAAACCCGGCCGGCGGGGGCCGGCCGGTGCTCTTCGTCAGGCAGGGGGAGAGGGGTCGATGGGAAAGAGGCCGAGGGAATCGGTGATCTCCAGCAGGCGCAGCATCTGGGCGCCGGGAGCGGCCAGGCGCAGCGTGTGGCCGGACTCCTCCGCCTGGAGCCGGGCCCGGAGCAGCAGGTTGAGCCCGGCCGAATCGCAGAAGGTGAGATCGCTGAGGTCGACGACGACAGCGGCGGGGCCGTCCGTGCGGGTCACTGCTGCGAGCAGCAGAGCGCGCACCTCGTCGACCCGGCTGATGTCCATCTCGCCCGACAGACGCACCACGGCCGCCTCCGGGGCCGAAGCCTGCGGAGGCGGCTGAGTGGGATCTTGCTCTTGAGGCATTCTCAGAGTTGTCCCTTGGCCTTCTTCGTCTTGTCCGAGGCCTTCGAGGTCATTTCCTCGGCCTTACCGGCCATTCGGTCGGCGCTGCCCTCCGTCTGCATGTGCTTGTCGTCCGTCGCGCTGCCGATGTTTTCCTTGAGCTTTCCCTTGACCTGCTTCGCCTTTGCCTTTGCCTTGCCCATGACGAGATCGTCCTTCCTGAGAGGGGATGCTGCTGCCACCATGCGCCAGCGGGCGGCAGGCTGCAATTTGTAGCGAATTGTCGGATTCTCTATCTCGTGGCCTCCTGACGTCGCGAGGCGCCGGGTCCTGCCGCGAAGCGGGGTGCGCGGGTGTACTCCTCCGCGCTACCAGTAGTGGCGTCTTCCTCCGACCGTGTGTCCGACGGAGCCGAGGACCCACAGGACGACCCCGACGACGACGAGGATGATGCCCAGCGTCCACAGGATGGAAATGCCGAGGAGGTAGCCGATGACCAGCAGGACGATGCCAAGTGCGATCATGATGTTCTCCCAACTCGCAGGCTCCTTCTGCCCCGATCCGGCGCCGCAATGCGCGCTGCGGCGACCCTGCCGAACCCCTCCCGCGTGCGGGAACGTCGACTGAGGATCCTCCGGCTGCGTGCACGCCGGGCACTCGTCCATCGCCGCACCTCCGAGGCCGCCGAGACCGCGAAAGTATCTTGACGTCGAGATTGATCTCCGGCAGGCTGCCGCTGGTATCTCGATATCGAGATACTTTCGCGGGGGCTCGGAGGCACGGGATGCGGCGGCGCGGTACGAGGATCCGAAAGGGTTCGCAGGACCGGCAGGACCAGCAGGGCCGGCAGGGCCAGCGGCGGTCCGGGCTGGTGGCGCAACTGCGGCGGCCGCCGGGGGGTCGGGACGCCCGGATCATGCTGTTCGCCCAGCTCCTCGACCGCACCGGAACGGGCGTCTGGGGCGCCTCCTCGGTCCTCTACTTCACCTTCGTCATCGGCCTGGACGCCGGCCGGATCGGCCTCCTCCTGGCCGCCGCGGCCGTGGCGGGCATCGCCGGATCGCCCCTGGCGGGGCACTTGGCCGGCCGGTTCCCGGTCCGGTCCCTGCTGATCGGCTGTCACCTGCTGCGCCTCGGAACCCTCGGCGCACTGCTCGTGGTCACCCGCTTCGACGTGCTGTTGCCCCTCGTCGCCGTCACCTACCTCGGGGACCGGGCGGCCAAGGCGCTGGAGATGCTCTTCGCCACGCGGGTGGCGGGTGAGCGGCGGGCCACCTATCAGGCACTGTCGCGCAGTACGGCGAACGCCGGATACGCGGTGGGCGCGGGAATCGCGGCGGCCGGTCTCGCGCTGGGGACCCGAGAGGCCTACCAGGCGCTGATCCTGGCCGACGCGCTGTCGTTCCTAGCGGCCGCCGCACTCGTCGGGCGCACCCGGGAGCCGCGGGCCGAGGGGCGCGTGGCCGCGGGCGCCGGCGAAAGGGCGACGGGCCGGACGGGGGCGCCGAGCCCGTGGCGGGACCGCGGCTACCTGCGCTTCGTACTGCTCGACATCCCGATGAACCTCGACGACTCGATCCTGGCCGTCGGCCTGCCGCTGTGGCTGGTGACCCACACCGACGCACCGCACGCCCTGATCCCGGCCTTCCTCGTGATCAACACCGTGCTGGTCGTCGTACTCCAGCTGCGCGTCTCGGCGAGGTACGAGCAGCCCCGCCAGGCCGCCGCCGCGGTCTCCGCGTACGGGCTGACGATGCTCGCGTGCTGCATCCTCCTGGCCCTCACCGCGGGGGCCGGGGCCGTGGCCGCGTCGGTGGCGCTGCTCGCCGCGGCGGTACTGGTCACGGCGGCGGAACTGCTGCGGTCGGTGAGTTCCTGGGAGCTGGCGGTCTCGCTCGCCCCCGAGGGAGCGCGGGCGTCCTACCTGGGAGTGGCCGGCATGGCCCAGTCCGTCCAGAAGTCCGCCGGTCCACTGCTCCTGACCGGCGCGGTGATGACGGCCGGGCCCGTGGGCTGGATCGTCCTCGGTGCGGGGATCGCGGGTCTGTCGGTGGTCCAGCGCCGCTCCGCCGTCCGCCGCCTGGACTCCGTACTCGCCCCGGCGGGTCCCACCGCGCCTTCGCGATCCGCCGCGCACGCGGGCTGAAACCGCGGACCCCGGTCCCGTTCCTCGGGGCCGGGGCGCGCGTGTGGGGCTCAGGGTGCGGTACGGCTCAGGCCTGGGCGGCCGGACCGTCCATCGTCCAGGCGGAGTTGTGCGCGGTGAACCCGACGTGCGGGTAGTAGTTCACGGCAGCCGGGGCCGACAGCAGGATCAGCTTGGCCTGCGGAGCGGCCTCCCGGGTGGCGCGGATGAGGTCCCGGCCCACGCCCTTGCCCTGGTAAGCGAGGTCGACGGCGAGGTCGCTGAGGTACGTGGAGTACACGCCGTCCGTGATCGCGCGGGAGATGCCGATGAGACGGCCGTCCTCGTCGCGGGCGACGATGACCAGGTTGGCCCCCGCGAGCATCTGGGTGAAGCGCCGGGTGTCCTGCACCGGGCGGCGTTCGGCGAGGGTGGATGCCCGGTACAGGGCGGCAGCCTCCTCCACGTCGAGCGCGCCGCCGATGACCTGTTCACACTTCCACATGCTGGTACAGCTCCTTGCTGAGTTCTTCGAGTCGGGACTTGAGGTGGTTTCGGTTGGCGAGGAACCGCCGGGGGTCGAGGAGGCCGGCGGGGACGGTGACCCCGCGGGCCGCCAGGGCATCGGCCAGCGGAACCTCCGTACGCCAGGTTTCGTCGGCCGCCGCCTGGACGAGCCGGTACGCGTCCTCGCGTTCCGCGCCGTCGGCGACGAGCCCGAGGAAGACCTCGGAGGAGTGGACGAGTCCGTGGGTCTGGGCGATGTTGCGGGCCATCCGCTCGGGGAAGACCTCCAGGTCCCGGATGACGGCCGCGGCCGAGACCAGCTGATAGTGCGCGATCGTCAAGCTGTCCGGCAGGACGATCCGCTCCACCGAGGAGTGCGCCAGGTCCCGTTCGTGCCACAGGGCGACGTTCTCGTACGCGGCGCCCGCGTTGGCCCGCAGGACCCGGGCGAGACCGCACAGCCGCTCGCTGGTCGTCGGATTGCGTTTGTGCGGCATGGCACTGGAGCCCTGGTAGGCGCTGGTGCGGGGCTCGTCGACCTCGCGCACCTCCGTGCGCTGGAGCATCCTCATCTCGAGGGCGAACTGCTCCACGACGGCGCCGGTCACGGCGAGGGCGGACAGCAGCTGGGCGTGCCGGTCGCGGGCGACGACCTGCGTCGGGATCGGCTCGACGCCCAGTCCCAGCTCCCCGCACACGAATTCCTCGACCTGGGGCGAGATGTGGGAGTAGGTGCCGACGGGGCCGGAGACGGTGCCCACCGCCACCGCCGTACGGGCATCCGACAGCCGGGTCAGGCAGCGGTTCATGGCCTGGGAGTGGACGGCCAGCTTCTGTCCGAAGCTGGTCGGCTCGGCGTGGATCCCGTGGGTACGGGCGATGCAGACGGTGTCCCAGTGCTCCAGGGCCCGGTCCGTCAGGATCCGGGTGAAGGAGCGGGCCGCGTCCAGGACGAGGTCCATGGAGCGGGCGAGCAGGTGGCCTTGCGCCGTATCGACGAGGTCGTAGCTGGTCATGCCGTGGTGCACCCAGCGCGCCGAGTCGGCCGGCATCGTCTCCGTGTAGGCGGCCAGGAACGCGAGGATCTCGTGGTCGCGGTCGGCCTCCAGCTCCCGGATCCGCGCGACCGACGGCGCCGGAGCCCGCCGGATGTCGGCCAGGGCCTCGTCCGGCACGACCCCGAGCCCGGCCTGCGCGATGGTGGCGAGCACTTCGACCCGGACCCACGTCTCGTACGTGGACTCCGCGGTCCACAGCGCCGCCATCTCCGGCAGCGCGTAGCGCTGGATCATGGCACACCTCTTCCCGTCGCCCGAGGGCACGCCGTGCCGTCGGGCGTGGTCCCGCTTCCGTCCTTCGTACGGTAATAGATGAGGGCGCAGTTTGGCTATTACCGAATGGGGGTTCGGGGGTGGGGGGCGGGACCGTGCGGGTTTACGGGCCTTTGGTCCTTCCGGTACGGGGCCAACCGCACTTGGCGGTCGGCGTCCGCATCAGAACCAGTTGAGGGTGAGGGGGAAGGTGGTGGTGGGGGTGGTTTGGGTGGTGTCGGTGGCGGTGGTGGTGATCTGGAGGGTTCCGGTGGCCCAGGGTTTGCCGGTGATGCGGCCGGTGGTGGTGTCGAGGGTGAGGCCCCAGGGGAGTCCTGTGGCGGTGTAGCGGACGGGGGGTTTGCCTCCTGTGGTGGTGAGCTGGATGGTGCAGGTCTGGTTGAACTTGCAGGTCTGGGGGCCGGGGTTCACCAGCTTCAGATCACCGCCGGTGGGGGGCGGAGTAGGGGTGGGTGTCGGTGTCGGCGTGGGAGTGGGAGTGGGCGTGGGAGTAGGCGTCGGCGTGCCGCCGCAGCCCGGGGCGGCCTCCGGGGGCAGCGGGACGCGCCAGATCTGGGTGTCGTTCTCCGAGCCGACGAGCAGGCTGGTGCAGTCGGCGTAGGTCACCGTCTCGCCCTGCGCCTGGGCGGGCAGGGCCACGTCCGCGAGCTTGGTGCCCGCGGTGTCGTACACCGAGGCCGTATTGGCCCCCAGCGGGCCGCCGCTGCGCAGGGTGTATGAGGCCCCGGACGGGGAGAACGCGCCGTCGGTGGCGAAGACGGGGCCCGGCCGGACCGCGGTCAGGGTGCCGAGCTGCCCGGGCACCGGCGACGGCGGGGCTTGGTACAACTGGCCTGCCGCTCCGATGACTTTGCTCGCGATGTAGATCTGTCCGGTGGCGGGATCGGCGAGCAGGGATTCGGCGTCGTGCCTTCCGTCGGCGTAGGCGAAGCGGTACGTCACGGGCGTCACCGAGGCGTTGGCGAGCTGGTCGGGCTCGGCGAAGGAGTGCACGGTGATTTCGGCGCGGCCGGCGAAATTGTCCCCGATGTCGCCGACCAGGATCGCGGGGCCGCCCGAGGAATCCTTGCCGATGGCGAGCCCTTCCCAGTCGGTGTTGCCCACTCCGGAGACCGTGTACGTGGCCCTGAGCCGGCCGGTGGCGCCGTTGCAGTCGATGGCGAAGACCTGGTTGGTGTTCCCGCTGTCGTTGACGGCGTAGAAGACGCCGGGGTGTTTGCGGCTCATGGCGAGCCCGCTGAGTTCGGCCAGTCCTGCGGGGAGGGTGCACTTGCGCTCGGGAGCGGCGGCGACGCCCGTCAGGGGTGCGGACGCGGGCAGGATTGCGGCGGCGCCGGCGGTTCCGGCGGAGGGTCCGGCCAGCCAGGCCGTGGCCGGCAGGATCGTGGCGAGGGCCGCGGCGGCGAGGGCGGCGGCCCGTGGGGGCGTGAGGGGTAGTGGGAGCATGCCCATTATGTGAGGGGGTGTCAGGTGTCGACGCCAGGGCCAACCGCTTCCCGTTCGAGCATCGTTCAATGCCGGACGGGCATGTACGGCCGTCGGGAGGGGCCTTCGGGCCGGCCGGCCCCGGGGTGTGGTCACCGGGAGGGTTCGCGTACGGGTGCCTTGTGCCGGGCGTGGGCGATGAAGGCGCGGGCCGCGCGGCTCAGCGGCCGGCGGGCGTGCGCAAGGCCCACCAGGCGCAGCAGGGGCGGGGTGAAGGAACGGCTCTCCGCCCTGCTGCCGAAGGCTCTGGAGACGACGTCGCGGTACCAGATGAGGGAGCCGCGGCCGTCGGTCACCCCCGTCACCCAGCCGAGGCGTTCGTCCACCTCCAGGCAGGGCACCGGGCGCACGCCCAGACAGCTGAACATGGCCTCCAGTTCGGTGCGCCGGCCGGTACCGGGCGTGGGCAGGACCATCGGCAGCCCGTCGAGCGCGCGGAACGGCAACGGGTCGGGCAGCTGGGAGCCGACGGGCGAGACGAGCACCACCTCGCGCTCCTGGATGTGGTGGGTGGAGAGTTCCTTGTCGACGGGCAGATCCACGATCGCCAGCTCGGCCCTGCCCTGGGTCAGTTCCTGGACCACGGCCTCGCGGCTGTCGTACTGGTGGAGTCCGACATCGAGGCCGGGGTGCCGCTCGGTGAAGGTGTGGACCAGCTCGGAGGCGAGATCGAGGGCCAGGGTGGGGGTGGTGACCAGGGAGAGGACGGCCCTGGCGCCCGGCCCGTGGGGGGTGCCGATGTCATCGATGGCTTCCACCGCGTCGAGTACGGTACGGGCCAGCCGGACGACCCGGGCCCCTTCCGGTGTGAGGTCCACCCCCCTTCCCCGGCGGGCGAGCAGATCGACGCCGAGGTCGCGTTCCATGGCCTGCACGGCCCGGGACAGGGCTGACTGGGCGACGAACACGGAGGCCGCCGCGCCGGTGATGGAGCGGCAGTCCGCGACGGCGGCGAGGTAGCGGAGCTGGGCGAGGGTGGGGGTCATGACCGGACGGTAACCGGGCAAGGGTGTACCTGTAAGAGCGCGTCGGGTGAACAACCCCCAGACTTCGCAAAGGCGTTCATGCCGGGCCGGTGACAACTCATACCCATGCGGCATGACCCGCGCGTCTGTGGTGCGTCGGCCGGTCGGCCGCGGCCGGGCCGCCCGGGCCGCGACATCGCAGGCCACGGCGTCGGCGGGAGTGTGCCGGTGGCGTCGCCGGGGGGCGGTTCGGGTGGGCGCGTGCCGCCCGGGCCGCGAAGTGGACTGCTCCGGTTGGCCGTTGACAGTGCGGGGTCGTCCCCGCACGATGCATCGCGGCAGCAGGGAATTTGACCAAAGTTCAACCCTGCCCCGCCGGATCGCCCGGCCGTTTCGCGCGCCGCACACCTCGGATCGCACTCGGAGGGCATTGCGCCCGCCGGTTTCCCCAGCGTCTTCCCGCCGTCTTCGCTCTGCACTGCGCCATGTCACACCGCACTGGAAGAGGAGCGCCCGTGTCCCCCCAGCCCGAGCCGTCCCCCCAGCCCCCACGTGCCCTGCCGGCGCAGCAGCCCTCGCCGGCTCCACGGACCACGCGCCCTTCGCGCCCCCGGCGGCCCGGGCGGCCTTCGCCTACGCCGTCGGCGTTCGAGCGGCCTGAGCGGCTCGAGTCGCCTGAGTCGCCGGAGATGCCGGCCCCCGCACGCCGGCCCGGGCGGCTCCGCGCCACCGACCGCGACCTCGTCGTCGCGGTCAGCCCGTTCGAGGAGCCCAATCCGCGGATCGTCACCGCCGCGGAGCGCGCCGGCGCCCTGGGCCTGCTCGACCTCGGCCGGGACGCAGGGGCCGCGCGCCGGGCCATGGCCGAGGTCGCCCGCCGCCTCGGCGCCGGACGCTACGGGGTAAGGGTGCCGGCGGGCTGCCCGATCGGACCGGGGGAGTTGGCGCCCGAGGTGGACACCGTGCTGCTCTGCGACCCCGCGACCCACACCCCGGACGGGGTGGCCGGCTGGGCGGCCGCCGCCGGACGGCCCCGGGTATGGGCCGAGATCACCGATCCGGTACGGGCCGAGGCCGCTGTCGTCGCCGGCGTGGAGGCGCTCGTGGCCAAGGGGCACGAGGCAGGCGGCCGGGTGGGCGGGACCACCACCTTCGTACTCCTCCAACAACTCCTCTCCGAACCCGCGTCCGCGGTGCCCGTGCGGGCGTACGGCGGAATCGGGCCGCACACGGCGGCCGCGGCAGTCGCGGGCGGAGCCGCCGGGGTGGTGGTCGACGTACAACTGGCCCTCACGCCCGAGGGGGAGGCCGGGCTGCCCACCGAAGTGGCCTCGGCCGTACGGGCCATGGACGGATCCGAAACCAGGGTGGTGCGGGGCCACCGGGTGTACGCGCGCCCCGATCTGACCCCGCCGTCGGGTCCGGTTGCCGGCCTGTTGGGGGCCCGGGACCTGCGGACGCAGCTGCTTCCGGTCGGGCAGGACGGGGCCTCGGCGGCCCGGCTGGCCGCCCGCTACCGGACGACCGGGGGTATCCTCCATGGCATTCGGTCGGCCGTCGTGGGACATCTGACGGCCGTCGTACGGGCCCGCCCGCTGGGGGGCGGCCACGGCCCGGGGCGGCCGCTCCCGGTGGCGCAGGGGCCGATGACCCGGGTCAGCGACCAGGCGGCCTTCGCCGAAGCCGTGGCCGCCGCAGGCGGCATCCCCTACCTGGCGCTCGCCGTCATGGAGGGGCCGCAGGTGCGCCGCCTCCTCGCCGAGACCGCCGAACGGCTCGGGGACCGGCCCTGGGGGGTGGGCCTGCTCGGCTTCGCCCCGGCCGAACTGCGGGCCGAGCAACTGGAGGCCGTCGCCGAGGTGCGTCCGCCACACGCGATCATCGCGGGCGGCACGCCGGGGCAGGCGGCCCCGCTGGAGGCCGCCGGGACCCGGACCCATCTGCACGTGCCCTCGCCGGGGCTGCTGGAACGGTATCTCGCCGAGGGAGCACGGCGGTTCGTGTTCGAGGGGCTGGAATGCGGGGGCCACGTCGGGCCGCGCGCCTCGTTCCCGCTGTGGGAGGAGCAGATCGAGCTGCTGCTGTCCTGCCCCGAACCGGGCGCGCTGGACGTGCTGTTCGCGGGCGGTGTGCACGACGCGCGCTCCGCCGCGATGGCCGCCGCCGCGGCAGCGCCGCTGGCCGAACGGGGTGCACGGATCGGCGTGCTCATGGGCACCGCCTACCTGTTCACCGAGGAGGCGGTGGCGGCGGGCGCGGTGCTGCCCCGCTTCCAGCGGGCGGCGCTGGAATGCGCGGACACCGTACTGCTGCACACCGCGCCCGGGCACGCCACGCGCTGCGCGGTCACCCCGTACGTGGACACCTTCGAGGCCACCCGGGTACGCCTCGCGGAGGGCGGGGCCGAGCCGCGCCAGGTGTGGGAGGAGCTGGAGCGGCTCAATCTGGGAAGGCTCCGGATCGCCAGCAAGGGACTGCGGCGCGGCCCCGACGGCTCCGGACTGGAGCACGTGGGAGAGGAACAGCAGGACGCCGAGGGCCTGTTCATGATCGGCCAGGCGGCGACCCTGCGCTCCGGGACCACCACGATCGCCGCCCTGCACACCGAAGTCACCGACGGTGCGACCGAGTTGCTTCGGCAGCGGGCCCAGGAACTCACCGGCCCGGAGTCCGAGGGCGAGACGGCGGCCGAGGCGCCCGCGGATCGGCCCGAGCCGCTGGACGTCGCCGTCGTCGGCATGGCATGCGCCTACCCCGGCGCACCGGACCTCGCCGCCTACTGGGCACGGATCCTGTCGGGAACCGACGCGGTGACCGAGGTGCCGGCCGAACGCTGGGACCCGGCGATCCACTTCGACCCCGACCCGGCACGCGCGGGCGAACGCACCCCGTCCCGCTGGGGCGGCTTCCTCGGACCGGTGCCCTTCGACGCCCTCGCGCACGGCATCCCGCCCGCCTCGCTGGCCGGGATCGAACCGGTGCAGCTGCTCGCCCTGGAGATCTCGGCGCGGGCCCTGGCCGACGCCGGGTACGGAAAGGACCGGGAGTTCGACCGCTCCCGGACCTCCGTCGTGTTCGGCGCGGAGGCGGGCACGGAGCTGGCGGGCGCGTACGGGCTGCGCGCGCTGTACCCGGGATACCTGGGAGAGCTCCCGCCCGAACTGGACGAGCAGCTGCCGAGACTCACCGAGGACTCCTTCCCCGGTGTCCTCGCCAACGTGATCGCGGGCCGGGTCGCCAACCGCCTGGACCTGGGCGGCGCGAACTGCACCGTCGACGCCGCCTGCGCCTCCTCGCTGGCCGCACTCGACCTCGCATGCCGCCAACTGCGCGACAGGGACAGCGACATGGTGCTGTGCGGCGGCGCCGACGTCCACAACGGCATCAACGACTACCTGCTGTTCTCCTCCGTCCGCGCACTGTCCCCCGGAGGCCGCTGCCGGCCCTTCGACGCGGCCGCCGACGGAATCGCCCTCGGAGAGGGGGTGGGAGCGCTCGTGCTGAAGCGGCTCGCCGACGCGGAACGGGACGGTGACCGCGTGTACGCCGTGATCAAGGCGGTCGGATCCGCCAGCGACGGGCGCTCCCTCGGCCTGACCGCGCCCCGGCCCGAGGGGCAGCGCAGAGCCCTCGACCGGGCTTACGCGCGGGCCGGGATATCCCCCGGCGAGGTCGGCCTGATCGAGGCGCACGGCACCGGCACCGTGGTTGGCGACACCACCGAACTGGCCGTACTGAACGCACTGTTCACCGAATCGGGCGCCGCTGCGGGAGCCTGCGCGCTGGGCTCGGTGAAATCCCAGATCGGGCACACCAAGTGCGCGGCCGGGCTGGCCGGACTGATCAAGGCGGTGCGGGCGGTCCACTCGGGCGTACGGCCGCCGACCCTGCACCTCGACGCACCGGTCCCGTCCTGGAGCGCGGAGACCAGCCCGTTCTTCTTCGACACTCAGGCCCGGCCCTGGGCGGCGCCCGCGCAGCGGCGGATCGCGGGGGTCAGCGCCTTCGGGTTCGGAGGCACGAACTACCACGCGGTGCTGACCGGCTACGCCGGAGCCGAGGAACCCCGGCACGGACGGGAGGAATGGCCGGCCGAACTGTTCTGCTTCCGCGGCCAGGACCGGCGCGCGGCGGGCCGGGCGATGGCCCGGCTGGCGGCCAGGCTGGAGGAGAACGACGCGGCCGGGCGTCCATGGGCGCTGCGGGACCTCGCCGCCGAGGCCGCGGCCGACTCCGGCCCGGTACGGGTCGCGGTCGTGGCCGCCGACCTGGACGAGCTGGCGGCCCGGCTGGAGAACGCGCGGGCCTTCACCGCGGGCGCGGGGGTCCACCTACGGGGGGAGTCGGTGGAACCCGGACAGGTGGCCTTCCTCTTCCCCGGCCAGGGCAGTCAACGCCCCGGCATGATGGGAGAGTTGTTCACCTCTTTCCCCCGGCTGCGGGAACTGCTGGACACGGCGCCGAACGCGGTGGTCTCCGCGATGTTCCCCCCGGCGGCCTTCACCGCGCAGGGGCGGACCGCACAGCGGGCCGCGGTCACCGACACCCGGGTGGCCCAGCCCGCCCTGGGGCTGGCGGGCTCGGCGGCGCACCTGCTGCTGGGGGAGCTGGGCGTACGGCCGGACTGCGTGGCCGGACATTCGTACGGCGAGCTCACCGCACTGTGGGC
Source organism: Streptomyces sp. H27-H1 (assembly GCF_026627445.1). Classification (GTDB taxonomy): domain Bacteria; phylum Actinomycetota; class Actinomycetes; order Streptomycetales; family Streptomycetaceae; genus Streptomyces. The sequence goes on from NZ_JAPNLJ010000003.1 coordinate 143,219, forward strand.
GGCGGAGGTATGGGACCACGGGAGTCTGCTGAGGCTGAGTGCGCACCGGGCCGAGGCCATCGTCGCGGCGGCCGGCGCCGATCCGGGATCGATGGCGGCGGTGGCCGCCCCGCCGGAGGAGGTACGGGAGATCGCCGCGCGTGCCGGGTGCGTGGTGGCGAACCACAACGCACCCCGGCAGTGTGTGATTTCGGGTCCCGCCGACGCCGTGGCCGAGGCGGTGACCGCGCTGAGGGAAGCGGGCCTGTCGGTGGACCCGCTGCCCGTCGCCTGTGCGTTCCACAGCGCGGTCGTGGCGGGGGCGGGCGCGGCCCTCGCCGAGGAGCTCGCCGGGACGGAGCTGTCCGACGCGGCCGTCCCGGTCTGGTCGAACACGACGGCCGCCCCCTACCCGGTGACCGCCGGGGAGGTACGGGACCTGGTGGCCCGGCAGGTCGCCGAGCCGGTCCGGTTCGTGGAGCAGGTGGAACACATGTACGCGGCCGGGGTCCGGACCTTCGTGGAGGCCGGGCCGGGCCGGGTCCTGTCGGGCCTGGTCGGCCGCATCCTGCACGACCGGCCGCACACGGTGGTCCCGCTGGACGTGCCGGGCGAGCACGGACTGCTGCGCCTGGTCACGGCCCTGGCGGAGCTGGCGGCCGCGGGAGTTCCGGTCGATCCGGATGCCCTGTTCCGCGGCCGGTCCACCCGCCTCCCCGAGCGTGCTCCGCGGCGCCCGGGCTGGCTGGTGGACGGCCACCTGGTCCGCACATCCGACGGCAACCCCGTCCCCGGCGGACTCCGCCCGGCCCGGCGGGTCCACATCGCGGTACCCGAACGAAAGGGAGCCCAGCAGATGGCACAGCCGACGAACGGCAGCGGCCCGGGCGGGGACTTCGACCCGCCGGCGGCCCATGTGAAGGGCGGACCCGCGATGTCCGGGAGCACCGCGGATGCCGCTGTGGGCGGGGACCGGCTGCCGGTCGGCGGGCCGGACGAGGGCGGCTCGGCCGGGGGCTTCGACCGGGTGGGGGGCACGGCGGTTGGGCAGGCGGTCGCCCACTTCGGTACCGGCCGGGCCGGGGTTCCGGCTGCCGAGGGGGAGCCCGCCCTCCTCGGCAGCGCTGAGTCGATGGCCGGACCGGCCGCCGGGGGCGCGGTCGGCCGCCCCGTCCAGGCTGCGAACGGCTTCGCCGGGGGAGGTCTCGAGCCGTCGGGGGACCCGGCCGCCGACCGGGCGGGCGGGTACTTCGAGCCGGCGGTGGAGCGCGCCGGTGCGGCCGCCGCCGACCACCGTACGGAGGCGGTCCTGGAGTACCTCCGGGGCTCGCGCGAGCTGGTCCAGGCGCAGCGGGAGGTCCTGCTCGGCTATCTGGGGTCCCCGGTGACGGCGTGGCCCTGGCCCGGGTCGGCCCCGGCCCGGCACCCCGCCGTCACGGCCCCGGCCACGCTCCCCGCACTCGGCGCAGGCTCTGGCCGAACGGACCCGCAGGGTGTGGCGGTGGCCCGGGGGCGCGGCGCCGGACAGGGGGCGGCGGGCCCGCAGGGTCCGGGGAGCGCACCGGAGTTGCTTCAGGGCGCAGCTCCGTCCGTCCTGCGGGCCGAGCTCCGGCCGGACGGCCGAAGCCTGCCGGCAGGGGCTGCCGGCTCCTGGTCCGCGGACTACGTCGAGGCCCCGGGGGTGTTCACGGACACGGCCTCGGCTCCGTTCCGGCCAGTCGGTGTGGTTCCGGCGGGCAGCGCCGACCCCTCCTGGTCCGCAGCCCGCGGCGAAGACGGGGACTCGGGCCCCGGCGGGGCGGCGCTTGCCGGCGGGGCCCCCGTTTCCGGGCTGGCCGGTGGCGAGGTCCGCGGGGAGGGGCCGCCCGGGGGTGGAGGCCGTGGGAGCGGTATGCCCGGCGGCGCGGACCAGGGGGAGGGGATGCCCGGTGGCGGCGCCCGTGCCGGCGGTCTGCCCGGGTGCGACGGGCATGTGGGCGGGATGCCTGGAGGGGCCCGTGCGGACGGGATGCCCGGTGGCGTGGGCCATGGGAACGGGATGCCCGGTGGAGTCGTCCATGAGGACGGCCTGACCAGGGGTGGGGTCGGCGGCGGCGGAAGTGTGGGCGAGGTTCGTGGGGGGTCGCGGTCCGCGGAGGAGGTGATGGACGTGATCGTGGAGATCGTCCACACCCGGACCGGGTACCCCCGAGACATGCTCGCTCCCGACCTGGACCTGGAGGCGGACCTGTCCATCGACTCCATCAAGCGGGTCGAGATCATCGGCGCCCTGGCCGACCGGATCGGCTTGCCCCAGGATCCGGGCGGTTCCGCCGAGTCCGCGATCGAGGAGTTGTCCCGGATCAAGACCCTGCGCGGGATCGTGGACTGGGTCTGGGGCCACACCGCCCGCCCGGGGCCGCCGGCCCCCGCGGAGGCGACCACGGCGTTCACGGCGACTACCACGACGGGCACGGCGGCGGCGGCGGCCCCGCCCGCCCTCGCCCGGCTCCGGGTGGACCTGCACGCACTGCCGCCCGCGCCGGGTGATCCGGAGGTCGTGCGGGGGCTGCGGATCGGGATCGTAGGGGATGGCCACGGCGTCGGGACCGCGATCACCGGGGCGCTGCGGACCCACGGCGCGGACGTACGGATGCTCGGTGAGGCCGAAGCCGGGTTCGACGCGGTCCTCGATCTGTCCGCACTGAGTCCGGGAGCGGCGCCCGTCCTGCCCGACGTCTTCCCGGGGCTGCGACGGGCCCTGACCGGCGGTGTGCGCCGGCTCCTCCTGGTCACCGCCCGCGCCGACTCCGCCGGAGCGGGAATGCACGGCTTCGCCCGCAGCGCCTCCCTCGAGTACCCCGGCCGGCTCGTCCGCGCCGTGGAAGTCCACCCCAAGGAGGACCCCGAGCGGATCGCGGCGCAGCTCCTCGCAGAGCTGAGCTGCGAACCGGCGGCGCCCACCGGCTCCTCCGTATCCGTCGAGGACCCCGCCGCCCACGCCTCCGTCGGGTACACCGCCGAGGGGCTGCGGGTCACCCGCCGGCCGGTACCCGCGCGGCTCGTCCCCGGCGACGGGCCGCCTCCCCTCGATGCGGGCTCGGTGGTCCTCCTCACCGGCGGGGCCCGCGGGATCACCGCCCGGATCGCGCTCGCGCTGGCCCGGGCCACCGGATGCCACGTAGAGCTGATGGGACGTACCCCTCAACCATCTGCCGAGGGGGATGAGTTCGGGAACGCCGCCGACCGGGTCGCCCTGCGCGCCGCACTGATCGCCACCGGCCTGCGCACTCCCGCGGAGATCGAGGCGGCGGCCTCGCGGATCCTCGCCGAGCGCGAGGTACGGGCCACCCTGGCATCCCTCGCGACCGTGGCCGCATCCGTCGGCTACCACTGCGCGGACGTCACGGACGAGCAGGCGGTACGAGCCGTCGTGGCCGCGGTACGGGCCCGCCACGGCCGGCTGGACGGCATCGTGCACGGAGCCGGGACCCTGAGGGACGGGCTTCTCCGCGACAAGCAGCCGGCTGCCTTCGCCGAGGTGTTCACCACGAAGGTGACCGGCGCCCGCCACCTGGCCGCCGCGGCGGCCGAGCACGGCACGGCGCCGGCGCCCCGCTTCCTCGCCCTGTTCGGCAGCGTGGCGGGAGTGTACGGAAACCGGGGACAGAGCGACTACGCCGCCGCCAACGACGCCCTCGACGGCCTCGCGCACATCTGGGCGGAGAACTTCCCCGGCCGGGTGCTGTCCGTCGACTGGGGGCCCTGGGCCGCGGAGGCGGGCGGGATGGTCGGCCCCGAACTGGCGCGCGCCTATGCCCGCCGCGGCATCGCGCTCATCGACCCGGACGCGGGCAGCGCCGCCTTCCTCGCCGAACTCGCGCACGGGACCGACGTACAGGTGGTCCTGATGGCGGCCGGCGGCCACGAGGGGACTGAGCGGCGTGACTGACCGCAAACGCCAGGGGCAGGGGCGGCGTCACCGCGGCCCGCGTCCCACCGACGCGGCGATCGTCGGGATGGGCGCCGTGTTCCCGGGCGCCCCCGACCTCGCCTCGTACCGCCGCAACCTCCTCGCCGGCACGGACTGCATCGGCGAGGTCCCGCCCGGGCGGTGGGACCCCGAGGTGTACTACGACCCGGACGGTGCCACCGGACCGGTCTCCGGCGACCGGTTCTACTGCCGGCGCGGGGGCTTCGTGGACGGGCTCGCCGCCTTCGACCCGACCCGGTTCGGCATCATGCCCGCCACCGTGGAAGGGGCCGAACCGGATCAGATGCTGGCCCTGCACGCCACGGCCGAGGCCATCGCCGACGCGGGCGGCGAGAGCCGCCTGCCGGCCGACCGTTCGCGCATCGGGGTGGTGCTGGGGCGCGGCGGGTTCATGGGGGTGGCCACCGCCCGGCTCGATCAACGGGTGCGTACAGCTCACCAGTTGGCGCAGACCCTGCGGGAGCTCGCGCCCGAGCTCGGGGAGCGGCGGATCGCCGCGGTGCGCTCCGCCTTCCAGGAAGCCCTGGGTCCCGAACGGCCCGACGCGTCGATCGGGCTCGTACCGAGCTTCACGGCCGCCCGCACCGCCAACCGGCTCGACTTCCACGGACCGGTCTACACCCTGGACGCGGCCTGCGCCTCCTCGCTGCTGGCGGTGGACCAAGCGGTGGGGCTGCTGGCCGGCGGGCGCTGCGACGCGGTAATCGCCGGGGCCGTGCACCACTGCCACATCGCCACCCTGTGGAGCGTGTTCACGCAGCTGCGCGCCCTGAGCCCCAGCGAGCGGATCCGGCCCTTCGACCGGCGCGCCGACGGAACCCTGCTGTCCGAGGGCACCGGGGTGGTGCTGCTGAAGCGGCTGGCCGACGCGGAGCGGGACGGCGACCGGATCTACGCCGTGATCCGCGGTACCGGCGTGGCCGGCGACGGCAGGGCCGCGAGCCTGATGAGCCCCCTCGTCGCGGGCCAGGTACGGGCGCTCGAGCGGGCCTGGCGGGAAGCGGGACTCGATCCGCGGGCGCCCGGCGCGCTGGGGCTGCTGGAGGCGCACGGCACCGGGACCCCGGTGGGGGACACGGCCGAACTGCACACCCTGGCAGAGGTGTTCGGCCCGTTGACGGGTGGGGGCACAAGAACCGGCGCCGGGAACGAGAGCGAGATGGGGAACGAGAGCGGGATCGGGAACGAGATAGGGGCCGGGAACGAGATCGGGGCCGGGAACGCGATCGCCTTCGGCTCGGTGAAATCGATGCTCGGGCACACCATGCAGGCCTCCGGCATGGCCGGGCTGATCAAGGCCGCGCTCGCGGTGCACGAAGGGGTGCTGCCGCCGACCCTGCACCTGGAGGAGCCCCACCCCGACCTGGCGCGGACCCGGATGCGGCCGGTGACGGCGGCCTTGCCGTGGGAACGCGGTCCGGAGCCGCGCCGGGCGGGGGTGAACGCCTTCGGCTTCGGCGGGATCAACGCGCACGTGGTGCTGGAGGAGGCTCCCGGCGCCGGGCACCGGAACGCGCCCTCGGGCCGGACGGCGCCCGCGCGACCGGCCGCGCCCGTAAGGCGTTTCCTGCCCTTGGGCGGCCCGGCCGAGCCCGTGGGGGCGCCCGCGCGGGAGGAGGTGCTCCTGCTGGCGGCCTCCGGCGCGGCGGAGCTGTCGGCCCGACTGGCGGCCGGCAGCCCGGCATCCGGCGGGGACGGGCCCTGCCGGCTCGCCGTCGTCGGACCCACGCCCCAACGGCTCGCGCTGGCCGCGAAGGTGGTGGCGCGCGGCCGGGCCTGGCGCGGGCGCGGGGAGGTGTGGTTCACGCCCGAGCCGCTGGGCGGCCGGGTGGCGTTCCTGTTCCCGGGGCTGGAGCCGGAGTTCGCCCCTGTACTGGACGACGTGGCGGACCGGCTCGGGCTGCAGCGGCCCCGGCTGAGCGGAGGCGAAGAGCTGACGGAGCGGGCCCTCGACGCCATCGCCACGGGCCGCTTCCTCGCCCGGGTGCTGCCCGAGCTCGGCATCGAGGCCGATGTGCTGGCGGGCCACAGCCTGGGGGAGTGGGCGGCGATGGTGTCCGCCGGGATGTACCGGCAGGACGCGGCCGACGCCTTCCTCGACTCGCTGCGACCCGGTTCGGTGAAGGTGCCGGATCTGCTTTACGCGGCGCTGGGGTGCGGAACCCGGCGGGCGGAGGCGGCGCTGCACGGCCTGGACGGGGTGGTGGTCAGCCACGACAACTGCCCCCACCAGTCGGTCATCTGCGGGCCCCCCGGCCAAGTGGCCTCCGCCCTCGCACGGTTGAAGACCGAAGGGGTCATCGGTCAGGAACTCCCCTTCCGTTCGGGCTTCCACACCCCCATGTGGGAGCCCTACCTCGGACAGGTCCGCGCCGCGTTCGGCCGTCTGCCGCTCCAGGCCGGGACCTTGCCCCTCTGGTCGGCGACCACCTGTGCGCTGTTCCCCCCGGAGCCCGAGGAGGTGCGCGAGCTCGTGGTACGCCATCTCCTGGAGCCGGTCCGGTTCCGCGAGCTGACACTGCGGCTGTACGAGGACGCGGGCGTCCGCGGCTTCGTCACCCTGGGCCCGGGCAGCCTTCCGGGCTTCGTCGAGGACACCCTGCGCGAGCGCCCCCACCTCTCGGTGGCGGCCTCCTCACCCCGGCTCTCCGGCCTCGCCGCCCTGCGGCGCACCTGCGCCGCCCTGTGGACCGAGGGCCACGCCCCGCGCTGGGACCGGCTGGCCGCCGCGGGGACGGGGGACCCGGAACGGGCCGGCGACGCAAGCCTGGTACCGCCCACGGCCGGACGCGGCGTGCTCCTGGACCTCGGTTCGCCGCTGGTCCGGCTCGGTGAGACGGCGCGCACCACCCTGGCGGGCCTCCTCTCACAAGCCACCTCCCCGGCCGGCGCCGTCACCACCACCCCGCCCGTTCCGGCGGCGGCCGCGGACCCCCGGCCGGTCCTGCTCTCCGCCCTGGACGCGGATCCCACCGAGAGCCGGACGGGGAGCCGGACAGAGAGCCGGGCCGGGAGCGAGACCGGGATCCAGGCCAGTAGGCACACCCTGCGGCTCTCGCTGGCCGCGCTGCCCTACGTACGGGACCACTGCGTCTATCTGCAGCCCGACGGCTGGACGGAGGACTCCGACCGGTTCCCCGTCGTCCCCATGACGACCATGCTCGAGCTGGCGGCGGAGGCCGCGCTGCGCGACGCACCGCCCGGACTGGCCGTGATCGGCTACGACCGGGTGCGGGCCCTGCGCTGGCTCGCCGTGGAACCGGCCCTCGAACTGGAGGTCACCGTACGGGCCGCCGGGCCGGGCCGGATGCGCGTCACCTTCGGGGAGTACGCGGAGGTGACCGTGCTGCTCGGCGAGCGGTACGGGCCCCTGCCCGGGCCCGATCCCACCCCGTTGCGCGAGCCGCAGCCGGCCCCCGTCAGCGCCGAGGCCCTCTACCGCGACCGGTGGATGTTCCACGGCCCCCGCTTCGCCGGGGTGCACGAGGTGCGGGCCGTCGGCTCGGACGGCATCCGCGGCGTACTGCGGGCGCTGCCCGACCCGGGGGCGCTGCTCGACGCCGCCGGGCAGCTGTTCGGGCACTGGATGCAGCTGAGGCTGCCCGTGGACCGGCTGGTGTTCCCGGCCACCGTGGACGGCATCCGCTTCTCCGGGCCCCCGCCCGCCCCGTACGAGCTCCTGGAGGCAACGGCCCGGATCCGCGAGGTGCGCGATGTCACCGTGCGCGGCGACATCGAGCTGCTCCGCGCCGACGGCCGGGTATGGGCCCGGATCGACGGCTGGACGTACCGCCGATTCGGCGCCGACGAACGGGTCTGGCCGATGAAGTTCACCCCCGAGGTCTGCGGCATCGGCGAACCCCGCCCCGAGGGCTGGTGCCTGGCCCGGCGCCGCTGGACCGACCCCGCCTCGCAGGAGCTCGTCATGCGCCGCTACCTCGGCGCCGCCGAACGCACGGCCTACGAGCGGCTGGCGCCGCGCGCCCGGGCGCCCTGGCTGCTGGGCCGGATCGCCGCCAAGGACGCGCTGCGGCACCTGCTCTGGGACGGCGGAGCCGGGCCCGTCTTCCCCGCCGAGGTGCCGATCGGCAACGACCCGGCCGGCCGGCCCGTCGCCGGGGGCGCCCTGGCCGGGGGCATCCGCCTGACGATCGCCCACAAGGACCGGATCGCGGTCGCCCTCGCCCACCCCGACCGGCCGGTCGGCATCGACGTGGAGCCGGTGACCACCGATCCGGACGCGCTCATCCGCATTGCCCTGGTGCCGGGCGAACTCGGCCTCGCCGAGCGGCTGGCGGCCCAGGAGGGCACCGGACTGCCGGCCGCGCTCACCGCCCTGTGGTGCGCCAAGGAAGCGTCGGCCAAGGCCGCCGGAACCGGACTCGGCGGCCGCCCGCGCGACTGGCGGGTTGCCGGTGACCCGGACTCCGGCGAGCTGCGGGTGCTGTCCCCCGACGGGCACCCGTACCCGGTCCGCACCACCCTGCTCGCGGACGGCCCGCTCGACCACGTCGTCGCCTGGACCGACCCTCCCACGAGCCCGTCCCCCGCCCCCTCCCACCTCACGGAGACCAGTCATGGCAGCTGACATCCTCGCCGAGATCACCGGCATGCTCGTGGAGATCGTCGGTGACGAACACCTCCTCGCGGACGAGGTCACGATGAAGACGACGTTCAACGAGGACCTCGCCCTGGAGAGCATCGAGTTCGTCGCCCTCGCCGAACTGCTCCACAACCGCTACGGCTCCGACGTCGACCTGATGGGCTTCCTCTCCGACAAGGACATGGACGGCATCCTCGCCATGTCCGTGGGCGAACTCGTCACGCACATCGGGCGGATCACCCACGCCTCCCTCAGCCACGCCTCCCCCGCCCGTTCCCCGGCGGCCGCCTCAGCCGCCGCACCCGGATCGGACGGCTGACCCCGCCATGGCCTTCGTTCCCGCGGGAGACGTCCGCTTCCACGTCCAACAGCTCCCGGCCAGCACGGGCGCGGCCGGCCCCGACGCCGCCGACCGCCCGGTGGTGGTGTTCCTGCACGGACTGGTCGTCGACAACCTGTCCTCCTTCTACTGCCCCCTGGCGGTCCCGGTGGCCCGCGCCGGGCACGAGGTGCTCCTCTACGACCTGCGCGGCCACGGCCGCACCGAGCGGCCGGCCACCGGCTACGACAGCCGCACCGCCGTACGGGACCTCTTCGCCCTGCTCGGCGCACTCGGCCTCCGCCACCGCCCGGTCCACCTGGTCGGCAACAGCTACGGCGGCACCCTGGCGCTGCACGCCGCCCTCGCCCGGCCCGATCTGGTCGCCGGGCTCACCCTGCTCGAACCACCGCTCAGCGGGGCCTGGGTGGACAACATGGTGGACACCCTGTCGGCGGCCGCGCTCAGCCTGGAGGACAGCGCGGTACCCGCCGAGCTGCTCACGCTGCGGCTGCGCAAGGCGGCCAACCTCACGGCCATCGCCGACGACCTGCTCAACCGCACCACGCTCATCGACGACATCGCGGCGAGCCGCACCTTCACCCCCGCCGACTACGGCGGCCTGCGCTGTCCGGTCCTGATCGTCTGCGGCGAGCACTCCGAACTGGTGCCTGGCGCAAGGGAACTGGTCCGCCACGCCCCGCACGTCACCTCGATCGAGATCCTGCCGGGCCTGGGGCACGACGTGCTGAAGGAGAGCAGCGGAGCGCTGCGAGCGGCCGTACTCGCCCACCTCGACGAGGCGGCCACGCTCACCCCCGCGGACACGGCGGTGCGGTCGTGGGCGGGAGCGCTGGTCCCATGAGGGTGCTCTTCACCGTGCCGCCGCTGGCGGGGCACGTCAATCCGACGGTCGCGGTCGGCGCCGAACTGGCCGCCCGGGGACACGAGGTCGCCTGGACCGGCCCGGCCGGGGCGCTGTCCCGGCTGCTGCCAGAGCACGCCCGGATCCTGCCCGCCGGCGAGGACGCGGGCGGCGACTACGCGATGCTGCACTCACGCTGGCGCGATCTGCGCGGGGTCGGAGCACTGCGGTTCCTGTGGGAAGAGGCGCTGGTGCCCCTGGCCCGGGCGATGGTCCCAGGCGTGGTCCGGGCGGTCGGCGCCTTCGAGCCGGACGTGCTGGTCGCCGACCAGCAGGCCCTGGCCGGACCGGTGGCCGCACGGCGGCTCGGGGTGCCCTGGGTGACCTCCGCCAGTACCTCGGCCGAACTCACCCTGCCCTTCGCGGACTTCCCGAAGGTCGGCGAGTGGGTGGACGCACAGATCGCCGGACTGCTGGCGGATTGCGGAGCCCGCCCCGGGCCGGCCGAGGAGGTGTGGGACCCGCGGTTCTCGCAGCGGCTGGTCCTGGTGTTCTCCAGCCGTGAACTCGTAGGCGGCGAAAAGGAGTTCCCGTCCCACTTCGCCTTCGTCGGCCCGGCCTTCGGAGCCCGGCCACCCGCCCCCGGATTCCCCTGGGAACGGCTGGACCCGGCCAGGCGGCGGGTCCTCGTCTCCCTGGGAACCCTCAACCAGGAAGCCGGGGGCCGGTTCTACGGGGCCGTGCTGGGCGCCGCCGAACGGCTCCGCGCAGACGTCCAGTTCGTGCTGGCCGCGCCCGCGCCGCTGGTCGGGGCGGCCCCGGGGAACGTACTGCTGCGCGAGAGCGTGCCTCAGCTGGAGCTGCTGCCGCACTTGGACGCGGTCGTCTGCCACGGCGGCCACAACACCGTCTGCGAGGCCCTCGCGCACGGACTGCCGCTGGTGGTCGCCCCGATCCGCGACGACCAGCCGATCGTCGCCCGGCAGGTCGTGGAGGCCGGGGCCGGAGTACGGGTGCGGTTCGGCAGGACCAGGGCCGAGGAACTGCGCGACGCGCTCACGGCCGTACTGGACGAACCCTGCCACCGCCGGGGCGCCCGGCGGATCCAGGCCTCATTCGCCGCGGCGGGCGGGGCCGCCGCCGCGGCCGACCGGTTGGAGGAACTCCTGTGACGCGCTCCCCGTTCCCTGCCCTCGCCCCGACCCCCCTCTCCGTGCCCCTGCTCCTGTCCCGGGTCCGGTGGACCTCCGCGGTCCTGCTCGCCGCCCTCGGCGCGGGCACCGTGCGCGCGGCCCGCCGGCTGCGGGCGATCCCGGTACTGCCCCTGGCAGCGCCCACGGACGCCGGGGTGCCACGCGCCGCCGGCTGGCGGCTGCTCACCGCCGACGGGGTCGAGCCCGACGCGGCCACCTTCCTCAGCGCCTGCGCGCACGCCGACCGGGAGGGGCTGCGGGTACTGGACCTGCTGCCGGGCGACCTGCCCGCCGAACGGGTGCTGGGCCTGCTCCGCCTGGTCGATCCGGCCGGCTACCGGCAGGACCGGCTCGGGGAGGGTCGCGGAGCGGGCTTCGCCGTGCTCGTCGCCGAAGAGGTACTCGCTCGGGCCGGGGCCGGGGCCGACCCGGCGGGCCCCGACCCCACTCCGGCGGAACTCATGGCGGTGACCCGGCGGTTGAAGGAGTACGCCGCCGACGCCACGGGACTGGCCATCGCACCCGCCCTGAGCTGCGGACCGCGGGCCGACGCGGGCGGACCGGAGCGGGCGGCCGAACTACGGGCCCAGGGGCTGCCCGCCGGGGCCCTCGCCGCCGCACAGCTCGCGGGGCTGGCACTGCTGGCGGGCGTCGCCGTACGCCAGGGCCGCTGGGGGGCCGCCGCCGCGGGGCTGTACTGGATCCAGCCCTACCTCGCCCTCGGCCTGCCCGGAGCCCCGCTGAACCCCGCCGACCTGGCCCGGGCCACCGCCGCCCGGCCGGCACGCGCCCTCGGCGCCGCCCTGCGCACGGCCGCCGCGACGGCCCGTACGCCGGGGCCCGGAGCCGCCGCGCCCGAGAACGGCGGGGCGGCCGCGCGGGACGCGGAACGGGAGGCCGCGCGGGACACGCAACGGGCCGGGGCCGCCCGGGCGTACCGGGCCGACCTGGCCGCCGGGACCGACCGGTTCCTCGAAGCACGCCGGCCGGACTGCCCCTGGTGCGGCTCCCGGCGGCTGTCCGTCCGGGTCCGGGTGCCCGACCTGCTCCAGGGGAAGCCCGGCCGGTTCACCCTGGAACAGTGCGGAGCCTGCGGGCACGTCTTCCAGAACCCCCGGCTCTCCCCGGAGGGACTGGAGTTCTACTACCGCGACTTCTACGACGGCCGCGGCGGCGAGGGCGCGGCCACCGTCTTCGGAAGGCTCGGCGCCGCCTACCGGGGGCGCGCCGAGATGCTCCGCCCCTACACCGATCCCGCGTCCTGGCTCGATGTCGGCACCGGCCACGGCCACTTCTGCAACGCGGCCCGCGCCGTCTGGCCGGACACCCGGTTCGACGGGCTGGACATGGGCGACGGGGTACGCGAGGCGGAGCGGCGCGGCTGGGTGGAGACGGGACACCAGGGCCAGTTCCCGGAGTTCGCGGTGAAACTGGCGGGCCAGTACCAGGTGGTCAGCATGTACCACTACCTGGAGCACACCCGGAACCCGCTCGCGGAACTGGACACGGCCGCCGCCGTCCTCGCCCCCGGCGGCTACCTGACCATCGAACTCCCCGACCCCGAGTCCCGGATGGCGCGGCTGCTCGGCCCGGCCTGGCTGCCCTGGTTCCAGCCGCAGCACCAGCACCTGATCCCGTCCGCGAACCTGCGCGAGGCGCTGGCCGACCGGGGCTTCACCGTGCTCGCCGAGGAGCACGGGCCGGCCCACCAGGGCAACGACTTCTTCGGCGCGGTGGCCCTGACCGCGACCCGGCTGGCCCCCGACCCGGACCGGCCCTGGGGGCCCCCGGCCACGCCCGGCCGACGCGCCCTCACCGGCGCCGTACGGCTGGCCGCGCTGCCCTGCTTCGCCGCCGCGGCGGTGCTCGACGGGCTGCGCACCGCCGCGGCCCGGCGCACGGACGGCGGCAACGCCTACCGGATGCTGGCCCGCAAGGACGAGCGGTGACGGGCCCCGGCGCGCCCACCGGCCCCGGCCCCGCCACCCCCGCGCCCGCTGCCGCCCCAGGGGCCCCCACCGGAGGCGACCTCGCCCGCCGGGCCACCGCCGACCCGCTCCTGCGCCTGGTCGCCTACGCCCTGGAAGCCGCGCACGGCCGGCCCCCGACCGCCGTCTGGAGCGCCCCGTACACCTTCCACCTGGGCTCCCCGGGCCTCGTCGCGGCGGCCGGCTGGCCGGTGGCGGCCGCCGCGGCGCCGCGCACCGACGGCCTGGTACGGCTCAGCTCCCTGGCACACCCGGCGGACGGCTGCGATCTGCCGCTGACCCTGTCCGGGCCGCCGCCGGACACCCCGGCCTGGGCCGCCCGGCCGTACGCCCTGCTGCGCGCGCTGGCACGCGCCGGGTACGGGCGGGGCGGCACCGACCTGCACGTGCAGGGCTCCCTCACCGCGGCCGCCGGGCTGGCCACCGAGGAGGCCGCGGACTGCGCGGTGGCGCTCGCGGTGGCCGACGTCCACACACCGGCCGGCGAGGACCCGGACCGGGCGCGGCTGGCCCGGCTGATGGCCGGGGCGCTGCCTGACGGCGACGACGCCCTGCGCCGGGGCGCCCTCTTCGCACGACCCGGCAGGGCCCTGCTGCTCGGCCACGGAACTCCCCGGCCGGAGCAACGGCGGCAACGACAGCGGTACGTGGTCTTCGACCCGGCCCGGTCGGGGACCCGCCTGGTGCTGCTGGCCCTGCGGGCGGCCCCCGGCAGCAAGCGGGACCGTGCCGCCGATTCGGCCCGGGCCGTAGACCTCGCCCGACGGGCCGGGGCCCTGAGCGCCTGGCCGCCAGGGCCGCGGCCGGGAAGGAGCGTGCTGGTGCTGCTGCCCGAGGCCCGGCTGACGGCGGTGCGGGCGGCGGTCACGGAGGACTTCCGAGACCGAGGGCTGCCCGTACCCCGGTTCCTGAACATCACCGTGGCCGGCGCGGCCCGGCGCGAGGCATGACCCCGGTCGTGACACCGGGCCGTGACACCGCGCACCACACCACCCATCACGAGGAGGAACCACCCATGCCCATCCGTCCCTCGACTGCCCCGGGCGCGACAGCGCCCGCTCGTGCGAGACACCGGGTCCACCGGTCCGCCCTGACTGCCGGACTCGGCGCGCTCGGCCTGCTGGCCGCCTTCACCATCGCCAACTCCCAGGCCGCCGAGAGCGGTTCGGCGGCGTCTCCGGCCGCGTCCGCACTGCCGGCGTACGCCCATGTGGTCGTCGTCGTGTACGAGAACAAGCAGTACGGCGAGGTCATGGGCAGCGCCAACGCCCCGTACATCAACCAGCTCGCGGGCGGCGGCGCGAGCCTGACCGGAATGAAGGCGCTGACTCACCCCAGCCAGCCGAACTACTTCAACCTCTTCTCCGGCGCCACGCAGGGCATCACCGGGGACAGCTGCTACACCCCGCAGTCGATGACCGCCCCCAACCTCGGCCAGGAGCTGATCGCGGCCGGCAAGACCTTCGCGACCTACAACGAGGACCTGCCCGCCGAGGGCTCCACGGCCTGCACCAACGGCCAGTACGCGCAGAAGCACAACCCGTGGTTCGCCTTCAAGAACGTGCCGCTGAACACCGGGAAGACCTGGGCCCAGTTCCCCCAGGGCAACTTCGCCGCGCTCCCGGACCTGTCGTTCGTGGTGCCCAACCAGTGCAACGACATGCACTCCTGCTCGGTCGGCACGGGCGACACCTGGACGAAGAACAGCCTCGACGCCTACGCGCAGTGGGCGAAGGCCAACAACAGCCTGCTGGTGCTGACCTGGGACGAGGACAACTACCTGGGCTCCAACCAGATCGCCACGGTCTTCTACGGGGCGAACGTCAAGACGGGCAAGTACGCGACCGCCTTCAACCACCACCACCTGCTGCGCACCTTCGAGGACCTGTTCGGTACGGCGACGCACGCGGGGAACGCGGCCAACGTCCAGCCGATCAGCGAGGTGTTCGGCGGCGCCACGGAACCCACGCCGACGCCTACTCCCACCCCGACCCCAACCCCAACCCCCACTCCGTCCCCTACCAGCGGTGATCTGAAGCTGGTGAACCCCGGCCCCCAGACCTGCAAGTTCAACCAGACCTGCACCATCCAGCTCACCACCACCGGTGGCAACCCCCCCGTCCGCTACACCGCCACAGGACTCCCCTGGGGCCTCACCCTCGACAGCACCACCGGCCGCATCACCGGCAAACCCTGGGCCACCGGAACCCTCCAGATCACCGCCACCGCCACCGACACCACCCAAACCACCCCCACCACCACCTTCCCCCTCACCCTCAACTGGTTCTGAAGGAGGCCTCCGTGTACCTGTCGACCAGCCGCGCCGCGGACATCGCCGTAGGACCGGCGGCTCCGAAGGGTCCCCTGCGGGCCGTCCCCGGCACCGTGCTCGCGCTCGGCCTGGTCAGTCTGGTCACGGACGTCTCCGCGGAGATGGTCACCGCGGTCCTGCCCCTGTACCTGGTGGCCGGACTCGGGATGTCCCCGCTCGCCTTCGGCGCCCTGGACGGGATCAACCAGGGCGCCACCGCGCTGCTGCGCCTGGTGGGCGGACGGGTTTCGGACCGCACGCAGCGCCGCAAGCTCGTCGCGGGCACGGGCTACGCGATCTCCGCCGGGTGCAAGGCGGCCCTGCTGCTGGTCGCCACGCCCTGGTCGGTGGCGGCGGTGCTCGCCGCCGACCGGACCGGCAAGGGCCTGCGCACCGCCCCTCGCGATGCGCTCATCTCGCTGTCCTGCCCGCCGGAGGAACAGGGCAGGGCCTTCGGCGTACACCGGGCGATGGACACGGCGGGCGCGCTGCTCGGCCCGCTGGCCGCGTTCGCGGTGCTGTGGGCGGCCGTCGACGGATACGCGGCCGTCTTCACCGTGAGCTGCTGCTTCGCCGTGCTGGGAGTCGTGGTGCTCGCCCTCTTCGTACGCGAAAGCCACGCATCCGCATCCGCATCCGCACCCGCCCCCGCGCCGCCCGTCGGCCCGCCCGCGGCCCGGACCCTCCTGCGGATCCCCGGCCTGCGGCGGCTCTGCCTGACCGCGGCCGTTCTCGGCCTGTTCACCGTCGGCGACGCCTTCCTCTACCTGCTGCTCCAGCGGCGCCTGGACCTGCCGGTCGTCTGGTTCCCGCTGCTGCCGGTCGGCACGGCCGCCGTGTTTCTGCTGGCCGCGCTTCCCGTGGGCCGGCTCGCCGACCGGGTGGGACGCCACCGGGTGTTCCTCGGCGGCCACCTGCTCCTGCTCGGCGCCTGCCTGCTGCTGCTGGCCCCGCTGCCGCCCGGCCCCGCGCTCGCCCTCGGGGTCCTCGGGCTGCTCGGCCTGTTCTACGCGGCCACCGACGGGGTCCTGATGGCCGCCGCCGCGCCGCTGCTGCCCCCGGGGCTGCGCACCACGGGGCTGGCGGTCCTCCAGACCGCGCAGGCCCTGGCACGCTTCGCGGGCTCCCTGTTCTTCGGCGCCGCCTGGACCCTGTGGGGCCCGGGCCCGGCGCTGGCCGCGGCGGCCGCCGGACTACTGCTGGCCCTGACCACAACGGCCCTGGCCACGACCGGGTTCGCGAGCGGCCCCGCTGCGGGGGAGGGCTGCCCCGAGGGCTGAGGACGGCCGGGACCGGCACCGGGGCGGACCGGCCCCGCCCCTGTCCCGGGCCTTCCCGTCAGGCCGGTGTTCCGCTCGGCTGCTTCGCGGCCCGGCGCCGTAGGGCGTCCTCGTCGGTGTCCGCGTCGTAGGAGATCAGCTTCGGCAGCAGGGCGGTCAGGGCGGCCACCGCGGCCACGCAGGCCAGACCGCCGCTCCAGAAGGCCGCACGGGTGCCGGTCCAGCCGGCCATCGTTCCCGCGCGGACCTGGCCGAGCTGCGGGCCGACGCTGTACGAGAGCACCTCGATGCCCGCGAGCCGGCCCCGCAGCTCCTCGGGGATCGTCTGGTTCCAGATCGTGGCGCGCCCCAGCCCGCTGAGCATGTCGCCCGCGCCGGCCACCGCGAGGCACAGCAGTACCAGCCAGATGCTCCCGGACCAGCCCGCGGCCGCGATGGCCAGCCCCCACACCCCCGCCCCGCACACCACCAGCAGCCCGTGCCGGCGTACCCGCGAGACCCAGCCGCTGGTCAGCCCCAGCACCATCGAACCCACCGCGCCCGCCGCGTACATCAGCCCGAGCGCCCATACCGCGTCGAGCTCGTCCGCCAGGAAGGGGAAGACGGCGTTCGGGAACGCGAAGATCATCGCCGCCAGGTCCACGGCGTACGTGCCGAGCAGCACGGGCCGGCTCCACGCGTACCGCGCCCCTTCGGCGATCCCGCGCAGCGAGGGCCGCTCGGCGTCCCGTCGGGGCGGGGCCGGCCGCAGCCGCAGGCACAGCAGGACCGAGACGAGGAACCCGAGGACGGTGACCGCGTACGCGGCGGCGTATCCGGCGTAGGCGACGACCAGACCGGCCAGCGCGGGACCGGCGATCGCGCCGAACTGGTAGCGCAGCCCGTTCAGCGCGGCGGCGGCGGTCAACTGGTCGTGCGGCACGATCCGGGCCATCAGCGAGTCCAGGGCGGGCCGCTGCAGTCCGGCCAGCGCCGATACGCCCGCCGCGACCACGTACAGCGGCCACAGCAGCGGACTCGGCAGGGCCGCGTTCACCAGGAGGACCAGGGCGAGCACCCCGAGCCCGGCCTCGGTCAGCAGGATCATCCGCCGCCGGTCGACGGCGTCGGCGAGGGCGCCGCCGTAGAGACCGAAGACCACCAGCGGGAGCAGCTCCACCGCGCCCATCGCACCGACCGCGAGCGGCGAGTCCGTCAGGTGCTTGATCTGGAGCGGCAGCGCGATCATCGCCATGAACGAGCCGAAATAGGTGACCGTGCCCTGGTGGAACAGCAGCCGGAAGTCGGGGCTGGACCGGAAGGGGGCGAGGTCGGGAAGTACGGAGGCGAAACGGGAGGTGCTCACGACGGGTCATCGTCGGTCTCCGCCCCCGCCCGGGGCAACGCATTTTCGGCGTGGGCCCGGCGGTCGGCGGGGGCCGTACGATCCTGCACAATCGGCGGATGAGCGATGAAGACCCTTACCTCTGGCTGGAAGACGTCACCGGCGAGGCCGCCCTCGCCTGGGTGCGTGAGCGCAACGAGGAAACGGTGTCCGCGCTGGCGTCGGATCCCGGGTTCAAGGTGCTGGAGTCGGGGATCCGCGAGGTCCTCGACGACGACGGCAGGATCCCGTACGCA
Organism: Streptomyces sp. H27-H1; assembly: GCF_026627445.1. Classification (GTDB taxonomy): domain Bacteria; phylum Actinomycetota; class Actinomycetes; order Streptomycetales; family Streptomycetaceae; genus Streptomyces. Next base: position 161,350 of record NZ_JAPNLJ010000003.1, read on the forward strand.
CGCCGGCGCGGACGCCACCTGTACAACTTCTGGCAGGACGCCGACCACGTTCGCGGCCTGTGGCGGCGCACCACGCTGGAGGAGTACCGCAAGGAGCGGCCCGACTGGGAGCCGGTCCTGGACCTGGACGCGCTCGCCGAGGCGGAGGGGGAGAAGTGGGCCTGGGCGGGCAGCGCCGTCCTGGCGCCCGACCACCGTCACGCCCTGGTCATGCTGTCGAGGGACGGCGCGGACGCCTGTGTGGTCCGCGAGTTCGACCTTCAGGAGCTGGAGTTCGTCGAGGGCGGGTTCGAGGTCGCCGAGGCCAAGACCCGGATCGGCTGGATCGACCGGGACCGGGTCTGGATCGGGACGGACTTCGGCCCCGGTTCGATGTCCGCGTCCGGCTACCCCCTCCAGGCGCGCCGATGGCTGCGCGGCACGCCCCTGGCGGAGGCGGAGACGGTCTACGAGGGCCGGCCGACGGACCTGTCCGCCTCCGCCTGGCACGACGACACACCCGGATTCGAACGGGACTTCGTCCACCGGCAGATCGACTTCTGGAAGCAGGAGCTGCTCCTCCTCCCCGGGGGCGGGAAGGGCGCCGAGCCCTCGGAGACGGCCGAGCCCGTGAAGATCGAGGTTCCGGCCGACGCCAGTGCGTCCGTTCACCGCGAGTGGCTGCTCGTCGCGCCGAAGTCGCCGTGGCTCGGCCACGCCGCGGGCAGTCTGCTCGCCTTCGACTTCGAGGCCTTCCTGGCGGGGGAGCGGGAGGCGGCGGTGCTCTTCACCCCGGACGAGCACACCGCGCTCGCGGGCTGGAGCTGGACCCGCCACCACCTGATCCTCACCGCCAGCGCCGACGTCTCCTCCCGGCTGGAGATCCTGACCCCCGGGCCGGGCCCCGGCGGCTGGAGCCGCACCCCGCTGGCCGGCGTCCCGCCGCTGTCCACGGCCTCCGTCACGGGTACGGACCCGGACGTGAGCGACGAGTTCTTCCTGAACGTCGCGGGATACCTCCAGCCGTCCACCCTCTACCGGGGGACGGCCCCGTCCGGCGCCGACGAGACCGTCAAGCAGGGCCCCGCCCTCTTCGACACCGACGGTCTCGCGGTCCGCCAGCACTTCGCGAGCTCCGCGGACGGCACGAGGGTGCCGTACTTCGTCGTCGGACCCGAGGACCGAACCGGCCCCGGTCCCACCCTGCTGTACGGGTACGGCGGCTTCGAGGTCTCCATGGTCCCGGGCTACAGCGCCGTCACCGGCCGCGCCTGGCTCGCGCGGGGCGGCACCTACGTGGTGGCGGGCATCCGGGGCGGGCACGAGTACGGGCCCGACTGGCACAAGGCCGCGATCGGCGCGGGCCGGGTCCGGGCCTACGAGGACTTCGCCGCCGTGGCCCGGGACCTCGTCGCCCGGGACATCACCACCCCCGCCCAGCTCGGTATCGAAGGCGGCAGCAACGGCGGGCTGCTCATGGGCGCGATGCTCACGCGCGACCCCGAACTGTTCGGAGCGGTCGTCGCCCACGTGCCGCTGCTGGACATGCTCCGCTTCCACAAGCTGCTCGCCGGCGCGAGCTGGATCGCCGAGTACGGGGATCCCGACAGCCCGGACGACCGGCCCCACCTGGAGCGGATCTCCCCGTACCACCAGATCCGGACGGACGGGCCCCCGTACCCGCCGCTGCTCCTGCTGACCTCGACCCGCGACGACCGCGTCCACCCCGGGCACGCCCGCAAGATGGCCGCCCGGCTGCGGGAGTCGGGGCACCCCGTCCTCTTCCACGAGCACCTCGGCGGCGGCCACGCGGGCGCCACCGACCACGGGCAGACCGCCTTCAACGAGGCGCTGGTGCACACCTTCCTGTGGGAGCGGCTGACCCCGTCGAGGTGAGCGGGGCTCCGGTGCGGCGCGCGGCCCCGGCCGTCCGGGCGTCCGCACCGCCGCCCGGACGGCCGCCTCCGGGGCGTGGGGGACACCGGAGACGGGCGCCCGGGCGGCGGGCGTACGGCAGGGGGGTCATAGGCTGTCGGTCCGGCGGCCCCCGCCGCCCGGTGGCCTCCCGCCCCCGCCGCCCTGCGAAAAGGACCTACGTCATGAGTGAGAAGGCCCGCAAGCTCTTCGACGCGCTCGACCTGAACAGCGACGGTGTGCTGACCCGGGTAGAGGTGATCACGGCCCTGCGCAGCAAGGGCCCCACCCTCGCCGCCCACGGCGACCTGCCCTTCTGGGCCGTGGGCGACGTGGACGCCTCCTCGGCCCTCTTCGACCGGGCGAACCTGGACGGCGACGAGGTACTGACCTTCGAGGAGTTCGAGCACGAGGTGGACCGCCGCTTCGGCTGGTAGCGCCTAGTCTAGTGCGGTGACCGGAAAGGTTCACCGTGTCGCGGCGCCCGGCACGGCACTTCTCCCCCAGCTACCGCTGGGAGGTGCCCCCTGCGTTGTCGGACCGGGCAAGTACGTCCGGTACGAGCCTCGGCCCTCCGCCTTGCGATGCACCGCACCGGACACCGCGACCCGGCACACCTTCCCGGCCACAGCACTAGGTCGTCGATCAGTCGCGGATCCCGTCGCAGGCGATCCGCAGGTGCCGGGGCCCGCGCAGGACCGCGTTCTGCCGGTAGGGCGGCGGATCCTCCAGCAGCCGCGGGTTCTCCAGCCGCCGGGCCAGCTCGCTCAGCGCCAGCTGCGCCTCCAGCCGCGCCAGCGGGGCGCCGAAGCAGCTGTGGATGCCGCTGCCCAGACCCAGGTGCTGGATGTCCTTGCGGTACGGGTCGAAGCGGTCCGGGTTCTCGAAGCGGTTCGGGTCCCGGTTGCCGGAGGCCAGGATCAGCCACATGGACGAACCCTTGGGGATGGTGACTCCGCCGACCTCGATGTCCACGAGCGGGGTGCGCTGCGGCAGCAGCTGCACCGGCGGCTCGAACCGCAGCAGCTCCTCCACCAGCGGTACGGCCAGACCGGGGTTCTGTCGCAGTTGCTCCAGCACATCCGGATTGCGCAGCAGTGTCAGCATCCCGTTGGTGATCAGATTGACCGTGGTCTCGTGGCCGGCGATCAGCAGCAGGGCCGCCGTGCTGAGCAGCTCCATCGTGGACATGGCCCCGTCCGGGCCGTCCGCCACGGCCAGCTGGGAGAGCATGTCGTCGCCGGGGGCCTTGCGCCGCTCCTCGATCAGCCCGGCCAGGTACATGCCCAGCTCCATCCGGGAGTCGTGGGTCTTGCGCTGGCGTTCGGCGGGATCCGAGTCGGGATCGGGGTCCAGGCTGGCCGCCAGGGTGTCGGCCCAGACGTGGAAGCGGGCCTCGTCCTCGCGCGGGACGCCCAGCAGCTGGCAGATCATCGTCACCGGGAACGGGTAGGCGAACTGGTCGACCAGGTCGATCCGTTCGGTGTCCCCGAGGTTGTCGATGAGGCCGGTGACGATGTCCTTCAGCCCGCCGCGCATCCCGTCGACCCGGCGCGGGGAGTGCGGCGGGCCGAAGGGCCGGTTGGTCATCCGGCGCAGCCGGTCGTGCTCCGGCGGGTCCAGCTTCAGGAAGCTCGGCGGCAGCGCCGTCTGCTCCCCCTCCCCGCCCTCGGCCAGCGGGTCCCCGGCCGTGGCGGCCAGGTTGCGGGAGTCGGAGCTGAGCCGTGGATCGTGCAGCAGGTTGTGGATGTCGTAGTAGGAGCTGACGACGTAGGGTCCGGTCCCGTCGTGGAAGACGGGAGTCTTGCGCAGCTCCTCGTAGAGGGGGTACGGGTTCGCGCGGTTGGCGTAGTCCAGGATCTGGCTCAGGATGCCGTGGGACATGGCGGATCCTCCGGGAACGTGCGGGTCAGTGCCCGGCGGGGGTGAAGGTGGCGATCCGGCGGTCGGCCGGCGAGTACCCGCTGAGGGTGATGGTCGGGCCGTGCGTGGGGATCGAGGGGTCGGGGAAGTCCGCCGGGATCGGCCGCTGCCCGTCGGCGCGCCGGTCCACCGTGGTGAACGGGGGCGGGAAGGGTGCGGTGCACTCGATCTGCCGCTCGTAGAACGGCAGCCAGCGGGCGTTGTCGAAGGTGACGGCGCCGATGACCCGGCCCTGGTAGCCGTAGACCCCCGTGAAGCGGCGCTCGGCCCGCGACCCCTGGGTGATCATGATCTCGGTACCCATGGAGGGCACGCCGACCGACTTGATGTTCACCCCGAACTGGGAGGACCAGAACGCCGGCACCCACAGGTGCGGGCGGCGGTCGGTGCTCTCGCTCAGCATGTTGTGGGCGGCCGTCTCGGCCTGCGCCACGGCGTTGCCCCAGTGCTCCAGGGAGAGGAACTGGTAGCCGAACAGGGCGTGCGGGGAGCGGGCCACGTCGCCCGCCACGTAGATGTCGTCGGTGACGATCCCGCGCAGGTCGAAGGCCCGGCAGCCCGCGTCGCAGGCGATGCCGCGCGGACCCGCCCCGAGTCCGGAGCCGGTCAGCCACTCGGTGTTGCGCTGGGCGCCGAGCGAGACGACCACCACGTCGCATTCGAGTGTGCTGCCGTCGGAGAGGTGCGCGGCCCGCACCCGTCCGCTGGAGTCGCCCTCCAGGCCGGTCACCATGATCCCGGTCCGCAGGTCGACGCCGTTCTCCCGGTGGAGTTCGGCGGCGACCGCCCCGATCACCCCGCCGAGGGCGCCGACCAGGGGGGCGTCCCCGCGTTCGGCGACGGTCACCTCCAGCCCGCGTTCGCGGCACGCCGAGGCGATCTCGGAGCCGGTGAACCCGGCGCCGATGACCAGGACCCGGCGCGGTCCGGCCGCCAGCGCACGGGCCAGCCCCGCCCCGTCCTCGCGGGTGCGCAGGGTGAAGACCCCGGAGAGTTCGCCCTCGGCCTCGTTCGGCCAGGGCCGGGCCCGGACTCCGGTGGCGATCAGCAGGCGGTCGTACGGGACTTCGTCGCCGTCGGCGAGCTTGACCGTACGGGCCGCCATGTCGAGGCCGGTGGCCGCGACGCCCAGCCGCCATTCGGCGTCGATGTCGCGTCGCCGGGGAAGCAGGGTGTGCTCGGCGTCGGCCCGGCCCAGCAGCACCTGCTTGGACAGCGGAGGGCGGTCGTACGGCTCGTGGGGCTCGTCGCCGATCAGGGTCAGCGAGCCGGCGAAGCCCTTCTCCCGCATGACCTCGGCGGCACGCAGACCGGCCAGGGAGGCGCCGACGACCACGATCCGGCCGGAGCGCTTGAGCTGGTCCAGGGCGGTGTCAGGCATCGGATGCCTCCCCGCCGGCCGCGGCGGCGGCAGGGGTGCGCCGGGCGGTGGCACCGCCGGGATCGGGCAGGTCCAGATCGTCCACGAGGATCGCCTGCACGGGGCAGGCGGCGACGGCCTGGGTGATGCGTTCGCGCTGGGCTTCCTCGGCCTGGGGATCGTAGAGAAGCCCCTCGTCCCCGTGCATCGCGAAGACGTCGGGGGCGAGGAAGGCGCACTGCGCGTACCCCTGGCACCGGTTGAGATCGACGACGAGCCTCAGCAAGGTGTGGTCCTCTCGGAGCCCCCCTGGGCTTCCCGACCAGCCTGCGCGCGGTGGGGCCGGGGAGCCCGTCAGCCACCGCCATTGGAGTGCCGTCCGTGCGCCGGGCCCGCAGGATCCGGGGCGGTGGCGCGGCCCCGCCCCGACCGCAGGATGTAAAGGCTCACGATCAGGGCCCAGGCCGGGAAGACCAGCTCGGACCAGGGCACGGAGGAGCCGGCCACCAGCAGCACCAGGCCCGCGAGGTATCCGGTCAGGGCCAGTGGGCGCGGGAAGACCCCGAGCCGGCGCCCGATCGTGGCGGTGGCGAACACGAACACGGCGGCCATCCGCATCCCGTACGTGGTCAGCAGTGTGTAGGCGAAGTGGCGGCCGAACTCCTGGGGCTGATCGTCGTCCAGCACCGTACCGGCGGCCGCGGCGGCGCCGAAGAGACTGGCGACGAAGATCAGCCCGCTGCCCAGGAAGACGGTGGTGACGAACCGGTCCTCGGCCTCACCGGCGTGTTCGCGCAGCGCGCCCATGAACCACAGGAAGGCGATGCCCGCGAAGGGGACGAGCTCCAGCGCCGTGGTCACCGCGTCCCGCTGGCCCGCGGTGACCTCGATCCGGGCCGCGCCGCCTCCCTGCGGCAGGGCGATCCGGGCCAGCACGATCGCCGCCGCCATGAGGGCGGCGAAGAGGATCCCCGCCAGCCCCGCCGCCCGGGGGGTGCTCAGGCTCTGTCCCGGGGCGGTCCCCGGTGTTCCTAGTCTCATTCGTCCAGCAAGCCCGGGGTACGGCCGTGGTGCCAGCGGGGCCGCGCGCCCGGGTGACGGCGGGCCGGGGTTCCGCCCAAGGCAGGGTGATGTAAGAAATCATTGACATCGAGTATGGGTTCTTTTACCTTCGTGATGTCAAAGTTCTTTTACATGGGAGCGGGTGCGGTCGTGGCCTTCGAAGAGAAGCGCGCATGGATCATGGGGGTGGTCGCGGTCGTCGGGTACGCCGTCTACCTGGCCCTCGTGCTGGGCCGGCCCGGCGACGGCGTCCCCCTCGCGGAGGTCCCGTACATCACCCCGCTGCTCTGGACGGTCGGCGGCGCCATCGTGGCCGCGATGCTCATGAACATCGCGGTCGCGGCGGCCGCACCCGGTGAGGCCGACGTCAAGGACCAGCGCGACAAGGAGATCGGCCGCCTGGGCGAGCACGCCGGACAGTCCTTCCTCGTCATCGGCGCCGTGGCCGCGCTGATCCTCTCCATGGCCGGGGCCGACCGTTTCTGGATCTCGAACGCCCTCTACCTGGGCTTCGTCCTCTCGGCGGTGCTCGGCTCGGTCGTGAAGCTCGCCGCCTACCGCTGGGGGTTCCAGTCGTGGTGAAGCCGACCGGCATCACGAACCGGATCAGGACCCTGCGCTTCGAGCGCGCGGAGATGACCCAGGCGGAGCTGGCGGAGCGCATCGGCGTGACCCGGCAGACCGTCATCGCCATCGAGAAGGGCCGTTACTCGCCCTCGCTGGAGACGGCGTTCAGGATCGCCCGCGTCTTCGCGGTGCCGCTCGAACAGGTATTCCAATACGGGGACGAGGAAGGGGAGACGCCGTGAAGGCGATCACGCAGTACAGGTACGGCTCCAGCGAGGTGCTGGAGCTGAGGGACATCGAAACCCCGACACCGGGCGAGGGCGAGGTGCTCATAGCCGTGCGGGCAGCCGCCGTGGACGCGGGGGTCTGGCACCTCATGAGCGGCAGGCCCTACCTGCTGCGGCTCATGGGGTACGGACTGCGCGCACCGAGCGTTCCCGTGCGCGGCCGGGAGGTCTCCGGGCTGGTCGAGGCGGTCGGGGAGGGGGTGAGCGCCTTCCGCGTGGGGGACGAGGTGTTCGGCATCTGCGAGGGCTCCTTCGCGCAGTACGCGACCGCCCGGCAGGACAGGCTCGCGCACAAGCCCGCCGGCCTGCCCCTGGAGGAGGCCGCCGCCCTCCCGATCTCCGGGCTCACCGCGCTCCAGGCGCTGCGCGACGCGGGGCGGGTGCGGCCCGGGCAGCGGGTCCTGGTCATCGGCGCCGCGGGCGGGGTCGGCACCTTCGCGGTGCAACTGGCCAAGGCGTACGGGGCGCACGTCACCGGAGTGTGCAGCACCACCAAGACGGAGCTGGTGCGCGCGCTCGGCGCGGACGAGGTCATCGACTACACCCGCGAGGAGTTCGCCGACGGCGCCCGCCGCTACGACCTCGTCCTGGACACCGCGGGCAACCGCCCCCTGGCCCATCTCAGGCGCGCCCTGACCCCGCGCGGGACGCTCGTGATCATCGGCGGCGAGGGCGGCGGCCGCTGGCTGGGCGGCATGGGCCGGGTCCTCTGGGCGGCGCTGCTGAACCCCTTCGTGCGCCACGGCCTCAAGGGGTTCATCTCCGCCGAGCGCCAGGCCGACCTGGAGGTCCTGCGGCGGCACGTCGAGGACGGCACGCTGTCCCCCGCCGTCCAGCTCACCTGCCCGCTCGCCGAGGCCCCGGACGCCATCGACCGGCTCCACCGGGGTGAGGCGCGCGGGAAGATCCTCATCACGCCTTAGGGCGCGTCCCCCGGATCGGGCCGGATCAGCCCGTGGCGCCCGGGGACGCGACCCGGGCGGACGGTGTCGAGCCGGTGCCGGACGGGGTGGGCGAAGCGGTCGCGGTGGGCGTGGCAGGCGCTGCGGACGAGCCAGGCGCTGCGGAGGCGCCGGGCGCCGCCGGTGTGGCCGTGTCCCCGGGGGTGCCCGGCGGCGTCGTGCCGGGCGTGGCCGTCGGGGATTGCGGGGCGCAGATGATTTCGTCGCGCGGGGTGTAGTGCGTACGGAACGTCTCCCGGCCGACCTCGTGGCCGGCCCGGACGAAGACGCGGTCGACGGAGACGTCGAATCCCTCCAGCGGGGTCTGTGCCTCGCAGGTGGGGCCGGTGTCGGTGCGCTTCGCCGGCGGCGTGACGTGGGTCCGCGGGCCCTTGGTCGCGCGGATCTCGTCGTACTGCTTCGTGCCGAGCAGGGTGACGGTCACCGAGGTGTCGGTGGACTTGGCGAGGACGGTGACCGGGGACCCGGAGTCGTTCTGCCAGCGCAGGTCGAGGGTGCCCCAGGCGACGGTGGCCTCGCGGCCTTCCGGGTACCGCTCGATGTAGAAGGAGTGCGCCCCGTGCTCGACCGGCTTCAGGCCCGCGAAGAACATGGCGTTGTACATGGTCGTCGCGACCGCGGAGACGCCGCCGCCGGGCGATTTCACGTAACGGCCGTCGTTGATCATGATGCCGTCGACGAAGCCGTTCTCCTTGGTGCGCTCACCCACCGCCTGGTTGAAGCTCCAGATCTCGCCGGGCCGCACGACCGCGCCGTTGATCAGCTCCACGGCGCGCGCGATGTTGTGGGTGCGGTAGGGCGCGGCGGGAAAGGCGACGGTGAAGGAGGAGAGCACCTGCTGCCCGGCGGGGGCCTGGGGGGCGGCCGTGTGGCCGGTCGCCCGGTCCGCCGCGGGCCCGTCGGCTGCGGCCGCGGGACCGGCGGCCAGGCCCCCGAGGCCGAGTACGGCGGCGGTGCCCGCCGATATCAGGGCGATCCGCGTGGTGGCGGTACGGCCGTGGGCGCGTCGCATGTCTCTCCCTGTCGCTCTGGAATCCCCGAACCACACAAGCTTGGTCTAAATCGGACCAAAAGGGCGAAAAATGTGCCGGTTCTCACGTGGGCGGCCAGGGCAGCCAGGGCAGCCAGGGCAGCCCGGGCAGCCCGGGAGGGTAGGGCGGGGAGCCGGCCTACGGAACCGACCGGATCCGTCGGACCAGCAGCGATCCCGCGAGGGCCAGCGCGCCCGCCAGGGCGTACAGGGCCGTGTACCCGCCGAGGTGGGTGACGACCGGGGCCGCGATCACCGGGGCCAGCACCTGCGGCAGTGCGTTGGCGATGTTGATGACGCCCAGGTCCTTGCCCCGGTCCTCGGCGGTCGGCAGTACGTCCGTGAGCAGGGCGAAGTCCACCGCCGTGTACACGCCGAAGCCGAGGCCCAGAATGAGTGAGGCGACGACCGCGCCGGTCCAGGTCTGCCAGACGGCGAGCAGCAGCGTGGCCGCGGCGATGACCAGCCCCGAGCGGATGACGTAGGACTTCCGGCGGCCGCTGCGGTCCGACCGGACGCCGCTGATCACCACCGTGGAGAGCAGGGTGAGGGCGTTGAGCGCCGTGAGGATCAGGACGCCGGTGTCCGCGTCGCCCCCGTAGCGCACGGCGTCGGTCAGGTAGTACAGCAGGTACATCGTGCTGATGGAGTACGAGAGGTTCATCAGGAACCGGGTCAGCCAGGCCCAGCCGAAGTCGGGATGGCGGCGCGGGTCGATCCAGAAGCCGGTCACGAAGCTGCGCCACCGGAAGGCCGGCCGGGCGGCGCGGGCCAGCACCGAGTCCCGCCGCATCAGCAGGTACGGCACGGCCGCGAGCACGGAGAAGGCCGCGCAGGCCAGATAGCCGGCGGTGATCCCGCCCGCGACCGTGGCCAGCGCCGTGCCGACCAGGATCCCGATGACCTGGGAGACGCCGAGCCAGCCGCCGACCAGGCCGCGCTGCCGGGCCGGGACCTGGTCGGGGACGGCCGCGGTGAGCGCGGAGAAGGCCGCGTTGAGGGCGAGCTGGACCAGGCACCAGCCCGCGATCACCACCGCGAGGCTCTGCGCGAACCCGAGGACCACGAGGCCGGCGGCCCCGCCCGCCACTCCGCCCGCCACCCAGGGGATGCGGCGGCCCGCGCGCGCCGTCGTACGGTCGGACAGCGCTCCGAAGACGGGATTGGCGACCATCGAGACGGCCGCTCCCAGCCCCGTCACCACGGCGAGCGTGGACGCCTTGTGGTCGGGGGTGAGGTGCTCGGCCTGGCGCGCCAGGAGCAGCTGCAGCGGTCCGAACCAGCCGACCCAGACCCCGAGGTTCGCGAAGGACAGCGCGCTCACCCACCGGCCGCCGGGCGCCGCGGCGGTACCCGCATCCGCCGCGGCCTTCGGCCCGGCGGTCACCTGCCGCTCTTGATCAGGTCGCGGTACCAGGCGTACGACTCCTTGGGGGTCCGCGCCAGCGTCTCGTAGTTGACGTGGACCAGGCCGAACCGCTGCCGATAGCCCTCCGCCCACTCGAAGTTGTCCAGGATCGACCAGATGAAGTAGCCGCGGACGTCGGCGCCCTCGGCCATCGCCTCGTGCAGGGCGCGGACGTGGCCCTCGTGATAGGCGATCCGGCGCGCGTCCTGGATCCTGCCCGTGCCCGGGTCGGGCCCGTCGCCGTACGAGCAGCCGTTCTCGGTGATGTACAGGGGCGGCAGCCGGTCGCCGTAGCGTGCGCGCAGGGTGGCCAGCAGTTCGCGCAGTCCGTCCGGGACCACCGGCCAGTCGAAGTCGGTGCGCTCGTACCCCTCGATCTCCCGGATGCCGAAGGGCAGGCCGGAGGGCATCTCGATGCCGCCGAAGGCGGAGGCGCCGGCCGGGGTGGGGGCGCCGACGAGCATCGGGTTGTAGTAGTTGACTCCGTACCAGTCCAGCGGGGCCGAGATGGCCTTGAGGTCCTGTGCCACCGGCCCGGGCAGGAGCGCCTCCAGGCCGGCCGGGTAGGCGCCGGTCAGGATCGGGTCCGAGAAGAGCCGGTTGGTGAGCGTGTCGTACAGCTCGGCCGCCTCCCGGTCCTCCTCGCTGTCCCCGGCGGTCCACACCGGGCTGTGCGAGGCGGCTATGCCGATGTGGCGGGCGCCCGCCGCGCGCAGGGCCTGTACGCCCAGACCGTGGGCCAGCAACTGGTGGTGGGCGGCGGGCAGGGCGTCGAAGACGAGCTGTTTGCCGGGGGCGTGCTCGCCGAGCCCGTACCCGAGGAGGGTGACCTCGGCGGGCTCGTTGATGGTGATCCACATGGGCACGCGGTCGGCGAGCCGTTCGGCGACCACCGTGGCGTACGCCGCGAACCGCTCGGCGGTGTCGCGCTTCAGCCAGCCGCCCCGCTCCTCCAGGGCGAGCGGGGTGTCCCAGTGGAAGAGGGTGGGTACCGGATCGATCCCCGCAGCGCACAGCTCGTCGACGAGCCGGTCGTAGAAGTCCAGCCCCGCCCGGTTGACGGCCCCCTGCCCGTCGGGCAGGACCCGGGACCAGGAGACGGAGAACCGGTAGGCGTCCACGCCCAGTCCGCCCATCAGGGCAACGTCCTCGCGGTAGCGGCGGTAGTGGTCGGTGGCCACCTCCGCGTGCGAGCCGTCCTTGACGCGCCCCTGCTCCCTGGTGAAGGCGTCCCAGGAGGAGGGCCCCCGGCCGTCGGCCGTCGGCGAGCCCTCGATCTGGAAGGCGGAGGCGGAGACCCCCCAGCGGAAGCCGGCCGGAAAACGGGGTACGGGCGGTACGGATGCGCTCATGCGGACTCGCTTAGGTCGGGGACGCGCGGGATCCCCGGCACGGGTGCGGGGACGCGCCGGCGGGCGCGCTGCTCACGGCACTTTCGGGTCCCCGGACCCGCCCTGTCAATGGAAAGTGAACAATTCTCAACTTTTACCGTGCCGCGTCGAGCAGGGCCAGCTGCTCCGAGCCGGCCTCCTCCATCTCCCCGGCGAGCTCCCGCGCCTCCCCGGCCCCGCCCGAGGCCCGTTCGCCCGCGCAGAGCAGCAGGGACTGGGTGAGGTGTGCGCGCAGGGCGGCGGCGTAGACCCGGTCGAATTCCTCCCCCGACAGCGCCCCGGCCCTGCGCACGGTGTCGGCGGTGACCATGCCCGGCATGTCGTGCCCCTCGTGCGGGCGGGTGTCGGGCGCCGCGGACCGCGCCAGGAGCCCGCGCAGATCAGCCAGTTCGGCCCCCTGCCTTTGTGCCGCCCGCTCCGCGAACCGGGCCAGCGCCGGATCCCCGGCCCGCCCCGGCGCCAGATCCGTCAGCAGCCGGGCCCGCTCGTCCATCGGGATCATCAGCTGGATCCAGGAGATGTCGGTGGCGTTGAAGGCCGCTGCCCGCGGCGGCCCGCTCACCGGCTGCGCAGCGCAGCCGGCGAGCAGGAACACCGCGAGCAGGGCCCACGCCGGCCGCCGGGTCAGAACGTACCGGCGGAGTTGCACTTGGCGCTCTGAACGACGCAGTCCTTCACACGCTGCCCGAGGGCCGCGTTGTCCCAGGCGTTGAAGAAGTCGCCGTGGATGGAAGAGGCCATGCCCGAGGCCAGGGAGAGGCCGTCCGGGTTTCCGCCGGTCGGATAGCCGATCACGAAGGAGACCGAGGGGATGGCCACCGGATAGGCGCCCCCGCACTTGCCGTTGTAGGTCGTGAAGGACACGTGCGACTTGTGGTCGGGACTGTCGAGGTGCTTGCCGTCCCAGCAGTCGGGGAAGACGAGCTGGTACACGAGCGTGGCCTTCGGCGCGCACACCGGCCAGTTGCCGTCCGAGCTGCGGCCGATCTCCCCGCCCTCGCCCGCACAGTAGAACTGGTTGACCGAGCCGGCCGGAGTGGGCACCTGTGACTTGGCGTTGCCCGCGATCATCCGGAAGCCCTGGGGGAACGGCACCGTCGCCGTGGGATCGGGCAGCCGGGACCCGTAGTAGACGACCATGCCCTCGGGCTCGACGGCGTTGCCGCGCTCGTACAGGGTCGGAATCCAGTAGCTGGACAGGTCCTTGGCGGGGGTGCAGCTCGTCGCGGTGTGCGACAGCAACGACTCCGTCGTGGTGAACGCGTCCGTGCTGCGGTTGCCGAAAAAGCTGTGCATGTGGGAGGCGCCCGGCAGCCCCGGGGCCACGATCGGGTCGTCGGGCTTGGAGTGGCTGTAGACGCAGGTGGCGTTGAACTCGGGTACCCGGACGGAATTCGCGGGCACCGGCGCGGGGGTCATCGCCCGGAACTGGGCCAGTTGGGCGTCCCACTTCGCCTGGTCGATCGACACCCAGCCCGGCGAGGAACCGGCTCCGAACGAGAACCAGTTGACGTTCACGAAGTCCCCGGCCCCAGTGCTGCGCATGACCGCGAACACCGACTGGGAGCCGGCGGGATGGGTGGCCACGTCGGCGGTCCGCGTGGCCCAGCTCTGCCAGCCACCGGTGGCCGCGATGTCGAACTGTGCGAACAGCGGGCCCGTCGGAGAACCGGTGCGCAGCTCGATGGCGCCGGGACCGCCGATGGCCGAGGCCACCCGCGCCGAGACCGTCAGCGGGCCGGAGGCGCCCAGGTCGACGTTGTCGAAGCGCATCCAGTCGCCGTTCGCGAGGTACGCGGCGTTCTGGCCGCCACCCGTGTCGCCGGTCGTTTCGAGTCCTACACCGGACTGCGCCGCGTAGGACTCGGCCTGGACCAGGACGGTGTCGGCGGCCCGGGCGGGCGCGCTGGTCACCGTGGCACCGAGGCTCGCGGCCAGGGCGGTTGCCAGTGCGCCCGCGAGGAGGGCGTGGAGCGTGAACCGGGGTTTTCGCATGACGATTCCTTGTCTGTCGGTGGGGGAGGGGAAAGGGGCTGCCGATGGTGGCCGGGCAGCCCCGGCGGGTCACTGGTAGACGCGCACGTAGTCGACGAGCATCCGGGCCGGGAACGGCGTGGTGGCATCCGTCGGACCGGGCCAGTCACCGCCCACCGCGAGGTTGAGGATCATGTAGGAGGGGTGGTCGAAGACCCACGGACCGCGGGTGCGTTCCACCGTCTCCTTGTCGAGGGTGAAGACGGTCCGCCCGTCCAGGCTGTAGACGATGCCCTTGCTGTTCCAGTCGGCGGCCCAGACGTGGAAGTCGTCGGAGAAGTCGGCGTCCTGGGGCAGCTTGTACGGGCCGCCGATCCCGCCGCCGCCGTTGTAGGCGGGCGCGTGGACGGTGGAGTACGAGGTCTTCACGTCCTTGCCGAGGACCTCCATGATGTCGACCTCGCCGTTGTACGGCCACGGCCGCCCGGTCAGGAAGTCGCCGCCCATCATCCAGAACGCCGGCCACAGCCCATTGCCCTTGGGGACCTTGATCCGGGCCTCGACGCGCCCGTACGTGAACTGGAAGGTGGCCCCGGTGTTCATCCTGGCGGAGGTGTACTGGCAGGTCGTACTGCCGGTCAGCGGGTCGGGCGGGCAGCCCTTGCCGGGCGTGGCCTCCTTGCGGGCCTCCATGACGAGGTGGCCCGCTCCGTCCATCGCGGCGTTCTGGTGGTCGGTGTAGTACTCCAGCTCGCCGTTCTGCCCGGTGCCCGGGTCCGCCCTCCACTTCGCCTGGTCGGGCTTGCCGGCCGCGGGGCCGTCGAACTCGTCGCTCCACACCAGCCTCGGCGGGTTCGCCGGGTCCGGCGGGAGCGGCGGGGGAGTCACCGGGGCGCCGCCGGTGCCGTACACCTGGAACTCCCACAGGGAGTATCCGTACGGGGTCGCGCGCTCGGTGCCGTACATCCGCACGTACCGTCCGGAGCCCGAGACGGTCAGGGTCTGCTTGAAGCCCGTGCCCGCCGTCGTGGAGTAGACGGACGTCCACGTGTTCCCGTCCGGGGAGACCTGGATCTGGAAGGACTTGGCGTACGCCGGATCCCACTGGAGGGCCACCTTGTGGATCTGCGCGGGCGCGCCGAGGTCCACGGAGATCCAGCCGGGATCCGTCCAGCCGGTGGTCGGGCTGGTCGCCCAACGGGAGGCGGGATCACGGTCGAAGGCCCTGGCGGGCGTGCACTCCCAGCAGTTCCCGTCGGCCTGCGCGGAGGATGCCGCGCCCGTCCTGCCGTAGGAGAGGAGCGCGTCGCCGCCGCCGTCACCGCTGCCGGGGGTTCCGTAGACCTGGAACTCCCAGAGCGAGTAGCCGTATCCGGTGGCGCGCTGGGTTCCGTACATCCGCACGTAGCGGCCGGTTCCGGACACGGCCAGGTTCTGGGCGCCGCCGGCGCCGGAGGTCGTCCCGTAGACCGTGGTCCAGTTCGTGGCGTCGGCCGAGACCTGGATCTGGAGCGCCTTGGCGTAGGCGCCCTCCCAGTTGAGGGAGACCCTGCTGATGGCGGCGGTGGCCCCCAGGTCCACCTGGATCCACTGCGGGTCCGTGAAGGCGCTGGACCAGCGGGTGCCCTGGTTCCCGTCGACGGCGCTCGCGGGGGTGTAGCCGGGCTCGCTGCCGGACACGGTGACCGGCTTGCCCTGCGACAGGAGGGTTTCGGCGGCCCGGGCGGGGGAGGCGGGGAGGGTGCTGAAGGTGAGGAGGGTGAGCGCGACGGCGAGGAATAAGCCGAGGCGGCGCAGCGACGGAGGCACGGCGGCTCCTGAAGGCGAGGGGGGAAGAGTCGAGGGGGGAGGAAGTGATGGGGGAGGAAGTGATGGGGAGGAGACGGAAGGGCGGGGGATCCTGAGGGCGCCGGGGAGCGCTCCCTGAGGGGTGAGGATGGGGCGGCCCCTCAGAGCTGTCAAGGTGTCCCGTCATCGCGTGGAAATACCGGCGGCACCGGTTCGTTGCCTGATGGAGCGTTCTCTCAGTACCCGCACGCCCCACGGTGAACCGGCTGACCAGCGAGAAGCCCGCACAGTCGGCTCCCCGACCTGTGGCTGAAGGCAACACCCGCCAGGCCGCATACTGTTGACAGTCGATCAGGCGCCGGGCCACCATCTCCGGAGAACGCTCCCCCGCGGGCCGGCTGCCCGACCCGCAGGCGCCACCGAACGAACGGGCCGGAATGAGAAGACCCACGCTGGAAGTGGTCGCGGCCCGTGCGGGCGTGTCCAGATCGAGCGTTTCCCGTGTGGTCAACGGCGAGACCACGGTCGCGCCCGAGATCCGCGAGGTCGTCATGCGGGCCGTGCGCGAACTGGGCTACGTGCCCAACGCCGCCGCCCGCAACCTGGTCACCCGCCGCACCCACGCGGTGGCCGTGGTCGTCTCCGACCCTCCCCAGGGAGTGCTCTCCGACGACCCCCTCTTCTCCACCGTCGTGCGCGCCGTCAGCAGGGAGCTGGAGTCCGCCGGAAAACAGGTCGTGCTCATGCTCGCCGAATCCGACCGGAGCCGGTCCCGGGTCGAGGAGTACGTGGCCGGCGGGCACGTGGACGGCGTCATGCTCGTCGCCCTGCACGGCGCGGATCCGCTGCCCGCCGCGCTGGCCAGGACCGGCCTGCCGGTCGCCTCGTTCAACCGCACCTCCGCCCAGGACGTGCCGTACGTGGAACTGGACAACGCGGCCGGCGCCACGCTCGCCGTACGCCACCTCTTGGAGCGGGGCCGGCGCCGGATCGCCACCATCACCGGGCCCCTGGACCTCTTCGAGGCGCGCGAGCGTCTCGACGGCTACCGCGCCGCCCTGCGCGACACCGGCCGCCGGTCCATCGTGGCGCTGGGCGATTTCACCAGGGCCTCCGGGGCCGAGGCCATGCGGCAGCTGCTGGAGGACGACCCTGCGCTGGACGCGGTGTTCGCGGCGAACGACCTGATGGCGATCGGCGCCCTGCGCACCCTGCGACAGGCGGGCCGCCGGGTCCCCGAGGACGTGGCCGTCGTCGGCTTCGACGACATAGAGGCCGCCGCGTACACCGTCCCAGCCCTCACCTCCGTACGCAGCCCCATGGCCGACCAGGCCACGGCCACGGTGCGGCTGCTCCTGGGGCTGATCGAGGGGGGCTCCAGGGAACCGGTGGTCATGCCGAACGCGCTCGTGATCCGCGAATCGACCTGACCGCACGCTCCTCGCGGCCGCCCGGGGGGGCTTGGCCGTACGGTGCGCACGGCCGCACGGCGGGCTTGGCCGTTGCGGGTGCGCGTGGCCGGCGGCTCGCTTCAGGCGGCCGGGATCCGGACCCGTACGGACTTCCCGCACCCGTGGGCCACGACGGAGAGCCGGCCGCCCGTCTCGGCCGCCGAGAGCTGGACGATCAGCAGGCCGCGCCCGTGTTCGGCTTCCGGGTCCGCCGCCTCGGTGCGGAGGTGCGGCAGCCGGGGGAGCGCGGCCGCCCCGTCGGCCACCTCGAGCTCGAGCCAGCCTCCTCGGAGGGAGAGTCCGACGCGCATGAGGGCGGTGGCGGCGGCAGCGTGCAGGACGACGTTTGTGACGAGCTCGCTGACGGCGAGCAGCAGTACCTCGGCGATCTCGGCGGAGACCCGCCAGCCGTCGAGCGCGGCTCGGACGTGGGAGCGCAGGAGCGGAACGCTCGCCGCGTCGGGATCGGCTGTCCAGTGGGCGAAGCCGCAGGCGGGAGGACACGTGGAGGTGAGCATGGGGGACTCCCGTAGGGGAGGGGGAAGGGAGGGGCACGTGTGCGGCGCCCTCGTTCATGGCTCGTGTAACCAGGGGTGAACTCGCACCGCCGATGGTCTTGTGGTTCGCGGAGCCGTGTCGCTAAAGTCGTGATTACACGTGTAACACGTTAGTTCCGGCCGAGGGTCTCACGCAAGCATTTGGGACATGCGTTACGAATCCGTGCCCCTGACGTGCCTCGCCGTCCTCCGCTCCCTCCCCCGAAACCACGCAGAACTGGATGGGCCGCAATGACGCAATCGCCTCCCGCCGCACTCGACCTCGCCGATATGACATGGCCGCCTCCGCCCTATCGGACCCCCGACCCCGCGGTGACGGACGAGCACGGGATCCGGCGCCACGACGGGCTCACGTACGCGACCACGCCGGGCTTCCGCCCCCGGCTGCTCGACGTCCGGGTCCCGGCGGGGGAGGGTCCCTTCCCGGTCGTGATCTGGATCCACGGCGGTGGCTGGCTGGACGGCGACCGCCGCTATCCGCCGCCGACCGTCCCCGTGGAGCTGCTGCACGGATCGGTGCTGGGGGCGGGGCTCGCACTCGTCTCGATCGACTACCGGCACAGCCTGGAGGCGCCCTTCCCGGCCCAGTTGCACGATGTGAAGGCCGCGATCCGCTACGTCCGCAAGTTCGCCGCCGCCCTCGGCCTGGACGGTGACCGGATCGGCGTATGGGGTGAGTCCGCGGGCGGCCATCTGGCGGCCCTCGCAGGCCTGGTGGGCCCGGACAGTCCGGCCCTGGAGGGCACGCAGGGTGTAGGGAGCGGTGACACCGGAGTGCTGGCCGTCGTCGACTGGTACGGGGTGTCCGACCTGATCGCCCTCGCCGACCACCCCATGCCCGAGATGCCCGGCGGGCCGGACTTCCCCGACCCCTACGCGGCCCTCCTCGGCGGCACCGTAGCCGAGCGTCCGGCGCTGGCACGGACCGCGAGCCCGGTCACGCACGCCTGCCTGCCGGGGCTGCCGCCGTTCCTGCTGATCCACGGAACGCAGGACGGCCTGGTCCCGTACAGCCAGAGCGAACAGCTCGCCGAGGCCCTCACCCAGGCCGGGGGCGAGGTCACTCTGCGGCCGGTGGAGGGCGCCGACCACATCTTCCTGGGATCCCCGGACATCGAATCGATCGTCACGGAGAGCGTCACCTTCCTCGGCCGCCACCTGGGCGCGGGCGTCTGAATCAGCGACTGTGCTTCCTGTGCCGCCGGTCGCGGCACAGGAAGCCGCCGGCTCAGACGGAGAAGCCGGTGATCCTCCGCGGAGTCACCCGGACGATCAGCCGGAGGACGTCGTCAGCCTCGGCGATCGGGTCCTCGCCGAGGTACTTCTGCGAGAGCTCGCGCGGAAGGGATTTCTCCCGGTCCTCGATCAGTTCGGCCGTGCCGCGGATGTCCACGGAGTGGTACGGGTTCTCGGCGTCGTAGACGGTCAGGCTGACCCGCGGGTCCCGAGCGAGGTTCCGGGCCTTCTGCCGCCCCGCCGTGGTGGAGAACAGCACCGTGTCCCCGTCCCTTGCCATCCAGACCACCGAGGTGTGTGGCCCGCCGTCCTGGTCGAGCGTCGCGACGGTGGCGAAGTTCCTCCCGTCCAGAAGCTTGCGCGTCTCCTCGTTGAACGCCACGGACATGGCCTCCCCCTTCTGCCTGGCAACCCGGATGGTCACCGCTTGCGTAGAACAGACGCGAGGGCCGGGTACTTCCCGACGCAGGGTCACATGGCAGAAAACCAGGGGCTGTTTCCTTGACGAGCTAGGGACGCCATTCCTGGCGGTGGGGGTCGGTCAGTCGGACGAGGCGATCTCCGTTGGACCGTAGAGGGCCGAGGACTCCCCGGTGATGAAGGACCAGTAACGGTCTCCGAAGGACCAGTGCCACCACTCCGTGGGGTAGTTCACCAGCCCCGCGGCCGTGAGGGCGGCGCCCAGCAGCTTCCGGTTGGCGCGAGTCTCCTCGCTGATGCCGGCGGCATCGGTGTAGCAGACGCCTGTGCTCTCCTCCGGGTCCGCGTTCATCCGTGTGCCGAGGTCCAGCTCGCGACCGTCGGCATCGGCCAGGGTGAGGTCGACGGCCGCGCCGGCGCAGTGCGGAGCGATGTCGGGCGGTGACACGTACCGGCTGGCCGCCGAGTCGATCTGCTCGGTGGACCAATCCGGGTGGATGGCTCGCAGCTGACCGGCGTACTCCTCGAAGTACTCGCGCTGGAGGGAAGGGGGCCGGTACCCCTCGACGAACAGCAGCCGCAAGCCTTGCGGAAGCGTCGCCTGGGCCTTGAGCAGCCGCTCCAAAACGCCTTCCCGCAGGTACGCGAAGGCGTCTGCCGGGTCCTGCTTGCGCACGTCGACCAGCAACGAGCCGCAACGGCGGACATCCACAAGATGTTCACCGCACTCGGCAACAGGTATGGCGGCGACCTCGGGTCCGACATCAACACGATCTCAGTCATGACGTGATCATTCCGCATGGCGCAATCCGGCGAACGTTCCCGGTCAATGCATTGGCCGGGGCCGGGCTGGGTGGTGGTGCCGTGTCGGTGAGGAGGGCATCGCGTCAACACGGTGCCGGTTGGTCATCCCTCGGGCCGATATCGATTCGGCCCGGGCCGCAGTTGGCCCGGAGTGCGATCGGTCGCGTGCGCGCGTGCGCTCCGGATCATGGCGGCTGCCAGCATGCCGGTGCGGGCGACGGAACCAAGCCAGCCGTCGCGTAGGCAGATAGGTGGGAACGTGACTGCTCAGGCGGTGGACGGAGCGACCCGGGTGCTCCCCTCGAGGCAACGCCCGCAGGACGCCGGAGAGGCTCCGCCGGACCCGGGCAGGTCCGAGCAGAGCGACGGCGCGGCCTCGACCGACCGGACCGACATCGCGGAACCCACCGACCGCGCGGATCAAACCGCCCGCACCGACGCCGAACTCCTGCTGGCCGCCTCCGTGCTGCTGGCCGACGCCGCTCTCACGGCGAAGCAGGCGGGTGCCGAGCTGGCGGGTGCGCTCAGCAGCTGGCGGCTCGGGCTGGAGGCATTGCGGCGTCCCGGCTGGGCCCTCGGTACGGCTGTGTCGTGCGCCCGGGCGCTGACCAGCCCTTCGGGGCTCGGCTTCGGCGCCAACGGCGGACTGGGCGGGGAACTGGCCCGGATCGCGGGGAGCATGACGTACCGGCGTCCGGCCGCCGTGGCCATGGCCGTGGACGCCTTCGCCCTGCGGATCAGGGCGATCGCCTCGGACCACCCCAACCTGGACTCGCCCCTCGCCAGGCGGCTGACCGAAGCCGTGGTGGCCGGGAACCGGCTGGAGGCGCTGCGCGCCATGTACGCGCTCGTCGAGCACCTCGGGGTCACCCGCGCCCTCACCACGGTGAGCCCCGTGATCATGGAAATGCTGGCACTGCTGGGCCTGCTCGACGAGAATCCCGTCAACGACGGCTTCTCCTGGGTGACGCTCGCAGGCGGAGTGCCGACCACCGATCCGTTCCTCGGGCTGCCGAGCACCCTGCTGAAATACCTCAACCCCGGCCCCGGTAGGGCCGAGCGGGCGGACGCCGACTCCATCCTGGCCAAGGTGCTGGCCACGTCCGGCAACGACATCGTCAGCTACGTCAACGACATCGGCGCCCTCGGGAACCACGGGCTGGTGCTGCTGCGCCGCGTCGAATGCGCCGACGGCGCCGTCCGGTACGTCCTGCTGCTGCCCGGAACGAGCTTCGGCCTGCTGAGCAACAGCACCCCGCAGGACCTGGTGGGAGCGTTCGACGGGCTGCTGCGCACCGATACGACGTACACCCGCGCCGCACGCAAGGTACTGCTGCGGGCCGGGGTGCCGGCCGGGTCGGAGCTCATGCTCGTCGGTCACAGCCTGGGCGGGCTGACCGCGATGAACCTCGCGGCCGATGTGGAGGTGTCCTCCCGCTACCGGGTCACGCACGTCATCACGCTGGGCTCGCCCATCGACGGCAAACGGCCCGCCGACCACACCACCCGGGTGATCAGCCTGGTCAACAACCACGACGTGATCCCGATGCTCGACGGCCGCGGCCCCGCCTCGCCCAACGACATCCCCGACAGCTGGGTCGAACTGGCCTGGCTGGACGAGTCGTACGACTACCCGCTGTCGCACGCTCCACAGGCCTACTCGGACACCTTGCGGGGTCCCATGGCGCACCACCGGGAGAAGGTCAACGGGCTGATCGGCGCCTACGACGGCCGGATCGCCGGCAACCAGCCCTACATGCTGCGCGACAAGTGACCACGGGAGAGCCTGAGATGACCCCTGACCACGGCGACGGGACGTCCACGACGACGTCGACGACGACGTCCACGACGACGTCGACCGCGACGACGATGCCCGCACCGCGACTCCCCGAGACCGCCTGGGCCCTGGAGAACGCCGTGTTCAGCGCGGCCATGGTCGCCCAGCGGCTGCCGTGGACCGACGCCGCGGCCCGTGTGCTCGGCCTGGACGCGCTGACCCGCGAAGGAGTGACGCGCTCCCTGCTGGAACACCTGCGGCGGACCCGCTCCGGGCGCCCGGTCCGTGTGTGCACGCCCTTCGGGAACTTCCTCGTACCGCTGACCCCCGCGGTGTCCGAGGCGCTCCTCGTCCGGGCCGACGGTGAGGGGGCGCTGGAGGCCGCCGAGGGGCTGACCGCCGGCGGGCACCGGTACGGGCTCTCCCCGCACACGGAGTTGGCCTGGGAGGTCATCGCGCCGGGAGACGAGCTGTCCGCCCGCGTGGCCCGGGACGTGGACGAGGCCGTCGCGGGCCGGAGGGGGGACGGCACCCTGGAGTGGCAGGCCTGGTACGAGGTGATGACACGCTTGGGCCGGTGCCTGGTGGCGGGCGAAGCGGCCGCCGAGGACACCCTGCTGAGCGAGATCGTCTCCCGGGCCGCGGCCGCCGGGAGCCGCAGCGCCCGCGAGGACCTGACGGCCTCCCTGGGGCGCCGGACGGCCCGCTATCTGGAGCGCCCCGACCCCGCCTCCCTGATCGGCCGGCTGGCCGCGGCGGGTACCTGCCCCGACACCGTGGTCGCGGCGGCCGCCCATGTGCTCGCCCTCGTTTCCGAGGCCGCCACCACCACGGTCCTGCAAGCCCTGGCCCTGCACACGCTGGAGCCGCAGGCCGCCCCGGAAGCGGCCGTGGCCCGGGCGTTGCGCCACTATCCGCCGGTGGCCGCCACCGTCCACCGGGTACGGACGCCGTTCGTCTGGGAGGGTCTCGCGATCGGCGCGGGTACGGAGATCCTGTGCGCGCCCGGCTGGCTCTCGCCTCCGAAGGACGGCGCCGCCGGCCCGGGCATCTGGCCGTCGGCGCTGTGCGGAGCGCCCGGCGCGTGCGCGGCGACCCGGTTCGCGGTGCTGGTCGCCGAGGAACTCGTACGCGGGATCCACGCGGTGGCCCGGCCCTTCGTGGTCCACCCGGGGCTGACCGCGGGTCGGCTGCCCGGCACGCTCGACCCGCGCGCGATGCTCTTGGCGCTAGCGGAACCCTCCGGCGGCCCCGGCGACGGGCGGGTGACGGTCGGCAGCCCGGCGGCCGTACCGGTACCGGTACGCGGTTGCACGCCAGCGTCGTACGGGGCCCTCGCGCGGGCCAGCGCGGAGCGGCTGTCGGCGCACGCGCGGAGCCTCGCGGCCTGCGCCGAAGCCGACGGCTGGGACCGGGACGAGGCGGGGGAGAAGTTCCGCATGGTCCTGCTGGACCACGCGCAGCGGTGCGACCACGCGGCCGACGGCGTACGGAGGGCGGCGCACCGGCTGGCGGACTGAGGAGTGAACGGCCCTGCCGTCCCGGTCGGCTCCCGGGACGGCAGGGGGCTACCAGAAGGGCGTCGCACGCCTGCGGCGTTCCCTGTCCACCAGGGACTGCACCGCGTCCTGGGCCTCGCCGCACAGCCGGCGGGCCGCGGCCGACCGGGCGGCGAAGGACTCGGGCCGGGGCGGCGCCGGGATCGGCTCGCCCACGGTGATGAGCCACTTCGAGGGCAGCGGGAAGAGCGTGGTGAGCGGGAAGTAGGGGAGGTCGAACAGGCGGGCCAGGGCCGGGACCTCACCGACCTTGGGACAGGCCTCCTCGGCTCCGATGACGGACACCGGAATGACGGGCGCTCCGGCCTGGACGGCGGTCACGGCGAACCCGGGGCTGAAGGGGCGCAACCGGTAGCGCTCACGGAAGGGCTTCTCCAGGCCGGAGGTTCCCTCGGGGAACACCCCCACGAGTTCCCCGGCGGTCAGGTGTTCCAGTCCGAGCGTCGGATCGAGAGGAATGGCTCCCACTCTCCGGGCGTACGAACCGATGACTGGAAATCGAAAAGTCAGCGATGCGGCCGGAATGCGCAATGGTCGGTTCAGATTGCGGGCAAGCGCTTTGACGAGTACGAACGCGTCGAGTCCCCAGGCCCCCGAATGGTTGGCCACGATCACGGCGGGCCCCTCCGTCGGGATATTCTCCCATCCCGTGATGTCGAGCCGGAAATAGTCGTCCATCAGCCAGTCGAGAAGCCGGTCCCAGGCGCCTCCTCCCGCCTCTTCGAGCCGTTCCTTCACGTACCTGAGTTCGGCGGCGCCCGCCTCGATCACATCATTTACGCTTTCCGACACGAGTATTCTCCTTTACTCCTGGGTCATTGGCGCCACCCTGGCGCAAAGGCCGCACTACCGCAAATGAGAGATGCCATGACGACTTCCGCAACCGAATCCACGATCAACATGATCAGCGAAATCCTCATCGAAATGTTCGAATTTCCCGCCGAGGAGGTCCAGGGCCACACCCGGATGCAGGATCTGCTGACCGACTCGCTCATGGTGGTGGAGATGGCGATCGTCCTTCACGAGCGGCTGGGCCTCAAGGTCGACGAGGAAGAACTCCGCGCCTTGACCCTCGCCGAGTTCGCCGGAGCCCTCGACGCGCGCCGTACCGCTCTCTGACAGGACAGGACAGGACAGGACAGGACAGGACGGGACAGGGCAGGGCAGGACACGGGCCGGTCCTCCGGCCGGTCCTCCGGCCGACCGGAGGACCGGCCGGCCGGAGGCGGCTCCGGCGGTTCCTAGCGGGCGCCCGCCGAGGCGTGGGCCGGCGGGGCGGAAGCCCCGGCCGCCGCCTCGGAGGAGGCGTGCACGGTGTCGAGCTGGGCCTCCATGTCGTCGAGGGCGCCGCGCACCGCCGCGATCCGCAGGAGGAGCTCGTCGGCGGCGTCCGGCGCCGTCTGCTTCGCCGCGAGCAGGGCCCGCTGCTCCACCCGCTCGGCTTCTTCCTCCATCTCCCGAGCCTCCTCGAGGGCGTTGAGGACCACACCGATCAGGACGTTGACCAGTACGAAGGAGCCGAAGAGCACGTAGGAGGCGTAGAAGAGGATGCTGAGCGGCGAGATGGCCAGCCCCGCGTGGACGGCGTCCCCGAGCCCTTCGAGCGTCATCAGCAGGAACAGGGTCAGCCCGGCCCGGCCGATGGACCCGTAGTGCTGGGGGTCGTGACCGGCGAAGCAGATCCAGCCGATCATGGCGTACACGTAGACGATCAGCGCGCCCACGAACAGGAAGCTCACGGTGCCGGGCAGGCTGCGGGCCACCGCGACCAGAAGGATTCGCAGCTGGGGCATGAAGCGGGCGGTCCGCAGGACCCGCGCCAGTCGCAGCAGCCGCAGGAGTGTGGTGTTCTCCCGGAGGAACGGGATGAAGGCCGAGGAGACGACCAGCAGGTCGAAGACGTTCCACGGGTCCCGGAAGAAAGCTTTCGGCCGGTCGGCGTGCGCGCCCAGGCGGATCAGCATCTCCAGGGTGAAGGCGATCACGCAGAAGCGCTCGGTCACCGAAAGGAGGCTGCTGTACTCGGCGGAGAGGCCGCTGTACGTCTCGGCTCCCAGGAGCGCGGCGTTGAAGAGGATCACCGCGAAAACGGTGAGCGAGAACGCGGGCGCCTCACACACGTCACGGCAAGGTGCGGCAATCCTTCCACGCCAAGTGTCCACCGCGGTCGGGTCGGTCATCGTGCTCCCTCGTACGGGCCACCGGCTGCCCCGGCCCGCACGCGCCGGCTGCGCCGCGACGGAAGACGAGGCAGCCGAGGCGATCTTCATGTTCCGGGTCGTGTAACGCCGGAAGGGCGAATTCGAGACGCCCTGAAGCGCGGCATCGCCCGATCGGGGACCCCGCACACCCCCCACGGCCCGCGGCGCGGCGGCAGGATGGGCCCATGACGAGTCGTGACGGTGGGACCGGACAGGCATGGGCCGCGCTGGGCGGCACCGGGGAACTGGCGGGCCGGGTCGGCTACCAGGGGGCGGCCGGCGGGCTGGGGGACGGGCCGTTGCCCGTAAGGGAACTCGCGCGGGCCACGGTGGGCGTGTGCGCGCTCGCCGCGGCGGAACTGGCCGCCGTACGGGCCGGGGGCGGTGCGGACGACGTGGCTCCGCTCATGGTCGACGAAGGGGCCGTGGCCTCGGCGTTCGTCAGCGAGCGGCACCTGTTGGTGGACGGCCGGGCGCCGGTGACGTTCGCGCCGTTGTCCGGCTTCTGGCGGGCCTCCGACGGGTGGGTGCGCACCCATGCCAACTATCCCCACCACGAGGCCGCGTTGGTACGGGTCCTGGCGGCCGGGACCCGGGAAGGCGTGGCCTGGGCGATCGCCCGGCGCCCGGCGGTGGACATCCAGGAGGAGGTCTACGCGGCCGGCGGTCTGGCCGTGGCCGTGACGGAGGAGTACGGCGCGCCGCAACCGCTCGTGGAACGGACGGAGTCGGGGGTGCGCGGGCGGGCCCTCGGGGCGACCGGGGCGGGCCCCGGGCTGCCGATGGCCGGGGTGCGGGTGCTCGACCTGACCCGGGTCATCGCGGGACCGGTGGCCACCAGGACGCTCGGACTGCTCGGCGCGGACGTCCTGCGGATCGACTCCCCGGCGCACCCGGAGTCGGACGACGCGTACGCGGACACCGGCTTCGGGAAGCGGTCCGCCCTCCTCGACCTGGGCGCGGCCGACGACCGGGCGGTGTTCGACGGGCTGCTGGCCGGGGCCGACGTGGTGGTGACGGGGTACCGGCCGGGAGCGCTGGAGCGGTACGGACTGGGAGCCGAGGAACTGCTGGCGCGGCGGCCGGGGCTGGTGGTGGCCGAGCTGTGCGCGTGGGGATGGCGGGGCCCCTGGGCGGGGCGCAGGGGCTTCGACTCGCTCGTGCAGGCGGGGTACGGGATCTCCGCGGTGTGCGGGGAGGGGCGCGGCCCGGGGGTGCTGCCGGCGCAGGCGCTGGACCACGGCACGGGCTACCTGATGGCCGCCGGCGTGCTGCGGGCACTCGCCGAGGGCGGCGGGCAGGCGCTGCGGTTCTCCCTGGCGGGGACGGCGTCGTGGCTGGTCCGAGAGGTCCCCGGGGCCGGCGCCGCCGTGCCGGGGTACGTATCGGAGCCGTGGCTGCGGGAGACCGGATCGGGGTACGGGACGCTGCGGTACGCGGCCTCGCCGCTCGGGGGCCGCGCGTGGGAGCGGGGCCCCTCCCGCTGGGGGACGGACCGGCCGGCCTGGCTCTGAACGGGGCGGGTACAGGGGCAGGGGCCCGGGAAGTCCGCCGCCCGGCCGGGCCGGGGCCGGCCGGGCGCGCCGAAGGCGGGGCCTTGGCCGGGGTGTCGGCCGGGGCCCCGCCGGGTGGTGCCGGCCGCCCCCGGGGTGTGGAGGCGGCGGCATCGGGCCTGGTGGACCGGGTCAGGAGGTCCGGAGGCGGATCAGCGGATCAGAGGAGCGGACTAGAAGTAGACGTTCCAGGTGACGCCGACCGACGAGGACTTGCCCGCGGCGTCGGTCACGGTCAGGGTGCTGGTGCCGAAGCCCCAGGTGCTGGGGGAGCCGGTGATGACGCCGGTGGCCGCGTTGATGCTCAGGCCGGCGGGCAGGCCCGTGGCCTTGAAGGCGTACGGCTGGGTGCCGCCGGTGGCCTGGAGGGCGAGGGTGACGGGCTTGCCGATGTAGGCGATCTGGTTGCCCGGGCTCTTGAGGACGGGGCTCGTGCCGGTGACGGTGCTGACGGTCCAGGAGAAGGCGGCGGACGCGGTCTTGCCCGCGTTGTCGGTGGCCGTGACGGTCACGTTGGATGTCCCGGCCGTGGTGGCGGTACCCGTGATGGTCCCGGTCGTGGAGCCGATGCTCAGGCCGGCGGGCAGGCCCGTCGCGGACCAGGCGTAGGGCGCGGTGCCACCGGCGGCCTTGACGGTGAGGTTGGCGGCGGCGCCGACGGTGGAGCTCTGGCCGCCGGGGTTGGTCACGGACAGGGCCGTACCCGCGGTGGTGATCGTCCAGGAGAAGCCGGTCGAACCGGTCTTGCCTGCGTTGTCGGTGGCGGTGACGGTCACGTTGGAGGTTCCGGCCGAGGTGGGGGTACCGGTGATGGTGCCGGTCGCGGAGGCGATGGCCAGGCCGGCGGGCAGGCCCGTGGCGGACCAGGTGTAGGGGGCCGTGCCGCCCTCGGCGCTGTTCTTCAGCTCGGCTATCCGGGCGCCGATGACGCCGCTTTGGGCCGAGACGGCGGAGACGGTGACGTTGCCGGGCTGCGGGGTGGAGGTGACCAGGGCCAGCTTGAAGGTGGTCAGGGCCTCGATCACGGGCTGGAAGATGGTGAACTTCTCACCGCTGCCCGAGGTGCAGGTGGCGCTGCCGCCGCCGGAGTGGAGGCCGGCCGCCTTGCCGCCGGTCGCCGTGACGTACGAACCGCCCGAGTCGCCGCCCGCGGAGCAGGCGTTGGAGTACGACAGGCCGTTGATCGTGACGTTGCCGTAGTCCACGGTCTGGTCGACCTTGGTGACCTCCCCGCACCGCATGCCGGTGGTCTGCCCGGAGCGGCAGATCGCGGTGCCGACCACGGCGTCGGCCGAGCCGGTGACGGTGACGGCGGCGTGGGACGCGTCGCCCGCGACGGTGGGAGCGAGGTTCCACCCCGACTGGTCCACGTCGACGAGGCCGAAGTCGCCGGCGGGGCCGTTGACGCTGCTCTGGCCGTCCTTGTTGGACGTACCCATGCGGGTGCCGTCCTTGCCGTAGGACGGCTGGTTGACGTCGTTGGTGCAGTGGCCGGCCGTCAGGAACGTCTTGCTGCCTCCGGTGACCCGGGTGGCGGAGAATCCGATGGAACACGGGCTCTCGCTGCCCGGTACCCACTTCTCGCCGCCGGTCACGTCCGCCTGCTGCCGCGGGCTGTCGGAGGTCTCGGTGACGTGGACGATCCCGCCCAGGGCGGCGACGCGGGCCACGAAGGCGTCGGTGGAGGCTTCGCGCGCCGTCCGGTTCACCGTGATGTCGATCCGGTTGTTGCGGACGTCGGGACCCCACGCCACCACGCCCGGCACCCCGGCGCCGACTTCGCGCGAGACGGTCCGGGCGGTGGCGGCCAGTTCGGCCGGGCTGTACCGGGCCTGCCGGGCCACGGCGCCCGCGTCCCGTACCAGCGCCGCGTCCGCGGCGCCGGAGACCGCCGCGGTCAGCCGCCCGGTGGAGGCGTCGAACCACATGCCCGCCACCCGGTCGCCGACCCGGCCCCGGATGAGGGTGGCCGCCCGGCCGGCCGCCGCTTCGTCGGCGACCCGCTCGCGCACCTGGTCGGCGGAGAGGCGGAAATCGCGCTGCATGGCCTGGAGGAGCTGCGGGGACACGGACGGTCCGGGCTGCGCGGTGGCGGTGGCGTGGGCGGGCAGGGCGCCGAGGCCGCCGAGCGCCACGGCGGCCGAGACCGAGGCCGCGGCGACGGAGGCCCAAGTGGACCTGTTTCGCAGATTTCGCACGGAAATCCCTTCATGGAGGGCTGTACCGGAGGGGTAGGCCGGTACGCAGGCACGACCCGTGGGGGAGCACGGGGGCTCTTCTCGTCCCCCGTAGCCCCGCATTCGGCGAGCCGCGGATACGGGCTCCGGGGTGGCCAACAGACTGATCCCGGCCCGGTGTCGGGAGCATCGGAGGAATCCCTTGCTGCCCGCGGGGGCTCCCGGTCGCACCGCCACTGGTCTCCGGCACCGCCACCGGCCCCTCGCAGGCCCGCCCGTGAGCCCGTGCGCCCATGGGCCTATGCGCCCACCCGCCCGCGCCCGCGCCCGCGTCCCCGCCCGCGCCCGCGCTCTCGCCCCAGCCCACCCGCCGGGCGACCCGGCGGCCGAGCCCGCGGGCACCCGGCTACCCCGCGACGGCGCCGGCGCGGGGTACGGCGAGCCGTCCGGGCCGCGTCCCCCGCTCCTCCCGTGGAGGGCCGCGGTGCTCCAGGTCTGCCACCCCGCACCAGGAGCGCGGGCGGCCCGCCGTCGCACCACCATCGCCGGGAGCAACTCCCCTTGGCATCAGGGGAAACCCTTGATCCCCCCGCCCGGCGGCCCCGGCCGTTGTCAGGCCAACCGGCGCCGCCTACGGTGCCTCCTCGTGAGGCCAGACAAGGACTTCGACAGCGCCCCGGCACTCGCGGGGGGCCGGCATGCGGCATCGGGTGCGGCGGCCCACGCCCTCCGCGTACTGATGCGCGAGGGGAGGGTGGCCCTCGCCGGTCCCTGGGGCGCGGGCAAGACCACCGCCCTGGAGGAGGTCCTGCGCGCCCTGTCCGCGGAGCCCCTGTCCACCGAGCCCCCGTCCACGGAGCCCCCGCGCAGGGTGCTGCGGGTGACCACCGTCGAAGAGGACCGCGGGCACGTCTTCGGCGCGCTCGCGCAGATGCTGTCCCACTGCGGTGCGGCCGAATTCGCGCAGCTCTCCACCCGGCAGCAGGAGGTCGTCGACCGGCTCCTGCACCGCGGCGCCGACGAACCCCTCGCCGCGTCCGAGCAGTTGCCCGCCCGGCTCGCGGTGACCGCGCTGCTCGCGGCCGGCCTGTGGATCCTGGCCGTGGACGGCTCCCAATGGCTCGACCCGGCCAGCGCCGACGTCCTCGGCTACGCCCTGCGCACCCTCCCCGCCCCCGGGCTCGCGGCGATCGTCACCGAACGCGTGCAAGGGCGGGCGCAGGCTGCCGCCCGGCTGCTCGGCGGGCACCCCGCCCAGGTCGACGTACTCCCGCTCGACGCCGAGGAGACGGCCGCGCTGCTCGACGCGCACGCACTGCCCACCCGTTGGGCGGGCCCCCTGCAGAGCCACTGCGGCGGACACCGGCTGCTGACGTCCGTGACCTGTACGGAACTCGCACGGCTGCCCGCGGCGCAGCGCCGCCGGCCCGCCCTGCCCGAGCAGACGGTCGACGCGGCTGAGGCCTGGCTGCGCGCCACCCTCGGCGAACCCGCCCGCCACACCCTCATGCTGGCCGCCCTCACGAGCCACCCCGCCCTGCCGCTGCTCCTGCGGGCGGGCCGCTCCGACGCCGAGGAGCACCTGGCCCGGGCCCAGGCCGCCGGAGTGCTGCGCGTGGACCCCGCCAGCGCCGTCCACTTCACGGCGGCGGCCCTGGCCCGGGCAGCCGCCCGCTCCGAGGGCCGGCCCGGGAGGGCGGCGGCCCACCTGACGCTCGCCCGGGCCGTCGGAGACCCGGTCCACGAGGTCCGCCACCGGGCCCTGGCCGCGGACCTGCCCGACCAGGGGCTCGCCGAGGACACCGAGTCCGCCGCGGCCACCGCCCGGGAGGCCGGCGAGCGGGCCCTGGCCGCCGAGCTGTTCCTCCTCGCCGCCGAGATCACCCCGCCGGCCCGGTCCGCCGTGCTCATCCGCAGGCTCTCGTACGCGGCCCAGGAAGCCGCCTGCGCGGGCTCCGTCGACATCGCCCGGCAGGCAGCCGACGCCCTGACCGCCAGCCGGGCCGAGCCCGCCGACCAGGTCACCGCGCTGCTCGCCGTCGTCGACGCACACGGCCAGGCCATCTCCGACCTGGAACCGCTGCTGGCCCGGTGCCGGGAACTCGCGACGGGCCACCCCGGTCTGCTCGCCGCCGTCGAGCTCCGCGCGGCCATCGCCGCCAACATCGCCCACCACGCCCCCGACCGGGCCCTGCGCGCGGCCGGCCGGGCCGCCGAACTCGCCGCCGCCGGCGGCCACCGGCCCCTGCAGGCCGCCGCCCTGACGATGCGCGCCCGGATGGAACGGGTCCTCGGTGCCCCCGACGCGCCGCGCACCCTTGCCGAGGCCCTCGCCCTCGGAGTCCCGGCCCAGCACTCCGGCATCCGCAACAGCGCCCAGTACCTCGCCGCCCGGCATGCCGTCTTCGACGACCGCCTAGCGGAAGCGCGCGAACGGCTCCTGGAACTCCTCGCCCTCGCCGAGCACGAGGGGGAGGCCGAGGACCTGGTCGACATCTGGCGCAGCCTCGCCGAGGTCGACACCCGCCTCGGTGCCTGCGCCCCCGCGCTCGCCTGGGCGGACCAGGCGGTACGGCGGTCCACCGCGGCCGGCCTCTCGATGGGACCCGCCTGGTACACCGCGGCGCTGACGCAGAGCGCCGCCGGATCGTTCGCCGCCGCCCTGCGCACCGCGGCCTGCGGCGCCCGTGCCTCGCAGGAGGAGGGCGACGGCCTGTACGTCTCGCGCAACCTCTGGGTCCTGGGCGCCGTGCAGCTCCACACCGGGGAGGTGGCCGGGGCCGTGGCCTCGCTGACGGCCGTGGCCGAGGCGCAGCGGCACGTCCCGACGGCCGACCCCGGGATGTTCCGCTGGCAGCCGGACGCCGTGGAGGCCTTCACCTGTGCGGGCCGGCTGGACCTGGCCCGGGAGCTGCTGGAGCGCGTACGGCCCGTCGCGGGTCCGCCCGGCGCCGACTCGGGACCCGGGTCGGCGCTGGACCGGGCCCGCGGGATCCTGCTGGCCCGTACCGGGGCCGGGGAGGAGGCGAGCGGTGTGCTCCACGGGGCCGCGGCCGCCTTCGGTCGCATGGGCCTGCCGCTGGAGCAGGGCCGTACGCTCCTCGCCCTGGGCCGGGTGGAACGGGCCCGTCGGCGCCAGGCCGCCGCCCGCTCGGCCTGGGAGGCGGCCCGGGCGGTCTTCGAGGAGACCGGCGCCCGCCCCTGGCAGGAACTCACCCGGGAGCTCCTCGAACGCGCGGGCGGGCCGGCTTCGGCCGCGGGCCCGGCCCCGGGCCCCGGCCGGCTGACCGAATCCGAGGCACGCCTGGCGGACCTCATCTGCCAGGGGGCCACCAATCAGCAGGCGGCCCAGCACATGTTCATCTCGGTCAAGACCGTCGAGGGCATGCTGAGCCGCGTCTACCGCAAGCTGGGGGTCCGCTCGCGCACCCAGCTCGCGGCGGCCCGCGCCGCTGCCGTTCCGGGCCCGGACGTACGGACGCCCCCCGGGTGACCTCGGGTCACTCGGGGGGCGTTCGCCGCATCGGGTACTGCGGGGCTCCGGGGGATCAGACCGCCGGCGCCGGGTAGGTCGGGTACTCGACCCCGGAGACGTACTGGACGACCCGGACGACCTGGCAGGAGTAGCCGAACTCGTTGTCGTACCAGAGGTAGAGGATCGCGTTGTCCCCGTCGACCTTGGTGGCGCCCGCGTCGACGATCGAGGCGTGACGCGAGCCGATGAAGTCGCTGGAGACCGCGTCGGGCGCCGTGGTGAAGTCGATCTGGCGCTTCAGCGGCGAGGTCAGCGACACGTCGCGGAGGTATTCGAGCACCTCGTCGCGGGTGGTCTCGCGGCCGAGCCGCAGGCTGAGGATCGCGATCGAGACGTCCGGCACCGGGACGCGGATCGAGCTGCCGCTGATCGGGGCCTTGAGGTCGGGCAGCGCCTTGGCGACGGCGGAGGCCGCGCCGGTCTCCGTCATGACCATGTTGAGCGGCGCGGAGCGGCCGCGGCGGTCGGCGCTGTGGTAGTTGTCCAGCAGGTTCTGGTCGTTGGTGAACGAGTGGACGGTCTCCACGTGGCCGCGCAGGACGCCGTACTCGTCCGCCATCGCCTTCAGCGGCGGGACGATCGCGTTGGTGGTGCAGGAGGCGCAGGACAGGATCTGCTCGTCCGGCTTGATCGTGTCGTGGTTGACCCCGTGCACGATGTTGGGGACGTCGCCCTTGCCCGGAGCCGTCAGGACGACCTTGTCGATACCGGGGCGCAGGTGCTTGGAGAGCCCCTCGCGGTCGCGCCACTTGCCGGTGTTGTCGATCAGGATGGCGTCCTTGATGCCGTACGCCGTGTAGTCGACCTCGGATGGGTCGTTGGCGTAGATCACCTTGATCTCGTTGCCGTTGGCCACGATCGTGCTGGTCGCCTCGTCCACGGTGATCGTGCCCTGGAACTGGCCGTGGATCGAGTCGCGGCGCAGCAGCGAGGCGCGCTTGACGAGATCCGCCTCGCCGCCTCCGCGGACGACGATGGCGCGCAGGC
This sequence comes from Streptomyces sp. H27-H1, assembly GCF_026627445.1. Taxonomy (GTDB): domain Bacteria; phylum Actinomycetota; class Actinomycetes; order Streptomycetales; family Streptomycetaceae; genus Streptomyces. The sequence goes on from NZ_JAPNLJ010000003.1 coordinate 195,252, forward strand.
GCAGGCCGTTGCCGGAGCCGGTCTTCTCGATCAGCAGGCGGGCGACGAGGCGGCCGATGCGGCCGAAGCCGTAGAGGACCACGTCGCGGCCCTCGCCGCGCTCGATCTTGTTGTCACCCGTGGCGCCCGAGACGGCGCCGGCGGTGAACTCCTCCACCGACAGGCCGCGGTCGTCGGCCGCGTACGTGGCGGCGAGCATCCCGAGGTCGATCTGCGAGGGACCGAGGTCGAGCGTGGTGAGTGCCTGCAGGAACGGCATGGTCTCGGTGACCGAGAGCTCCTCGCCGGCTATCTGGCGGGCGAAGCGGTGGGTCTTCAGGATGCTGACCACGGACTTGTTCACCAAGGAGCGGCTGTGGAGCAGGATCGTGACGTCCCGCTCCCGGTGCAGCTTTCCGATGATCGGAATCATCGACTCCGCGATCTTCTCGCGGTTCTTCCAGTTGGTGAACGAGTCGTCATTGACAGTCACAGAATTTATCTTTCGAGCTAGGCGGCGCTCATATGCTAACCCGCCTCCCGAGCGTCCGTTCGGGCACCCCCTGAACAGGCAGTCAGCCCTCGGCCCGCTGGGTCACGGGCGCGTTGCTCTCGTCGCCCAGGAACTCGTACCAGCGGCGCTGGAGGCAGAGGTATCGGGTGTCCGCCTCGGCGAGGGCGAGGAAGGAATCGACGGTGTCGGCCAGCCGTTCGCGCAGGCCCGGGTCGGTCAGCTCGCCGTCCCCGCCGAAGGCCGAGTGCGCCATCGCCAGGCTGAACATGTCGGGGTACACCCGGGTCCCGAGGTGTTCGAGCGGAACGCGCAGCGCCCAGAGTCCGCGGTTCCCGCCGACCAGCGACGGGGAGGCGGACACCAGCAGGGTCTGCTTGTCCTTGAAGGGCTGCGGCCGGAACCGGGACACCCAGTCGACGGCGTTCTTCAGGACGCCGGGCACGGAGGCGTTGTACTCGGGCGAGGCGATGACCAGGGCCTGCGCCGCCAGCAGCCGTTCGCGCAGCGCGATCGCCCCGGCGGGCGGGCCCTCGGCCTCCTCGGCGTCACCGTCGTAGGTGGGCATCACGAAGTCGCCGATCCGGGCGAGGTCCGCGACGGCCCCGGACCGCTCGACCTGACCGGCGACGAGCGCGGCCAGCCGGGCGTTCACGGAGCCCTCGCGGGAGGACCCCGCGAGGACGAGGACCCGTAGCGCGTCGGGTCCGGTGGTGATGTTCAGGTCGTCCGGGCCGGCCGGATCCGTAGGGGGCGTCGGGTTCTCGGGCTGGTTCGCATCGGTCACGTGCGGGACCGTACGGGACCCGCCGGGTGTCCCCATGGCACGGCGCACGGGCTGTCACCCGGACGGGGTCAGTTGGCGCCCCAGCCGCCGTCCAAGGGGAGGGAGGAGCCCGTCATGTAGCCGGTGTGCGGACCGCACAGCCAGACGGCGGCCGCCGCGACCTCCTCGGGCTCGATGAGCCGCTTGATCGGCGACCGGGTCAGCAGTACCTCGGAGAGCACGTCCCCGGCGCCGATGCCGTGCGCGGCGGCCTGGTCCAGGATCTGCCCCTCGACCAGCGGGGTGCGGACGTAGCCGGGGCTGATGCAGTTGCTGGTCACCCCGTACGGGGCCCCCTCGATCGCGGTCACCTTGCTCAGCCCCTCGAGCCCGTGCTTGGCCGCCACGTAGGCCGATTTGTACGCGCTGGCGCGCAGCCCGTGGACGCTGGAGATGTTGACCACCCGGCCCCAGCGGGCGGCGTACATGTGCGGCAGCACGTGGCGCAGCAGCAGGAAGGGCGCCGTCACCATCACCTGCTGGATCAGGGCGAAACGCTCGGGCGGGAACTCGGTGATCGGGGCGACGTGCTGGAGTCCGGCGCTGTTGACCAGGATGTCGACGGCGGCGGGCAGCCTCCCGATCGCGGCGGGATCGGCCAGGTCGGCGACGTGGGCGTGCCCGCCGACGAGGCCGGCGACGGCCTTGGCCGCCGCCGCGTCGATATCGGCCACGTGCACGGTCGCCCCGGCCTCGGCCAGGGCCAGCGCGCACGCCCGGCCGATGCCGCTGCCGCCGCCCGTCACCAGGGCGACCCGATCCCGCAGCAGGTCGGGGGAAGGAAGTTGGCTCGTCATGGCTGGAAGCGTAGGGAGGGCCCCGGGCCGCGCCCACGGTGTCGCACCCCATACTCGGCGACGCCCGTATGGAGCCGGTCACCATGCGGGCCGACGGCGTACGCGACCAGGGGTGACCGCGTACGGAATCAAGGGCGACCGCGTACGGAACCAAGGTCGACCGCGTACGGAACCAAGGGCGGTGGCGCATCACGAGCGGTACGCAACCGCGGGCGTCCTCAGGTGTCGAGCGGGCAACTGGTCAGCAGGGTTTCCGGAGAGGCCGCCGGATCCCGGGGGACGGTGTGGCCGCGCGGCGGCCGCACACCGCGGCCGATCCAGTCCTCCAGCGCGGTGAAGGCGGCGCGGTGGCAGGGGGTGAGGGGGCGCAGCCGGTCGGGGAAGGCGTCGACGAGCGAGTCCACGTGGGTGCCGCCCTCGATCCGGTAGTAGCGCAGCAGCGAGCCCCGGCCGGCCCGGCGGACCATCTCGGCGTAGACGTCGGAGTCCCGGGAGATGGGGAGCAGGACGTCGAGGGTTCCGTGCAGGGTGATCAGCGGTTTGCCGATCCGGCCGGTGAGCGCGACCTTCGCGACGGCGCGGCGGACCGCCGCCGGCCGGTCGGCGTAGACGTAGTCGGCGTCACAGGCCGGGGTGCCGGGCGAGCAGAAGGGGGTCCCGGCCTCGGTGGGGCCGTCGAAGCCGGGATCGAACTCCTCGCGGTAGATCCGCTGGGTGAGGTCCCAGTAGTAGCCGTGGTGGAAGGGCCACAGGAACTCCGAGCCGGCCGGGAAGCCGGCGGCGAGCATCGCTTCGTGCGCCGGGCCGGCCTGCGGGCCGCCGGCCGCGTAGGCGGGGTAGGCGGCCAGCGCCGGGGGCAGGAAGGTGAGGAGGCCGGGTCCGTCGGCCCGCCACAGGGTGCCCTCCCAGTCCACCCCGCCGTCGTAGAGCTCGGGATGGTTCTCCAGCTGCCAGCGCACCAGGTAGCCCCCGTTGGACATGCCGGTGGCGAGCGTCCGGTTCGGGGCCCGGTGGTAGCGCTGCGCGACGACCGCGCGGGCGGCCCGGGTGAGTTCGGTGACGCGGGTGTTCCACTCGGCTACGGCGTCCCCGGGATCCTGCCCGTCGCGGTGGAAGGCGGCCCCGGTGTTGCCCTTGTCGGTGGCGGCGAAGGCGTAACCGCGCGAGAGCACCCAGTCGCCGATGGCACGGTCGTTGGCGTACTGCTCGCGCACGCCGGGGGAGCCGGCGACGACGAGGCCGCCGTTCCAGCGGTCGGGCAGCCGGATGACGAACTGCGCGTCGTGGTTCCAGCCGTGGTTGGTGTTGGGGACGGCGCCGGGCGTGGCGGTGTCTGGGAAGTAGCCGTCGATCTGGATGCCCGGCACGCCGGCGGGCACGGCCAGGCCCTTGGGGGTGAGGCCGGCCCAGTCGGCCGGGTCGGTGTGCCCGGAGGTCACCGTGCCTGCCGTGGTCAACTCATCCAGGCAGTCGGTCTGTTGGTGCTGCGCCCCCGGTACGTGGAGCTGGGCGCGGCGGGCGCAGTGAGCCCCGGCCCCGCCTGCCGCGGCCGGGGGAGCGGGGAGCGCCAGCAGGGCGGTGGCCAGGAGGGCGACGGCTGCGGTCATGGTGGCGGAACGGATGGCCGGTGGCATGGGAAAGCCTCCAGAGGGCTGGTCGGGACGGGGACTGGGCCGGAGGCTACGGCCGGCCGGCGGGGCCCCGACACGGCTGTGCCCGCCATGTTCGCGGGAGCCCCGATGGGGTCCGCAGCCATGGCGGGCGGCCGGGGCGCTGGTCACGGGCTCCGGAAGAGGTGCGCGTGAGGGATGCGCGGGAGGGGCCCCGTCGGGTGGTGGAAGGGCCCCGGAGCGCGGCTTGGGCGGGAGTCGGTGAGTCGGGCTCGGGGCAGCCGGTGAGGGCGGCTCAGGGGCAGCCGGCGTCGGCGATGACGAAGTAGCCGGCGGGCGCTTCCTTCAGGGTGTGCGTGACGAAGAGGTTGTAGAGGCCGAGGTTCTGGCCCGAGCCCCTGGCGTACGCGTAGCTCCCGTCGGTCGTGGCCCGGCCGGCCTGTACCTGCTGGTAGTTGTTCGCCTTCCAGCACGCCGCGGGCGCGCCGGTCGTAGTCGCCGTGACGGGCGTGGAGCGGGCCCCGGCCGTCCCCGCGCCGTCGCGGGCCGCCACGGTCCAGGCGTGCCCCGTGCCGGGGGCGAGCCCGCCGTCCGTGTGCGGAGGGCCGGCCGGGGCGGCGACCTGGATCCCGTCCCGGTAGACGGCGTAGTCGAAGGCGCCCGCCACCCGTCCCCAGGTGAGGGTGACGCTGGTGTCACCGATGGCGGAGACGGTCAGGCCGGTGGGCGCGGGCAGGGTGCCGGGGCCGGTCGGGGAGCCGTCCAGGCCGAAGAACTTCGCGATCCAGTGGCCGGAGCAGATCGAGGCGAGGAAGTACGCCGTCGTGTGCCCGCACTGTCCCGGGCCGGAGCCCGGATCGACCGGGGTGCCGTGCCCGATGCCCGGGACCCGGTCCACCTCGACGGCCACCGTGCCGTCGGCGGCCTGGTACTCCTCCTGCCGAGTCGCGTCCGGCCCGATGGTGGAGGTACGGGTGGGGGTCTGCGGGAGACCGTGCAACGCCGTCCACTGGTCGCGCAGTTCATCGGCGTTGCGGGGTACGACGGTGGTGTCCGCGTCGCCCTGCCAGATCGCCACCCGGGGCCAGGGACCGGTCCACGCCGGATAGGCGTCTCGGACCGACTGGGCCCAGACGGCCGGGGACTTGTCCACCCCGGGGTTCATGCACGTATAGGGGCTGGTCCCCTTGGCGCAGTCGTAGGGGAGCCCGGCGATCACCGCCCCGGCCGCGAACACGTCCGGGTAGGCCGCCAGCATCACCGAGGTCATGGCGCCGCCGGCGGACAGACCGGTGACGAAGGTGCGGGCGGGATCCGTGGAGTAGGCGGAGGCGGCGTGGGCCGCCATCTGCCGGACGGACGCGGCCTCACCCTGGCCGCGCCGGTTGTCCACCGTCTGGAACCAGTTGAAGCACTTGTTGGGGTTGTTCGCGGAGGTGGTCTCCGCGAGGACCAGCAGGAAGCCGTCGCGGTCGGCGAGTTCGGGCAGTCCGGAGTTGTCCGCGTAGGTCTGGGCGTTCTGGGTGCAGCCGTGCAGGGCGATCACCACGGCCGGGTCGGCCGGGAGGGAGGCCGGCCGGTACACGTACATGTTCAACTGCCCCGGATTGGCCCCGAAGGATGCGACCCGCTGGAGGGTGACGGCCGCACGGGCGGGGGAGACGGGACCGGCGAGGACCCCGCCCACGGCCAGCAGCGCCAGCGCGAGCAGCCGTACGAGGGCCCGGCGCGGGCGCCCGTACGGCTGCCCGGCGGCGCGCCGCCGGCCGGCGGCCCGGGTGTCGGATGATCTGCTGCGCAAGGACATGGCGGCTCCTGGAGGGGCGGGCAGGGTGCGGGCCCGTCGTCCGGGGCCCGCGGTGCCCGCCACGGTAGGAGCGGCCCCGGTCGCGGCGGCATGGCGCGGAACGCCATAGTCCGGCGCCCGCTTGACCGGTCCGTGAGGGTTGCGGGGGCTCCGGGCCGCTGCTACCGCGCCCTCTCGCGGCTCAGGCCGTCGCCGTCGCCGCCTCCACCTCGGGCCCGGTCGGCGCCTCCGCCTCCGCGCCCCGCCCCACCGCCAGGCCCGCGTCCGTCGCCGCCCGGACCTCGTCCAGACCGACCCCGGGAGCCAGTTCGCGGAGCAGGAACCCCTCCGGGGTGATGTCGAGGACCGCCAGGTCGGTGATCACCCGGTGGACGACGCCCCGCCCGGTCAACGGCAGCGTGCACCGGTCCACCAGCTTCGGCGTGCCGTCCTTGGCGGTGTGCTCCATGAGGACGATCACCCTGCGCGCACCGTGCACCAGGTCCATGGCGCCGCCCATCCCCTTGACCATCTTCCCGGGGACCATCCAGTTGGCCAGGTCGCCCGAGGCGGACACCTGCATGGCGCCCAGCACGGCCGCGTCCACGTGCCCGCCGCGGATCATGCCGAAGGACAGCGCGGAGTCGAAGCAGGAGGCCCCCGGCCGGACCGTGACCGTCTCCTTCCCCGCGTTGATCAGGTCCGGGTCCACCTCGTCGGCCAACGGGTACGGGCCCACGCCCAGGATGCCGTTCTCCGACTGGAGCAGCACCTCGATCCCCGGCGGCAGATGGCTGGGAATGAGGGTCGGCAAACCGATCCCCAGGTTCACGTACGTACCGTCGGACAGTTCGCGGGCGGCGCGGGCCGCCATCTGCTCACGCGTCAGAGCCATGTCACACGCCGCCTTGCCGTTGGGGGAGGAAAGGAGTCCGGACCGTGCGGCGCTCGACGCGCCGCTCGCCCGCCGGATCGCCGGGATCCACGCGGACCACCCGCTGGACGAAGACGCCCGGCAGGTGGACGGCGTCCGGATCCAGCTCCCCCGGCTCGACCAGCTCCTCCACCTCGGCGATGGTGATCCGTCCCGCCATCGCGGCGAGGGGGTTGAAATTGCGCGCCGAGGAGTGGAAGACGAGGTTGCCGTGCCTGTCCCCGGCCGCCGCCCGCACCAGGGCGAAATCTGTGGTGATGCCCTCCTCCAGGAGGTATTCCCGGCCGCCCCAGCTCCGCAGCTCCTTGGGCGGCGAGGCCACGGCGACGCCCCCGTCGGCGCGGTAGCGCCACGGCAGGCCGCCCTCCGCGACCTGCGTACCGGCCCCGGCCGGGGTGTAGAACGCCGGGATGCCCGTGCCACCGGCCCGCAGCCGCTCGGCGAGGGTGCCCTGCGGGACCAGCTCGACCTCCAGCTCACCGCTCAAGTACTGCCGGGCGAACTCCTTGTTCTCACCCACGTACGAGCTCGTCATCCGGGCGATCCTGCCCGCGCGCAGCAGCAGCCCCAGGCCCCAGTCGTCCACCCCGCAGTTGTTCGAGACCACGTCTAGGCCGTGCAGCTCCGCGCGCTCCAGCAGTGCGCCGATCAGCACGCCCGGCACCCCGCAGAGCCCGAAGCCGCCCACCGCCAGCGAGGCCCCGGCGGGAATGTCCGCCACCGCCTGCGCCGCGCTCGCGACCTCCTTGTCCAACCCCATCGCACACCCTCCTCCACCCCGCCCCGGGCCGCCGGTCCCCGAACGGGCCGACGCGCGGCCGGGCCGGCCCGACCGACCCTAGGAACCCCCGGCCCGCCCTGGCCATGGCGGCCGGGCACACACCGGACCACCCCGCTGTGTGGCCCCGGCGCACCGGGGAACCGGCAGCGCCGGGAGTACGTCACAGCCGTGCCGATCCGGCACCGGACAACGAGGGGGACCGATGATGCGGGGAACCACCGCAAGACACCTGCGGGTTGTGGCGAACGGAGCCGTGACCGCGGCCGTGAGCATGGGCGCCGCCGCCGTGCTGCTCACCGGCTGCGGAAAGACCGTCGTGGCCGGCCAGGCAGGTCACGGCCAGGACCCCGCCCCGCCCGGGACGGCCCAGCCGTGCCCGGTGACCGACCCCGCCGCACCACAGGCCGCGCCCACCCAGATCGACGGCACCCCGGCCAACACCCCCGAGGGAGAACGGCTCTCGCAGGCCATCGGGGACCAGGGCTATGGTGCCTTCGCCGACGTCTACTCCACCCAGATCACCGACCACCCGGCCGGCCGGGTCGCGCTCTGCGTCACCGACCTCGCCCGCGGACGGCTCCTCGTGGCGGCGGCGCACGCGGCGGATCCGCAGGCGGATCCGGCCCGGGCCGACCTGTACCTGAGCACGTACTCCCACAAGACCCTCCAGGCCGCCGGCGACAAGGTCATCGGCCTGGAGGCCGGATTCCCGATCTACACCGTCTCCGGCAGCCACGGCGCGGCGGTGGAGGTCACCACCACCGAGGAGGGCGCCGCATCGCCGGGGTTCAAGGCCCGGCTGGAGAAGGCCACCGGGGGCATTCCCGTCACTGTCACGAAGGGCCCGCAGCCGCTCCCGGCCTTGGACGCACCGAAGACGGCTGCTCCCTGACCGGGCGCGGCCGCGGGCCGGCGACGGCGCCGAGGGCGACCTGCGGATGCCAGTCTGGGGCGGTGAGGCCGCAGAAGCCGGATCACCGGCGCACCGCCCCGGCCAACGCCCCGGCCAGGGCCGCCGCGTAGGGGTGAGGACGGCGCCGGCGCGGTGACAGCAGCCCGATGTGCCGTGCGGGACACGGGGGTTCGACCGGTACGACGCTCACACCGTCGGCGGCCGAGGAGCCGGTTCGGTCCCCGTCCCCCGACGGCAGTGCGATCCGGGGGATCAGCGCGACGCCGACGCCGGCCTCGACGAGGGAGCGGGCGAAGAAGTAGTCCGTGGTGGAAGCCGCCACCCGGAGGCCGAAACCGGCCCGCTCCGCGTACCGGCGCAGGTACGCCTCCGTCTTGAGGCAGCCCAGCACCCAGCGGTCGGAGGCGAGTTCGGCGAGGTCGGCCGACTCGCGCCCCGCGAGCCGGTGACCCGGCGGCAGGACCAGCGCCAGCGGATCCTCCATCAGCGGCAACCAGTCGAGCGCCACCTCCGGCCGCAGCGGCAGCGGTCCGTCGAAGTGGTAGGTCAGCGCGAGATCGGCCGCGCCCGCGCGCACCATGGGCACCGCCTCCTCCGGCTCTGCCTCCAGAACGGTCAGCTCCACCTCCGGATGCGCGGCGACGAAACCGGCGAGCGCGCCCGGCAGCAGCCTCCTGCCACCGCTCACGAAGGTGGCGACCGTCAGTCGCGGCCGCTCGGCGGTGACCCGGTCGATCTCGTGGCGCACCCGGTCGATCTCGGCCGACACCGTCTCCGCCGCCTCCACCAGCAGCCGCCCCGGCTCGGTGAGCGTGACCCCGCGGGTACTGCGCACCGCGACGGGGTGACCCAGGCTGCGCTCCAGCGCCGCGATGTGCTGGGAGACGGCCGAGGGGGTCAGGAGGAGCGCCCCGGCGGCCTTGTTGAAGCTGCCGTGCTCGGCCACGGCGCGCAGGATGCGCAGCCGCTGCACATCGATCATCAGTTTGCCTTACGACGCGGTCAGTATTCCGGTGGTTCCGCTGGCGACGCTACCGCGGCAGAGTCCCCGACATGAAGAGGATTCTGGTCATCGGCGGAAGCCGCTATTTCGGAAAGCACCTGGTCACCCTGGAGCAGGACGCCGGGAACGAGGTGACCGTCCTCAACCGGGGCTCCGCCGCCCCACCCCGGGGTGCCGGTCACCTGATCGCCGACCGAGAGGACGAAAAAGGGCTGCGCGCGGCGCTGGGAGAACGCACCTTCGACGTCGTCTTCGACCAGGTCTGCTACACCCCGCAGCAAGCCGCCGTGGCGCGCCGGGTCTTCGCCGGCCGCACCGGGCGGTACGTGCTGACCTCGACGATGGAGGTCCACGATCCCGCACCGCCCACCCCCGAGGCCCGCGCCTACGCCGAGGGCAAGCGGCGGGCCGAGGCCGTCCTGGGGGCGGAGCCCGCCTTCGGCCATGTGGCCGTCCGCACCGCGCACGTACTCGGCGGCGGCCGGGCGGAGTTCACCGGCCGCCTCGCGCACTACGTGGAGCGGATCGCCGCCGGGAACCCGGTGGCCGTCCACGAAGCCCCGTACCCCACCTCCTTCATCCACCACCACGAGATCGCCCGGTTCCTGCACTGGGCCGGGGAGCAGGACTTCACCGGGCCGGTGAACGCCTCCTCGCACGGGGAACTCGACGTGCTCGGGCTCTGCGAGGCAGTCGCCGAGCGGGTCGGGCGTGCTCCGCGCCTGCGGACCGTCGGGACCGGCGCCGTGGCCTCGCCGTTTTCCTTCGACCGCGCCTACGCGATGGACAACGGCCGGGCCGGCGCGCTCGGGTTCCCCTTCGGGCGGCTCGCGGACTGGCTCCCGCAGGCCATCGCGGAGAGTGCCGCCGCACTCCGGCCGTAGGGGCCCGGGTCGTGGGGAATTGCGACCTGCGCCCGCGCCTGCGCCCTAGCGGTCTCCAGCCCGGCGCTCCAATGCAGTTGCTACTGCCGAGTTGTTCACACTGAAGGTGACGCTGCCTGCCCGGTAGCGGTCGTCGGACCACTCGATGGGGCGGCCCGTCCGAGTCGCGGAGACGTGCCGCTGGCGCAACAGCGGGCTACCGCGGCGGATTTCGAGCAGCCGGGCGTCCTCGCTGCCGGCGGGAAGCGCGTCGATCAGGTGCTCGCCGTAGTGGGCGACGATCCCGGAGTCGTTCGCCAATGCGTCCATCACCGAGCGGCAGTCCTGCGGCATCGACTCGACCGCGGCCGCGACCCAGTCGGCGTAGGCCGTCCGCTCGACCATCGTCGGCTCCCCGTCGAGCAGTCGCAGCCGCAGTACGGCGAGGATCTCCGTACCGGCCGGCAGGGCGAGACGGTCCGCCTCCTCGGTGGTGGCCGGGCGGCGGGTACGCGACAGGAAGCGGCTCGCGGCCTGGTGGCCGACGCCCTCGGCCCACTGCGCGAAGCTGTTGAGCTCGCCGAAGCTGTGCTTGCGCTCGTGGCGCAGGACGATCCTGCGGGCCCCCTGCCGGGAACCGATCAGCCCCTCGGCGGCGAGCGTGGCCACGGCCTGGCGGACGGTCCCGCGGGAGGCCGACCAGTGCGCCGCCAGATCGCTCTCGGAGGGCAGTTGGGCGCCCACCGGGTACGCGCCGGAGAGGATCGACCGGCGCAGCGCCTCGGCGATCTCCAGATACCGCACCGTAGCCATGCTGTCCTGTTCCCCCTCGCGTGGATGTGTGCACACCGGCCCTGCCGCGCTTCGCCTGCTACCTGCCGCCTGCCGCGCTTCGCCCGCAGGGCCGTGCCCGCCCGCAAGCCTAGGCCGTGGCGAGCCCGAAGATCATCTTGAGGGGGGCTGTCCGGCACGGCTGTACCCGGCCGGTCTCCGGTCTTCGTCGAGACGTGCTCCACGGGACGGCCTGCGTTCACCGTCCGTACAGCGTCCCAGGGCGAACTGGAGCCAACTTGTTCAGACAAGTGAACCACTTCATGCAGTTTCGTCTCCGGGAGAGACCGTGCTCAGTTCCTCCGCCCGTCGCGGTGCGGCCGTTCTGCTCAGTGCCGCCGTGCTCACCACGCTCAGCGCGTGCGGCGCCGCACCCGACCAGGCCGCCGGCTCCGCCGGTGGTGACGGCAAGAACAAGACCCAGCCCGGCGTCGCCACCTCGGTCGCCGACTTCGGCGGCCTGGAGGGCCTCGTCGCGGCCGCCGAGAAGGAGGGCCGACTCAACGTCATCGCGCTGCCCGCGGACTGGGCGAACTACGGCGCGATCCAGAAGGCGTTCCAGGCCAAGTACCCCAAGGTCAAGATCAGCGCCGAGAACCCGGACGCCTCCAGCGCCGACGAGATCGCGGCCGTCAAGTCCCGCAAGGGCCAGACCCGCGCCCCCGACGTCCTGGACCTCGGCATCGCCTTCGCCCGCAGCGGCGCCGCCGAGAACCTCTTCGCCCCGTACAAGGTCACCGCCTGGGACAGGATCCCCGCCTCCCAGAAGGACGCGGACGCCCGCTGGTACAACGACTACGGCGGCTACGTCTCCATCGGCTGCGACGCCGCCCGCATCCCGAACTGCCCGCAGTCCTTCGCCGATCTGGCCAAGCCCGAGTACAAGGGCAAGGTCGCCCTCAACGGCAACCCGACCAAGTCCGGCTCCGCCTTCGGCGGCGTCTACGCGGCGGCCCTCGCCAACAAGGGCTCCTTCGCGGACATCCAGCCCGGCATCGACTTCTTCGGGCAGCTGAAGAAGAGCGGGAACTTCATCCCCGTCGAATCCACCCCGGCCACCGTCGAGAAGGGCGAGACCCCCATCTCGATCGACTGGGACTACCTGAACGCCGGCTACGCCGAGCAGTTCAAGGGCAAGGGCGTCGACTGGAAGGTCGCCGTCCCCACCGACGGCGTCTACGCCCAGTACTACTCGCAGGCCATCAACAAGGACGCCCCCCACCCGGCGGCCTCCCGCCTGTGGATGGAGTTCCTGTACAGCACCGAGGGCCAGAACCTGTGGCTGAAGGGCCACGCCCGCCCCGTGCTGCTGCCCGCCATGACCCAGGACGGCACCGTCGACAAGGAAGCCGTCACCAAGCTCCCGCAGGTCAAGGGCGCCCCGGCCTTCCCGGCCTCCACCGAGCTGGACAAGGCGAAGGCCACCCTTGCCGAGAAGTGGGACAAGGCCCTCAGCTGATGTCAGCCTCCACCACCACCCCCCACCCGACGGGGACCGCCGGCGGCGCCACCGGCCGCCGCCGGCGGCGCGGCCCGCGCACCTGGCTCGCCGCCCTCCCGCTCCTCGCCTTCACCGGCCTGTGCTTCGGCGTCCCGCTGGGCGCCATCGCCTTCGGTGCGGTCACCCGCACGGATCCGGTGAGCGGCGCCACCGAGCCGACCGGCGAGCACCTGGCCCGCTCCCTCCAGGGGCCCTACCTCGGCTCGCTGATCGGCAGCGTCCAGCTCTCCGGCCTCACCGCACTCGTGGCCGGGGTGCTCGGCGTCCTCATCGCGCAGGCCGTCGTCACCTCCCCCTCCCGCGCCCTGCGCGGAGCGGCACTGACCGCCTCCGGCGTCCTCGCCAACTTCGGCGGGGTCCCGCTGGCCTTCGCGTTCATCGCCACCGTGGGGATCTCCGGGGTCGTCACCCAGCTCGCCGACCTGACCGGCCTCGGCTGGAACCTGTACTCCTTCACCGGCCTCACCGTGGTCTACCTCTACTTCCTGACCCCGCTCATGGTGCTGGTGACCGTCCCCGCCCTGGACGGACTGCGCCCGCAGTGGCGCGAGGCCGCCCAGAACAGCGGGGCGAGCGGTCGGCAGTTCTGGCGCCATGTCGGCCTGCCCGTCCTCGCACCCTCCCTGCTCGGCGGGTTCGTCCTGCTCTTCGGCACGGCCTTCGCCGCGCACGCCACGGCCGCCGCCCTCGTCGGCGGCTCCGTCCCGCTGGTCACGCTCAAGATCGCGGACGCCCTGTCCGGGAACGTGCTGACCGGCCAGGAGAACGTGGCCCTGGCACTGGGCCTCGACATGATCGTGATCGCCGGCCTGGTCATGGCGGTCTACCTGCCCCTCCAGCGACGGAGCGCCCGATGGCTGCGATGACCCCGACGCCCGCCCCGAACGACGAGGCCGCCCCGACGGCTTCGAATGCCACGGCAGCCACGGCTGCCGCGAGCCCCACGGCCACCGTGGGCCGGCACGGGGAGAGGGACCGGCGGGAACCCCCGCCGCGCGCGCCGCGCCGGTTCCGCTCCCGCCCACGAGTGTGGCGCGGAGCCGTGCTCGCGCTCGCGGGCGCGTACTTCGTCCTCCCGCTCCTCGCCTCCTTCGTGTTCACCGTGCACGTCCCCGGCCAGGGCATCAGCCTCGAGGCGTACACCCAACTGCTCGCCGCCGAAGGGTTCACCAAGAGCCTGCTGCTCTCGCTGGGCCTCGCCGCCGCGACCATCACCGCGTCGCTGCTCCTCGCCGTGCCCGCGCTCGTCGCCGTACGCATCGGCTCACCGCGCCTGCGCCCGGTCGTGGAGGTGATGTGCATGATGCCGTTGGTCGTGCCGCCGATCGCCCTGGTCACCGGTATCACCACCGTGCTGCGCTGGGGTCCCGAACACCTCTCCAGGACCCCGCTCTACCAGACCTTCCTCGCCGTCCAGAACCCGGACTTCCCCCTCGTCCTGGTCCTCGCGTACACCGTGCTCGCCCTGCCGTTCGTCTACCGCTCCCTCGACGCGGGCCTGCGCGCCGTCGACGTCCCGACCCTGGTCGAAGCCGCCCGCAGCTGCGGCGCGAGCTGGCCGTACGTGGTCCTGCGGGTGCTCCTGCCGAACCTGCGGGCCGCTCTCGCCGGAGCCGCCTTCCTCACGCTGGCCCTGGTCCTCGGCGAGTTCACCATCGCCTCGCTGCTCGGCTTCCAGCCCTTCGCCGTGTGGATCGTGTCGATCTCCGGAGCACACGCCCGCATGTCGGTGGCCGTCTCCGTCCTCAGCCTCCTCATCACCTGGCTGCTGCTGCTCCTCCTCTCCCGGGCCGGTACCGCCCCCGCTACCGTGTCACCCGGGCCCTCCCGTACCCCCCGCACCTCCGGCAAGGAGTCCTGACCCGCATGTCCCTCACCCTTCCCGAGGCCAGGAAGTCCACGGAAACCGAAGCGGGCCCCGGTGGTGCGCGCGTCGAATTCCGCGGCCTGCGCCGGGCATTCGGCTCCACCGTCGCCCTCGACGGACTCGACCTCACCATTGAGCCCGGCGAACTCGTCGCCCTGCTCGGCCCGTCGGGCTGCGGGAAGACCACCGCACTGCGCGTGGTCGCCGGCTTCGAGCAGCCCGACTCCGGCGAAGTCCTCCTCGACGGAAAGGACATCACCCGCGTCCCGGCCAACCGCCGAGACGCCGGAATGGTGTTCCAGTCGTACAGCCTCTTCCCGAACCTCAGCGCCCGCGACAACGTCGCCTTCGGCCTGCGCGTCCGCAAGGCCGGCGCGGCCGAACGCCGCGAGCGCGCCGCCGAACTCCTCGACCTGGTCGGCCTGCCCGACCACGGCGACCACTATCCGCACCAGATGTCCGGCGGCCAGCAGCAGCGCGTCGCGCTCGCCCGCGCCCTCGCCCTGCGCCCCCGGGTCCTGCTGCTCGACGAACCGCTCTCCGCGCTCGACGCGAAGGTCCGGAGCGGACTGCGCGAGGAGATCCGCCGGCTCCAGCTCTCCCTGGGCATCACCACCGTGTTCGTCACGCACGACCAGGAGGAGGCCCTGTCCATGGCCGACCGGGTCGCCGTGCTCAACGCGGGCCGCCTGGAGCAGTGCGCCGCCCCCGCCGAGCTGTACGAGCGGCCCGCGACCCCGTTCGTCGCCGAGTTCGTCGGCACCATGAACCGGCTCCCCGGGCGGCTGTCCGGCTCCGGGACGGTGGAAGTGGCCGGCTCCCGGCTGCCGGTGGACGGCCCGGTGCCCCCGGCCCGGAACGTCGAGGTCCTCGTACGCCCCGAGAACATCACGGTTGCGGCGGACGCGGAGGGTGCGGCCACCGTCGTATCGGCCTCGTTCTTCGGGTCGGTGACCCGGCTCCACCTGGATCTGCCCGACGGCACCCGGGTCAAGGCCGACCTGCCCTCGCGCGATGCGGGAGACCTCGTACCGGGCGCGCGGGCGGCCGTACGCCTGGCCGAACGCCACGTCCTCGTCGTCGCCCCCACCTCCACCCCGACTACCGCTGGGAACCCCTCATGACCGGACTCGCCGCCGTCCTCTTCGACATGGACGGAACCCTCGTCGACACCGAGGTCCTGTGGTGGCGGACCACCGAGGCGATCGCCGCGGACCTCGGGTACGCGCTGACCGATGCCGATGCGCCCGAGGTGGTCGGCCGGGCGGTCGAGGACACCGCGGCGCACCTCGTACGGGCCGCCCGTGCGGGGGACGCGTACGAGGTGGCACGGGCCCTGACCGGGAGCTTCTTCAGCCAGGTCGAGGCGGGCGCGCCGATGCGCCCGGGCGCGCAGCGGCTGCTGTCCGCCCTGGAGGCCGAGGGACTGCCGTTCGCGCTGGTCAGTGCCTCGCCGCGGGTGGTCGTGGACTCGGTGGTGGGCGGCTCGCTGGCCCACGTCCCCTTTGCCTTCACCCTGTCCGCCGACGACACGCCCCGCACGAAGCCGCACCCGGACCCCTACCGGGCCGCCGCCGCGCGCATCGGCGCGGAGCCGTGGAGTTGCGTGGCCGTCGAGGACTCCCCGGACGGCGCGGCCTCGGCGGAGGCCGCCGGCTGCGGAGTGCTGGTGGTTCCGTCCCTGCTGGCGGTCCCCCCGTCGCCGGTACGCACCTTCGCGCCCTCCCTCAGCGAGGTCACCCCGGCCACCCTGCGGGCCTGCCTGGAAGCCGCGTCGAGGGTCTGACGGAGCCGGCCCGGCCGCGGAGCGCCGGGAGGCGCCGCCCGGAACTCCGGGAAGGCCGGCCGTCGCCGCGGCCCGATCCGGCCCGAGCCGAAATACGCGCGCTAGAGCGCCAGGTCGAGCAGCCGCAGGATGCCCTCCGCGTAGGCGGCCGATACGGAGCCAGGGGAGCGGGCCGCCGTATCGCGGAGGCCGGGCAGGCCCGTACGGATGTGGGCGGCGCACTGGCCGTACAGGCCCGCTTCGTGCGAGCCTCCGTCGTCCTCCGTGCCGAGCAGCCGCAGCAGCGCCCACAGCAGCCCCTCGCGGGTCGCCTGCCGGGGCGGGCCCGCGGACCACACGGCCATCAGGACCCCGCACACCGCCGGGGCCGGAGCCAGCAGCCGGGTCGCGCGGAAGGCGTGGCCCTCCAGTGCGTGCACCGCGGCCGGATGGCCTTCGGCCGCGTCCCACATGGTGTCCACGAGATGCCCCGCCGGGCGGCCGCAGCCGCATTCGACGGAGTCCCAGTCGTGCCGGGCGATCTCCCGGGCTACCGAGTCGGGCACCAAGGGGCTGCTGCGCGGCTGCTTGTCCGCGCGCTTCGCCGTCTGCTTATCCGTCGTTCTCACGGGAGAAGTATGGGATCAGGCCAACGGCCGGTCCAGAGCCGCCCCGCCGCCACGCTCCACCGGCCCGGACCCGAGGGGACCTCCAGGTCAGTGGCTGCGACCCTGGCAGCCGCAGCCCCGCGCCGTGCCGCGCGGCAGACCCTCGGTGAACTCGCCCTGAGAGAACACCGCCAGGACCGTCGCCGGCTCGGTGACGTGGTTGGCCAGGGTGATCTCCTTGCCGGCCGGCAGCATCGCGAAGGCGCCGGGGCTCACCGTCTTGGCGCCGCACCCGCACGAGGCCTCCACGGTCCCGGCGACGCCGGTGAGCAGCAGTTCGGACGCCCCGTGCCCGTGGGCCGGGACCGCCCCGCCGGCCGGCACCTGGATCCGGACGGCCGCGAGCTCGCGGAACGGACCGCCCTCGGGGTCGAGGCGCAGCACCGGACGGCCGGCGGAGTCGGGGGTGGTGTCGATGGTCATGCCGCACATGGTCGGTTCCACTACGTGTTGGGGTGCGGCTCCCGCCGTGCGGGCCGGGCCACGGCCGCCGGTCCGTCCGGTCACGGCTCGAATTCAGACGACGTACATCATCTCAATACCGGGTGAAACGTCCCGACCTCCCGGGCCTTTGGCCTCACCCTGCCCACCGGCCCCACGGGCCCGTCCACCCCGGCCCCGCCCGTCCGCCCGCCTTCCGGCCCGTCCGCTCGTTCGCCCGCCTTCCGGCCCGTGCCCCGAGCGCCGCGACCGGCACCCGCAGGGTGGCCGGAACCGGATCGCGGCTCCGGCCGTCTGAGACCCCGGACGGACAGGCCCGCGGGTGAGGGAGTGACCCGCGGGCGGATGAGCGAAGAGTGTGGGGGAGACCGTGCGGACGGCATCGTGGATCAGGCGAAGGGTCGGACTCCTGCTGTTCGCCCTGCTCGCGACCCAGCTGGGGTCGCTCATCAGCCCGGCCTACGCCTGCGGCTGCGGGGCCATGGTCCCCGACGGCACCTCCCGGATCGGAGTCTCCCGGGAGGCCTCCGTGATCCGCTGGGACGGCAAGGCCGAGCAGGTGGCGATGCGGTTCACGGTCGGCGGAGACGCCAAACGGGCCGCGTGGATCATGCCGGTGCCGGGGCGGGCCACGGTGCGGCTCGGCGACCCCGGGCTGTTCCCGGAGCTCGCGGACCTGACCGGACCCGAATACCGCACAAGGGGCTACTTCTGGCCGCGCCGCGGAGACTGGCCGCTGGACTCCGGCCGGGGGGACATGGCCGGAGCGGCACCGCCCGGCAGCGCAGAGCCGCAGGTCGGGGTCATCGGCCGGGAGCGGCTCGGCGACTTCGACGTCGCCCGCCTGACCGCGACCGACCCCGAGGCGCTGGGCGGCTGGCTCCGGGCCAACGGCTTCGTACTCCCCGACCGCCTCTCCGCCGAGTTGAAGCCCTACGTGGACCAGCGCTGGGAGTACGTGGCCGTACGGCTCGCCCCCCGGGAGCCGTACGGCACGCTGAGCGGCACCCTGGATCCGCTCCTGATCCGCTTCGAGAGCGACCGGCTGGTCTACCCGATGCGGCTGTCGCGGCTGGCGGGCACCGCCCAGTCCTTGGGGCTGTACGTGCTGGCCGAACACCGTATGGAGCCCGTCTCCGCGATCGGAGGCAACGCGCCCGAGGTGACCTTCGCCGGGCAGATCACCCCGACGGGAGCGGTCGCCGCATTCGCGGGCGCGGCGCCGGTGTTCCTGACGGCGATCGACCAGAGCTTCCCGGTCCCGTCCCGGATCGACGGCGACCACGAACTGCGCGCATCCGCGGGGGACTCCCCGTACCGCCGGGTCGAGTACACGGACGAACTGCTCACGGCCGGCGGGATCCCGGTGTGGATCCTCACCGTTGGGGGCGCGCTCGCGGCGGTGGCCCTGGCCGCCGTCCTGACCGCGCTGCGGCTGCGCCGCGGCCGGACGCCGCTGCCGGGGCGCCCGCACGTGTAACGGCGGCCGCGCGGGACCACTGAGCCATCGGCGGTCAGCCGGCGGGGGAGTCGGTTTCCGCCGCCCGCCGGTGGCGGCGCGTACGCTCCGCCCTTCGCCCGGCCTCCCGGGCCAGCATCGGGGCGCAGAGCCACCAGGCGATCAGCCCGGCCCCCGCACCGGCCACCGCCCCGGCGGCCGTGTCGCTGAGCCAGTGGGCGTGCAGCCAGGTGCGGCTCCACATCATCGCCGCGGTGAACACCGTGCCGCCGATCCACCAGGCCCGGCGCCGGGCCGCCGGGACGAGGATCGCCCCAACGATGACGACCAGCAGCGCCGCGCCGGCCGCATGTCCGGAGGGGAAAGAGCCGTGGTCGACCCTGACCAGCGGATTCTCCGGGCGCGGCCGGTCCACCAGGTGCTTGAGGCCCTGGACGACGAGCATGTTGCCAGCCATGTACACGGTGAAGAGGAAGCCCGCCGACACCCAGTGCCGCCGAAGGAGCAGGAAGAGCAGCAGCGCGAGCGGGACGACGCTGCCCGCCGGGCCCCCGAACCAGTTCAGCGCCGCGGCGACGGCGGAGGGGAAGCCCTGGTGCGGTCCGCCCATCCACGACAGCCAGCGGTCGTCGAGGCCCTGGAAGGGCGGCCGCGTGACGTCCCTCCGTACGGCGAGCGCGAGCGCGGCGGCGGCCGCGAGCAAGGTGATTCCGAGGCCGAGAGCGCCGTTGCGCCGGTCGCCCGGGGTCGTGGTGGACATGCGGGCGCCGGCTTCGAGGGGTGGGTCGAGGGGGATCGTGGACATGGCTGTGCTGCCTATCGCGGAGGGTGGGAAACGAGGGGGACGAGAGGTGAGGGGAGGGCGAACGGGTGCAGAGGGCGTGCCGGCGGTGACGGTGTGGCTGGATCCTGTGCTTACACGTGTAATCAGGGAATGTAGCCATGCCCTCCCCGCACCACAAGCCCTGTGCGCCCAGCGGCCCGCTCAGTTCCGCGTGGCGGCCCACGGCCGGATGATCGTGATTCCGGGTCCCGGCGCCGTCCCCATCGCTGCGAGCGCGGCCGGCGCCGCGTCGAGCGGGATCGTGGAGGTGACCAGCAGGTCCGGCCGCAGGGCGCCGGAGCGGACCAGTTCCAGCATCGGCGGGTAGGCGTGCGCCGCCATTCCGTGGCTGCCGAGGATCTCCAGCTCCCACCCGATGACCCGCTCCATCGGCAGCGCGGCGGCCCCGCGCGCGGCGGGCAGCAGCCCGACCTGTACGTGGCGCCCGCGCCTGCGCAGCCCGGCCACCGACGCCACGGCCGTAGCAGCCGAGCCCAGCGCGTCGAGCGACAGGTGCGCACCGCCGCGCGTCAGCTCCCGTACGGCCCCGGCCGGATCGTCCCGCCCCGGATCCACGCAGTGCGCGGCCCCGAAGGCCCGCGCCAGCTCCAGCGCCCCCGGCGCGGTGTCCACGGCCACCACCCGGGCCCCCGCCGCCACCGCGATCATCACGGCGGACAGCCCCACCCCGCCGCAGCCGTGTACGGCGACCCACTCGCCCGGCGCCACCCGCCCCCGCGCGACGACGGCCCGGAAGGCCGTCGCGAACCGGCAGCCCAGCCCGGCCGCGGTGTCGTACGAGATCTCCTCGGGCACGGCCACCAGGTTGACATCGGCGTGCTCCAGGGCCACGTACTCGGCGAAGGAACCCCAGTGCGTGAATCCCGGCTGCGTCTGCCGGGCGCACACCTGGTGCTGGCCGGCGGCGCACTCGGCGCAGCTTCCGCACGCGCAGACGAACGGGACCGTCACCCGCTGCCCGGTACGCCAGTTGGCGACTCCGGAGCCCACCGACTCGACCACGCCGGCCAGTTCGTGTCCGGGCACGTGCGGGAGCGTGATGTCCGGGTCGTGCCCCATCCATCCGTGCCAGTCGCTGCGGCACAGCCCCGTGGCCTCGACCCGGACGACCACCCCACCGGCAGCCGGTACCGGATCGGCCACTTCCCGTACCTCGCCGGGCTCCCCGTACCGCTCGAACACCACTGCGCGCACACCGACCGCCTCCACTCGCCCGACCCGCTTGTCCGCCCCGGGCCCGGATGCCGGGACGACCACCGCACACCATCAGGGGGAAACCATGACCCGCAAGCGCGCCACGGCCGCCGCCGTGTCCGTCCTGTTCGCCCTCATCGTCATGGCGCTCGGTGCGGGTTCCCCGGCGTACGCGGCCGCGGGCGAGAAGAAGGCCGAGGTCATCAAGTAGCCGGACCATCCGCCGCGCGTGCACGCGTACGTGGCGTGCGTGCCGCAGGCCCCGGCCGTCCGGCCCGGCCCCGCCCCGCCCCGCCCGGCGCGGTCCGGTCCGGACCGGACCGGTCCGAGTTCGCGCCGGGTGCGCTGCCGGGTGGTCTCCGTACACTGGTGGGCATGGTAAGCCGCATTAGTGAACTGGTCATCGACTGCGCCGACCCCGAGAAGCTCGCCGCGTTCTGGAGCGGGGCCCTCGGCTATGTGGAACTCTCCCGGGAGGACGACGGGAGCATCGAGATCGGGCCGGCCGGCGCGGGCTTCGGCGGTCCGCAGCCCACCCTCTTCCTGAGCCCGAGCAGCGACCCGCGGGCCGGGAAGCTCCGCCTGCACATCGACGTCAACCCCGTCGACCGCGATCAGGACGCGGAACTGGAGCGGCTGCTCGCCCTGGGCGCCAGACCTGTGGACGTAGGCCAGAGCGGCGCCGAGAGCTGGCACACCCTGGCCGACCCGGAGGGCAACGAGTTCTGCCTCCTGCGCACCCGGCTCCAGCCCCTCTGAGCCCACCACGCACGCCCCTGCGGCGGCGTCGCACGCGCCGTCGGCCTCACCGGTTCCCTGATCCGGCGGAGGCCGACCCGCCCTTGGCCCGGCGCAGGGCCAGTTCCGCCAGGGCTTCGGGGGCGCCCGGCTGTTCGCGGATGCCGGGGAAGGCGTTGACGTCCACGATCAGGGGGCTGCCGTCGGCGGTGGCGATGATGTCCACGCCGTAGACGTCCAGGGAGTAGACCTCGCCCACCCGGCGGGTCAGGTCGGCCCATTCCGACGGGAGCCGGGGCAGCGGCAGAGTGGGGCCGAGTCCCTCCGGGGAGAGTTCGGAACGGCGCAGGGCCGCGAAGACCCGGTCGCCGATCGCCCACAGTTTGTGGTCCCAGCCGCTGTTCCGGGCGAACTCCTGCACCACCACCGGCTCGTCGGGCCAGAGGTCCGCCAACTCCCGAAGGTACGCGGTGTCGTCGACCCGGGTCACGAGGTCCTCACGGCGGCTGTGCCGGCTCTTGACGACCACGGGGGAGTCCAGGCGGAACCCGGCCGCCCACCGCGCGAGCGTGCCGACGGTACGGGTTCCCGCGAACGGCAGCCCGGCCCGGACCGCCAGCTCCGCCATCAGGGTGCGGTCCTGGCAGAGCGTGGTCGCCGCGGCGGAGTTCATCACCGGCGCCCCGCGCCGCTCCAGGCGCCGGGCCAGTTCGAGTCCGTGCGGGGTGTGTGCCTTGAGGAGGTACACGTCGGCCGGTACTCCGGCGGCTGCCTCCCCCACCGAGCCGGGGTCCAGCAGTTCCACCCCGTGCCCGGCATCCCGCAGCAGACCGGCCGCCGCCGAGAGCAGCGGATGTCCGGGCTTGTCCGTGATCAGGCCGATCCTCATACGGTCTCTCCCGCAGGGGCGGCAGGGGTGATGGCAGTGGTTGCCGGGACGGCCGCGGTGTTTGCCGGGACGACGGTGGCCACCGGGACGGCAGCGGCCACCGGAACCGCGAGGGTCGTGGCCGGGGCCGCCTGGAGCGGGATCGAGATCGCCGGCCCGGACCGGCGCGGGAGAGCGGCCCCGGCGCCGCCGCCGGGCTTCGAACCGCCGCACCGCGCGAGGTCGAGTACCGCACGGGCCACCCGGGCCGCCGCGTCCGGGACCTGACGGAAGCTCGGGAAGTCGTTCACGTCCACGACCACCGGCCCGTCGGGCCCCAGCAGCACGTCCACCCCGTACAGGTCGAGCCCGTACACCTCCCCGACCCGCGCGCCGATCTCCGCTATCTCGGCGGACAGCGGGACCAGGCGCTCCGGGACGGAGGTGTCCGGATGCAGGGGAGAGCGGCGCTCGGTGGCGAAGAACTCACCGCCGACCGCGTACACCTTGATGTCGGTGCCCGAGTTCGGGACGTACGGCTGGGCGACGAGCATGCCCTCACCGGCCAGTTCGGGCAGGATCGCGGTCAGCCGCTCCGGCGTGGCCACCAGGTGCACGGCCCGCCCGGAGCTGCCGTCGGCGGGTTTGACGACGAGCGGGTATTCGCAGGCCGGGATCTCGGCCAGCAGCTCCGGCCGGGCCGCCGCGTACGTCGGCGGCAACGGCAGTCCCCGGCCGCGACCGATGGCGGCGGCCAGCGCCTTGTCCCGTACGCCCCGGATCGAGCGGGCGTCGTTGACGGTGGTCGCCCCGGCCGCGGCGGCGGCTTCCAGCAGGGTCAGCCCCGGCCCGCCGGACACCGTCTTCAGGACCCAGGCGTCATGGGCGCCGGCATCCACCGCCTCGCTCATCCGCAGCAGCGAACCCCCGGGCCGCAGCACCTCCACCCGGTGGCCCCACGAGGTCAGTTGCCGGATCACCTCGTTCGGCATGCCGTCGTGGCGGTAATGCTCCTCCACCAGGAAGCAGAGCCTCATGGAACTTCCCCGTCTTCCCGGACGCCCGCCGATCCCGTCCGGCGAGTTGTGACGTCACAGGATGTCATGGACCGCAATGTGATGATCGGTCCGAGTAGGGCGGAGTCGGCAACGCGGCCGGGTGCCGGGTTTCCGGCGGGGCGGACGCCGAGGAGCTCGGGAATTCCCTTCACTTCAAAACACCACAGAAAGAGCTTTACCGGTCAGGAGTGACTGAAAAATTTGTCAGAGGCTGCCCAAAGCGATCAACAACTCTCCTATAGTGATGCCTCGTTGCCAGGAACCTTCTCCTCCATTTACGCCCGGTATGAGGCTCTGATTGATGACGGCGTCGCCCTCCCCCCTTCGCCCCTCCGCGCTGGCCCTGCTGATCACCGCAGTCGCCGGCGGCGCGCTCACCACGGCGGCGGTGGCCGCGGCCCCGTCGTCCGTCAGAACTCCCCTCGGCTGGTTCGCCGGTGCGGGCGTCCTGCTGCTCGCGGTCGCGGCCTTCGCCGTGACCTGGTGCGCGCGCACCGCCCGGATCCAGCGCGGCCGGATCTCCGGCCTGACCGCCGAAGTGGTCGCCCGTGACGGGCACATCGCCCGGCTGATCGCCGACGCGACACGCGACGCGGCCGCACACACCTCAGACCGCTCCCGTCTCGCCGGCGAACACGCCGCGGTGCTGGAGCGGCTGGCGGGTGAGCACACCCTGACGCTGGAACACCTGGTGGGCGTGCACGCCGCCGAGCTCGACGGGCTGGCCGCCGCCCAGAACGCGTCGCGCGAGCGGCTCGGCGGAGAACTGCGCCGCGCCGAGTCGGGCCGGGCCGCCGCCATGGCCGCGGCCGCCAACGCCGCCGGCCGGATGCAGGCCCTGGCCACCGGGATGCTCGCCGACCTGCGCGACATGGAGCACCGGCACGCCGACGAGGACGTCCTCGGCGACCTGCTCCACCTCGACCACCGCACCGCCCAGGCCGGCCGCCTCGCCGACTCCATCGCCGTCCTGACCGGAGCCCGCTCGGGCCGCCGCTGGGCCAAGCCGATCGTCATGGAATCGATCCTGCGCGGCGCCATGGGCCGCATCGGCGGCTACCAGCGGATCCGGCTCCACTCCACCAGCGACGCCGCCGTCGCCGGGCACGCGGCCGAGGGCGTCATGCACGCACTGGCGGAACTCCTCGACAACGCGGCCAACTTCTCCCCGCCGACCGCCGAGGTCCACGTCTACGTGGAGGAGGTGCCGTCCGGGATCGTCATCACCGTCGAGGACAGCGGCCTCGTCATGAGCGAGGTCCAGCTGCGCCGCGCCCAACAGGCCGTGACCGCCGAATCCCTGGACCTGGCCGGACTCTCTGGAACCCGGCTCGGCCTCGCCGTCGTGGGCCGGCTCGCCCGCAAGCACGGGCTGACCGTCTCCTTCCGGCCCTCCGCGCGCGGCGGTACGGGCGCGCTGATGATGCTCCCGCAGGAGCTGATCAGCCGCACCTCCGCCGAAGCCCCCGCCGCGCCGCTCGCCATCCCGGCGCAGCCGTCCGCGCGGGCCGCACTGGAGGTGCCCGCAGCGTCCGGTGCTCCCACCGCGCCCGGGGCCGAAGCCGAAGCCGAGCCCGAGGCGGTGCACCACACCGCCGCCGGGCAGGACGGCGCCGTCCGCACGCAGGACCGTACGACGGACGGAACGGCCACGGACCGTACGGCCACGGACGGTACGACGGCGGGCGGTACGCCGCAGGACCGCGAAGCCGCAGCCGTCGACGACACCGAAGCCGAATCCACCGGCGAGCACCCGCACTTCGGGGACAGCGGCCTGCCCCAGCGCCGCCGCGGCCGGACCCTGGCCGCGGCCCACCCCGAGGGCACGGACGGCGCGGGCACCGAGACCCGTACGGCCTCCGCGCCCGGCGGGGCGTCCCGGTCGGCCGCGCGCTTCGGCAGCTTCCGCCAGGCCGTCCGCGGCGCGGGCGCACCAGGCGGAGCAGCTTCAGGCGGCCCCGGCGACGAGCAGCAGCCCGCGCACACCCCAGACTCGGAAGGCAACACGCGATCATGACCGGCTTCACCACCGACGAGACGCTCAACTGGCTCCTGGAAGGCCTCCTGGAGCGCACACCGGGCGCCCGCCACGCCCTCGTGCTCTCCCGTGACGGCCTCAAGCTGTGCCGCACCCCCGAGCTCTCCGTCGACCAGGCCGACCAGCTCGCCGCGATCGCCGCCGGCATCCAGAGCCTGTCCCACGGGGCGTCCATCGAGTTCGGCGACGGCACCGGCGGAGTCCGCTCGGCGATGACCGAGTTCTACGGCGGGATCCTCTTCATCGTCGAGGCCGGCGAGGGAGCGCACCTCGCGCTCGTCGCCGCCGAGGACGCCGACGCCGGACTCGTCGGCCACAACATGTCCGAACTGGTGGAGCAGCTCGGCGAACACCTCATCGCCAGGCCCCGGGGATGAGTCGGACCCGGCCGGGCCGGGACGACTCCCCGGACCGGCTCTACACCCTCACCGGTGGCCGCAGCCGCTCCGGCTCGGACGTCTTCGACCTGGTCACCCTCGTCGTCGCCGAGTGCGACCCGGTGCCCGGCATGCAGTCCGAGCACGCGGTGATCCTGCGGATGTGCCAGTTCCCGACGGCCGTCGTGGAGATCGCGGCCGAGCTCGGACTGCCGGTGTCGATCGTACGGATCCTGCTGGCCGACCTGCTCGCAACCGGACGGATCCGCGCCCGGCACCCGCGTACGGCGAACTCGGCGTACAGCCTTCCCGACCCCGACATCCTGGAGCAGGTGCTCGTTGGACTCCGCAATCTCTGACGCGACGATCCCCGAAGCCGCGTCCACGTACACGGCCGAACCGCTCCGGCCCCGCCAGGCACTGCGCAGCACGGCCGACAACGGACTGAAGATCGTCATCGTGGGCGGTTTCGGCGTCGGCAAGACCACGATGGTCCGCTCGGTCAGCGAGATCCGCCCACTGAACACCGAAGAGACCATGACCAAGGCCGGCGAGGCCGTGGACGACGTCGCCGGGGTCGCCGGGAAGAACGCCACCACCGTGGCCTTCGACTTCGGGCGCATCACCCTGGACGCCCGCAACGTGCTCTACCTGTTCGGGGCCCCCGGCCAGGAGCGGTTCTGGTTCCTGTGGGACCGGCTCTTCTCCGGCACCCTCGGCGCCGTCGTCCTCGTCGACACGCGGCGGCTGGCGGACTCCTGGTACGCCATCGACCGTCTCGAACACCACGGCACGCCCTTCGTCGTGGCCTGCAACGACTTCGGCGGCCCCGCGCACACCCCGGAGCAGATCCGCGCCGCCCTCGACCTGCCGGACGGCATTCCGCTGGTGTTCTGCGACGCCCGCTCCCGGGAGTCCAGCAAGCACGTCCTGATCTCCCTCGTCCAGCACCTCCAGACGGCCGCCGCGTCCGGCCCCCCGTCCCAGACCCCGGAGTCCACCCCGTGACCTGCCCCGCCGCCCCCGAGCACCAGCCCGTCTACCTCGGCGGGCCCCGGTTCCAGATCGACCCCGTCGAGCTGTACCGCGAGATGCGCCGCGACCACGGCGCCGTCGCCCCGGTCGTCCTCGACGGAGACGTACCGGCCTGGCTGGTCCTCGGCTACCGCGAACTGCACCAGGTCACCAGCGACCCGGTGCTCTTCTCCCGGGACTCCGAACTGTGGAACCAGTGGGACCGCGTCCCCGCCGACTGGCCGCTGCTCCCGATGATCGGCCGCCGGCAGCCGTCCATCCTCTACACCGTCGGCGAACGCCACCGGGAGCGGGCCGGCGTCATCTCCGACGCACTGGAAGCCGTAGACCCCTTCGAACTCAAGGGGCACGCCGAGCGGTTCGCGGACGAGCTGATCGACCAGCTGTGCGGCAAGGGCTCCTGCGACATCGTCGGCGAGTACGCCATGCTGCTGCCGCTGCGCGTCCTCGCCCGCCTCTACGGGTTCTCCGACGCGCAGGGCCCCGGCCTCGTCGCCGCCATGAACGACATGATCAACGGGCGGGAGGGCGCCCTGGAAGGCCAACGCCACTTGGCCGAGTCGATGATCGCGCTGCTGTCCGCCAAGCTCGCCGAACCAGGCCCCGACGTGGTCTCCCGGATGCTCGCCAACCGGGCCGGGTTCACCGTCGAGGAAGTCGCCCAGGACCTCATGGTCATGATGGCCGCGGGCCACCAGCCCACCGCCGACTGGATCGGCAACTCCCTGCGCCTCATGCTCACCGACGACCGCTTCGCCGCCTCTCTCGCGGGCGGCCGGCACAGCGTCGGCGAGGCCATGAACGAGGTGCTGTGGGAGGACACCCCCACCCAGAACGTGGCCGGCCGCTGGGCCTCCCGCGACACCCACCTGGGCGCCCAGCGCATCGGCCGGGGCGACCTCGTCCTGCTCGGCATCGCCGCCGCCAACGCGGACCCGCACGTACGCACCGACGCCGGCGCGCTGACCGGCGGCAACAACGCCTTCTTCTCCTTCGGACACGGCGACCACCGCTGCCCCTTCCCCGCCCAGGAAGTCGCCGAGGTCATCGCGCGCACCGGCATCGAGGTGCTCCTGGACCGGCTGCCCGACGTGGACCTCGCCGTGCACGCCGACGACCTGGCCCGCCGCCCCTCGCCCTGGCTGCGCGGCCTCACCGCCCTTCCCGTGACCTACACCCCGACCCCCGCCCTTGGAGCCACCCGATGACGTGCCCGATCGACCACACCGGCCCCGCGGCCATCACGCTGGACCCCTTCGTCGCCGATCTCGACGCGGAGAGCGCCGCGCTGCGCGCCGCCGGGCCGCTCGTCCAGGTGGTCCTTCCCGGCGATGTGGGCGTGTACGCCGTCACCCGCCACGCGGAGGCCCGCAAGCTGCTCACCGATCCCCGGATCGTCAAGGACATCAACGTGTGGGGCGCCTGGCAGCGCGGCGAGATCCCGATGGACTGGCCGCTGATCGGCCTCGCCAACCCCGGCCGCTCGATGCTCACCGTGGACGGCGAGGACCACCGCCGCCTGCGCACCCTGGTCGCGCAGGCCCTGACCGTACGCCGGGTGGAGAAGCTGCGCACCGGCATCGAGGCGCTGACCACGGGCATGCTGGACAAGCTGGCCGCGCTGCCGGCCGGTGAGACGGTCGACCTCAAGGCGGGGTTCGCCTACCCGCTGCCGATGAACGTCATCAGCGACCTGATGGGTGTCTCCGCAGAGGAACACCCGCGGCTGAAGGCCCTGTTCGAGAAGTTCTTCTCGACTCAGACGCTGCCCGAGGAGGTGCCGCAGATGATGGCGGACCTCGGCGCGCTGTTCTCCCGCATCGTCGAGTCCAAGCGCGAGAACCTGGGCGACGACCTCACCAGCGCCCTCATCGAGGCCTCGGAGGACGGCGACCACCTCACCACCGAGGAGATCACCAACACCCTCCAGCTGATCGTGGCCGCCGGCCACGAGACCACCATCAGCCTGATAGTCAACGCGGTCGTCGCCCTGGAGACCCACCCCGAGCAGCGCGCCCTCGTCCTGAAGGGCGAGGTCTCCTGGGAGAGCGTCATCGAGGAGACCCTGCGCTGGTCGAGCCCCACCTCGCACGTGCTGATCCGCTTCGCCACCGAGGACGTGGAGGTCGGTGACCGGATCCTTCCCAAGGGCGAGGGCCTGATCGTCTCGTTCGGGGCGCTCGGCCGCGACGAGGCGCAGTTCGGTGAGACGGCGGGCGAGTTCGACATCACCCGCACGCCGAACCGGCACATCTCCTTCGGCCACGGCCCCCACGTGTGCCCCGGCGCGGCCCTGTCCCGCCTGGAAGCCCTGGTAGCCCTCCCGGCCCTGTACGCCCGCTTCCCGCAGCTCACCCTCGCCGTGGACCCGGCCGACCTCCGCAACAAGCCGATCCTCACCCAGAACGACCTCTTCGACCTCCCCGTCCGCCTGGGCTGACATTCCCTGCCCTGCCCCGTCCTTTCCTCATGGGAGGAGGGGCGGGGCGGCCGGTTTAATCGGATGTGCTTACCGCGCACGGTTGTTAGGTTCACCGTGTGCCGAAGCTGAATCAGATCATCGCAGTCGAAAAGGGCGTCAAGTCCAAGGCCCTCCAGGAGCTCACCCAGGCTCACCAGGACGTGCAGAAGCCCGCCCTGCTGGCCGGGATCTCCCGGACCTACCAGCCGAAGGACGAGGAGGGCGAGCAGCTCCCGCCCGAGTCCACCCGGGTCCAGATCAAGGCCGAGGACGCCCTGCGGGCGACGGCCGCGACCCTGACCCGGCTCTTCGACGTGACCGCGACGAAGGACTGGGCGAACCGGTCCGCGGTCGCCGACGTGGTGGTCGACGGCACGGTCCTGCTGGCGCAGGTCCCCGTCCCGTACCTGTTGTTCCTGGAGAAGCAGCTCACCGACCTGCACACCTTCGTGCGCAAGCTGCCGGTGCTCGACGCCTCCGAGTCGTGGAACCTGGACCCCTCGGCGGACGCGTGGAGGACGGACCCGGTGCGGACCATCCGTACGAAGAAGGTCCCGCGCAACCACGTGAAGGCCGAGGCCACGGAGAAGCACCCCGCGCAGGTCGAGGTGTACTACGAGGACGTGGCGGTCGGCTACTGGACCACCGTGAAGTTCTCCGGCGCACTGCCCGCCCGGCGGGTCAACGAGATCCTCGACCGGGTCGAGAAGCTCCAGCAGTCCGTCAAGTTCGCCCGCGAGGAGGCGAACAACACCGAGGTCACCGACCAGCGCATCGGCGACGCGGTATTCGGCTACCTCTTCAGGTAGCCCCACATTCGCCCTCCGTCGCGAGCGGAGGGTGCGCGATGAGCGCAAGCTGAAACTGATGTTGAAGCTGATGAAGGGGTGTCAGTTGGGGGTTCGAATCCCTCCCCCCGCACCACGTGCGGGGGTGGCCCAAGCCTGGCAGAGGCGGCCCCGTCAATCTCAGATTCTCGCTCCAGTCTCAGTATTCGCCGCCGAACACCGGATCGACCGAGCGCGGGCGAACATCGACGGATGGGGGTTCAAGTCCCCCCGGCGCCTCTTTCGTGGCGCTGTAGTTCAAAGGCAGAACACGTCGATCTCAATATGACCCGCGGTTCTTAAACGCCGCCGGTGTGCGCAAATGGGTGGCAAGCTGGAGCCCGGGAGCTGGACATGCTCCCGGGCTCCGTCACGTTTCGTGACTTTCGGCGTGCGGCTACGCGGGCACCGGTACGGACACGAACGCCCGCCCCGACTCGTTCTCCACCAGGACCGCACGGACGTCCGCCGGGTCCACCGCCGCCGAGCCGTCCAGCGCCGCACCCTTGCCCTCGCCGTGTTCCGCGGTACCCACCACCCAGCCGCCCGCCGTGGTGCGCGTACCGTCCCGGGACACCACGACGATCCGGCAGCGCTCGCCCGCCGCGATCCCCGTCACCGCGGCGCGCACCCGTACCCACTTGGCCACGGGCGTCACCTGTACGGTCATCCGCGCGCCCGTACCCGCGTCGGTCGCGGAGGCCACCTTGGTCCCGGCCGCCGGCGGCGACGGCTCGGCCGAGACCGTGGGCGTCGGCCGCGGCAGGGCCCGCTCCGTGGTTCCGTCGCCGCCCAGTTGGGCCCCGGCCCAGAAGACGGCCGTCAGCGAGGCCGCCACGGCCAGTCCCGCGACCGCCGTCCGTCGCCGGCGGGCCCCGGCGGCCTCCCGGCGCATCTGGCGCAGCGTGCGCTGCAGCAGCAGGTCCCCGCCCCGCGGTGGGCCGTCGAGGAACGCCTCGGCGGGGACCTCGCCCAGTACCGTCTCCATCTCGCGCAACGCCGTCACCTCCTGACGGCACTGAACGCAGCCGTCCACGTGCTCCTCGACCCGGCGGACGTCCGCGACGTCGAGGACGCCGAGAACGTACGGGCCGAGCAGTTCCTCCTCGTGCCGCTGCCGGTTCATGCCACCACCTCCTGCAGTCCGCCGGGCCGCGGAGACGGGCTGCCCGTGCGTGTACTTTCCCTGAAGACTTCACGGAGTGCCTTGAGCGCGTAGTGCGAGCGCGATTTCACCGTGCCGGCCGGGATGCCGAGGGTGTCCGCGGCCTCGGCGACGCTCTGCTGGCGGTAGTACAACTCCGTCAGCACGTCGCGGTGTTCCGGCGACAGCCGGTCCAGGGCACCCAGTACGGTCATCGTGTCCACCACCGCGTCGGCATGGTCCGCCTCCACCGGCGGACGGTCCGGCGATCCGGACACCTCCGGCGGCCGGGCCGCCTTCGCGCGGTGCCGGTCGGTGATGATGTTGCGGGCCACCGTGAGCAGCCAGCCGCGTACCGATCCCTTCCCGTTCACCAGTACCTCGGAGTGGCGCCAGGCCCTGATCAGGGTCTCCTGGACGACGTCCTCGGCCGCGGCCCGGTCCCCGGTCAGCCGGGTGGCGTACGCGAGCAGGGCGTGGCCGTGCTCCTCGTACACGGACTTGATCAGTGCCTCTTCGGTCGAGCCCCGCCGAGTGCGGGGCCACAGTGGTCCGGCCATCTCACCCTCTCCGTCTCCTCGCGTACTTGCTGCGGTTACCACACGCCGCGCGGGGACGCCGGGTTCACGTGACCCGCGTCACGCGGGAGCCGCCGCTTCCCGAACCGGTCACGCCGGGCAGGTACGGCCCTGGTTGAGGCAGTCCACGACCTCGGCCATCCGCGGGCCGGTCATCACGTTCACGAACATTCCGTGGTCCGTCCTGGGGCTGTGCCGCTGCTCGGGAAAGGAGTCGATTGCGATCGGGGTCCCCGCGGGCACGTCGTAGGCGAGGGAGATCCGCAACCGCGGAACGGGGAAGGTGTCCTGCGGGCAGACCCCGTTCGCAGCCGGGAAGAGCAGGTGCGAGCGGTGCCCGGGGACGGCGGTGTCCAGACCGTTCCAGCAGCTGGGGAAGGTGAGCGTACGGGTGAGGCGTTCGCCGGCCGGACAGTGCGGATACCGGGTGGTGGACCGGCCGGGGGAGCCCGAACAGCCCCAGCGGGCCCGCACGTCCCGGTCGGAGTCCGCGGTGCCGGCCACCGCGTCGCCGGTCATCGCACGGAGGAATCGCGGCATCGCCACCACCTTGCTCACCGGACTGCCGAGGAATTCCACCGACACCGCCGCCTCAGGCAGGATCGAGCCCGCGTTGCCGTGGCCCGCGGACCCCTCGTGGGGGTGGCCGCCCGGCCGGTCGGTGCGGCGCAGCACCGGCCAGTAGTACGTGGAACGGTCCCCGCCCGCACAGCTGGTGGCGGCCGCGTCCAGGGAGGCGTCGGTGGAGAAGGCGTCCGTGGACAGGTTCCCGACGTAGGCGTGCGTGTGGTGGGCGCCGGCGCGCAGTCCCGGTGAGACCACCAGGTTGTCCTCGTTGTAGTGGCCCTCCGCATTGCGGCCGCAATCCACGGAGACCCGGCCCGTGGAAGCCTGCGGACCGCCTGCGGTCGCCTCGGCGGGCCGGACCGGGACCTCCTCGATGTCCACGAAATCGGCCGCTACGGGACCGGCCCCGGCCGCCGGCCCGCGCGGCCCGGCCCCGCGTCCGGCCCCCAGTACGGCGGCGGTCACCCCGGTGCCCAGCACCAGGCAGATCAGCAGCGTGAGCAGTCGGCGTTCGTTCCGCATGCGGGCCACGGTTGCCGCCCACCCCCGCCCGGGTCAACGGGGCGTCCGCGCTCAGGCCAGAGGTTCGGCGTCGAGCTCGATCACCTCCGCGGGTCCCGCGCGGAACGCGGGGCTCGCCGCGTCCGCCTCGATCATGTGCGGGGTGACGTCGTGCGCGGCGAGGGCCGCCCGCGAGGACCACTCCTCCACGAGGACGAACCGCTCCTGCTCTCCGCTCACTTGGTGCATGTCGTACCGGACGCAACCCTCCTCGGCCCGCACCACTGGCGCGAGGCGCTCGTAGGCGGCGATCTGCTCCCGGCCGCGGCCCGGGAGGGTGGTGATGAGGATCAGGCGTCGAACTGGCGATGGCATGAGCCGAAGACCAGATCGACGGGCCCGGGCGGCGGAAAGCCTTTCCGCCCCGGCCGGGAGCCGGGTGGTCGCCCCGCCGCACCTGTCCTGGCCTGGCGTGGCCGCCGACCCTGGCATGGCCGCCGCACGAGGTTCGGCCTGGCCGCCGCACCCGGTCCGGCCCGGCCGGACCGCCCCGGATGGCCGGTCCGGTCCTTGCCCCGGCCCTGGACGGTCGCGCAGAGTAGGCCGGTATGACACCCGAAGAGCTCCTCCAGGCCTTCGCCCGTACCCGCGCTTCCCTCGACGGAACCGAGGTCACCTTCTGGTGGACGGGCGACGTGTACTCCTGGGCTCCCGGCGAGCCCTACCAGCGCCTCTTCGGATTCGAAGGCCTCAACGTGGCCCGCCTGGTGCAGGAAGAGGCCCCAGGGGCCTACCAGCTCCTCACCCGCGAGGCGGCGTTCTACCTGGACCCGGTGACCCGCGAGATCCAGGAGACCTGGCAGGACAAGCCCGTGGTCCACGTCTGGAACGACCCCGCGAACCAGAAGTGGCGCCCCTTCCCCGTCCCCATGACCGAACTGGGCGACCAGGTCTGCTTCAGCCTGGAGATCCCGCTCGCCTACCCCTCCCCGCTGCCCGTCGCGCAGTACCCGGACAACTCGGCCGACGACACCTACCGGGCCCTGGAGCTCTTCCAGTTCTTCGCCCCCGCCTCGGTCCTCGCCACCGACTCGCCCAGCGTCCCGGCCACCATGTCCTGGACCCGGATGTCGCCCTGGCTCCCCTGGATGGAACGGGGCCTGCGGCCCGGCGGGCTCACCTTCCACTGCCGGGGCCGCAAACTCGCCTCCTACGCGGAGGTCCCCGAGCGCACCCGTGCGTACATCGCCGCCCGCCACCCGGAATTCGCCCAGGCCCCCGAGAAGTGGACGGAGCCGAACGAGACCAGCTGGACGTACTTCCGGCGGCTCAACCCGCCTGCGGACCGGCCGGGCGCCTGACCCGGACCGGACCGCCCTGACCCGGACCGCTCCGACCCGGACCGGGCCGCCCCCTGCCCCTGCGCCCTGCCCCCACGGGCGTCTCAGCCGCGGCCCGCGAACCGGTCGAGGGCGCGGAGCACGTGGCCGACGGTCGTCGCGTCGCCCATGTGCCCCGCCTCCTCCACCACGGTCAACTCCGCGCCGGGCCAGGCCCGGGACAGTTCCCAGGCCGTGCCGAGGGGGCTGGCAATGTCGAGCCGGCCGTGGATCAGGACCCCCGGGATCCCGGCCAGCCGGTGGGCCCCGCGCAGCAGCTCGCCCTCGTCCAGCCAGGCCCCGTGCGAGAAGTAGTGCGAGCAGATGCGGACGAGGGCGACCCGGGCGGCCGGCGGCCGCCCGGTGTACGGCTGGGAGGCGACCTCCGCCTCGCCGGACAGCACCGCGTCCTCCCAGGCGCACCAGTCCGCCGTGGCCTTCGCCCGCACCTGCTCGTCGGGATCGGCCGCCAGGCGCGCGTAGGCCGCGACGACGTCGCCGTCGCGCGGGGTGCCGCCGGATCCGGCGAGGAAGCGGTCCCACTGCTCGGGGAAGAACCGGGCGGCCCCGCGGTACAGCCAGTCGATCTCCGAGCGCCGGGTGGTGGTGACGGCCGGGATGACGATCTCGGAGACCCGCTCCGGGTGCCGCTCCGCGTAGGCCAGGATCAGGGTGGAGCCCCAGGAGCCGCCGTACAGCAGCCAGCGTCCGATGCCGAGGTGCTCGCGCAGCCTTTCCATGTCGGCGATCAGGTGCCCGGTGGTGTTGTGCCGCATGTCGGTCGCCGGATCGCTCGCGTGCGGGGTGCTGCGGCCGCAGCCGCGCTGGTCGAACAGGACGATCCGGTACCGTGCCGGATCGAAGAACCGACGGGCTTTCGCGGTGCACCCCGACCCCGGCCCGCCGTGGACGACGAGCGCGGGCTTTCCGTCGGGATTGCCGCAGACCTCCCAGTGGACGAGGTTTCCGTCGCCCACGTCGAGCATCCCCTGGTCGTAGGGCTCGATCGGCGGATGGAGCTCTCCCACGCCCGGACCTCCTCATGTCCCGTGCCGGACGGTCGCGTACCGGCGATCCGGCCGACCCTACGGCGTGCCGCCAGGGTGCGGACAAGGGTTTTCCCCGTATCGGGTTCATCCCCGCGCTGCCTACTGTCTGCCCACCGGCGATCTTCCCCGTCCGAACAGCCTCCGCGCCCACCCCACATGGCGTGGAGCTGGAGGGTCGGTTCGTCGCCGGTGCCACCGTTGCCCAGCCCCGACGCTGCGGCGGGCGACGACGTGGTGTGCAGCAGCGGTGGCCGGCCGGGCTTGACCAGCCCGTCCGGCCCCGCGGCCGCCGGTTAACCTCCCACACTGCACCAACCGGCCGTCCCGGCTCGTTCTGTGACGGCCCGCGAAAGGGAACACCGTGCACGCATCCAGACGACGCAGGCTCATATCCGTGGTGGCGATGTCCGTCACCCTGCTCGCCGGCACCGCCACCACCTCCATGGCGCTGTCCGCCGCGGATCCCGCCCCCGCCGCCCAGGCCCTCCCGGCCGCCGGCGCCCCCGCTGCCGCCGCCCCCGTCGAGAACCTCATCGTGGGGTACAAGGCGTCCGCCGCCGAGGCAGGTTCCAACTCGGCCGCCGCCGCCGACGTGGTGGCCAAGGGCAAGAAGGCCTCGAAGAAGGCGAAGTTCGAGCGCCGCCTCGGGACCGGAGCCGCCCTCGTCAACCTCGGTGCCCCGGCCGACGCGGCCGCCGTCATGGCCCAGTTCCGCGCCGACCCCGACGTCGCCTACGTCGAGCCCGATTCCCGCGCGTACGCCCTCGCCGTCACCCCCAACGACACCGAGTACGCCAAGCAGTGGGACCTCTTCGAGCCCATCGCCGGCATGAACGTTCCCGCGGCCTGGGACAAGAGCACCGGCACCGGCGTCACCGTCGCCGTGATCGACACCGGTTACGTCGCCCACTCCGACGTGGCCTCGAACGTCGTCGCCGGCTACGACTTCATCTCCAGCTCCACCGCCGCCCGCGACGGCAACGGCCGTGACAACAACCCGGCCGACCAGGGCGACTGGAGCGCCGCCGGCGAATGCGGCACCGGCTCCACGGCCAGCGGCTCCTCCTGGCACGGCACCCACGTGGCCGGCACCATCGCGGCCGCCACCAACAACTCCAAGGGCGTCGCGGGCATCGCGTACAACGCGAAGATCCAGCCCGTCCGCGTGCTCGGCAAGTGCGGCGGCGCCACCTCGGACATCGTCGACGCCATCACCTGGGCCTCCGGCGGCTCCGTCTCGGGCATCCCGGCGAACGCCACCCCCGCCAAGGTGATCAACATGTCCCTCGGCGGCTCGGGAGCCTGCACCGCCACGTACCAGAACGCGATCAACGCCGCCGTCGGCCGCGGCACCACCGTCGTCGTGGCCGCGGGCAACAGCAACGCCGACGCCTCCGGCTTCTCGCCCGCCAGCTGCAACAACGTGATCAACGTGGCCTCCACCAACCGCACCGGAGACCGCTCCTTCTACTCCAACTACGGCACGATCATCGACGTCTCCGCCCCGGGCGGTGAGACCCGCCGCAGCACCGACACGCCCGGCACCGTCACCACCCCCGAGAACGGCATCCTCTCCACCCTGAACAACGGCGCCACCACCCCCGGCGCCGAGATCTACAAGCCGTACCAGGGCACCAGCATGGCCGCCCCGCACATCGCGGGCCTCGCCGCGCTCCTCGTCGCCGCCAAGCCGTCGCTCACCCCGGCGCAGGTCGAGTCGGCCATCAAGACGACCGCCCGCCCGCTGGCCGGCACCTGCACCGGCGGCTGCGGCACCGGTCTCGCCGACGCGGCCGCGGCCGTGACGGCCGTGACCTCGACGCCCACCACCCCGTCCTTCGAGAACACCGGGGACTTCGCCATCGCCGACAACGCCACGGTGGAGAGCCCGATCACCGTCAGCGGGGTCGCGGGCAACGCCCCGGCCACCCTGAAGGTCGGCGTGAACATCGTCCACACCTACATCGGTGACCTCAAGGTCGACCTGATCGCCCCCGACGGCTCCGTGTACACGCTCCACAACCGCGCCGGCGGCAGCGCCGACAACATCAACCAGACCTACACCGTCAACGCCTCCGCCGAGGTCGCGAACGGCACTTGGAAGCTGCGCGTCAACGACAACGCAGGCGGCGACACCGGCAAGATCGACTCCTGGAGTCTCGGCTTCTGAGCCGGATCCCCACCCGCCCCACCCGGCCCCACCCGGCGTGAACTCGCTCTGACGGAGCGATAGTACGGACCAAGCGAGCCCCCGGACCTGCCGATACCCCACGTATCGGCAGGTCCGGCGGGTTTTCCGGTCACGTGACTGGAATCTGCGTCACAATCCGGGGCCGCCGGGCATCCGACCTCGTATTGTCGCGTCTCACAGGAAGGACACAGGAACGGGCAAGCGAGAGGCTGGTGGCTGTGAGTGGTGGCGGCGGGGCACGCTGACACGACGGGCGGACACCCGACCGTCGGACACGGTGAACTGATCAAGGCGGTCGACCGCGCGCTGACCACGCACGGACGCGTCCTGCTCACCGGACCCGCCGGCGCGGGCAAGACCGAGGTGCTGCGCGCCCTCACCGAGGCCGCCGCGCTGCGCCACGAGACCGTGCTGCTGCTCGCCCCCGGCGCCACCGACCGGTGGATACCCGAGGCCTCGGCCGCCGCTCTCCTCGCCTCCGTACCCGCCGCCGCGCTGGACAGCCTCTCCGGACCGCAGCGCACCGCCATCGCCTTCCTCCGCCGGGAAACCGACGCGCCACGGGCCGGGCGGGACCACGTCGCCCTGCGCCTCGCCGTCGTCGAGGTGCTGCGCACCCTCGCCGCACGCGGCCCCGTCCTCCTCGCGCTCGACAACGCCCAGTGGCTCGACGCGGAGAGCATCGACCTGCTCCGCTTCGCACTGCGCCTCACCCCGCCGCGGGTACGGGTCCTCGCCGCCGAGTGCGTCCAGGGCGGATCCCCGCTCAGCGAGCCCCTCTGCGGACCGGACACCCCCCACATACGGGTGCCCCCGCTCGGCACCGACGAGATCGCCGAACTACTGGTGCGCCGCGGGCTCCCGGCCCGCCTCGCGGGCCGGATCCACCAGGCCAGCGGCGGCAACCCGCGCCTCGCCCTCGCGCTCGGGCACTCCCTGGCCGAAGCCGCCGGTCTCCGCGAGGGCGGCGAGCAGCAG